>NZ_JAIZSA010000001.1:0-1255898 GCF_020419825.1 Burkholderia sp. AU30198 | reverse complement strand
AAGCCGAAGCCGAAGCCGAAGCCGAAGCCGAAGCCGAAGCCGAAGCCGAAGCCGAAGCCGAAGCCGAAGCCGAAGCCGAAGCCGAAGCCGAAGCCGAAGCCGAAGCCGAAGCCGAAGCCGAAGCCGAAGCCGACGCCGACGCCGACGCCGACGCCGACGCCGACGCCGACGCCGACGCCGACGCCGACGCCGAAGCCGAAGCCGACGCCGACGCCGACGCCGACGCCGACGCCGACGCCGACGCCGACGCCCAAGCCCAAGCCCAAGCCCAAGCCCAAGCCCAAGCCCAAGCCCAAGCCCAAGCCCAAGCCCAAGCCGGTACGGAGACACATGGCGGATGGAGAAGCGGGCGGCGACAAGCCGCCCGTTTTGCTTTGATTCCCGAACGTGTCGTTCGACGGCGCGCGTCACGCCGGGCACGGGTGCGTTGTGCGACGGTGTGGCGTCATGTCATTGACGCTGCACGGCACGTTCCGTGTCGCCGCTGTGCCGTTCGATCGTGAATTCGACGTGCAGTGCGATACGCGCGACGGTTGGCCGACCACCTCCGACGTCGCCTGCGACGGCCAGTTCCACCGCCATTGATGCGGCTCGCGAACGAATTCCAGCCCCCACCCGATATCGCCCAGCAAACGCAGACGAATCCGCCCGACCGCGTAAGCCGGTCGCGGAATTGCAAGCGGCCGCGCCGCGTGATTTCGTTTCGATGTGTTTCAGTCGTTGCGGCCGCGCGCGGCGCGCTTCGACAATATCGGCCTCAACAATTCGGGCACGAGGAAAACACATGAAGCAGATTCGCGCGACGGGCCGGTACCTGGCCTCGGCAGGCATCGCGTTCGGCATCCTGGCAAGCGGCGCCGCGCACGCGCAGCTCGACCTGCAGTCGATCGGCGCATCGCTGCTCGGCGGCGGGCAGCAGCAGGCGGCGCCCGCGCAGGGCGGTGTCGGGCAACTGCTGCAGGCCTATGTCGGCGCGAACCAGCAGGTGCTGACCGGCCAGTCTTCGCTCGCGTCGGCGATGGGGCTTACCGGTGCGGCCGGGCAGGCGCAGCAGGCCGCGAGCCAGCTCGCCGGCGGCAATGCGCTGACGCCGGCTGCGCTGTCGCAGATGGGCGGCGCGCAGCAATCCGTGTCGCAGGCGCTCGGCCAGGCGTTCGCGAGCGGTGGCGCGACGCACGGGCCGATCGACAAGCAGGCGTTCAGCAACGGCCTCGCGTCGCTCGGGCAGGGGCTCACGCAGTATTCGCAGCTGCAGTCGGGGCTCGGCAATCTCGGTTCGACGAGCGCGGCGTCGCTGTTGCAGTCGGGCCTGAATCCGCAGAACATGCAGGCTGCGTCGTATATCGCGCAAAGCGCGCCGGGCCAGTTGCAGTCGCTCGCGGCGACGCTCAGCCAGGCCGTGCAGTTCGCGACGAGCCAGGGCATTTCAGTGCCGTCGATCGCATCGTCCGCGCTGAAGCTGCTGCCGTAACGTTGCGCGGGGCTGCGCGCGATGCGGTGCCGGCATCGCGTGCGAAGACGAAGATCGCCTCGCCCAACATGGGGATTGCCCGCGATGCTATCGTGGCGTGTCCCTTTTTTCGGTGCAGGTTCATGACAGACTCGTTCGACCTCTCGCGCTATTTCTCCCGCATCGGCTACGACGGCCCGGTCGAGCCGACGCTCGACGTGCTCCGCCGGCTGCACCTGCTGCACCCGCAGGCGATTCCGTTCGAAAACCTCAATCCGCTGACAGGTGCGCGCGTCGCGCTCGACCTGCCGTCGATCGTCGACAAGGTGCTCGCGCATCGCCGCGGCGGCTACTGCTTCGAACTCAACAAGCTGTTCTACACCGCGCTCACGACGATCGGCTTTCGCGTGACGCCGATGATCGCGCGCGTGCGCTGGATGTTGCCGCCGGAAGTCGCCACCGCGCACACGCACATGCTGCTGCGCATCGATCTCGACGGCGCGGCCTGGCTCGCGGACATCGGCTTCGGCAGCGCGACGCTGACTGCGCCGCTGCGTTTCGTGCCGGACGAGCGGCAGCAGACGCCGCACGGCGCGTTCCGCGTCGTCGCCGCACCGGTCGACGGGGAATTCGAGGTGCAGGTCGAGACGCCCGACGGCTGGCAGACCACCTACCGCTTCCAGCCGAAGCGGGTCGAGTGGATCGATTACGACGCCGCGAACTGGTTCACGTCGACGTATCCCGAATCGATCTTCCTGCACAACCTGATTGCCTGCCGCGTGCTGCCGGACGGTCGTGCGGCGCTGCGCAACACCACGCTGACGATCCGCGACGCGGCGGGCGTCGGGCACGCCGTCACGTTCGACGATGCGGCCGCCTGGGGCGCATGCCTGCGCGACACGATCGGCATCGACACGACGGGATTCGATCTCGACGCGCTGTTCGCGCGGCTGGCGGCGCGCGCCGCGACGTAATCCGGATCACGACAATCAATGGCGGCCCGCACACACGGGCCGCGCCTGCGGTTGACTTTTGCTAGATTGCTAGCATACTAGCCATCATGACCGACGAAGAAGTCAAGCAATTCAACGTGTACCTGCCGCTCAGCCTGATCCGGCAGGTCAAGCATCGCGCCATCGAAACGGAGCAGTCGCTGTCCGCGCTGGTGGCCGACGCATTGCGCGCGTACCTGGCCGTGCCGCCGCCGGGCGCGGGGCCGTCCACCAAGGAGGAGTGACATGTCATCCGAGCGAATCGAAGCCGTGTACCTGACGACGCACAACTGGGGCAAGTCGGCAAAGTTCTTCCAGGCGCTGGGCTTCAAGCTGGAGTTCGAAACCGATCACCACTCGGGCCAGTTGCGCAGTGGCGACGGCCCCTTTCTGTTCATCGCCGAAGTGCCGCCGGGCGAGACGCCGGACCTGCAGGTCGTGCTCAAGGTGGCGGACGAGCACGCGGTGCAGCCGCAGCCGATCGTCGACGTCGTCACGCCGTTCGAGGACACCCACTGGGGCACGCGCGACATGACCGTGCGCGACCCGGACGGTCGTGTATGGCGCCTGCAGGCGCCGGGCAAGCAGGGCGCGTGAGGCGGCCATGACCGAACCCCGCGAAAGCGCCCCCGACAGCACGGCTGCGCGCGTCGCGCTGTGGCGCGCGCTGCACGTCGAACTCGACGCACCGCCGCATGTGCTCGCCGACGAAGTCGGGCTGCAATTGCTTGCGCCCGAGCCTGGCTGGCAGCAGCGTGGCGACATGGATCCGCAATTCACGCGGCCATTCCGCGCGTCGATCGTCGCGCGGGCACGCTTCATCGAGGATCTGGTGATCGAGCAGGCCGCGCGCGGCGTGAGCCAGTACGTGATCCTCGGCGCGGGCCTCGACAGCTTCGTACAGCGCCGGCCGGACATGGCGTCGCGCGTGACCGTCTTCGAAGTCGACCCGCCCGCGCCGCAGGCCTGGAAGCAGCGCCGCCTGGTCGAGCTCGGTTTCGGCGTGCCCGACTGGCTGCGTTTCGTGCCGGTCGATTTCGAGGCGAAGCAGTCATGGCGCGCAGCGCTCGTCGGCGCGGGCTTCGATGCCGGCAAGCCGGCGGTCGTGGTGTCCACCGGCGTCAGCATGTACCTGACGCACGACGCGAATGCGGCCGCGTTGCGCGAAGTCGCCTCGCTCGCGCCGGGCTCGACGCTCGCGATGACGTTCCTGCTGCCGCTGGAGAATGCGGATCCCGATGTGCGTCCCGGGCTTGAAATGGCTGCGAAGGGCGCGCGCGCAAGCGGCACGCCGTTCGTCAGCTTCTTCATGCCGGCGCAGATCCGGGCGCTCGCGCGGGAGGCCGGTTTCGCGGCGGCCGCGCATGTATCGGCCGCCGATCTGACGCACCGCTATTTCGCCGATCGCACCGACGGCCTGCGGCCGCCGAACAACGCGGAAGAGCTGCTGGTCGCGACGGTCTGAGCCGTCGCGTTCATCACACCCGTCACGCGCGTTCGAGCACGGCCATTTCCCGCACGACCACGAGCAGCACTGCGAGGCTCGCGCCGCCGGACGCGCGCAGGTCTGCGAGCAGGTGCTCGTAGCGCACGAGCGCGGCTTCGCGGCGCGCGCGCCACGCGCCGACGATCGTCTCCGGCGTGGTCGAATCCGGCGATTCCGCGAGCGCGCTCGTCGCGAGCGTGCGCTTGAGGCGTGCGACTTCCGCGAGCGCGGCCGCGCGCGCCAGCATGTCCCAGTGGGTCGGCGTCGGCAGTGTCGCCGCGCGTTCGCCGATCCAGCTGTAATTGAGCAGCGTCCCGAGCGAGAAATAGACGCCCGCGACGAGTTCGAGGCTGCGGTTGCTGGTCGCGGCCACTTCGGCGATGTCGAGCAGCGCGGCCGAGATGTCGCCGCTCGCGACGCGCACCGCCAGCGCGCTGTCGACGCCGGCTTCGACCAGCACGCGCTGCCGCTCGGACAGCGCCTCGAGATCGTCGGCCGGCAGCAGCGACGGCAGTTGCGGCGCGAGCCGCTCCGCCGCGTCGCGGCAGCGCGCGATCAGCTCGGCGACGCCGCCGTCGGCCACCGCGCCGGATTGCAGATGCCGCAGGAACCACAGTGCCGCGCGCTCCAGCAGCCGCGCGACGTCGACGAACATGCGCGCCTGCACGTCGTCGGCGACACGGTTGTCGAGCGCGTCGATGTCGCGCCACACCGCATCGAGGTCGAACACGTCGCGCGCCATGATGCACGCCCGCACGATGTCGCCGGGCTGCGCGTCGGTTTCCTCCATCAGCCGGTGCACGAATGCACAGCCGACGCGGTTCACGAGCGCGTTGGTCAGGTGCGTCGCGAGGATTTCGCGGCGCAGCGGATGGCGGCGCATCGGTTCGCTGAAGCGCTGCTGCAGCGGTTTCGGGAAGTAGTCGACGAGCATCGCGGCCACCAGCGAATCCTCGGGCACGTCGGATTCGAGCAGCGCGTCGTACAGCCACATCTTGCTGTACGCGAGCAGCACCGCGCGTTCCGGTGACGTGAGGCCGAGCTTCGCAGCTTGCCGTTCGGCGACTTCATCGTCGGTCGGCAGGAATTCGATCACGCGGTTCAGGCGGCCCGCGCGTTCGAGCCAGCGCATCAGGCGTGCCTCGGCGTCGAGCAGCTCGACCGCATAGCGGCCGGCGATCGACAGCGCCTGCGTCTGGTAGTAGTTGTCGCGCAGCACGAGCAGTCCGACTTCGTCGGTCATCTCCGCGAGCAGCGCGTTGCGCTGCTTCTCGGTCATCTCGCCGTCGGACACGACCAGCCCGAGCAGGATCTTGATGTTGACTTCGTGATCCGAACAATCGACGCCGGCCGAGTTGTCGATCGCATCGGTGTTGATGCGGCCGCCGCGCTGCGCGAACTCGATCCGGCCGAACTGCGTGCAGCCGAGGTTGCCGCCTTCGCCGACCACCTTGCAGCGAAGGTCCGTGCCGTTCACGCGCACCGCGTCGTTCGCGCGGTCGCCGACCTGCAGGTGGGTTTCGCGCGCGGCCTTCACGTAGGTGCCGATGCCGCCGTTGTACAGCAGGTCGACCGGCGCCTGCAGGATCGCGCGGATCAGCTCGGCCGGCGGCAGCGCATGCGCGTCGATGCCGAGCGCGGCCTGCACGGCCGGCGACAGCGGGATCGTCTTCGCGGTGCGCGGGTAGACGCCGCCGCCCGACGAGATCGACGCCGGATCGTAATCGGCCCAGCTCGAGCGTTCGAGCGCGAACATGCGCGCGCGCTCCGCGAAGCTCGTCGCGGGATCGGGGTTCGGGTCGAGGAACACGTGCCGGTGATCGAACGCGGCGACGAGCCGGATATGCGGCGACAGCAGCATCCCGTTGCCGAACACGTCGCCCGACATGTCGCCGACGCCGACCACCGTGAAATCGGTCGTCTGCGTATCGATGCCCATCTCGCGGAAGTGCCGCTTCACCGATTCCCACGCGCCGCGCGCGGTGATCGCCATCTTCTTGTGGTCGTAGCCGACCGAGCCGCCGGACGCGAACGCGTCGTCGAGCCAGAAGCCGTATTCGTGCGAGATCGCGTTCGCGTAGTCGGAGAAGGTGGCCGTGCCCTTGTCGGCGGCGACGACCAGGTACGGGTCATCCGGATCGTGACGCACGACGTCGGGCGGCGGCACGATCGCGTTGCTGACGAGGTTGTCGGTCAGGTCGAGCAGGCCGCGCAGGAAGGTCTGGTAGCACGCGATGCCTTCGCGCATCCATGCTTCGCGATCGCTCGGCGGCGGCGGGTTCTTCACGACGAAGCCGCCTTTCGAGCCGACCGGCACGATCACGACGTTCTTCACCATCTGCGCCTTCATCAGCCCGAGCACTTCGGTGCGGAAATCCTCGCGGCGATCCGACCAGCGCAGGCCGCCACGCGCGACGCGCCCGCCGCGCAGGTGCACGCCCTCGACCCGCGGCGAATACACCCAGATCTCGAACATCGGCTTCGGTTCGGGCAGGCCGGGCACTTTCGCCGGATTGAACTTGAACGACAGGTACGGTTTCGATTCGCCGTTCGCGTCGCGCAGGAAGTAGTTGGTGCGCTCGGTCGCGTTGATCACGCCGAGGAACTGGCGCAGGATGCGGTCCTCGTCGAGGTTCGGCACCTGGTCGAGCGCGCCTTCGATCTCTTTCAGCAGCCGTTCGGCCTGCACGTCGCGCGTGTCGCCGGTGGCCGGGTCGAAGCGCAGCAGGAACAGCTCGACGAGCTGCCGTGCGATCGCCGGATTGCCGGTCAGCGCGCGTTCGATATAGGCGTCGCTGAAGGTCGAGCCGACTTGCCGCAGATACTTCGCATACGCGCGCAGGATCGTCACTTCGCGCGCGCTCAGGTGGGCGCGCAGCACGAGGCGGTTGAAGTCGTCGTTCTCGATCCGACCGCTCCAGATCTGGTCGAACGCATCTTCGAACAGGCCCTTCACGCGTTCGATGTCGAATTCGGTATCGTCGGCGAGCTCGAGGCCGAAGTCGTGTACCCACGCATGCGCGGCATCCTGCGTCTGGATCCGGTACGGCCGCTCCTCGTCGACGCGCACGCCGAGATGCTCGAGCATCGGCAGGCTGCGCGACAGCGCGATCGGGTCGCCCGCGCGATAGACCTTGAAGCGGAACGCACGCGCCTCGGCCTCGATCGGCCGGTACAGGTTCATCGCGAGCTGCCCGGAATCCTTCACGCGCTCGATCAGCTCGATGTCGCGCACGGCGGTGCGCGCCGGATAGTCGTCGCGATAGCCGGCCGGGAACGAGTCGGCATAGCGCTGCAGCAGGCGGTTGCCTTGCTCCTCGCCGAATGCGTCGAGCAGCGCGTCGGCGAGATCGTCCTGCCAGCGGCGCGCGACCTGCACGAGCCGCGTTTCGAGCTCGCGCGTGTCGACGTCGGGCATCGTGCCCGGTTCCGCGTGCACGACGAAATGGATCCGCGCGATCGCCGATTCCGACAGCAGCGGCGTGAATTCGACGTTCACGCCGTTGTACGCATCGATGAGCAGCTTCGCGATGCGCCGGCGCAGGTCGGTGTTGTACTTGTCGCGCGGCACGAACACGAGGCACGACACGAAGCGGTCGAAGCGGTCGCGGCGGACGAACAGGCGCGTGCGCTGGTGTTCCTGCAGCCGCAGGATGCCGAGCGCGATGTCGTAGAGCTGGTCTTCGTCGGCCTGGAACAGTTCGTCGCGCGGATAGGTTTCGAGCACCGTCACGAGCGACTTGCCGAGATGCCCCTTCGGCAAGAAGCCCGCGCGTCGCACGATGTTCGCGCACTTGCGGCGCACGATCGGGATCTCGGCGCTCGACACCATGTAGGCGGTCGACGTGTAGAGCCCGATGAAGCGGCGCTCGCCGGTGACCTTGCCGTCGGCGCCGACGAGTTTCACGCCGACATAGTCGAGATAGCCGGGCCGGTGTACGGTCGCCCGCGAATTCGCCTTGGTGAGGAAGATCGGCCACGGGCCGGTGATGATGTCGGCGGCGGCGGTCGGCAGCGGCGTCACGTCGGGCGCATCGGGCGCGCGCAACGATTCGCGCAGCAGGCCGAAACCCGAGCCTTCGATACCGCGCAACCCGAAGCCGGAACTGTCGGATACCAGCGCGTAGTCGCGCTGGCCGAGGAACGTGAAGTGATCGGCGGCCATCCATTCGAGGAACGCGCGTGCCTCGATGTCTTCCGCGGTCGATTCGCGCGCCTTCATTTCCTTGATCGTCGCGCGCGCGATGTCGACGATCTTCGGCCAGTCTTCCACCGACGCGCGCACGTCGCCGAGCACGTGCGCGATATCGTTGCGCAACGTGTTGAGCAGCGCGGCATCGCCGCAGCGGTCGACTTCGAAATGGATGAACGACGCGAGCTGCGACTGGCCGTCGCCGGGCGTCGCGCCGCCCGCATCGACGCGCTCGATGCCGCCATCGCGGCCGCGCCAGATGCGGAATACCGGGTGCAGTGCCGAGTGCAGCGCGAGCCCGAGGCGGTTGACGGCCATCGTCACCGAATCGACGAGGAACGGCATGTCGTCGTTGACGATCTCGATGACCGTGTGGTCGGAATGCCAGCCGTGCTGTTCGAGGATCGGGTTGTACACGCGCAGCCGTTCGCTGCCCGGCACGAATTTCTGGGCGGTCTGCCAGTGCGCCATCGCGGCGCCGTAGAGATCGGCGATGCTGCGGCTCTGCAGATCGTCGGCATCGACGAAGTCGTAGTAATGACGCAGGAACGGTTCGACGATCCGGAACGTGGCTTCGGGCAGGCGCCCGCGCGCGAATTCGACGACGTCCGAGAGCAGGTGTGCGACGACTTCCTCGTTCTTCGCTTCCATGGCGGTCTCCTCGTCGGGTGGCCATCGGCTGCTGCGTCTGTCCGGCATTATGCGCCGATTGCGTGACAAAGCGATGTGCGGGCGCACAACGAGAGGCGGCTGGAGGCGGCCGCGTGCAGCACCCGTCGCGGGCGCTGCAGTAGGTAAATCAGTGCAGGGTGGGCAGCGCCGAAGCGCCGCCGCCTTTGACGCTCAGCGCTCGTCGCTCCACAGCTTGCCGGCCGTCGCCCAGTTCTCTTTTTTCACGTCGGTCAGGATGATATCGACCGAGCCCGGCTCGCAGCCGAGCGTCTCGCACGTGACGCGCGTGATGGCTTCGACGAATACGCGCTTCTGGTCGACGGTGCGGCCTTCGAAGAGCTGGATATTGAAAGTCGGCATGACGGAGTGCTCCGATGGTTGGGGTGAATGATGCGTGGGGCGCCGGCGGCGTCAGTCGCGATACGTCGGATCGATCCGGTCGAGCCGGCGCAGCAGCGCCGGCCATTCCAGTTCGCCTTCGATTGCGCCACCGTCGCGCAGCTGTTCCGCGGTTCGGGCGGCGATGGCCGGGTCGGGCAGCACGAGCGGACCGCCGCCGGCCTGCGCACGCACCTGGATGTCGCACGCCTTGATCAGCGTATCCATCAGCACATAGGCTTCGGCCACGGTGCGGCCGACCGTCAGTGTGCCGTGGTTGCGCAGCAGCATCGCGGATTGCGTGCCGAGGCTCGCGGTCAACCGCGCGCCTTCGGCCGGCGAGAACGCGAGCGCCTCGTAGTCGTGGTACGCGAGGTCGCCATGAAACCGCAGCGCATGCTGCGACGCGGGCAGCAGCCCGTCGCGCTGGATCGATACGGCGATGCCGGCCGTATTGTGCAGGTGCATCACGCACACGGCGTCGGTGCGTGCGGCGTGCACGGCCGCGTGCAGCGCGAAGCCCGTCACGTTGACTGCATGCTCGCTGTCGCCGATCCGGTTGCCGGCCAGGTCGATCTTCACGAGATTCGACGCGCGGACTTCGTCGAACGTGAGGCCGAACGGGTTGATCAGGAAGTGGCCGGGCTCGCCGGGCACGGTTGCCGAAAGGTGCGTATAGATCAGGTCGTCCCAGCCATTCAGCGCGACGAGCCGGTACGCGGCGGCGAGGTCCACGCGCATCCGACGTTCGGCGTCCGAGATCGGGCCGCCGGATTTCACGGCATCAGGACGGTGTACGAATGACGACATCGGGTTCTCCGAGGGTGAAGCGGCGCGCGACGATCACCGTGACCCACGATGCGAGCGCGAACGGGGCCGTGAACGCGGGAATGCCGGCGCGCGTCGCGAGCCACTGGATCAGTGCAGCCAATGCGGCGGCCGCGAGCGCCGCGCGCGGGCCGCGCGGCATCAGCGCAAGCGCGGCGAGCGCGCCGTTGAAGCCGAGCAGGCCGTCGGCGAACGATACGCCGCTGGCACCGAGCGCGACCAACAATACGGTCGACACGATCGCGCCGCTCATTGCGAACGCGGCCGCGCGTCGCGACGCAGCGGCAAGGCCGGCGACGATCAGCGCGCCGGCCCACGCGCCTTGCGCGAAGGTGGTTTGTGCGACGCCGGAGAGCAGTGCGTCGGCCGCGGATGAAAACGTCAGCGCCGGGCTGGCCGTCACGCCGCTTGCATGCTGCAGCGCGACAAACGGCAACCACAGCGCGGTGACGACGAGGCACGGGCTTGAATACGGACACTGGCGCCAGCGTGCGAGCGGCAAGCGCATCGCGCGCTGCACGAGCGCCGCGCCGATCGAGGCCAGCGGCACCAGCGCGACGGCGGTGAGCTGATGGGGCGCGAACAGCACGGCGATCAGTGCGGCGAGCGCGCCGTTGAAGCCGTGCAGCCCCTGTTCGACGTCGCGGCGCTCGGCGCCCGTCAGCACGGCCGTCATGCTGGCGGCGGCCGAGCCGACCAGCGCCGCGCTCGCGAGCCGCAGGTCGGTCAGCGCCAGCGCGGCGAGCAGCAGTGCGCCGGTGAGCGCATTCGCCTGCAGCACGATCTGCCCGATGCCGCGCAGCAAGATACGCAGGTCGATCGACGGCGGGACGGGGCGGGCGGTAGGCATGATGGCGGCGGAACAGGACGAGCCGCGAGCATAGGACACAATGCCATGCACCGGAATAGGGAATTCTGGATAGTCAGGATTTGTGGTCGATGCCCCGAAACGGTGAACGTAGATATCGATTCGTGCCCGAACGGCGCGCCGTTGGCGCTTTCGGCAGGTTGCCCGCTTGGGACTCGCATCCCGGCGGTGGCCGGCACTTTCGTCGAGCGATCTGTGCGACGATGCCCCGCATCGGGAATACCGGGAGGCGGAAGGATGCGCGAAGTGCGTTGGGCGTCGCTCGAAGGCGACGGGGTCGAACATCTGACGTTCGACCGGAGCGGCGGCGGGATCGTCGTCGAAAGCGCTGTGGTCGGCCAGCGGTATGGCCGTGCGTACGGGCTCGCGTATCGCGTCGAGTGCGACGCGCACTGGCGCGTGACCTATGCGGTGCTCAAGGTGATGGGCGGCGGCACGCTGGAACTGCGCAGCGACGGCGCCGGCCGCTGGCACGACGGTTCAGGCCGCGCACTGCCGGAGCTCGACGGCTGCATCGACATCGACATCGCGGCGACGCCGTTCACGAATTCGCTGCCGATCGGCCGCCTCGGGCTCGCGCGCGGCGAGCGGCGGCCGATCGACGTCGCGTACATCTCGACGCCGGACCTGAAGGTCACGCCGGTCAAGCAGGCCTACGCGTGCATCGAGCCGGGCCGGCGCTACCGCTACGAAGGGATCTTCCGCGATTTCACGGCCGAGATGGACATCGACGACGACGGGCTCGTCGTCGATTACGAGACGCTGTTCAGACGCCTGCCGGCGCCGGCGGTGCGCTGAACCCGGGCCACGGCCGGGGTGAGCGCCGGCCGCTCCTGCGCGGACGCGAAGCGGTCGATCCGCGACGCGATCATGTCCGGGTGGCGCAACACGATCCAGTGCGTGCCGTCGATTTCCTCGCGCACGTGGTCGCCGAGCCAGCGGTCGAGATCGACCGACATCTCGGGCGTCACATAGCGGTCGCGCACCGGCACGAGGATCTGCACGGGCGCCTGTGCATACCGTTCGCGCGGCTTGCGGGCCCGTGCGATGAAATTCGCGCGGTACAGCTGCAGGCCGTTCAGCGCGTTCTTCAGTTGCACGGGGTCGCGCTCGGCGCGCACGCGTTCGGTGAGCTGCAGCCAGCGCGGCCACAACGCCGCGCCGCCGAGCCGCCACACCAGCGATGGCACGAGCGGCAGGTGGAAGAACGCGATGTACCACGACTTCAGGCTCTGCTTGAGCCGCATCTTCGTGCGGAACACGTGATCGAGGCACGGGCCCGAGATCGACGTGTACGACGCGATCCGGCCGCGGAACGCGGGGTCGGTCACGGCCTCCCAGCACTGGATCGACCCCCAGTCGTGACCGACGAGGTGGAACGGCCGGCCGCCGCAGGTTGCGTCGGCCACCGCCTTCAGATCGCCGGCGAGCCGCTCCAGCGTGTAGTCGGCGCGGCGGCGCGGCGCATCGGACGCGCCGGCGCCGCGCACGTCGTACGCGATCACGCGGTAACGCTTCGCGAGCCGCGCGCGGATCGGTGCCCACACGGCCGCCGAATCGGGGTAGCCGTGCACGAGGATCAGTGGCGGGGCGCGACGCGACCCGCTTACGTAGACGGCGAGTTTCACGTCGCCGGACTGGACGGTCAGCATCTCGTGGGCGCGCGCCATGACGTCATGCCTGCGGAACCGGGTGCAGCGGCACGCGGCGCGGGGCGGCTTGCGCGGCGTAGCGCGCGTTGGTTGCGTCGATGTTCTCGAGCAGCGTGTCGAGCCCCTGCAGGTACTGGTGGTTGTCGTGGTCCCACGGGTGGAAACCGGGGCGGAAATAGTCGAGCCATTCGCGCGCGATGCTCGGGAACACGCCGTGCTTCGGGCTGTACAGGTACTTCACGAGGCGCCACATGCCGCCGAACTTGCCGTGTTCGCGACGGTGCGCGCGCATCAGGCGCACGTGGAAGTCGAACACGATCGCCCAGAAGAGCACGGTCGTCGTCAGCATCGTGCCCGTGCGCAGCAGGTAGCTGCCGAGGCCCGGCTTCATCACGGTGGCCCATACGTCGTACGACACCGCCTTGTGCTCGGTTTCCTCCATCGCGTGCCACATCCACATCTGCTGGTAGCCTTCGACCGAGCCGTCGATCCGGTGCTCGTGGCCCGACAGCAACTGGTTCGCGAGGATCGCCGTGTAGTGCTCGAGCGCGATCGTGATCGCGAGCTGCATCGAATGCGGCAGCACCTTCTTGAACCAGCCGAGGATCGTCCACAGGCGCTTGTCGAGCTTGTGCGCGGGCAGGCCCGACGACTGCAGCAGGTCGTTGTACTCGATGTGCTCGCGCGTGTGCATCGCTTCCTGGCCGATGAAGCCGAGCACCTGCTTCTTCAGTTCCGGATCTTCGATCTGGTCGCGGTAGTTGCGCACCGAATCCATGAAGAAGCGTTCGCCGGCCGGGAACAGCAGCGACAGCGCGTTCATGAAGTGCGTGACCGGCACGCCCTGCACGTGCCAGTCGCGCGCGCGTTCGGGGGGCAGCGCGAAACGGATGTCACGCCGCACGGGCATCATGTTCGGGGTGGTCATGATTGTTCTCCTCCCTGGTTGCCTGCATTGTTGTAGGTGGCGTGCAGCGGTGCGGCCGCGGGCGTGCCGCGCGCGGCGTCGCGGCGGGCCCTCGCGGCCTCGCGGCGCGTCGCGAGCACGACGAGCGCCTGGTACGCACACGGCAGGACGCGCGCCATCCAGTCCCCGGCCTTCGCATCGCGGCCGATCAGCACCCGGCGCTTGTTCCGGCGTACACCGGCGAGTATCGTGCGCGCGGCGTCGTCGGCGGTCGTGATGAAGAACTTCTCGAACGTGTCCCGGCCTTGTTGCTCGCTCGCGACCATGAAGCCGACCATGTTCTTCGAGACGCGGCTGGCCTGCGCGATGTTCGTGCGGATGCCGCCCGGATGCACGCAGGTTGCCGACACGCCGCACTTCATCATGTCGAGTTCCTGGCGCAGCGATTCGGTGAAGCCGCGCACCGCGAACTTGGTCGCGTTGTAGCCGCTCATGCCCGGTTGCGCGAAGATCCCGAACAGGCTCGACGTGTTGATCACGTGGCCGTCGCCCGATGCCTTCAGGTGCGGCAGGAACGCCTTCGTGCCGTGCACGACGCCCCAGAAGTTGATGTTCACGATCCACTCGAGATCGCTGTATTCCATCCCCTCGATCGTGCTCGACAGCGCGACGCCCGCGTTGTTGAAGATCAGGTTGACCTTGCCGTGTTCCTTCGCGGTGTCGTCGGCCCACGCGAACATTGCTTCGCGGTCGCCGACGTCGAGCACGCGCGTCGACACGCGCACGTTCGGCGCGATCGCGCGGACGATCCGTTCGGTTTCGGCGAGGCCGACGCCGTTCTTGTCGGCGAGCGATACCTGGCAGCCTGCCTGCGCGAGCTGGATCGCGAGCGAGCGGCCCATGCCCGAGCCGGCACCCGTGATCGCGGCGACCTTGTTGGCGAAATCTCTCATGTCGGTTGCTCCTTGTCTGGCTCAGGCCGCTTCGGCGGACGTGGAAGTCGAAGCGGAAGCGGCGGGCGCGGCGACGGGCCGCGCGGTCGTGTCGTGTTGCGGCGCGCGATACGCGTGGTAGTCGGCGATCGAGAAGTGCGCGGTCGCCTGGCGGAAGCGCCACGTGAAGCCCGGCCACAGCGTCGTGTTCTTGCCGGTGCGCGGATCGAGGTACCAGCTCTTGCAGCCGCCCGTCGACCAGATCGCCTTCTTGAGCCGGCCTTGCAGGTCGCTGTTGAACTGCGCCTCGACGAGCGGGCGCACCTCGATCGCATCCGCCCGTTCGCGATGCATCGCCTGCAGCGCGCCGAGGATGTATTCGATCTGCGACTCGATCATGAACACCATCGAGTTGTGGCCGAGGCCGGTGTTCGGGCCGACGATCATGAAGAAGTTCGGGTAGCCGGGCAGCGTCGAGCCGAGATACGCGTGCGCACCGTCGCGCCATGCGTCGACGATGTCGAGCCCGCCGCGGCCGATGATCGCGCCGCGCGGATACGGATCGGCCACCTGGAAGCCGGTGCCGTAGATCAGGCAGTCGACTTCATGGCGGCGGCCGTCGGTCGTCACGACCGCGTCGGCTTCGATGTGGTCGATGCCGGTCGTGATCACGTCGACGTTCTTGCGCGACAGCGCCGGGTAGTAGTCGTTCGAGATCAGCACGCGCTTGCAGCCGAGCGTGTAGTTCGGCGTGACGGTCTTGCGCAGTTCCGGATCGGGAATCTGCTTGCGGATGTGGCGCAGCGCGAGCTTCTGCACGTTCTTCATCAGCGACGGATGGATCGCGAAGCCGAGCACGCGCGATTCGAGCATCCAGTAGATGCTGCTGCGCACGGCCTTCTGCGTGAACGGCAGCGTGCGGAACAGCCATTTCTCGAGCCCGGTCAGGTTGCGGTCGGGTTTCGGCATGATCCACGGCGGCGTGCGCTGGAACAGCGCGAGTTCCTTCACGCGCGGCGCGATCTGCGGCACGAACTGGATCGCGCTCGCGCCGGTGCCGATCACCGCGACGCGCTTGCCTTCGAGCGCGTAGTCGTGATCCCACTGCTGCGAATGGAACGCGCGGCCCTTGAAGTTCTCGACGCCGGGAATCGACGGCAGCGCGGCGCGCGACAGGCCGCCCATTCCTGACACCAGCACGCGCGCGGACAGCCGCTTGCCGTTCGCGAACGTGAGGCGCCAGCGCTGCGCGGCTTCGTCGTACTCGGCGCGCTGCAACTCGTGGTTCAGGCGCAGGTGCGGGCCGACGCCGAAGCGCTGCACGCAGTCTTCCAGATAGGCGCGGATCTCCGGCTGCGGCGCGAACATGCGCGTCCAGCGCGGGTTCGGCGCGAACGAGAACGAATAGACGTGCGATTGCACGTCGCATGCACACCCGGGGTAATGATTGTCGCGCCACGTGCCGCCGACCGACGCGGCCTTCTCGAGGACGACGAAGTCGGTCACGCCTGTCTGACGCAGGCGGATCGCCATCCCGAGGCCGGCGAAGCCGGTGCCGATGATGGCGATGTCGATGGTTTCGTCCAGGCCGTCGTGGCCGGGCGGACCGAAAGGCAACGTGCGAGCATTCATCCGGGTGTCTCCGATTTGGCTCATTTTCGAATGTTACATTGTTTGATGTAACGATAGTGGGTGAGCCCGGAAACCGCAAGAGGCTAGAAGCGGCGCTCTAAGGGCCGGAAGCCAGACGGGAAAAGGCTGAGCGGGGTTTGGAACGGGCCGCTTTCCGCATCGCGGGAGGCGTGGGAAGGGCCGTCGGTAGGGCGAGAGAGACGGCGGACGAGACCGCCGGCACGCGGCGGTCTGTTTGAAACAGTATCAGGGACGGATCGTTCGGGCGGCCGTCTCATGGAAAACCCCGGCCACGATCGTGACCTGCGCGAGCGCGTAGAGGCCCCAGATCAGGTAATCGATGCCCGGAAAGCCGCCGAGGAAGCGGCCGACGCCGATCAGCGTATCGGAGCCGACGAAGATCAGGCTGCCGATGGCCACCAGCGGGCCGCGCGTGCGGGCAGCGAGCGCGAAGCTCGCCATCGCGCACAGCACGAGCATGTAGACGGCGACCGGTGCCAGCAACTCGCCGAGGTGCGGAAGGAAGGCCACGTAGAACGCCGGCGCGGCGATCCACAGCCCGACGAGCGCGACGATGCGCCAGCCGTGCGGCCGCGTGCGCCAGCGCATGAAGATCGCGCAATAGCACAGGTGCGTGAGCAGGAACGCGCCGAGGCCGAGCACGAACGACAGCGGCCAGTCGGGCAGCGCGAGCAGCACGTCGCCGAGCACGGCTGTCACGAGTGCCGCGCACAGCCACGCGCGTTCGCGCGGCGCGGCGCAAGTGCTGCCCGCTGCGAGCAGGAGGATGCCCATCGCCGCTTTCGCGACGGCCTGGCCGGGATAGGGCGCGGCGGCGAGCGACAGCCCGTACAGCAACGCGGCGGCGACGGCGAGCGGCCAGAGCCGGCGGTAGGTGGCGGGAAGCGTGGCGATCAAGGCGGGTGTCTCCGGTTTGTTGTTGTCTGCGGTGGACGGCGCGCGGTCGAGGGCGCGGCTGTCGGCCATTATCCGGAAGAAAGGGCGGGCGAAAACCGGCGAATCCTTCTAGGAATCGAAGGCGGTGCGGGAGCGGTTGCCTTCTGCACTTTGCCCCGGTTGAACCGGGGCAACGACTTCAATTCGGCTTGCTATGATCGCCGCGGTATTGCCGTTGTCGATGTGGTTGTTGCTGTCGCTGTCGTTGTTCCGCCCGGCCGCGCGACTGGATGCGCAAGCCGATGCGGGCCCGATGAATCCATGCCGTGCCCGGCCCGTGTGCTCATGCGAAGCGGGGCAGGCTGACCTCCCCACGAAAACAGGTCCGACCATGACCGAACTTCTCCACGGCGACGGCGCGATCCGTCGCACGACGCCGTACGGCTCGTCGATCGAAAACACCTATGCGGGCGTGCTGTCGTTCATGCGCCGCAACTATTCGCGCGAACTCGACGGCGTCGACGTCGCGATCTCCGGCGTGCCACTCGACCTCGCGACGACTTACCGCTCCGGCGCGCGGCTCGGCCCGGCCGCGATCCGCGCGGCGAGCGTGCAGCTCGCGGAGCTTCATCCGTACCCGTGGGGCTTCAACCCGTTCGACGATCTCGCGGCCATCGACTACGGCGACTGCTGGTTCGACGCGCACAACCCGCTGTCGATCAAGCCCGCGATCGTCGAGCATGCGCGCACGATCCTCGGTTCCGGCGCGAAGATGCTGACGCTCGGCGGCGACCACTACATCACGTATCCGCTGCTGGTCGCGCATGCGGAGCGCTACGGCAAGCCGCTGTCGCTGATCCATTTCGACGCGCACTGCGATACGTGGGCCGACGACGATCCGGACAGCCTCAATCACGGGACGATGTTCTACAAGGCCGTAAAGGAAGGGTTGATCGATCCGGCGACGTCGGTACAGGTCGGCATCCGCACATGGAACGACGATTTTCTCGGCATCGAGCGGCTCGATGCGGCGTGGGTACATGACCACGGTTCGCGCGCGGCGGTCGAGCGGATCGTCGATATCGTCGGTGCGCGGCCCGCGTACCTGACGTTCGATATCGATTGCCTCGATCCGGCGTTCGCACCCGGCACGGGCACGCCGGTCGCGGGCGGGCTTTCTTCGGCACAGGCGCTCGCGATCGTGCGCGCGCTCGGCGCGGTGAACCTGGTCGGTGCGGATGTGGTCGAGGTGGCGCCTGCTTACGACCACGCGGACATCACGGCGATCGCGGCCGCGCATGTCGCGTGCGATTTGCTGTGTTTGTGGCGGCAGAAGAAGGTGGCGGGGGCGCTGAAGTAAGTCGGCATGCCGGGCATGCGCGTGCCGCCGGCGCGGTGCGCGTATCGCCGGATCGATGTGCTGTTTGCATTCCGTGGATTCGGCGAAAAAGTCTTCACGGATTTCCGTAGAGGGGCCGTGCCGACTCGTTGGCGACATCCGCGAAACGTCAGCGGGTGGCTGCTTCCATATGCCAACGAGGCGTTGGCGTGTCACTGATGACATGCGCGGACAACATCAACCGAGAAGCTAGCGACTCCTGAAAAAAGCAGCAAGCATGTCGTCTTCCGGAGCCGCACGATGCGTCGCCTGCTGCTTTCCCGACCGTCCACGGGATCGCGAATGATCCGCCTCGATGCCGGCGCCATCAGGCCACGTTCCCGTATAAACCGCACGCGGCCTGATGAGATCGGATTGCTCGCGCTGCTCCAGCCCATGCGCGATCCAGCCGATCGAGCGGCCAAGCGCGAACAGGCCGAATGCGGCACCGACGGGAAGCCGCAAATGTCTGCGCAGTGCCACCAGCGCGAGATCCAGGGAGGGCTTGTGGCCGACGAGCGCGCTGCCAGCATCGATCATCCTTTTCCATTGAGGATGGCGCGGCAGGATCCGCGACAACAGATACGTCGCGCGCACGTCGCCGTCGGGATAGAGCGCATGTCCGAAGCCGGGCAAGCCGTCTCCCCGGGCCAGACGCGCGCCCATTTTTTGCTCGATGTCCTTATTACCCAGCTCGTCCCACAGGGCTTCGCCACGCGCGGTAGTGGCGCCGTGCCGCTCGCCCGACAGGCCGGCCAGGCCGCCGACCACGACGGCACGCAAGCTCGCGTTCGTCGACGCGATGCATCGCCCCGTGAAGCTCGACGCGTTCAGTTCGTGGTCCGCGCACAGCACGAGTGCCATCCGGATCAGTTCTGCACCCGCAGGCCCGACGCCCCACGCCCGCGCGCATTGCACATGGATGGGCGCTGTGTCGATGCGGGTTCGCAACAGGCAGGCGGCCAGAATCCGCACGAGATCACCACAACCCTGCGCGTGACGATCGGTCGATTGCTGCCAGATCGCGGTTGGCGCGTCCTCGCTTGCGACGGTGAAGAGCGGTAGCAGGGCCTGCTCGGCGCGTTGATCGGCGTAGTGCCTGAAGAGCGTTCGCAGTACCGCGGGCGTAGCGGGAACGTGACGGCCGAAAGCAGTCTCCTCGTCGCATCGCCATAGCAGCGCCGCGACTTCCTCGAGACTCGTGCGGGCAGCGAGATCGAGTGCATCCACACCGCGATAGAAGAGCCGGCCGCCATCGATCAACGTGATGCTCGACTCGAGCACGGGCGAGCCCCAGTTCAGCGCGGCCTTCGCCACTTCCTTCGGCTTGCGGCCTCGTGCGCGTTGATCCGCGAGCCGCTCGACATCGGCCGCGAGGTAGCGGCTTTCACGGTGGCTGCCGCCCGGTTCCGCGCGAAGCAGGCCGCGGCTGACGTATGCATAGAGGGTTTGCCGTGAGACACCGAGCCTTGCCGCGGCTTCGGTCGAATTCAGGTAGTTCGACATCGTGCGCAGGGGGAATCGTTCGACAGGTTGATCAGGATAATCAACGTTGACAGCAAATGCGAGCGAGACGATCTTTGCGTCACCTAATTCATGCGAGGCGAACATGCGTATCGATCAAATGTCGAGGGAATGGGCCGTGGCCGATGAGGATCGGGTGTCGCGTCATCTGCGGGCGTTCTGGCTGGCGGCGGGTGGGTCTCAGGCGTTCCTCGAATCGTGCAGCTTCAGCGGGTCGGGCGAGCTGGTTTCCGCGTTTCGCGTAACCGACCTGGCCACGGCGGCAATCGGCGCGGCAGGGACGTCCGTTGCCGAATTGCTGCATGCGTCGACCGGAACGACGCCGTCGGTGCGGGTCGACCGGCGCATGGCGTCGCTGTGGTTCGGCACGTCGCTGCGTCCGCAGGGCTGGACGATGCCGCCTCAATGGGATCCGGTGGCCGGCAACTATCGGGCGCGCGATCGCTGGATCCGGTTGCACACCAATGCGCCGCATCACCGACTGGCCGCCTTGTCGGTGCTCGACTGTGCCGCCGATGCACAGGCGGTCGCGCAAGCGGTGAGTCGCTGGGATGCCGGTGCGCTCGAAGACGCGATCGTCGAGCGCGGTGGTTGTGCCGCGGCGATGTACTCGGCACAGGAGTGGGCCGAGCATCCGCAGGGCAAGGCGGTCGCAACCGAACCGTTGCTGCATGTTCATGCCGGGACCGATGCCGTCGCGCGTGACTGGCGGCCGGCGAAAGACCGGCCGTTGCGCGGCATTCGCGTGCTCGACCTGACGCGCATTCTCGCCGGCCCGGTGGCGACGCGGTTTCTTGCGGGCCTGGGCGCCGACGTGCTGCGGATCGATCCGTACGGTTGGGAAGAACCGGGTACGGTGCCCGAAGTCGTCCTCGGCAAGCGATGTGCGCGGCTGAACCTGAAGGATGCCGCGGATCTCGATACGCTCAAGCAGCTGCTCGGCAGCGCGGATATCGTCGTGCACGGTTACCGGTCCGACGCGCTGGCGCGCCTCGGGCTCGACGCTGCGCATCGGCGCGAACTGAATCCTGCGCTGATCGATGTGTCGCTCGACGCTTATGGCTGGAGCGGTGAATGGCGGTGCCGGCGCGGCTTCGACAGCCTCATTCAAACGAGCACGGGAATCGCTGAGGCGGGCATGCGCGTGATGGGCGGCGATGCACCGGTGAACCTGCCCGTTCAGGCCATTGACCACGCGACGGGCTACCTGATGGCGACGGCCGCGATCCGCGGGCTGACGACGCGAATGAAACAGGGTGTCGGTACGGAGGTCCGCGCGTCGCTGGCGCGTACGGCGGTCGATTTGCAGCTGCGGTCGGAGCCCATGAGCGAGGTGGTCGAACTGGTCGCCGACGGTCAAGGTGATCGTGCGGAGCACGTCGAACCGACGTCATGGGGGCCGGCATCCCGGCTCCTGCCGCCAGTGCAGATCGACGATGCACCGCTCCGATGGTTTTATCCGGCACGCGCGCTAGGTGCGTACGAACCCGAGTGGTTGTCTTCGAACGGCGATCTTTGAGGCGGGGCGATGAATCGGCGGGTGTCGGTGCGTGGCGGCGGGACGGGAATCGACCCGGCCACGGCGACGCATTGCGCTCAGCGCAATGCGCAGGTTGTCATCATCGGACTGCGCGTGAACGTGTTGGAACACGCGGCCGAAGCGATCGAAGGCGTGTTTCCCGATGCGCCCTCCACCGTGCCCTGGCTGCCGGCGTGGGCGTGCCTGATCGGGTGGAACGCGATCGGGATACGCTGACAGAGCGGTTCGAGACCCTCGATATGGTGGTCAACGCGGCCGCTGGAGAGGGGGCGGGCGAGTGAAGCAAATAGGCGCGCGCAGGCCGCCGGCGCGTTGCTGGATCGATGGCCGGGCGTTGCCTTTAACCGCGCGTGTCGACCCAGTTGCGTGCCCAGCGGGCCGAATGCTGCAATGCCTGCTCCTCACTCGTGAAGTAATCGAGCGAATAGAACTGGTAGCGGCCTTCGGTGCGTGGGCTGCCGGCGCGTTCCAGCAGCAAGTTGGATGAAAAGCTTCCGTCGGGCAAACGATGCGCCGAGGGGTGAACGGCATAGCCGTTGTATTGTTGAATTTGTTTGTTCTGCATTTTAATTTTAATAATGTTCGAGTGCGCGCGTGCCGTGCGGAATGTGCACGGGTGCGCCGATTCAAGCCATTGCGAGCTGAATCTGAAGCAGTCGTAAAGCGAAAAAGGGCTTCGCAGCCAGAGGGGGAATGAAGTGCAACGAGGCGTGTGGCGCTAGGCGAGCTGCGGAATGAACCGTTGCAGCTAAGAGCAATTGCGCCAACTTTGGGAGACCAATCTCCGCGAGGATGTCGCTGCAACCCGGCGCCCGTTACGGGAGGCCGGGTCCTTCAAACTTTACAGCGGCTTGATGTTGGCCGCTTGCAGACCCTTCGGGCCTTGCTTCGTTTCGAAGCTCACCTTCTGATTTTCAGCCAGCGTCTTGAAGCCGTCGGCGCGAATTTCGGAGAAATGAGCGAAGAGATCGTCGCCGCCGTTGTCGGGCGTGATGAAGCCAAAGCCTTTGCTGTCGTTGAACCACTTGACGATACCGGTATCCATGAAGATTCCTTGAGAAAAAAATATGAAGATTTGCTCTGTAAAAGAGCGCGTGAAGCGTCAAGGAGGGAGAGGACAACGAATACCGCCGAGGAGCGATCAATTGATGAACAGCAATCGGACTTCTTGAACTTCGGTCGAAACATTAACCGCTGGGCGGTGCTGGCGTCAATCGTTAACTTGTAACTATTTCACCAGGCGGTCGGATTGGCGGATGAAGCGATGTGGCCCTGCCAGGCTGCGCGCGCTCCCCGGCATGACGTGCAGGTTGAACAGGGCCTGATGGGGTTGGTGGCGCTGAACGACCCGAAGCAGCCACAGAGCCTGATCCAAAGCCGCCATTCGAATCGGGGATCACCTTGCGACGGGGCATCGCTTCGCGGTCGTCCTCGATAAACATAAAAGCGAGACCCGCGCTCTGGTCGAACGCCGACCGTTCGTCCCGCGTTTCCTGAAAATTCGACAAGAACGAAAAAGGCCGATGCGTCGTGCACCCGTCATGCGCCGGAGCAAACGGCCGAAGCAATCGGCGGCGCGTGTTCCGATGCGCCACCGATCGTGCGAGATGGATGACAGCTGCTTCCGATGCGGCAAGGACGATCAACTGTCCTGAAGGCCCGCATCGTCGACAGGCGCGCTCCGTACTACAAGAACAAGCGATAGGCGAGATTGTTGCCTTCCTCGATGTACGGATAGCCGAGCGTCGACAGGAAGCGTTCGAATTCGACGCGATCGGCCTGCGGCACTTGCAGCCCGACGAGGATCGAGCTGTAGTCCGCGCCCTGGTTGCGGTAGTGGAACAGGCTGATGTTCCAGTCCGGCGCCATCGCGGACAGGAACTTCATCAGCGCGCCCGGCCGTTCCGGGAATTCGAAGCGGAACAGGCGCTCGTCGAGTGCGAGCGGCGAACGGCCGCCCACCATGTAGCGGATGTGTTCCTTCGACAGTTCGTCGTGCGTCAGGTCGATGGTCGTGAAGCCGTGCGATTCGAAGTTCGCGGCGATTTCGGCCGATTCGCCGCGGCGCTTGATCTGCATGCCGACGAAGAAGTGCGCGGATTGCGCGTCGGCGATCCGGTAGTTGAACTCGGTCACGTTGCGGTCACTGACGAGCGCGCAGAAACGCCTGAAGCTGCCGCGTTCCTCGGGGATCGTGACCGCGAACACGGCTTCGCGCGCCTCACCGACCTCCGCGCGCTCGGCGACGAAGCGCATCCGGTCGAAGTTCACGTTCGCGCCGGACGTGACCGCAATGAGCGTCTGGTTCTCGATGCCTTCGCGTTCCGCATAGCGCTTCGCGCCCGCGACCGCGAGTGCGCCGGCCGGTTCGAGCACGCTGCGGGTATCCTGGAACACGTCCTTGATGGCCGCACATAGTGCATCGGTGTCGACCGTCACGACGCCATCCAGGTGTTCGGCACACAGCCTGAACGTTTCCTCGCCGACGAGCTTCACCGCGGTGCCGTCCGAGAACAGGCCGACCTCGGTCAGCTCGACGCGTCGACCGGCCGCGAGCGATTGCGCCATCGCGCATGAATCGTCGGTCTGCACGCCGATGACCTTGATCTCCGGGCGCACGGCCTTGACGTAGGTGGCAATGCCGGACGCGAGACTGCCGCCGCCGATCGGCACGAAGATCGCATGGATCGGGCCCTGGTGCTGGCGCAGGATTTCCATCGCGACCGTGCCCTGGCCGGCGATCACGTATGGATCGTCGAACGGGTGGACGAACGTGAGATCGCGCTCCGCTTGCACCTTGACCGCGTGCTGATACGCGTCGCTGTACGACTCGCCCGCCTGGATGACCTCGACCGTCGCGCCGCCATGCGCGCGTACCGCATCGACCTTCACCTGAGGCGTCGTGACGGGCACGACGATCACCGCCTTGACACCCATCCGGGCCGCCGAGAACGCGACACCCTGCGCGTGATTGCCGGCCGACGCCGTAATCACGCCGCGCGCGAGCGCGTCCGCCGGAATATGCGCCATCTTGTTGTACGCGCCGCGCAGCTTGAACGAGAACACCGGCTGGTTGTCCTCGCGCTTCAGGTAGACGGGGTTCCGCAACCGGGCCGACAGGTTGCGGGCGGGTTGGAGTTCGGTCTCGCGCGCGACGTCGTAGACACGCGCAGTGAGAATTTTCTTGACGTAGTCGATTGGCGGTCGGGTTTGCGCGGCAAGCGTGGTGCAAGCGTCAGGCGAGCTTCGGTACAAGGGCACGGTCATTTCCTTTCGAGGGCGGGTTTGAAATGCCCTGGGCGGAAATGAAAAAACCCGCCTCAGGGGCGGGTTGTCGTCATTGAGCCGGATGCGCGCTAACCCACCATTCGAAGAATGGTGCGAATAATCAGCGCGATGGTGAATGCTCGGCAGCTCATGTGTTCAAGCATCAACCATGGCAACGGTAGTTGTCAACTGTATCGAGCGAATTCCGGCCATCATGGATGGCTGCCTGGTCGAGTGCCGGTACTTCGCGTCGCCTTTCCCGGCAATCCGTGACAAGCAGCGAACCAGGCCGACGGGCAGGGTGCCGGTCGGCCTGGTTCGAATCAATGCGCGCCGCGATGTTCGCGTTACTTTGCGGCGAGCGCGGGCGCGATGCGCTTGTCGACCCATGCGTTGTCGGCCACGCTCAGTTTCTGCGGAATCAGCTTCGCCGCATAAAACGCATCGGCGACACCTTGCTGGGCCGCGACGATCTTTTCGTCGAGCGGTACTGCGCCAAACGGGACACGCTTGATCCACGTTTCGACGAGCGGTTGCGGCAGGCCGACCTTCGGTGCGATCAGCGCGGCCGTGTCGGCCGGATGCGTGTTGACCCACTGGCCCGTCTCGCGCGCCTGCTTCAGGATCGCGCCGACCACGTCGGGATGCTGCTGCGCGAAATCGCGCGTGGCTTCGTAGAAGTTGTTGGTCGCCGCGAGGCCTGTGTAGTCGGACAGCGTGCGCACCTTCAGCGCATTTTGCGCCGCTGCATAGTACGGATCCCAGACGACCCACGCATCGACGTTGCCGCTCTCGAACGCGGCGCGCGCGTCGGCCGGCGCAAGGTACACGGGGCGGATTTCGTCGTAGCGCACGCCGGCCTTCTTCAGTGCTTCGAGCAACAGGTAGTTCGCGCTCGAGCCCTTCTGCAACGCGATCTTCTTGCCGCGCAGGCCGGCGACCGAACGGATCGGCGAATCGGCCTTCACGACCACGGCTTCATTGTGCGGCGCCGGCGGTTCCGCGCCGACATAGACGAAGTGCACGCCGGCCGCCTGCGCGAACACGGGTGGCGGCGCACCCGTATAGCCGAAGTCGATGCTGTTCGCGTTCAGCGCTTCGAGCAGTTGCGGGCCGGCCGGGAATTCGAACCACTGGACGCCATAGCCGAGCGGCTTGAGCCGCGCTTCGAGCGAGCCTTGCGCCTTGATGACCGACAGCAGGCCGGCCTTCTGGTAGCCGATGCGCACGACCTTGTCGGCGCCGCCTTGCGCGAAGGCCGACGCGGCGGACAGTGCGACGAGCGTGACGGCGGCGGTGCGGGCGATCCAGCGGGTGAAACGAATCATCGAACGGACTCCATGCAAAACGTCTTCGGGCGAGCGGTGGTGCCGCTCGGTTGGAAGAATCGTCGCATGGGCGATCACACCCGCAAACGAAGCATTGCCGATATCAATATGACGGCGGCGCGCCTATGCTTCGTCGCTGCCGTTTTCCGATGCCGGCGTGCCGGATTGTCGCGCGGCCTCGTCGCTGAGCTTCTTGTCGAGGATCGTCGCGACGCGGCCGCCGAGATACGCGCTCGCCGCGGTTTCGAGTGCGCGGTTCGTCTCGCCCTCGACGAACACGGCCGCGAGCGGGCGCAGGCGCCAGATCGCATCGACCAGTTCGGGCACGTCGGTGGCGGGCGGCAGCGTGCCGGCGTCGTAGCGGTCGAGCCGCTTCACGACGAGATCGACGAGCAGTCGCGCAATCGCGTCGAAATGCGGCCGCGCGAGGCTGATCACGTCGAGCAGTTCGCGCGGCGGGATGCCTTCCTTCGTCATCGCGGCTGCCGCTTCGAGCAGCGCGGGGCTCTTCGCGACGAACGACAGGCCGCGCCGTTCGAGCAGGCCGAGTTCGGTCACGCGTGACAGCTGCGTGGTCGCCTGCGGGCCGAACATCTGCGCGAGCGCGGCAAGCGAATACGTTTTCGGCAGTTCGTGCGACCAGCGGCCGCCGATCGCGTTTTCGAGGCCGAGGATCGAGCGCAGGTCGTGGCCTTCGTCGATCGCCTTGATCAGGTCCTGGATGTTCGACAGCGTGTAGCCGCGTGCGAGCAGGTGGTTGATCAGCTTCAGGCGCGCGACGTGCGTGTCGTCGTAGATGCCGACGCGGCCGCGCTTTTCCGGCGGCGCGAGCAGCCCGCGATCCTGGTAGGCGCGGACATTGCGCACGGTCGTGTCGGACACGCGTGCAAGTTCGTCGACCGTGTACTCGTTGCGGGAGTCCGGCGCCGCCTCGTCGGGTGTGGAATGAGTCTGTTTTGACATGCGGCCATTCTAGCGCGACGCGACAGGCTCCGGCGAGACGGGGAGCGTGTTCGCGCCATTGCCGAGCGGGCGCTGCAGCAGCGCCGTATCGATCCAGCGGCCGTGCTTGAAACCGGCCGCCTTCAGCATGCCGGCCGGCTCGAAGCCGAACGCGCGATGCAGCGACGTCGAGCCGCCGGTGCCGCCGTCGGCGATCACCGCGATCATCTGCCGCCACGGGCCGGCCTCGCAGCGTTCGATCAGCGCCGCGAGCAGCGCGCGCCCGATCCCGCGCCCGCGCTGCGCATCGTCGATGTAGATCGAGTCCTCGATCGTGAAGCGGTACGCACTGCGCGTGCGGTACGGCGTCGCGTACGCGTAGCCGGCCACGCGGCCGTCGCATTCGGCGACGAGATACGGCAGTCCGTGGTGCAGCACCGCGTCGCGGCGCGCGCGCAGTTCGTCGACGTCGGGCGGTGTTTCCTCGAACGACGCGACGCTGTGGTGCACGTGGTGCGCATAGATCGCGTGGATCGCATCGAGGTCGGCGTCGGTCGCGTCGCGAACGACGCAGGCGGGGGCGGTGTGCATGGCGGCGGGTCCGGCGAATTCAGAACGCAAACCACTACTATGCCGGCCGCCTGGGCGCATGGCAAAGCCGTGCGCGGCCGCGGCCGCCTAGAGCCGTCCGTCCGCCGCGTGAACGGCATCGGCGATCGCGTCGGCGACTCGCTGCACGCGCGGCGACCGACGCACGTCCGGATGGACGACGAGCCAGATCTCGCGCTCGATGTCGCAACGCGGTGCGGCCGTCAGCTCGACGAGCGGCGCGCCGGCGTGCGCGGCCGGATCGTCGACGAGAAACCTCGGCAGCAGCGCGACGCCGGCACCGGCCGCGCACGCACGATGTTGGGCGGCCAGGTCGTTGGTGACGAATGCGAAACGGCGTCCGGCCGCGAAGCGGGCGAGCCACTGGTGCTGCGGCGTTTGCGCGAGCGCATCGTCGTAGCCGACGAACGGCCAGGTGTCGGGCGGCGCGTCCGCCCATTCCGGCGTCGCGCACAGCGCGAAGCGCATCGTGCCGAGCCGGCGCGCGGCGAGCCCCGGCTCGGTCGGCCGCGACAGCCGCACCGCGAGATCGGCTTCGCGTGCGTACAGGTTCGCCGCGTGCATCTCGCCCAGCAGGTCGATCCGCAGCGCAGGCCATGCGCGCTGCGCGCGGGCAAGCCGCGGCGCAAGGAAATGGCTCGCGAACACCGGCGACGCCGATACGCGCACCACGCCGTCGAACGCCGCCGCGCCCTGGGCGGCGCGCGCGAACGCATGCGCGTCGGTTTCGAGGCGGGCGGCATGCTCGGCAAGGTGCAGCCCTTCGTCGGTCGGCGGCCAGCCGCGCGGCAGCCGGTCGAACAGCCGGATGCCGAGCGCCGACTCCAGCGCGTCGATGCGCCGTGCGACCGTCGAATGCTGAACCTGCAGCGCCCGCGCGGCGGCCGACAGGCTGCCGCTGCGCATCACCGCGAGGAAATAGCGGATGTCGTCCCAGCTCATCGGTAACGCGGATGCGGGAGCGGAATCCTGATCGGTTGAATTTTGCACAGTAGATGGGCGTTTTGCGTGAATTCCGTTCGATTATGCACGATGGGATGATCGTGTCACTTCATTCGATTACGAGGAACGTCATGCCCCAGACTGCCACTGCCATCCGGATCGGGATCGATCGTTACGGCGACGCCGGCGTGTTGCGCCGCGTCGATGCAGCCGTCGCGCCGCCCGGCGCCGGCGAAGTGCGGATTCGCCAGACCGCGATCGGCGTGAATTTCGTCGACATCTATTTCAGGACGGGGGCGCACGCGTTGCCCGCGCTGCCGGACGCGCTCGGCGTCGAGGCGGCCGGCGTGATCGATGCGGTCGGGCCCGGCGTGACGGCACTCGTCCCCGGCCAGCGCGTCGCGTATGCGGGCATGCCGACCGGCAGCTATGCGAGCCTGCGCACGATGCCGGTCGAGCGCGTGCTGCCGATCCCCGACGGCCTGAGCGACGAAGCCGCCGCCGCCGGGCTGCTGAAAGGGATCACGGTTTATATGCTGCTGCATCGCGTCCGGCAGGTCGGTGCCGGCGACACGGTGCTCGTGCATGCGGCGGCCGGCGGCGTCGGGCTGCTGGCGACGCAATGGGCGCGTGCGCTCGGCGCGCGGGTGATCGGCACGGTCGGGTCGGCCGCGAAAGCCGCGCTCGCGCGCACGCACGGCGCCGACGCGGTCGTCGATTATCGCGAGGCGGATTTTGTCGCGGCGGCACGCGCGTTCGGCGGCGGCGCGGGGGTCGATTTTGCGATCGACGGGATCGGCGGCGACGTGCTGACGCGCACGCTCGGCGCGGTCCGTCCGTTCGGGATGGTCGCGAGCATCGGGCAGGTGGCTGCGATCGGTGCGCGGCAGACGTTCGATCTCGACGAACTGGGGCCGGCGCGGTCGATCGCGCTGGCGCGGCCGAGCGTGCTCGGCTTCATCGCGCGCGACGTTGACGGATATCGGGAGGCTGCGCGCGCGACGCTCGACCGGCTGGCGGGCGGGATGCATATGGAGATCGGTGCGCGGATACCGCTCGAACAGGCAGCCGATGCACACCGGTTGCTGGAGTCGCGCGCGACGACGGGTGGGGTCGTGCTGCTGCCTTGACGGCGGGCGGATGGGGATCGCGATGCGGCGCGATGCTCGCGTCGCGATCCACGGGAGGCTCAGTGGTGCTTGCGCAGCGGCGCATCCTCGACGAACCACGCGAGCACGAACGCGATCGCGATGACGGTCGCCGCCGCGAGATACACGACGTGCAGCGAGCCGGCGAACGCATGCAGGTACACGTCGCGCACGGCATCCGGCAACTGGTGCACGGCGGCCGGACCGAGCGCGGGCGGCAGCTCCGTGCCGGCCGGCAGCGCAGCCATCACCCGCGACTGCAGCCCGTGCGAGAACAGCGCGCCGAACGCCGCGACGCCGAGCGAGCCGCCGATCGAGCGGAACAGCGTCGCGCCCGACGTCGCGACGCCCATGTGCCGGAATTCGACCGTGTTCTGCACGGCGAGCGTGAGCACGGGCATCACCATGCCGAGCCCGATCCCGAGCAGCGCCATGTACGCATACATCGTGTGCAGCGGCGTATCGAGCGTCAGCGTCGACAGCAGCGCCATCGCGATACCGCCGGTCAGCGTGCCCAGGATCGGGAACATCCGGTACGAGCCGAGCCGCGAGATCAGCCGGCCGCTGACGATCGACGTCACGAGCATCCCGCCCATCATCGGCAGCAGCTGCATCCCGGCTTGCGACGGCGTCGAGCCCTTCACGACCTGCAGGTAGAGCGGGATGAACGTGACCGAGCCGAACAGCGCGATGCCGACGACGAAGCCGATCAGGCTGACCAGCACGAAGGTGCGATGACGGAACAGTTCGAGCGGCATGATCGGCTCGGCCGCGAGCCGTTCCTCATAAATGAAGCCGCCGATCGCGACGACGCCGAGCACGAGCGTCATCCACAGTTGCGGCGACGTCCACGGCAGCAGCGAGCCGCCTTCGCTCGTGAACAGGATCACGCAGGTGAGGGCGGTGGCGAGGAATGCGGCGCCCATGTAGTCGATCCGGTGCTTCACGTGCGCGGTGTGCGGCCGGAACGCGACGCCGATCACCGCGAGCGCGAGAAAGCCGAGCGGCAGGTTGATCGTGAAGATCCAGCGCCACGACAGGTGCTCGACCAGGAAGCCGCCGAGCAGCGGGCCGATGATCGTCGCGAGGCCGTACACGCCGCCGAACATCCCCTGGTAGCGTGCGCGGCGGTCGGGCGGCACCAGATCGCCGATCGCGGCCATCGTGACGACCATCAGGCCGCCGCCACCCAGCCCCTGCAGCGCGCGCAGCACGATCAGCTGCGTCATGTCCTGCGCGACGCCGCACAGTGCGGAGCCCGCGAGGAACAGCACGATCGCGGCCTGCAACACGATCTTGCGGCCGTACAGGTCGCCGAGCTTGCCGTACAGCGGCAGCACGACGGTGGACGACAACAGGTACGCGGTGACGACCCACGACAACTGGTCGAGCCCGCCGAGCTCGCCGACGATCGTCGGCAGCGCGGTCGACACGATCGTCTGGTCGAGTGCGGACAGCAGCATGACCAGCAGCAGCGCGGCGACGATCAGCCCGGTCGGCGCGTCGCGGCGGGCCGTTTCGGCGGCCGGCGGAGTGAGGAGGGTGTCGGTGGTCATCGAGATATCTGCCATGGCAGGGAATTGTGTCGAACTATAGCCATGAATAGTTGACTGGTCAATTTCTGCTCAGCCTCGATATGTTGCAACCGTAACAGGAGATTGCCGGCCCGAAAAATTGACCGGGATCAGGGGAAAGCGGGGCCGGACTCAAGTTTTTTGCAGGCAAACCGTAATCCAGAGTGCTGCGGACCGATTGCCGTGGCACTTTTCATCGCTCACGGCCCGTCATGAACCTGAACGTCCTGTTTTCCCGTTTCTCGATCCGTACGCGGATCTTCTCCACGCTCGGCCTCGTCGCCGCGCTGCTCGTCGTATCGGGGCTGATCGGCCTCGCCGGCATGCAGAGCTCGAACCGCGCGCTGGACGAGGCCTATACGCAGCAGCTGGCTGCGAAGACCGCGCTGTCGGCGGCCAGCCTGAACCTGACGGTCGTGCGTACGACGCTCGACCGCGCGCTGCTGCATCCGGAAGCGCCGGAAGTACCCGATCTCGTCCAGAAGGCCGAGAACTATCTCGCGAAGGCCGACACCGCATGGCGCGGCTACGCGGCGATGCCGCACGACGGCGACGAAGGCCCGCTCGCGAGCCGCCTCGACGCCGCGCGTCAGGCGCTGATCGGGCAGGCGTTGAAGCCGATGATCGACGCGGTGCGCGACGGCCGCCGCGACGAGGCCGACCGGCTGCTGATGCAGGTCGCGCCGCCGCTGTCGGTCGCGCTCACGCAGGCGACCGATGCGCTCGACGCGTACCAGGCCGCGCGTGGCAAGGAGGTGTACGACACCGCGCAAACCTATTACGGCTGGATGCGCGTGGGCGCGATCGCGGGTATCGCATTCGGCCTCGCCGCATGCCTCGGCTGCGCGATCGGCCTGCATTACGCGATCACGCAGCCGGTGAACCGGCTGCTGTCGCACTTTCGCCGCCTGTCGGACGGCGACCTGACGTCGGAGGTGCGCTGGTCGTCGCACGACGAGATGGCCGAGCTGGTCAAGGGCGTGACCGGCATGCAGCGCAGCCTCGCGGACACGGTGCGCCAGGTGAGCCAGGGTTCCGAGGCGATTTCGACGGCGACGCACCAGATCGCGGCCGGCAACACCGACCTGTCGCAGCGCACCGAGGAACAGGCGTCCGCGCTGCAGGAGACGGCCGCGAGCATGGAGCAACTGACGGCGACCGTGAAGCAGAATGCCGACCATGCGCTCGAGGCGCAGGCGTGCGCGGACAGCGCGAGCGAGATCGCGACGCGCGGCGCAACGGTGGTCGGCGAGGTGATCGGCACGATGAACGAGATCGACCAGAGCTCGCAGAAGGTCGCCGACATCATCGGCACGATCGAGGGCATCGCGTTCCAGACCAACATCCTCGCGCTGAATGCGGCGGTCGAAGCCGCGCGCGCGGGCGAGCAGGGCCGTGGCTTCGCGGTGGTCGCGGGCGAGGTGCGCACGCTCGCGCAACGCTCGGCGTCGGCGGCGAAGGAAATCCGCACGCTGATCGGCGAATCGGTCGAGCGTGTCGCGAACGGTTCGCGGCTCGTCGGCGTGGCCGGCACGACGATGCAGGACATCCAGCAGGCGATCGGGCGCGTGACGGGCATCATGACGGAGATCGCGGCCGCGTCGAACGAGCAGCGCGACGGGATCGAGCAGGTGAACCGGGCGGTGTCGCAGATGGACCAGGTGTCGCAGCAGAACGCGGCGCTCGTCGAGCAGGCCGCGGCGGCGGCCGCGTCGCTGGAAGAGCAGGCCGACGGGCTGCGCCGCGCGGTCGGCGCGTTCCGGGTCGCTTGATCGACCGGGGCGGCGACGGGGCGCGCGCTCGCCTGCCGGTCGTCCGCCCGTTACCTCAGACGGCCGCGAGTTGCGCGGCCGCGCGTGACGACGCGACGATCAGCAGCTTCATCGTCGCACGCGTCGCGCCGACGAACAGCTTGCGCGCGGCACGCGCGTCGAGCGTGTCGAAGTCGACCTCGGTGAGAATCACGCACGGCGCCGACTGGCCCTTGAAGCGGTAGATCGAATCGTGCAGCACGTCGCCTTCGCGATACTCCGGGTTGCCGAACAGGTCGTACTTGCCGGTGAAGCTCTTGAGCCGGTGCGGGCCGAGCTGGTCGAGCGACGCGAGCACCGAGCCTTCGCGGCCGCGATACGACAGCAGCGCGATGTCCTGTTTGCGGAAGCCGAGCGACAGCGCGTGCGTGATCGCCCGCTTGGTCGCATCGATGCAGGCGTTGGCCAGTGCGTCTCCCGACGCGCCTTCTTCCCCGTATGCCGACACCGACGGATCCGAACCGTCGAACGGGCTGCCCGAGCGTAGCTCGGCTGCAAGCGGCTCGACCCGGCCGACGATGCCGCGCACGAATTCGAGCAGGTCGCGCGGGCTGCGGTAGTTCGTGAGCGCCTTCAGCGTGACCCAGCCCGGCAGCGCGACGGGTTCGCGCATGTACAGGTTCTGCAGCGGATCTTCCAGCCACCACCATGCGCCATCCGGTGCCAGCAAGCGCTCCAGTGCGGCCGCCCACGGCGCATGGAAATCCTGCCCTTCGTCGACGACCAGCACGTCGAAGCGCCAGTGGTCGGGGATCGGGGCTTCCGCGAAGCGTGCTTCGAGCCGCTCGAATTCGCCGGGTACCTGGAAGTCGGGCGTATAGCCGCCGTCGCGCGCGACCCAGTCGCACAGCTGGTGGTAGTTCGCGATCTTCGCGCCGGGCGGCGCGATACGCGCGATGTAGTCGGCCAGCGGCCGGTTGAAGCATACGTAGAGCACGCGCTTGCCGGCCGCGACCGCATCGCGCATCGCCTGCACCGCGAGCTGGGTCTTGCCCGAGCCGGCCGTGCCGGTGACGCGCAGCCGGAACGGCGCGAATTCGAGCTGGCGTGCCCACGCGGCGAGCCCGCCCGACAGCCGCGTGACGAGCGTGCCGGCCTGCCCGACGAGCGCGCTCGTGTCGGGCGTGAGCGCGAGCTCGTCGGCCAGGAAATGGTGGAGCTTCGGCGCGTTCGGAAAGTGCTCGTCGTCCTCGGGCAGGATCTGCAGGATCACCTGCGCGAGCTGCGCCTTGCGCGACGCATCGACGATGCGGTCGGCCGCGACGCCGGCGATCGACGCGTCGCGGATCGCGTAGTCGGGGCAGTACAGCAGCGCCTCGACACCGTAGACGCCCGCGCCGAGCGCGGCCGTCAGGCGCCGGTGCAGCGTTTCCTGCGTGCGCGCGAGCTGGATCGGGACATTGCGTTCCTTCTGCAGATAGACCTTCACGAGCCCCTTCGGCGTTTCGCGCAGGAAGCCGGCTTTCTGCTCGATCAGCAGCACGCGGCCGGCCGGGCTCACGACGACGAACGCTGCTTCGCCGAACACCGAGAATGCCTGGTCGGCGCGGGTCCAGTGCACGCCGTGATACACGGTGTAGCTGTCGGGCAGCGCGTGTTCGAGCGCGGCGAGCGTTTCGCGCTCGCGTTCGGCCGCGCCGGTCGCGGCGAGGCTTTTCCAGTCGTCGGGGATGAGGCGGGCCATGGCGTCGGGCGGCGGAAGCCGGCGTGGGCGTGAACGGGTGCGGCTATTGTACCGAGCCATGAACCTGTTCACGACCGCCGTGCCGCGCGGACGCTGGCCGTCCGGAGGCGGACGGCCCGGGGGCGTTACCCGCGCGCGAGCCGTTTGGCGAGATCGGCGCTGAGGATCGCCATGCGCGCGGGCTTTTCGTAGCAGACCACGTCGAACGCGCGGATCACTTCGCTGATGTCGGCCTCGCTCGCGCGGCCGGTGAGCAGGTCGCCCGTCAGCACGAAGATCGGCGCACCCGGGTTGTCGGACGTGCGCACCGCCTTGATCGCGGTGGCGGCGGTGCTGTCGTCGAACAGCCATTCGGTCAGGACCGCGTCGAACGCCTGGCCCTGAAGCGCGTCGACGAACGGCGCGAGGCCGTCGAATGCGGCCGTCGCGAAACCCTGGCGTTCGAGATAGCGGCACAGCTCGGTCGCGCTGACGCGATCGGGGTCGATCACCGCGACGACGAGCTTGTCGCTCTCCGCGCGGCGCGGATAGATCTCGATCTTGTGCACGTCGTACGCGTTCTGGTACAGCACGCCGGAGTGGCGCAGCACGCGCCAGCGGCCGTTTTGTTCATACGCGACGAACTCGGGGCGTGCGCCGGCTTCGAGCGGCGCGCCGATCCATGCGGTGCACGGAATCTCGGCGACGCCCGCGTAAAGGACGGCTTCCTGCGAATAGGCGCCGACCATGCCGGGGTCGAGCGTCTGCGCGCCGAACAGCTGGGCGGCGGGTTCGCCGTAGGCTTCGGCGACTTTCTTGATTTGCGCGAGCGTCCAGGGGCTGCTGCCGCGCAGTTTGCGATGGCCTTGCGAGAAACTCAGGTCGAGGATGCGGCACAGCTCGGTGGTCTGCTGGCGCTTGCCGATGCCGTTGCGGGTCATCAGCTCGCGCACGCGCTCGGCAACCGCGAGGGAATCCGTGGTGATTGCTTCAGTGGTCATGCTACGGGAACGGATCGTGACGTTCAGAACGACGCCTTTCGGCAGTCTCGACGGACAGTCTTCAAGACGTCCAGGGGCGAGCCGACCGGCCACGCGCGGAAAAGATAACTTTACCGCAAAATGGTCGGTATTCAGCGTCGTGAAAGATGCGTTTGTGTGAAAGGTGTGTCACGACGTTACCACCGCGGTCCGTATCCGGATGCATTAACGCCTGACAGGAAACAATGACGACAACTTATCCGCTGCACGATGCCCTGACCCTCGCCGGCACGCCATTCCCGGCAGAAGCCGACGTCGTGATCGCGGGTGCCGGCATCATGGGCTGCGCCGCTGCGTATTACCTGGGCTTGCGCGGCCTGAAGGCCGTCGTGCTCGACAAGTCACGCATCGCAGGACAGCAGTCGACCCGTGCGTGGGGCTTCGTGCGGCAGCAGGGCCGCGAAGCGGCCGAGGTGCCACTGATGATGGCCGGCATGCGGATCTGGGAGGGGCTAGAGGAAATCCTCGGTTTTGATCTCGAATGGCGGCAGGGCGGCTGTCTTTATATTGCGGACAACGAAACGGACTGGGCGTCGTTCAACGCGTGGCTCGCCGTCGCGCGTGAGCACGGGCTCGACACGCGGACGCTGACGCGCGCGCAGATCGACGAGCGCGTCAGCGGCCTTTCGTCGCAGGCACGCACGCTCGGCGGGCTGTACACCGCGACCGACGGCCAGGCCGAGCCGCGCCGCGTGGCCGCCGCGTTCGCCGCGCGGGCCGCCGAGGCTGGCGCGCGCTTCTTCGAAGGCTGCGGCGTGACCGCGATCGAGACGGCCGGCGGCGCGGTGGTCGGGGTCGTGACCGAGCGCGGCACGATCCGCACGCGTCGCGTGATCTGTGCGGCCGGCGCGACCAGCTTCCGGCTGCTCGACGGCGTCGGCATCCGGCTGCCGCAGCAGGCCGTCCGCGGTACCTGCATGCGCACCAATGTGGTGCCGCCGGTGTCGGCGTCGACGGTGTGGGGGCACGGCCTCGGCATCCGGCAGCGCAAGAATGGCGCGATCAATCTCGCCGACGACATGCAGGTCGACGTCGACCTGACGCTCGGCCACCTGCGCGGATTGAGCCTGTTCTGGCCGGAATTCTGGTCGCAGCGCGACAAGTTCCGGCTGCACGTGAACGGAGCTGCGTGGCGCGATGCGCTTGCCCGCATCAACGGTGCGACCGGGCCGATCGAGCCGCGCGATCCGCAGCCACAGCCGAATCGTGCGCATGCGCCGCGCGCGCTCGCGAAACTCAAGGCCATATTCCCCGCGCTGAAGGATGCGCAGATCGTCGAGGCCTGGGCCGGCCTGATCGACGTGCTGCCCGACGGCATTCCGGTGATCGATGCGCCGGGCACGCCGTCCGGGCTCGCGATTGCGACGGGGTTCTGTGGCCACGGTTTCGCGATGGGGCCGATCGTCGGGCGGCTGCTTGCCGAATGGGTCGACACGGGCGCGCCATCGCTCGACCTGTCGGCGTTTCGCGCGCAGCGCTTCGTCGACGGAACGATGGTGCGGCCGCGCAGCATGCTGTAACGGACGAATCGACGTGATGACGTCGGCCGGTCGCGGCCGACCCATCGTAGAATCGAGCCCGCATCCTTCAGGAGATTCCCCGTTGGCTTCGCCCTCCGCTCAGCGCCGCTCGTTGCGCTCACGCTTGCGTCGCGCCCGCAATCCGTGGCAGGCGCCGCGTGCGCGCACGCTGTTCACGCGTCCCGCGACGTCGCCGCGGCGCACGCTGCTGTTCCGTATCGGCGCGGTCGTGCTGCTGTGCACACTCGCGTTCCTCGTGCTGTATCTCGACCGCGACGGGTTGCGCGATTCGACCAAGAGCACGCCGATGACCGTCGCCGATCTCGTGTACTTCACGATGGTCACCGTCGCAACGGTCGGCTACGGCGACATCGTGCCCGTCACCGCACGGGCGCGCCTGATCGATGCGTTCTTCATCGTGCCGATCCGCATCGGCATCTGGTTCATTTTCCTGGGCACGGCGTATCAGTTCGTGATCCAGCGCGTCGTCGAGGAATTCCGCATGAAACGCCTGCAAAAGCAACTGTCCGATCACATCGTCGTATGCGGTTATGGCCTGTCGGGGTCGATCGCGGTGCGCGAACTGCTCGAGAGCGGCGTCGATCCGGCGACGCTCATCGTGATCGATTCGCAGCAGCAGGCGATCGAGGCCGCGACGTCGCTCGGCGTGGCAGGATTGCTCGGCGATCCCGCGCACGAGGATCTGCTGCAACAGGCACAGGTGCGTGAAGCGAAGGCCGTGATCATTTCGGTGACCGACGATCCGACCGCGATCCTGCTGACGCTGTCGGTGCGCAGCATCGCACCCGATACGAAGATCGTCGTGCGGATCCAGGAGAACCTGTACCAGCGGCAACTGCGGCAGGCGGGGGCGGACGTGATCGTGTCGTCGACGAAGATCGGCGCGCTGCTGCTCGCGGATGCCGTGCATAGCCGCTATATCGTGCCGTTCGTGAACGACATGCTGTCGACGCGCGGCCGCGCGACGCTGCTGGAGCGCGAGGCGATGCCGCAAGAGGTCGGCTGCATGACGAACGTCGTGCCGGGCGCGATCGTCGTCGGGCTCGACCGGTGCGGGAAGATCTTTTCGTTCTACGAGGACCCGCCGTGCCGGATCGAGGCGGGGGACACGCTGGTCGTGATCCAGTCGGCGCGGATTCCCGATCCGGATATTTGAAGGATGGGCGTTCTGGAAAGTCTATTGATGTCCATGATTTGATGGCGAACGGTTTTGTGATTGCGTGTTTATATTTTGTCGCGTAGGCGCTGTGTAGGCGATCTATGGCAACGAGAATCCACGTAGATCGATATCAAATGCGTCGTCGAGATCTCATCAACGATGCCAGCAAGGACTCGACGCTTGTTGTAGTGACGCGTGTGATCGGACTGGTCGTGTTGCAAAACCGCAGTCGCGAAGAGAAAGCGTAAGCAGCATGCCAGCGTCCTGGGTCGAGTGCGGTATCTGCGACGGTAACGGCCTGGGGCGGGCACCATGCGCTTGGTATACTTCGACCTCTTTCCGCCCTCGATGTCACGCCTGCATGTCCAGCTCCGATACTTCGGCCAAGCGCCAGCCTGCCGCCAAACGTACCCGAGGCCGCCCGTCCGGCACGTCGCACGTGGGATTCGATTCGCTGCTGCGATGTGCGCGGCAGCGGTTCGCCAAGCAGGGCTACGCTGCAACCAGCGTACGGGAGATTGCTGGTCTCGCGGGCGTCGATCCTGCATTGATGGCCCATCATTTCGGATCGAAAGAAGGGCTGTGGATCGCGGTCGTCGACCAGCTGGCCGCGCAGCTGGCGGAGTTGATCGAGATGACGACCCAGTTGCGCAACAGCCGGATGTCGCCGATCGAACGGATCAGACAGGCATTGACACTGTTCATCGACAACGTGTTCGCCAACCCGGATATCGGCATGTTCTTCTCGACCGCCACGACGGAGCACGGCGAGCGCTTGAACGTGCTCGTGGAACGGTTGCTCGGCCCTTATCGTGACGCGTTCATTCCGCTTCTCGCGGATGCAATCGAAGCCGGAAAGATGAAGTCTCACGATCCCGAGCTGATGCACGCGATGATCGTGAATGCGATCAGCAATACGATCTCCTATGGCCACGTGTTCGCGAAGTTTTCAACGCTGCCCGACCACCCTGAGAAATTCAAGCAAGGCGTCCTGGATATCGTAATGGGGATGCTGCGATAGTGCGGCAGCGGTGCCGAGCGGGGCGCAAGGTCTCGGCGGCATGTGACGCACGGAAGTCACGGGGCGGGGCGCATGACGCAGCGCGGGCAGGGGCTGTCACGCGCCAACCGCGATGGCCTGGCATCGAGCCGGTGCAGGGGCGTGCGGTGTGGCCGCCGATTCGTCGAACGTCGCCAGCAGATGGTCGATGAAGGTTCGCACCTTGGCCGGCAAGTGGCGACGGCTCGGGTAGACGATGCCGAACGTGGGCGCGGGCGCCCAGTAATCCGGGAGGACTCGCTTCAGCGTGCCTTTTTCGAGTTCCCGCTCAACCAGTGCGGGATGGATCAACGCGATGCCTGCACCTGACAGGACCATCTGCATCAGAAAATCGATATTGTTGGCCACGACGGCCGGATGGCACGTGATCGTCACGGTGCCGTCGGCACTGTCCAGTTGAAGCTCGGATTTACCGCGCTGGGGGCCCGAGATCGCGAGATACGCGTGCTCGGACAACGCCTCCGGGCGCGTCGGCTCGCCGCGCCGTTGAAGATAGTCGGGTGATGCGCACGCGATGAGCGGCGAGCTGAAGACCGCTCGTGCGACGAGGCTCGTGCATGACAACGACGACAGGTCGACGATGCCGGCATCGTATCCGTCTGCGACCAGATCGACCGGGCGATCGACCAGCACGGGAACGGGAACCACTTCCGGGTACGAATCGCAATAGTCTCGCAGGCACGACGACAGGTGCCGCAGCGAAAGGCCGACGGAGACCGCCACGCGCAGGGTTCCGGACGGCGTGAGCGTGGGCACCGATACCGCGTGCTCGACTTCGTCGAGCTTCGCCAGAATGTCGCTGACACGCGTGTAATACATCCGCCCGAAATCCGTGAGGGACACACTTCTCGTTTTGCGGACGAGCAGGCGCCTTTCCAGTTGTTCCTCGAGCCAGTTGACGCGACGGCTGATCATCATTTGAGAGATGCCGAGGTTGGTGGCCGCACGGATAAAGCTCCCGTCGTTCACGACCTGTACGAACGACCGCATCGATTGAAGTTTGTCCATTTCGGTTTCCGGGTTCACGCGTCGTTTCCATCCCGGACAAGTCGTGCCCGGCAATCGACGGGCTCGGCATGTGCATGGGAACGGTCGTCGGCGTCGTTTGCCGACATTATTCAACACGTGTTGAATAAAATGATATCGCAAAAATGGTCATGCGTGAAGCGTGCCCGCGACCTGCTTCCCGCTGTCATGTACGCCACGACGTCTGAGCGCGTCGATCGAGCCGGCGCCAAAGGCCGGCGGTCGCGCTGGCGGCATGCTCGCCAGGTTCGACGCCGACCCTCCGTTCGGGTGGTGCAATCGCTGAAATCCGTCGCCCGACGGTGCACCTGGCGCCTCGTTACCCCGATCTGAGTGGCACTTCTATCTGCTACCCGTTCTGCCGTATGAGCGCCGCTGGCGCCTGGCTTCGCGCTGCCTCGAGCGTGCCGTCATACCGCGTGGCGTGACGATCGAACGGTTGACAGCGTCGCGACGGATGCCCTACCATCGCATTAAATCAACAAGTGATGAATAAATTTCGACCATGAGGATTCCGGCCATCGGGGACGGATAGCGCGCAGCGCGCTTTGCTTCCGCCCCGGCACGACAGGCGCCCGGCAACCCGGGCTGCATGCCTACTCCGTCGGGTGGATGTCCCGCCGCATCGCCCGCGTCATTCGGACGCGGTGATTCGTTGCGTCGGGTCGTGCGTTAACGGGCGGGATGTTCTGGACCGTTAACGTCCTTTCTTATAGATCAGTACACCTACGTAATGGGTGGGAGTCATGCTGCGCGCAGAAATCGTCGAATCCGGTGCCCGTTGCCGATTCGAGGTTGCGTGTGGCGGATCGTATGCGCGTCGCGATGGCGGATGCGCCACGCAGGCGTCCATATGGATGGACGAACCGGACTTGTCGTTCAGCCCGGCGCGCCGAGGGGCTTCCCCGGTGGTGGCCGGATTCGCAACGTTGAGAGTGAGAAACATGAAACGAACAGTGAGGGATGTTGTATGTACCGGATGATCATTCCCAAGAGAAGCGCGTTGCTTGCGACGTGTGTCGTGGTCGGGTCGATGGCCGTCGCCGGATGCCAGAAGAAGGAAACCGCGGTGGCGGCCGTCCCCGAGGTCGGCGTGGTCACGCTGCAGCCGCAGGAGATCACGCTCAAGTCGTTGTTGCCGGGTCGCGCGAATTCGTGGCGTGTCGCCGAGGTGCGCCCGCAGGTCAACGGCCTGATCAAGCGGCGGCTCTTCGTCGAAGGCGAGGATGTCAAGCAGGGGCAGCAGCTCTACCAGATCGACGATGCGCCGTACAAGGCCGCGTACGAAAAGGCGCGTGCCGCGCTGGTATCGGCGCAGCATCTCGCCGAGCGCAATGAAAAACTGCTTGCCGACAACGCGGTGAGCCGCCAGCAGTACGACGACTCGGTGTCCTCGTACCGCCAGGCGCAGGCCGATCTCGATACCGCGAAGGTCAACCTGGACTACACGAAGGTCTACGCGCCGATCGCCGGGCGCATCGGCCGCTCGCTCGTGACGGAAGGCGCACTGGTCACGAACGGCCAGGCGCAGTCGATGGCCGTCATCACGCAGCTCGATCCCATTTACGTTGACGTGACGCAGTCGTCGTCCGACATGCTGCGCCTGCGCAAGGAACTCGCCGACGGCCAGTTGCAGACGGTCAGCGCAGGGGCGGCCAGTGTCGGGCTGTTGCTCGAGGACGGCACGTCGTATGCGCACGGCGGCACGCTGAAGTTCTCCGAAGTCAGTGTCGACGAAGGCACGGGCTCGGTGACGTTGCGTGCCCAGTTCCCGAATCCGGATCACCAGATCCTGCCGGGCATGTTCGTGCGCACGAAGCTCGACGAGGGCGTCAAACGGGACGCGATCCTGGTGCCGCAGCAGGGCATCACGCGCGATACGACGGGCACGCCGGTGGCCTGGGTCGTCGGTGCCGACGGCAAGGTGCAACTGAAGCAGCTCGCGGTGGACAGGACAGTCGGCAATACGTGGCTCGTCCGCACCGGGCTGAATGCGGGCGAACGCGTGGTGACCGAAGGCGTGCAGAAACTGCAGGTCGGCATGAAGGTCGTTGCGGTGCCCGCGACGAACGTCCATGTCGACCTGGGTGACGCGCGCATTGCCGCGCCGTCCACGGCAAACGGCAGCTAGTCGGAGCGCGCATGTCACAGTTCTTCATCAGGCGACCCATCTTTGCGTGGGTCATCGCCATCGTCATCATGCTGGCCGGTTATCTGGCGATTCGTTCGCTACCGATCAACCAGTATCCGAACATCGCGGCGCCCGCGGTGTCGATCACGGTCAGCTATCCGGGCGCGTCCGCGCAGACGGTTCAGGACACGGTCGTCCAGCCGATCGAGCAGCAGCTCAACGGCCTCGACGGGCTGCGTTACATGTCGTCGGAAAGTAACGCCGACGGCAGCATGACGATCGTCGCGACGTTCGACCAGGGCACCAACCCCGATATCGCGCAGGTCCAGGTGCAGAACAAGCTGTCGCTCGCGACGCCGCTTCTGCCCCAGGAAGTGCAGCAGCAGGGGATTCGCGTTGTGAAGTACCAGATCAACTTCATGATGGTCGCGGCGCTCGTCTCCGAAGACGGGAAGATGTCGAGCGGCGACCTCGGCAACTATCTGGCGTCGAACCTCCAGGATCCGATCCTGCGAACGAAAGGGGTGGGCGACTACCTGCTGATGGGTTCGCAGTACGGGATGCGGATCTGGCTCGACCCGGCGAAGCTCGACAGCTACTCGCTCACTCCGCTCGACGTCACGAACGCGATCCGGTCGCAGAACGTCCAGGTGTCGTCGGGCCAGCTCGGCGGCCTGCCGACGCGGCGCGGCGTGGAACTGAGCGCGACGGTGATCGGGAAGGTGCGCCTGCGTACCGCCGACGAGTTCAAGCAGATCCTGCTCAAGGTGAATGCCGATGGTTCGCAGGTCAAGCTCGGCGACGTCGCGACCGTGAGCCTCGGGCCGGAGAACTACTCGATCTCGAGTATGTACAACGGCAAGCCGTCGGCCGGTATCGCACTGCGTCTGGCGACCGGCGCGAACCTGCTCCAGACGGTGGAATCGGTCAAGAAACTGCTCAAGGAACAGGAAGCGCTGTTGCCGCCGGGCGTGAAGATCGTCATTCCGTACGACACGTCGCCGGTCGTTCACGCGTCGATTTACGAAGTGGTCAAGACGCTGATCGAAGGCATCATCCTCGTGTTCCTGGTGATGTACCTGTTCCTGCAGAACATCCGCGCGACGCTGATTCCGACGCTGGCCGTTCCGGTCGTGCTGCTGGGCACGTTCGGCGTGCTCTCCGCGTTCGGCTTCACGATCAACACGCTCACCATGTTCGGCATGGTGCTGGCGATCGGCCTGCTGGTCGACGATGCGATCGTCGTGGTGGAGAACGTCGAGCGCGTGATGACCGAGGAAGGGCTGAGCGCGCGGGAAGCGACCAGCAAGTCGATGGGGCAGATCCAGGGCGCGCTGGTCGGTATCGCGATGGTGCTGTCGGCCGTGTTCCTGCCGATGGCGTTCTTCGGCGGGTCGACGGGCGTGATCTATCGCCAGTTCTCGATCACGATCGTGTCGGCGATGGCGCTGTCGGTGCTGGTTGCACTGGTGTTCACGCCGGCGTTGTGCGCGACGATGCTCAAGCCGGGCGATGCCGATAATCATGTGAAGAAGGGTTTCTTCGGGTGGTTCAACCGAACCTTCGACCGTGGTACCGACCGCTACGAAGGCGCAGTCGCGGCGATCCTGCGCAAGAAGGGGCGCTACATCGTCATCTACCTGCTGATCGTGGTCGGCATGGGCTTCCTGTTCACGCGCATTCCGACGGCTTTCCTGCCGGACGAAGACCAGGGGACGCTGTTCGTTCAGCTCCAGATGCCGGGCAATGCATCGGCAGAACGGACCGAGGACGCGTTGGCGAAGGTGCGTGACTACCTGTTGAAGGACGAGGCGGATGTCGTCGAATCGGTCTATACCGTGAACGGCTTCAACTTCGCGGGGCGCGGGCAGAACTCTGCGCTGGCCTTCGTCGCGCTCAAGCCGTGGGACAAGCGCAAGGGTAGCGACCCTAGCGTGTTCGGGCTTGCACAGCGTGCCGGTGCGGCGTTTTCGAAGATCAAGGACGGCATCGTGATTCCGATCGTGCCGCCGGCGATCATGGAAATGGGTAACTCGCAGGGCTTCGACGTGTATCTCCAGGATCGTAACGGTCAGGGCCACGACGCGCTGATGGCGGCGCGCGACCAGTTCCTGAAGCTTGCGCACGAGAATCCGCTGCTGGCCAACGTCCGCCCGAACGGCATGAACGACGAGCCGCAGTTCCACATCGATATCGACGATGAGAAGGCGCGTGCGCTGCAGGTCAGCATCGCCGACATCAACGATACGATGACCGCCGCCTGGGGTTCCCAGTACGTGAACGACTTCGTCGATCGCGGCCGGGTGAAGAAGGTATACGTCCAGGGCGTGCCGGATGCGCGCGTCGGCCCGGAGGATCTGTACAAATGGTATCTGCGCAACAGCAACGGCCAGATGGTGCCGTTCTCGGCGGTGGCGTCGGGGCACTGGGAATACGGTTCGCCGAAGCTCGAGCGTTACAACGGCATTCCGGCCGTCGAACTGCAGGGCCAGCCGAAAGCCGGCCACAGTTCGGGCGAAGCGATGCAGGAGATCGAGAAGATCGCGGTGCAGCTGCCGAACGGATTCGGGCTGGCGGTCACGGGGCTGTCCTATGAGGAACAGCTGTCGGGCTCGCAGGCGCCGGCGCTCTATGCGCTGTCGATCCTGATCGTGTTCCTCTGTCTTGCCGCGCTGTACGAGAGCTGGTCGGTGCCGTTCTCGGTGCTGATGGTCGTGCCGCTCGGCGTGATCGGCGCCGTGGTCGCCACGCTGGCACGCGGCCTGACGAACGACGTGTTCTTCCAGGTGGGCCTGCTGACGACGGTCGGCCTGTCGGCGAAGAACGCGATCCTGATCGTCGAGTTCGCGAAAGAGCTGTACGAAAAAGAAGGCATGTCGTTGATGCAGGCGGCTACTCAGGCGGCACGGCTGCGGCTGCGCCCGATCATCATGACGTCGATGGCGTTCGTGCTCGGTGTGCTGCCGCTCGCGATCTCGAACGGCGCCGGCTCGGGTAGCCAGCATTCGGTCGGCACGGGCGTGGTCGGCGGGATGATGACCGCGACGTTCCTGGCTGTGTTCTACGTGCCGTTGTTCTATGTGCTGGTGACAGGCCTGTTCTCGCGCGGCAAGACAGGCAAGGCCGACAAGGCCGACGACATCGACAAGGTTGACGAGGTGACCGCATGAAGATCCTGAAACTTGCGGTATTGCCCGCGGCGCTGCTGATGGCGAGCTGCACGATGATCCCAACCTATCATCGTCCCGACCCGTCGGTCGCCGCGCAGTACGCGACGGCCGCGCAGGACACCGCCGGCCAGCCGTCGGCCGCGGAAGTCGGCTGGCGCGACTTCTACACCGACCCGCACCTGCAGACGCTGATCGGCATGGCGCTGGAAAACAACCGCGACCTGCGTGTGGCCGTGCTGAACATCGAAGCGGCGCGCGCGCAGTACCGGATCCAGCGGGCGGACCTGCTGCCGACGTTGTCGGCCAGTGCGTCCGGGTCGATCCAGCGGCTGCCGTCGGACCTGTCGACGACGGGGCAGGCCGGTGTCACGCGGTCCTACAACGTCGGGGGTGTCGCGTCGTACGAGCTGGACCTGTTCGGCAAGATCCGGAGCCTGACGGAGCAGGCGATGCAGACGTATCTCGCGACCGAGGCCACACGCAAGGCCACCCAGATCAGCCTGATCGCCGAGGTGGCCACCGCGTGGCTGACGCTGCAGGCCGACCAGGACATCAAGTCGCTGACGGCCGATACGCTCGCCAGCCAGCGCGCGTCGCTGAAGATCGTCGAATCGGGGTACCGGAACGGCACGTCGTCGCTGCTCGATCTGCGTCAGGCAGAGACGACCGTCCGTGCCGCGGAAGCGAATCTCGCGCAGTACGAGCGGCAGGTGCGGACCGACATCAATGTGCTGACGCTGCTGGTCGGCGCGCCGCTCGATGATGCGCTGCTGTCGCGCGAATCGCTGGCGACGGTTCGGCTCGACGAGGATCTGCCGGCCGGGCTCCCGTCGGATCTCCTCGCGCGGCGGCCGGACATCATGGCGGCCGAGCATCAGCTGATGGCGGCCAACGCGAACATCGGCGCCGCCCGCGCGGCGTTCTTCCCGAGCATTTCGCTGACGGCCAGCGGCGGCACGGCCAGTGCATCGTTGCGCAACCTGTTCGATCCCGGCAGCGCGGCGTGGTCGTTCGGGCCGACGATCAGCGTGCCGATCTTCGACTACGGGCGCAACAGCGCGAACCTGGCCGTCTCGAAGGTCAATCGCGACATCGAAGTCGCGACGTACCAGAAGGCGGTCCAGACGGCGTTTCGCGAAGTGTCCGATGCGCTCGACGGGCGGGCGACCTGGGGCCAGCAGGAAACGGCCCAGCGCCTGCTGGTGGAGGCGAGCCAGTCGGCGTACCGGTTGTCCGACGTACGCTATCGCGAGGGTGTCGATGGCTACGTGAACGTGCTCGTCAACCAGCGGTCGCTGTACGACGCGCGGCAGAATCTGGTGAAGGTTCGGCTGGCGCGGATGACGAACACGGTCGACCTCTACCGCGCATTGGGCGGCGGCTGGCAGGACCGGACCGTGAAAGCCGACGTGCCGACCGGGCAAGCTGCGCATCCGCCGGGTTGACCCGTGCGCTGACGTGAAGCAGGACACCGCAGCGGGCCCGGCCCGTTCGGTGATTCAGGATGCGTGCCCCGACACCCGGGGCACGCAATCGCATGCCCTTGCCGGGCCGCTGCGATGTAACAGGCGAGCCATCCCGACCCGGATGGACGTTCGGAAACGTTATGGTGAAACGAACCCGTGAACAGGCACAGGCGACACGGGCCATCATCGTCGAGTCGGCACAGGGTGTGTTCTTCGACCGTGGCTTCGCGCATGCGTCGCTCGAGGAAATCGCCCGCCGGGCCGGCGTCACGCGCGGCGCCGTGTACTGGCACTTCGAGAACAAGCTCGAGGTGCTCGATGCCATCTTCGCCGATGCGGCGATCCCGCTGGATCCTTTCCTGATTGCCTCGCGACTCGATGCGGAGCATGAGCTCGACGCGCTGATCGATGCACTCGGTGCGTGCTGGCGGATGGCGACACGTTCGAAACTGTCCCGCCGGCTGTACACGCTGTCGTACACGCGATGCGAAAACGCGAAGGAAACGGCGGTTTTCTGCGAACGTGTTTGCCAGGCTGCGTACGCGGCGGAACAGCGCATCGATGCATGGTTGCGTCGTGCGACATCGGCCGGACAGTTGGTGAGCGAACATGAACCGGCGGTGATCGCCAGCGTGGTTCACGCGACGTTGAGCGGATTGCTGCATCGGGAGTTGACGCGGCCCGGGCGTCGCAATCCGGACATGGCTGAAATTACCGAAGTCGTCCGGACGCTGATTCAAGGATGAATGCGCCAGGGGGCCGGTGAACGGTGCTGGGCCGGGTTCCGCGCGTGTTGTCGTGAATCCCGACTCGAAAGAGCTTGAAATCGCTAACGAAGGATGCAATGAAATGGCGCCGGAAATGTCGGATTCGGAGTCCGGACAACCGGGAGGGATTCGCCATGGCATGTCCATCGCGCAACTGCTGTCGGCCGCCGAATCGTCGCGGTCCAGGTACGTCGACCGGCGTGTCGAGCAGGCGCTCGGCATGACGAAGTCGCAGGCGTCGATCCTGAACGTGCTCGATTGCGGGAAACCGTTGACGGCGGGCGAACTGTCCGATGCCTGCTGCATTGCCCGCAGTGCGGTGACGCGCCTCGTGGACCGGCTGGAGTCGCAGTATCTCGCGTTGCGAACGCAAAACGCGGATGACCGCCGTATCGTCTACGTGTCGCTCACGTGTGACGGGCGCCGGATCGCGGCTGCGTGGCGCGATATGCAATACAGGATTCAGCGCGAGTTGAGCGCCTTCGTGAGCGACGACGAGTGTCGAATGCTGCACAATTTGCTGTCGCGCATGCTCATCAATGCTGCCAGGGGCGATGCGGCTGGATGAACGTCATGGCCGGGTCCTTCGTACGTACCGAAATACGGACTTCGCCCGTACCTCCCCGGAGTTGAAGGCGGCGAGCGTACGGGTTCCCGTACCGCGCGGGGTGACCGGGTCAGGCTTGCGCGAAAGTAATTCGTAATATCTTTGCCGTCGCGCATGCATTGGCCGGTGTTGCCCACGCTGGCCTGCACACCCCCCGATCAGGGGAATCCATGCTCTCAAACTACCCGAACGGGTAGCTGCCACCCGTCCCCCCCAAACCTACACTCCTTTCCGGAAACAACGCGACAGAACGGCGGCGATACCGCCGGGTCGTGACTCCCGCGCCAAAAAACAGGCACGCGGGACGTGATTTGTTTCGTTCTGCTTCCGATTGACGCATTCGCGTCGACGGCAATCCTGTCGATCAATGTGCACGGCCGGCCGGACTCCGCCGCGCGTCGAACGGGCCCGGGCAAGCCGCGGCATCCGGTCCGACGGGCATTCGCACCAGCGAAGCACTGAAATCCAACAAACAGAGACTAGAACAGGAGACATCCCCGATGACGACCATCCCTTCCCGTAAACGTTTCGCGTCCGTTGCCGGCATCCTGCTGGCCGCCGCCGCGTTGCCCGCGCATGCGCAAAGCAGTGTCACGCTTTACGGTGTCGTCGACGCCGGCATCCTCTATACGAGCAAGGCGATCGATCCGAAGACCGGGCTGAATGCCGGGCACCAGGTATCGATGATCACTGGCGGGATGACACCGTCGTTGTTCGGCCTGAAAGGCACCGAGGATCTCGGCGGCGGCGTGAAGGCGATCTTCACGCTCGAAAGCGGCATCGACGTGTCGAACGGCGGCTATGCGGATTCGAACGGCAATCTGTTCGGCCGGCAGGCGTGGGTCGGGATCGAAAGCGGCTACGGCACCGTCAAGGCCGGCGTCCAGTTCTCGCCGTTCGTGCTGTCGTTGATCGCCACCGATGCGCGCAGCGTGTCGTACTTCGGCAGCGGCGTGCCGATCTATGTCGGCGGCGTGCTCGTGACCGGGATCTTCAACGCGAATGCGATTTCATACACGAGCCCGGTGGTGGCGGGCTTCCAGGGCAGTGCGATGTTTGCGCTCGGCGGCACGGCCGGCGATTTCCAGGCGGGCCGGCAGTATTCGGCGAGCCTCAATTACACGTTTGGGCCGTTGCTCGTCAGCGCCGCGATGTACAACGGCAATGCGGGCGGCACGGCCGCATCGACGCCGGTGCCGAGCACGGTGCCGTTTACCGGGCGCACGCTCGGCGCGAGCTATCAGTACGACGCGCTCACGGTGAAAGCCGCGTACGTCAATTACAAGATCGCGGGTTCGTTCGACAGCCGCGTCTACGGCGGCGGCGCCGCCTATCAGTTCACGCCGGTCGTGAGCGCGGATGCCGGCGTCTGGTACACGAGCGACGGCAACGATACCAACAATCACTCGATCATGGCCGCGGCAGGGCTGACCTACAGCCTGTCGAAGGCGACGTTGCTGTACGGGCAGCTTGGCTATGTGAACAACCACGGCAAGATGAATACGGGGCTGTCGACGAACGGCGCGCTGTACGGCGCGAACGGGTCGACGTTCGGCACCGTGCTCGGCGTGCGCCACCTGTTCTGACGATGGGGTTCCCAGATATCGACAGGAGGGCAGCATGCAGATCGAGTTAGGTTTCGAGCAACGCCACGTGTTCGTCTTCGGCGGCACGACCGGCATCAACTTCGGCATCGCGCAAGCCTTCGCGCGATGCGGCGCGGCTGTCAGCGTGGCGAGCCGCAAACGCGAGAACGTCGACGCTGCCGTGCAGACGCTGCGCATGACGCATGCATCGGTGTACGGCGCATGCGCCGACGTACGCGATTTCGACGCGGTGGGCACCGCGCTCGGCGATGCGGCACGCGAATTCGGCCCGATCGACGTGCTGATATCGGGCGCGGCGGGCAATTTCCTGTGCGACGCGAATGCGATGTCGGCGAACGGATTCCGCACGGTCATCGATATCGACCTGGTCGGCTCGTTCAACGTGATGCGGCAGGCCTATCCGCATCTGCGCAAGCCCGGCGCGTCGATCATCAGCATCACCGCGCCGCAGGCGACGGTGCCGATGCGCCATCAGGCACACGCTTCCGCGGCGAAAGCCGGTATCGACCAACTCACGCGCGTGCTCGCGCTGGAATGGGGCGCCGACGGTGTGCGCGTCAACGCGATCTCGCCGGGCCCGATCGACGGCACGGAAGGCTTTCGCAAGCTGATCGCCCGCACCGACGACGAACTCGCGCTGGCCGAGTCGGCCGTGCCGCTGCGCCGGTTCGGCACGACCGACGACATAGCCAATCTCGCGCTGTTCCTTGCATCGCCGTATGCGTCGTACGTGTCCGGCGCCGTGATTCCGTGTGACGGCGGCGGTGCGATCGACAGCGTGAAACCGGCGATCGAACGGGCGGGCGCGAACGCGTCGGCCGGTGCCTGACGCGCGAGCGCGACCGATACGGGCAATCCATACCCGATAACTACCCGGACGGGTGGCGGCAGCCGACAGGCCGCTGCCTACACTGATCCCACGACGAACATAACCAGACAGGAGACGACGTGCATTCCCTTCCTTTTCCGACGCCGCACGGTTGCATGACGGAACCGCGCGAGCCCATCGACACGCGCCGTGCCGCGCGGGCACGGCAGCCGGGCCGCGCCTGAACCGGCCGATCACGAAGCGAGAGAGCTCATGACAATCCCAACCGATTCGATCCAGCCCGCGGTATCGGGCACGTCCGGCACACGGACCGCGCGGCATCGCCTGATCAACATCGACAACGGCGGCACGCTGACCGACATCTGCGTGATGGACGGCGACAACGTGATCCGCACGAAAACGCTGACCACGCCGCACGACCTGTCGCAATGCCTGTTCGACGGGCTGCGCAAGGCGTCCGTGGCGATTTACGGCAACGAGGACCTGGAGGCGCTGCTGTTGTCGACGGCTGCGATCCGCTACTCGACGACACAGGGGACGAACGCGCTCGTGGAGCGCAAGGGGCCGCGGCTCGGGCTCGTGGTCGGCGGGACGCTGTCGGCCGCGCAGGTGCGCGACGCCGACGGCGCCGCCGATCTGTTCGATGCGGTGATCGGCAGCCGCGCAATCACGCTGTCCGGCGATTCGCCCGAAGCCGACGTGGTGCGCGCGGTCGGCGAACTCGCGGCGTCGGGGGCCAACCGGCTCGTCGTGGCGATCGGCGGCCCGCAGCGTGTCGAACTCGAACAGCGCCTGAAGCGCAGGCTGCTGCGCAGCTTTCCGCCGCACCTGCTCGGCGCACTGCCGATCCTGTATGCGCACGAAATCGCCGACGATGCGAGCGACGTGCGCCGCACGTGGACCGCGCTGTTCAACGCGTTCCTGCATCCGGCGATGGAGCGCTTTCTCTACAGCGCCGAACAGAAGCTGCGCGACGCGCGCGCGCAGAGCCCGCTGCTCGTGTTCCGCAACGATGGATATGCGGGACGCGTCGCCAAGACGATCGCGCTGAAGACCTACAGTTCCGGCCCGCGCGGCGGGATGGAAGGCGCGCGCGTGCTGGCCCGGCACTACGGGTTGACGCATCTGCTGTCGATGGACATCGGCGGAACGACGACCGACATCGGTGTCGTCGACGAACGGGGCGTGCGCGCGGACCGGCACGGCAGCGTCGAAGGCGTCGCGACGTCGTTCGCGTTGTGCGACGTGGTCAGCGCGGGCGTCGGCGGCAGTTCGATCATCCGCGTGCAGGGCGAACGCATCGCGGTCGGGCCGGAAAGCGTCGGCAGCGCGCCGGGGCCGGCCTGTTTCGGCCTGGGCGGCACGCAGGCGACGATCACCGATGCGTTCACGCTGTCAGGCTTGCTAGATCCCGCGTCGTTCTTTGGCGGCAAGCTGCAGCTCGACAAGGCGCGTGCTCGCCAGGCGATTCATGCGCATGTGGCCGATCCGCTGAAGATGGGCGACCTCGAAGCGCTCGCCGCGATGGAAGCCGCGTGGGTGAAGAAAGTCGCCGACAGCCTCACCGCGTATTCACCGATTCGGCCCGACACGACGCTTGCCGCGTTCGGCGGCGCGGGCGCGCTCGTCGCGTGCCGCGTTGCGGAGGCGATCGGCGTGAAGCGGGTGCTGATTCCGGGGCTGGCGGCCGTGTTTTCCGCGTACGGAATCGGCTTTTCGGATGTGGGTCACAGCTTCTCGGCGCCGCTTGCCGAAGCGACCGACAGCGCACTCGCTGCGGCGATGGACACGCTGTTCACGCAGGCGTCGCGTGCGATGTTCGGTGAAGACGCGGCGATCGACGAGTGCCGGTTGGTCTATACGGTCGAAGCGACCGGCGCCGACGGCCGGAGTACCGAGTACGCGGTGAACGGCACGACGCTGCCGGCCGGGCTTGCGCCGGACGCGACGCTGTCCGTGTCGCTGACCGCGATCAAGCGCATGCCGCAAGCGACGCTGGACGGGCGTTTCGGCGAAGCCGACCACCAGCCCGCGGTTGCGCACGGCACGCGGCACGTCGTGGTCGATGGCCGCGAAGTCGACCTGCCGCTGTACCGCGTCGAGGATCAGCCGAAGGGCATTGCGGTACGCGCGGCCGGCCCGGCGGTACTCGAGGAAGCCTTCTTCACGGGGCGCATCGACGCCGGCTGGCATTTCGACATCAATTCCGCCGGAGACATCCTGCTCAGTCGCGGCACGGAGAACGAATAATGAAAGTCCTGATTACCGAAACCCTGCGCATCGATCTCGGCACGGAACAGTGGGAGTGCCGGCGCTGCGGTCACGCGCACGGCAGCGCGCGCGACAACTACAAACGCGGCCTGCTCGTCCACGATCGCGATCCGCGCGAGATTCACAAGCCGCTGCTCGATCCGAACCGCTACGCGCGCACGTACTCGCCGGACCCGGACTGGTGCCGGATTCTCGAATACTACTGCCCGGAATGTGGCGTGCTCGTCGAAGCCGAATACCTGCCGCCCGGCCATCCGCCGCTGCACGACATCGATCTCGACATCGACGCGCTGAAGCTGCAATGGAAGGATCGCGAAGAGATGACGGAGCCCGCGCAGGCGCCCGATCTTGCACTCGAACGCGTGAAGCTGCAGCGCGCGCTGCATGCAGCCGCCCATCATCGCCACGCAGTCGGTGCCGGCACCGACGCGTCGTCCACTTGAGCCACGGGGAGATTCGATCATGAAACGTGTTTCCGTCGACATTGGCGGCACCTTCACCGATTGCTTCGTGGCATGGGGCGATCATTGCGTCGAAGGCAAGTCGCTCACGACCCACCACAATCTGGCGGTCGGCTTCAACGATTCGCTGGCGGACGCGTGCCGCCAGCTCGAACTGACGCCGACCCAGCTGCTGTCCGAAGTCGATTCGGTGCGCTACGCGACGACGCTCGGCACCAACGCGCTGATCGAGCGCAAGGGCCCGCGCGTCGGCCTGCTCGTCACGACGGGCTTCAAGCACACGGTGCCGCTGTCGCGTGCCCGCGGTTACGGGGAAGGGCTGTCCGAACACGAGCAGATGGACATTCCGAATGCCGCGCGCCCGGAGCCGCTCGTGGCGATTCCGCTGATCCGCGAGATTCGCGAGCGTGTCGACTACGTCGGCCAGGTGTTCTGGACGCTCGACGAGGACGACGTGCGGTTGCGCATCCGTGAACTCGTCGACGCCGGCGCGCAGGCGCTCGTCGTGATGTTCACGAACAGCGTCGTGAACCCGGTGCACGAGCTGCGCGTGCGCGAGATTTTCCTCGAGGAGTACCCGGCGCACATGCTCGGTGCGATTCCGATGCTGTTGTCGCACCAGGTGGTCGGCCGCAAGGGCGAGTATTCGCGCGCGACGTCGTCGATCATCGACGCGTTCCTGCATCAGATCATGTACCACGGGCTCGGCACGCTGGAGCTGAACCTGCGCCAGCAGGGCTATACGAAGCCGATGCTGGTCAATCACAACTCGGGCGGGATGGCGCAACTCAACTCGACCGACGCACTGCAGACCGTCCACTCCGGGCCGGTGTCGGGCATCGCCGCGAGCGAGTACCTGGCGGCAGCGGCCGAGCTGGGCAACGTCGTTGCGACCGACATGGGCGGCACGAGCTTCGACATCGGGATCGTCGTGCAGGGCGGGCAGAAGTTCTACGACTTCAACCCGGTGATCGACCGCTGGCTCGTCAGCGTGCCGATGGTGCACCTCGTCGCGCTGGGGGCGGGCGGCGGCTCGATCGCGCGCTACGAGCGGATGTACAAGACGGTCGAGATCGGCCCGCAATCGGCCGGCTCCGATCCGGGGCCCGCGTGTTACGACCGGGGCGGCCAGCATCCGACCGTCACCGACGCCGACCTGCTGCTCGGCTATCTCGATCCGAAGAACTACGCGAACGGCCGCATTCCGCTGAATCCGCGCCGCGCGAAGCAGGCGATGCAGGACGACCTGTGCGACGTGCTCGATCTCGACGTGATCGAAACCGCCAAGCTGATCAAGAAGCAGGTCGACGCATCGATGGCGAACGGCATCGCCACCGAATTGCGCACGCGCGGCTTCGAGCCGAAGGAATTCACGGTGCTCGCGTACGGCGGAAACGGGCCGCTGCATGCGTGCGGGATCGCGTCCGCGCTCGGGGTTGCGAAAGTGCTGGCGCCGCCGTATTCGTCGACGTTCTCCGCATGCGGTGCGGGGACGGTGAACCAGATGCATATCCACGAGATGAACACGTGGACCGTGCTGTTCAACCCGAACACGAAGTCGTTCTTCCTGGATTTCGACACGTTCAACCGCGGCGTCGAGGAACTCGAGCGGCGCGGGCGCGAGGATCTCGAACGGCAGGGGATGGACCCGTCGCAGATCCGCTACCGGCTCGAACTCGACATGCGCTACGGCAACCAGCGCGTGCAGACGGCCGTCGTCACGCCGATCTCGCGCCTGAAGACGCAGCGCGACGTGCTGACGCTGATGGAGCTGTTCCACGAGAGTTACGGCTCGCGCTTCGGGGACGGCTCGCAAAGCCCGGAAACCGGCGTGCGGATCAACACGCTGCGCGTATGTGCGTACGTCGAACAGCCGTCAGTGAAGTTCGCGAAGCTCGCGGTCAGCGACAACCCGCTGCCGCCGCCGGAGCCGGTCGGCTACCGCGACTGTCACTTCGTCGGGCACGACGGCCCGCAACGTACCGCCATCTACGACGACCGCGCGCGTGCCGAGCGCACGCAGATCGAAGGGCCGGCCGTCATCACGACACGCGCGACGACGTTCCTCGTCGAGCCGGGCTGGATCTATCAGGCGACGGCCCAGGGCGGCGCGTGGTTCCTGCGCAAGTAAGCAAGGAGTTCGACATGCAAAACGACATCAATGCGGAAGACCGGGCGCTGCTCGACAAGTTCATCGCCGACAACACGCTGTTTCTCGGCCCCGATCCCGAGATCATGCGCAATCACAGCATCCTGCCGCGCTCGAAGGTGGAAAACGACGTGCTGGAGCGCGGCGTCGACCCGCACCAGGTCCACCATGTGCGCGGGCTGATCAACTCGGCGCTGTCCGAAGCGTTCACGATGGTGAACCAGATGGGCGCGGCGCCGGGCGCGAAGTGGGGCGACCTCGTCACCGCGATCTACACCGCGCAGGGCGACCTGTCGATGATCGCGCCGCACGGGATCATCGCGTTCGCCGCGTGCTGCTTCTATCCGATCCGCTTCATCATCAAGAACTGGGTGAACGACCCGACGGTCGGCGTGAAGGACGGCGACGGCTTCATCCACAACGACGCGCGCTACGGCGGCATCCACAACACCGACCAGTCGATGATGATGCCGCTGTTCTACAAGGGCGAACTCGTGTGCTGGCTGTCGTCGACGATCCACGAGGGCGAGAACGGCTCGACCGAACCGGGCGGGCTCCCGGCCAAGGCGGAGAGCAAGTACGACGAAGGCATCAAGATGCCGCCGTTCAAGATCGTCGAGAACTTCGAGCTGAAGCGCGACCTCGTCACGTTCCTGCAGAACTCGGTGCGCGACCCGCGCCTCCAGCTCGAGGACATGAAGGTGAAGCTGCACGCGGTGCTGCGCCTGCGCGAACGGATCATCGCGCTGCTCGACCAGTATGGTCGCGACGCGCTGATCGGCACGTTGCGCACGCACCTGGAAGACGTCGAAACGGAAATGCGCCGCCGCATTCGCGAACTGCCCGACGGCACGACGCGCGTGCTGCAGTTCATGGATTCCAGCCTGCGCGAGAACGCGTTGCAGAAAATCTCGTGCGCGATCACCGTGAAGGGCGACCGGATGGTGATGGATTTCCGCGGCTCGGCGCCGCAGTTCATGAACCGCTCGGTCAATACCAACATCGCGTCGTTCAAGGCTGCATTGTGCACGGGCCTGCTGCAGAACATCTGGCCCGACCTGCCGCATACGATGGCCGTGCTGTCGCCGATCGAGATCATCACCGATCGCAACTCGATCCTCGATGCGGAAGGCGAGATGCCGCAGGCGATGAGCCTGATGCCGCTGTTCAAGGGCTGCGTCGTGTGGACGATTCCGATGAACAAGCTGAGCTACAGCCTGCCGCACCGCTACTCGGCGGTGATCGCGTCGCAGTACGACCAGGCGGCGACGTTCATCTACGGCGGCCTGACGCAGCACGGCGACGTGACCGGCAACTTCTGCGCGGACATCAACGGCAACGGGCAGGGCGCGCGCAGCCACGCGGACGGCGAGCATTCGATCTCGCCCGTGTTCGGCTTCATGTGCGACACGGGCGAGCACGAGATCGCGGAAGAGGATACGCCGATCATCCGCCTCGGTGCGCAGCGGCTCGCGAAGGACCGGATCGGCTGGGGCAAGTATCGCGGCGGGATGGGCTACGAGCAGATCGCGACCGCGCGCGGCTCGGGCCTGTGGGGCTTCATGACGGGCTGCGAGGGCTCGAAGTTCCCGTCGGCGCAGGGGCTGTTCGGCGGCTACTCGTGCCCGAGCTACCAGCTGATGAAGATCAAGGGCATCAACATCTTCAAGGTACTGGAGGAGAACCCGAAGGCCGTCGACACGTTCGACATCGTCGAGCTGATGAACAAGCGGCCGATTCCGGGCGCGCAGTACAGCAGCCACGACATGGGCATGACGTTCGAGATCTGCAACGAGGGCGAGATCTACATGATCTGCCAGGGCTCGGGCGGCGGCTATGGCGACGTGCTCGAACGCGATCCGGCGCTCGTGATGAAGGATCTTCTCGAGGAGCTGATGTCGCACGAGAACGCACGCGACATCTACAAGGTCGTCTACGACGAGGAGACGCTGGTCGTGGATGTCGAGGCGACGGCAGAAGCGCGGGCGGCCGAACGGCTCGCACGGATCGCGCGCGGCAAGCCGTTCGACGCGTTCTGCGACACCTGGGTGACGCCCGAACCGCCTGCGACGCTGCCGTACTTCGGTAGCTGGAACGACAGCACCGAGATCTACGCGACGACGCTGGGCCAGCGCGTCAGGATGCCGGCGGACGCGATACAGGGGGCATTCATGCTCGATCCGAAGGATGTCCGCATCGCGGAGCTGGAGGCGCAGTTGGCCGGCAAGGCGGCGCAGGCATAAGCCGGTGCCATGGCCGAGGCGCGGCGGGGGCCGCCGCGCCGAACGATTTTTCCTGCAGGACGGGCGGCGGTTGCGTGATCGACGGCCGCCCGGCCTCATGCTGAACTGGAACGCATCATGTCTCGACTCATCGATACCGCTCGGGTACGCCGGCCGCTCTGGCTGAATCACGCTCGCTACAGCGTGCCGTTGCTCGCGGGCGGCAGCGCGCCGTGGCTCGACAGTGCCGCGTGCGTCGCGTGGGCACGCCAGGCGCACGGGTTGCTCGGATCGGACGTGCTCACGCTGCCGCTGGCGGACCTTGCCGCCGCATGGTTGACGCGCGACACGGCATTGAAGGGGGCGATGGCCGCGAACACGAAGCGCGCGCATCTGCCGCTGAAGGCATGTATCGCGAGCACGCCGCTGCGCGAGCATGCGGCCGCGCTGGCGGGCGCGTTGCGCGCGGCGTTGCCCGATGCGATCTTTGCACTCGTGCTACCGTCTCCACGCGACTGGGCGGCGCTGGCGCTTGCGTCGGCAGGCGGTTCGCCGGGCGGCGAGGTCGACGAGGACGCCGCCGATGCCGCGGCGTCGAGCATTGCGGATTTTCTGAGGGTATTCGCGACGGCGGGCGTCGACGCGGTGCTGCTGCGCGAGTCGCGCACCTGGGACGCAGACGAAACTGCGCTGTGGCTCGAACTCTATCAACCCGTCGCGAACGTCGCGACGCATTACGGCTGGGACTGGGGAATGCAATGGCCGGCGGCCGTTTCGCTTGCCGACGGCCAGGGCCCGGATTTCACGATCGCGCCGACGCGATGCGGGCACGGCGCGGCCGGTATCGTCGTGCCGGACGCGTTCTGGCAGGATGGCGGCCTGCCGGCGCCGGACCCCAAGGCGTTCGACGTGGCCGACATTCCCGCCGCGGCGCATCCGGAGACCGTTCTCGAACGGCTCGCGCTCTTACATGAAAGGCGATTGACATGGTGAACGAAGGCGAACTGCTGTGGACACCCAGCGAGGCATTCGTGCGCGGCTCCCATCTTGCGCGCTATCTCGACTGGCTCGCGACCGATCGCGATCTGGTCTGTGCGGACTACGACGCGCTATGGCGCTGGTCGGTACGTGAGCCTGACGCGTTCTGGGCGTCGATCTGGCAATGGTACGGCGTGCGGTACGACGGCTCGGCGCGACGCGTGACGGATGGCGCACCGATGCCGCATACGCGCTGGTTTCCGGATGCGCGCGTGAACTACGCGGAGCATGTGCTGCAGAACGCCGCGCATGCGGGGGCGGCGCCGGCCTTCCATTACGCGTCCGAAACGCGACCGTTGCAAACGATGTCGCTTGCCGATCTCGCGAGCCAGGTGCGGCGCTTCGCGACGCGCCTGCGCGAACTCGGCGTGGTGCCGGGCGATCGCGTCGTCGCGTATCTGCCGAACGTACCCGAGTGCGCGGTCGCGATGCTCGCGACGACCGCCATCGGCGCGATATGGTCGTCGGCCGCGATCGACTTCGGCGTGCGCACCGTCGTCGACCGCTTCCAGCAGATCGCGCCGAAGGTGCTGATCGCCGCCGATGGCTACCGCTTCGGCGGCAAGGTATTCGACCGCCGGCGCGAGGTCGCCGAGATCGCGCAGGCGCTGCCGTCGCTGCAGACGCTCGTCTGGCTGCCGCACGTGGCGGACGCGATGCCGGCCGACGCGGCGTCGCTGCCGTGCGCGGTGCACGCATGGGACGCGTTGCTCGCCGGCCCCGACGTGCCGGCCGATACGTTCCGCTTCGAGCGGGTCGGCGCCGATCATCCGTTGTGGATCGTGTTCTCGTCGGGCACCACGGGCTTGCCTAAGGCAATCGTGCATGGTCATGCAGGCATCCTTGCCGAGCACCTGAAGCTGATGCATCTGCATATGGACCTGCACCCGGGCGACGTGATGTTCTTCTACAGCACGACCGGCTGGATGATGTGGAATCTGCTGGTCGCCGCGCTGCTGACCGGCGCCTCCGCCGTGCTCTACGACGGCAGCCCGATGCACGGCGGCCCCGAGTGTCTGTGGCGGCTCGCGGCCGATGCGGGCGCCACCTGCTTCGGCGGCAGTCCGACCTTCGTGCAGATGATGGAAAAGGCGGGCATCGAGCCGGGGCGGCAGTTCGACCTGTCGGCACTCAGGAGCGTGCTGATGTCCGGTGCGCCGAGCACGCCCGAGACGTTCGCGTGGTTCTACCGCAACGTGAAACCGGACCTGTGGGTCACGTCGCAATCGGGCGGCACCGAGCTGTGCAGCGGGCTGGTGGGTGCGGTGCCGTCGCTGCCCGTCCACGCGGGCGAGATCCAGGCGCGCATGCTCGGCATGGCGGTCGACGTGTGGAACGACGACGGGCAGCCGGTCGTCGACGAAGTGGGCGAACTCGTCGTGACCCAGCCGGCCCCGTCGATGCCGATCTTCTTCTGGAACGACGACGGCGGCGCGCGCTATCGCGAGTCGTACTTCGACTATTTCCCCGGCGTATGGCGGCACGGTGACTTCATGCGGCTGACACGCGACGGCGGCTGCTACATCTACGGCCGTGCGGATTCGACGCTGAATCGATACGGCGTGCGAATCGGCTCGGCGGAGATCTATCGCGTCGTCGAGGAGATCGACGAGGTGGCCGACAGCCTGGTCGTGTGCTGCGAGTTGCCGGGCGGCGGTTTCTTCATGCCGCTGTTCGTGCGGCTGCGCGATGGCGAGACGCTCGATGACGCGCTGCGCGCGCGCATCGCCGAACGGTTGCGCACGCTGTGCAGCCCGCGCCACGTGCCGGACACGATGGTCGCGATGGACCAGATACCGTACACGCTGACGGGCAAGAAAATGGAGGTGCCGGTGCGCAAGATCCTGATGGGGCGTCCGGTCGAGCAGGCGGCGAGCCGCGACGCGATGGCCAATCCGGCCGCGCTGGATGCCTACGTCGCGTTTGCCGCCGAGGTGCCGCGATGATCGCGACTGCCCCGTTCCCGGACGCAGCCGCCGCGCCAGGCGATGACGACCCCGCAGCGCACGAATCGGCGGCGTGCCTGCGGCCTTATTGCTGCAATCCGTTTGCAGCGTTCTCCGCGTTTTCCCGGGTGGGCGGGTGGACGCCGCCGCTGCCCGACGCGCGTGCGATGCCGGAAGGCGATGCCACGGCTTGAAGCTGCCGCGCGAATGCGGCAGGATGAGCGACCCGACCCCTCACCCGGATGATCGTGACCGTTTCCCGAAATGCGATCCCGCGCAGCGTGCGTCATGACGGCGTGGATCTGCGCGAGCACAAGTTTTCCCCGCCGGCCGCGCGGCGCGGCGCGATCGTGCGTCACGCGTTGCTCGAACGCGTGACGCGGCTCGGCGTGCCGCACGTCGTGATCCTGCACGCGCCGCTCGGCAGCGGCAAATCCACGCTGCTTCGGCAGATCATGGAGATCGGCACCGCGAAGCGCTGGACGGTTGGATGGCTGACGCTCGACGAGAACGACAACGATCCGCGTCGCTTCGAAACGTACTTCATCGCGCTGGTCACGCAGATGGTGGCGGACGCGGGCGGCCCGGCGCCCGAGCAGTCGCCGGCGACGACCGACAACATGATCGACTGGGTGCTCGATCGATTCGGGCAGATTCCCGGCCCGATCGGCTTGTGCATCGACGATCTCCAGTGGATCCGCGATCCTGCGATCCTGCGTTTCTTGCGCGACCTGTTGCGCGCGCTGCCAGGCCGCTGCCGGATCTATATCGGGTCGCGCAATTTGCCGGACATCGGCGTGAGCACGCTGCTCGTCGCCGAGGAGGCGCTGGTGCTGCGGATGGAGGACCTGCGCTTCTCGCCCGAGGAATCGGTCGAGTTCATGACCGCCCGGGACGACGGGGTGCTCGACGCGGAGATCGCGTCGTTCGTGCAGGCGCGCACCGAGGGCTGGCCGGCGGGGTTGCAGCTGTTCAAGCTTGCGCTTGCGCGCGGCAATCCCTGGCATACGGTCGACGAGATGCGAGATTGCGGGCCGCTGGAGCTGGTGCGCTACCTGTCGGAAAACACGCTGTCGCTGCAGCCGCCGGACGTGCAGGTGTTCCTGCTGAAGACATCGTTGCTGCGGCGCCTGAACGGATCGCTGTGCGCGGAGGCGACCGGCACGCATCACGCAGACGCCATGCTGCAGCGACTGGAGCAGGACGGCCTGTTTCTGGAGGCGCTCGACGGCAATCCGGGCTGGTACAGGTATCACAGCCTGTTTGCGCGCTTCCTGTCCGATCGTCTCGGCCAGGACGATCCCGATGGCGTGCTCGACGTGCACCGGCGCGCGGCGCACTGGTACGTGCGCCACGGCGTGCCCGAGGAGGCGATGTATCACGCGGTCGAGGCGCGCGAGTACGCGCTTGCGGTGCGCACGCTCGACGAATGGGCCTCGCGGCTGATCGCGGGCGCGGAACTGGCCACGGTGGTGTACTGGTTCGACCGGCTTCCGTTGAACGAAGTGCTCGGCAACCGCAGTCTCGCGATCAAGGTGGCGTGGGCGCTCGTGTTCCTGCGCCGCGGGAGCCCGACGCATCCGTTGCTGTCATACCTGGACCAGACGCGTGCGGGCGAACATGACGGCACCGCGCACAATCCGGATGTCGTGCTGGCGATGGCGACGATGTTCAACAACGATCTGCGCGGCGCCGCGCGTCTCGCGAACATCCCCGTGCTGCATCAGCCGGCGCGCGACATCTTCGAGGCGTTCGAACTGGGCGCCGCGGCGAACCTGCTGACGTTCAGCGCGATGGCGACGTGGAACGAGGAAGACATCCACCACATGCTCGTGCTGGCGAACAGCCACAACGATCACGCGCAGGCCGCGTTCAGCCAGGGATACACGCTCGCGCTGCGCTGCATCCTGCAGGTCACCAGCGGGCAACCGCGGCTCGCGACCGAAGCGCCGCGCGCGACGTCGGGCACACGGCCGTGGCCCTACGTGAATCGCGGCATGGCGGCCGTGGCGCTGGCGGCCTCGCGGATCTGGGCGTGCTATGAAGCCGATGCGCTCGACATTGGCGAAAGGCTGGCGACCCAGTTCGAGGACGAGATCGCGCTGGCGGCGGTGCCGGAATTCATCGCGCTGTCGATGGTGTCGATCGCGCGCATCCACGCGGCACGCGGCCGGATGATTCAGGCGCGCGACACGCTAGACACGCTGGAGCGCCTGAGCTTTCAGAGCCAGTGGTCCGGCGTGCGCCAGATGATCGCGTGGGAGCGGCTTTACTTTGCCGGGCGCAGCGGCGATGCGGCGCGTGTCGATGCGCTGCTGCAGCACGTGACGGACGACGCGTCGCCATCGGATCCCGTCTGGATTCCCATCACCGAGATGTTGAGCGGGCGGCTGCTCGGCCGGATCCGGCTCGCGCTGTTCCGGCAGCAACTCGACCGGGCCGGCGAGCTGCTGAAAGCCGCATTGGCGATCACGCCGGCGCGGCCGCTGCTGTCGGTCAAGCTGCACGTGCTGCAGGCGCTGGTGCAGCATCGGCAGGGGCACACGCGGCTCGCGCTGCGAACGCTGCAGGGTGTACGCGAAACGGCGAACGCCGGCGGCTGCCGGCGGGCGCTGCTCGACGAAGGCGCCGAACTGGTCGCGTTACTCGACCAGTCGCTCGACGCGGAGATGCCGCATACGGTGCAGGCCTCCGAACCACGTTTCCATACGGCGGCGTGGTACGGCGCACTGTCGCAGCGCGAACAGGAAATTCTGCGGCTGCTGTGCAGCGGGGCATCGAATCGGGAGATTTCGGAGAAACTGTTCCTGTCCGAAAACACCGTGAAGTTTCATCTGAAGAACGTGTACCTGAAGCTGGACGTGAAGAATCGCGCGCAGGCGATTCTCAAGGCGCAACTCGACTTGCGGTGAAGCAATGCGGAGAGGACGGCAACGCGGGTTGCGTTGCCGTCCTCTTCGGTACGCCGGCCCAGGCAGGCGCGGCACGGGAGGGTGCGGCGGCAGCCGACCGCCGGGCCACGTCCAGGCAAGGCCGGCCGTCGGCACGTTCCCCCGCCAGGCGGCCCGGCTCGCAGCGGGCAGACGCCGTCGCGTTACGCCCCCAGGTGCTTCCGGAAAAACGGCACCAGCTGCTCCAGCGCCTGGCCGGTCGGCGCAGGCTGGTCGTACAGGTCATAGTGGGTGGCGCCGGGCACGATCTGCAGCGTCTTCTCGCTCGACCGCGCGCGGCTGTACAGGTCGAAGCCGTCGCGGTACGAACCGAACGCGCCCGGCTCGCCGCCGCCGATGACGATGTGCAACGGCTGCGTCAGCAGGTGCTCGGCGAGGAAGAACGCATCCCAGCCGACCGCCGGCGCGAGGCTCGCGAAACGCAGCTGGTTCGGCGAACCGGGCTGCTGGCCGCGCGGCGTCTTGTAGTAGTCGACCGCCTCGACGATGTCCACATTGGTCAGGCCCGCTTGTTCGCATTCCTGACGGGAGTTCGGGATATAGGTCGTCAGCAGCGGTTCCGCGCCGCGTGCTTCCGCGGTGCGCTGGCTGGCGATCGCGTCCAGCGTCTTCAGCGCCGAGTCGGGCGTCATGTCGCCTTCGCGCATGAGGCGGCCATAGTTGGCGCCGACCACCGTTGCCACCGCCTTGAACCGGCGCTCGGTCATCGCGGCATTGACCGCATAACCGCCGCCACCGCAAATGCCCAGCACGCCGATCCGCTGCTCGTCCACGAACGGGAGCGTGACCAGGTAGTCCACCGCGCAGCGGAAGTCTTCCACGCGCAGCGCCGGATCTTCGCTGAAGCGCGGCTCACCGCCGCTCGCACCCTGGGTCGATGCGTCGAAGGCCAGCGTGATGAACCCCTGCTCGGCGAGCTGTTCGCCGTAGATGCGGCCCGACGTCTGCTCCTTGCAGCTGCTGATCGGGTGCGCGCAGACGATGGCCGGGTAGGTCTTCGTTTCATCGAAGTCCTTGGGAAAGCGCAGATCGGCGGCCACGTCCCACATGCGGTTCTTGAAGGTCACGGTTTTCATGGTGAGGTCCTGTCGTGTGCGCGTGGCCGGCCGTGTCGACGGTCGGGCCCTGCGCGCGATGAGTGGATCGGGAACGGTCTCCCGGTGAGCGAGCCGGACGCCGGCATGCCGTCGGGGAGGGCGTACCGTCGGTGCTCGCGGCAAGGAGGACTTTAGACCTTGACAGGCTCGGTGATAATCCAGAAAAATTTTGATGCAGTAATAAGCGGAGCTTCTGAATGAACGGCAACAACCTCAAGGACCTGACGGCCTTCCTGCTGGTCGCCGAAGAAGGCAGCTTCACGCGCGCGGCCGCGCGCCTGGGCATCTCGCAGTCGGCGCTCAGCCAGGTCATCCGCGCGCTCGAGACGCGGCTGGGCCTGCAGCTGTTCGCGCGCACCACGCGCAGCGTTTCGTTGACCGCCGCGGGCAGCCGGTTGCTGGAACTGATCGGCCCGGCCATGGGCGAGATCGACGCGGGCCTCGACGAAATTACCCACCTGCGCGACAAACCCGCCGGGACGATCCGCCTCAATGCCGACGAATATGCGGTGCAGCATGTCCTGCAGCCGGCCGTGACGCGGCTTCTGCCGGCGTACCCGGACATACGCGTCGAACTCAATATCGATTACGGGCTGACCGACATCGTCAGCGGCCGCTACGACGCGGGCGTGCGGCGCGGCGGGCTCGTGGCCAAAGACATGATCGCCGTGCAGATCAGCGCGCCGCATCCGATGTCGGTCGTCGGGGCGCCGGCGTATTTCGTTCGCCGGCCGGCGCCGAAACACCCGCGCGACCTGACCGAGCATCTCTGCATCAACCTGCGCCTGCCGACGCACGGCGAATATTTCCCGTGGGTGTTCGCGAAAGCGGGCAAGGAGCAGCGCGTGAAGGTCGATGGTCAACTGGTCGGCAACAGCATCGGGTCGGCGCGCGATGCGGCGCTGAGCGGGCTCGGGCTGGCGTACCTGCCGCATGCGTACGTCGCCGATCAGCTTGCCTCGGGGCAACTGGTCGAAGTGCTGTCGGGCTGGCGCAAGACCTACGAGCCGTACTACCTCTACTACCCGAGCCGCCGTCATGCGTCCCCCGCGTTTTCGCTGGTGGTCGACGCGCTGCGCTACCGGGGGTAGCGTTCGCGGTCGCGCGCTACGGCGCCATGTCCTGCGCGATCTCGGCAATCTGCCGGCGCAGCCACCCGTGCGCCGGATCGTCGTGCGTACGCTCGTGCCAGATCATCGTCAACGCGAACGGCGGCACCTCGACCGGCAGCGGCACCGGCGTGACCGGCATCGACTGCGCGACGTGCCATGCGAGACGGCGCGGCAGCACCAGCGTCATGTCGCTCTTCGCGACGACCATCGGCGCCACCAGAAAATGCGGCAGCCGCATCGCGATTCGCCGCTGCAGCCCGTGCTGCGCGAGGGCTGCGTCGACCCGCTCGCCACCGCGGCCGCCGATCGTCACCAGCACGTGCGACAGTGCCGCGAAACGCTTCGGCGTCAGCCGCGCGGACAGCGCCGGATGCCCGTTGCGCACGATGCAGACCAGGCTGTCGTCGTAGAGCTTGCGACGATAGATGCCGGCGGGCAGGGTGTCGTCGTCGAACGCGCCGAGCGCGATACCGGCCGTGCCGTCCACCACGAGTTCGACGTTGTTGCCGCGTGACGGCGGCACGTCGAGATTCATGCCGGGCGCGCGCTGTTCCAGCCGCGCATTCACGTCAGGCATCAGCGTCAGCGCCATGTGATCGAGGCTCGCGATCGAAAACTGCCCGCGCGCGGTGGCCGGATCGAATACGGCCGGCGCGACGATGCTGGCCGCTTCCGACAGCACGCGCGACACGCGCACGGCGAGCGACGCCGCGCGTGGCGTGAACTCCAGCCCCTTCGGCGTGCGCACGACGACGCGATCGTCGAGCAGCGTGCGCAGGCGGCCCAGCGCGCGGCTTGCCGCCGGCTGCGTCAGGCCGAGCCGCGCGCCGGCCCGCGTGACGCTGCGCTCCTTGAGCAACGCGTCGAGCAGCTTGAGCAGGTTGAGATCGACGGCGCGCAAATCCACTTCGTGCATGCTGGACATGATTGGTATGCATTTGAGTTATGTGATGCCAGCCTACATCATCGAAGCCATCGCTCCAACGGGTGGAGCGTCTGACGGGAGAACACATGTTCGTTGTTACGGGTGTCACCGGGCGCACGGGCGCCGTCGCGGCCCAGGCCCTGATCGATGCGGGCGTCGCGGTGCGCGTGGTCGTGCGCGATCGCGCGAAGGCGGTGCGCTGGGCTGCGCAGGGCGCGGAAGTGGCGGTCGCGGATCTGGCCGACTCCGCGGCCTTGACGCGTGCATTTGCCGGTGCGCGCGGCGCGTATCTGGTCAAGCCGCCCAACTATGCGCTGGAGAACCTGTTCGAACACGCGGACGTGACGGCACGTGCCGTCGCCGACGCGGTGCGCGCGGCGGGCTTGCCGAAACTCGTGCTGCTGTCGTCGGTCGGCGCGGATCGGCCGGACGGCACCGGCGTGATCGCGACCAATCGCACGGCCGAGCAACGGCTGGCGGAACTGGGCATTCCGGTCGTGTTCCTGCGCGCGGCGTATTTCATGGAGAACTGGGCGCGCGTCGTCGATCCGGTTCGCACGCAAGGTATCCTGCCGAGCCTGCTCGTGCCGGTCGAGCGCGCCATTCCGATGGTCGCGACCGAGGATATCGGCCGCGTCGCGGCGGATCTTCTGCGTGAAGACTGGGCGGGCATCCGGAAGATCGGTCTGGCAGGGCCGATGGCGTATTCGCCCGGCGACATCGCGGCGATCTTTGCGCGCGCACTGAATCGGCCGGTGCGGCCGGTGGCGCTCGAGCCGTCCGCGTGGGCCGGGGTACTCGCGACGAATCCGTTCTCGAGCGTCGCAATCGATGGATTCATCGAACTGAATCGCGGGCTGAACAGCGGCCACATCGATTTCGGGAGCGACGACACGGTCGAGCTTCGACACGGGCGCGTGCCGTTCGAACAGGTCGCCGTGGAAATCCTGCGGGCGTGACGCCGCCCGTTCGCAGCCGGCGCGTCGTTGCGGCCGTGCGGTGTTCGTGAGCGGAGCGGCGGCACTGCCCGGACACGGGCGTCATCGCGTATGTCGAACGGCCGCAGCGGGTCGAACGGCGTCACGCGCGAGCCGGCTCCGTCGCGGAGCCGGTCGTTGCCGGGTCGCCCGCGTGACCTTTGCGGTCAGCGCACCGGCGCGGCCGTGGCCAGCAGGCTGCGCAGGAACACCATGATCATGTGCCCGATCGGCACCTCGGACAGGATCGACTGCTGCAACGACAGGCCCTGCGAGAGCCCCATGAACGCAATGGCGAGGACGGTCGGCGGTTCGGGCGGCACTTTCTTCAGCCGCGCGAAAACCTGTTCGATGCAATAGGCGAGGCCATCGCGATGAGCGTCCAGCAACGCCTGGGACGCGAGGGCAAAAGCGGGGTTGCGTCGCCCCTGAAGCTTGAACTCGACGCCCAGCACCGACCACTCGGGCTCGGCATCGACGGTCCGCGACCAGACATCCAGCGCATTCAATATGTCTTCCCCGGACGCGGAGGGGTCGCCCAGCGCCTGGGCGATCTGGCCCACTTGCGCCTTCGAGCGCTCCCGCATCAGTTCGACGAACAGCGCCTCCTTGCTCGCGAAGTTCGAATAGAACGCACCCTGCGTATAGCCGGCCTCGGCCGCGATATCCCTGAGCGACGTCGCGCCGAACCCGCGGTCGACGAACAGCCGCTTCGCCGCGGCGAGCAAATGGGTGCGGGTCTGCAAGCGGCTTTCTTCGCGACTCAGCCGCGGGGGAAGGGTGGCCATGTTCATGGCAGGCAGGATATCAGTTGATATTTAAGATGGATACCATTACGATCGCATTTCAAATATCACTTGATATGTGAAATGCGGGGCGCGATTGTGTCGCCGGATGCACGAGCGGGGATCGTTTCGGGCGGGCGATCGTGTCGACGCGGAGGCGCGCACCGTGTGCCGGTGTGTGCCGGTGTATGGCGGCGTGTCGTTGCCTTCGTGTCGCGTGCTTCGATGCACCGATGCGAGTCGCTTGCCGATCGAGTGAATGCCGTCGTCACGGGGCGACGTGAAACAGTCAGTTAGTCATGCGAATCATGCTGGTTAGCATGCGGATGCGGGGCAGGAAGCGGAAGATGAGCGCGAGCAAGACCTATGCACAGCTCGTAGTCGAGCTGGCCGAACTGGACGAGGAAATCGAGCGCGCACGCGCGCGCGAACGCGTCGATGCGATCGCGGAGGTTCACTCGCTGATGGATACCTACGCGATCAAGCATCGCGACCTGGTCGGCCGCAACGGCAGCCGGGGGGCGTACATCGTGAAAGTGCTGCCGGCGCGCTATCGCGATCCGGCGAGCGGGAAGGAGTGGAGCGGGCGCGGCAACGCGCCGCTGTGGATCCGGGGCAAGGATCGCCGTCAGTTCGTCATCGTCAAGCCGCCGTCCACCGGCAAGAAAACCCGGTCCAGCTGACGGACGGCACCGGGCTGCGGCGACGGCGGCTTCGCCGGCGTTCGGCCCGGCGGCGTCAGCACCGCGGGCAGCGTGGCGCCTTCAGGCAGCGGCGCCATGTGCGCATGCGTTCATCCGCGTCCCACGAACGGCATGGCCGTCGCCATGATCGTCATGTTCAGGATGTTCGTGTCCAGTGGCAGGTTCGCCATCTGGACGATCGCGTTCGCGACATGCGTGACGTCCATGCGCGCCTCTGGCGCGAGGCTGCCGTCGGCCTGCGGGACGCCCTGCGTCATCCGGTCCGTAAGCGACGTCGCCGCGTTGCCGATGTCGATCTGGCCACACGCGATGTAGTACCGGCGGCCGTCGAGCGCCAGCGATTTGGTGATCCCGGTTACCGCATGCTTGGTGGCCGTGTACGCGATGGTATCGGGGCGTGGCGCGTGCGCGGAGATCGAACCGTTGTTGATGATCCGGCCGCCCTGCGGCGTTTGCGCTTTCATCAGGCGCCACGCGGCCCGCGCGCACAGAAAGACGCCGGTCAGGTTCGTCGCGACGACGCTGTTCCATACATCGAAATCGTATTCGTCGAGGGAAACCGGCGGCGCGTTGCGGCCGGCATTGTTGAACAGCACGTCCAGCCGGCCGAACTGCTGCGCGATCTGCGCAAACGCATGGTCGACCGACGCTTCGTCGGTGACGTCGGCAGGAAACACGTGCGCGTCGCCGCCGGCGGCCTGGATCGCGTCCTGCGTTTCGCGCAACGATTCCTCCTTGCGTCCGAGCAGCGCGACGGTGAATCCCGCCTGGGCGAGCGCGATGGCCGCTGCACGACCGATGCCGGAGCCGGCGCCCGTGACGGCTGCGAATTTCTGCGACTTCGAGACAGACATGGCTTGATTTCCTGCTGGTTGAGTGACGGGTGAGGCTGCGGATGAACGACGATAGTGCCACTTCGGCAATGTAGTCGAAATGGGCGGCGCACGGATTCAATCGATATCGGAAAGCGCGATATCGCGATGCCGCCCGACGGTCGGCCGACTATTCCGCTGCGTCCGGCAGCAGTTCGATCCGGCTTCGCGTCAGGCACTGCGGCCAGGTAGCCGCCACCCCGTTGTGCGCGACGATGACGAAGTGCGTGAATGCGCGATCGGAAACGAGCATCTGGCCCTTGCCGATGTGCTCGCCGATAAAGGTGATCGCGGGTTCGATCGGCAGGAAGTCACCGATTTTGCGGCGGACGTGGATCAGGACTTCCACGGCGCCGATCGTCGACAGCATCTTGCGAAGGAGGTCGCGATCGACGCTGCCGGTCGTCAGCAGATGGATCCACTCGCATTTGACCAACTGGACTTCGGGGCAATGTCTGAGATAGAGCGAATGCACGCGTCGGGGATTCATGGCCTGGTGTCTCCGTGGCAGGCGATAACCGTGATTATTTCTTCCTGCCGGGCGCGGCCTTCCTTGCTCGCGTGCCGGTCTCCGCAAACAGATCGACGACCACGTCGCGCAGCCACCGGTTTCCCTCGTCCTGATTGACCCGCGTATGCCAGAGCATGTGAATCGGCGCGCCCGGCACCGTGACGGGCAACGCGCGCCAGCCCAGCGAAAACGGCGCGGCGAGCTGCTGCGCGAGATGCTCGGGCACCGTCGCGATCAGGTCGGTGCGCTGCAGGATGTAGCCCACGCTCATGAAATGCGGCACCGTGAGCCGCACCTGGCGCGTCACGCGGCGGCGCTTCAGCCATTCGTCCACCTGCCCGTGACCGGTGCCGGCCGACACCACGACCAGATGCTCGGCATTGCGCCACGCGTCGACCGTCAGCGGCGCTTCCTCGAGCGGATGCCCGCGTCGGAACAGGCACACATAGCGCTGATCGAATAGGCGGCGCTGATAGAAGCCGCCCTTGAGCTGCGGCAGCAGGCCGATCGCGAGATCGACGCGACCGTCGGCCATTTCGTCGCCGAGGTTGACGCTCGTGTCGCGCACGGTATTGAGTGCGATGCCCGGCGCCGCTTGCGACAGGTGTTCGAGCAATGCCGGCAGGAACACGACTTCGCCGATATCGGTCATGCCGATCGTCAGCGTGCGCGTGGCGCGCAACGGATCGAACCCGGTCTCGGGATTGAGCGCGGCATGCAGCGTCGCAAGCGCTTGCGACACGGGTTCCGCGAGACGGAGTGCGAACGGCGTCGGCACCACGCCGCCCGGCCCGCGCACGAACAGCGGATCGCCGAGCCGGCGGCGCAGTTTCGCGAGCGCGTTGCTCACGCCCGGCTGGCTCATGTTCATCTGCTCGGCGACGCTCGACACGCGCCGCTCCTGCATCAGCCGCTGGAAAAGCAGCAGCAGATTGAGGTCGATATCGCTCAGTTCCATGGGGTTTCGCCTTGCGTAGTTCATTGCTTTCAGTGATGAAGCAGATTCCCTTCATTTTATTGCGGGATGAAGGTCGCCTCCTGAAAATACCGATACGGCACATGCAATCGACATGACCGCTGCGCGAGCCGCAGACCCCCATCGGAACATCGGAGACACCTTCATCATGCAGACGAACCTGAAGATTGCGATCGTCGGCGCCGGAATCGGCGGCCTGACGCTCGCGCTCGCGCTGCGCGAGCACGGCATCGACGCGCAGCTCTACGAACAGACGGAAGTGTTGCGCGAAGTCGGCGCGGCCGTCGCGCTGTCGGCCAACGCGACGCGCTTCTACGAGCGGATGGGCTTGCGCGCGGCCTTCGACGCGGTGTGCGCGGACATCCCGGGGCTCGTCTATCGCGACGGCCGCAGCGGCGCGTTGATCGGTCATCATCGCGGCGACCCCGACTATCGCCGGCAATTCGGTGGCGCGTACTGGGGCGTGCATCGCGCGGATCTGCAGGCCGTGCTGTCGAAGGCGGTCGGCCTTGAATCCATTCATCTCGGCCATCGGCTGACCGATCTCGCGCAGCACGCCGATCGCGTCACGCTGTCGTTCGACAATGGCGTGCGCGTCGATGCCGATCTCGTGATCGGCGCGGACGGTGCGCGCTCGATCACGCGGCGCTGGATGCTCGGCTACGACGACGCGCTGTATTCGGGCTGCTCGGGGTTTCGCGGCGTGGTGCCGGCCGCGCGGCTGAGCCTGCTGCCCGATCCCGAGACGCTTCAGTACTGGATCGGGCCGCACGGGCACCTGCTGCACTATCCGATCGGCGACGATGGCGACCAGAATTTCCTGCTGGTCGAGCGCCATCCGTCACCGTGGCCGTCGCGCGACTGGGTGATGCCGTCGGAAGAGGGCGAGCAACTGCGCGCGTTCAGGGACTGGCATCCGGCGGTGGTGCAGATGATCACCGCCGTGCCGATCAGCCAGCGCTGGGGGCTGTTCCATCGGCCGCCGCTCGGCCGCTGGAGCCGCGGGCGCGTGACGCTGATCGGCGACGCCGCGCATGCGCTGGTGCCGCACCACGGGCAGGGCGCGAATCAGTCGATCGAGGATGCGGTGGTGCTGGCCGCGCAACTGGCGCAGGCCGGGCCGGGCAACTGGCGCGAAGCGCAGGAAGCGTACGAGCGGCTGCGCCGCGGCCGCACGCGCAAGGTGCAGTACGCGTCGATCTCCGTGGCCGATGTGCTGCACCTGCCCGACGGGCCGGCCGCGCAGGCGCGCAATGCGCGTCTCGCCGAGCGCGACAGCGTGCTGCATCACCTGGACTGGATTCACGATTTCGACGCGCTGGCCGGGGAGCCGAGCGAACGGCAGGGTGGCACGTGGTTTTGAGCTTGCCACCTTGAGCCCGGCGTCGGGCCCGAAAGGCACGCCGGGATGGCGTTCGCGGAATACGGGGCTGGTCGTCGGCCTGCTGCCCACCGGTCACCGGCCGGCCAGACGAAGACGGGCGGGGCAGTGCCCGCCCGCCGTCACTTCACGCATTCGAGCGCGTACTTCAATCCCTGCCCGAGCAGCCCGCGCCATACGTCCCAGGTATGCCCGCCGTCGACGATGCGCAGTTCGGCCGGGTTCTGCGCCCGGCGCAGGTGCGTGTACAGCACGCTCGATTCCGCCTGGATGGTCAGGTCGTCGTCGCCGGCCGCGATGAACATCGGGATCCGCCAGCTGCGCGCGAAGTAGCCGCGCATCAGTGCCGGGTAGTTGAGCTCGTGCCACACGCGCGGGTCGAACTGCCGGTCGCCGAACACGCCGACGTAGCGCGCGGCGGAATTGAGCGGTGGCTCGTTCGCATAGATCGCGGGGCTCAGCAGCATTGCGCCGCAGAACAGCCCGGGTTCGAGCAGCGAGAAACGCAGCGCGCCGAAGCCGCCCATCGACACGCCGCCGATCGCGCGGCCCGCGCGCTGGTTCGACACCGCGAAGTGCGCTTCGACTTCGGGCAGCAGGTCGTTGAGGAACGCGCTCTGCATCTTTTCCTTGCGGTCGACGTACCAGTCGGTGCCGCCCTGCGGCATCACGATCACGACCGGCGAAATCTCGCGGCGCTCGATCAGCGTGTCGGCGGTGGCCTGCAGCCGGCCCTGCGTGACCCAGTCGTTCGCGTTGCCGGCGTTGCCGTGCAGCAGGTACATCACCGGGTAGCGCGCGCCTTCCGGGTTGTAGCCGGGTGGCAGGTAGACCGTATATGACCAGTCGCGCTTCAGCGATGCCGACCGGAACGTGCGCAGCACGACGCTGCTGCCCGGGTTGACCGCGGGCTCCAGGGCGGCCGACGGGGTCGTCGCGGTCTGGACGGCCGGTGGCGGCGGCACGGGCGATACCGCCGACGCGGCCGGCGTGGCGCGGGCGGTGGCGATGGAGCCGGCGATCAGGGCGATGGCGAACGGAAGGGCGAGTCGGCGCATGTCGAAGCGTTTCAGGAGAGGCGCCGGCTATCGTAGCAGCGGCGCATGACGGCGCGGCGCGTCATCGCCGCGAACGGAACGGCAGCCGCGCGACGAGCGGCCCGTAGAGTTTGGCGACGAGGTACAGCAGGCCCATCGCGACGACATCGGCAATCAGGCCGAGCTTCACGTCGAGATAGCCTTCGGTCGCCTGGTAAAGCAGCGAGTCGACCGCGAGCGAGATGCCGGTGCCCGCGACGAAGCACAGCAGCCCCTGCCGGCCGATCGTGCCGATCCACGGCATCGCGTGCGCGACCTTCTTCATCCAGCCGAGGTGGACGAGCTTGGCCGCGAGCCACGCAATCGCGAGGAAGTTCGCGAGCCGCAGCGCGCCGAGGTTCTGCTTGATCGACGGATCGGTCGGGAACGGTTCGATGCGCAGCCGGTAGTACGCGCCGGCCGCGACGATCGCGAGCGCCGCGGCCGTCAGCAGCCAGCCCTGCGGCTTCGGTGCGAGCGTCTGGTAGACGGGCTGGCAGCGCGCGATCACGCCGAGCACGAACAGGAACTGCCACGCGAACGGATTGAAGTCCCACGGCGCGCCTTCGACGGTCGGCAGGAAGCGCGCGACGTGCGGCGCCGCGTACCAGAGCGACCCGCTGAACGCGAGCAGGAGCCACGGCTGCGTGCGTGCGAGCGGCAGCGTGAGCGGGACGAGCAGCGCGAAGAACGCGTACATCGGCAGCACCGACGCGAGATACGGCTGGCGGCGGAACAGCAGGATGTCGCGCAACGCGGCGAGCGGCTTCTGGAGCAGGCCGTCGAGGTCGTTGGTCGGCATGTTCGGGCCGTCGATCGCGAACGCGTTCAGCGCGGCCGTGATCAGCAGCATCAGGCCGGCCGTCACGAGGAACGCGCGGTAGATCTCGAACGCGCGCCGGATGAAGCGCTGGCGCGCGGCGGCCTCGTCGTGCCGCTCGGCAAGCGAGTTGTACGCGATCGCGGTGGCGAAGCCGCCGAGGAACACGAACACCTCGGCCGCGTCGCACAGCGCGTACGCGTGCAGCGTCACGCGCGACAGGATGCTGCCGCCGATGTGGTCGACGACGATGATGAGCAGCACGAGGCCGCGGAAGAAATCGAGCTCGGCGTAGCGGCCGGCCCGGGCCGGTGCGGTCATCGGACCGCCTCCCGGCGCGGGCCGCGGGCGCGGCCGGCACGCGCCGCGCATGAATCGGGGTGAAGCATGACTTCGTGAAGAAATGACGAACGGATGCGCATTGTGCCACCGATGCGGCGCACACCGGGTTTACGCGGATGGTCGGTCGTCCTGCCGCTGCCGATAAGCCGGGTCAGGCAGTCTGCGCAACGGGGCAGTTGGACGAGCGCAACGGTTTGAGCAGGGTTCATATACCCCGATGGACGGACGGTTTGCGACGTGACACCATTTTGACCTCACGCGGCCGCACACCGCGTCGTCCGCCCTGCGGGCCACACATACAACAGACCAAACAATCGCCGGGCGCTCGACCATGCCCGGCCCCCGGCTCCGGAGATCCGTCATGAAGAAGCACGTCATTTTTGCCGCCGCGCTGGCCGCTTTCGCCGCGCCGGTCTTCGCCCAGAACAGCGTGACGCTGTACGGTGTGATCGACGAGGGCTTCAATTACACGAACAACGTGAACGTCAATGGGGTCGGAAAATCGAATTACCAGCTCGCGAGCGGCTATGCGCAGGGCAGCCGCTGGGGCCTGAGGGGCAGCGAGGATCTCGGCGGCGGGCTGAAGGCGATCTTCACGCTGGAAAACGGTTTTGACGTGAACAACGGCCGGCTCGGCCAGGGCGGCCGCATGTTCGGCCGCCAGGCGTTCGTCGGGCTGAGCGAGTCGCGCTTCGGCACGCTGACCTTCGGCCGCCAGTACGACTCGGTCGTCGACTATCTCGCGCCGCTCACGGCCAACGGCAACTGGGGCGGCACGCTGTTCTCGCACCCGTTCGACAACGACAACACGGACAACTCGTTCCGCGTCAACAACACGGTCAAGTACGCGAGCGCCGACTGGAACGGCCTGACGTTCGGCGGCACATACAGCTTCAGCAACAGCACCGGCTTCTCGAACAACCGTCAATACAGCCTCGGCGCGCAGTATTCGCTCGCCGGGCTGCAGGTCGCGGCTGCGTACCTGCAGGCGAACAATCCGGGCGTCGGCAGCGCGGGCGCGATCGCGGCGGACGATGCGAACTTCGTCGCCGACCGCCTGCGGATCTTCGGCGGCGGCGTCAACTACACGTTCGGCCCGGCCACGGTCGGCTTCGTCTACACGAAGACGGACGTGAAGAACCCGGTGTCGACCGTTTACCTGCCGGCAGCGACGTTCGCCGGCCTCGGGCTGACCGCGACGAAGTTCCAGAACTTCGAGATCAACGGCAAGTACCAGCTCACGCCCGATTTCTATCTGGGCGCGCAGTACGTGTACACGGACGGCAAGTTCGATGCCGCGGCCGGGTCGTTCAAGCCGAAATACCACACCGTTGGCCTGATGGCCGACTACAGCCTGTCGAAGCGCACCGACGTCTACCTGCAGGGCGCCTGGCAGAAGGTGGCCGGCGACAAGACCGGCACTGCGGCCGACGGCGGCTACGTGGTCGGCACCGACGGCCCGTCGGCGTCGTCGAACCAGTTCGCGGTGCGCGCCGCGATCCGCCACAAGTTCTGATCGGGTGGGCGGTGCCGAGGCCGAGCGCCTCGGCGCCGGCTGCCGTCAGTCTGCCCGGGGTGTGCCCCCGAGCGTTTCCGCGAGCCAGTCGACGAAGATCCGCACGCGCGGCGCGAGATGCCGGCCGGTCGGAAACACGACCGACACGGGCAGCGGCTCCGCATTCCATTCCGGCAGCACCTCGACCAGCGAGCCATCGGCAAGCAGCGGTCCGAGCCCTTCACGCGGTGCCTGGATCAGCCCGAGGCCCGCAAGACAGCACGCGAGATAGGCCTGCGAGCTGTTGACCGCCACGACGCTGCGCATCTTGACCGCGTGCAGCTGGCCCGAATCCATGTCCGCATATTCCCAGTCCAGCTCGCGGCCCGTGCGGCTCGAGAAATAGCCGACCGCGACGTGGTCCGGCAGCTCGTCCGGCGAGCGCGGCGTGCCGTGCCGCGCGAGATACGCGGGCGCCGCGCAGTTGATCTGCGCCAGTTCGCCGATGCGCCGCGCGACGAGCGACGTGTCGGACATCGTGCCGACCCGCACCGCGCAGTCGATGCCGTCGGCGACGAGATCGACGAAGCGGTCGGTCGTGCCGATCACGACACGCAGGTCGGGGTAGCGCGCGTGGAAACCCGGTAGCGCCGGAATCACCTGGTTCAGCGCGAAGCGCTCGGGCAGGTCGACGCGGATCGCGCCGCGCGGCATCGTGCCGGCGTCCTCGAACAGCGTTTCCGCATCGTCGAGATCGGCCAGCAACCGCATGCAGCGTTCGTAATAGGTCGCGCCCTCGGCCGTCAGCGCGACGCGCCGCGTCGTGCGCTGCAGCAGGCGTGTCTTCAGGTGCTTTTCCAGATACTGGACGGCATTGCTGACCGTCGGGCGCGGCAATTGCAGTTGCTCGGCCGCCTTCGTGAAGCTGCCGAGATGGGCGACGCGCGCGAAGATGCGCATTGCTTGCAGATGATCCATGCGGGGCGAGTGCGTGGGTGGAGGGGAGCAGGCTCCATTGTTAATCAGCGTCGAATGGTTTGGTTGAGTGTTTCGCGTTTATCGCGCATCGCGATGCGTCCAGAATCCGGCCTGTTCATTCATCACTCAAGGAAACGGACATGGATACGCGTGAACTGGGCCGTACGGGCCCGCGGGTGTCGGCACTCGCGCTCGGCTGCATGGGGATGTCGGACTTCTACGGACCGGCCGACCGCGACGAAAGCATCGCGACCCTGCACGCGGCCCTCGACCACGGCATCACGATGCTCGACACCGGCGATTTCTACGGCATGGGCGACAACGAGATGCTGATCCGCGATGCGCTGCGCGGCCGGGCACGCGACCAGGTGCTGATCAGCGTGAAATTCGGCGCGCTGCGCGATCCGGCTGGCGGGTTTGTCGGCTACGACGCGCGGCCGGTGGCGATCCGCAATTTCGTCGCGTACTCGCTGAAACGGCTCGGTACCGACTACATCGACATCTATCGGCCGGCGCGCGTCGATCCGGCGGTGCCGATCGAGGAGACGATCGGCGCGATCGCCGATCTCGTGAAGGCCGGGTACGTGCGCCATATCGGCCTGTCGGAAGCCGGCGTCGACACGATCCGCCGCGCGGCGGCCGTCGCGCCGATCGCCGACCTGCAGATCGAGTATTCGCTGCTGTCGCGCGGGATCGAGGCCGGGATCCTGCCCGCGTGCCGCGAACTCGGGATCGGCGTGACGGCCTACGGCGTGCTGTCGCGCGGGCTGCTCGGCGGACGCTGGAGCACGGCGCGGCAGGGCGAGCGCGATTTCCGCGCGGCGAGCCCGCGCTTCCAGGGCGAGAACCTCGCGCACAACCTCGCGCTCGTCGACGCGCTGCGCGCCATCGCCGACGAGAAGGGCAGCAATCCGGCGCAGGTCGCGATCGCGTGGGTGCTGTCGCGCGGCGGCGATATCGTGCCGTTGATCGGCGCGCGCAAGCGCACGCAGCTTCAGGACGCGTTTCAGGCTGCTGATGTGCAACTAACGGTCAATGACATTGCTCGCATCGAAGCGGCGGTTCCCGCCGGGGCGGCTGCCGGTGAGCGTTATCCGGCCGCACAGATGGCGCACCTCGACAGCGAGCAGGGGCGGGGGCCATCTCACGGGGACTGATCGCCTCGGATCGGCGTTGGTTTCGGAACAGCCCCCTTATTCGGCTCGAATCCGGGGGCCGGGGCGAGGTTCGGCAACCTGGATGGCGTTGCATGGACGACCCTGCCCGACTTGACGCCGGCGGCGCGTGTTTCGCCGGCGCAACGGCACAACGGCGCAATGACGCAACGGCACAACGGCACAACGGCACAACGGCACAACGGCACAACGGCACAACGGCACAACGGCACAACGGCACAACGGCACAATCGCGCCGCCGGCTCCGTCCGGCAAGCCCTAGCCAGCCTCAGGCAAAGCCAGATGGCGGGCAGCGCGATCGGGGTTCACCATCGGCGCCGTACTCAACTGGACGGAATGCCTTCATGCACATTCAGACGCTGACGATCATCGCGGTGGTTTTCCTGCTGGCCGGCGCGGTCAAGGGCATGATCGGGCTCGGCCTGCCGACGATCGCAATGGGGCTGCTGACGCTCGCGATGCCGCCGTCGGCCGCGGCGAGCCTGCTGCTCGTGCCGTCGTTCATCACCAATGTGTGGCAGTTGTGGCTCGGCCCGTCGTTCCGGCCGTTGCTGCGCCGGCTGTGGCCGCTGCTTGCCGGCCTGACGATCGGCACGCTGACGGGCGGGCTGCCCGCACTCGCAGCCGGCAGCACCTGGACGCATGCGGCACTCGGCGTGGTGCTGATCCTCTACGGGCTGTGGGGGCTGGCCGCCGCGCGGCTGCCCGCGCCGGGCCGCCATGAGAAATGGCTGTCGGCCGTGGTCGGCTACCTGACGGGTGTCGTGACGGCCGCGACCGGCGTGTTCGTCGTGCCGGCCGTGCCGTACCTGCAGGCGCTGCGGCTGTCGAAGGACGACCTGATCCAGGCGCTCGGGCTGTCGTTCACCGCATCGACGATCGTGCTCGGCCTGCAGTTGCGCGTGACGGGCGCGCTGGAGACGGTCGATCTCGGCGTGTCGGCGCTCGCGCTCGTGCCGGCGCTGGCGGGCATGGCCGGCGGGCAATATGCGCGGCGCGTGATGAGCGAGAAGGCGTTCAAGCGCTGCTTCTTCGTCGGGCTGATCGCGCTGGGTGCGTATATGGCGGCGTCGGGGTGGCTTTGAACGGGCATCGCCGACGCGCGTGATGCCCGTTGTCCGTGACGCTCCTGAAGCCGGTTTCAACGACAACCGGCTTCAGGATCATTCATGGAGCGTGGGTCACACCGGGTCGGCGTACTTCAGCGTCCACCCGAACGTGCGGGTCGCACCCGCGCCGAGTGCAAACGGCTTCGTCGTGCACGCGAAGTTCGAATGCAACTGGCCGATCGGTGTCGTCGACAGCGGGTTCGTCGTGCCGTTCACCGTGTCGAAGGCGGACAGCGCGCAGGCGTCGAATCCGGACGCCGCGTAGCCGGTTGCGGCGCTGTTCGCGTACGTGACCGACACGCCGTCGCCATTGGCTTGCGTCGACGCGAAATCCGCGAACGACGTGAAGTCCGTTTCGACCGACAGGTTGCCGGTGAGCGTGCCCGAGCTCAGCGTGTCGCTGCGGGCGATCGAACCATGCGCGAACGTCAGCACCGTATGCACCTGCAGGTCGAGATCCGTCGTGTATGCCGCGTTCTTCGACGCGAGCCGGAACTTCGTGGTATCGAATGACACGATCACCTGCCCGTTGCTTTGCTGGACGCTCAGGTTCTTGTAGTACGTGACGGGCATGTAGGTCTTCCCGTTGTACGACACCTGCGGCACCAGCAGCGCGTAGCCGAGATCGGTCGTGCCGTAGATCAGCTTGTCGGAGAACGGCACTGGGTAGTACGGCGTGTACGAGTTGTAGTCGGGCGCCTGGCTGAGGTTCAGGTTGATCACGCGCCGGCCGTCGCGCACGGTGACGAGCGCCGCACTGTACGGATGCGCGGTGTCGCCGGGCTGGTTGTACCAGGTGAGCGTGTAGCGCGGCAGCGCATCGAGCCACGCGTTGTAGTCCGCGTCGGCCATCGGCGCCTGGCCGCCAAAGCCGAGCTTGTTCCACCACGCATTCACGTACAGGTACTGGTGCAGCAGGCTGAAGTTCTCGCCCATCACGCGCGGCTTGCCGCGATACGCGTCCGTGCCGCGGCCCTTGACCCACATGTTCACCGACGGCGTCCGCAGCGACGGGTCGTACCAGTACGTGTCGAACCGATGCGCGGCCTGGTAGATGAACGCATACGCAACCTGCTTCTCCTGGTCGGTCAGCACGCCGGCGTTAGCCGCGGCCGTCAGCACTTCCATGAACGCCGAATCGCCGTACGGGCCGATCGAGCGGCCGTAGTTGAAGCCCTGGCCGTTCGCGTTCAGCTGCGGCAGGATCAGGTCGACCGACTTGCGCAGATAGCCCTTCAGCTCGGGCGTGAGGTTCGCTTCGTTGCCCATCTCGAACGTGCGCTCGGTCACTTCGCCGATCAGCAGCGTGCTGTAGCGGTCGAAGCGCGCCTGGTCGTAGTAGGTCGTGTGCGTGTTCGATGCTTCGTCCGAGAACCCGCCCGACGAGTCGTTGCGGATATGGTTCGTGAGCGTGTACAGCAGCGCGTCGCGCGCGCCCATCGTCGCGACCGACGGATCGGTCTTCGATGCAAACGACGGGCTGCTCCAGCCGAGCTTCTGGCGCAGTCCGGCAATGCCGTAGGACACCGCATAGTAGTTCTGCGCGGTGTTGAGCGACGCGATGTCGATCGGCGTGCCGGTCGCGGGGCAGGTATTGGTCTTGCCGCTTGCATCGGGGCCGAACATGTCGCAGAAGGTGAGCCGCTGCTGCAGCGTCGCGAGCATCGCGTCGCTGAAGACTTCGTTGAGCATCCCGTGCGCCTTCAGGTTGTTCAGCGCGACGAGGTAGTAGTACTCGCCCCACGACGTATTCGCATACGTGTAGTTGCTGCCCGACTGCGCCATCATCGCGGTCGTGATCGTCTGGTAGGTCGCGAGGTAGCTCGCGTATTGCGGATCGTTCTTCGACTTCATGTCGATCAGGATGTACGACAGACCGAGCGCGAGCTTGCCCGGCAGGAATTTGTCGCCGGTGTTCGTGTCGAGCACGTGGACCGGCGTGCCGTCGCCGAGATCCATCACCACCTGGGTGAAGTCGGACGATTTCCGGATCAGGTCGAACAGTGCGCGCATCTGGCCCATCATCGTGACCGGAATGTTCGTGCCGGCCGGCACGCTGGTGTCGGGCGCGCCGTAGACGAGCGCCTGCAGCGAGTTGGCCGCGAGCGACGGTGTCGTGGACGGGGGCGGCGAAGACGATGGCGGCGTATCGGTCACGTCGTTGCCGCCGCAGGCGCTGACGAACAGGACGGAAAGGGCGCTGAGCGCGGCGCCGAGCGCGAATCTGCTGCGCGGATGCATTGTGTCTCCAGTTTTGAATAGTGATGAAGGACGGGCGGGTGTGGCCGTCGCCGCGCTCGATGCCCGTACCTGGCCTCCGCCTTGCAACCCTGATCCCTGAAGGCAAACGGCCTGAATTACCAATCGAGCGGGCAAGCGTTCTCCCTGCACGGGCCGTGACCGGCGTCGCGCGGATGCATTGGAAAACGTTTTCCAAATTTAGGCAGCGATCGGCATGATGTCAATGAACTTTCACGTCTGGCGGGGCGGGAAAAACCCGGATGGTGGGAAGAAGGGAGGGGGCGAGATCCGAATATCTCGTGAATTAGCGGAATTTATTATGAGGCGCAGCGCGGGAAGTCGATGCGGAAGCGACTGGCTGAAGGACTTTTCGGCGACGCAGGTTCACCAATATTTAAGAGAAAACGTTATCCATAAGGTTCGCAGTGAAGTCGGCGGTCATCGGCGCGCCGGCGCATCGGCCAGCGGGGTCGCGACGATGTGCCAGTTCCCTGTGCGCGCCGCTGCGAACAGCAGTGTCCTAGAGGGCTTGCCCATGACGGTCGTCCCGGTCAGTCGCGCGCGGCAGCTTCAGCGCGTCGAGTATCCGGCATTCGACGGTCGACCAGTCGCGGTCGCCGTTTTCGATCGACAGCTTGTCGAGCGGCAGTTGATCGAACAGTGCGTCGGTCAGTCGACGGTAGTCGCGGTACAGCGCGATCAGCCCGTCGAGACCGGTGAACCCGCGCCGCACGCAGTACGGCGCGGCCAGTTTCCAGCGAGTCTGATAGGCGACCCAGTCGTCGCCGCGCTCGGCGCAGACCGTGCGGATGGCTGCGTCGATGTCGCGCTGCCAGAAGTAGATGACGAGCGGCGCGAGCGGGGCGATCGTGCGGGCGAGTTCGCGCACGTACGTCTCGATCAGTGGCGGGGCGCCTTCCATCAGGAGCAGGTGGGTCAGGTCGCCGTGAAAGAGTTGCCCGTCCAGCACGGTGATCGTGTCGCTGCGTAGCCCGTCGGCGGCGAACGCTGCCCATCGCGCGAGCGCGCGCCCGGCAAGTTGCGCGGCCGTCGCATCGCGCCACGGCTCGAACCAGTGTTCGAGTTCGTCAGTGGCCCGCACAGGATGAGGGTCCGTCCGTTCGTGAATCGCCACGGCGTCGCGCCCGGCCGCCATCAGGTGCTTCGCGATGAAGCGCATCGCGGTCGACTTGCCGGACCCCATCATGCCCTCGACGATCACCAGCCGGCGAGCAGGAAGGGCGGGCGAATCGTGGGTGGCGGGCATCATGTCGGAGCGGATGGATGCATCGGTACGGCAGGTTACCGCGCCCCCGCTTCCCCCGACAGGAACGCGACGAATTCGCGCGTGTACTTCGGCAGCGCGTCGAACGACCGCGCGCACAGTTTCAGCCGACGGTGGCTCCACGGATCGGACAGCTCGACGAGCCGCACATCCATCGTCTGCATCGCGCGCTCGGCCGCGTGGCGCGACACGATGCCGATGCCCACGCCGCTGGCGATCATGCGGCAGATCGCATCGAAGCTCTTCAGTTGCACGCGATAGCGGATCCGCTTGCCGAGCGCGCGCGCCTGGTCCGCGAGATGCACCTGCAGTGCGCTGCCGTCGGTGAGGCCGATGAAGTCGGCATCGGCGATCGCGTCGAACGCGACGGTGTCCTGTGCCGCGAGCGGATGGGTGGCCGGCACGACGACGATCAGCCAGTCCTCGCGGAACGGCTTCTGTTCGAGCCCGCCGAGCCCGACCGAATCGGCGACGATGCCGACCTCGGCCGTCTTGTTGCGGATCGCATGCACGATCTCCTGGCTCGAGCGCTCCTCGACGCTGATCGACAGCTTCGGATGATGCGGCAGGTAGTCGGCGAGCGCGTCGGGCAGGTATTCGCTCAGCGACGCCGTGTTGCACAGCAGCCGGATATGCCCGCGCAGCCCCTGCCCGTATTGCTGCAGTTCGCCGCGCATGTGGTCGATCTGCTGCAGCACGGTGCGCGCGTGGTGTTCGAGCGCGCGGCCGGCATCGGTTGCCTGCGCGCCCGACTTGGTCCGGTGCAGCAGCGGCACGCCGAGTTCGTCCTCCATGCCGCGGATGCGCTCGCTCGCGGCCTGCAGCGTGATGTGGGTCCGCTCGGCACCGCTCGTGATCGTGCCGGCCTCGCAGATGTTCAGGAAGAGCCGCAGGTCGGTCAGGTCAAAGCGCATGATGAGTGGGGGCGATCATGTTGGAATGGCCGATAAGTTAGCAGGGAATCCCGGCCGGGGTCTCAGGCGCAGCCTGAGGTTCGATTCGCCGGTTCCGCATTTTCGGGGCGCGATCGGTGGCGGATCATGGCCGCACATCAACCGGGGAGCCTGTCATGCAGATCGATCCGTCGTGGGGCGTGTCGTTCAAGATTGCGACGCACGTGCTGTTCCTGTGCATCGGCATCGCGTGGGCCTGTTCCGAACTCGTCACATGGTTGCGTTGAACGTCGCGGCGGATGGCTGTCGCCGCTTCGCGTCTATTGAAACAAATCCGTCATAGTTTCCCGAGACGAAAATTCTTCCGCTTTCCTGCAAAAAGACCATCAAGTTTTTCTGGATCGGACCGTATTACCGGTAACGCATGCCGGCCGGCATCCGGTTCGTGATCGTTTGTCATCATTGTTTGCATCCGGTTACACGTCGGCCGTTCCGTTTTTGAGATGCTTGAAAGATTGTCAAACCGGAGTCGGATCGTCCATGAAAACGCGCGAGATTCACCGTCACGCGGCGTGGCTGCCGGGCCTGGCCGCCGTGCTCGTCATGGCCGGTTGTGCAGGCACGCAGTCCGTCCCGCCGAGCGACACGCAGGCGGGACAGTCGTCGCCGTCGAGCGCGCCCGTCGCTGCGCCGTCGGCCTCCAGCCCGCCGCCGGCGCCGATTCTGGTCGCGCAGAAGTACGTCGTGAAGCGCGGCGACACGCTGACGGGCATCGCGTCCGCGAACGATTGCAGCATCGCCGACCTGCGCACCTGGAACAAGCTGGGCGCGAACGGCAAGCTGCGGATGGGACAGGTGCTCCGCATCGTCAAGCAGCAGCCGTTGCCGCCGCCGGGCGCGGCCGGCACGCAGGTGGCCGCATCGTCGGCCGCGAGCAACGGCGCAGCGGGCAACCCTGCAACGACGCAGACCGCCGCAGCGACGGCGAGCGACCGTCAGGTCGTCAAGGAAACGAAGCGGCATGCGGGCGGTGTCGCGCTCAGGTGGCCCGCGAACGGCAAGATCGTCGACGGGTTCCGGCCGGGGCAGAACCGCGGCATCCAGATTGCCGGCCGGCCCGGCGACCCGGTCCGTGCCGCGGCCGCCGGCCGCGTGATGTATGCCGGCACCGGCCTGAACGATTACGGCAGCCTGATCATCGTCCAGCACAACGCGGATTTCCTGACCGCCTATGCGCACAACCGCAAGCTGCTCGTGAAGACGGGCGACATCGTGCGCCAGGGCGACGAGATTGCCGAGATGGGCGACCTCGACAACGCGCGTGTCGCGTTGCTGTTCGAAGTGCGGCGCGACGGCAAGCCGGTCAATCCGATGCCGTACCTGCCTTCGTCACAAGGGTGAAGCAGGGCCGTCGCGCTGGAACGTGGCGGCGGTCGCTGCTACGCTAGGGCCTGTTCATGCGCGTCCCGCGCTTCGCGGGGCCGACGGTCGTCTTTCGGGGATGTGCGGCGGATGCCGCCGCGGGCCGGCCGTCGGCGTGAACGGGCGCGCTGCTTCGACGCGTGCCCGCGTTGCTCCGTGCCACCGTTTCCGATAGAACCCACCACATTCATGGACCACTCTCCGACCCGCCGCTCGCTGTTGCTTGCCGCCGTTGCCGCGCCGTTCGTCGCCGCGTGCAGCTCCGCGCCGGTCGCCGACCAGGGGCGCGCCCATGCCGCCCAGGCCGAATTGACCGCGCTCGAAAAGGCCTCGAATGGCCGGCTCGGCGTCGCCGCGCTCGATACGTCGAACGGCGTGCGCATCGCTCACCATGCGCGCGAGCGCTTCCCGCTGTGCGGCACGTACGCGGTCGTCGCTGCCGCCGCGATGCTCGCGCGCGGCTCGCTCGACGCGTCGCTGCTGCCGCGCCGCATCCTGTACCGCCGCTATGAAGTCGTGTCGGGCTCGCCGATCACGGAAAGCCACGTCGACACGGGCATGACGATCGAGCAGCTTTGCGTGGCGATGCTGCAGTCGGGCGACAAAGGCGCCGGCAACCTGCTGATGGGCGTGCTCGGCGGCCCGCAGGCCGTCACGGCGTTCGCGCGCGCGAGTGGCGACACGTCGTTCCGCCTCGATCACTGGGAACCCGAACTGAACAACGCGGCGCCTGGCGATGAACGCGACACGTCGACACCGGTCGGAATGGTCGACACGCTGCAGCGGCTGCTGCTCGGCAACACGCTGCTCGAGCCGCAGCGCACGCAGCTGACCGAATGGATGGTCGGCGGCGCGCGCGGCGCGACCGGCATCGCGGCGGGCGTGCCGCCCGGCTGGCGCGTCGCGGACAAGGCCGGTACGGGCGGTTACGGCACGACGACCGATGTCGCGGTGCTGTGGCCGCCGTCGCGCGCGCCGATCGTGATGGCCGTGTCGTTCACGCAGCCGCAGGCCGCCGCCGCGGCCCGCGCGGACGTCGTCGCGTCGGCGGCGCGCATCGTGGCGGGCGCGCTCACCGCGACGGCCTGAGCGTCCCGCGCCTCGCGCAAAACCGGCGTTTGGCTTATCGTGTCGGACAGCGCGCGCCGGGTTCGGCGCGCGGTCCTTCCGCGCCGTTTTTCCGTTTGCCTTCTTCATGCGCCGACTTCCGCCCCTGCACGCGCTGCAGATCTTCTCGACGGTGGCTCGCCACCGCAGCTTCACGCGCGCGGCCGAGCAGCTGTGCATCACGCAGGGCGCGGTGAGCCGGCAGATCCAGACGCTCGAGGCGCATTACGGGTTTCCGCTGTTCAAGCGGCATGCAAAGGGCCTCACGCTGACGGCGGAGGGCGAGCAGTTGCTGCCGGTGGTCAACGAGAGCTTCGCGCGGATCGACGATATTTCGATGAAGCTCACGCGGCAGCGCACCGATCTCGCGCTGAAGGTGCCGACCTGCGTGATGCGCTGGATGCTGCCGCGCATCATGCGCTTCCAGGGCGAGCATCCCGATCTCCATGTGCAGATCACGACCGCGTGGCAGCACGTCGTCGATTTCTCGACCGAGCCGTTCGACGCGGCGATTGTCTACGGCACGTCGCCGCCGGGCGCCGGCGTGTTCGCGCTGCCGTTGTTCGACGAGCGGCTGACGCCCGTGTGCGCGCCTGAATTGCGGCAGACGTCGCCGCTCGACGCGGTCGGCGATCTCGTGCGCCATACGTTGCTGCATCCGACCCGCGACCATCGCGACTGGCGCGCGTGGCTCGATCACGCGGGCGAGCGCAGTGTCGATCCCGCGCGCGGGCCGACGTTCGACACGCTCGATCTCGCGACGAACGCGGCGATGCAGGGCTTCGGCGTCGCGATCGGCGACGTGACGCTCGTCGACGACGACGTCAGCGCGCGCCGGCTCGAACGGCCGTTCGACATCGTGCTCGAGACGGGCGCGCGCTACTTCTTCGTCTATCCCGAGAACATCGGCAACCAGCAGAAGATCCGCGCGTTCAGCGACTGGATCGCGCGCCATCGCGATTGACCGGCGAAGCGCGCACGTGCGCAAACCGGCGCGCGGAATCCGTTGGATACCGCGCCGGCGAACGGCTTTACTGGTACGTCACGACGGCGATCATCGGCGCCTGATTGTTGCCCGGACGGTTCGGTAAAACGATTGCGCGCGAGGCCTGAGTAAAGGTCGTGGTCTTGATGGCCTGCTGGCTCGCGGCGTCGACGAACGCGATCTGGCCGCTTGCCGGGCGCGGACAGTCGGGCCGTACGTGCCCCTGGGCGAGATCGGCCGTATCGAGCGCGAACGAGCAGGGCGGCTCGACGATCATGCCGGAGAAGTGGATGATGCCGGACGCGCCGGCGGCAAAGGACGAGGAAGTGGCCAGAAGCGAGGCAGCCAGGGCGAACGAGGCAGCGATATGGCGATGCTTCATGACAGGCTCCAGAGAGGAAGCGCGTCGCAGCGGGGCCGCTCGGGTGGCAGTCCGTCAACGCTGCGATGCTGTATGCGTAAACGGCAAAACGATCCGGCCTCTTGAATGAAAAAATCGAGATAATGGCAATAAGCAAACGATTGCCTATTGCTAAAAACAATGTAGTTTGAATCTGCGCAATCGCAAGTCGGGGAAATGCCGGGTGGCATAAGATTGGCGGACGAACGGTCGTCATGACCGTTGTGTAGGCAACGGCCTTGCGCCGCCCGGAAAGCAAAACGGCCGCTCGGAGCCGAGCGGCCGTTTTGCGTCGGAGCCGAAGGGGCGCCGTTCAGTTCATGCGCTTGCGTACCGCGCCGACGATCACGAGCAGCACGATCGCGCCGACGATCGACGCGATCCAGCCCGCGCCCTGGCCCGGCGCGTACCAGCCGGCGGCGCGACCGACGTAGCCGGCGAACAGCGAGCCGACGATGCCGAGCACGGTGGTCATCAGGATGCCCATCTTGTCGTCGCCGGGCTTGAGCGCGCGGGCGAGGAGGCCGACGATGAGCCCGACGACCAGGGTTTCGATGAATTGCAGCATGAACGCCTCCCTAATGCGGTTGAGCTGTTGACGAACGGAGATGGACTCGTCCGGCGCACCGGGGTTCCCGGTGGAGCCGAACAGATCCGCGACGGGCCGAGTATCGCACGCTGCCGCGTCATGCGGATGTCAGGGCCGCCCCGGCGGCGCGTCATTCATTGATAGTCGAGCAGAACCTGCGTCGCGGCATGAACCGAACCGCCACCGACCTTCGCGCCTGTCTGCAGGTAGGACGCACGGAGCCGAATCGACGGCGATCCGCCGGTGGCCGGGTTGTAGCTCGTCACGGTGTGCGACTTCCTCAGTGGTAGCGGCTGGCCCGTCGCGGCGTCGGCGATCTGGATGCCGATGCCGCTGGCCGTGGCATCCGGGCGCAACTGCATCCCGCCGGGGGACCCGGTGACCATGTCGTCCAGCGGCGCCAGTTGATAGCCGATCCGGTTGTAGCCGGCCGGGCAATTGTTCAACTGCACCTGAAAGTCCGTCGCGCCGGCGGTCGAACCGACACCCTTGAACACATGGTGCTGCACGGGCGGCAGCGTGACGGTCTGGTCGGGAATCGAGCACGTTCCGTTGATGAAGCTGACCTTCGCGGCGAGGAAGACCGGGGACGAGGCGCCGAAGATGCCGGACTTGTATTCGATCGAGTAATAGGCGCTGAGCGCCCCCGAATTGAGCGACCCATCCTGCGGCGGCCGGCTGTCGCGGAACAGCATGACTTCGAGCGTATTGCGCAGCGTCGCCTTCGTCGACGAGACGGCCACGTTGCCGTCGATGAGCATGCGCGTCGACAAGCCGGACACATTGGTTTCCAGGTCGGGGCCGTCGGACACCCACACCCCGCCTTTGGGGTACATCCTGATGCCCGTGATCTGGCAGGTGCTCGCGCCGCATACGTCCTGCGGCGTGAAGTAGTGACGCGCGACGACCATGCCCGGCGTGGCGTTTCCGGGGCTGGAAACGGTGGCCTGCCCGAACGCATAGAGGGAGGCGGCGATCGTGTCGGTCGCGAAGGCGACGGATGCGAGCACAAGCGCGGAGGCGCCCGCGAGCGTGCGGAGCGGGCGGCATGCGACGCGCACCGCGGCGGCCGGATTCGTGGTTCGGGTCAATGCGGACGATTGGCGAAAGTGAGACATAGGGATTCCTTACTGAATGCCGGCGGTCGTCGAATCGGACAGGCACGTGCTCTTGACGGTCTGTATGCCGGGCAATGGCCGGCGACGCTCCGCAACCGGCAGCGCGTAGGCGATCCGGCAGGCGGAGTGGGCGTCGGCGCCCCACTGAACGGTCAGCGAACCGCTGTCGTTGAGCCCGCGCGCGAAGATCTTGCTCGCCTGGCCGACGACGCCGACTTCCTTGCCGGTGTCGTCGTGCACGGCGGCGCCGAACGGTAGCGGCGTGCCGTCGGCCTGGCGCGCCTGAACGAGCGCCGCGCGGCCGGTGTCGGTCGCAAACCGGATGAGCGGCACCGCACCGGCACGCGGCGCGATCTGCCGGCTGGTTTCCTTCAGCTCGACATCCATCGGGATGCCCTTCGGATCGAGTGCGACCGTGTTGAGGCTGTATGGCGTCAGGTACGGCACGACCGCGTAGCCGTTGCCGTCGACCCTGACGCCCGCCGCGTTCGTGACGCGCGCGCCGGCTGCGCCGGGCGCCTCGACGATCGCGAACGTCTCGGATACCGGCTGCGAGAACGTGATGCCGCCGCGATGCGCGACCAGCGCGCCGCGCACGCCGAGCGAGCCCTGCTGGAAATCCGTGCTCGCGCCCGCGCTGGCGTTGACTTCCGCCAGGCGCGTGCGGTACGTGACGTTGGCGCTGCCGTCCGTGGCCGAGTTCGATCCGGACGCGTGGTTCGCGCTGACGCTGTACGACAGCGCGTGGTCGTCGCCGAGCGATCCGGACAACGTCGACTGCAACCGGGTGCGGCCGAGCGTGTCGCGTGACACGTTGCCCGAGACGGTCATCGGGCGCTCGCGGCCGAACGGGATCGTAACGCTGGCGTAGTAGAGCGTGCCCATGTCGCCACCGGCACTGCGCTGCCGCGTGGCCGTCAGGCTGTAGGACAGGTTGCGGAACTGGTTCGTGTAGCCCACCGAGTAGTTGACGTCCGAGCCCGGACGATTCCAGTAGTTGACGGCCGATGCCGTCGCATTGATGCGCCCGCCGGTCGTGCCGAGGCGCTGCGTGAGCGCCAGCGATGCGCGATGGCGCTGACGCCAGACCGACTGGGCCGAGCGGCCGTCGCGTGCGGCGTCGCGCGCCTGCATCGCATCGTTGAGGCCGAAATAGCCGTCCGTCGAATAACGATATGCGGCGAGTGCGATATCGGTGCCGGTCGCGTCGACCGACTTCGCGTAGCTGACGCGCACGCTCGAACCGCTGTAGCGCTTCGCGCCGGGGATCGCGGTCAGCGCATGCGTGACGTCCGCGCCGAACGCGCCGAACGACGTGTTGAACGTGCCGCCCAGCATCGCCGACGCGTAGCCGCCGGCGAGCGTGACGCCGCCATAGGCCGTCAGCAGGTTGGTCAGGCCGCGCTGGTAGGTGGCCTGCGTGAACAGCGGCTGGCTCGATCCGTGGGGATTGCGCAGCGTGCCCGCGACGAAGCTGTAGCGGCCGATGCCCGGCCGCAGCGACATTGGCACGGCGGCGTAGGGCACCGAGAACGAATGCACGGAGCCGTCGGCTTCGGCAATCGACACCTGCAGGTCGCCACCGTACCCGGTCGGATAGAGGTCGTCGATTTCAAAATTGCCGGGCGCGACCGTCGTCTCGTAGATCGTCACGTCGTTCTGGCGGATCGTCACCTTCGCGTTGCTGTTCGCGATGCCGCGCACCACGGGCGCATAGCCGCGCAGCGAGTCGGGCAGCATCCGGTCATCGGTCGACAGGCGCACGCCGCGGAACTGCGTCGAGTCGAACAGTTCGCCCGACGTGTAGCTTTCGCCGATGACGAGTTGCGACGACAGCGACGGCAAGTCGCGCTGGAGATAGGTCGCGATGTCCTGGTAGCGGCGCTCGCCGCGCGACGACCACGAATAGGAGCCTTCGTGGCGAAAGCGCCAGTTGCCGAGGTTCACGCCGCCGTTCAGGCCGAGATAGCCTTGCGTCTGCGCGGTGTGGCCGCTGGCCTTCGACGTGTAGAGATTGAAGTTGTAGCCGAGCAGGCCGACGGTTTCGCCGGAGGTCCATTGATCGGGGCTCACGTAGCCGCGCGCCTTGCGCACGAGCGACGCCTGCGGGATCGACAGCCGCAGTGTCTGCCGCTCGAAGTCGAATGCCGCGCTGGCGCCCGGCACGACTTGCTCGAGTCGCTGGCAGGCGCCGTCGTCGCCAAGCTGCGCGACGACGTCCGGCGCGAGCTTGCCGAAATCGACGCCGACGCGCTCGAGCAGCGCGCGGTCGAAGCACGGCCGGGCGTCGCCCGAATCCGGCGCGGCCACGAAGCGCACGTCGTAGCGGCCGATCCAGTCGGGACCGACATGGATGTCGGTGGAGTACACACCGGGGGCCGTCACGTTGCGTTGGGCGAAGCGCGACACGTCGACGTGCTTGCCCAGACGATTCTGCAGGAACGCACCGTCGAACTCGACGTGCGCGAGCGTGCTTTCGGCGGCGGCCTGCGTCGTTGCGCGGCCATCGACGGACCACGCGGCGACGCAGGCCGCCACCAGCAGATGGATTGGCTTGACGCGCGGCACGTCGGCCGCGCCGCGGCGCGGCAGTCGGGTCGGGGTCATGCGCAATACTCCAGAAAGGTTCGGGTCGTGCGGGCGCGTTTCGCCGGCGCAGGTGCGCAGGCGTGCACTCCGCGCGGCGGCGAATGGCAAATCAGGGGTTTCCGTGTCGGTCTGAACGGCCGGAGCGACGTCGGACGAAAAGAGGGAGAGCGCTCGGCGCGCACCGTTGCGATGCGCTGCCGGCCTCGGTCGCGTTACGGTTCGACGCTGACCGGACGTTCGATGTCGGTTGCCCGGCCCCAGTCGTTGATGCTGCCGAACTCGACGGTTGCACCGGCGGCGGGTGCACCGGCGAGATCCTTGATCGGGAATCGTTGCGTGCTGCGGGGCAGCACGTAGCCCATGCCGGCGTCATGCTGGCGCCCGCCGGATTTCAGCAGCACGTTGCCTAAATTGACGACGAACGGCGTCGGATTGCTGGCCTCGAGCGCATAGCCGCCGTCGGCGCGAACCACGCGCCAGCCGAGCTGCATGGGTGCGTCGTCCACGTTGCCGGCCAGCCCGGTCGGGCGATACATGATCTTGATGCGCGAGCGGAACGCCAGCTGGATGCGATTGCGACTCTCGGCCGCGGATGCCTTCGGCGGCACTTCGAGCACGTTCAGCCAGAACAGCGATTCCCGGTCGGCGGGAAGCGGTTCGCCGGTGTGCACGAGACGCAGCGTCTGGCCATTGCCGGCTTCCATCCGGAAGATCGATGGCGTCAGCGTGAACGGCACGTCGATGTTTTCCGGCAACGCGCGGCTGTCGCCATCGTCGAGCCATGCCTGTACCAGCGCCGGACGCTTGCTGTCGTTCGTGAGCTGGATCGTGACTTCGCGCTCGCTCGACGGGAAGATCACGCGTGTGCCGGCGATCACGACGCTCGCGTCGGCCTGCGACGCGAATGCGGCGACGGCGAGGGTCAGCGTACGGAAGAGCTTCAACAGTTTCATGGGCGTGTGGACTCGGATCGATGGGACGGGAAGCGGGCGGAAACGGCGGGTTCCGCGTCGCGCGGCGTGACGGGTAGAGATCGCCGGGACAGCGATCTCCACACGCGGGTCCTTACTGATAGATCAGCGAGTACTCGACACGCGAAGCGACGTCGCCGGCCTTCACGGCACCCGAGGCGTAGTACTCGGCGAAGTAGTTCAGCTTTGCCTTGCCGTCGGCATCGATATCGACCAACTGGGTGCTTGCGCCGGTTTGCGCGCCGATGGGGATGAGCTGCTGCTGCGAATCCAGCACGTTGATCTGGACGCCCTCGGCTGCCTTGGCGCCCGAATCGATCGTCAGTCGGCCGCTCGATTGATCGACGTTCGAGCCGTTCTCGAACACGACGCCGACCTTCACCGGGTTGTTGTCTCCGACCGTGCAGCCCGACAGCGCAAGCGAGAACCCGCTGCGGCCGGCGACGGAGCCGACATCGGCGAGCGAACTGGTGCTGACGGGCGGCAGCGGGACGGTGAGATCCAATCCGCTGTCTACGCTGCACGTCGACGCGATGACGTTGCCGCGGAAGTTGACGGTGCCGTCCGCGGCGTGGGCCGCGGACGAAAAGGCCGCGCCGGCGGCGATGAGCAGGAACGGGATTGCGCTGCGCTTGATGATTCGCATATTTAAATCTCCAAATAAACTTCGGTTTTCGAAAGCGCTCGTTGAATTTAAATCTCAGAATGGCGCGTTTCGGATGAAATTATGCGATCTATGTAAGGATTTTGTAATTTGACTGGTACTAATGATTGGTGATTTCGCCTAGTACACGTACTAATTTATTTTTCGCCGAAGTCGGCAGACGGGCGGAGGGAGGTGGGGGCCGGCAGGAGGGGGCTCGCGCGGGCGAGCATGCCGACACCGGAAATCGGTCGAGGGGCCGATTCTGGCGGTCGCGCTATTCGAAGCGGACTGGAACTGGAATAACCGGCCGACGGAGCATGAGGCCGGCAGGCCTGTCGCGTCGCGTTCGGGTCATGTCAGGCGACGCGCGCGCAGGGGCGCGCGTTCGCCGAGTGCCGCGCGTCAGGCCGCCGGCGCGCCGATCGCCGGGTCGAGACGGCGATAGCCTGCGGTCGCATTCAGCAACGTGCGCGTGTAATCGCGCGCCACCTGCCCGGCGCGCACGTCCTCGATCCGGAGCTGCTCGACGATCTCGCCATGCTGCATCACCGCGATGCGCTGGCACAGGAAGCCGATCACCGCGAGGTTGTGGCTGACGAGGATCATCGTCAGGTTGCGTTCGCGATGCAGGCGGCGCAGCAGGTTCAGGATCTCGGCCTGCACCGACACGTCGAGCGCGGACGTCGGCTCGTCGAGCAGCAGCACGCGTGGCTCGACGATCAGCGCGCGCGCGATCGCGACGCGCTGGCGCTGGCCGCCCGACAACTGGTGCGGATAGCGGAACCGGAACGCGGGGCCGAGTCCGACCTCGGACAGCGCGCGGGCGATGCGCGCATCGGTGTCGCCCATGCCATGGATCGACAGCGGCTCGCGCAGCGTCTGGTCGACCGTGAAGCGCGGATGCAGCGACGCGTACGGATCCTGGAACACCATCTGCACGTGACGGCGGAACGCACGATCGGGCGTGCCGCCCACCGGCCGGCCGTCGATCGACAGGCTGCCGGACGCGAGCGGCACAAGGCCGGTCAGCGCGCGCAGCAGCGTCGACTTGCCGGAGCCCGATTCGCCGACGAGCCCGAACACCTCGCCGTCGCGCACCGCGAAGCTCGCGTCGCGCACGGCGTCGACGTGACCCGTGCGGGTCGGGAAACGGATCGATGCGTGATCGACGTCGATCATCGTGCGGCCTCCTGTCGATCGGCGGGCGTGCCGGCGTGCGACGCGGGCTCGAGCCACGCCGGATCGCGCCGCAGCACGGGCAGTTCGTCCGGCGGGTTCGCGAGCGGCGGGTTCGCCGCGAGCAGCCCGCGCGTATAGGGATGGGATGCGTCGCGCAGGTCGCGCGCGGCGCAGGTTTCGACCACGCGGCCCGCGTACATCACCGCGACGCGATCGCAGAACGACATCACGAGCGGCAGGTCGTGGCTGATGAACATCAGGCCCGTGTTGTGCCGCGCGATCATCGCGTCGAGCACCGCGAGCACCTGCATCGACACGGCGACGTCGAGTGCGGAAGTCGGCTCGTCGGCGATCAGCAGGCGCGGACCGGTCGACACCATCATCGCGATCATCACGCGTTGGCCCATGCCGCCCGACAGCTCGTGCGGATACGCATCGGCCACGCGCGCCGGGTCGCGGATCTGCACCGCCGACAGCGCGTCGACGATCCGCTCGCGCAGCGCGCGGCCGCGCAGGCCCGGCTCGCGCAGCCGGAACGCTTCGCCCATCTGCTTCGCGACCGTCATCACCGGGTTCAGCGAATATTTCGGGTCCTGCAGGATCATGCCCATCTGGCTGCCGCACAGCCGCCGGCGCTCGCCCGGGGCCATCGCGAGCAGGTCGTGGCCCGCGAAGCGCATCGTGCGTGCCGACCAGCGCGCGGCGTCGGGCAGCAGGCCTAGCAGCGCGCGGCCCGTCAGCGATTTGCCGGAGCCCGATTCGCCGACGATGCCGAGCCGTTCGCCGGGGGCGAGTGTCAGCGACAGGTCGCGCACGGCATCGGTGACGGTGCCGTCGTGCCCGCGAAATCCGATCTTCAGGCCGTCGATTTCGCAGAGCGGCACGGGCGAGGGGGCGGAATTCAGTGGCATGTCACGCTCCATGACGCGGATCGAAGACGTCGCGCAGCCCGTCGCCGAGCAGGTTGAACGCGAGGCTCACGAGCAGGATCGCGCAGCCGGGCAGCGTCGCGACCCACCATGCGTCGAGCAGCACGTTGCGGCCCGACGCGACCATGAAGCCCCATTCGGGGCTCGGCGGCTGCGCGCCGAGGCCGAGGAAGCCGAGGCCCGCGACGGTCAGGATGATGCCGGCCATGTCGAGCGTCGCGCGCACGATCACCGACGACATGCACATCGGCATGATGTAACGCAGCAGGATGCGCGGGCCCGACGCGCCCTGCAGCCGCGCGGCGTGGATGTAGTCGGCCTGTGCGATGCGGATCGTCTCCGCGCGCGAGAGCCGCGCATACGCGGGCCACGCGGTGATCGAGATCGCGACGACCGCGTTGATCACGCTAGGCCCGAGCGCGGCCGCGAACGCGAGCGCAAGGACGATCTTCGGGAACGCGAGCGCGACGTCGGTGATGCGCATCAGCACGCTGTCGACGAAGCCGCCGCAATAGCCGGCCGTCGTGCCGATCAGGAGGCCGATCGGCACGACGATCACGACGACGAGCAGCGCGATGCCGAGCGTGAGGCGCGAACCGGCGATCAGTCGCGAGAGGATGTCGCGGCCGAGCTGGTCGGTGCCGAACCAGTGCGACGGCGAGCCGGGCAGCAGCAGGCGGTCGGACAGCACCTGGCGCAGCGGATCGTGCGGCATGATCAGCGGGCTGATGATCGCGACCACGATCAGCGCGACGAGGATCGCGAGCCCGAACAGGTTGAGCGGGTTGGTGGCGAACCGGCGCCAGCGTCGGTACGCGAGGCCGAGCGCGGCCTGCGAGCGCGACGCGGGTGCGTCGGACAGCAGCCATGCGCGCAGCGTGAGGCGCTCGGCGTTCATGATTGGATGACCTTCGGCATGGGCGATGAAAGAAGCAGGGTGGAAGCGGTCATGTCGATGCGGCCCTCAGCGCGCCCGCGGATCGAACACGCGGTACAGCGCGTCGGTCAGCAGGTTGACGGTGATGAACATCGCGCCGATCACGAGCGTCGCGCCGAGCACCGCGTTCATGTCGGCGTTCAGCAGCGCGCCGGTCAGGTACGAGCCGAGCCCCGGCCACGCGAACACGATCTCGGTCAGCACCGAGCCTTCGAGCAGGTTGCTGTACGTGAGCGCGATCACGGTGAGCAGCGGCACCATGATGTTGCCGAATGCGTGCCGCCAGATCACGCGCCGTTCCGACAACCCCTTCGCGCGTGCGGTGACGATGTATTCCTGGCTCAGCTGGTCGAGCATGAACGAGCGCGTCATGCGGCTCAGGTAGGCCACGGAGTAGTAGCCGAGGATCGCGGCCGGCAGCGCGATGTGCGACACCGCGTTGCGGAACACGTCCCACTCGCCCGCGAGCGCCGAGTCGATCAGCAGGCTGCCCGTGCGTGTGTCGACCATCCCGTCGTACACGGGATCGAGCCGGCCGGGCCCGCCGACCCAGTGCAGCCGCGCGTAGAACAGCAGCAGCCCCATCAGTCCGAGCCAGAACAGTGGCACCGAATTGCCGATCAGCCCGACGAAGCGCGCGATGTGGTCGATCGGCCGGTTGTGCTTCACGGCGGCCGCGACGCCGAGCGGCACGCCGATCGCGATGCCGATCAGCGTCGCGATCGTCGCCAGTTCGAGCGTGGCCGGGAATACGCGCTTGATGTCGTCGAGCACCGGGTTCGCGGTCAGCAGCGACATGCCGAGATTGCCGTGCAGCACGTCGCGCGCATAGATCAGGAATTGCGTGACGAGCGGCTTGTCGAGCCCGAGCGCGATGCGTTCGGCCGCGTACGCCTCGGCCGACGCGCGATCGCCGAGGATCGCGAGCACGGGATCGATCGGCACCTTGCGGCCGATCACGAACGTCAGCGCGAGCAGCCCCACGAACGTGACGGCGAGCGTAAGCGCCCAGCGCAGCACGCGCAGGGCCCAGCGCACGGCCGGGCGCCGCGCGGGCAGCGTGCGCAGTGCTTCGAGGGAGGAGACGGGAGTCGACATGCGGCGAATCTTATTGCTTCTTCAGGTTGCGGTACGACACGAGATCGTTGATCGGCCCGACTTCGAGCCCGCTCACGCCGGGCCGCGTCGCGACCTGCGCGACTTTCTCGAACATGATCACGAACGGCGAGCGCGCGAGCATTTCCTTCTGCATCGCCTGATACCGTTGCGCGCGTTTCGCGGCGGTCGGTTCGGCGAGCGCGGTGTCGGTTTCCTTCGTCAGTTGCGGGATGTCCCAGCTGTTGCGCCAGGCCAGCATTTTATAGCTCGACTTGTCGGAATTGTCGGGATTCCACGCAAAACCCTGCGCGTTGCTGTGCGGATCGATGTAGTCGGCCGACCATTCGCCGATGTAGATGTCGTGCTGGCGCGCGCGGTATTTCGCGAGCGTCTGCTTGTTGTCGCCGGGGATCAGCTGCACCTTGATGCCTGCCTGCGCGAAGTTCGCCTGCACGGCCTGCGCGATTTCGGTGTACGGATAGTCGTTGCGCACGTCCATCGTCACCGAAAAGCCGTTCGGCACGCCGGCCTTCGCGAGCAGCGCCTTCGCCTTCGCAATGTCGAGCTTGTACGGGTTCGCGTTCAGCGTGCCGAGGAAGCCTTCGGGCAGGAAGGTCTGGTGCACCTTGTAGGTCGTCTTCACCACGTTGCCCTGGATGCCGGCATAGTCGACGAGCCACTTCAGTGCTTCCTGCACGTCGGGTTTCGCGAGCGTCGGGTTCTTCGTGTTCAGGCCGAGATACAGCAGCGTCGCCTGTGGCGAGGCCGACACCTTCGCCTTGCCGGACTTCACGACCGACGCGAGATCGTCGGGGCTCAGGTCGCGCGCCGCATCGACGTCGCCGTTCTCCAGCAGCAGGCGCTGGCTCGCGGCTTCGGGCACGTGGCGCAGCACGATGCGCTTCATCGCGAGCGGCAGCCGGTAGTCGTCGAAGCGCTGCAGCACGAGGCTGTCGCCGGCGGTCCACTTGACCAGTTTGTATGCGCCCGAGCCGGCCTCATTGGTCTTCAGCCACGCGTTGCCGAAGTCGTTGCCCTGCTGGTGCGACAGCAGCAGCTTCTTGTCGAGCACCGACGCCGGCCACGAGCCGAGCACGTTCAGCACGAAGGTCGGCGCGTACTTCTGGTCGGTCGTGACCGACACCGTCAGGTCGTCGAGCTTCTTCACATTGGCGACGACGTTCGCCTTCGTGAGACCGATGCCGGTCAGCACGGCGGCGGGGCCCTTGTCGAGCAGCACCGCGCGCTGGATCGACCACGCGACGTCGTCGGCCGTCAGCGGGTTGCCCGAGTGGAACTTCAGGCCGGGGCGCAGCTTGAACGTATAGGTCAGCCCGTCGGGGCTCACCGTCCACGACTGCGCGACGTCGCCGTTGAATTTCGACGGGTCGCGCAGGTCGACGCGCACGAGCCGGTCGTACGTGTTCGCGACGTATTCCTCCGGTACCAGCTCGTAGATCTCGCCCGGATCCAGCGTCGTGAATTCGTCGAGCAGCGTGGCCATCACGAACATGTCCTTCGGCGTTTCCGCGCGCGCGGCGGAAAGCGGAACGGCGGCGAGTACGGACGCGGCGGCCAGCGCCGCGACGAGCCGGGATGTCAGCAATTTCATGTGCGCTCCAGTGTCGTTGAAGTCGTTGAAGTCGTTGAAAGCGTCGAACGTGAACGGTGAAGGGAATGCGTGTGGCCATCACATCAGGCGCCACGGGCCGCTGTCGGCATTGTCGATCTGCGGCAACCCGCGCGAGCCCGGCAATTCGTAGTGCCACCACTCGCTGTCGATATGTGCGAAGCCGGCCGCGTGCATCACGCCGAGCAGCAGCAGGCGGTTGCGCTGCACGGTTTCGGGCAGCCCCGCGTGGAAGTGGCCGGAGGCTGCGACCATCTCGTCGAAGCCGGTGCCCATGTCGAGCGGCTCGCCGTCCGCGCCGACGAGCGTCAGGTCGAGCGCGGTGCCGCGGCTGTGATTCGAGCCGCGGCCGAGGTCGGCGATGAAATTCGGATCGGGCAGGAAATCCCACAGCACCTGCTGCGCCTGCGGCGGCCGGTACGCGTCGTAGATGCGCAGCGTGAAGCCGGCCTGCGCCGCGACGTTCACCGCGCGGCGCAATGCGGCTTCGGCCGGCTCCAGCAGCAGGCAGTGCGCGTGGCGGTAGATCGGCTTGCCGGTCAGGTTGCGGTCGGTCGCGTAGACGAGATCGATGTCGACGCGATGCGTGGCGGGCGTGATTTCAACGAGGCGGTGAGTATTCATCGGTGGTTCGCAAGGCCCTCGCATTCAGGATTCGAATTGATCGAACGTGTGCTGCAGTTCGCGGTTGCGCGCGACGCGCCGGTCGATCGCGGGGCCGAGGCGGTCGACCACGGCCGTGATCAGCAGGTTGAACAGGCAGGTGAGCGGCGCGAGCGAATCCCAGAACTGGCCGACGTCGGTCTTCACCTGCAGCAGGTCGGACGGCCAGTCGCGTGCCCACGGGCACGAGAGATCGGTGACCAGCGCGAACGGCTGCCCGCGCTCGGCGGCCGCCTGGCAATAGCGGCGCGCGCTGCGCGAATACGCGCGCGTGTCGGTAACGATGCAGTACGGCCGCTCGAATTCGGAGTTCAGTGAATCGACGTACGAGCCCGACTGGCCGTCCGAATAGAACACGCGCGGGCGCAGGTATTCGAGGTAGCTGCTGAATGCGTTGCTGATCCCGCGCGTCGACTGGATGCCGAGGATGAACACGGCATCCGCATGGGCGATCCGGTCGGCCACCTGTGCGAACACCGGGCCTTCGGCGAGCCGGTACACGTGACGGATCGCATCGAGCTCGCGTTCGAGCGACGACGCGAGCGGGCCTTCGGTACGGCTGCCGTTGGGTTCGGCCGGTTGCGTGCCCGAGACGCGGCGGTATTCGTCGAGCCGGTCGGTGATCATCCAGGGGCGGTCGCCGCCGCCGCGCAGCTCGCGCTTCAGGTCGTCGAGATTGCGATAGCCGACGCTGCGCAGGAACCGCCCGACCGAGATGCCGCTGGTGCCGGCCTGCTGCGCGATCTGGTCGGCCGTTTCGAGCCCGAGCCGGTCGAGGTTCGCGAGCATGTAGCTCGCGATGCGCTTGGCGGTCGGCGTCAGCTCGGCATAGCGGGATTCGACGGTATGGGCAAACGCGCAGGTCATCGGCTGTTAGATCGTTGTCGTCTGATGATCGAATGTCATCCATCTAACGAAGCCAAAATCATTCGCGCCAGCGGATAAAAACTATGGTGTGAGGATAGGTGATAGGGTCGGAAGCGCGCTGGATGGCGGGGAAGGGGCATGAGTACGCCGGCAAATTATTCCTGACAGGCATATTTTGCGTTTATGCCTGTCAGGAAACGGCAGCCCGCCGGCAGCCTACTGCTGCATGTCCGGCGCCTCGCGCAACCGCCAGATCGCATTGCATTGCTGGCCGCCGAGGCTCGTCGAGCGCAGCGTGATGACGGTGCCGGCCACGATCCGATACGAGAAATGCGCCATCAGCTCGGTACCCTTGCGCTGCGCCTGCCCGTCGACCTGCACTTCGCACAGCAGCGGCGACGGCGAGCCGGACGGGTGCGTGACGTAGACGTTCAGCCGCGCGATGTCGCGTGTCGCGGTGAACACGACTTCGTGGTTCCCGCTGCCGATCAGCATCGTGCCGCCGGGTTCGTCGATCGCCTGCAGGTAGGCGCCCGCGCTTTCCTCGATCGCGGCGGACGCGATGGTCAGCCCGGCCGAGCGCACGTAGTCGGTCGCCGCGATGCGCGCCGCGACTGCGTCGGACTGTGCCGGCGTGCCGTCCGACAGCGCGAACGGCGCGCCGTCGCGCAGCGCGGCGTCGGTGCGGTTCGCGTAGTAGCGCCACCGGTCGAGGAAGCGGATGTCGCCGGTCATGTGCAGCGCGCGGATCGGCTCGCCGCGATACCGGAGCGTCGTCGTGCCGTTGCTCCCGTCGAACGCTTCGTGAATGCCGTACTTGCTGACGAAGTTCTGGACCGGATCGAGCAGCGCCGTTTCGCCTTGTGCGCTCCACAGGTGCAGGAACGTCGTATCGATCCCGAAGCATTCCTGGAAATCGGTGCCGATGCGGGCGATGCAGTCGCGCAGATGGCTCGCGTAGCGCGCCCACGCGTCGGCGGTCCCGGCAACGAGCCCGGCCTGCAGCGCACCGCCGTGGCGCGCGGAGACTTCGTCGACGACGAGCCGCCAGTGATGATCGCGCCGCTCGCCGATCAGCGGCGCGACGACGAACGTGCAGAACAGCGGGTCGGGGCACGCGTGGATCCGGTCGTCGCCGATCTGCGAGAACAGGTCGAACCCCGGCGCGCAGAACCAGATGTCGGCGTCGTACAGCGCGAGCTTGCGGATCTGCGGGTTGCGTGCGCAATACTCGGCGGCCTCGATGAAGCGGCCGACCGGCAGCGCATACGTGTCCGACGCTTCGATGACGTCGACCGACTGGCTCGCCAGGATCTGCCGCTTGCGTTCGGAGAGGCCGTAGCCGATCACCGCGATCCGGCCGTCGTAGCCGGTGTGCCGCAGCGACAGCAGGAACGGCACGAGCATTTCATACCATGCGCGGTTGTTGTCGTTGATCGCCACGCAGACCGCGTGCTCGCTCGAATGCATGTCTTCTCCCCGTGGAGCGCACGCCCGGTAGCCGGTGCGGCGCTCGTGCTGCGTGTCTGACTGCCTGCTGTCCTGCCGCCGCTGGAACACGGCTTTTCGATGGCGGACGCGGTGATGTCGTGCGGCACGATCATCGTGCGTGCCGACGGGCCGAAGCGGGGCGGTAGCGCCGCTCATTGTAGATCACGGCCGCCGCCCGGCCTGGCGCCGGCGCGGCGGGCCGCGGCGATTACCCGCGTGCCGGTGTGCCCGGCCGCGCGGGTCGCCGCCATTACTTCGCGAGCGTGCGGTATGACACGAGGTCGTTGATCGGCCCGATTTCCGGCCCGGTCACGCCGGGGCGCGTCGCGACCTGCACGACCTTCTCGAACATGATGATGAACGGCGAGTTCGCGAGCACGGCCTTCTGCAGCGCGTCGTAACGCTGCGCGCGCTTCGCGGGCGACGGCTCGACGAGCGCGGCCTCGGTGTCCTTCGTCAGTTGCGGGATGTCCCAGCTGTTGCGCCACGCGAGCATCTTCGTCGGCGACTGGTCGGAGTTGTCCGGATTCCACGCGAAGCCGCGCGCATTGCTGTTCGGGTCCATGTAGTCGGGCGACCATTCGCCGACGAAGATGTCGTGCTGGCGCGCGCGATACTTGCCGATCGCCTGCTTCGCATCGCCCGGAATCAGCTTCACGCGGATGCCGCCCTGCGCGAAGTTCGCCTGCAGCGCCTGCGCGATCTCGAGGTACGGATAGTCGTTCGGCATGTCCATCGTCACGTCGAAGCCGTTCGGCAAGCCGGCCTTCGCGAGCAGTGCCTTCGCCTTCGCGACGTCCTGCTTGTACGGCCGCGCGTTCGACGCGCCGAGGAAGCCTTCGGGCAGGAAGGTTTCATGCACCTTGTAGGTCGTGCTGACGATGTTGCGCTGGATGCCGTCATAGTCGACGAGCCATTTCATCGCCTGCTGCACCTCGGGTTTCGCGAGGTTCGGGTTCTTCGTGTTCAGGCTCAGGTACAGCAGCGCGGACACCGGCCACGACGCGACCTTGATCTTGCCGGCCTTCGTCAGCGCGGCGAGGCTGTCGGGGCTCAGGTTGCGCGCGGCGTCGGCGTCGCCGTTCTCCAGCAGCAGCCGTTGCGCGGACGCTTCGGGCACGTGACGCAGCACGATGCGCTTCATCGGGTACGGCGTGCGGTACTTGTCGAAACGCTGCAGCACGATGCTCTCGTTGGGCGTCCACTTGACGAGCTGGTACGGGCCCGAGCCCGCGTCGTTGGTGCGGAGCCAGCCGCTGCCGAAATCGTTGCCCTGCTGGTGCGACAGCAGCAGCTTCTTGTCGAAGACCGATGCCGGGCAGGCGCTCAGCACGTTGAGCACGAAGCTCGGTGCGTACTTGCGGTCGGTTTCGAGCACGACGGTCTGCGGATCGACCACGCGCACCTTCTGCGTCACGTTCGCTTTCGTGAGACCGAGATCGGCGAGCACGCCGGCCGGCCCCTTGTCGAGCAGGATGGTGCGCTGCAACGACCACGCGACGTCGTCGGCGGTCACCGGGTTGCCGGAATGGAACGTGAGGCCGGGGCGCAGCTTGAACGTGTAGGTCACGCCGTCGGCGCCGACCGTCCACGATTGCGCGATCTGCCCGTCGAAGCGCGTCGGATCCTTCAGGTCGACGCGCACCAGGCGTTCGTAGGTGTTCGCAACGTACTCGGACGGCACCAGCTCGTAGATCCCGCTCGGGTCGAGGGTCGTGAATTCGCCGAGCTGCGTGGCGACGACGAAGATGCCGGGCGGCGTGGCCGCCTGTGCCGGCAGCGCCGGAACAAGCGCGACGAGCGCGGCGCTGACGAACAGGCGGGACAGCAGGTGCTTCATGCGGGCTCCGTGGAAAGGGAATCGTGGGTGCGATTCTCTCATCGACGGCCGCCCGGATGAAAATATTCGGCGTGCGCGCCGGCGGGGTGGCGCGCAGCAGCGAGCCGGGCGGACGCCCGGCATCGGCAGGTTCGGATCAGATCGCGCAGCGCGCGACCGCGAAGCGCATCGCTTCCTCGGCCGGCTCGTTGCCCGAGCCGCGCACGACCTTGATGACCGAACCGTTGCCCGACGGCGTCAGCGTGACGAAGTACGAGTTCGAGCCGATGGCGATATCGGTCACGCCGTTGTGCTGCGATTGCTCGGTGCCCGACAGGCGGCTGTCGAGGCAGTTGGCGATCGCGTAGGCCGGGCGTTGCGACGACACGTAGATCATCGGCGCTGCGCCGGACGAGGCGGCCGAGTCGGACGAGGGCGCGGAACCGCAGGCGGCGAGCAGGGCGGCGGGAAGGAGCAGCAGGAATCGTTTCATGATGGGTCGTCGTGTGTCTCGTATCGAGGCTGGGGCGCGGGGGAGGCGAAACGCGAAGCTTCGCGACGAAACCGCCCGGAATCGGGCCGTTGATGACGGACGACGATGCGACAGGCGGCTGACGGTCGAGTATACCCGCAGCATTTGACGGCGTTGACGCGTTGAAACGATTCGATACACAACAAGCACCCGCTACCGCATGGCGGCAGCGGGCGTTTCAGGTGATGGCGAATGGGCACTTGCCGGTGGTGTCGATCTTATTGGCCGATCTGGTGGCTGACCGCATTTTCCTGCTGGTTCAGCACGTGCTTTTCGCTCTTCGTGATGTGGCTGCGATCCTGCGCAGCCATGTCCCGCTCTTCCTGGCGGATCTTGCGGTCGTCACGGTGCAGGCGCGCGGCCTGTGCGTGCGACATCTCGCCCTCCTTCACTTCGTGATGGATCCGGCGATTCTGGTTTGCGAGGCGCTGGTTGACCTCTTCGCGGCGCGGATGCGCTTGTTGCCACGGCGTGTCGGCGAACGCGGTGCCGGTCAGCACCGACATCAGGGTGGCGGCAATCGCGAGATGGCGGGTAAGGGCTCGCATGGTGTTTTCTCCTGTCGTTGCGCGTCCGGATCGTGGGCGCTTGATGAAAAAACGCGGAGCGGGCCCCACCTGTTGACGTTTCGGCCTGTATCGATTGCAAGTCTTTATTACGTCCGCGCGTGGCGACGCGGGCCCCGGCGTGCGCGGCACGGAGCCCGCCCGTCGCGCAGGCGGATCAATGCGCGCCGGCCGCCGCCGCATCGGCATCGCCGCCGCCCGAGCGCGACGGTTTCGTGATCCAGATGAGCGGAATGATCGCGATGAAGATGATCGCCGATACGTAGAAGATGTCGTTCAACCCCATCACGGCCGCCTGCGAATCGACCGACGCGTTGAAGAACGCGAGCGCCGAATCGGGGCTCAGGTGCAGCAGCGAACGCGTCGTGTCGACCTGCTGCGCGAAGATCGGGTTGGTGACGCTCGCCTGTTCGGTGAGCCGCACGTGATGCAGGATCGTGCGGTCGTTCCATGCGTTGCTGATCAGCGACGTGCCCACCGCGCCGCAGAACGTGCGACCGAAATTCGACAGGCCGGCGGCGGCCGGGATTTTTTCCGGCGGCAGCCCGGACAGGATGATCGACGTCAGCGGCACGAAGAACATCGCCATCGGGACGCCCTGCAGCAGCGTCGGCAAAATGAGATCCCAGCGCGACACGTCGGTATAGAAGGTCGTGCGCATCATGAACACGACCGCGAAGCCGACGAACGCGAGCGTCGCGATGTAGCGCGGATCGGTGCGCGGCAGCAAGCGTCCCATGACCGGCGTGAGCAGGATCGCGAACACGCCGAGCGGCGCGGTGGCGAGCCCCGAGTCGACCGCGCGGTAGCCGAGATAGCCCTGCATCCACTGCGGCAGCAGCACCAGCGTGCCGAAGAACATCCCGTATGCGACCGAGATCGCGATCGTACCGCCCGCGAAATTGCGCTGCGTGAACAGGCGCAGGTCGACGATCGGGTTGGTTTCGTAAAGCTCCCACACGAGGAAGAACGCGAAGCCGATCAGCGCGACGACGCCGAGCGCGACGACGACGGGCGAGTTGAACCAGTCGAGATCCTTGCCCTTGTCGAGCATGATCTGCAGCGATGCGACCCACAGCACGAGCAGCAGCAGGCCGACCGTATCGATCGGCATGCGTTTCGTGGCCGATTCGCGATCGCGGAACACGATCCAGGTGACGGCCGCCGCGAAGAAGCCGACCGGGATGTTGATGTAGAAGATCCACGACCAGTTGTAGTCGTACGTGATCCAGCCGCCGAGCGACGGCCCCGCGATCGGCCCGACGAGCGCGGTCATCGACCACAGCGCCAGCGCGCTCGACGATTTCTGCCGCGGCCACGCGCCGAGCAGCAGCGCCTGCGACAGCGGCGCGAGCGGCCCGGCGACGGCGCCCTGCAGGATCCGCGCGGCGAGCAGCGTCGGCAGGTTCGGCGCGATCCCGCACAGCCACGACGCGAACACGAACAGCAGGATCGACGTGACGAACAGGCGTACCTGGCCGAAGCGCTGCGTGAGCCAGCCCGTCAACGGAATCGACACCGCGTTCGCGGCCGCGAAGATCGTGATCACCCACGTGCCTTCGTCGACCGACACGCCGAGGTCGCCCGAGATCGTCGGAATGGCGACGTTCGCGATCGACGAATCGAGCACGTTCATGAACATCGCGAGCGATACCGCGATCGTGCCGATCGCGAGGCGGCCGCCCGACAGCGGCGCTGGAGATGACGGAGTGGACATGAGGTTTCCTGCGTAACGTGCGTGACGGATGCGGCCCGTTGCGGCGGGCACGCGCGGCCGCGCCCGCGCGCGAAAGCGACGCAGGCGCGGCGCGGCTGCTGCACGGAAGGGGGCACGGCGTGCGCGACGCGGCCCGTTACATGGGGCCGACGCGTGCGACGTGCGACTCGATCGAATGCGCGAAGCCGTGGCGGGCTTCGGGAGGCAGGAGACTGCCGGTCAGGAAGGCGGGACGCGCGTGACGCGCCTGCGGGCAGCGCTCAGGCGGCTGATGTCGCGTATGGAGTCGTTTTGCATCGCGACAGGCTAACGGGGTGGCGAGCCGCCATCAACACGCGCCGGCTCATTAATCGATTTCGCAGCGCGCAATAATCGGTGGGCGAACCGGGCCGGTTACGGTGCGGTTCGCCATGCGGTGAACACTTCCGCGAGGAAGTCGACGAACGCGCGCACCTTGCTGTCGAGTGTCGCGCGCCGCGGGTACAGCACGTGCAGCTCGACGTCGTCGGCCCGGTGCCAGTCGGGCAGCACGATTTCGAGTTCGTTTCGTTCGAGCCGGCGGGCCGTGTAGTGCGTCGAGACCAGCGCGATGCCGCCGCCGCTCGCGGCCTGGCGCAGCACCGTCACCGATTCGTTGGTGATCAGCACCGGCCGCACCGGCACGTCGGCCACGTCGCCGGCCGCATTGGTGAGCCGCAGCGTCAGGCCGGGCGCGTCGCGGCCGACGAGCAGCAGATCGTGCTGCGCGAGATCCTGCGGCGTGACGGGCCGGCCGGCGCGGTCGAGATAGGCGGGGCTCGCGGCGAGCTTCGCCTGCGACCAGCCGAGCGAGCGCGCGATGTAGCTGGAGTCGGTCAGCACGCCCGCACGCAGCGCCACGTCGAAGCCGTGCTCGACGAGATCGAGCGGGTTGTTGTCGTAGATGAGCACGAGCTGGACCAGCGGATAGCGCCGGCGAAACTCGGCGAGCGTCGGCTCCAGTTCGAACAGGCCGATCGAGTAGGGCACCAGCACGCGCAGCGTGCCCTCCGGCGCCGTGCGCAGCGCGCGGGCCTGGCGATCCGCGTCGAGCAGGATGTCCTCGGCGCGCAGGCAGCGCTCGTAGTAGTCGCGTCCGGCCTCGGTGACGGATACGCGGCGCGTGGTGCGGTAGAGCAGCTGGACGCCAAGCTCGTCCTCGAGCTGCTTGACCTTGCGGCTTACGCGGCTGAGCGGCATGTCGAGGTGCGTGGCGGCGGCGGTGAAGTTGCCGCGCTCGACGACGCGCAGGAATATCCGGATGCTTTCGAAGTCCATACGGGGTGCTTCAGTGTTCGGTCTGCGCGCATCTTACCTTTGCGCGGCGGAAATGCTTCATGCGGCAGCGATTATCTTGCCCGGTGCAATAACGCATCCTGTCCGCGCCTCTTAGTGGCGGCGGCGCGCGCCCGTATGCTCGCCGCATGAAATTCGCCTTGCCCCATCTCCCGTCGCTCGCGGCCGTGCGCACTGCGCTGCGCGACGCACGGCCCACGCTGCCGCCCGGCGCCCTCGGTTTCGCGTTGCGCAACACGGCCGCGTCGCTCCTCGCGCTCTACATCGCCTTCCGGATGAACCTCGACGACCCGAAATGGGCCGCGTCGACCGTATGGATCGTCGCGCAGGGCAGTCGCGGGATGGGTTTGTCGAAGAGCCAGTACCGGATTCTCGGCACCGCGATCGGCGCGGCCGTTGCGCTCATGCTGACCGGTGCGTTCGCGCAGACGCCCGAGCTGTTCCTGCCGGCACTCGCCGCGTGGATCGGGCTGTGCGCGGGCGTCGCGACCTTCCTGCGCAATTTCCGCGCATATGCGGCCGTGCTTGCGGGTTATACGGCGGCGATCATCGCGATGGATGCCGTCTCCGCGCCGCTGCACGCGTTCGACATCGCGACCGCGCGATTCCTGTACGTGGTGGTCGGCATCCTGTGCGGCGCGGCGTTCGAGACGGTGTTCGCACCGGGTTCGCCGCTGGCTGACGTCCGCACGCGGCTCGCGCGCTATCTCGACCGCGCGGTGGCCGTCGGCGCGGGCGCGCTGCGCCGCGAGGCGAACGGCGCAGCCGTGCACCGGCTGTTCGCGGACGCGCTCGAACTCGACACGGCGGCCGAATATGCTGCCGCTGGCGCGCCCCCGGTGCGCAACGCGATCGGCCACCTGCGCGCGGCGGTGCTGGGCGTGTTGTCCGCGCAGGCCGCCGGGCAGGCGCTGCACGAGCACGCGGCGCGCAGCGGCGGCACGCCGGACCCGCTGGTCGCCGATGCCGCGCAGGTACTCGACGGCGTGGCGGCGTCGGGCGAAGCGGGCCCGGCGCTGACTGCATTGCGCGCGCGCGTGGACGACGCGGTGCGTGCGGAGGCCGCGGAGCCGGCCGGCTCCGACCCGTCGCGTCTGCTCACGCTCGACCGGCTGGCGGCGCTGCTTGCCGGGTTCGACGCCGCCCTGGCGGGCAAGGCGCAGCTGGACCGACCGAATCCGCCGACGTCGCGCGTGCGCTATGCGTTCCACCACGATCCGGTGCTCGCGTGGCACAACGGGATCCGCGCGTTCATCGCGGTGCTGGTCGCCTCGGCGCTCTGGATCGTCACCGCGTGGCCGTCGGGCGCGGGGTTCGTCGCGATCACGGGTGTGGTCTGCGCGCTGTTCTCGACGCGTCCGAACTCGGTGGGTGCCACGGTCGGCTTCCTGAAAGGGGCGGCCGGTGCGGCGGTCGCGGGCGCCCTCTGCAATTTCGTGCTGCTGCCGGCGGTGTCGGGCTTCGAGATGCTCGCGTACATCCTCGGCGTATTCATGATCGGCACGGGCATCGCGATGCGCAATCCGCGCACGGCCGGTATCGGCAGCGGCTTCTCGATCTTCTTCTGGAATTTCACGTCGCCGGACAATACCGCGCGCATCGGCGACGCCGCGTTTCTCAATTCGGCGCTCGCCACGCTGCTCGGCATCGCGTTCGGGGCGCTGGTGTTCGCGCTCGTGTTTCCCGGCGATCCCGGCACGAGCCGGCGGCGCCTGCATCGCGCGGTGCGCGACGACCTGGCGCGCATCGCGCGCAATCCGCGGGCGTGGCGGGCGAGCGCGTGGCTGAGCCGCACGGCCGACCGTCTCGGGCGTGAACTCGGTTTCGCGGGCCGTCTGCCACCCAGCCTGATCGAGCGCGACCTGCGCGACCTGCTCGCGGCCTGGACGATCGGCGACAGCCTGCTGGCACTGGCCGAACTGGCGACGCGCGAGCCGGCGGCGCGCCGTGCGGTCGCGTTGGTACGGGGGCGGGTCGGGCACGCGGACTTCGCGCGGCTGGAGCGGACCAGCAACGCGGCAGCCCGCGCGCTGTTGCGACGCGTGACCGAAGTCGACAGCGACGACGGTCGCGCGCTGCTGCGCGGTGTGGTGTTGCTGAGAACGATCGCGGAGACGGCGGCCGCGCACGATGGCTTCCTGCGCGGCCGCCGGGATTGACGGAGCGCTCGACGCGCGTGCGCGGCGGGTTGTGCGTCAACTGAGCCGATAGGCGTTGCCGGGCGTCACTTCCGCCGGCAGCGGCACGCCGAACGCGCGCTGACGGCTGATCAGCCAGTCGCCATTGAGCCCGTCGACCCAGTGCGCATAGCGCTGGCCCATGAACGGCGGATGCCAGTGCAACGCCTCGCCGCGCGCCCCGCGTCGCGATGTCAGTGCGCCTGCGCGGTGGCCGCCGCGTTGCGCGGCTGCCGCAACGCATCGCGCACCACCGGCATGCGCGAGACGTTCGCGCCGGTGATGTCGAGCGTCGCGCTCGCCACGCAGCCCGTTGGCGTCAACGCCCGACCATCGAGCGTATTGGCCGTGCAGACGATCTGGCTCGGTGCGCAGCTGGGGGCCTGTATCAGGTCGAGCGCCGTGCCGCCGATCGACGTGAGCGTGTTGCGTTCGATGCTGAACTGGCACACGTTGCCGAGCGCGCGGACGCCGGAGTACCGGACGCTGGACAACCGGTTGTCCAGCACGGCGACACGGGTGACCTTGCCGGAGTAGGTGTTCAGGTCGATGCCGGCCATGCCGGTTTCCGGCCGGGTGTTGCCGGGATTGGGCAAGGAGATGTCGGAGATCGTGTTGTTCGACACCACGACGTTGGTCGCGCCGTAGGTGTTGTACCCGTCCTCCTGGCCGACCAGGATGCCGGCTGCCTTCTCCACGCCGCGCACCGTGTTGCCGGTGATGGTCACGTCCGCGCCGCCGACCACCGTGATGCCGCGCCCCCAGTAGTTGCCGGACACGTTGTTGTTCCGGATCAGCACGTTGCTGCTGATCGCGCCGTCGGGGATGTAGCTGACGACCGCGATCAGGTCGTCGCCGGTGCCGGTCACGGTGTTGTCCTGCACCAGCACGTTGCGCGAGCCGTAGGTGGTGTGGATGCCGTCCGCGAGCGTGTCGCGCACGTCGTTGCCGACCAGCGCGACGTCCGTGCCGCCGAACACGAACAGCCCGGCGCTGCTGCCGCCGCGCACCGAGACGTCGAGCACCTGCACGCCGATGCCGGTGACCTCGACCTTGGTGGACTCGGGCGTCGTCAGCCGGGTCGTGCCGGTGCCGACCAGCGTCACGCCGACAAGCGTCGAGTTCTTGCCGCTCATCACGATGGTCTGGTCTTCGCTGCGGGTGGCGCTGAGGGTCGCGCCATAGCCGGAAATCACGACCTGCGGATTCTTCACGGTCAGCGAGCGGCTCACCACGTACTGGCCGGGCGCGAGCACGAGCCGCTGGCCGGGCTGCAGCGCGTCGAACGCCTGTTGCAGCGCATCGGACTGATCGCTGCCATTGGCGGGCGGATAGACCGTGACGTCGGGGGGCGCGGCGTGCGCGATCTGGAATGACGCGGCGCAAAGCGCGGCGATCGATACGGCGGCGATTCGGAATGATCGATTCATATCGGAACTCTTATTGGGTGTGAAGTTGGGTGAAGCGTAATGACGTTATGGGTCGTGAACCTGATGCGTCAGTGCGTCAGGCAACATTAATGGAATCAAGGTGAAGATAATGATGGCGCGCAGAAAAATAACGATGTAGTGAGATCGCAGTGTGGTACTCGAAAATGCGCGCGCGGATTAATGGATTGCGAAGCAATGAGGATTGCGCCGCAAGCGGTTTTATCTTCCTCCGACACAACCGGGCGACCGTCGAACGTCATGCCCAGGTTCTTGACGTTGACGACGGGGTAGCGTCAGCATTTAATGCTCGATGCATCGCCAATTCGTGTCTCACAGCAGCATATTGGTCGATAATCGCCGTCATTGCGGCATGATCCTGTCGGTGCCAGCGCAGCAGCCGGCGATCGTCATCGCACTGTCGTAAAAGCTTCCCCAGCTCTTGCACGGATGCTGCATTCGGCTCGCGCTCCGCGCATCGGGCGGACATCGTTGGTGTCGGTGGAAAGGTCGTACCACCTATATCGGTAAACGGTTGCACGTGTCATAGCGGTTTCCGATTTCTCGGCACTTCCGGCTAATGAATAATCCTCCAAAGCCATTGGCGGCGGTGAGGATGTCCAATGATGGCATTGGTCTCAATTGCCTTTTACGCAAGGTTTGCTCGGCCGCAATTGCTTGCGAAGGAGGTAGGTCGAGACCGCTCGCGCCAGATCTTCATCTGATAATTTGCTGTCGCTCATGTCACTGTTTTCGTTCTGTATTCAGACTGCCGGCGGAGTCGGCGGCGTTGGGTCACGCGCAGTGCGTGGAAAACTCCCAGCTAGCGTCTTCGAGCTTCAGACTGCTTGCATAAAACCACTCGAAGTCATCTCCGCGATCCCGGGAGCGACGCTGGTCGTGCACGCTTGAAGCGCTATCCAAGCCCGAGGTTCCAATCGGTACGGAAGTTTGGATCGGCTAGATATAGCCCGAGTTTGTCAGCAGCCCAACGGGGCAGCTCGATGTTCGTCATTCGGCAGTTGTCTCTGATGGCGAGTGACAGCTACCGGCCGTTCGTCCACGCGGTCACGAGGACATTGGAACGTCGGCTTGACCAACCATAGCGGTCGTTCGTTAGGCAATGCAATTCGACGGCTCGTTTGCCTTAACCGTACCGGCGACGTTACAGCCGGCACTGGTTCAATTTGTCGGGCCACGTGTTCACCATTGCCTTCACGCCATCCTGACGCCGGCGCAGGTTGTGGCGACTGGCTAGCGCGCCGCTATCAGTCATTCTTTGCAGACTTCCAAATCAATGGTCAGATTTTTATCTATTGCGGTGGAACGCGCTGGTACATGTCCGAATGGTAAGTGCCTCGCCAAGGCCGTTTCCCGTTCCGCACGCTCGGCATGCATGATCCCGGGCTAACCTGGGCATCGCATGAGATCGCGTCCACGATCGCCAATCATGGAGACGATCGCGATTTGTCCGCCGGTGTCCGAGCTTGGCCGAGTCCCAGCATTGAAACACATCGTGTTTTCGCCGGAAGCCAATATCGACGAGCGCAAAGAGGCTCTTCGTCTACGCTCCACGGCTTGGCGAGGTCCGCGCCGTGTCGTGCATGAAACATATTTCGATTTTCTCAACCAAGCCATAACCAATCGCCGGTTTTTTTTCAATGAAATCAATGCCCCAACACGTCGGGCACGCCTATAGCTTGGATACGCAGGCGCCGGGGAGGGGCGAGGGTTAGTGCGTTTGTAGACAAAACCCGCATACCTCCAGTCAATTGGGCTTGATCGGTGCGCGCGTCATGAGCACGACGTATCCGAACAGTCTGTCGGTAGCCTTCGCGGCAGCTTTGGCCCTGGCTGCGACAGATTGCGAGGTGGGCCATGTCCCAGGAAGGGGATCAAGATGGAATCCGCACGCAAAGTAAATAGCGGTGGGCGCTACTACGTTCACCGCGTCCTGATGGCTTTCGCCCTTTTGGCTGTCGCGGCCTTCCAGCCTGCCTCCGCCCAAAGTGTCGCCATACAGGACCTGGGCACGCTCGGTGGCAACGCCAGCCAAGCTGCCGGGATCAACAATCGCGGCCAAGTGGTGGGCCAAGCGGACACCGCGAGCGGGGACACGCATGCCTTCTCGTTTGAAGGTGGGGTGATGACCGACCTCGGCACGCTCTCCGGCAGCGGATCCAGCCAAGCTTACGCGATTAACGAGCGAGGCCAGGTGGTCGGAAGTTCGACTATCAGGAGCGTCGGGCCTACGGACGCTTTTCTGTTTGAAAAAGGGGTGATGACCGGCCTGAACATCGCTATTGACAGCCGCGTCGACGCTACCGGCATCAACAATCGCGGCCAGGTGGTCGGCAACGCTGGCCCCAGACACGGTCGTCCACATTCAGCGGCTTTTCTGTATGAAAACGGGGGGGTGACCTGGCTCCCCGGTGCCGCTTTTAGCGTCGCGACCGGGATCAACAACCGCGGCCAAATCGTGGGTTGGGCGGTTTTCACAACCGGGCCCGCACATGCTTTCCTGTTTGAAAGCGGGGTGATGTCAGACCTCGGCACGCTCCCCGGTGGCGCTTATAGCGAAGCTTTCGGGATCAACAACCTCGGCGAGGTGGTCGGCGAGGCGAGCACCGCGAACGGGCCCCTGCACGCCTTTCTGCTTCGCAACGGGGTAATGTCCGATCTCGGTACGCTCCCCGGTGGCACTTATAGCGCAGCTTTCGGAATCAACAACCGCGGTGCGGTGGTCGGCGAGGCGAGCACCGCCAGCGGAGCCGTGCATGCTTTTCTGTTTCAAGGCGGGGTGATGTCCGATCTCGGTACGCTCCCGGGTGGTACCTTCAGCCGAGCTTTGGGGATTAACGATCATGGACAAGTGGTTGGCGTCGCGAATACTGCGAGCGGAGCCATGCACGCTGTTCTCTGGACGCCATAGACGGAAACAGGCTTTACCGGGATGTGCGTGAACACCATCGTGTTGAGCAAGCTCGGTAAGCACCTCACGACGGCCGTCCACAACACGACGCCCGCGTGAGGCATGATCGGGCATCGGACTACCTGGTTGTCACTGGGTGGCAATCAGTCAGTTGACGCCGGCGGGTCAACCTGCCGAGGCAGCTTTCTGGCCACGTTCCAGGGCAACCGTTCGTCGATGCGGTTAATCGGATGGTCAGCGATATGGGTCGGGACGTATTCGAGGTAGGTGCGTGGGTTGATCCCGTTGAGCTTGCACGTCCCGATCAGACCGTACATCGCGGCAGCTCGTTCGCCCCCGCTATCGGAGCCGGCGAACAAGAAGTTCTTGCGACCCAAACTCACGCAGCGCAGTGCGTTTTCGGCCAGGGCGTTGCTGATCTCCGCATTGCCCACTTCGCAGTACAGCACGAGCGCGTCCCACTGGTTGAGCGAGTAACGGATCGCTTTGGTCAGTTCGGATTTCTTCGACAGTGTGGCGAGCTTGTCCGTCATCCGCACCGGGATCGGCGTGTCGTCCACGTGCGACTTCGACGTTGCCATCGTGTAGCGGCGCAGCGCCTCGGTCAGCGGCTCGCAAAGCGCCTCACATTGGCCGACCCAGCGGCCCATGCTGGCCGGATCGAGCTTCACGCCCATCAACGGACGCCATTCATTTCACACGCAGCCAAGAAGTACGTCCACTGCAGGCAAGGTGGACTGGAGACATTGATTGCCCGGGGGAAATTGGTTCGGCGTAGTTTCAACGCACGCCTAGACGATCTCTCTTCTTACGAAAGGTGGCAAGAATGTACTCCCCCTGGAAGCTATCAATCGATGGGCGCTGCGTTTATCGCGTCCTGACAACCTTCGCCTTGCTGTGCGTCATGGCGATTGAACCTGCTGCAGGCCAAAGCTTCACTATCAAGGATCTAGGAACGCTGCCCGGTGGCATCAATAGTTCTGCGACTGGAATCAACAGTCAGGGGCAAGTGGTTGGACAAGCGGCCCCCGCAAGCGACCCGAACAACGGCGTCGCATTTTTCCTTGGTAACGGAGGGATGACCAACCTCGGCACGCTTCCGGGCGGAAACGGAAGTGGAGCTGCGGCGATCAACAGTCGCGGCGAAGTGGTTGGTACATCGAGCACCGCACTCCACCCCCACGCCTTTCTTTTTGCGAATGGAGCAATGACCGACCTCGGAACGCTCGGTGGCATAACGAGCAGCGCTTCCGCGATCAACGAGCGAGGACAGATTGTCGGGCAGTCGAGAACCGCAGGCAACCTCAGGCACGCCTTTCTCTTTGAAAAAGGCACGATGAAGGATCTTGGCGCGTTCCCTGATAGTAACTTCAGCGACGCATCGGGGATCAACAATCTCGGCCAAGTCGTGGGTGCGTCGATTGCCCAGAACGGGAAACATGCTTTTCTGTATGACAACGGGGTGATGGCGGACCTGGGCGTGCTTCCTGGCGCGCTCTATAGCGTTGCTGCCGGAATAAACGATCGCGGCCAAGTCGTTGGCATCTCAGGCGGAACGACGAACGAGCACGCATTCTTGTTCGACAATGGGGTGATGACCAACCTCGGGACACTGCCTGGGGGTAGCAGGAGCGGAGCGGCTGCTATTAACAATGGCGGTCAAGTGGTCGGCTATTCGGATATCGCGAGTGGGGTCGTGCACGCATTTCTGTTTGAGAAGGGCGTGATGATCGATCTAGGCGCGCTTCCTGGTGGCAACTACAGCGCTGCCACTGGCATCAACGAGAGAGGTGAGGTCGTCGGGTGGTCGCAAACTAGCGACGGGGTCAATCACGCGGTGCTATGGAGCCGTTAGCATTTTCGGGGTGCCAGTCAAGATCATTGAACGGCAAAGCGACCAAGGAGCCGGAGCATGATTGACCCGTCATTACCTAACTGAGCGGCCCCGGTTTTCGTGCCGAAGGCAATGGCAGTCTTCGGCTTTCGTGATCCGCAATTTAAGCGGTTCCGATAAAAGAGATTGCCATTCACTGCGAGCCAACGGCTCGAGCACGCGCCGGCGAATCCAGCAAGCGAATGGCCGCTGTGTCACCGGAAGAGACAGCGAGGCGAGCTGTTGTCGAATGAGCGAGAAGGGGCGAAAGTGCCTATTCGCTGAGCCATACAGCAGACGTTCGGTGCAGATGCTCAGCCGAACGTCTGCAAGGTAGCGTCAAGTCGACCTACCGCAGCCGACACGTGAACGCCTGCAAAGGCCGAGCACTTGCCGCTCAGCGCGTAGGCACGGGGCCACTGATATCCGGTTAAACAGCCGTTGAGGCTGCGCGGGCTCCAACGGCGGTAGTGGACCGATTGATCGCGATGTCCTCCACGAAACAATCGACAACTTGGAACTATACTGGGCAACCTGGAGGTTTCCATGACCGATCACGACAGACTGCATCCACTACGTCCGCTCCTGAAAAACTGGGTTTGGGAGCATGGTCGAATCGGGACTCGCTATCTGGACTGCGTTGATGGCGAAATCAGGTTTGACGAGGGCAAGAAGTCGCATTTCGCGGCCGAGAAATATATCTATGTGCCCCTTGGCAAGGGCGCTGAAGACGATGCATCTGCGGAGGGTCCTGCGATCCACGAGGCTGGACTTGCCCGGTTTTTGCGGGCCGCGCAGTTGGGTACGCCGGAGGAAGCCGGTTCTGTAGCGGATGTCCAGCGCGCAGTGCAGGACTGCGTGGAGATTGGCCTGTTCAGCGCATATCAATGGGAGGCTCGAAAGGCGTTTGCCCGATACGCGCAGGAGCCAATGTTCGATGACGAGATCCGCGCGGCGGTTGTCGACGACATCCGGCGTATTTACGCCGGCATGCGGGAGCAACTGGCGCTGTACGATTTCAGTGTGCTCCACGGCTTGCCCATGCCGCTGCTTATCGGCGACACGCCCTTCATCGACTGGCGCGTGCGTGCCAGTCCGGCACTTCCGTTTGTATCGCTCCCGCTGGGACCTTACTGCCTGCTGGTAGGCGCGCCGTCAGGCAGGAAAAGCCGAATCGCCCCGGTCGTCTGGAAGGCCGCTGCCGCGATGGGCCCGTTGAAGGATCACAACCGCCAAATCGAGGAGCAGGCACGTCTGTGGCTGGTGGCGACCACGGATGACCAACTCGTCGCTGCGCAAAGCCGCATTGCTGCGGCCATCGGCTCCAGGCAAGGGAATGTGCAACCCTGACCGAAGTTGACCTTAAGCAGATCGTCGGCGGTGGCTGAATTATGAGCGGTAGTCCGTTGCCTCGTCGGGCGGTTACTGCCTGCAAATATCGTCGGGTCACCGGGTTTCCCTGTTTGCCGTACGTTGCAATGCGGTAATGTCGCCATGCGGCCAATAGCCGACGCTCGACGCATGCGGACGGATCGTTGACAAATTGGGTTCTCGAACGCCGGCGTATCAGGATGAAATCGCACCGTATTCGACTCTGTGAGCATGTGCTGTCTGACGCCGATCGGTTCTGCGAATTGCAGATGAGTTCTCGTGTCGCACGATATGTGTCATGGCTCCCGCGAACGCGACAGCAATGCGAAAAAGCTCTGACTGACGCGATAGCGCAGCAAAGTTCCGCCGAGCGGGTACGGTTCTTCTATGCCGTGGAATTTCAGCACGTGGCAGGGATGATCGGAAGCGTCGGATATACAGTTCGGGATCTCGGGTTGGCTGATTGTGGGTGGTTCCTGTTACCCGCCTTTTGGGGAGAAGGCTACGCGGTTCCGGCGGTTCGCGAACTTCTGCTGCGGGCGTTTGACTCGGGTGGAATCGTAAGCATGGCAGCGTCATGCTCGGTTGAAAATCGAGCCTCTGTTCGGGTAGCGGAAAAATGCGGATTTCGCCTGATCGCAGAGATTCGCGGGCGTGCGCACTTTGAAATCCGACTGGCAGACGCTCACGAGCTTGCTCTGCATGGACCTGACTAGAACGCTCGTTACCGGCCATGAAGAGTCGCTCGACGCAATTGCCTGCATCGTCGACAATCAGCGTCGTTGGATGACTGGAGCATTAGAAAAATGAAGCTCTACCGGGTTACAGCGGCAATCGACGATGTGTCGGGCGCGGTAACGACCCGAACAAGGTTCGGGACGAACACTGTATTCAATGCCACCATAGACGGTCAGCGACAATACGCTGTGCAGATCCTCGGAACTGTTCGAGTTGAGAGCGGAATGATCGTAACCGCAGTACTCCGGGCCCCGAATGATTGGCAAACGTTGGAGGGGTGGCGCGACCATCAGAGCGGCCGCATTGAGGGTGTTTCCTCAATATCGTCGCTGCGCTTTGTCGCCATTTTGTTTGGTGCGCTTTTCGTGGCCGTCGTCGTTTTAGGGTTTGTTTTCAGGTCAGTTGCGGGCGAGCATCTACTTGCCATTTTAATGAGTTCAATTTTCGGCGCAGCGGCACTGATACCCATCGTCGGTTGGTATCGGGGAATGCAAGTTTGGGATGCGCTTGGAGCGAACTCGCGCCTGGATCGAACGGCCAGCTTCGAGAAAATTGGCTGACTGCTTCAGGTCGGAACGCGTCGATTCTCGAAAGGGCAAGCGTAGTTCGCGGCATAGGTTTGCGCGCTGATCCCTGTCATATAAGGCGCAGGTACTGCTGCATCATCAGCGTGCGCTACGCGGCCCCTGGCCGTGGGTCAGCCGGTGTGGAAGCCGTCACCGGTGCCACTGTCGGCTTGAGTCGGCCGGCTCAACTGAGCCGATAGGCCTTGCCGGGCGTCACTTCCGCCGGCAGCGGCTCGCGGTTCAGTTCGAGCAGCGTGCGCTCGATCTGGCGCGTCATCGCATCGAGGGCGAGATGGTTCGGCCCGTCACCGAACGGTTCGGCGATCGCATGCGCGATCGCGTCGAGCGCGATCAGCGTATAGGCGACGAACACGGTGACGAACGGCGTCGCCGCGCCGATCGAATCGACGAGACCGAACGGCAGCAGCACGCAGTACGCATAGATGGTCCGGTGCAGCAGCACGTCGTATGAAAACGGGATCGGCGTCGACGCGATGCGCTCGCAACCGCTCACCATCGCGACCAGATCGTCGAGGCGCGCGTCGAGCATCCAGAGCCGCGTGTCGGCGAGGCGGCCTGCATCGGCACGCGCAGCGAACGCTTCGCGCAGCGCATGTACGATCACGACCGGGCGAAACCGCGAACCGGCGATGCGCGCATAGGTGGCATCGTCGAGCAGCCCGCGCAGGTCCGCAGCCGGATCGGTGCCGCGCAGTTGATGCTTGAGCGCATAGACGTACGCGACGACCTTCCGCACGAATGCGCGTCGCGACGCATCGTCACGGTCGATCGCGCCGTAGCAGAGCGCCTGCGACACCAGCGTGCGCGTGGCGGTCAGTACGCCGCCCCACAGCTGCCGGCCTTCGCGGTAGCGCTCGTAGCTCGCGTTGTTGCGAAACCCCGCGAAGATCGCGAGCGTGAGGCCGATCAGCGTGAACGGCGTCGGGTTCAGCGGCACTTTCTCGCCGAGCACGCGGCCGCCGCCCCATACCGCGACCAGGCTGATCGCGAGCGTCAGCACGAGCTGCGGCAGGATGGTCGGCAGCACCGAGCCGTTCCAGACGAGCAGCATCCGCAGCCAGTGCTCGCGCGGACGAACGATCATCGCCGCGCTCCGTCAGGCGGCGATCGAGGCCGGCGCGGCCGCGCGATGCAGCAGCACCGGAATCGACTTCGACGTCGGCGTGTTGCATACGTCGCCGACGCTGTCGAGCGGCACGAGCGGGTTGGTTTCCGGGTAGTACGCGCCGATGCAGCCGCGCGGGATGTCGTATTCGACGAGCAGGAAGCCGTCCGCGCGCCGCTCGATGCCGTCGTGCCACACGGTTTCCATGTCGACCCAGTCGCCGGCCTTCAGGCCGAGCATCGCGAGATCGTCGCGGTTCGCGAACACCACGCGGCGCTGGCCGAACACGCCGCGATAGCGGTCGTCGAGCCCGTAGACGGTCGTGTTGTACTGATCGTGCGAGCGCGTCGTCATCAGCGTCATCAGGCGTTCGCCGTGCTGCGCGCGGGCACGCTGGATCGGCGTGTCGGCCGGCAGCGCGTGCGCGATGAAGTTCGCCTTGCCCGTCGGCGTCAGCCATTCGCGGTCGCGCGACGCGACCCGCAGGTGGAAGCCGCCCGGCCGCGCGATGCGCGTGTTGTAGTCGTAGAAGCCGTCGAGCGTCGCCTCGATCGCGTCGCGGATCTTCGCGTAGTCGTCCTTGTAGGCCAGCCAGTCGATCTTGCCGCTGCCGAACAGCGCGTGCCCCATGTGCGCGACGATTGCGGGCTCCGACATCAGGTTCGGCGACGCAGGCTTGTTCATTCCGTACGACACGTGGACCATGCTCATCGAATCCTCGACCGTCACGCCTTGCGCGACGTTGTCCTGCAGGTCGATCTCGGTGCGGCCGAGCGTCGGCAGGATCAGCGCGTCGCGGCCGTGGATCAGGTGGCTGCGATTCAGCTTCGTCGTGATATGGACGGAGAGGTCGCAGCGGCGCATGCCTTCCCACGTGCGCGGCGTGTCGGGCGTCGCCATCGCGAAGTTGCCGCCGAGGCCGATCAGCACCTTCACGTGGCCTTCGAGCATCCCCTCGATCGTCTCGACGACGTCGTAGCCGTGGTGGCGCGGCGGTTCGAAATCGAACACCTGGCCGAGCCGGTCGAGGAACGCCTGCGACGGCTTTTCCTCGATGCCGACCGTACGGTTGCCCTGCACGTTCGAGTGGCCGCGCACCGGACACAGGCCCGCGCCGGGGCGGCCGATGTTGCCGCGCATCAGCATCAGGTTCGTCAGCATCTGCACGGTCGCGACCGAATGCTTGTGCTGCGTGATGCCCATGCCCCACGTTGCGATCACGCGCTCGCTGCTCGCATAGAGCTGTGCGAGGCTGTCGATCTGTTCGTACGGCACGCCGCTTTCGGCCGTCAGCGCGGACCAGCTTTCATTGCGCAGGTCGTCGGCGAACGTGTCGAAGCCGGCCGTGTGTTCATCGATGAACGCGGTGTCGAGCACGCGCGGCGCACCGGCGGCGCGCGCGGCGTCGTCGAGTTCGAGCACGCGCTTCGCCATCCCCTTGATCAGCGCGAAATCGCCGCCGATCGTCGGCTGGATGAACGTCGACGCGATCTTGGTGCCGGACATCGTCAGCATTTCGATGGGGCTTTGCGGATCGGCGAAGCGTTCGAGGCCGCGTTCCTTCAGCGGGTTGATCGACACGATCGTCGCGCCGCGCTTCGCGCACTCGCGCAGTTCGCCCATCATCCGCGGGTGGTTGGTGGCCGGGTTCTGGCCGAAGATCAGCAGCGTGTCCGCGTGTTCGAAATCGTCGAGCGTGACCGTGCCCTTGCCGACACCGACCGACGCCGGCAGCCCGCGGCTCGTCGCCTCGTGGCACATGTTCGAGCAGTCGGGGAAGTTGTTCGTGCCGTACAGCCGCACGAGCAGCTGATACAGGAACGCCGCTTCGTTGCTCGCGCGGCCGGACGTGTAGAACGCGGCCTGGTTCGGGTCGGGCAGGGCGCGCAGATGACGCGCGATCAGTTCGAACGCGTCGTCCCACGCGATCGGCACGTAACGGTCGGTCCGCGCGTCGTACACCATCGGGTCGGTGAGCCGGCCGTGCTGTTCGAGTTCGAAGTCGGACTGTTCGAGCAGCTCGGTGACCGTGTGCGCGGCGAAGAATTCGGGCGTCACGCGCTTGCTCGTCGCTTCGGCGGCCACCGCCTTCACGCCGTTCTCGCAGAATTCGAACGTCGATGCGTGCTGGCGGTCGGGCCATGCGCAGCCCGGGCAGTCGAAGCCGTCCGGCTGGTTCTGGCGCAGCAGCGTACGGTAGTTGCCGCCTGCGACCTTTTCCTTGATCAGGTTGATCGTGACGGCTTTCAGCGCGCCCCAGCCGGCGGCCGGGTGGGTGTACGGTTCGATGCGCGCGGTGGCGGATTTCTTTTTCATGATGCAGCAGGTGTCGGGGTCGATGGCTGCAGAGTACGCGTGGCCCCCGTCCGGCTGTGTGTACACCTGTTCACTTCAAAAAAGAGTACAGTTGCGCCAACTCGCACAGTGCGGATCGCAACTGTGTTGTTGAATGGTTTTTGAAAGGGAGGCGGGTGAAGCGCTACGAACAACTGGCCGACGAACTCCACGCGCAAATCGAGCGTGGCGTGTACCGGCCCGGTGAGCGGATTCCGTCGGTGCGGCAGGCGAGCCGGCAGCAGCAGCTCAGCGTCACGACCGTGCTGCGCGCGTATCTTGTGCTGGAAAGCCGCGGGCTGATCGAGAGCCGGCCGCAGTCCGGCTATTTCGTGCGCGCGCGGGCCCCGGCGCCGGCCGAGGCCGAGCTGCATGTGTCGGCGCCGGCGGCCGAGCCGTCGGCGGTGGACGTGAGCCGGCTCGTGCTGTCGACGCTGCGCTCGATCGCGCGTGACGACGCGGTGCCGCTCGGCTCGCCGTACCCCGATGCGTCGCAGTTTCCGGTACAGAAGCTCGCGCGCTACGCGCAGACGATCGGGCGGCGCCGCACGCGCTGGGGCGTGATCGACGATCTGCCGCCCGGCAACCAGGAGCTGATCCGCCAGATCGCGCGACGCTATGCGGAGCGCGGGATTCCGGTCGAACCGGACGAGATCGTGATGACGATCGGCGCGACCGAGGCGATCAACCTGTGCCTGCAGGCGGTGGCGCGGCCCGGCGACACGATCGCCGTTGAATCGCCGACGTTCTACGCGATGCTGCACGCGATCGAGCGCATGGGCATGCGTGCGCTCGAGGTCGCGACGCATCCGGTCGACGGCATCGATCTCGACGCGCTCGAACGGCTGCTCGAACGCGAACGGATCGCCGCATGCATGGTGATGCCGAACTTCCAGAATCCGCTCGGTTTCCAGATGCCGGATGCGCGCAAGCGCGCGCTCGTCGAACTCCTCGCGAAACACGGCGTGCCGGCGATCGAGAGCGACGTGTATCACGAGCTGCACTACGGCGAAGCGACGCCGAGCGCGCTGAAGTCGTTCGACCGCGACGGGCTCGTGCTGCATTGCGCATCGTTCACGAAGAGCCTGTCGCCGCGCTACCGGATCGGCTGGGCGATGCCGGGCCGCTACCGCGACCAGGTCGAGAAGCTGAAATTCCTGAACACGCTGGCCACGCCCGCGATCGAGCAGCTCGCGATCGCCGAATACCTGAAATACGACGGCTACGATTTCCACCTGCGGCGCATGCGCAAGCAGTACGCGCAGCAGGCGAGCCTGATGAGCGCGATGGTGCGGCGTTTCTTTCCCGAAGGCACGCGGCTGTCGCAGCCGCAGGGCGGGTACGTGCTGTGGGTCGAGCTGCCGCCGCAGGTCGATGCGATGAAGCTGTATTCGCTGGCCCTCGCGCAGCGGATCACGGTGGGGCCAGGGCACATGTTCTCGGCCGGCACCGATTACCGGCATTTCATCCGGCTCAACTACAGCTATCCGTGGTCGCGACAGATCGAGGACGCGTTGAAGGTGCTCGGACGGCTCGCGTCGGAGTGCGCGGCACGCTGAGTGCCGGGGGCCGCGCGGCAGGCGGCGGCCGATGACCGGCCGCCGTCGCGTGCGTCAACCCGCGTGCGGCGCCTGCCGCCCGGCTTGCGCGGCACCGGCCATCTGTCGCATGTCGAAGCCCGACGGGTGCTGGTACACGCGCAGCCCGAACTCCGGCAGCACCGCGATCAGGTGATCGAACAGGTCGGACTGGATGGCCTCGTAGTCGACCCACGTCGTCGTGTCGGTGAAGCAGTACAGTTCGAGCGGAATGCCTTCGGCCGTGAGCGGCAGCTGCCGTGCCATGCAGGTCATGTCGCGGCGGATGCGCGGATGGCCTTTCAGGTAGTTCGCGACATACGCGCGGAACGTGCCGAGATTCGTCAGCTGGCGGCGGTTCGCCGGACAGTCGCCGGCCGCACCGAGTGTGCCGTTCCATTGCTCGATCGCGTCGACCTTGTCCTCGAGATAGTCCTTCAGCAGCGTCAGGCGTTCGAGCCGTTCGATCTCGTCGTTGGACAGAAAGCGCACGCTCGTCGCGTCGACGAACAGCGCGCGCTTGATGCGGCGTCCGCCCGCTTCGGTCATCCCGCGCCAGTTCTGGTAGCTCTCGGTGATCAGTTTCCACGTCGGCACGGTGATGATCGTGTGATCGAAGTTCGCGACCTTGACGGTGTTCAGCGTGATGTCGATCACGGTGCCGTCCGCGCCGGCCGACGGCATCGTGATCCAGTCGCCGATCCGCAGCATGTCGTTCGACGACAGCTGCACACCCGCGACGAGGCCGAGCAGCGTGTCCTTGAAGATCAGCATCAGCACCGCCGACATCGCGCCGATGCCCGACAGCAGCAGGCCGATCTGCTTGCCGGTCGCGTCGCCGATCACGACCAGCGCGGCCGTGATGAACATCACGAGCTTGACGAGCTGCATCGCGCCTTTCAGCGACAGGTGCGGCTGGTCGCGCTGATCGCGCTGGTATGTGCGATGCGTGTGTTCGAGCGCCGAAAGCGTCGCGCTGACGGTCATCGTCACGAGGAACACGATCAGCGCGAACAGCACCTTGTCGGCGGCCTGCGCGGCCGACTCGGGAATGCCGGGCACCGCGCCGAGCCCGAGCTTGATTACGACGAACGGGACGATGCGGTTCAGCCACTTGAATGCGCCGAACTCGAACAGCGCGTCGTCGATCCGCGTGGCGGACAGCCGCGCGAGCCGCGCGACCACGCGGAACAGCAGGAAATGGACGACAGCGGTGATCGCGCCGGCGGCGGCGAGCAGGATGAGGATGCCGACGAGCGGCGCAAACCAGGATTCGTTCAGGGTCATAGGGGCAAACAGGGGCCTTCTCGTGCGTTGAATCGGCGCCGCGATGCGGCGCGCGCCCGGTGAAGGGCGCATGAAAGGGACCGTGATTGTGCCATCGGGTTCCGCGCACGTTGTGGTGAATGCCGGGCGCGAGGCTCCCGAACCTTCTCACCATTGCGCAGGTCTCCTCTGTAATCGGGTGAGGGCGCGGGATGAAAGCGCGTCACCGAATGGCGCCGCGCGCGTGTCTTGCCGGATGCGTTGCACATCGCCCCGAGATCGGCTCGGCCCCGCTACCGCGGGCCTGCGCGCTTCAATGCGCGTGAGCGGCGATCCGTGCAATCATGCAGGCGTCGCATGGATTGTCGGTGCGCCGTTCGTCTTTGCGCGCGGCCCGTCCACCGACGGTGAGCGCCATGCGCCACCTTCGCGCACTTGCCATGCAATGCCTGCACGGGGCACGATGCGCGAACGATTTCGCGAACCGCGTCACCCCATATTCACGCAATTCACGCATGCAAGATTCCAACGAAAGCCGCCCGTCAGGCGCGCGGTTGCTGAAAGGCATCCTCCCGATCCGCCGCGGCGGGGCGATCCGCGACATATTCGCGGGCATGTCGCTCGCGTCGATGGACATCCCGCAGGTGCTCGGCTATGCGCGCATCGCCGGCATGCCGGCCGTCACGGGCCTCTACACGGTGTTCCTGCCGCTCGTCGCGTTCGCGTGCTTTGGCGCGTCGCGGCATCTGGTGGTGGCGGCCGATTCCGCGACCGCGACGATCTTCGCGAGCCGGCTGTCGTCGATGGCGCCGGCCGGCAGCGCCGAGTATGTGGCGCTGGCCGGTATGGTCGCGCTGCTGACTGCTGCGATGCTGCTGCTCGCGCGCATCTTCAAGCTCGGCTTTCTCGCCGATTTCCTGTCGCGTACGGTGCTGGTCGGTTTTCTCGCCGGCGTCGGCGTGCAGGTGTCGATCGCGATGCTCGGCGACATGCTCGGGCTGGCCGTGCCGTATCCGGCGTCGCGCAGCCTCGCGCAACTCGACTACGTCGTCACGCATCTCGTCCACACGAACCGGCCGACATTCGCGCTCGCGGCGCTCGTCGTCGTCGCGATTCTCGCGTGCAAGCGGTTCCTGCCGCGCGTGCCGATGCCGATGATCGCGGTTGCGGGCAGCATCGCGGCAAGCGACGTGTTCGGATTCGCCGCGCATGGCATCGCGGTGCTCGGGCCGGTCGCGGGCGGGTTGCCGCCGCTGCGCTGGCCGTCCGTCACGTGGCAGCAGTTCCTCGATCTCGTGCCGGTCGCCGCGTCGTGCTTCGTGATGATCATTGCGCAGAGCGCGGCCGCCGCGCGCGTGTTCGCGCAGCAGTACGACGAGGAGGTCGATACCAATGCCGACATCCTCGGCCTCGCGGCCGCGAACGCGGCTGCGGCGGTGGGCGGCGCATTCGTCGTCAACGGCAGCCCGACGCAGACGGCGATGGCCGACGGCGCGGGCGTGCGCAGCCAGATCGGGCATCTGGCGTTTGCCGCCGTGGTGGCGGTGGTCCTGTTGTTCTTCAGCACGTTTCTGCAGTATCTGCCGCATGCGGTGCTGGCCGGCATCGTGTTCACGATCGCGCTCGGGCTGATCAACGTGCGCAGCCTCGCCGCGATCCGCAAGGAGAGCCCCGGCGAATTCACGCTCGCGCTGGTGACGGCCGTGGCCGTCGTGACGGTCGGCGTCGAGCACGGCATCCTGCTGGCCGTCGCGCTGTCGTTGATGCGGCACGTGCGCCACAGCTACCAGCCGCACACGATGGTGCTCGAACCGGTCGAAGGCAACGGGCGGTGGCAGCCCGTGCCCGCGCGGCGCGGTGCGATGACGGCGCCGGGATTGATCGTCTACCGGTTCGGCTCCGACCTGTTCTTCGCGAACGACCATCTGTTCACCGCCGAAGTGACCGAGCTCGTCGAGGCGGCGCCGGTGCCGGTGCGCTGGTTCGTCGTCGATGCGGGCGCGATCACCGACGTCGACTATTCGGCCGCGCGGACGCTGACCGATCTCGTCAAGATGCTGCAGGCACGCGGGATCGGCGTGCTGTTCGGGCGGGTCAACCGCTACCTGCGCGCGGACATGGATCGTCACCGGATCACGGAAATCGTCGGCCCGTCACGCATTTTTCCGACGCTGCACCAGGCGCTCGAGGCCGCCGGCACGACGCCGGCGCCGCAGGAACCGGGCATGGTGTAGCGGGAACCGGCAGCTAGGCTGCTGCCCGCACCCGCGCGAAACCGTTGCGCAGGTGGCGGGCGAGTTCCGTCGCGGCCGGCGTGCGTTGGCCGCGCGGCAGATGAAGGTTGATCGCGAAGTTCGGCAGCGCGGGCAGGCCGCTGCTGGCCGGCAGGATGTCGAGGTCGGCTGGCACGGTCGACGCGAGCCAGGCGGTCACGGCGAGGTCGGAGCGCACGGTCGCGGCCGTCGCGTCGATGCTGCCGTTCTCGAACACGGTGCGCCACGCGCGATCGCAGCCACGCAGTACGTCGAGCACCGTCGGGCGGAACGCGCAGGTCTGCGCGACCATCGACACGGGCAGCGGCGTATTCCGGTACGCGGTGCCGCCTTTCGCGCCGACCCAGACCAGGCGGTCGACGGCGATGCACTCGCCGCGCGACGTCCCGACCGGCGCCTCGATCAGCGCGACGTCGAGTTCGCCCTGCGCGAGCCCCCGGCGCAGCTCCGGCGACGCCGCACACACGAGGGTGAGCGCGACCTGCGGATGCGCCTGCGCATAGCCTTTCAGGATCGGTGCGAGACAGGTGCCGACGAGATCCTGCGGTGCGCCGACGCGCACCGTGCCTTCGACCGCGCCGGCCGTCAGGTCGGTCAGCAGCGCATCGTGCACGGCGAGCAGCCGGCGCGCCTGCCCGAGCAGGCGCTCGCCGTCGGCCGTGAGCAGCAGGTTGCGGTGTTCGCGGACGAACAGCGGGCCGGACAGCGTTTCGAGCCGTGCGACCTGCTGGCTGATCGCGCCTTGCGTCAGGTGCAGCGCGCGGCTGGCCGCCGTCATGCTGCGATGATCGGCGACCGTGACGAAGGCGCGCAGCAGCGCGATGTCGAGATTGCGTACCATGCGGCGTATTATGAGCGCTAATGACAGGCATAAAAAGCTTTCGCTGTCGTAATGCCAGGATCGCGGGTAAAACGGGGCTTCGACGACGACAACCGGGAGCTTCCGTGCCGTTCCGCGACTACCTGCCGCTGATGCTGTTCGTGATCGTATCCACCGTGACGCCGGGCGGCGCGACGACGCTCGCGACCGCCTCGGGCGCGCATTTCGGCTATCGACGGTCGCTGCCGCTGATGGCGGGCATCGCGGTCGGCCTGGCGACGATGGCCGCCGCCGCCGCGGCCGGGCTCGGCGGCGTGCTGCTAGCGCTGCCCGCGTTGCAACTCGCGATGAAGGCGGTCGGTTCGGTGTACCTCGTGTGGTTGGCCGTGCGTATCGGGCGCGGCGGAAAGCCGCGGCTCGATGCTGCGGTGCACCGGCCGCAGGGGTTCGTCAGCGGCGTCTGGATGCTCTGGCACAACCCGAAAGGCTGGGCGATGACGCTCGGCGCGGCCGCGTCGTTCGCCGCGCTCGCGTCCGGCCCGGCGCGGCTCGGCGTCTTGCTCGGGCTGGCGTTCGGCGTGGCCGCGATGGCGTCGCTGTCGCTCTGGTGTTTCGCCGGGCTGCTGTTCGCGCGCGTGTTGCGCACGGAGCGGCAGTGGCACTGGCTGAATGCCGCGCTCGGCGTGCTGCTCGTGGTGTCGATCGTGCCGATGTGGCTGCCGTAGCGACGCTACGCATGCGGCGCGGCGCAGCATGACGTAGCGTCCGCGGTCAGCGCGTACCGGCGCGCGCGGCGCCGGCAGGTTGCCCGCCCGCGCTGGCCGACCACAACGGCAGCCGCAGCGTCGTGACGAAGCTCGCCGCGTGCAGTACGCAAAGCAGGGCGAACGCCCACGCATAGGCGTTCGCCGGTGTGTCGCCGCCCGTCGCCGATTCGGCTTGCAGCCGCCACGCGAGGAACAGCGTGCACACCGTCGTAAACGTCGGGCCGCCGAGACGCTGCACGATATTGAGCGAGGTCGTCGCCATCGGCAGGTTGCGGCGCTCGACCGACGCATACGCGGCGGAGATCGACGGCGCGCCGATCGCGCTCTGGCCCATGCCGCGCAGAAACAGCGCCGGCACGAGCAGGTAAGGATCGTAGCCGCTTAGCGCGAGAAACACGAACGGCAGCGTCGCGAACAGCGCGAGCAGGGCGCCGGCGGCGGCCAGCCGGCGCACGCCGAACCGGCTCGTCAGCGCGCCCATCGACGGATACGTGACGAGCATGCCGAGTCCCATCGGCGCGAGCAGCCAGCCCATTTCGCCGGGCGTGCGGCCGCACGCCTGGATCAGGAACACCGGAATCAGCATCTGGCCCGCGAACAGGGCGCCGTTCGACAGGAACTGCGTCGACGCGGCCGCGCCGAACACCTTGCCGCGAAACAGCGCAAGGTCGATCAGCGCGCGGTCGCCCTTGCGCGTTTCGACCCGCAGGAACGCCGCGAGCAACAGTGCAGCCGCGACGATCGCCGTGATCCCGAGCGCTTGGTTGATCCGCTCGATGCCGTACAGGAACAGCACGAGCCCCGGCGACAGCAGTGCGAGGCCGACCCAGTCGAGTTCGCGCGGCTGCGTGTCGTCGCGGTCGCCGGGCAGGAACCGCACGGCCAGCGCGAGCGCCAGGACGCCGACGGGCAGGTTCACGAGAAACAGCCAGCGCCACGACGCGTGCTGCAGGATCGCGCCGGCGACGACCGGGCCGAGGATCGGCGCGACCAGCACCGGCACGGCCGCGTAGCCGATCACGCGCGCCATCTGCTGGCCGGCGACGCGCGCGATCATCATCTGCGCCATCGGCGCGAGCAGCCCGCCGCTCACGCCTTGCAGCACGCGGAAGGCGATCAGCGACGGCGCGGACCACGCGAGCCCGCACAGCGCCGACGAGAGCGTGAACGCCGAGAAGCACCACAGGTACAGCGCCTTCGCGCCGATCCGGTCGACGAGCCAGCCGTTCAGCGGCAGCACCAGCGTGAGCGCGAGCAGATAGCCGCTCGTGACCCACTGGATCGTCGCGAGGCTCGCGTGCAGGTCGGTCGCGAGGCTCGACAGCGACACGTTGACGATCGTCGCGTCGAGCTGCGACAGCAGCGAGCCGAGCACCGCGACCGCGCTGACCTTCCAGATCGACGGATCGGGCCGGCCGGTCGCGGGGTCCTGCGCCGGCCGCGTGCGCGGGTCGCTCACGCGCCGCGCCGGTCGAGCAGCGCGACGATGTCCTGCGTCGTGCCCGTCTCGCCGAGGCGCGGGAACAGGCGCTCGACGCTGTTCACATGCGCGTCCGCGCTGAGGTCGGTCATCGCGTCGACGGCGAGCGTCACGTTGTAGCCGAGTTCGTGCGCCTGCCGTGCGGTCGACTCGACGCCGATGCTCGTCGCGATACCGGTCAGCACGATCTGCGTGACGCCGGCGGCTTTCAGGTGCGCGTCGAGGTCGGTGCCGGTGAAGGCACCCCAGGTCTTTTTCGTCACGAGGTGGTCGCCCGGCTGCCGGTTCAGTTCGGGCACGAGGTCGGCCCAGTCGGCGGGAAGGGCGTCCAGGCGCACCTGCTGCTGCGTGCGGCCCGGTGCGCCGCCCGCGACGTTGACGAGCACGACCGGCAGGCCACGGCTGCGGAATGCGTCGAGCAGCGCGCGGGTGTGCGCGATCACCGGTTCGACCGGGTGCGCGGTGGGGAGGGCGACGATGCCTTTCTGCAGGTCGATGACGACGAGTGCGGTGTGCGTGTCGAGACGGGTTGCGCTCATGATGGGGCTCCGTGAAAGGGACGAAGAAAGCCGTGCGCGCGGATGCCGAGGGGCGCGCGGGCCGGATTCATTGCTCGCCGATGCGGCGGATCAGCGGGATTGCGGCGGCGAGCGTATCGATGTCTTCGGGATCGAGCTGCTCGATCGCGGCGCCGAGCCATTGGTGTTTCGCGGCGTTGCGCTTGAGCCGTGCGTCGAGGCCGGCCGCGGTCAGCCGGAACAGGATCTGGCGGCCGTCGGTCGGATGCGGTTCGCGCTCGACCAGGCCGTCTTCCTCGAGGCTGGCAAGCGTCGCCTTCATCGACTGGGGCTTCATCGCTTCAGCACGCGCGAGATCGGCGGTCGTCATCGGCCCGTGCCGTTCGAGTCGCGCGAGCGCGCTCGTCTGGGACATGCCGAGCCCTCCGGATTCGATCTCGGAGCGGAGCCGGCGGATCAACTGGCCGACCGCGAGGGTCAGGTCGGCGGCGACGATATCGGCGGAAACGCCGGGTTTGCGTGGCGGGTTCATGCGGCGGATCATAGAACACGACAGTCAAACTTGCAAGTTTAACTGTCGAATTGACCGCCGGATCGAGATGCGGCCCGGTGCGCGGTTACGCGCCGCGGGGCGGGATCGGGACGACTTCGTTGTATCGCGGGGTCGCGGCTTCGTGCAGCAGGTCGCCGAGGTATTGCGCGAGTTCGTCCGCGGCGAGCGTGGGCGGAACATGCAGATTGGCGGGGCGCCGCTTGCCTTCGGCGCCGAGATCGAACACGGCCCAGCCGTCGTTGGTCCGCACGACGGCGAGCGGCCGTCCGAATGCGTTGAAGCGGTATTCGTCCTGCATGGCATCGCTCCCGTTGGGTGAACGCGCCGGCCGCCCGTGCGCGCTTACTGGATCGAGCAGGACAGCCAGCGGTGGATCTTGATGGCATCGCTCGATACGCCCGCGCGGGTCGGGGCACCGAGCAACACGACCGTTTCGCGGCGCCCCTTGACGCGCATGCGCATCACGACGCCGTGTCCCGACTCGTTGATGAAGCCGGTCTTCTGCAGCCGGATCGGCAGGCGGCGGTAGCGGACGAGCGGGTCGGAATTCACATAAAGCAGCTCGCCGTCGCCCGGGCGCACGGTGGTCGACGTATCGGTCGAGAAATAGCGGATCAGCGGATCATGTGCCGCTGCGCCGACGAGCTTCGCGAGATCCTCGGCCGTCGATACATTGTGCGGCGACAGGCCGGTCGGCTCGCGGAAGTGCGTATGGCGCATGCCGAGCCGGCGCGCTTCGCTATTCATCGCGTTGACGAACGCGGTACGCCCGCCCGGATAGTCGCGGCTCAGCGCGGCGGCCGCGCGGTTTTCCGACGACATCAGCGCGATATGGAACATCTCGCGGCGCGACAGTTCCGAGCCGACCTGCAGGCGCGACCCGGTGAACTTGATCGTGTCGCGGTCGTGCGCGGTGACGCGCAGCACGCCGTTCAGCGGACGGTCGGCGTCGCGCGCGACAACGGCCGTCATCAGCTTCGAGATCGATGCGATCGGTCGCACGGTACGCGCGTTGCGGGCCAGCAGCGGCGTGCCCGAATCGACGTCGAGCACGTAGGCCGCCCGTGAATGGAGCGAGTTGACCGCGCGTGGGGTGTAGCCGCAGCTCGCCATCAGGCGCGGCCCGGCGGCCGGACGCGGGCGCACGGCGCTCGAACGTTTCGCGCGGCGCTGCTGCGGGGCCGGTGCCGCCTGACGCTTGACCGCGTGATGCTTCACGCGCGGGCGGCGGTGCTTGACGGCCTTCTGTTTGCGCTGCGCGGGCTTTTTCCTGGCGGCTTGCTTGACGACCTTTTTCGCATGCGACTGCGCGTGCGCTGCGCGCTGCGGCGACTGACGTTGTGCGGACGATGCGTTCGTCGAGAAGGCGAGCATCAGCATCGACAGGGCGACGAGCAGGGTGGTCCGGGCGAGAGGCAGGCGCGCGATGAGGCCGGTCAAGCGAAAGTCTCCTTTTCACGCGTGGCGAGGCTGCGTGAAATGCGTGGGCGGTCAGCGGGATGCGGAAAATTATACGGTCGATCGCGCGAAGATGACGATTCGTTTACGCATGGAGCGACGATTCGCGCGCCGGTGCCCGTCATGGCGCGTCGCGCCGTGCACGCGAGCCGCTCCACCGCGCATGCGTGACAAACGGTGGCTGCGTCGGCAAGATGCCGGGGTCACCTTTCAGGAGCTTCCCGTGTCCGCGCGCCCGCATGATTTGACCGTGTCGCCGTATGCGTCGATCGACAGCCTTGGCGAGACGGGCGATCTCGTGGCCTTCAACGTGGGGCCGGACGATGCCGTCTACATGGTGTTCGCGCTGGAGCCGCTCGATTATCGTACCGAGGGGGCCGGCGGCGCGTCGTTTCCGAAAACGGTGCCGTCGACGTCGCAGCGGTATCGCGTGATGGCCTGGCACGGCGGCGAGGTTCGCATGGACTGCGTGATCGACAACGAGCCGTTCAATATTCACGACGTCCAGCCTGTCGGCGACGATCTGCTGCTGGTTTGCTGCCGGTCCGTCCGTCGCGGAGACGATGATTTCGACCTGAACGGGCGTTTCTATCGGCGCGACGGCACGCCGTGCGGCGCAATCCTGCTTGGCGACGGCATCGAGGCCGTGCAGGCCACGGCTGCCGGGGATATCTGGACGTCCTATTTCGACGAGGGCGTGTACGGCAATCTCGGCTGGGATTCGCCGGTCGGCGAATCCGGGTTGGTTGCGTGGAGCCGGGCCGGTGAGCAGCGCTATGCGTTTGCTCCGTCGCCGGGGTTCGGCCCGATCGACTGCTGTTACGCGCTCAATGTTCCGAACGACCGGGACGCGTGGATCTACTACTACAACACATTCGCGCTCGTCCGCGTGCGTGACCGGCAAACAGTCTGGTCATCGCGCATGCCGGTCAACGGCAGCTACGCGTTCGCGGTCATGGAGGATGCGACGCGGCACGACGGCTACGTGGCGCTGTTCTGCGGCTCGTATCAGGAACGCGACATGTTGTACCTGGTGCGTATCGATGGCGGTGGCGATGCTCGATTGGTGCGCACGTATCGCTTGCAGCGCAATGGTGCCGAACCGGTCGGAATCGCGCGAATGACTGGCCGCGGCCGGGTGCTTCATGCGGTCGGTACGGACGGTAACCTCTATCGGATCGATATCGCCGACCTGGCGCTCGGGTAAGCGCATCGCGCATTTGACGTCGCTCGCGATGGCGGCGACCGGCATGAAAAGCATGCACGGGTGCCGCACGCTATTCAACGCGGCCAGTTGCGCCGCGACACCACCGCGAAACTGATCGCGATCGAACCGGTCACGGGGCGCGGCGGCGCGTCGTTCAGCGTGGTCATCGCGTCCACGGCGTCGCCGAAGCGAAAGCGGCGGCCGCGGCCGTCAGCGCGTTCGGTACGCTCGACTCGCTCAGCACGACGTTTCGGCGCACGCAGATCGGCTGTCGCGGCGCGCTTGTCGATGGCGGCCGGTGCGCACGAAGTGTCGTCGGGCGGACATTCACAGACGAGATCAAGGGACATGACGGTCGATTCCGGAAAGGGCATGTCCGTATTGAACGTCATCGCATTCGATCGGTAAAATGAATGTTTCTATCGTTACGATTCCTTTTAAGAATGGAATTGAAACTGCTGCGAACCTTCCTGACTGTCACCGAGCTGTGTCATTTCAGCCGCGCGGCCGATGCATTGCACATGAGCCAGCCGGCACTGAGCAAGCAGATCGGCGCGCTCGAGGCGAGCCTGGGCGGCAAGCTGTTCGAGCGCGGCCGGCACGGCGCGGAGCTCACATCGTTCGGCGAGCGCTTCCTGCCCGACGCGCAGGCGCTGGTGCGCGATGCGGACGAGATTCTCGCCCGCGCGCGTGAGCTGTCGAGCGGGCAGCGCGGTCATTTGCGGCTGGGTATCTGCTTGTCGGTGCTCACGCTCGTCCCGAAGCTCGTCGCCGAGTTTCGCAGCCGGAATCCCGGCATCGCCGTTACGCTGAGCGACCTGTCGTCCGCGGAGCAGACGCGTCGGTTGCGCGCGGGCAAGCTCGACGCCGGGTTCCTGCGACTACCGTCGGACGAGGGACTGTCGTCGTTCAAGGTGATCGACGAGGCGCTGGCGCTGGCGGTGCCGCCGCATCTCGGCCTGAAGCGCGTGCCGGCCGATCTCGGCACGCTCAACGAGATTGGCTTCATCGCGTTGCAGCGTGCACGCGGGCAAGGGTTGGCCGCGCAGGTGGACCGGTGGTGCGTCGAGCGCCGCTTCGTTCCGCAGGTGACGCAGCAGGCCGAAGACGTGCAGTCGGTGCTTGCGTCGGTCGCGGCCGGCGCGGGCGTCGCGTTCATTCCGTCGCGTGCGCAATATCTGCTGCGTGACGCGACGGTATTGCCGCTCGACGGCAAGGACGCGAAGTGGCGCGTCGGGCTCGCGTGGCTGTCGGACCGCGACGATCCCGTCACCACACGCTTCGTGTCGTTCATGCGTGCCGCGATCAAGAATGCATGATGGACGAAGCGGTATAGTGTCCTCAGCCGGCGGCGCTCGCCCGATCGCGTGCCGGATGCCCGAACGAAAGCCCCAGTCTCGCTCACCGACCGCAACCCATGACTTCAGAATCCGACGACTCCCCGCTCGATCCCGCACTCGTCGCGACGCTCGCGACACTGAACGATGCCGCGAGCGATCCGGCCGGCAAGACCTGGTCGCTGCCGAAGATCGCGAAACGCACGCAACTGCCGATGAGCACGCTGCGCCGTGTGCTGACGCAGCTCGATGCCGCGGGCCTGAGCGCGACGACGCTGAACGAGGACGGCACCGGCAGCGCCGCGCTGACCGATGAAGGTCGCGCCGTGTGCGCGCAACTGTTCGGCGCGAACGACGCGCAATAGAAAACGGGCCGCTGGAAGCGGCCCGTCGTCTTTCGGCTCGGTATGCGGTTCGATGCGGGGTATCGGCTCGTTACCACCGCACCGTCATGCCGCCCATCACCGAATGATCGTAGGTCTGGTCGTTCAGCCCGCGCCGGTAGCCGATGTCGAGATCAAGCCACGGCTTCGGCGAATAGATCGCGCCCGCGATCACGAACGCCGGATTCGCGCCGGCGCCGCTTTCCGGGTTGCGCGACGTGCCGATGTCGGCCACGATCTGCAGCGTGTCGGTCGCCTTGTAGATCGCCGCGCCCGACACAGCCCAGATCGACGTCAGGTCGCCCTGGCGATTCGGCTGGTACGTCATGCCCGCATTCGCGAGGAACGAAAACCGTGCGACGTCGAGCTGCGCGAGCAGCGTGGCGCCGGCACCCACGCGGCCGGTGCCGAGTCCGCGCCGGTCGTTGCCGGTCGGCGCGGTCAGTTTCGGCTTCAGCGCGATCGACAGCGGGCCGCGCTCGACGAACCGCCATTTCATGCCGATCTCGACATCGCCGATCCCGGCGCCGTTTTCATCGGTGCGCGTCTGCAGATGCGTGTAAGGCGCGTTCACGTAGAGATCGACGTGGTCGCCGAATCCGCGCGTGAGCGTTGCATTCCACAGCTGGTGGCGGCCGTTTTCTTCCTGTTTCGAGGTTTCCTCGGCGTTGAACTCGAACTGCCAGTTCGCGTTGCCCTGCGTGCCCGTGTCGTCGCTGACGAGCGGATGGGTGGCGAGGGCATCGAACGGCGCGAGGAGGGCGCTCGCGGCTGCGAGCGGAAGCATTCTCTTCATTGGATCACCTGTCGTGCGTGGCGAGCCGGCCGGCCCACGCCGGGGAGCGCGGGCCGGCCGGCTTCAGGCCAGGACCATCAGAACCACTGCTTGTAGCGGCGCACGTAGATCGTCTTGACGATCTGCGCGAGCAGGATGTAGCCGACCATCGTCGCGGCGAGCCACAGCCAGAAGGTGCCCGGCAGGTGCATGAAGCCGAGGGAATCCGCGAACGGCGAGAACGGCAGCCAGCAGCCGATCGCGATCGCGGTGAACGTCGACAGCAGCACCGGCAGCGCGGCCGTGCTTTGCAGGAACGGGATCTTCTGCGTGCGCAGCAGGTGCACGACGAGCGTCTGCGACACGAGGCTCTCGATGAACCAGCCCGAGTTCATCACGATCTGGCCGCCGGTGCCGCCGTTCAGGTGATACATCGCACCCGCGCCGAACACGGTCCACATCAGGATGTAGGTCGTGATGTCGAATACCGACGACGTCGGCCCGACCCACAGCATGAAGCGGCTGATGTTGCCGGCTTCCCACTTGCGCGGCTTCTTCAGGAACTCGGGATCCATCTTGTCCCACGGCAGCAGCATTTGCGACGTGTCGTAGATCAGGTTCAGCACGAGCAGCTGCGTCGCGAGCATCGGCTCCCACGGCAGGAACGCGCTGGCGACGAGCACCGAGAACACGTTGCCGAAGTTCGAGCTCGCGGTCATGTTCAGGTACTTCAGGATGTTGCCGAACGTTTCGCGGCCCTTGATCACGCCTTCCTCGAGCACCATCAGGCTCTTTTCGAGCAAGATGATGTCGGCGGTTTCCTTCGCGATGTCGGCGCCGCTGTCGACCGAGATGCCGACGTCGGCGTCGCGCAGCGCGGGCGCATCGTTGATGCCGTCGCCGAGGAAGCCGACCGTGTGGCCGTTCGCCTGCAGCGCCTTGACGATGCGCGCCTTCTGCAGCGGCGTCAGCTTCGCGAACACGGTCGTGCGTTCGACGACCTGCGCGAGCGTCGCGTCGTCGAGCGCTTCGATTTCCGTGCCGAGCATCGGCTTGCCGGGTTCGAGGCCGACCTGGCGGCACACCTTCATCGTGACGATCGGGTTGTCGCCCGTCAGCACCTTCACCGCGACGCCGTTTTCGCGCAGCGCGGCGAGCGCCGGCGCGGCCGATTCCTTCGGCGGATCGAGGAAGGTCAGGAAGCCGCGCACGACGAGGTCGTGCTCGTCGGCGGTGCGGTACTGCTGGCGCTCGTCGCCGCGCGGGATCGTGCGCGTCGCGAGCACGAGCACGCGGAAGCCGTCCTCGTTGTACGCGCTGGCCTGTTCGAGCAGCCGCTTGCGCGCGACGAAGTCGAGCGGGCGCACGCCGTCTTCATCCTGCACGTGCGTGGAGACGGCCAGCATCTCCTCGACCGCACCCTTGCAGATCAGCAGGTGCGTGCCGCGCGCATCCTCGACGACGACCGACAGGCGGCGCCGCACGAAGTCGAACGGCAGTTCGTCGATCTTCTTGTAGCCCTGCGGCTTCACGCGCTCGCCGATCTCGTCGGCACGCGCGACGACCGCGATGTCGATCAGGTTCTTCTGGCCGCTCTGGTGGAAGCTGTTCAGCCAGCCGAGCCGCAGGATTTCCTCGTCCTTGTGGCCCGACAGGTCGAGGTGATGCTCGAGGATGATCTTGTCCTGCGTCAGCGTGCCGGTCTTGTCGGTGCACAGCACGTCCATCGCGCCGAAGTTCTGCACCGAGTTCAGCCGCTTGACGACGACCTTGCGGCGCGCCATTGCGACCGCACCGCGCGCGAGGTTCGCGCTGACGATCATCGGCAGCATCTCGGGCGTGAGGCCCACGGCCACCGCAAGGGCGAACGTGAGTGCGCTCAGCCAGTCGCCCTTTGTCAGCCCGTTGATCATGAACACGATCGGCACCATCACGAACATGAACTTGATCAGCAGCCAGCTCACGCTCGAGACACCGCGGTCGAAGCTCGTCTCGATGCGCTTGTGGCTCACGACGTTGCGTGCGAGCGAACCGAAGTAGGTGTCCTCGCCGGTCGCGACGACGACGGCCGTCGCCGTGCCGCTGACGACGTTGGTACCCATGAAGCAGACGTTCTCGAGATCGAGCAGCGATGCCGACGTATCGGTCGCAGCGGCAGCCGCGCGCGTGCCGGCGGATTTGCCGGCGACCGCGCCGAGCGTGTCGTACTTCTCGACGGGCAGCGCCTCGCCGGTCAGCACGGCCTGGCTGATGAACAGGTCGCGCGACGCGAGCAGGCGCACGTCCGCCGGAATCATGTCGCCGGCCGACAGGTGCACGATGTCGCCGGTCACGACTTCGCGCATCGGCACCTCGCGGCGGGCCGGTTCGGACGTGTCGGTCACCGAGCGCTGCACGGTCGCGGTCGTGCGGACCATCGCCTTCAGCTTCTCGGCCGCGCGCAGCGAACGGAATTCCTGCACGAAGCGCAGCAGCGCGCTGATCGTGACCATCGTCAGCAGGATCGTCATGCCGACATAGTCGCGATCGTCGGGTGCCGCGAAGTAGACGTCGGTGAAGAAGCTGATGGCGGCCAGCACCAGCAGCACGTAGACGAACGGGTTGTGGAACGAGAGCAGCAACTGGCGGGTCCAGTGCGGCGGCTTGTCGTGTGCGATTTCGTTCGGGCCGTAGTGCTGCAGGCGGTCGGCGGCCTGGTCGTAGGTGAGGCCGCGCGTGCTCGTGTGCAGCGACTTCAGCGTGTCTTCGAGCGGGCGGGCCGCTTCCTGCGCGGCGCGCATGATGCGCGGGTCATTCTGCGGGCCGGTGCCGGCCTTGATGAAGCCACGCTGTTTCTTTTGCGATGTGTTGTGTCGTGTCGTCATGAGTCGCTCCTTGCGCACGAGTCGGCGGGCGGGGAGCGACCGTGACGTTATCGACGCACGAGCGCTTCCCGCCGCGTCGCGTCGGGCGCGATCGGCTGTGGATCGGTGAAGGCGGGAACGCTCGCCGGCGCGTGCGGTGCGGCCGAAGGGGCGATGTGCAGCGTCGCACCGGCGAGCGGTAATCGACTACTGTCGTCTGAGTTCATCTGCACTCCTTTCGGTTGTGAATGATCGGCACGGGCGATCGACAGCGACGCACGCACGAAGGCGCGCGGCCGGACGGCACGCGAACGGAAGGCGCGCGCGGCTGACGCTGCGCGCAACACGAACGCACGCGCGCGACGGCGCATCGCGTGCATTCGACAACAATGAAAATTCGGCGGGAGATCTGGCCAGTCAGGCCGGAAGGACGCCGCATCCTGCTTCCCGGGATGCGGCAGAAGACGAGGCTCTGCGCGTTTTCCTCAGGCAGCAGTCAAGTTGGTCAAGCACCAACTACAACTCGCATCGGTGTTCACAGAACACTCCATGTAATTAGACGGGAGCGATGGTAATGGGTCGCTGTGCGAAGCGTCAACCCTTTTGTCAGTCGTTATTTCGAGAAATGTAATCGAGTCGATGCGCGAGCGGAGAAACGCCGGCTCGCCGCCCATGAAACGGCCGCGCGCATGCGAGATCGGCATGCGCGCGGCCGCGTCGAAGCAGGGTGCCGGTGACTAGTTGGCCGACGCGACGGCGGCCCCTGCATCGAGGATGCCCGAGCCCGCCGGCATCGCGGTGCACGACGTGCCGGCCGCCAGCTTGGTCGTGCGCGTGCCGCCCTGCAGCTTCTGCTGGATCTGCGCGGGCGTGAGATTGCCGTTCACCGACAGCATCAGCGCGGCGACCCCCGACACTTGCGGCGTCGCGAGGCTGGTGCCGTTCGCGAGGCCGTAGGTGTCCGAGCCCGGCGTCGTGGTGCCGGTATTCGACGTCGACAGGATGTTGACGCCCGGTGCGCTGAGCGTGACATCGGCGCCGAAGTTGCTGAACGACGCGCGGCGGCCCGTCGCGTCGGTTGCGCCGACGCTGATCACGCCGCGGCAGTTCGCGGGCTGGTCGAGCCCGGTCGACAGGCCGTCGTTGCCGGCGGCGACGACGACGGTCACGCCCTTCGCGGTCACGTCGTCGATGGCCTGCTGGAACGTCGTGCTGCACGCGCCGACGCCGCCGAGGCTCAAGTTGATGACCTTCGCGGGCGTCGGGTTGTTGGGTACGCCGCTGACAGGAATGCCGGCCGCCCAGCGCATCCCGTCCGCGATGTCGCTCGTCGTGCCGCCGCACTTGCCGAGCACGCGAACCGGCAGGATTCGGCCGAGCCACGATATGCCGGCGATGCCGGCGCCGTTGTTCGCGGTCGCGCCGATCACGCCCATCACGCGGGTGCCGTGCCAGCTGCTGTCGCTCGGCTGGGGTGCGCAGTTGTAGTACGGACCGTTCGCATTGCTGAGTTCCTGCTGCGTGACCCAGTCGCCCGGATCGGTTGCGTCAGGGCCGCGCGTCAGGCCGTTGTTGCTGGTGTTGACGTTGCTGATGAAGCTGTAGCCGGGCATCAGGTTGGCGGCGAGGTCGGCATGCGGCCGGTAGCCGGTGTCGAGCACGGCGGTGACGACGGTCGGCGAACCCTTGGTCACGTTCCAGGCCGGCGGCATGTCGATGCCGGCGGTCGGGTCGGACAGGTACCACTGCTGGCTGTACAGCGGATCGCTCGGCGTATCGCGGATCTGCATCGGGTGATCCGGTTCCGCGTAGTCGACGTCCGAATCGGCTGCGAATGCCTGCGCGAGTGCGGCCGCGTCGGTGGCGGCCATACGCTGGCCGAGCGACAGCACGGCCGCGCCGCTCGAGATCGTCCGTTCGACCTGCACGTTCACCGGCGCTTGCCCGACCGTGCTCGCATAGGCGCGTGCGCTGCCGGCGACCGGCGCCGTCCAGCGCGTCATCGAGCGCTGGATCACGGCGTCGAGCCGCGTCCCGTTGTCGATGGCCGCCATCGCACGCGTGGCCGTCAGCGTCTTGAGCTTGACGATCAGGTGATCGATCGGCGGTTCGGCCGGCGCGGTCTGCGCTGCCATCTGCACGGCGGCCTGTTGCGTCGCGCATGCATTGCTGCCGGTCGTGGTGGGCGTGGGAGTGGGTGTCGGGGTGGTCGGAGCGGGCGTCGGGGCCGGCGCTGCGTTGGAGGAAGACGGGTTGCTGCCGTCACCGCCGCCTCCGCCGCAACCGGCGAGGGGTAGGAGAGCGGCGGCTGACAGCATGCCGGCGAGCATGCGCGCATGTGCGGAGCGCGCCAGCGCGAAATTGAAACGTTTGGCTCTCATGTCGAAACTCGATCCTCGTAGATAACCGTCGTGCCGGCGGTGGCGCTGGTCCGGCTGACCCGGACCTTGTCTTTTTTTTCTGACGGTCGCGGCAAGGTTGCTGCGACGCGCCATGCACTGGGTAACGGCCGGCGTGGCGGCTTCTTGAGTACGTTTCACGAGAAAAATCCGCGGGCGCGCAAACGATTACGTTGGTGCGTTGCAGCATGAACGCGCGTTTGGAACGTGTGGCACAGAAGGCGGGGCGAGTCCACGCGTGGCCGGTCGGGCGAAACCTGCGCCGCGGGCCGGTTTGCGCGGCACGGCAAACGTCTTTCAACGGGCGGCCACGGTGGAAGGTTGTTTACGCTTTCCCTGATGCGACGCGAATTTTGTCGAGCGTACGATCGCGATTCGATCAATGTTTCGTCAGGAGAAAAGCATGGATCGCCGCTTACGCTGGCTGGCCGTCGCGCTGTCCTGTGCGCTGGCGGGTACCGCGCACGCGCAGGCCCTTACCGGCACGCTGAAGAAGATCAAGGACACGGGTGTCGTGTCGCTGGGCATTCGCGAATCGTCGGTGCCGTTCTCGTATTCGGACAACCAGCAGAAGAACATCGGCTATTCGCGCGACATCGCGTCGCGCATCATCGACCAGCTGAAGACGGAACTGAACGTGCCGAATCTCGCGGTGAAGGAAATCCCGATCACGTCGCAGAACCGGATTCCGCTGCTGCAGAACGGGACGATCGATTTCGAATGCGGATCGACGACGAACACGCTCGAGCGACAGAAGCAGGCCGCGTTCTCGAACAGTATCTTTTTGTACGGCATCCGCTTCAGCACGCGCAAGGATTCGGGCGTGAAGGATTTCGCGGACCTGGCCGGCAAGACGGTCGCGACGACGGCCGGCACGTCGGACGAGCGCCTGCTGCGCAAGCTCAACGAAGAGAAGGCGATGAACATGACGATCATCAGCGCGAAGGATCACGCCGAAGCGTTCATGAACGTCACGACCGGGCGCGCGGTGGCGTTCGTGATGGACGAGCCGCTGCTGTACGGCGAGATCGCGAAGGACCGCAACCCGGGCGCGTACACGGTGACGGGCACGCCGCTCGTCCACGAGAACTACGCGTGCATGATGCGCAGGGACGATCCGGCGTTCAAGCATGTCGTCGACGGCGTGATCGCGAAGATGCAGACGTCGGGTGCGGCCGAGAAGCTCTATAACCAGTGGTTCACGCAGCCGATTCCGCCGAAGGGCGTGAGCCTCGACTATCCGCTGTCGGCGGAGATGAAGCAGCTGTTCAGGAATCCGACGGATCAGGCGCAGTATTGATCTGGATGCGGTGCTGATCGACGTTTGATCGTGAAAAACCGCCGGCGCGTGCCGGCGGTTACGGTGCGGAAGGCGGGGGGCGCGAAACGCGTCAGGCCTTGATTTCCGGCACGCGCGCAGCCGGCACGGCCGGCGGTTGCTGGCGCTGCCGAAGGTGCCGGCGGCCACGCCGGCGCGATGACGGGTATATCGCCCACGGCGCCATCGCGAACCCGACCGGGTGCGGCATCGGCATCGCGCGTGCGTTGGCGAGCGCGACGTGCCGGCGGGCCATCGGGTGCCGGCTCAAGTCAGGATAAAAGCTGCGGACGCCATGCCGATAGCGGATTTCCTGGCATGCCGCAATCGGCATTCAACCTCGTCCACGCCAGGGGAATCCGGCTGCGTGACCGGACAACAGGCACAATACGGCATTCGCCATGACGCACGTGTGTTCGCAGTTCGAACATCGCACGGCTGCGTCACTGCTGTCCGTCATCCTTCCCAGTCGTCATGAACGCCACGCTCACTTCCGCGCGCGAGTCGAACTCGCCGCGTTTCCTGCTGTTCCTGATCTGCCTGTTCGCGTCCGCCGGCCAGCTCGCGATCGACATCTACGTGCCCGCGCTGCCCGACATGGCGCGTTCGTTCGCGACCACGCCACAGGCGATCCAGTCGAGCGTGTCCGGCTACATGGCGGCCTACGCGCTCGGCCAGCTCATCTTCGGCCCGATCGCCGACGCTTACGGCCGCAAGCGCGTGCTCGCGTTCGGGCTCGTGATCTACACGATCGGCTGCCTGCTGTCGCTCGGCGCGCAGAACCTGGAGACGTTCGTGCTGGCACGCTGCCTGCAGGGCTTCGGCATCGCGACCACCAACCTGCTCGCGAAGGCGATCATCACCGATTCGTTCTCCGGCCAGGCGCTGATGCACGCGTTCACGTACATGTCGATCGCGTGGGGGCTCGCACCGATCATCGCGCCGGTGATCGGCGCGCACCTGCAGGAATGGTTCGGCTGGCGCGCGTGCCTCGTGTTCCTGCTGGTGTACTCGCTGGCGATGTGGGCGCTGCTGTGGCGTTACCGCGAAACCTTGCCGAAACCGGTGCATCTCGAGCCGCGCACGCTGATGACGAACGCGGGCAAGGTGCTGGCGAGCCCGGTGTTCCAGAGCTGCTTCCTGGCACAGGGGCTGTGCTACAGCATCCTGCTCGTGTTCAACATCGTCGGGCCGTTCATGGTGCAGACCACGCTGCACAAGCCGCCGACCTTCTTCGGCTATCTCGCGCTCGGGATCGGGCTGATGTATTTCCTCGGCGGCCTGTCGAACCGCATTCACGGGCGCGGGCTGCCGAGCGCCGAGCAACGGCTGCGCATCGGCGCGCGCGTGATGGCGGGGGCGTCGGTTGCGATGCTGGTGCTGGCGCTCACAGTCGGGCTGCGCGTATGGACGCTCGCGACGCCGGTGCTCGTGATGGGCTTTTGCGCGGGCGCGATGTACCCGACGCTGATGGCCAAGGGCAATTCGCTGTTTCCGCATATCGCCGGCCTGACGAGCGCGATCCTCGGCTGCGCGCTGCTGCTCGTGTCGTCCGCGATGATGGGGCTGGCCGGTTTCGTGTCGATCCACGTCCTGACGCCGCTCGCGGTGTTCTTCGTCGCGCTGTCGTGCATCGTCGTGTGGATGGTCACCAAGCTGCTGCGGTACCTGTCGCAGCAGCAGGCCCAGGCTGCGTCCGTCGTGTGCGGGAGCGGGGAGGCCGCTTAAGTGCTGCCCGTCGACCGACTCATGCCCTCGATCCTGCTGAACCGCGTCGCCCGAACGGACGGCGCCGACCTGATCGCCGCCAACCGCGCGAGCCGGAGCCACCATTTGCCGTGGGTCGACTCGTTCACCGACCAGGCGGGATTCGACCAGTGGTTCGCCCGCTGCCTGACGGGGCCGAACGTCGGCCTCGTCGCCCGCGAGCGCGGGTCCGGGGCGGTGGTCGGCGTGGTGAACCTCAACGAGATCGTCGGCGGCGTGTTCCAGAGCGCGTATCTCGGGTACTACGGCATGGTGGCGTTCAGCGGCCAGGGGCTGATGACCGAGGCGCTGCGCGCGGCGATCGGCGTCGCGTTCGGCGAACTCGGGCTGCATCGGCTCGAAGCGAACATCCAGCCCGGCAACCACGCATCGATTGCGCTGGTCCGGCGGCTCGGTTTCACGAAAGAGGGTTTTTCGCCGCGCTATCTGCGCATCGGCGGCGAATGGCGCGACCACGAACGGTGGGCGCTGCTGGCCGACGGCGAGCCCGAAGCGCGCGCCTGACGCCCGATCCTTGGCGAGCTTCTTCCCGCCGCCGGCCGCTTACAGCGGATGCGCCGCGCCGGCCTGCGTCAGCAGCGAAACGGCAACCGGATCCGGCATCCCGTTCGAGTCGATCGCGCCGGCTTTCGCGAGTGCGACGAGATCGCTGTCGACGCCCGGTTGCCCGACCGTGAACGACGTGGTCAGGAATGCCGGCGCCGCGAGCGTGACCGAATAGCGCTGCTGCAGGTTCGTCACCACGGCCGATTGTGCGGCCTGTACGGTGTTCGCATTGTTCATCGCCTGCTGGTAGCGCGAATTCTGCTGGAAATTGCCGATCAATGTGGCCGTGTTCGTGCCGAGCTGGGCGGCGAGATAGACCAGCATCAGCTCGGTCTCGGGCGTCGTATTGAACGTGCCGCCCGCGTACGCTAGCGAATGCAGGCTCGTGCCGCCCGACGTCACGGTGATCGCGCACGGCAGCACGGCATTGACCGTCACCTGGTAGTTGCCGCCGCCGTCCGTCAGCGTCGTCGCCGACCCCGTCACGCAGCTGACCGCCACCTGCGCGCTGGCGAGCGCGTCGCCCGTCGCGGCGGTGCCCGAGAGCGCGACGGTCTGCGTGTTGTTGTTGAAACAGGCATCCACGCCGAAGCAGGCATCGCCGCCGCACGCCTGAAGCGTCGCGAGGGTGGCGATGCAGAGCGTGCCCAGCGCGGGGCGGATGAAACGGCTGGGGTGAATGTTCATGGTCGCTGGCCTTGAGGAGAGTGGGGCAACCGGTAGGCGCCGGTGAGGCGGTGCCGTTCATATTCTAGGTCCCGAAACGGGGGGCTGCTTGCCCGGTTGGTCCGCTTGGCTCGCTTGCGGCCGCTTGCGGCCGCTTGCGGCCGGGGGCGACCTGCCGTCGAGCGTGTCATGCGCTGCACGGCATTGCCGGCATCGGGGCGATACGACGGCAGACTGAAATGACGAGGTCCGGAAGTCGACCGGAAACCTTTCAGTTCCCTTCGCGATTGGTTATGCTGCGGGACGATTAAAAACGACGAGAGAACGCGCCGCGCCCGATGGAGCCGGCGCGCCGTTTCCGACATGAACTTGAAACGACAGACGGGCCGGCCGGGCCTGCCGGGTGGCGAGGGCGAGCCGGCATCGTGGGCAGGCACGACCCGAAACGGCATTCGGCACGCACGCAGCACGAAGGGTGAGGCCCGGAGCCCCGGCTTCTGGAAGGCCACGGCCTTGCTGGCGGGTGCGGTCGTGCTGTTCGGCGGTGCGGCCATTGCAGCGCCAACCGAAGACGGCAGCAACGCCGTCGCGGCATCGTCGGCCGCCACGCCATTTAACCCGTCCCAATCGGCCTGTTCGCACGTGGCCGCGGCGGCGGCCTATCCGGTCGCCGCAAAACCCGAAGCCGCACCGCCGCTGAAAGGCCGCGTGACGGACACCACGGGCGTGCTGAGCGCCGCCTGCGCATCCGAGCTGACCGACCGCCTCGCTGCGCTCGAACAACGGCTCGGCGTGCAGATCGCGATCCTGCTGGTCGGGTCGACCGGGCAGTCGACGATCGAACAGTTCGCGACCACCGTATTCGACCAGTGGAAGCTCGGCAAGGCCGAGGTCAACAACGGCCTGCTGTTCGTTGCCGCGCTCAACGACCATACCGTGCGGATCGAAGTCGGCTATGGGCTCGAAGGCACGATTCCTGACATCGTCGCGGGCCGGATCATCCGTGAGCGGATCGTGCCGGCATTCCGCGAGAACCGTATCGAAGGCGGCATCAGCGATGCGGTGGACGCGCTGGCACGCGAAATGATGCCGGCGGACGTCGCCACGCCGGAGCAGGCGGCACCCGCGACGGCGCCCGGCGGGCGTGACGACGCATACGAAGCGGCCACGGCGACCACGACGGATGCCACGAATGCACCGCCCCGTGACGCACGGACCGGCGGCGAACAGTACCAGCCGAACGGCCTGCCGGTGCGGAAACATGTGAACACGGGCGGCGTGCGGTTCTGGTTCCTGCTCGGGGTGGCCAACGTCGTGCTGGGCGTGGTCGCGCAGTGGCGCCAGCTGCGCCGCCGGGTGGCACTCCTGGCAGCGTGGCTCGTGGCGGCCGTCGTACCGATCGTGATGCTGCCGGTCGGCACGATCTTCAACGGCAATCTGGAAGCCATCCTGGGCGCCGCGTTGTTCGTCCCGGCGGCGGCCGGTGTCGCGCCGTGCCTGCTCGGCATCAACCTGTTTCTTTCGGCGCGCGTGCGCAAATACACGGCGATCGTGGGCGGGACGCTGTTCATGATCATCGCGATCGGGCGCGAGATGGATTATTCGGTCGAGGAAGTGCTGTCCGGCCTCTTCGGCGTGCTGTGCGTGCTCGCCGTGATCTGGGCGAAGTTGATGGGCATCGGCTCGTCTTCGTCGTCTTCCTCGTCAGGCTCCCGATCGCGCTCGAGCGCCGATTCGTTCCGCGGCGATGGCGGTTCGAGCGGCGGCGGCGGTGCATCGGGCCGCTGGTAGCCACCCGCGCGCAGCGTGCCTGCGCCCCCGTTTCTTTTCACCTATGGCTCCACCCGGAGCGTTCAACCGGAAACATCGACAATGAAATGGTTTCGAATCCTGCTCGTGTGCTGCGTGCTGGCTCCGCTCGCGGGGTGCGGCTACAACGCGATCCAGTCGTCCGACGAGAACATCAATGCCGCGTGGTCCGAAGTGCTGAACCAGTACCAGCGCCGCGCCGACCTCGTGCCGAACCTCGCCGCGTCGGTGAAGGGCTACGCGTCGCACGAGGAACGCGTGCTGACCGAGGTGGCGTCCGCCCGTGCGCGCGTGGGCAGCGTGCAGATGACGCCGGAGATGGCCAGGGATCCGGCCGCGCTCGCGGCGTTCGACCAGCGGCAGGGCGAGCTGTCGGGTGCGCTGAGCCGGCTGATGGTGGTGTCCGAGCGCTACCCGGAGCTCAAGGCGAACGAAGCGTTCCGCGACCTGCAGACCCAGCTCGAAGGCACGGAAAACCGCATCGCGGTCGCGCGCGGCCGCTACATCAAGACCGTGCAGCAGTACAACGTGCAGATCCGCCAGTTCCCGGGCGTCGTGATCGCGAAGATCTTCGGCTACCAGCCGCGCCCGAACTTCGGCGTCGCGAACGAGGCGGCGATCTCGACCGCGCCGGCACTCGACTTCTCCGCGCAACCGCAACCGCAACCGCAACCGCAACCGCAACCGCAACCGCAACCGCAACCGCAGTCGCCGAAGGCGAACGCGGCCGCCGAGTAAGGCCGGCTCACCCGCTCAGGCGCTCAGGGCTTGCGCGCGGCCGCCTTCGCGAACGCGCCGCGCACCTCGAAGCTGATCGCATCGGCCACATTGCCGCGCGCATCGACGAGTTCGAGCCGGTGCCGGCCCGGCCACGGCATCCACGCGATGCGATCGGCATGCCCGATCACCTTGTCGTCGAGCCGCCACGCGAACTTCGTGGCGCGCCCGGCCGACCGCTCGAACCAGATCCGCTGGTTCTTCGGCGGAATGTCCGGATCGATCGCGAAGATCGTGCCGTCGGTCGGCGTGCCGATCGTCAGCGGCGCGCGCGCGCCGTCCTTGCCCGGCGTGACGGGAGCGGCGAGCCGGATCGTGTCGACCGCCGTTCCCGCGACGAACCACTCGTTGCGGGACGGTTCGATATCGCGTTCGAACGTGATCCGGCGCGTCTCGATGCCGGCCGGCGCGCGCGGCGCGCGGCTCGGCTGGTCGCGGTGCAGGTAGCCGACGACGGCCGACCACACCGGCGACGCACCCGTGACGCCCGACACGTCCCACATCGGCGAACCGTCCGCATTGCCGACCCACACGCCGACCGTATAGCGCGACGTGAAACCGACCGTCCAGTTGTCGCGCATGTCCTTGCTCGTGCCGGTCTTGACCGCCGAGAAGAAGCGTGTCGCGAGCGGATTGTCGAAGCCGAACGTGCGCACACGCGCGTTGTTGTCGGACAGGATGTCGGTGACGACGAAGCTGGCCGCCTCGCTGAACACGCGCGTACCGTCGGCGGCGCGGGCGGGTGACGCGGCCGACGCGCCGGATGCGCCGGACGTCGGAGCCGCCGCGGGCAGGTCGATGACCTTGCGGGCGACGCCGCCGTTCGCGAGCGCGCGGTATGCGTTGGTCAGCGACAGCAGCGTGACGTCCGCACTGCCGAGCGCGAGGCTGAAGCCGTAGTAGTCGCCTTCCTGCGCGAGCGGCAGGCCGAGCGCGGTCAGCGTGCGCGCGAAGCGGTGCGGCGTGACGAGCACGAGCGTGCGCACGGCCGGCACGTTCAGCGAGCCGCCGAGCGCGCTGCGCACGCTCACCCAGCCCTTGAAATCCTTGTCGTAGTTCTGCGGAATGTACAGGCCGCCGCCGGCGGCGAGGTTGATCGGCGCATCGTCGAGCAGCGACGCGGCCGTCAGCCGTTTCTCGTCGATCGCCTGCGCATACAGGAACGGCTTGAGCGTCGAGCCGGCCTGGCGCGGCGCGAGCACGGCATCGACGTCGCGTGCGCTCGACAGCGCGCCCGACGATCCGACCCACGCGCGAATCTCGCCGGTCGCGTTGTCGATCACGACGACCGCACCGTCCTGCACGTTGCGCCGGTGCGCGGGCGCGTTGAGTTCGGTCAGCGCGCGCACCAGCGTGTCGCGCGCGAACCGCTGCAGCGGCGCATCGAGCGTCGTGCGTACCTGCGCGCCGGCCGTTGGCCGGACCTCGGCCGCGATGCGTCGCGCGAAATGCGGGGCGAGGGCGGCGCCATCGTCGCGCGCGGCGCTGGCCGGACGCGCGATGACGAGCTGCACGTAGCCGTCGAGCGATGCGCAGGCCTGCTCCGCATGCATGTCGCGCAGGATCCGGCACGCGCGCTCGGCGACTTTCGCGGGCGTTGCGTTGGGCGCGCGCACGAGCGCGGCCGCGATCGCGGCTTCGCGTGCGTCGAGGCCCGACGGCGCCTTGCCGAACAGCACCTGCGACAACGCGGCGAGGCCGATCGTCTCGCCGCGGAACGGCACGAGGTTCAGGTACGCCTCGAGCACCTGGTCCTTGCGCCAGCCGCGTTCGAGCAGCAGCGCGTTGACCGCTTGCGACGCCTTCTGCGGCAGCGAGCGCTGGCCCGACCGGCGCGGCGAATCGCTGAGCAGCCCGGCGAGCTGCATCGTGACGGTCGATGCGCCGCGCGTGCGCTCGTTCCACAGGTTGCCCCACGCGGCGCCGGCGATGCCGCGCCAGTCGACGCCGCTGTGTTCATAGAAGCGCTTGTCTTCGGACACGACAATCGCCTCGCGAAACGCAGGCGACACGTCGGCGAGCGAGACCCAGTCGCCGCGTCGTTCGGTGAGGTCGACGCGCGTGCGCTGCAGCGGCGTGCCGTCGCGCGCGAGCAGCACCCAGTCGGAGCTGCGCCAGTTGCGGCGCACTTCGTCGTAGCTCGGCAGCGCATGCGCGACGAGCGGCGCGGCCAGCACGACGGCAACGAATACGCGGCCGGCGAAACGCGCCGGCCGCGGCAATACCAGATCGATCATCAAGGTCTCGTTACTTGCCCGCGTCGGCCGCCTTCACGGTCATCGGCGGGTTCGGCCACAGGCCGTACACGGACGGTGCATACAGCGCCTCGACACGCGTCGGCGGCAGCCCGAACGTGCCGACGTTGTTCAGCCGCACCGTGTACTCGACCGAGAATTTGCCCTTCGGCAGATAGTCGTAGTACGCGCGGTAGCCGTCGAAGTCGCGCTCGATGAACGCCGGCCACGCGCCGTCCGGCGTCTTCTCGCCCTGCGTCGCCGCTTCGGAGTCACGGCCGAGGCCGGAACCGAGGATCGTCGAACCGGCCGGAACCGGATCGTTGACGACGACCCACGTCATGTCGCTCTGCGCATCGATGTCGAGATGCACGCGCACGACGTCGCCGCGCGTCAGCACGCCCTTGACGGCGGGCGACACGGGCGTGACGGTCTTCGTGATCCGGTAGCCGGCCGCGAACGGCGAACGCAGCGGCACGGCCGCGAGGCTTTCGATCGTGGCCCACGGGCGGCCCGTGCCGTCCTGCGTGACGGACAGCGTGGCCGGCGCCTGCGACGCGCGCGGCCACGGCAGCATCAAGCTGCGGGCCGCGGCGGCGCGGGTGGCCGGGGTGGCCGACGCCGGCGTGTCGGCAGATGCGGGTGCCGGTGCCGCTCCTTGCGACCACGAGATCGTGCGCTCGTCGCCGCCGAGCGCGACCTTCGTCGCGCCGGCCACCGGCGTGCTCTCGTAAGTGCGCGAGAAGCGCTCGACCGCGAGCAGGCCGAGCGCGTTCGACGTCGTGGTCTGCCATGCGCCCTGGCGCTGCAGTGCGAGCAGGCCGGCCGTCACGCGCGGCATCTCGTCCTTCCACGCCGGGTCGCCCGCGAATTCCAGCGCGAGACGTGCCGCGTTGGTCTCGTTGCTGGTCATCAGCCACCACAGGTCGTCGTCGCGCGCGGTCGAGAACACGAGCTGCGTGCCCTGGTACGTGAGGCGTGCCCGCAGGATCTGTTCGACCTGCGCGCGTTTCTCGTCGCGTTGCGGGATGTCCTTCACGCGCGTCAGGATCGCGTGATAGTCGATCACCGCCGACGTCGGCCACTGGTTCGGTGCGATCTCGATCGAGCCGAGCATGCGGCCCTGCGCGGCGCCGTAGCGCGACAGCGCCTCGATCGCGGCGAGCTTGCGCAGGTCGCGATCCTGGCGCGGCGCCCACGCGTTGCGCTCGAGGCGACCGTCGACGAAGCGCGCGAGCCCGGCCTCGAGCTGCGTGCGCAGGTCTTCCGGCAGCGCGAAGCGCGGGTCGAGACGGCTCGCCTCGTCGGACACCACGAGCAGGTACGACGACAGCGTCGCGCTGCCGGCATGCGAATCGTCGGACGACGGCGGGAAGTAGCTCGCGAGCCCGTCGCTGTCGAGATACACGAGCATGCGTGCGATCAGCGCCTGCCATTGCGCCGGGTCGCGCAGGCCGATCGCGCGCGAGGTCTGCTGTTCGAGGCAGCGGTACGGATAGCGCTCGAACCAGCGCTTCACGCCGGGCAGGCCATCGGCGAGCTTCGACTGCAGCGACACGGCGATGCCGCCGCGCGGCAAGCCTTGCGCGTTGTTCGCGGCGCCGGCCGGGGAGGCCACCGGCACCGTCAGCGTGCCGTCGACCTGCGCGAGCGTCGCCTGCTGTACGGTGACTGGCAGCGCGGGCACGACCTTCTGCGCGACCGCCAGCGCGTCGGACGCGCGCTTGCCGCCTTGCTCGGCCGCTTCGATGCGCCAATTCAGCGCGCCGGCCGCGTCGAGCGCCTGCTCGGGCACGGTGATCGTCCATGCGACTTCGGTTGCCGTATTGGCCGCGAGCGAAATGGTTTGCGGTGCGACCTCGACGCCGGTCACGCGCGGCGTCACGACGACCTGCATCGCGCGGTCGGTCGTGTTGCGCAGCGTGACCTGCGCGCGGAACGCGTCGCCTTCGCGCACGAGCGGCGGCAGGCCGGAAATCAGCTGCAGATCCTGCGTGCTGCGGATCGACGTGCTGCCGGTGCCGAAGCGGTCGGGGCCGACCGCCGCGATCGCGACGATCCGGAAGCGCGTGAGCGCGTCGTTCAGCGGCACCTCGACGGTCGCGCTGCCGTTCGCATCCAGCGTCACGCGCGGATTCCACAGCAGCAGCGTGTCGAACAGTTCGCGCGTCGGCGCGCTGCCGCCGCCACCGCCGGCCGGCACGGCCTTGCGGCCGAAGTGGCGGCGGCCGACGATTTCCATCTGCGCGGTGGCCGTCTCGACGCCGTACGCGCGTCGCCGCAGCATCGCGTCGAGCAGGTCCCAGCTGTTGTTCGGCATCAGTTCGAGCAGTGCTTCATCGACGGCCGCGACCGCGATCTGCGTGCCGGCCGGCGCGGGCTGGCCGTTCGGCAGCGTGACCTTCACGTGCGCCTGCGCCTTGCTGCGCACCGTGTAGCGCGTCGCGTCGGTCGTCACGGTCACGCCGAGGCGGTGCACGCCCGTGCCGACCTTGATCTCGCCGAGGCCGTAGCGGAACGCGGGTTTCGACAGGTCGACGAATGCGGTCGGCGCTTCATAGTGACGGCCTTCGCGCCAGAATGCGCGCGCCCATTCGACCGGCGCCTTCCAGCCCCACGTGAAGAACGAGTACCACGGCACTTCGCGAATCCGGCCGCGCAGCGCGAGTACCGACACGTAGACGTTCGGCCCCCACGATTCGCCGACCTTCAGGTCGACCGTCGGGTTCTTGCCGTTCAGCTCGACGATCTGCGTTTCCATCACGCCGCCGCGTTCGACCGCGACCAGCGCGGTCGCGTAGCGGAACGGCATGCGCACCTGGAAGCGGGCGGTTTCGCCGGGTTCGTACGAGGTTTTCTCCGGGATCACGTCGATCCGGTCGGTGTTGTCGCCGCCGAACCAGAGTTCGTCCTCGCGCGTGACCCACACCGACGTCGATGCGTTCGACGTGCGGCCGTCGCCGTCCTTGGCCACCGCGATCAGCTGCACGTTACCGGCCTGTTCGAGCGTCGCGTCGCAGGCCATGCGGCCCTTGTCGTCGGTCTTGCCCGAGCACAGCACGCCGAGGTCGCGCGTGTCGCTCTTGTTGTCGTACGCATAGAAGCCGCCGACCATCCGCTTGCGCGACGACGTCGTGATGTGCGCGACGCCCTTGATCTCGATCGGCACGGACGCGCGCGGCTTGCCTTGCAGGTCGACCGCGAGGGCCTGCACGGGCACATGCTGGCCGACCGATACCCAGCGGCCCGCCTTGATGCCGGCCACCACCGCGGCCGGCCACAGGATCGTATCGCCGCGAATCGTCTGCACTTCGCCGTTCGGGTCGGCGAACGTCGCTTCGAGCGCGATGCGCTTCGGTGCGTCGACGTCCGGCAGGCCCTTCAGCGTGACCGAGCCGGCACCGTTGCGGTCGAGCGTCAGCGGCAGCTTGTCGGCGATCAGCTTCGTCGCGTCGGGATCGTTGTTCGACGCCGATGCGTTGTCGCCGTCCTGCGAATCATCGTCGGCATTGCCGTCGCTCGTGTCGGCGCGATACGGCGTGAAGCTGAAATCCTCGAAGCGATCCGCGAACGGCGGCGACGCCCACTTCATCAGCGCCGACACCTGCACCGGCAGGTTCGATGCGCCGCCGCCCGACACGTAGTCGATCTGCACCGCGAGCGGCGCTTCCTTCACGGCGACGAGCGGGCTCTTCTGCGCGTCGCGCGCGCCGATCGATCCTTTCAGCACCGGCAGGCGGAACGCCTCGACGCGGAAGCTGCCGCTGTAATAGGTGGCGGTCGGCGCGTCTTCCGGGCCGCCTTCGAGTTCGACGCTGTATTCGCCGAGCTTCGCGGCGGCCGGCAGCGTGAACTGCGTATCGGCGCTGTGGTCGGCCGCCCACGTGAGCGGCAGCTTGTAGGTCTGGCCCGTGCCGAGATGGCGGATCGTCACGCGCGTCGGGTATTGCGACGGGAACGCGAGGCTCTGCAGCGTTTCGGCGCGGATGAAATGTTTCATCGACACGGTTTCGCCCGCGCGCAGCAGCGTGCGGTCGAATACCGTATGCGCGCGCACGGTCCGCGCGCTGTCGGTGTCGGTCGGCACGTTGAAGCGCCACGATTCGATCCCGCGGTTCCAGCCCGAGCTGACGAACGCCATGTCGGGGCCCGTCTTCGGATCGTTCACGCGGGCCGACACGAAGTAGTCGTCGAAGCGTTGCTCCGAATCGGACGAACTGCAGGCGCGCTTCGATTCGAACGCGCCGTCGATCTTCAGCAGGCCCTGCGCGTCGGTCTTGCCCGAGGCGATCTCGTCGCCGTTGCAGTCCGACACGCGGATCTGCGCATTCGGCACCGGCTTGCCCTTGTCGAGCGTCGTGACCCACACGAGGTTGTTCTCGCGGCCCTGTTTCAGGTGCACGCCGAGGTTGGTGACGAGCACCGTGGTGCGCACGTACATGCTCGACGGCTTCGCAAGCAGCGAGCGGCCGAGCGCGGGCGACGCGAGTTCGAGCACGTAGAAACCGGGCTTGTCGATTGGCACGCCGACGACTTCGAACGGACGCAGTGCCTTCGGGTCCGCCTTCGGCAGCGTCAGCGCCTGCACGCCGGGCTGGCCCTTGAGCAGCGTCAGCGAGCGCACGTCGATGCGGCGATCCTTCGGCGCGGGCGCCTTCTCGCCGGCTTCGCGCGGCACGTAGACGGGGTGCTGGCCCTTGCGTTCGAGCAGGCCGGGAATCTGGTTGTCGATCGAACCGGCCGTCATCGACCAGTTGTCGAAGCGGTCGACCGTGCGCATCCACTGACGAATCGCGGTGTCGTCGTCGACCTTCAGGTTCGAGAACTGCGCGCCCTGGGTGTTGAGGCCGTCGATATGCAGGTCGGCCTCGACGTTGCGCAGCGTGACGGGCACGAGCGCGGGCGTATCGGGTTCTGCGAAGCGCTCGACGATCCCGAAGGTGCCCGACGAGAACTTCGCGAGCGGCGGCATCGGCGCGGTGCGTGTCGCGAGCGGGAACAGGTCAGCGTTGGACAGCGAGCGGTCGGTCACGTCGCGCAGGCCCGACGGCAATTCGATCGTCAGGCCGGCCTGCTCGGGCAGCGGCGGGTTGAACGTGACGGTGGTGACTTCCTCGCTCTTGTCGTCGGCCGCGAAGGTCGGCGCGAGCGAACCGTCAGGGCCACGCAGCTTGATCGCCTCGGCGTTCTTGCGCGTGATCGGCGCGTTGAACGACAGCGTGAGCGGGCGCAGCGGCGTGCAGGGTGCCTTCGCGTTCTCGCGTTCGCACGAGAAGCTCGCGGCGAACGGTGCGCGTACGGTGAAATCGAAGCGCCGTTCCGTTTCGTTCGGGATCCCGCTCGGGCTCGTCACGCCCTTGCCGTACACGAGCTGCATCTTCGCGCTCGCCGGCAGTGCCTGCGCGCACGACAGCGTCAGCACGCGCGCGGCATCCTTCTTCAGCCCGAAGTGATCGAGCAGTGCGTTGCGCGCATCGTCGTCGGCGGCCGTGACGGGAATGCGGTTGCCGATGCCGGCCGCTTCACACCAGATGTTCGCGAGCGCCGAGCGCGGTTCGGCCGGGCCGTTCAGCTTCAGCACGAACATCTGCCGTTCCTCGATCTCGCGCGAGCCGGGGCGGACGTTCACCGGGAACGGGCCGCCCGTCTGGAACGTGAAGCGGCGCGGGCCGCTGGCCGCATTGCCGGCGACCGAGCGCAACGTGTCGTTGAGCGCGACCGCGCAGCGCACGCCGGGCGGCAGGTCGTTTTCGAAATCGTAAACCCAGGTCTTGTCGTCGAGCCAGTGACCCTGGCCGCGCGCGGCCGTGGAATCGTTGCAGGTGACGCGCGCGGGATTCGGCGCGGAGGCCGAGCCGAACGCGACCATCGGTTCGTCGAACTTGACGACGGTTTGCCGAACCTCGGTGACGGTGCCTTGCGGCGACACGCTTACCGTGCGCGCCGCGCCCGCATGCAGCGACAGTGCCGTGGCGCCGCCGAGCACAGCGACGGCGCCGATGCGCCAGAGCAGCCGGGTGGTGTGGTCGGTTCGTTTCGCTTTGTTCTGTTTGTTGTGCTGCTTCATCGCTCGATTGCCCTCGGAGGGAAGCTTTCTGTTTGATTGCACGGGATTCTAACCGACCGACATGCGCGTGCATCGCGCTGCACAGTGTGTCGTCGGTGTACGACAACGATGTGCTTGCCGCAGATTTGTCGCGCCGACGACACAAAAATGCAGCGAAATGTCGATTGTCTCGGATGACGGAACATTTAATGGACTATAAAAAGATTGTTCGATCCGATTTGTGCGCGTACATTTCAGGTCCGCGCCAATGTTTGAGAAATATCAAGCGTGGTTTTCCCGAATCCGGTGTTCGAGAGAAGGAAACATGCACAACGACAACACCCCCCACTCGCGTCGCTCTGGCGACGCATCCGTAACTGGCATCACACGGCGTCAATGGCTGCAGGGCGCACTGGCGCTGACGGCGGCGGGCCTCACAGGCTCGCTGGCGTTGCGGGCCCTGGCTGACGATCCCGGCACCGCGCCGCTCGATACGTTCATGACGCTCTCCGAAGCATTGACCGGCAAGAAAGGGTTGAGCCGCGTGCTCGGCCAGCGCTTCCTGCAGGCCTTGCAGAAGGGCTCGTTCAAGACGGCCGACAGCCTGCCGCAACTCGCCGGCGCACTCGCGTCCGGTTCGCTGAATCCCGATCAGGAAGCACTCGCGCTCAAGATTCTTGAAGCGTGGTATCTCGGTATCGTCGACAACGTCGTGATTACCTATGAAGAAGCATTAATGTTCAGCGTCGTATCCGATACGCTCGTGATCCCGTCGTATTGCCCCAACAAACCCGGCTTCTGGGCCGACAAACCGATCGAGAGGCAAGCCTGATGGCCGATACCGATACGCAGAAGGCCGACGTCGTCGTCGTCGGGTCGGGTGTCGCAGGCGCGATCGTTGCACATCAGCTCGCGATGGCGGGCAAGTCCGTGATCCTGCTGGAAGCCGGCCCGCGCATGCCGCGCTGGGAAATCGTCGAGCGCTTCCGCAACCAGGTCGACAAGACCGATTTCATGGCGCCGTACCCGTCGAGCGCGTGGGCGCCGCATCCTGAATACGGCCCGCCGAACGACTACCTGGTCCTGAAGGGCGAGCACAAGTTCAACTCGCAGTACATCCGCGCGGTGGGCGGCACGACGTGGCACTGGGCCGCGTCGGCGTGGCGCTTCATCCCGAACGACTTCAAGATGAAGACCGTGTACGGCGTCGGCCGCGACTGGCCGATCCAGTACGACGATATCGAGCATTACTACCAGCGCGCCGAAGAGGAACTCGGCGTGTGGGGCCCGGGCCCCGAGGAAGACCTGTACTCGCCGCGCAAGGAGCCGTACCCGATGCCGCCGCTGCCGTTGTCGTTCAACGAGCAGACGATCAAGAGCGCGCTCAACGGCTATGACCCGAAGTTCCACGTGGTGACCGAGCCGGTCGCGCGCAACAGCCGCCCGTACGACGGCCGGCCGACTTGTTGCGGGAACAACAATTGCATGCCGATCTGCCCGATCGGCGCGATGTACAACGGCATCGTGCACGTCGAGAAGGCCGAGCAGGCCGGCGCGAAGCTGATCGACAGCGCGGTCGTCTACAAGCTCGAGACCGGGCCGGACAAGCGCATCACCGCCGCGGTCTACAAGGACAAGACGGGCGCCGACCACCGCGTCGAAGGCAAGTACTTCGTGATTGCCGCGAACGGCATCGAGACGCCGAAGATCCTGCTGATGTCCGCGAACCGCGATTTCCCGAACGGCGTCGCGAACAGCTCGGACATGGTCGGGCGCAACCTGATGGATCACCCGGGTACCGGCGTGTCGTTCTACGCGAACGAGAAGCTGTGGCCGGGCCGCGGCCCGCAGGAGATGACGTCGCTGATCGGTTTCCGCGACGGTCCGTTCCGCGCGACCGAAGCCGCGAAGAAGATCCACCTGTCGAACATGTCGCGCATCAACCAGGAAACGCAGAAGATCTTCAAGGGCGGCAAGCTGATGAAGCCCGCGGAGCTCGACGCGCAGATCCGCGACCGTTCCGCGCGTTTCGTGCAGTTCGACTGCTTCCACGAAATCCTGCCGCAACCCGAGAACCGCATCGTGCCGAGCAAGACGGCCACCGACGCGATCGGCATCCCGCGCCCCGAGATCACGTATGCGATCGACGACTACGTGAAGCGCGGCGCCGTGCACACGCGCGAGGTCTACGCGACGGCCGCGAAGGTGCTGGGCGGCACCGAAGTCGTCTTCAACGACGAGTTCGCGCCGAACAACCACATCACGGGCGCGACGATCATGGGCGCGGATGCACGCGACTCGGTCGTCGACAAGGACTGCCGCACGTTCGACCATCCGAACCTGTTCATCTCGAGCAGCTCGACGATGCCGACCGTCGGTACGGTGAACGTGACGCTGACGATCGCGGCGCTCGCGCTGCGGATGTCGGACACGCTGAAGAAGGAAGTCTGACCGTGCGGAAATCTACTCTCACCTTCCTCCTCGCCGGTTGCCTCGCGCTGCCGGGTCTCGTACGCGCGGCCGATGCGGCCGATCCGGCGCTGGTCAAGCGCGGCGAATATCTCGCGGTCGCGGGCGACTGCATGGCGTGCCACACCGCGAAGGGCGGCAAGCCGTTCGCGGGCGGTCTCGGCATGCCGATCCCGATGCTCGGCAAGATCTACACGAGCAACATCACGCCCGATCCCGACACGGGCATCGGCAACTGGTCGGCCGAGGACTTCGAGCGCGCGGTGCGTCACGGGGTGTCGAAGAACGGCGACAACCTGTATCCGGCGATGCCGTACGTGTCGTACGCGAAGATCAACGACGACGACGTGCAGGCGCTGTACGCGTACTTCATGCACGGCGTCGAACCGGTCAAGCAGGCGCCGCCGAAGAACGAAATCCCCGCGCTGCTGAGCATGCGCTGGCCGCTGAAGATCTGGAACTGGCTGTTCCTGAAGGATGGCGCGTACGAGCCGAAGCCGGCGCAGAGCGCCGAATGGAACCGTGGCGCGTATCTCGTCCAGGGTCTGGCTCACTGCAGCACGTGCCACACGCCGCGCGGCATCGCGATGCAGGAGAAGTCGCTCGACGAGACGGGCGGCAGCTTCCTGTCGGGCTCGGTGCTCGCGGGCTGGGACGGCTACAACATCACGTCCGACGCCAATGCAGGGATCGGCGGCTGGACGCAGCAGCAGCTCGTCCAGTACCTGCGCACCGGCAGCGTGCCGGGTCTCGCGCAGGCGGCCGGCCCGATGGCCGAGGCGATCGAGCACAGCTTCTCGAAGATGACGGAAGCCGACATCGGCGCGATCTCGACGTACATCCGCACAGTGCCGGCCGTCGCCAATGGCGACGCGAAGCAGTCGCGCGCGTCGTGGGGCAAGCCGTCCGACGACGGCGAGAAGCTGCGCGGCGTGCCGCTGGCAACGTCGGGCATCGATCCGACGCGGCTGTATCTCGGCAACTGTGCGACCTGCCACCAGATGCAGGGCAAGGGCACGCCGGACGGCTATTACCCGCCGCTGTTCCACAACTCGACGGTTGGTGCGTCGAATCCGACCAACCTCGTGCAGGTGATCCTGAACGGCGTGCAGCGCAAGGCAGGCAGCGAGGACGTCGGGATGCCGGCGTTCCGTCACGAGCTGTCGGATGCGCAGATCGCCGCGCTGACGAACTACCTGACCGGGCAGTTCGGCAATCCGGCCGCGAAGGTGACCGAGCAGGACGTCGCGAAGCTGCGTTGATGCGGTACGTGACGAAGCAGGGCGATAACTGACAAGAGGAGGAGCACAGCACATCGGGTTGTTGCCCGATGCCGGTTGTTGCAGAGCGGGGCGGGCGGCGCAGGCGGCCGCCCGTCCTGGTTCATTCGCAATCCGGTGCGCCGGGGCTGTTTCAGCGACGCGCATCGTTTTCGTTGATCGACACCATGACACCGAATCAACCGTTTCTCGCGTCCCAGCGCGATGTGCTGCTGCTGCTTGCCCGGATCCTGCTCGTGATCCTGTTCGTGATGTTCGGCTGGAAGAAGATCATCGACTTCCCCGGGACTATCGCGTTCATGGGTTCGGAAGGCGCGCCCGCGCCGATCATCTCCGCTGCAATCTCCGTCGTGATGGAGCTGTTAGTGGGGATCGCGATCCTGGTCGGCTTCCAGACGCGGGCGCTTGCGCTGCTGCTGGCGCTCTACACGATCGGCACCGGCATCATCGGCCACCATTACTGGACGATGACGGGCGGCGAGCAGATCAACAACATGATTCATTTCTACAAGAACATCGCGATCTCCGGCGGCCTGCTTGCGCTTTGCGCGGCGGGCCCCGGGCGTTTTTCGATCGATCGCGGATAAGCGGACCCGGGGCGCGCGCATGGGGCGCGCGCCGGACGGTCGAGACTTCGAGGGGGCATCATTTTGCGACTCAAACATTTCGCATGGCTGATCGCGGCCGCCACACCGGCGGCCGCTTTTGCACAGACGAGCGTGACGCTGTACGGCCGCGTCGACGGCGGCATCGAATACCTGAACCACATCGCGAAGCCGAACGGCGGCAGCGGGACCCGCTGGAGCGCCGAAAGCGGCGATTGGGGCACCAGCATGTTCGGGCTGAAGGGCATCGAGGATCTCGGCGGCGGGCTGTCGACGGTCTTCAACCTGGAAACCGCGTTCCAGGTGATGAACGGCCAGACGGGCGGCGGCCGCATGTGGTCGCGGCGTGCGTACGTCGGGCTGAAGAGCAACACGTGGGGCCAGCTGCAGGCCGGCCGCAACCTGTTCATCGACAGCGACGGCGTGTGGGAATTCGACCCGTTCGTGCAGCAGGCGTTTTCGTCGGCATCGCTCGTGCGCGGTCGTAACTGGCAGCAAACCAGCAACAACATCGAGTATCACAGCCCGGTGATCGGCGGCTTCGACGTGCAGGCGCAATACGCGTTCGGCAACCAGTCACGCGGCTTCAACTACGGCGCGGCCGACGATTTCGGCCGCTCGGACGGGATCATGATCTCGTACCACTCGCCGTTGCTCGACGTGCGCGGCATCTACGACGAACTGCGCGACAACAACGGCAAGTTCAGCAACATCTTCACCGCGTCACGCGAGTATTTCGTCGGGGCGAACGTGAAGGTGTCGAAGTTCAAGATCCAGGGCGCGTATACGCACTACCAGGCACCGGACAGCCCGGCCGGCGTGGCCGATCGAGCCGATCACTACTGGCTCGGCGCGACCTATTCGGCGACCCCGCAATGGGCCGTGACGGGCGGCGGGTACTACGTGAAGGTGGGCGACGGCGGTGGCGATGCGTCGCACGATCCGTCGGGGCACGCGATGATGTACGTGCTCGGCACCACGTACAACCTGTCGAAGCGCACGTTCCTGTACGGCACGGTCGCGTATGTGCGCAACGGCGGCAACTCGAACTTCTCGCTGCTCGCGACGCCGCGCGACGCGACGTCGGGGACGAGCCCGTTGACGGGCGAGTCGCAGACGGGTGCGTATGTCGGGATGATGCATACGTTCTGAGCGGGGCGGTTACGTGACCGGTACGCAACGCACGGGCGGTGGCCGCTCGTGCGTTGTTGCGTTTACGGTGTGTGACTGCTGCCGGTCAGAACACGCAAGCGTCGGTCGTGGTCGGCGTCGCGAACGGCCCGCCAAGCGTCGCGTTGTGATGCGCGACGATCCGCTCGGCCGGCAGTTCCGGCGTATCCATGCAGGTGTGCGCATCGGTCACGAGCACCGCACGAAAGCCGTGATCGGCGGCCGCACGGCACGCCGTGTCGACACAGTACTGGGTCTTCATTCCTGCGATGACGATCTCGCCGATGCCGGCCTCGCGCAGCCATTCGGCGAGCCGCGTACCGGCGAAGCTGCTCGACTGCGCCTTGTCGAACACGATGTCGCGCGTCGTATCGATCGCGAGCTCCGGCACCAGCGCGGTCAGCGGAGAACCGGGCGCAATCGGCGAGCCGGCGGGCCCGGTATGCCGGACGGCGAACACCGGCGCACCGGCTTCATGCGCGCGATCGATTAACCGGTTGATGTTCGCGAGCACGCGTTCGCCGTCGTACGGACGCTCGGGGCCGTGAAACAGGCCGACCTGCATGTCGATGACGAGCAGTGCGCGTTTCGGGGATGAGACTTCGGGCATGGTGTTTCTCCTGAGTGACCGATGCGGACGGAGAAACGACAAGACCCCGTCCGGAACCGGCGGGGCCTGTGAGGTGAGGGATGGCGCTACGACCTTGCGCGCACTCGCCGCACGAGCCCGCCGAAGGCGGTCGTGCGCGTCGTGGTCGAGGAGGAGGTCGTGATGTGGCGCATGGAGCGATCATGCCCGATGCGCGCGCACCAAGTCAATCGCGCATCGGGCATCAGCCGCCGGTCAATCGAGCGCCTTCCCGGCCTTTTCATCCATGCAGCGCACGGCGAGCAGCGTCATCGCGCCACACCCGATCGCGTACCACGCAGGCGCATTCGGATTGCCGGTCGCGGCGATCAGCCACGTGACGAAGAATTGCGCGAAGCCGCCGAAGATCGCGACGCCGATGCTGTACACGAGCGCGCCGCCGGTGGCGCGTACCGCACGCGGGAACAGTTCGCCGAGCATCGCACCCGTCGCGCCGATGTTGATCGCGTGCACGATCGACAGCGCGGCGATGATCGACAGCAGCGAGGTGGCGCCCGGCCAGCGGTTCAGCGCGATGAACGCCGGGTAGATCGCGGCCATCAGCACGATGCGCGTCCACCAGACGATCCGGTTGCGCCCGTAGACGTCGGACAGGTGGCCGCCGATCGGCGTCACGAGCATCAGGATCGCACCGGCGACGCAGCCGGCCGTCATCGACAGCCAGGTCGGCAGGTGCAGCACCTGCACGCCGTAGATCGCCATGTAGAACACGATGATGTAGTGGATCGACGTGCCGCCGATCGTCACGCCGAGGCCCGCGAACACGGCCTTTCCGTGATGGCGCAGCACGGCGGCGAGCGGCAGCGAGGCGACCGGCTCGTCATGCGTGGCGGCGGGCGCGGCGGCCGGTACCTCCTCGACCGTGCGGCGTAGCCAGTAGCCGATCGGCACGAACAGCGTGCCGATGATGAACGGCACGCGCCAGCCCCAGCTTTCGAGCTGCGCGGCAGTCAGCGTCGATGTCAGCGCGACGCCGGTCAGCGCACCGGCGAGCGCGGCGAGCCCCTGGCTCGAGAACTGGAACGACGCGTAGAAGCCGCGACGATGCTGCGGCGCCTGTTCGAGCAGCAGCGTCGTCGATGCGCCGACTTCGCCGCCCGACGCGAACCCTTGCAGCAGGCGCGCGAGCACGAGCAGCAGCGGCGCGGCGAGGCCGATCTGCGCGAAGGTCGGCGCGACCGCGATCGTCGCGGTGCCGAGCGCCATCAGCAGCAGCGTGAGGATCATCGCTTTCTTGCGGCCGGCGCGGTCGGCATACATGCCGATCACGAGCCCGCCGAGCGGGCGCGTGACGAAGCCGACGCCGAAGCTCGCAACCGCGAGCATCAATTGCCCGAACGACGAATGCACGGGAAAGAACAGCTTGCCGATCAGGATCGCGAAGAAGCTGTAGACCGTGAAGTCGTAGAACTCGAGCGCGTTGCCGACGGCGGCGGCCGCGATCAGCCGGCGTTTCTTCGCGGCGGCGCGTGCATCGGCCGGCGTGCCGGCGAACGAAAGGGCGGACGTTTCCATGTGGGGCTTCCCCGGTTGGCGCGGAACGATGGGATGAAGGGCTGTCAGGCCGCGAGCCAGGCTTCGGCGATGCGAACCCAGTAGCTCGCGCCGATCGCGAGGATGTCGTCGTTGAAGTCGTAGCCGGGGTTGTGCACCATGCAGCCGCCCTTGCTGCCGATCCCGTTGCCGATGAATGCGTAGCAGCCGGGGCGCGCTTCGAGCATGAACGCGAAATCCTCGCTGCCCATCAACGGCGCGGCATCGGTTTCGACGCGCTCGGCGCCGAGCATCTGGCGCGCGATGTCGGCCGCGAGCGCGGTCGGCTCCGCGTGATTGACGAGCACCGGGTAGCCGTAGTCGTAGTCGACTTCCGCCGTGACGCCGAAGCTTTCCGCCTGGCCTTTCGCGAGCGCTTCGATGCGGCGCGCGAGCAGCGCGCGCACGTCGGCGTTCAGCGCGCGCACCGACAGCTTCATCACGACGGTTTCGGGAATGATGTTGAACGTCTCGCCGGCCTGCACGCTGCCGACGGTGATCACGGCCGCATGCTGCGCATCGACCTCGCGTGCGACGATCGTCTGCAGCGCGACCATGATGCTGCCCGCGGCCGACATCGGATCGCGCGCGAAATGCGGCATCGCGCCGTGGCCGCCGACGCCGCGCAGCGTGATCGTCACGCGGTCGGCCGACGCCATCGCGGCGCCGGTGCGGAACGCCATGTCGCCGGCCGCGCGGCCCGGCATGTTGTGGATCGCGAAGATCGCGTCGCACGGGAAGCGGTCGAACAGGCCGTCGTCCATCATCGCCTTCGCGCCGCCGAAGTTTTCCTCGGCCGGCTGGAAGATCAGGTTCAGCGTGCCGGAGAACTGGCGCGTGGCCGCGAGGTGGCGCGCCGCGCACAGCAGCATCGCGGTGTGGCCGTCGTGGCCGCACGCATGCATCTTGTTCGCATGGCGGCTCGCGTACGGCAGGCCCGTGGCCTCCGCGAGCGGCAGCGCGTCCATGTCGGCGCGCAGCCCGACCGTGCGCGTGCCTTGCCCTTCGCGCAGCACGCCGACCACGCCCGTCTTGCCGATCCCTCGATGCACTTCATAACCCCAGCCGGTGAGCAGCTCGGCGACGAGATCGCTCGTGAGCGTTTCCTCGAACGCGAGCTCGGGGTGAGCGTGGATGCGGCGGCGTACCTCGACCAGCTCGGGTGCGATAGCGGCGATGCCGGGGATGACGGGGTTCACGGCTTGCAGCATGGTGTCTCCTGTGGGGCAGGTGGGGCGTTTGACGCACATATGACGAGCAAGCATATAAATTTCTTTTGTGTACCAGAAGCTGATAAATTGCTTTGGTGCTCACCACCGGTTGCCGCTCGGGAATACCCTGAGCCGGCGTGTGCCGCGCAGCACAGGGTTTCCACGGATCACGCATTGCCGCCATGAAATACCATCAGCTGAAAGCGTTCGTCACCGTCGCGGAAGAGGGGAGCATTCGCGCGGCCGCGCGGCGCCTGAACGTGTCGCCGGCGGCGCTGACGAAGGCGGTCAAGGAGCTGGAGATCGCGCTCGGCGTGTCGCTCGTCGTGCGCACCGCGCGCGGCGTGCAGCTCACCGCGTTCGGCCAGCAGTTGCAGGTGCGCGCGCGGCTGATCGTCGCCGAAATGCAGCGCGCCCGCGACGACATCGAGCAGGCGCAGGGCGCGATGACGGGCTCCGTCGCGGCGGCGATCACGCCGGCCGCCGCGGTGACGATCCTGCCCGATGCGTTTCGCGCGTTCCGGCGCCGCTTTCCGGTGGCGCGCGTCAACCTGGTCGAAGGGTTTCCGGGCGTTGCGCTGCCGCGCCTGCACGACGGCTCGCTCGATTTCGCGGTGGCCGTCGTCGTGCCCGAACTGCTGGCGGCTGAATTCGATCACGCAGAACTCTATGCAAGCCGATCGCTGATCGTCGCCCGCAAGGGGCATCCGCTCGCGTCGGCCACCTCGCTCGCCGATCTCGTCGAGGCCGACTGGCTGATGAACCCGTCGCCGGAAAGCTCGACGCAGGTGCTGTTCAATTCGTTCGTCGCGTACGGGCTGCCGGTGCCGGCGCGCGTCGTCGAATGTCCGAGCTTCGGGCTCGCGCACAGCCTGATGACCGGTTGCGACCTGATCGCATCGATGCCCGAGCAACTGCTGCAGGGCGAGTGGGCGCGCGACCAGCTCGCGGTGCTGCCGATCCGCGAGCGCTTGCCGGGCGTCTCGGTGCAGGTCATCACGCGTCGCGACAGCCCGCTGACGCCGGCCGCGGCGATGCTGCTCGACTGCCTGCGCGATTCCGCGCGGCGCAAGGGGCTTCGATGAACCGGTGCCCGCGGTTGGCGACCGTCATTGCATCGTTATCCTGACGATCAAGTGCGTGACGCTGTCGTCGTCCGGCGGGCACGTGGCTTGCGCAGCGGGCACGCCATTCCGGCGCATACCGCGCGAGCCGGTATCATAGCGGCCGGCCCGCCGCTCCGGCCGGCCTCCAACAACATCGCCATCCGGCATCCAGCAATCAGAGGCATTTCATGACCAGTGCAACCCAATTCGACAACGTATCGGTCGTCAAGCGCGCGAACGTCTATTTCGACGGCAAGTGCGTGTCGCATACCGTGCTCTTCCCGGACGGCACGCGCAAGACGCTCGGCGTGATCCTGCCGTGCGCGCTCAACTTCGGCACCGATGCGCCCGAATTGATGGAAGTGCAGGCCGGCAAGTGCCGCGTGAAGCTCGACGGCAGCAGCGAATGGCAGACCTACGGCGCCGGCGAATCGTTCTCGGTGCCGGGCAAGAGCCGCTTCGACATCGAAGTGCTCGAGACGCTCGATTACGTCTGCAGCTACCTGTAACACGCAAGCGCGCAGCAAAAGAAAAAGCCCCGCCGAAGCGGGGCTGGTCGCAAGCGGATGGCACCCAGGCCATCCGGAGCGCCTGTTCTCTTTACAGGCAGGCGTTGATGTCGCCGGCCGACGATGCATCGCCGCCGCGGAAACCGACCCAGGTCTTCGCGTTGCCGGCGTTGGCCGGGCGGACCACTGCGGCAGCGCCGTTCGGCGGCTGCTGGCCCGGCGCATACACGGCCATTGCGAGGCCGTTTGCCAGTTCATACTGCGACGTCACTTGTTGTTGCGACTTGTCGGCCCACGTCTTGGCGATGCACTGCGCCACTTGATCGGCGGGCTTTTGGCTTTGTCCCACATTCTGCAGGGCAGAATCGGCTGCATGAGCAGAAAATGCCACGGTCAATGCGATGAGCGGTAGGAATTTAGCGTTCACGTTATCTCCCTCGAGTCGTGATTGATTGAGTGGGATGCGCAGCAGGACTGCGTAACAGTGAGATCGCATCAGGCGAGCACGGTTCCGGCTATTCCGAAACAAGTTGTTAACGCGCTTGCCAAATGGCGGCTGCGATGCAGTGCACTTTGCTGCGGCACGGCATGCGTCGTGTGCGGCACGACGTCATGCGCTGCGTGGTCGGCGCGCTGCCCGGTCGTGTGGTGACGTGACGGTCGCGGCGAACGGCATGTGTCTGCATGCCGTGCCGAGACTCTTTATTTGATCGCGAAGTGGAATGGCTGATTGGTGGCCCCGTCGCATGAGCACCATGATGACAAACTTTCGTCCGTCGAATTGTTAACCAACTTTAAACACGGGAAGCGGCGAAATGCGATGCGGCACGCGAGGGGCGTGCCGCATCGTCCGGAAGCGGTAACGCGAGCGGGTCGTGCGCGGCGAGGGTGCCGCGCAGCGCAGTGGGTCAGCCGGCCTTGCGCGTGCCGATGTCGCGCAGGTTGGCCGGGACGACCGGGCGGAAGCGCTCGCGCTTCTGTTCGTCGTCGAAGTGCTGGAGCGCGGGCTTGATCAGGTCGCTGCGCGACACGATGCCGGTGATGCGCATCGATTGCTCGTCGGCGACCACCGGCAGGCGCTCGAGTCCGAGCATCGCGAGCCGCGACGCGACGACGCGGCAGGTTTCGTGCGCTTGCGCGACGGCCGGCGCGCGGTTGACGAATGCGCCCGAAATCGGCGTGTCGGCCGTGGCCTGCGCGCGCTGCGCGTCGAGCGTCGCGCGATCGACGAGACCGAGCAGGCGGCCGTTCTGCACGACCGGGTACGCACGGTGCGACTGCTTCGCGCCGAAGTACTGCGACTCGACAGTAGCGAGCGTCGCTGCGCCGTCGATCGCGACGAGCAGGTCGGCCGACGTCATCACTTCGCCGATGTCATGCCGCTCGAGCGGATCGACGCCGTACTCGCGATAGATGTGATAGCCGCGGCGCGCGATCTTCTCCGTCATGATCGAGCGCTTCATCACGATGGTCGCGAAACCGTGCGCGACGAGCGTCGCCGCGAGCAGCGGCAGCAGCGCGTTGGCGTCGTGCGTGAGGCCGAACGCGAACACGATCGCGGTCAGCGGGGCACCGAGCGTCGCGCCGAGCGTCGCGGCCATGCACACGAGCGGCCACAGCGCCGGGTCGCCGCCCGGCAGCATCGGCGACAGCACGGTGCCGAGCCCGGCGCCGAGCATCAGCAGCGGGGCGAGCACGCCGCCCGACGTGCCCGAGCCGAGCGCGATCACCCACATCACGGCCTTCACGATCAGCAGCGCGAGCGCGATCTTCAATGCGATGTGCTGATGCAGCAGGTCGCCGATCACGTCGTAGCCGACGCCGAGCGCGCGCGGCTCGAGCCAGCCGCCGATGCCGATCACGATCGCGCCGAGCGCGGGCCACCACATCCAGTGCACCGGCAGCTTCGCGAAGGTGTCCTCGACGCGATAGAGCGCCGCCGACAGGCCGCATGCGAGCATGCCCGACAGCAGGCCCGCGACGATGCACGACAGCAGCGCGACGGGCGTCGGCGCGGCCGTGGTCAGCGGAAACAGCGGATCGACGCCGAAGAACACGGCGCGGGCGAAACCGGCCACCGCGCAGGCGAGCGCGACCGGCAGGAAACTGCGCGGACGCCATTCGAACAGCAGCAGTTCGACCGCGAGCAGCACGGCGGCGACCGGTGTGCCGAACACGGCCGTCATGCCGGCGGCCGCACCGGCGACGAGCAGCGTTTTACGCTCGGCGGCGGTCACGTGCACGCACTGTGCGATCAGCGAGCCGAGCGCGCCACCCGTCATGATGATCGGGCCTTCGGCGCCGAACGGGCCGCCGCTGCCGATCACGACGCCGGACGACAGCGGCTTGAGGATCGCGACCTTCGGTGACATGCGGCTCTTGCCGAACAGGATCGCCTCGATCGCTTCGGGAATGCCGTGGCCGCGGATCTTTTCGGAACCGAAGCGCGCCATCATCCCGACGATCAGCCCGCCGATCACCGGCACGACGATCACCCACGCGCCCAGCGTGTTGTTCGCGGGCGAGCGGTCGGCGAACGAGAACTGCTGGTAGAAGAACAGGTTCGTGAACAGATGGATCAGGCTTAACAGCACGAATGCGGCCAGCGTGCTGAGCAGGCCGATCCCGGCGGCAAGCAACGCGATCCTGGGCAGGCGGTCGTTGGTCGCGAAATCGCGTTTGTGTGGTGCGTTCATCGGAGTGGAAAGAGCAGGGGTCAGTAATCGATCTGGGGGACCTGGAACGCGTCCTTGAGCGACTTCAGCTCGGCGCGATGCATGGCCGCGAGGCGGGCGAGCAGCGTTTCGCCGGCTTGCTCGAGGTGGACCTCGACCTGGCGGCGGTCCGCTTCGCTCGTCTTGCGCTTCACGAGGCCGAGCGCTTCGCAGCGCGTGACCAGCGCGACGACGCCGTGATGCTGCGCCTGCAGGCGTTCCGCGAGTTCGCCGATGGTTGCCCATTCGCGATGGGGGTAGCCCTTGATGTGCAGCAGCAGCAGGTATTGCAGCGGCGTCACGCCTTCGCTTTGCGCGGCGCGTTCGGAGAAGCGCTCGAAGCGGCGCATCTGGTAGCGGAACTCGGACAGTTGCTGGAAATCGCTTTTCGCCAGCGCGCGTCGGGTATCGTTCATCGAGGTCGGTCGGACAGTCAGTTTGGGTAGCGAGAAATATATCACAACATGATATAAATGGCCGAATTCATGCGAAATGAATGCATTTCGCGTGGCTCTGGCTGTTACATGGCGTTACGTGCGCCGCGTGCGCTGCATGCGTTATGCGGCCTCGCGTATTTGCGTCTGCCGATAAAGGCCCGTGACGAGATCCGTCTGCGTAATGATTCCGACGAGCCGGCGCGATGCATCGACGACCGGAATGTGGTGGTGGCCCGAATGCGTAAACAGCGGAACGAGCGCAGTGATCGGCATCGTTTCCGGCACGCACGCGACGTCGCGCGTCATCACGGTGGCGACGCTCGCCGGCTGGCCGCCGAACGATTGCGGCAGCTGCGCGGACAGGCGTTGCCAAAGCGGGGTCGGACGGCGCAACTGGCGCGTGAGGTCGGCGCGCGTGACGATGCCGGTCAGGCGGCCTTCGCCGTCGACGACGGGCAGCGCCTTCACGCGGTGGCGATCGAGCAGCGTGAGCGCGGCCGCGATCGACGTCGACGGCGCGACTTCGATCGCATTCTTCGTCATCAGGTCGGCGCACGACAGCTGGCCGAACGTGCGCGTATAGGCCTGCATCTCGGTTTCGCGCAGCAGCGCTTCGAGATCGTCCGGATCGACGTCGAGCCATTCGCCGCGGCGCTTCAGCACCGCGTCGAGGTCGCCGCGCGTGAAGCCGCCGCGCGCCGGTGCGGCGCCGCCTGCCTGCGGTTTCGCGTCGGGACGCACGCCGCCGTGCGGATAGCGATGCCCGGTCAGCGCGTGATAGGCAAGCGCGGCTGACAGCAGGACGGCCGATTGCAGTGCGATCGGCTCCAGCACGAAGCTGAACCCGAGCGAATGGATCGCCGGGCCGCCGACCACGGCCGTGAGCGCGACGGCGCCCGACGGCGGGTGCACGCAGCGCAGCACGAACATGCCGCCGATCGCGCACGCGATCGCGACCGCGGCGGCCGTGATCGGATCGGCGATCCATTGTGCGCACGCGACACCGACCGTGGCCGCGACGAGATTGCCGCCGATGATCGACCACGGCTGCGCGAGCGGGCTGGCCGGCACCGCGAACAGCAGCACGGCCGATGCACCCATCGGCGCGACGAGCAGTGGTACGAGGCCCGGCACGCCGGGCAGCAGCCGCATCGTCACGCCGACCGTTGCGATGCCGACGAGCGCACCCGTGCACGAACGCAGGCGCTCGCGCCAGCCCAGCGACATCGGATGGGGAATGAAGCTGTGCAGCCATTGCCGCAACGTGCGGCGCGACGAAGGAGAGCCTGACGACATGGACGGTAAGCGGTAAAGATGACAGCGCGGATGCGCGCAGTGACAAGCGGCGAATTATATCGCGTCGTGATACAAATTGTCGCATCGCATCAAGCCGTTGCATGCGCGCGACGGGCCTGTCTTGCAAAAACCTTTCATCCGATGAAAGTTTGCAGGCCGGACAAACGCGCAAATTTGTCTGCAGCGGCGTACAATTCGGGCCACTGAATCCCCCGTCATGCCAGAACCACGTACGCGATGCCCGCTCTCCCGCCTTTCCCCCGGCACGGTGATCGATTCGACGTGGTTCGCGGCTGCGTTCCGTTTTTCATCTGACGCGAGCGCTGCCAACCCCTCCCCACTGACTCTCCCCAAGCCAATTCAATGGACATGCTCGAAAACATGCGCCTGTTCGTGCGCGTTGTCGAAGCCGGCAGTTTTACTGCGGTCGCGAAGGAAATCGACGCGACCACCGCGCAGGTGTCGCGCGCGGTATCGAACCTCGAAGCGCACGTACAGACGCGGCTGCTGCATCGCACGACGCGCCACCTCGGCCTCACCGAAAGCGGCGAACGCTATTTCGAGCGCGCGAAATCGATCCTCGCGGAAATCGACTACGCGAACGCGGAGGCGCGCAACGCCCTGCTGCGGCCGAGCGGCAAGATGCGCATCCATGCGATGACGGGGCTCGGACAGAGTCATGTCGTGTCGTCGATCGTCCGCTACCAGGAGGACAACCCCGACGTGTCGGTCGAGCTGACGCTCGCCCAGCGGATGCCGAATCTCGTCGAGGAGGGCTACGACGTCTCGATCGTGACGGCGTCGCAACTGCCCGATTCGGGCTATGTCGCGCAGACCTGCGGCACGAGCTGCAGCGTGCTCGTCGCGTCGCGCGAATACCTGGCGCGCCACGGCACGCCGCAGTCGCCCGACGAATTGCCGAACCACGTATGCCTGCGCCTCGATACGCCCGCATCGCCGGCCAGTGAATGGCGGCTCGAGCGCAGCGATGGCGAGGAGGCCGTCTACGAACTGCAGCCCGCGCCGTTCCAGGTCAACGTGCCGGACGCGCTGTGCGTCGCGGTGCGCGCCGGGCGCGGGATCGCGTGCGTCGCGCTGTATACGGTGCTCGACGACATTCGCGAAGGGCGGCTGATTCGCGTGCTGCCCGAGTATCGGCTGCAGACGGTGAGCGTGTACGCCGTCTACGCGACGCGCCGCTATCTCGACGCGAAGATCCGCACGTTCCTCGATCACCTGCGCACGACGCTCACGCCTGCGCTGGAGAACGACCTGCGCGAACTCGACCGGCTGACGACCGAACAGACGCCGGGCGGCCGCAAGCGCGCGTGACGATCCGCGCGGGCGTGCGCCGCGCGGGCTGCACGGGCCGCACGGGCCGCGGCGATAGTCATGCGCGCGGCGCGATGCGGATCCGCTCGAAGCGTCCGGCGAGCCACGCGTAGGCGGCAATGCCGAGCAGCCCGTGCGCGGCGACGAACCATAATGCGCCGGCAAACGAACCCGTGCTGGCGACGAAGTAGCCGATCACGAGCGGCGTGACGATCCCGGCGATGTTGCCGAGGCCGTTGAACACACCGCCGCTCAGGCCGACCATGCCTTCCGGCGCGGTATCGGCGAGCACGGCCCAGCCGACCGCCGCGAGCCCCTTGCCGAAGAACGCGACCGTCATCAGTGCGATCACGATCGCGTTCGACGACGCGCCGTTCGCGAGCACGAGCAGCGTCGCCATCGCCATCCCCACGACGAACGGCGTCTTGCGCGCCTTCGACGGATGCATGCCGCGCCGGATCAGCCAGTCCGACAGCACGCCGCCGAGCACGCCGCCGAGCACGCCGCCCGTGAAGCCGCAGAGCGCCGGCAGCGCGGCGACCCAGCCGGCCTCCATGATCGTCATCCCGCGCCCCTTGATCAGGTAGATCGGAAACCACGTGATGAAGAAGTAGGTGAGTGCCGTGATGCAGTACTGGCCGATGTAGATCGCCCACAGGTTCCGATGGCGGAACAGTTGCGACACGTCGTGCCACGACACGCGCGGCCGGTGGCGCACCCGGTTCGCTTCGAGATCGACCAGCGCGCCGTGCGCGCGCAGGTAGTCGCGCTCCGCGTCGCTCACACGCGGGTGGCCGTGCGGCTCGCGATACCACGCGAACCACAGCGCGGCGAGCGCGATGCCGAGCATTCCCATCCACAGGAACACGTGTTCCCAGCCGAGCGCATGCGTGAGCCAGGCCATCGCGGGCGTGAACAGCACGACGGCCATGTACTGCGCCGAATTGAACAGCGCCGACGCCGTGCCGCGTTCGGCGGTCGGGAACCAGCACGCGACGATTCTCGAATTGGCCGGGAACGCCGGCGATTCGACGAGGCCGAGCATGAAGCGCATCACGAACAGCGCGAGCGTGGCGGCCGCCCCCTGCACGGCGAGCCAGCCGACCGTCCCCTGCAGCATCGTGAAGACCGACCACAGCAGCAGGCTCAGGCCGTACACGCGCCGCGCGCCGAAGCGGTCGAGCAGCCAGCCCCCCGGGATCTGGCCGATCGCATAGGCCCACGCGAATGCGGAAAAGACGATGCCGAGCTGCATGGGCGTCAGCCCGAGGTCGTGCGCGACGCCGGTGCCGGCGATCGACATCGTCGCGCGATCCGCATAGTTGATGACGGTGACCGCGAAAATCAGCGCGAGGACCGCATAGCGGACGCGGCCGATCGTGCGCGAGGCGGCGGGCGACGCGGCGAGGGCAGCGCCGCTGGATCGATTGGGCATGCGTGTCTCCTGGCCTCCGTCGTGCGGAGGCATCCGGTGTTGTAACGGGTGGCCGCCGTGCGGCGTGCGGATCAGCTCGTGACGCTGGTCGGCGGGCGCTGGCCTGCGAAGCACGCGGCGAGGTTGGCGAGCACGATCCGCCCCATCTCTTCGCGCGTTTCGCGCGTCGCGCTCGCACGGTGCGGCTGCACGACGACGCGGTCGAGTTCGAGCAGCTCGGCCGGCACGTGCGGTTCGTTCGCGAACACGTCGAGGCCGGCACCGGCGATCGTGCCGTCGGCGAGCGCGCGAATCAGCGCGGTTTCGTCGACCAGCTTGCCGCGTGCGACATTGATCAGGAATCCTTGGGGGCCGAGCGCGGCGAGCACGTCGGCCGTCACGAGCACGTTGCCGTGATCGGCCGATGCCGCGATCACGAGCACGTCGCTGTCGCGCGCGAGCGCAGCGAGGTCGGGCACGTAGCGATAGCCGCTGTCGCGATGCTCGCGCGGGCCGAAGTAGCTGACGGGCATCCGGAATGCCTGCGCGCGTTGCGCGATCGCGCGCCCGACGCGGCCGAGCCCGACGATGCCGAGCCGCTTGCCGGTCACCTGGGTCGCGAGGGGCTGGGCCGTCTTGCCCCAGCGGCCGGCGCGCACGATCCGCTCGCCGGTGCCGAGGTCGCGCAGCGTCATCAGGATCAGCCCCAGCGCCATGTCGGCGACGTCGTCGGTCAGCACGTCAGGTGTCGTCGTCACGTGGATGCCGCGCGCCCGCGCGCGGTCGAGATCGACGGCGTCGGTGCCGATGCCGCTGATCGCGACGATCTCGAGCGCGGGCAGCCGGTCCATCAGCGCGGCGGACAGGCCGTTCGCGCCGCCGGTCACGACACCGCCAATGCGCGCGGCCACGCGATCGAGCAGCGCGTCCGGTTGCCCGGCCGCATACAGCCGGTGCACCGCGTAACGGGCGGACAGTTCGGCGTCGATCGCGTCGGGGAGCGGCTGGGTGAGCAGGATGTCGATGGTCATGAAAGGAAGGTCTCGGTCGTCGTGCGCGGCGCGGGCCGCGCATCAGGTGCAACCGAGTATAGAAATCGGATCGATATGCGTCTAACATCAAAAGGCTATCGATTGATTCAGGAATTGGATGATTGAACTGCACCAGCTTCGCTGCTTCGTCGCGGTGGCCGAGGAACTGCATTTCGGTCGCGCGGCCCGGCGGCTCTTCATGACGCAGCCGCCGCTCAGCCGGCAGATCCAGCTGCTCGAGCATGCGCTCGGCATCGCGCTGCTCGAACGCAGCAGCCGGCAGGTCAGGTTGACCGCGGCCGGCGAGCGGTTCCTGCGCGATGCGCGGCATATCCTCGAATTCTCCGCGCGGGCCGAGCAGGCCGCGCAGCGCGTCGCACATGGCGGTGCCGGCCGCATCACGCTCGGCTTCACGGCGGTCAGCGCGTACCGGATGATCCCGATGCTGCTGGCGCACGCCGCGCACGCGCTGCCGGACGTCGACATCGAATTGCGCGAGATGGTGTCGACCGTGCAGATCGATGCGCTTGCGTCGCGGATGCTCGACGCGGGCTTCGTGCGCCAGCGGGCCGCGCGCCAGCCGCTCGAATACCGGCTGGTGCAGCGCGAGCCGATGCTGGTCGCGGTCGCGGAGGGCGCGCCACTCGCGGCGTGCGAGCGCATCGGCCCCGACGAGCTCGACCGGCAGCCGTTCATCGCATATTCGCCGAACGAGGGGAAATACTTCCACGACCTGATTTCGGGCCTGTTCGCGAACGCGGGGCGGCTGCCGAACTACCTGCACTACGTCGGGCAGACGCATACGATCCTCGGCCTCGTGCGTGCGGGGCTGGGTGCCGCACTCGTACCGGCGTCGGCTCGCGAGCTGCATGTCGACGGCGTGGTGTTCCGGCCGCTGGCGGGCGCCGACGTGGCGGCCGAGCTGTATCTCGCATGGCGCGCGGACAACGACAACCCGGCGCTGCCGGTGTTCAACGCGATGGTCGAGCAATTCCTGCCGGGAAGCGCGGACGACGGCCGCGCGTGAATGCCGGCGGCGGGGCGCGGCACGCGCCAGCCTCGTGTCGATAAGTCGGTTGTCTGACGATTGACGGGGTGGCCCGTCGACAGCGGGATACCCCATTCGCGGGCGCTTCAACCTCCTCGTAGCGCCTTTTCTGATACGGGTTACGGCGTTTCTGCCCCGCATTTCCTGTCGCTCGACAGGGGGAAACCCTCATTCCGGATTCATCGGTCGTCGTATTACTGTATCGATACACTAAATCGATACAGTTGCGCTGCGATGCGCACAAGCAAAGGAGACGGCCCATGAATACCCTGACCCGGCGGCGTTTTCTGCAGACGGCGTCCGTCGCCACGCTCGCGGCCGCAGGCGGCTTGCCCGGCGTGGCGCGCGCGCAGCCTGCGGTGACGCTGCGCTGCTCGTCGTCGATGCCGGCCGACCAGAACGCCGCGCACTACGTGTGGTACGAGCGTCTGGCGGCGAACCTGAAGGCGAGCGTCGGCGACGCGATTCGCGTCGACTACTTTCCGAACAGCCAGCTCGGCAAGGAGAGCGACGTCGCGCAGCAGGTCAAGATCGGCGCGATCGACATGATGATCGCGGGCTCGTCGATCTGGGCGACGGTGGCGCCGGAACTCGGGATGCTCGATCTCGGCTATCTGTTCGACAGCTATGCGCATGTCGCGAAGGTGCTCGACGGCCCGGTCGGGGCAAGCCTGAACGCGCTGCTGCAAAAGCGCGCGGGCTGCTCGGTGCTGACCTGGGGCTCGCATTTCGGCGGGCGCTGCGTATTCACGAAGCAACCCGTGCTCGCGCTGCAGGGGCTGAAGGGCACGAAGCTGCGCGTGCTGCCGACGCCGGCATTCATGGACACCTTCAAGGCGATGGGGGCGGTGCCGACGCCGATTCCGTTCGGCGAGCTGTACATGGCCGTGCAGACGGGCGTCGTCGACGGGCTCGAGCACGATCCGGCCACGGTACTCGCGAGCAAGTTCGACGAAGTGGTGAAATCGTGCTGGCAATCGCATCACGTGTTTGCCGCGATGACCGTCGTGATGGGGCGGCGCGCGCTCGACCGGATTCCGGCGAACCTGCGGCCCGCGTTCGATCGCGCGGTGGCCGACGCCACCGCGCAGCAGCGCGCGATTGCCGCGCAGAAGGCCGACCAGGCCGAGCAGGCGCTGAAGCAGCACGGCATGAGCTTCCATCCGCTGGCGGCGGCCGAACGCACGGCGTTGCGGCAGACGATGCACGACCGGCTCTATACGGCATTCGCCACGCAATATCCGGCGACCGCGCCGCTGTTTCCGGCGATTGCCGCCGTGCGGGGCTGAACGATGGAGACCTGTTCCGTTTCGGGCGCCGCGGCGGCGCCTGGCGCCGGCCGCCCGGCACGCCGTGTCGCACGCATGCTGGACGTGATGCTGCGCGCGATCGAATACGTGTCCGCGGCGGTGCTGGCCGTCGATGTGCTCGTCGTGTTCGTGTCGGTCGTGTGCCGCTATTTCCTGCATGACCCGCTCGACTGGACCGAAGAGGTCGCGAGCGCGCTGATGATCGTGCTGGTGTTTTTCGGTGCGGCGACGGTGCTCGGGCGCAGCCAGCACGTCGGCATCGACCTGTTTCGCGGCTGGTTCCCCGCGCGCTGGCAGGGCGCGCTGGTGCAGATCGGCCACTGGATCGTCGCGGCCGTTTCGCTGAACCTGCTGGTGTCGTCGTGCCAGTTGCTGGCCGATTCGTACGACCAGTTGACGCCGGGCGGGCTGCCGGGCTGGATCAACGTGTACCCGATGATGTTCGGCGCGCTGTTCATGACCGTGTTCGCGCTGGCCAACGCGCTCGACGCGCCGCGCCGCCGCGTGGCCGGCACGCTCGCGTGCTGCGCGGGATTCGCGGCCGCCGTGTACGGATGGAATGCGCTGGTGCCGGCGCACGCGATCGCGCCAGGCATGCTGCTGGCCGCCGGTTTCGTCGGCGGGCTCGTGCTGGGCGTGCCGATCGGTTTCGTGCTCGCATTCTCGGCGCTGCTGTATTTCCTGGCCGACCCGACACTGCCGCTGCTCGTCTATTCGCAGCAGGTCATGGCCGGCGCCGATCACTTCGTGCTGCTCGCCGTGCCGTTCTTCGTGCTGGCCGGGCTGCTGATGGAATCGAACGGCATGTCCGCACGGCTCGTCGAGCTGCTGCTGCGGATTTTCGGGCGCGTGCGCGGCGGGCTCGGGCTGATCGTGATCCTTGCGACAGCGTGCTTTTCCGGCGTATCGGGCTCCAAGCTCGCCGACATCGCGGCAGTCGGCGGCGTCGTGATGCCGGCCGTGCGCCGCGCGCGCCAGGATCCCGACGAAACGGCCGCGCTGCTTGCGTGCAGCGCGGTGATGGCCGAGACCATCCCGCCATGCGTGAACATGATCATCATGGGCTTCGTCGCGAACATCTCGATTGCCGGGTTGTTCGTCGCGGGCATCGTGCCGGCCGCGGTGCTGGCCGCGTCGCTCGCGGTGGTCACGGTGATCACCGGGCGCAGGATCGACGTGTCGACGGTGTTCACGGAACGCCGCGCGTGGCTGCCGCTCGCGGGCGGCGCGCTGGTCGCGCTGGTGATGGTCGCGATGATCGGCAAGGGCGTGACGTCGGGGATCGCGACGTCGACCGAGGTGTCCGCGTTCGCGGTGGTCTATGCGCTGGTGGCAGGCTGGCTCGCGTTTCGCGAGCTGACCTGGCGGTCGGTCGGGCGCGTGTTCGTGCGTGCCGCGTCGATGGCTGGCGGCATCCTGTTCATCGTGGCCGCGGCGTCGAGTGTGTCGTTCGCGCTGTCGATCGAGCAAATTCCGGCGCTGGTCTCGGGCACAATGACCGCGTTCGCCCATCAGTACGGCGCGACGATGTTCCTGCTGCTCGCGGCGCTGGTCATGGTCGTGTTCGGCGCAGTGCTCGAGGGGGCGCCGGCGCTGATCATCTTCGGGCCGCTGCTTGCGCCGATCGCGCTGCAACTCGGCATCAACCCGCTGCATTTCGGCACGGTCGTGGTGGTGGCGATGGGGCTGGGCCTGTTCGCGCCGCCAGTCGGGCTCGGGCTGTTCACGACCTGCGCGATCACGGGCACCGAAGTCCGGCACGTTGCGCGGCCGATGGTGAAATATCTGCTGGTGCTGGTCGCCGCCCTCGTGGCGCTGATTCTGGCGCCGGCGTTTTCGTTGTGGCTGCCGGCCCGTTTCGGCCTGTAGCCGTTTTTTATAGCAAGACGACATGAGTACGATTCAGGACGTGGCCCGTCATGCGGCCGTCTCGGTCAGCACGGTTTCGAACGTGCTCAACGGCCGTACCGACCAGATGAAGCAGGAAACGCTCGAACGCGTGAAGGCCGCGATGGAAGTGCTGCAGTACCGGCCCAGCACGCTGGCGCGCCAGCTCAAGACGGGGCAGACGCCGCTCGTCGGGCTGCTGGTGCCGTCGATGGCGAACCCGATGTACGGCTACATCGCGCGCGAGGTCGAGGCCTGCGCGCAGGAACGGTACGGGCATCGCGTGCTGATCGGCAATACCTATCGCGATGCGAAGAAGGAAGCGTCGTTCTTCGACGACCTGTTCGCGCATGGCGTGCGGCGCGTGATCGTGATCTCGTCGCTGGCCGACGAAAGCCACCTCGAGCGCGCGGCCGAGCGCGGGATGACGGTCGTGAGCTACGACCGGCGTGCGACGCCCGGCGCGCTGTCGAAGGTCGATCACGTCACGGCCGACAACGAGGCCGCCGCGCGGCTCGCGACGCGTTGCCTCGTCGACGCGGGACACCGGCGGCTCGCGTTCGCGACGGTCGCCGGCATGACCGTGAGCCGCAGCGACAAGATCCGCGGCTTTCTCGCGACGGCGCGCGACGCGGGCGTCGAGGCGCACGCGCGGGTGCTCGACGGCGGTCCCGCGAACGAGTACGGCGATGCCGTGATCGTCGACGTGGGGCGCGCGCTGGGCGTCGCGCTGGCCGCCGATCCGGCGCGGCCGACCGGCATCGTCGCGGTCAACGACCTGTTCGCGCTGGGCCTGATGGCCGGGTTGCGCGACGGCGGCCTGCGCGTGCCGGACGACGTGTCGGTCGTCGGGATGGACGGTCATTTCCTGTCGGCGATTTCCAATCCGGCGCTGACCACGGTGCAACTGCCCGTCACCGAGATGGCCGAGGAAATGGTGCGGCGCGTGATGCGGCCGGATGGCGACACGCCGCCGGCGCTCGAGCCGCACGTGTTCTCCGGCGTGACCCTCATCGAGCGCGCGTCGGTCGCGTCGCCGCCGCAAGCGGACGATTCGCACGGAGGGGCCGCATGACGCGCGTCTTCGTCACGCATCCGACCGGGATGCTCGACCATTATTTCGGCGCGAAGGCGCTGCGCGCGCTGCAGGCGATCGCGGACGTCACGTGCAATCCGCTCGATCGCGAGCTGGGCACGGACGAACTGGTCGCGGCCGCGCAGGGTTGCGATGCGATGATCGCGTACCGGCAGACGCCCGCGCCGCATGCGCTGTTCGCCGGGCTGCCGGCCCTTGCGGCGTTCCTGCGTTGCGCGGTCGATATCCGCACCGTCGATGTCGACGCGGCGAGCGCGTTCGGCGTGCTGGTTACGCAGGCGAGCCCCGGCTTCGCGCCGGCGGTCGCCGAGTGGACGGTTGGCGCGATGATCGATCTCGCGCGCGGTATCGGCCGCTATGCGTCGGCCTATCACGACGGGATGCCGCTGGCGCCGCAGATGGGGCGCGAATTGCGCGGCAGCACGCTCGGCCTGATCGGTTACGGACAGATCGCGCGCCACCTTGCGCCGATCGCGACGGCGCTCGGGATGCGCGTGCTTGTCAGCGATCCGTATGTGCGCGTCGACGCGCCGACGCTCGAACAGGTCGAATTCGCGGCGCTGTTGCACGCCGCCGATTTCGTCGTGTGCCTCGCGCCGGCGACGCCGGCCACCGCGAACCTGATCGATGCGGGCGCGTTCGCGGCCATGAAGCCGGGCGCGTATTTCATCAACGCGTCGCGCGGCGAGCTGGTCGACGAGCAGGCACTGTCCGACGCGCTCGACACGGGCCGGCTCGCGGGCTGTGCACTCGACGTCGGGCGCGCGGCGGACCAGATGCCGACGCCCGCGCTCGCCGCGCATCCGCGGGTGATCGCGACGCCGCATGTCGGCGGCCTGACGTTGCCCGCGGTCGAGCACCAGGCGCTGGAGACGGTCGATCAGCTCGCCGTGCTGCTCGACGGAAGCGTGCCGCGCGGCGCCGTCAACGCGGTGCACGCAACGCGGCTGGCGCGCTGGCGCACGGCAGGGGCAGGGGCAGGGGCAGGGGCAGGGGCAGGGGCAGATACCGGGCGGGGCTCGCGATGAGACGCGACGCGCCCACCGGGCGGCCAGCCGAAGCGTGCGATTGCCACATCCACATCTACGACGACGCCTATCCGCTCGCGCCGACGGCGACGTTCCGTCCGCCGCACGCGCCGGTGGATGCGTATCGCCGAGTGCAGCAGGCGCTCGGCCTGGCACGCGTCGTGATCGTGCAGCCGACCGGCTATGGTGTCGACAACCGTTGCCTGCTCGACGCGCTGGCCGCGTTCGGCCAGCAGGCACGTGGTGTCGCGACGTTGCCGGCCGACGTGCCGGATGCCGAGCTCGCGCGGTTGCACGCGGCGGGCGTGCGCGGCGTCCGGTTCATGATGTTGGCGGGGGGCCTCGCGCGGTGGGATGAACTGGAGCGGGTGGCCGCGCGGATCGGGCCGCTTGGCTGGCATGTCGACCTGCAGTTCGACGGCCGGACGCTGCCCGACGTCTTGCCGTTGCTGTCCTCGCTACCGGCGCGTGTCGTGATCGATCACACGGGCAAGTTCCTGACACCCGTCGCGCCGGACGCGCAGGCGTTTCTCGCGCTGCGGCGCCTGCTCGACCGTGGCCATGCCTGGGTGAAACTGTCCGCGCCGTACGAGACCTCGCGCTCGGGCGCGCCCGGTTACGACGATGTCGCGCGCCTCGCCACCGTGCTGGCGCGCAACCATCCGGCGCGTTGCGTATGGGGCAGCAACTGGCCGCACCCGAACGCGTCGCCGGTCCCCGACGACATGGGCTTGCTCGACTGGCTGGGCGCTTGCACGGCAGACGACGCGGTCACCCGCGCGATTCTGGCCGACAACCCTGCCGTGCTTTACGGATTCTGAGCCGGCTGCAAGGACGGGGCAGAGTGTGACAAGCTTTCAATCCGGAAGCTTGCGTATGCGATGGCAAGCAATCCTGAATGGGCGCGACAGGTCGCAGTCCTGCAAATCCTTACCGCGCTGAAAGCTGTTTCGCTACCGTTGTTCCAACGGAGGAACGCAGCGCTTCGCTGCACTGCGACAACTGCTTGACGCTGCATGCCGGTCGGCGCACGATACGTCCGTGCATTTGGAGCGGGACGCGCCGGCCGCGCGGTTCCTGCACCCGCGACACGCAAAAGAACAACGATGAGCCTTTACGCCCTCGTACCGGAATACCGGCCCCGCGTTTGTCGGCCCGCCGGAACAACGCTTCTCCCGACGCTCGTCGCGTCACGTATCCGTCATCCCGTTTCGTACCGTGCATCGGTACACTTTCCCGTTCGCGCGCGAGCCGCGACGATGAACGGCGCCTGCCTGGCGCGCCGCATCGCCGCGCTGTCCGCCGCCCCTCATCACCGCATCCTGAACGGCGCCTACACCGGCGTCTCGTGACGCCCGTTGCGCCCATCCTTGTATTGCACCGCCGGCTGGTCTGGCTGCCCGGCGGCACCGAAGTCCGAAGCATTTCGATTGAGCTTGAAAAGGCAGACGCAAGCAGTTCGGTTCGAGGTTCAAGGAGAAAAACTCATGTCGCAGCTTTCGAATGAAGAAGCAAACGGCAGTTCGGGGAGTGGCAAGGTCAAGCTGATCAAGTGGGCGATCATCGTCGCCGGCGTCGCGATCGCGGCACCGGCCGCGCTGTTCATCCTGAAGGGGGTGATCGCGCTGGTCGCGGCCGGCGTGATCGGCCTCGGCGCGATCTATTTCGCGCCGGTCGTCGCGATGAAGTTCGCGAACCAGAAGGTGAAGATGATCGTCGAGGAGGCGCAGGCCAATCCGATCGAGACGCTGATCAACCAGCTCGCGGAAAAGCGCCAGGCGGCCCAGAAGTTCGCGGACAGCATCACCGCGTTCCGCACCGAGGTGAAGAACTTCGAGAGCAAGACGGAACTGTTCGAGAAGCAGTACCCGGACGACGCGCCGCGCTTCCGGCAGCAGCTCGACACGATGAAGCAACTGCTTGCGTTCCGCGAGAGCCGCTACAAGCAGGTGCAGGCCGAGCTGAAGAATTTCGCGTCGGCGATCGACCGCGCGAAGGCGATGTGGGACATGTCGCAGGCGGCGCAGCAGATGAACAAGCTTGCGGGCCGGCAGGCGTCCGACACGTTCGAGCAGATCAAGACCGACGTGGCCGTCGATTCGGTGATGCGCTCGGTCAACAAGGCGTTCTCCGAAATGGAGACATCGCTGTTGGATAACCCCGAGGTCAAGCAGGCCCAGCAGCAGGCGGTGATGAACGCCCCGCACGCACCCGGGCTCGATACGGCGAACCCCGCGCAGTTGCCGTCGAAACAACAATAACTTCCCGCAGGCACGCAACCATGAAAAAACTTCTTGGCGCCATCGCGTTTCTGGTAGTGCTCGTCGGCGTATGGATCGTGCATCAGGGCGGCCTGTCGACGCTGATGCCCGCGCATGACGCGGCGCCGGCCTCGACCTCCGCGCAAAGTAGCGACACGAGCCAGCCCGCGCAGACGTCGCCGTCGGCCAATGTATTGCCGGCCGGCTTCACGCCGCAGGCCAGCACGCTGAAATCGATTGCCGAAAACGGCCTCGTGCGGATCTCGGTGCAGAACCCGAGCGAGCCGTTCTTCGGCGAAGACAAGGGCACGCCGCACGGCTTCAACGTCGAGTTCGCGCGGCTGCTGTTCGCGGATCCGTCGTTCTCGCACGGCGGCAAGCCGGTTGTCGTCGATACGCGTCACGAGGTCGACACGTACCCGGGGGTGCCGAAGCAGCTGCTCGATACGGACGCGAAGGGCAACCACGTGGTCGACGTCGCGATGGACGGGCTGACGTTCCCGGACAACACGCCGGCGGGTGTCGTCTACTCGGTGCCGTACGTCGACGATTTCGGCTATTCGCTGATCGTGCGGCAAGGCTCCGCGATCCGCTCGGCCGACGATCTCGCGGGCAAGACGGTGGGCATCCTGAAAGGCGACCCGGACGTGCGCGCGTTCGTCACGCGCCAGTATCCGAACGTGAAGTTCGTCGAGGTCGACGATTCCGATCCGGCGTTCATCGCGAAGAGCCTCGACGGCCGGACGGTCGACGCGTTCATCTACGACTATCCGTTCGCGGTCAGCTCGATCAAGGGCACCGACCTGAAGTTCGCGGTGACCAAGCTCGACGGCTCGAACATCGCTTACAAGATCGGCGTGCGCGCCGACGACCAGGATCTGCTGATCTACCTGAACGCCGCGATCGCGAAGCTCAAGCAGTCGCCGCAGTATCTCGACCTGCTGCGCAAGTATTTCGTCAGCGACCAGGCGGTGACGACCGCGGCCGCGTCGGGCGAACACACGTATGTGGTGAAGGCGGGCGACACGCTGAACATGATCGCGGCGAGCAAGCTCGGCAGCGGCCAGCGCTATCGCGAGATTCAACGCCGCAACAACCTCGCGAACCCGAACCTGATCCTGGCGGGCCAGCACCTGGTGATTCCGGTGCGGTAACGGCAGCGTGACGTGAACGAAGGAAGCTGAAGGGACGTGAAACACTACGCGCGGCCCGGCGGAGGTGATCCGCCGGGCCGCGCGCTTTTCTGCGTCAGTGCGTGATCGACAGGAACAGGTAGGCCGCGAACAGCGACAGGTGTACGACGCCGTGCAGCACCGTCGTGCGCCCCTGGCTGAGCGTCAGCGTGCTGACCAGCAGGGTGAGCGCCAGCAGCACGGTTTCCATCGGGCCGATGCCGAGCGTGAGCGGCTGGCCGACCCAGATGAACACGGCCGCGACGGTCGGGATCGTGAGCCCGATGCTCGCGAGCGCCGAACCGAGCGCAAGGTTCATGCTGGTCTGCAGGCGATTCGCGCGCGCGGCGGTGACGGCTGCGAGCCCTTCCGGCAGCAGCACGAGCGCGGCGATCACGATACCGACCGCGGCTTCGGGCGCACCGAGCTGCATCACGGCGTGCTCGACGGCCGGCGACAGCAGCTTCGCGAGCAGCACGACCGCGACGAGGCTCACGAACAGCAGCAGCATGCTGATCACGGCGGTGCGGTTGCTCGGCGGCGCCGCGTGCACCGATTCGTTTGCGCTGTCGTGCGCGGTGAGGAAGTAGTCGCGGTGACGCACGGTCTGCACGAACACGAACGCGCCGTACAGCACGAGCGACGCCACGCCGGCGAACGCGAGCTGCGATTTCGAGAAGAACGGGCCCGGTGCGGCGTTCAGGTAGTTCGGCATCACGAGCGACAGCACCGACAGCGACGCCAGCACCGCGAGCGCCTTGCTGGCGCCGCGCCCCTGGAAGTCCTGTTCGCCGTGCTTCCACGCGCCGACCAGCAGGCAGATGCCGACGATGCCGTTGCAGATGATCATCACGGCGGCGAACACGGTGTCGCGGGCGAGGCCCGATTTCTCGGGGCCCGCGCCGAGCATCACCGACACGATCAGCGCGACTTCGATGACGGTCACGGCGACCGCGAGCACGAGCGTGCCGAACGGTTCGCCGACGCGGTGCGCGACGACTTCGGCATGGTGAACGGCGGCGAACACGGCGCCGGCGAGTGCGGCGGCGAACACCGCGATGACGAGGCCTTCGGCCGGCACGACGCGCGACAGCGCGAGGACCAGCCATGCGGCAAGCGGGGCCACGAGGGTCCAGCGCGGGAGCTGGTTGGACGAGAGCGGCATGGAGGGTTTCCTTATGCGAGTGGCGGCGCGCGACGCGCTGTCACGGGTTGACGAAGCCCGGCCGTACTATCCGCCGAACGAGGACGATGAAACCTGGGGTGGCAGCACGCAATGGCTGCCCTGGGTTCGCCGCCGTGAGGCGGCAAGGGGCGCGGGCGGGCCGAGGCCCGTCGCTGGATGAAACGGTTCGATGCGGCCGGCCGCAAACGGCGCGGCGAGCCCGCGTGACGACGCACGGGCCGGAGGCTCGGTTCCGACCCCGGAAGGGCGGCCGGCGATGGACGGCGGTGGCGGCGTGACACGCGGTTTCCCCCTGAAATCCGGCGGTTTGTCGAATTTTATCAGGCGTTCGGGGGGCACTATCTCACATTCGAACGCTTTCATTGACCTTTCGGTTTACAAAAAGTGCCCGAATCTTTCAATTTTTTTGTCTTTGCAGTTTCCGTAACGGTCTCTTGCACGACAAATTCGGGCTCGCCCTGACATAAATCGACCGACCGGTCGGTTTATAATCGCTCGCACCTCCACTTCATGACGGATCGCAAGCGATGGCTGTTTCTTCTGCACATTCGGTGAACTCGGGCGCGCTGGCGCCGTCGGCCGTCGTCGGCGTGATCGGCGCCGGCGCGATGGGCGCGGGCATTGCACAGGTCGCGGCGGCGGCCGGCCATACGGTGCTGCTGTACGACCTGAACGAAGCGGCCTGCGACAAGGCGCTGGCGGGCATCCGCGCGCAGTTCGCACGGCTCGCGGAGAAAGGCCGGCTCGAACCGGCCCAGGCGGACGCGGCCGGTGCCCGGATTCGCGCGGTGCGTGACCTGGCCGATTTCGCGGGCGCCGCGCTGATCGTCGAAGCAGCGGCCGAGCGGCTCGACGTGAAGCGCGAGATCTTCGCGACGCTCGAACGCCACGTCGACGACGCGTGCGTGCTGGCGACCAACACGTCGTCGATCTCGATCACGTCGATCGCGGCCGGGCTGCGCGTGCCGCAGCGCGTCGCCGGCCTGCATTTCTTCAACCCGGCGCCGCTGATGGCGCTCGTCGAGGTGGTGAGCGGTCTCGCGACCGCGCCCGACGTCGCACAGGTGCTGGTTGCGACCGCCGCCGCGTGGGGCAAGCAGCCTGTGATGGCGAAATCGACACCCGGCTTCATCGTGAACCGCGTCGCGCGGCCGTATTACGCGGAAGCGCTGCGCGTGCTGAACGAGCAGGGCGGCGCGCCGGCATCGATCGACGCGGTGATGCGCGAGGCTGGCGGTTTCCGGATGGGGCCGTTCGAACTGATGGACCTGATCGGCCACGACGTGAACTTCGCGGTGACCGAATCGGTGTTCCGCGCGTACTTCAACGATCCGCGCTACACGCCGTCGCTGATCCAGCAGGAACTCGTGAACGCCGGCTTTCTCGGGCGCAAGTCGGGGCGTGGCTTCTATTCGTATGCGGACGGCGCGACGCCGCCCGCCCCCGATCTCGAAGCACCGCGCGACGCGCCGGCCGGCGTCACATTGTTTGCGCAGGACGGCCCGGCCGCCGCACTGCATGCGCGTTTCGCCGAACGCATCGCGGGTGCCCGGCAGGCCGACGCGCACGCCGACGACCTGCTCGCGACGGCCGGCCGCGCATCGATCGCGCTGACCGACGGCCGCACCGCGACCGCGCGTGCTGCACAGACGGGCGTGGCCGATCTCGTGCTCGTCGACCTGGCGCGCGATTACGCGCAGGCCGGGCTCGTTGCGCTGACGCGCGCGCTCCAGTGCAGCGATGCGGCCTATGCGGACGCGGTCGGCCTGTTCCAACAGGCGGGTTTTCGCGTCGTCGGCGTCGCGGACGTGCCGGGCATGGTCGCGATGCGTACCGTCGCGATGCTCGCGAACGAGGCGGCCGACACGGTGAACCAGGGCGTGTGCTCGCCCGCCGATCTCGATCTCGCGATGGAGAAGGGCGTGAACTACCCGTGCGGCCCGCTCGCATGGGCCGATGCGATCGGCATCGGCCGCGTGTATCGCGTGCTGTCGAACCTGGCGGCGAGCTACGGCGAGGACCGCTATCGCGTGTCGCCCCGCATTGCCGCGCTGCACGCAGCCGGCCGCCTGTTCCGGTCGTAACGCCGGCCCCGTTCCCACGATCACGATAACGACATCACTCCATTGGAGGAGCACCCCGATGACTCACCCGACGCATCCCGCCGCCGCCCTCGAGCCGATCGAGACCGCCAGCCGCGACGAACTGCAGGCGCTGCAGCTCGAGCGCCTCAAGTGGTCGCTGCGCCACGCATACGACAACGTCCCGCACTATCGCCGCACGTTCGATGCGGCGGGCGTGCATCCGGACGACCTGAAGTCGCTCGCCGATCTCGCGAAATTCCCGTTCTCGACCAAGAACGACCTGCGCGACAACTACCCGTTCGGGCTCTTTGCGGTGCCGCGCGAGCAGGTCGTGCGCGTGCATGCGTCGAGCGGCACGACGGGCAAGCCGACGGTGGTCGGCTACACCGCGCGCGACATCGACACGTGGGCGAACGTGACCGCGCGCTCGATCCGTGCAGCCGGCGGCCGGCCGGGCGACACGCTGCACAACGCGTTCGGCTACGGCCTCTTCACGGGCGGTCTCGGGATTCATTACGGCGCGGAACGGCTCGGCTGCATGGTCGTGCCGATGTCGGGCGGGCAGACCGAGAAGCAGGTGCAACTGATCCGCGATTTCGAGCCGAAGATCATCCTCGTCACGCCGTCGTACATGCTGAACCTGATCGACGAGATGGTGCGGCAGGGGATGGATCCGGCCGAGTCGTCGCTGAAGATCGGCATCTTCGGCGCCGAGCCGTGGACGCAGGCGCTGCGTGAGGAAGTCGAGACGCGCGTGGGCATCGACGCGCTCGACATCTACGGGCTGTCGGAAGTGATGGGCCCGGGTGTCGCGTGCGAATGCGTCGAGACGAAGGACGGCCCGGTGATCTGGGAAGACCATTTCTATCCGGAGATCATCGATCCGGTCACGGGCGAAGTGCTGCCCGACGGCAGCCCGGGCGAGCTGGTGTTCACGTCGCTGACGAAGGAGGCAATGCCGGTGATCCGCTATCGCACGCGCGACCTCACCGCGTTGCTGCCGCCGACCGCGCGTGCGATGCGCCGTCTCGCGAAGATCACGGGCCGCTCCGACGACATGCTGATCGTGCGCGGCGTGAACGTATTCCCGAGCCAGATCGAGGAGATCGTCGTCGCGCTGCCGCAGCTGTCGGGCCAGTTCCAGATCACGCTGTCGCGCGACGGGCACATGGACCGGCTCGACCTCGCGGTCGAACTTCGCTCCGAAGCGGCCGCGTCCGTCACCGACAGCGATCGCGCGGCGCTCGCGCGCGAGCTGCAGCACCGGATCAAGACGATGGTCGGCGTGTCGTCGGGCGTGACGGTGCTGGCGGCAGGTGGCATTCCCGCGACCGCGACCGGCAAGGCCCGGCGCGTGATCGACCGCCGCCAGGCCGCGTAATTCCGATGTTTGTCGTTCTACCCGAGGAAACCTGTTCGATGGATGGATTGAAGACCCTGGCCGTCACGGTCGATGCGCGCGGCATCGCAACGGTCGCGCTGCAGCGCGGCGACGTGCTCAACGCGTTCGACGAGACGATGATCGCCGAACTGACCGATGCGTTCACCACGCTCGGCCAACGCGACGATGTGCGCGCGATCGTGCTGCGCTCGGACGGCCGCGCGTTCTGCGCGGGCGCCGACCTGCAGTGGATGCAGCGCGCGAGCGCGAACGATGCGGCCACGAACCTGCGCGATGCGGAGCGGTTCGCCGCGATGATGCGCGCGATCCGGCAATGCCCGAAGCCGACGGTGGCGCGCGTGCAGGGCCATGCGTTCGGCGGCGGCGTCGGCCTGTGTGCGGCGTGCGACATCGTGATCGCGAGCGATCACGCGCGCTTTTCGGTCAGCGAGGCACGCTTCGGGATCCTGCCGTCCGTGATCGGCCCGTATCTGGTCGAGGCGGTCGGCCAGCGCCAGGCGCGCCGGCTCGCGCTGACGGCGACCCAGCTCGCCGCCGGCGAGGCGGTCGCGATTGGCCTGATCCACCAGGCCGTGCCGCTCGATGCGCTCGACGAAGCGCTCGACAAAACGATCGCCGAACTCGGTCGTAACGGCCCGAACGCGCTGATGGAGATCAAGCGTTTCTTCGACGCGATCGGCGAGTATCCGCCGTCGGACGAGCGTGCGGCGTTCACCGCGCAGACGATCTCGCGCGTGCGGGCGACACCGGAAGCGAAGGAAGGCTTCGCCGCGTTCTTCGCGAAGCGGCCGCCGGCATGGGAGGCGGGCGCCGAGTAACGGAAAACGGCGACGATCGGCCGTGCGGCGGGCCCGGCCGCAATTTGCGGCTCGGGCGCGGGCGCTTGCTCTACAATGCGTGACCCCCGGCGCGCTGCCGGCCCAGCCCCGACCGATTCTTCATCCGATGATCGTCAACCGCCTTATCTCCGAGATCCTGTTCGGCTTCACCGGCCTGATCGGCATCATCAACCCGATCGGCATCGCGTTCCTGTTTCTTGAACGGACCGAGGCGCTCACCGAGCAGGAACGCGATCTGCTCGCGAGGAAGGTCGCGTTCAACGCGTTCATCGTGCTGATGGTCGCGTTCTTCGCCGGCACGCCGGTGCTGCATTTCTTCGGGATCTCGATGGAAGCGCTGCGAATCGGCGGCGGCTTCGCGGTTGCAGTGGCCGGCTGGCAGATGCTGAACGAACCCGACGGCCCGGGCGGCGGCGACACACCGGTCAAGCCGATCGACGCGAACGCGATCATGACGCGTGCGTTCTTCCCGCTGACCATGCCGCTGACGGTCGGCCCCGGCTCGATCGCGACCGCGATCGCGCTGAACGCGAACCGCACGCACAAGCTGTCGGAGTTCATGCTGTCGAGCATCGTGTCGATCGCCGTCTCCGTGCTGGTTGCGATCGTGATCTGGCAGGTCTACAGCCGCTCCGCGCTGCTGTCGCGCTACCTCGGCAGCGAAGGCACCAAGGTCGCGAAGCGCGTGTCGGCGTTCCTGCTGCTGTGCATCGGCGTGCAGATCATGCTGACCGGCTTTTCCGCGTTCCTGCAGCCGATCGCCGACCAGGTCAAGTAAACGGCCGGCGCCGCCGTGCAACCGGCGCCCCGCACGACCTCGCGCTGACAACTACTCCCTTCGCACGATGCGGCGACGCCGCACGCCTTTTCGCCACCCGCGATACCATGCGACGGTCCGGCGGATGCGCGGCGCGCATCCGGCCGTCAGCTCAACTTCAATGGCGAGGCGTGCAATGGAATACGTGAAATTCGGATCGACAGGGCTGGAAGTGTCCAACCTGGTGCTGGGTTGCATGACGTTCGGTGAACCGTCACGCGGCTCGCATCCGTGGACGCTGCCGGAAGCGGAGAGCCGCCCGATCATCCAGCGGGCAGTCGAAGCCGGCGTCAACTTCTTCGATACCGCGAACATGTATTCGGACGGCACGTCGGAGGAGATCGTCGGCCGCGCGCTGCGCGATTTCGCGAAGCGCGACGAGATCGTGATCGCGACCAAGGTGTTCTACCGGATGCGGCCGGGGCCGAACGGCGCGGGGCTGTCGCGCAAGGCGATCATGACGGACATCGACCAGAGCCTGAAGCGGCTCGGCACCGATTATGTCGATCTCTACCAGATTCACCGCTGGGACTACGGCACGCCGCTCGAGGAGACGCTCGAGGCACTGCACGACGTCGTGAAAGCCGGCAAGGCACGTTACATCGGCGCGTCGTCGATGTTCGCGTGGCAGTTTGCGAAGGCGCTGCACACGTCGAAGCAGCACGGCTGGACCCGCTTCGTCAGCATGCAGAACCACCTGAACCTGCTGTATCGGGAAGAAGAGCGGGAAATGCTGCCGCTGTGTGAAGACGAAGGGATCGCGGTGATTCCGTGGAGCCCGCTCGCGCGCGGCCGCCTGACGCGCAACTGGGACGAGTCGACTGAACGGCAGCAGAGCGATGCGGTCGGCCAGCGCCTTTACGATGCGACGGCGGAGTCGGACAAGGCGGTCATCGACGCCGTTGCGACGATCGCGGCGGCGCGCAACGTGCCGCGTGCGCAGGTCGCGCTCGCGTGGGTCGCGCAGAAGCGCGGGGTCACCGCGCCGATCGTCGGCATTTCGAAGCCGCAGCAGCTGGACGACGCACTCGCCGCACTCGAGCTGAAACTGACCGGCGACGAGATTGCCACGCTCGAACGCCCGTACGTGCCGCACGCGGTCGCCGGGATCAACTGAGCGGCAGCGCCGCGCGGCCGTCAGCGCGCGGCGGCGAGCATCGGGTAGGTGAACAGGCCGAAGTGGACGACGTTCAGCCCCGCATGCGCGAGCGCGGACGCGAGCAGTCCGCCGCGTCGCCATGCGAGGCCGTAGCCGATGCCGGCCACCGTGCCGAGCACGATCCATTGCCAGCCGCCGGCCGCATGCGCGGCGCCGAACAGACCCGCGCCGATCACCAGCGCGGCCCACGGCCCCCATGCGAACGCGCGGAGCGCGCGTGTTAGGCCGCCTTGCACATAGCCGCGGAACAGCGCTTCCTCGGCGAGCGTCACGATCAGCAGGTTGTTGACGAGCCACAGCCAGCCCGACGGCGGCCATTTGGGCGCCCAGCCGACCATCCCGAACGCTAGCGCGCCGGCCAGGCACGCGGCCGCCGTCGCCACGGCCGCCACCGCGCCGGTGCGCAGCGCGCGCGACAGCGGGATGTCGGGGGCGACCCACGGCAGCACCCACACCAGCCACAGGCCGATGAGCGGCTTGTCCAGATTCAGGTACATCGTGAACGGCACGGCATCCGGCGTGAAGCGCGTCGCGGCGATCACGCGCGGATTGTGGAAGCCGGGAATCAGGTGCAGGCTGAGCGCGATCGCGAGCGCGGCAAAGACCACATGCGCGGCGATGCGCACCGCGCGCGGACGCTCGGGCATCACGCCCCAGGCGGCCGCGGCCAGCAACGCGAGCGGCGCCAGCGTGAGCGGGGCGAGCTTGCCGAACGCCAGCGCGCACGCATAGCCGAGCGCGGCGAGGCAGACGCTCAGGCCGTGCTGCGGGCGATGCCACGCGAACGCGGCGGCCGCGAACAGGGCGAGCCAGATCGTGGCGGACGGAAGGAGCGAAAGGGACATGACAGGCGCGGCATTCGTCGGACGAGACGCCGCGCATCATACAGCAGCCGTCTTGCGATGCCGGCCGGCCGGGCGCGGTCAGCGGTCAGCGGCCGGCGGTTTCGGTGACGCCGTCGCGACCCGGGATATGGACGCTGTTGCGCACGCGCATCCGCCGCCGGTACCAGAACGTCCACATCAGCAGGCAGCCGAACACGGCATAGCCGATGATCGGCGACACGACCAGCACGCGTTCGACCGGCCAGGTCACGACCATCCAGAGGCGCAGCAGCATTTCCAGCGTCATGAACGCGCCCCAGACGAAGGTCATCCGCCGGAGCATCTGCCGCAGCCCCGGCTGCGCGTCCCAGACGGCTTCGAAATGCGCGGCGCCGCCGTCCATCTCGCGGGCCACGGTGGCGCGGGCGAGATAGAAGATCAACGGGCGTTCGCGGAACAGCGACAGCAGGAACACGACGCCGATCGTGCCCGACGCGAGCGACTCGCGCATCAGCAACGTGCGCGGGCTGCCGCCGAGCGCCATTCCGATGATCGACAGCGCGATGCCCAGCAGCACGATGGCCGCCACCGCATCGACGCGGCGCGAGCGGATGAATTCGACGATCGACCAGATGATCGGCGGGACCGCCGATGCGTACAGCGCGCCGGTTTCGCCGAAATACGGCTGCGCGGCCCGATAGGCAACCCACGGCAGCACCAGGTTGACGAAGAGTTCGAGAATCAGTCCGGCTCGCGGTTTCACGGTGCGCCATTCCACGCAGGTTGGGGCGAACGTTCAAAGGGCGTGGTGGCCCCCGGTTGCCCCGAAAAGGGTTCGGTCCAGTATATCGAAGAAACGGGCCGGGCTGCGGCGTCGCAGCGGCCGGTTGCCGGTGGCGCCATCGTCATGGATTCGCCGCCGCGGGTAGCGTGATCGTGACCGTGGTGCCTTGCAGCACGACACTGTGCACGTGGATGTTGCCCTCATGCCGCTCGACGACTGCCTTGACGAACGCCATGCCGAGCCCGACGCCGCTGGTTTCCGGCTGGCCGGCGGTGCGGAAGCGCCGGTAGCGCTCGAACAGCCGCATCTGGTCCGCACTGCCGATCCCGCACCCGCTGTCGCGGATCGTGCAGCGTACGGTCGTGCCGTCGGCACCCGGCTCGACCTTGCATTCGACGCTCGTCAGCGGCGCGCTGTACTTGATCGCGTTGTCGAGCACGTTGATCAGCGCGCGCGACAGCAGCGCCGGGTCGCCCAGCACGATCGTGTCGTCGCGCCGCGGCACGTCGTCGATCGACATGGATTTCCGGTGCGCGAGCGGCCACACCGCGTCGCGCGCCTCGTTCATCAGGTCGGCGAGGTTGACCGGCACACGTTCGTATTCGCTGGCCTCCGCACGCGAGAGCTGCGCGAACCCGTCGGCCATGGCCAGCGTGTGCCGCGCCAGCTTGCCGATTCTCGCGAACTGCAGCTTCATCGGTGCATCGCCCGCCCGGTGCGCCTGCGTGTCGATCAGGATGATCAGCGATGTCAGCGGGGCGCGCATGTCGTGCGAGAACAGCGTCAGCATGTCGTTGCGCTGGCGCTCGAGCATGTCGCGGCGCACCGTCGCGTTGCGCAACGTTTCCAGCGCGTCATGGATGCGCGAGATCTCGGGCCCGATGCCGCGCGGCATCGCGACGTGCGACGTATCGCCGTCGCTGAGTGCGACGATCCGGCGGCCGAGCGCATCGAGCGGCTTCGACAGCATCCGCTGCGTGGCGCGCGCGAGCGAGACCAGGATCGCGATGCACAGTGCCGTGGCGAACGACGACAACCCGACCTTGATCCGGGCGGCGTTCCGGTCGCCGATCGCGCGGCGCCGGGCCAGGTCGATCACGCGGTCGCGCAGCAGTTCGCTCGGCCGGAAATGCGGCACGATCGCGCGGGAAAACTCGGCCGCGCTCATCGTATAGGCGCCGTTCCGGCCGCTGGCGACCGTCGCGTCGACGAGCGGCAGGATGTGCGCGTCGAAGGCCGTGTTGAGCTGCGCATAGTCGCGTGCCACGTCGGGGTCGTCGAGTTGCGCGCCGATCGCGCCGTCGATCAGCGCGCGCAATTGCTCGATGCGGCCGCGCATCCGCATGATGTCCGCGAACTGCGTGCGATCGAGCGCCTGCCGCGCGAACATCGGCGCGATGAGCAGCGAGCCCGTGCGGCCCGCGTATTCCCGGAGATCGCCGAGGAGCCGCGCTAGCAGGATCGCACCCGACGTGCGCGGGGCGCGCATCGCGGTGTCGGTCATCGCGCCGTCGATCAGCAGCGACAGCGTGTCGACGACCCGGAACAGGTGTGCTTGTGCGTGCTGGATATCGTCGACGGTGCGTGACGCGAGCGGCCGCGCGTCGAGTGCATCGACTTCCGCACGCGCATCGGCGAGCGTCATCCGGGCCGAGTCGAGTGCCTGCAGCAGCTTGCCGCGTTCGCGATCGTCGAGCGCGGTCGCCTGCGCGATGCCGGCGTGAAAGCGTTCCAGCGCCCGGTCGGAACGCGCACGCGCGGCGAGCAGGTTGCGGGCCTCGGTGGCGCCGTCGTCCTGCAGGCGGACCAGCAGGTTGTTCGTCGGGCCGCGCTCGGCCGAGATCACGTTGGCGGCGCGCATCGCACCGCGGACGAATTCGAAGCTCTGCAGGTCGGCGTTCTCCTGCCGGTATTGCCGGAAACTCCCCCAGATGATCGTGCCGCACAGCAAGGCCAGCAGCGTTGTGACGAGTGCGAAGCCGATGTGCGTCTTCTGCTGGATCGTCAGCGATCGAATGTTGTATGCGTGTTCTCGGTTAAACGAGAATGATCGATTCATGACACACCATGTTTGCAAGCTATCCCGGGTGGGCCCGTATTCTCTGCCTGTCTGCGCCGTGACGCCGTAAGGTTTTTGTGGGGGAGGGAGCCGCCTTCACGGGGCGGCAACGATCCCGGCCGGGAAGCCTGATCGTGCCTGGCACAGGATCGCCTTGCGTCAATGTCCTGTCGACATCGAACGAATCGCGCTTGATCCGGAGAAACCCTGATCGCGTACCGGGCCCGTGGCGCGTGACGGTGGATGGTTTGGATTCCGAATGTTTTGAAACGTCGTGCCCGACCGGTACGCGGCTTCGAGTCCGCTTCGGACGACGGCAGCAAGGCAGGGAGGGGGGCGTGCAGGGGGGGGCGTGCCGGCAGGCAGGCACGTCGCCCGTGAACGGGCGACGCTTCAGGGCGATACGGCAGCAGGCGTGCCGCGGCGCGAATCGCTGCCGCGGCCGTGCGAGCGGTCAGGCAGCGGCGGGCTGAACGATGATCTTCACGTTCCGGTCCTTGTGGTTGACCAGTTCCTCGAAGCCGTGCGAGACGATGTCGCCGAGCGCGATGCGCCCGGTGATGAGCGGCTGCACGTCGATGCGGCCGTCCGCGATGAAGCGGATCACGTCCGCGAATTCGCCGTTGTACGCGAGCGAGCCGATCACTTCCTTCTCGGTCGACACGATGTCGAAGAAGTTGAACGGCGCCGGCTCCTCGAAGATGCCGACCATCACCGACTTGCCGGCCTTGCGGATCACGTCGATCGCGAGCTTCGCGGTGGTCGTGTGCCCGATGCACTCGAACGACACGTCGGCGCCGTAGCCGCCGGTCAGCGCCTTGACTTCCGCGATCGCGTCCGACGTCTTCGGATCGATGACGACGCTCGCGCCGACTTCCAGCGCCTTCTGCTTGCGCGCGGCCGACATTTCCAGTGCGATCACGCGCCCGGCGCCCGCGGCTTTCGCGCACATGATCGTGCACAGGCCGATCGTGCCTGCGCCGACCACGACGACCGTCTGCCCGACGATGTTGCCGGCTTTCTTCACCGCATGCAGCCCGACCGCGAGCGGCTCGATCAGCGCGCCGGCCTCGGTCGGGAAATCGTCGGGCAGCTTGTACAGCAGCTCGGCCGGCACGTTCACGTATTCGGCGAACGCGCCGTTGTTCATCAGCCCGGTGAACGCGAGGTTCTCGCAGATGTTGTACAGCCCGTGTTTGCAATACCAGCAGGTGCCGCAATGCTGGCATGCGTCGGCCGTCACGCGGTCGCCGACCGCGAAGCCCGTCACGCCCGCGCCGAGTTCGGCGATCTCGCCGCTGAACTCGTGGCCGAGGATGCACTGGCCCTTCAGGCCCGTCAGCGGATGCGGCGCGTCGACCGGGATGAACACGGGCCCGGCGACGTATTCGTGCAGGTCCGAGCCGCAGATCCCGCACCAGTGCACGCGAATCGTGACCCAGCCTGCCGGCGGGCGCGCCGGAACGGGAACCTGTTCGACGCGGATGTCGTGGCGGCCGTGCCAGACGGCAGCTTTCATGCTGAGGGCGGTGGTCGATGCCGGTGTACTCACGTTGCTGTCTCCATCAGGTTGTCGTCGGGCGCAAGGCGTGGCTGCCGGCGTGCCCGTCGCGCGATTGCGCGATAGACCGGTATGCAGGAACGGGGCCAGCTTGAGTGGGGGCGCCGGGCGGCGGCTGGGCGGGAAGGGAATGGCGCAATGCATCATCGCTGTGTCCGTTGATAGGGAGGGATGGCGAGGGGTGTGGCGTGGAATTTGCTGCGTAAGCAAAACCGCCAGCCGGATGAGACGCTGGGACATTCGTCTCAGCGCAATGAGACGAATGGCGAGACGCGCGGCGATGGCCGGCGCGGTTCGACGCGGTTCGACGCGCGTTCAGGCGATCACTTCGTCGACCGCGATCGGTGCGAGCAACGTGAACCCGGCGGCGCGGTAAAGCGGCAGACCGGCCGCGGTCGACACGAGCCACACACGCTGCGCGCCGCGTTGTCGGCCGATTGCCGCGATCGACGGAACGGATCGTTGCGCACATTACCCCTTTACTTGAAGTGAACTTCAATTTGTATCATGTGCGCCAGTCCGATCGCGGACGCGTGACGGATCCTGTGGCACGCGGCCGCTTCAACCGAGGTGGAGATGACCGAATCGCCTGTCGCGGCCGATGCCGCCACGCTGCCGTCGCGCCGCTACCAGGCCGCCGTCGCGAACGTCGTGCTGGCGAGCATCGTGTCGGCGCTGCACGTCGGCAAGGCGACGATCGCGTTGCCGTCGCTCCAGCACGAGTTCGGCGGTTCGCTCGCTTCGCTGAGCGGGATCATGTCGGTGTTTCCGTTCGTCGGCGTATTTGGCGGGATCGCGGCCGGCGTGCTGGTGCGGCGCTGGGGCGACCGGCTGCTGCTGATCGCGGGCCTCGTCATCCTCGGCCTGTCGAGTGTTGCCGGCGCATCGGCCGGCAGCTTCGCGCTGCTGCTGGTCACGCGTTTCGCCGAAGGGCTCGGGTTCGTGATCGTGGTGGTCGCCGCGCCGGCCGTGCTGAATCGCGTGACGCCGCCCGAGCGGCGCACGCTCGCGTTCGGGCTGTGGAGCACGTTCATGCCGGTTGGCATGGCGCTGTCGATGCTGGTCGGGCCGCTGCTCGGCGGCTGGCGCAACGGCTGGCTCGCGGCCGCGGCGTTGACGCTCGTGGCGGCGGCCGCGGTGCCCGTCACGACCTCCGTCGATGTGCCGTCGCGGCAGGCCGCCGCGCCGCGCATCGGGCCCGCGCTGCGCGACGTGCTCGCATCGCGGTCGACCACGCTGCTCGCGCTGGGATTCGCCATCTACAACGTGCAGTTCTTCGCCGCGATGACGTTCCTGCCGGTGTTCCTGATGCAGCGCCTCGGTGTCGCGGTCGGCGCGGCGGGGCTGATCAGCGCGGCGATCGTCGCCGCATGCGTGATCGGCAACCTGACGGCCGGCTGGCTGCTGTCGCGCGGCGCACGGCCGGGGATCGTGATGGCCGCGACGTCGGTCGCGATCGGCGCGGCTGGTGCAGGGCTGTTCAGCGCGGCCACGCCGGCACCGCTCGCGGTCGCGCTGGGTTTTGCGTTCTCGGCGATGGCGGGGATGCTGCCCGCGACGATCCTCGCGTGCGCGCCCGGCTCCGCACCGACGCCGTCGCTGGCGCCGCTCAGTATCGGCTGGGTCGTGCAGGGCAACTATCTCGGACAGGTGATCGGGCCGCTGGCGATCGGCGCGATCGTCGCTGCCTTCGGCTGGTCGGGCGGCATCGGGCTGATGCTCGCGGCGGCCGTCACCGGTGCGGCGATCGGACTGTCGCTGCTGCGCGAACCGATGGGCCGGCGCTGAGCGCGGCGCCGTTCAACCTGTACGGAAATCCGTCAAGCATGCTCAACACCATGGAAAGCCTGATTTGCGAAGAAGACCAGCCGTGCGATGCGCCGGCATGGGTCGAACACGATGCGATGCCGCCATGTGACGGCGTCGCGCATCCGCTCGTGACGATCGGCCGGGTGCCGGTTCCCGAGCACGCGGCGGCGGCCGTCTCGCCATTGCGTCCGCAACTGTTCGTCACGGTGCTGGAGGCCGGCGACAACGCGTTGCTGGTTCGCTGGGTCGAGAGCGGCCGTTGCCATTACGGCGAACAGCGCTGGCGTTTGCGCATCGCGTTGCAGCCGGGCCGCTGCGCGATCTCGGGGCAGTCGATCGAGCCGGGCGAGCCGGTGTTCCGGCCGGTGCGGCGGCCCGTGCCGGCCAATGGCGACGAGATGATCCGCCCGGCGTCGGTGCCGGGTGCCACCGGCGCGGCACGTGACGCCGCCCCGGAGGGCGACGACGCGCGCGTGCCGGCCGACGTGCCCGGTTGAACGCGGGCCGGCTGCAGCGCCGCGTTACTTCTTCACGTCGTGCCGGTACTGGATGAATCCGGCGTTGTTTGCGAGCTTGTCATACAGCGCGCGCGCGGTCGTGTTGGTTTCGTGTGTGAGCCAGTACACGCGGCTCGCGCCGGCTTCGCGGGCATGGTCGTACACGGCTTCGATCAGCGCACCGCCTGCGCCTTGCCCGCGTGCGTCGGGGGCGGTGTAGAGATCCTGCAGGTAGCAGTAGGGCCCTTCGGTCCAGCACGAGCGGTGGTAGATCGAATGCACGATCCCGACCAGCGCGCCCGATGCGTCGAATGCGCCGAGCACGAACATCGGTTCGGCGGGATCCATCAGGCGGGCCCACGTCGTCGCGAACACCGCGTCGCTCAGCGCGGTGTCGTAGAACTGCTGATAACCCTGCCACAGCGGGCGCCACGCGGCTTCGTCGGCGGCGACGAGCGGGCGCACCGTGACGCGCGTCGCGTCGTGCGCGCGGCTGGCTGCATCGCGCGCGCTCGCCTGTGCGTGACGGATCGCGGTGAGCGACTGGCGCTGCTCGCCCTGCGCGTCGAAGTTCTCCGGGGCGAGCCATGCGTCGAACGCGGCGCGGACGTCCGGCCATTCGCCGTCGATGATCGAGAACCACGCGGTGTCGCGATTGCGGCCGCGATAGATGATCGCCTGCCGGAACGTGCCTTCGTAGCGGAAGCCGAGCCGTGCGGCGGCCTTGCGCGACGGGATGTTCAGGTCGTCGCACTTCCATTCGTAGCGCCGGTAGCCGAGCGTGTCGAACGCGTACTTCATCAGCAGGAACTGCGCTTCGGTCGAGATGGGTGTGCGCTTGAGCAGCGGCGAGAACGTGACGGAGCCGACCTCGATCACGCCGTTGGCCGGATCGATGCGCATCAGCGCGAGCGTGCCGACCGCGCGGCCGGTGGCACGGTCGATCACCGTGTAGTGCAGCGGATCCGGGCTCGCCTGGGCGGTACGCGCGTAGTCGCGGTAGCTCGATTCGTCGGCGTACGGGCCGTGCGCGAGATAGGTCCAGTCGCTGCCGTCCGGCGCCTGGGCGTAGGCGGCGTGAAGGTCGGCCGCGTGGCGCTCGGCGTCGAGCGGTTCGAGCCGGCAGTAGCGGCCTTCGAGGACGATGCGCTCCGGCCGCGGGCGCGCGGACCAGTCGGGAACGGGGTGGCCGATGGGCTGCTGGAAAGCGTTGGTGAGCGTGGACAAGGTCGATCTCGCTTCGGTTGGCGGCCGGCGACATGCCGGCATGCAGACGATCGTAGTCGTGACGAGGTACCATGAGAAGCGCCAGAGATCGGCAAATTTATGGTGCCACGAATTTCAGGGCACGAACCACGAACCACGAGCCGTACGCAACTGGCTGTCCGCCAGTGCCGACACTTTCACGCTGCGATGTTCCGATGACGACAGTCCTTCCTTCCGGCGATGCGCCGTTGCTGCCGCTCGACGCGCCGCTGGCGCGCACGCCGGGCGCGCCTTCGCTGCAACGCCAGTTGCTGCGCCGCGTGCGCGACGCGATTCTCGGCGGCACGATGCCGGCCGGCACGCGGCTGCCCGGCACGCGTGCGTTGGCCGAGACGCTCGGCGTGTCGCGCAACACGACGGCCGCCGTCTACGAGCAACTCGTCGCCGAAGGCTTCCTGCAGTCCGATCGCCGCGGCACGCGCGTGGTCGGGTTGTCGCGGCCGGCGCCGCCGCGCCGGCGTGCCGCGCCGCCGGCCGTCGCGCAGCGGCTCGGCCGGATTCGCCCGAGCCGCATCGGCACCGGCGAATCGGAGGGCTTCCGGCCGGGGGTGCCCGCGTTGACGCATTTCCCGGCGGACGCATGGCGCCACGCGATCGACCGTTCGCTGCGACGCACCGGCCGCGACCTGCTCGGCTATGGCGACCCGCTCGGGGAGCGCGCGCTGCGCGAATCGATCGCGCGCCACCTGGCCGTGACGCGCGGTGTGCGCTGCGATCCCGAGCAGATCGTGATCACGGAAGGCGCACAGGGCGCGATCGCGTTGTGCGCGCAGTTGCTGACGAACCCGGGCGATACGGTGTGGGTCGAGGAGCCCGGCTATCGCGGCGCGCGCACCGCGATGCAGGCGGCCGACCTCGACGTCGTGCCGATGCCGGTCGACGCGGAAGGGCTGCGCGCGGAAGCGGACGACTGGCGCGAGCGGACGCCGCGCCTCGTCTACACGACGCCGTCGAACCAGTTCCCGACCGGCGCTGTGCTGTCGATCTCGCGCCGGCTCGCGCTGATCGATGCCGCGCGCCGGCATCGCGCATGGATCATCGAGGACGACTACGACAGCGAATTCCGTCATACCGGCGAGCCGATCGGCGCGATGCACGGGCTCGCACCGGATTCGCCCGTCGTCTATCTCGGCTCGTTCAGCAAGACGATGTTTCCGGCGCTGCGGATCGGCTTTCTCGTGCTGCCCGATGCGCTGCTGGCCGCGGTGCGGCCGGTGCTGCCGGAGATGCTGCGCGGCGGCACGCGCCATGTGCAGCTCGCGCTGGCCGATTTCATCGAGACCGGCGAGTACGGCCGTCATCTCGGCCGGATGCGCCGGCTGTACCGCGACCGGCGGCGGTTGCTGCTGGCCGCGCTCGACGGCAACCTGAGTGTGCCGCACGAGATCGAGGGCGGGCCGTGCGGGCTGCATCTCGCGTTGCGGCTACCCGCGCGCTACCGCGATCGCGCGATCGTCGACGCGGCGCGCGAGCACGGCATCGGGCCGTTTCCGCTGTCGGGTTTTTCGATCGATGCGGCATCGGCCGGCAACGGGCTCGTGCTCGGATTCGGCAATACGTCGGCCGATGCGTTCGAGCCGATGTTGCGGATGCTGTCGGCGATCGCGGAGCGGGTAGGCGGAGATTGAGGGCGGGGCGGGCACGGGAAACCCAACCCGTCGCCGGTGATTTCCGCTACCGTATCGCCTCCGATTTCACCTTCTTTTCCTGATCGAACGTGCTCACGCCTTACAGATTCATTGCGCTCGCCGGTACCGCATGCGCATTGCTGGCCACCGCTGCCGCCCATGCGCAAGTCACCCACGACGGATTCATCTGCAATACCGACAAGCATCACATCGTGATCGACCGCGCCGCGAACGGTACGCTGAACTACCGGGCCTGGAACAAGCCACACTCGGCCGATCGCAAGCCGGACGTCGAGGTGCACGGCGGCACGGAGGAAACGGTCGGCACCGATCCGTGCGTCAATACCGACTGGACGTTCAAGCGCGGCAATGTCGAGTATTTCGTATCGGACAACGCTCGCTGCTCGGAAGGCAAGCCGCCGCGCAATGCGAACGGGATGGTCGTCGTATCGATCAACAAGGAATTTGCGGCGCGCTACTGGTGTCTCAAGTAGGCGCCGCGCTACGCGGCTTCAATCACCAATCGACCGAATGACCTTCGCCGGATTACCGCCCACCAGCGTATTCGGCGGCACGTCCCGCGTGACCACGGCCCCTGCGCCGATCACCGCGTTTTCTCCTACCGTCACGCCACCGATGACCGTTGCGCCGGCGCCGATCCACACGTTACGCCCGATCGCGATCGGCTTCGCGACGACAGCGGCGCGCCGCTTCGACGGTTCCAGCGGATGGCCGGACGTGATGAGGCTCACGTTCGGCCCGATCATCACGTCGTCGGCGATGTCGAGCCCGCCGAGATCGTAGAACGTGCAGTTCTGGTTGACGAACACGTTGCGGCCGACGGTGATGTCGGGCCCGCCGGTCGTGTAGAACGGTGGTAGCAGCAGAAAGCTGTCGTCGACCGGCTTGCCGATCAGTTCGCCGAACAGCGCACGGACTTCGTCCGCATCGTCGAACGACAGGCGGTTGAGGCGGGCGGTGAGCGCCATCGCGCGTTTGACGTTCGCGAGCATCGTCGCCGATTCGGGCGTTCTTCGGGGAATGAGGAGGCTGCGGTCGTCATTCGGCATGCACGGGTTTCCTGTCTGTCGGCATTCACTGTTCGGGGGGGACGCTGCGCCGCGCGTTTTGGGAGGGCCGGCAGTGCTTAGCCGACGGCCGTCAACGAGCCGGTTTGTCGTACAGCGACCAGACGCGACCGCCGGGGCCCGGCTTCGGGAACAGCCCCGCACGGACGAAGCCGTGCGACTCGCAGTACGCGCATCACCTTGCGTTGTCGCGTTCGAGCCGATGTTGCGGCTGGTGACGGCGATCGCGGAGTGGGGGGGCGGGGATGGACGCGCGGGTGGCAGCGCGCGCGGGTAACCTTACCCGTTGCCGGTGATTTCCGCTACCGTATCGCTTTCGATTTCACGTCGGGATGCCGACAAGGGAATCGCGTCATGAATGTGCGAGCCGGATCGGTGATGACCGTCGTTCGTCTGGCCGTTTTCCTGGCGGCCTGCGTGACGGGAGCCGGGTGCTCTCGTGCGACGGATCATGCGGATCAGCAAGCCGCTACGGCGGCGGATGAGGCCGCGCGGCCCGGCGGCGAGGATGCCGGGATCGGGCTGAAACTGAACGCGCTGAACTACACGGACGTGCCGATCGGTACCTACTCTGTCGACGGCACCTGGGGCGGCAATGTGGCCGCCCGTATCGGCAGCGCCGGCGGCAGCATCATGTGCTGTGTGTCCGTTCCGCAAAAATGGCGCCCGGGATTGACGGTCCAGGTCGAATGGCGCAACGACGAGATGTATAGGCGCAATCCGAATGCAGTGGCTAGCCGGGTCGTGCCGGTCGAGCCGTATGGTTCGTTCTCGGACGGCTATCTGTGGATCGTGTTTTTCCCGGGGGACAGGATCAAGGCATACGCGTCTCCGTGGCTGCCGGGCGCACCGGAATTTCCCGAAGGATTGCAGGTCCCGAGCAAGGCGTGTCCGGGACACTTCACGGTGTTGAACAGCAGCCGCGACTGCCCGACACCGGACCACAGCATGGTGCGGGCCGCGAGATGAGTGTTCGTTTTGCGGCCGCCGAGCGGCCCGATGCCGGCGTAGCGATTCCCGGCGCGCAGGATGCGATGCTTCGCGGGCTTCATGACGACGATAAAAACGTTGCCCGGCGCAGGAGCGGCGAAATGAAAGTGCATGCCATCGGTCTGTTGCTCTGTTCCATTCTTGTCGGCTCGAGCCATGCGCAGGCGCCGGCATCGGGAAACGTCATGAGCGCGGATGAAAGAGCCGCAGCCATTCGGCGAGCCTTCAGTCCGACCGCGCGTGTCGACGCATTCAAGTCGCACATCGATTTCGACCGGAAGTTCGCGACCGACGATGGCCGGAAGATCGTCGCGTTCGACTGGGGCAAGCTCGCGACGCAGCGCGTCCCGGGGTTCAACGCGCTGACGATCGAGCGTGTCGAACAGCCTGTCGACGAAACCGGGCCGCTCAGGGATTTCCGGATATTTGTCTTCAACGGCCGGTTCAACGGCGCACGCGTGTCGATCACGGTTGCGCAGGCCAAGGATCGCTTCAAGGCGGCGGATTATTTTCTCCACGAGACAACTTCGCCGACGATCGAGCGCGTGCCGTTCGAGACGGATCCCGATCCGCTTGGAAGCGTGTCGGTCCAGAGCTCGATCGCCGGTCCCGGGCTCGGACTCGTGTGGATCTACAAGAACCTGTGCGTTGTCGTGTCAGGGGCGCCGGCCGGCGCGGTCCGGGATCTCGGTCGACGCCTGCAGACGCTGGCGGAAGCCCACACGGTCGATTCGATGTGACGGTGGGCGATCGCTCGCGTCCCGGGGATCGTCGACATCCACGTCGAGCGAAGCTCAACGTGGCGCGCATCCATGGCGCCACCTGACACGCACCGCCCATCGCCATGCACGACAATCGGACTTGTGCGGATTGACGAACCGCGCACTTTGTTCGAAACGAACGCCGTCGCGGCTCCGCGCGTGCCGCGCCGCCCCGTATTCGGGTTTCGATTCGTATGTTCGAACAGGCCGCTTGGACTATAAATGGATGCGTGTACCGGGGCTTGTCGGGCGCCTGCGCGTCTCGCGCATGTCGGCGCCGTGACTCCCGGGGGAGGTGCACCGTGGTTCGCCAGACGCTTGCTCGCGCCGTGCTTCGCACCGCGTTGATCGGGGGCGTGTTTGCCGGTTGTTTGCTGCCCCCGCCGGCCGTCCTAGCCGGAACACTGTCGCCGCCTGTCCCGCCACACCCGATGAAGCAGCGGCCGGCTGCTGCGCCTTACGCGATGCCGGTCGATTTTCCGGCGATCGTCGACCGCTACGGCCCGGCAGTCGTGACCATCATGACCGCCGCACCCGACCAGCAGGCCGGCGGCCCGTCCTTCGCGATCCTCGATCCCGACGATCCACTCGCCGCGTTCTTCCGGCACGACGCGCCGCCGCCCGCGCAAGGCCCGCAGGCGCAGGCGCCTGCACCCGACACGTCGCCGCGCGCGGTATCGGGCAGCGGCTCGGGTTTCATCGTCAGCGCCGACGGCCTGATCCTCACCTCGGCGCACGTGGTCGACGACGCGACCGACGTGACGGTACGGCTCACCGACCGCCGCGAATTCAAGGCGACCGTGCTGGCCGTCGATCCGCAAAGCGACGTCGCGGTGCTGCGGATCGACGGGAAGAAGCTGCCGTTCGTGCACATCGGCGATTCGTCGAAGGTGCGCGCGGGCGAGCCGGTGATGACGATCGGCGCGCCGGACGGATCGGGCAACACGGTCACGGCCGGCATCGTCAGCGCCACGTCGCACCGGATGCCGGACGGCAGCGCGTTTCCGTTCTTCGAAACCGACATCGCGCCGAACCCCGACAATTCGGGCGGCCCGGTATTCAATCGCGCGGGCGACGTGATCGGCATCGCGGTGCAGGTCTATACGGGCACGGACCGCTACGCGAGCACGACGTTCGCGATTCCGATCGCGTTTGCCGCAAAGGTGCGCGCGCAACTGCAGAAGCAGATGCAGGCGCAACAGCCCCAGGCGCCGGACGCGTCGTCCGGCAACGCAATCGGCGTCGACGTGCAGGATGTCGGCATCGGGCTGGCCGCGGCGTTCGGGCTGCCGCGTCCGGCGGGCGCGCTCGTCAACGGCGTCGCGCCCGGCTCGCCGGCCGCCGCGGCCGGCGTGAGGCCCGGCGACGTGATCGTGAAGCTGGGCGACAAGACGATCGGCCGCTCGGCCGAGCTGAACGACCTGGCCGCCGCGCTGCCGCCCGGCCAGAAGGCGCCGTTGCGGCTGATCCGCAACCGCGCGCCGGTGATGCTGACGATCACGGGCGCCGACGAGGCCGCCGGCAGCGCGGGCCCGGCCGTCGTCATGGCCGCGCCGAAGGCGGCTGCACGACCGGGGCCGGGCGCCGTGGCGGGCGACGGCGGCGACCGGCTCGGGCTGACGATGCATGCGCTGAGCGACGACGAGCGCCGTTCGACGGGGCTCGCGGTCGGGATGATGGTGGATGCCGTGCACGGCCCGGCGGCCAGCGCGGGCATCCAGCCGGGCGATGTCGTGCTGGAGCTCAACGACACGCTGCTCGAGACGCCCGACGACGTCCAGGCGCTCGAAGCGAATGGCGGCAGCGTGATCGCGGTGCTGATCCAGCGCAACAACGCGCGGAAGTTCGTGTCGGTGCGCGCGCGTTAGGGCGTTGACGTGATCGGCATCGTCCGCCTACCATCGTCCGATATCGCACGCAGTCAACCAGGCATTCAGGAGCCATCCGGCATGAAAGCAGCACGCTTCATCGTAGTAGTCAGCAGGCGCAGGGTCCGGTAGCGGCACCGCGCCGGCACCCATGCGCCCCCGACTCGTTCGGGGGCTTTTTTTTGCATTGCGCACGGCCGTGCGGCCCGCGCGCGGAGGGTATCCGCTTGCAATCGAACCTGCCGATCGCTGCCGAACGGGCGTCGCCGAGACACGCGACGCTGATCCTGCTGTGCGCGTGCGCGGTACTGCCGCTGAGCCTGTTCCTGCCGTCGCTGCCGGCGATCGCGCGCGACCTGCGCGCGGACTACGCGCTCGTCGCGCTGTCGCTCGGCGGCTACGCGGCGGTGGCCGCGTCGCTCGAGTGCGTGATGGGGCCGCTGTCGGACCGGTTCGGGCGGCGGCCGGTCGTGCTGGCGAGCGTCGGCATGTTCGCGCTCGGCTCGCTCGGCTGTGCGATGGCGACCGATATTCGTGTGTTTCTGGCATGCAGGCTGATGCAGGCGGCGATCACGTCGGTCTACCCCGTGTCGATGGCGACGATCCGGGACACCGGCGGCGGGGCGCGCGCGGCAAGCCGGATCGGCTATGCGGCGATGGCGGCCGCGTTCGCGCCGATGCTCGGCCCGACGCTCGGCGGCGCGCTCGACCAGACATTGGGCTGGCGCGCGAGCTTCTGGCTGCTCGGCGCGGCGGGCGTCGCGTTGTTCGTCTGGTGTGCGTTCGATCTCGTCGAAACCCATGCGAACCGGTCGTCGAGCCTCGGACAGCAGCTTCGCTCGTATCCGGCGCTGCTGCGTGCGCGCCGCTTCTGGGCCTATGCGCTTTGCATGGCGTTTTCGACCGGCTCGTTCTACGCGTTCCTGGCCGGCGCGCCGCTCGCCGCGCAAACGGTGTTCGGCATCGCGCCCGCGGAGATCGGCATCTACATGGGAACCATCACGGCCGGCTTCGTGTGCGGCAGCTTCCTGGCCGCGCGTTACGCGCGCCGCTACGCGCTGGCCACGACGATCCTGTGCGGACGGGTCGTCGCGTGTGCAGGGCCGTTGATCGGCCTCGCGCTGATGTTCGGTGGCGCGACGCAGGCGATCGCATGGTTCGGGCCGTGCGTGCTGGTCGGCATCGGCAACGGGCTGACCAATCCCGGTGCGCATGCCGGCGCGGTGTCGGTGCGCCCGGAACTGGCAGGCAGCGCGTCGGGGCTGGCCGGTGCAATGACGATCGCCGGCGGCGCCGCGCTTTCGTCGTTGACCGGCGCGGTGCTGACGGCCGGCAACGCGGGCTATGCGCCGCTGGCGATGATGCTGCTGTCGGCCGCGATCGCGCTGGCGGCGGCCGTCTGCGTGCGAGTGTTCGATGCGCGGGACGCGGGGCGGTGAACGCCGGTGCGCGGCCTCACCACCCGGAACCGGGCACCGGAGCGGGCGCGCTATCGTGTCGCGGGCGATTGGCGGACAATCGCCCGGACACCGGGAGACGACGAACCCGCCGCGCACCGCATGCTCCCCGACGCGCGAAGGGCGACTGGACGAGGACGTGATGAGCGACTTTTCTGATTTCCAGCGGGAAATTGCCGACGCCGCGAGAGCGACATTCCGGGCGCTGCGGGCGCAGTACCCGGACGAGCATTTCTACGCGTTTGCGCTGTATACCGATAGCGGCGCGATGACGGTGGTGCCGGCGGCCAATTCGGTCGAGGGGCTGCGCCGGACCCGCGAGCAACAGGGCGTTGTTCCGGACGACGACCCGTGGCATGCGTGGGGCTTTTCCGAATGGGCGTATGCGGCGGCGGAAGCGTCGCCGTTCAATGCGATCTGCGGCAAGCTCGCCGACGACTTGTTGAGCCCGCAGTTTGTCCGGTCGAGATTCTCGGAATTTTCGCGGCAACTGCACGCCGAGATGATCGGGGCGTTGCGCCTGCTCGACCGTGAAGGCCTGTTCGGCACGGACGATGAAAGGGCGGCGATCACGCTGTTCGTGTCGATCAGCGACGACGACGCTGCCGAGGCGCTGGAAAACGAATCGGCGAAAGCGCTGAATCCACCGGCCGTCGTCGACGCATTCCTGCGCCGCTACGACTGACGGCCATACAGATATCGCACGGCGGCCCCGGAATGGCGGCTGCCATGCGTGCAGCGTGACGGCTTACGGCTTCGCGCCCACGACGAACTCGAACGTCGCGACACCGTCGACGCCGCCCGTGACGCGGTCACCGGGCTGCAGCGCGCCGACGCCGGCCGGCGTGCCGGTGAAGATCAGGTCGCCGGCCTTCAGCTCGACCGAGCGCGACACATATGCGATGACGTCGGGCACGGCCCAGATCATGTCGGCCAGGTCGCCTTGCTGGCGTGTTTCGCCGTTGACCGCGAGCCAGATGCGGCCGGTTTCCGGGTGGCCGGTGGCCGACGCCGCGCGCAGCGCGGTCACGGGGCCCGATGCGTCGAAACCCTTCGCCCAGTCCCACGGACGGCTCAGCTTCTTCGCTTCGGCCTGCAGGTCGCGGCGCGTGAGGTCGACGCCGACGCCGTAGCCCCATACGTGCGACAGCGCGTCGGCCGGGTCGATCGACCGGCCGCCCTTGCCGATCGCGACGACCAGCTCGATTTCGTGATGGAGGTCGTTCGTCAGCGGCGGATAGGCGACGGTGCCGCTGGCCGGGACGATCGCGTCGGCCGGCTTCGTGAAGAAGAACGGCGGCTCGCGGTCGGGGTCGGCGCCCATTTCGCGCGCGTGGTCGGCGTAGTTGCGGCCGACGCAGAAGACGCGGCGCAGCGGAAAGCGCGCGGACGACTGTTCGACTTCGACGGAAGGACGCTCGGCAGCGTCGATGACATAAGCGGACATCGGATGGCCTCGTTCGGTGGGAAGACGGATGCCGCGCCCGTACGGTGCACGGGCCGGCATGCGTGCAACGATACCCGACGCCCGCGCGGCCGGATGCGACGCAACTGCGTTTTACCGGGACAAAACTACGCGTCGGCCGCCGGTGCGTCGTCGCCGTCCGGCAGCGCGGCATTCGCGTCGCGGTACGCCTTCGGCGACACGCCGACCCGCGCGCGGAAGCGCCGCGCGAAATACCCCTCGTCGCGGAAGCCGACCGAGCGCGCGATGTCCGCGATGCGCCGGCTCGTGTGCGCCAGCAGCGATTGCGCGAGCGCGATCCGGCGCTCGGTCACGAGATCGGTGAAGGTGCTGCCGGTTTCCTTGCGGACCAGGTGCGCGAGGTAGTTGGGCGACAGGAACGCGGCCTCGGCGGTCGCGGCGAGCGTCAGGTCCTCGCGGGTCAGGTTGGCGCGCACGTGCCGCAGCACGCGCGCGAGCGCGTCGCGCCGGCCGGCGCGCTGGGCGCCGCGCTGCGCGAGCTTGTCGAGCGCGCCCGCGTACTGCGTGCAGACGAGCCCGATCAGTTGCAGCAGGTAGCCGCGCAGCAACGTGGTCGAGCCGAACGTGCGCACGCGATCGGTGTCGAGCATGCACAGCGCGAGGCGGCGCGCTTCGTCGTAGGTGTCGCCGGTCAGGATGAAGTCGAGGTGTTCCTGGAAGCGGAACGGCGTCAGCTCGGGAAAGCGGTGCGCGGGCACGTCCTCGAGATCGAGCGGGTCGACGTCGAGATCGGCGCGCAGGAACGCCTGGCTGAAATTGATCACGATGAAGTGCGCGCCTTCCGGATGCGGGATCAGGTGTTCGCGGTGCGGCAGCACGAACGCGAGCGCGCCGCGCGGAAACGGCCGCGTGACGCCGCCGATCCGCTGCTCGGTGTCGCCGCCGAGGTTGAACTGGATCTGGAAATACGCGTGCCGGTGCGGCTCGGTGATCGCCTGGCGCGACGCCTGGTCGCGGATGTAGAAGTCGAGCCGGTCGCTGCGTTCGGGCATCCCGTACAGGCGCGGCGGGGCGGTGGAGGGCATGAAGAATTCTGCTGTTCGTGACGCGGTTGAGCCGCGATGGTACAGCGAACCGGGCGCGGCGGCGATCTGTGCGGCCGTGCGGCTTGGCCCGGTGTCGGTCGCGGCGTGTCGCGCTGCGATCACACGTCCGGGTGGAAACCGGGATAACGGGCACGCGGACTGCCGCCGCAGGCGAGCCGGTTCGGCCTGGCCCGGTGTCGGTCGCGGCGTGCCGCGCGGCGATCACGCGTCCGGGTGGAAGCCGGGATAACGGGGACGCGGACTGCCGCCGCAGGCGAGCCGGTTTGCCGCGCCGACCGACGCGAGCGTCTCCACCTTCGTCACGCGGTTCGATATCGGTGATCGGGCGATGGCGATGGCATCGTCGGCGCTGGCCCGCGCTGGCCCGCGCTGGTCTGGTGCCGGTACGTGCAGATCCTACCGGGCAACCAGCGGCGCGACCCGGCGCCGCAGCTCGGGCACGACCTCGGCGTCGAACCACGGGTGGTGCTTGAACCACGCCTGGTTACGCGGCGACGGATGCGGCAGCGGCAGCACGTCGGGGCCATAGTCGCGCCATGCGCGCACGGTGTCGGTCAGCGTGGCCTTGCGCGTGTCGCGCAGGAAATGCCGCTGCGCGTACTGGCCGATCAGCAGCGTGAGCCGGATCGACGGCAACTCGGCGAGCAACCGGTCGATCCACAGTGGCGCGCATTCGGGGCGCGGCGGGTTGTCGCCGCTTGCACCGCGGCCCGGGTAGCAGAAGCCCATCGGCACGATCGCGAAGCGCGTTTCGTCGTAGAACGTGTCGGCGTCGACGTCGAGCCAGCCGCGCAGCCGCTTGCCGCTCGCGTCGTCCCACGGGATGCCGCTCGCATGGACCTTGGCGCCCGGCGCCTGCCCGACGATCAGGATGCGCGCGTCGCGATGGGCACGCACGACCGGGCGCGGGCCGAGCGGCAGGTCGGCTTCGCAGACACGGCACGCGCGGATTTCAGTGAGCAGCACGTCGAGCGGCGCGCGCGTTGGTTTCGGCATCGATTCTGAGCGGGGACGGAGTGGTCATGCGGCGTCACCCGAGGGTGCGTGCCGGGCGCCGACAGGCTACCCGGACAAGCAGGGCGCGGGCGGGCGCGCCGCCTGCATCACGCGGCGCGCATCACGCCCGCGACGGGCCCGCTGCGCCGCTTTCGGCGACCGCAGCATCATACAACGCGGTTTGCGCGATCGCGCGGGCGATCCCCGCGTCGTCGTGCGGACCGTCGAGCATGCCCCAGCGCCGGTACTGGGACAGGAACCACTCGCCTTCGCGCGGATCGGGGCGGTTCACGGCGCCGCCGTCGTGGAAGCGGATCGGCAGCGGCGGCACGGCGAACGGGCCCGATCCGTAGTCGCCGAGCAGGCGCGGCGCGATCAACCGGGCCGGCACGCCGAGCGCGTCGGGCGACGCGAGCCAGTCGGCTGCCTCGCGACGGTGCGCGGCGCTGTCGAGCCATGCGCAGGCATCGACGAGCGTGCGGATCAGCGCGCGCGCGGTGGCCGGGTACAGCGCGACGAAATCGCGCCGGGTCGCGAGCACCTTCTCCGGATGATCGGGCCAGATCTCGCTCGTGACGGCGACGGTTCGCCCCGCGCCGCAGGCGTCGGCCACTGCATGCCACGGTTCGCCCGCGCAGAAGCCGTCGAGCTCGCCGCCGGCCAGCGCGGCCACCATCTCGGGCGGCGGGATCACGACGCTGCGCACGTCCCGCAGCGGATCGACGTCGTGCGACGCGAGCCAGTGGTTCAGCCACATCGCGTGCGTGCCGGTCGGGAACGTCTGCGCGAGGAGCGGCTTGCGGCCGAGCGTCGCGAACGCGTCGCGCACGCTGCCGCTGTCGCGATACGCGTCGGCGAGGCCGCGCGACAACGAGATCGCCTGGCCGTTGCGGTTCAGCACCATCAGCGCGGCCATGTCGGCCTGCGGGCCGCCGATCCCGAGCTGCAGTCCGCAGACGAGCCCGTACAGCGCGTGCGCGGCGTCGAGCTCACCGCTCAGCAGCTTGTCGCGCACGGTGGCCCACGACGGCTGGCGGCTGAGTTCGAGCGTGAGGCCGTGCCGCGCGCCGAGGTTCAGGCGCTGCGCGACGATCAGCGGGGCCGCATCGCTCAGCGCGACGAACCCGAGGCGAAGATGCGCGCGTTCCGGCGCGACTGGAAGAGTGGTATCCATGGCAGTCATGACTGGGGTGACGCGTCGAGCAGTTGCCGCGCGACGTCGACGATGCGCAGGCCCTGATCCATCGCGCGCTTGCGCAGCGCCGCATATGCGTCGTGTTCGGACAGCTTGCGCTGGTCCATCAGCAGGCGCTTCGCGCGGTCGATCAGCTTGCGCTCCGCGAGTTCGCGCTCGACGTCGGCAAGCCGGCGGCGCAGCGCGTCGTCGTGCGAGAAGCGGGCGAGCGCGACTTCGAGAATCGGTGCGAGGCGCTCGGCCGACAGCCCTTCGACGAGATACGCGCTGACGCCCGCGCCGACCGCCGCGCGGATCAGCGACTGGTCGGCGTCGTGGCTGAACATCAGCACGGGGCGCGGCGCGGTGGCGTGCATCACGGCGAGCTGCTCGAGCGTGTCGCGCGACGGGGAATCGGTATCGATGATCACGACGTCGGGATGCTGCTCCTCGACGGCTGCCGGCAGGCGCGCGGGCGTCGCGACGTCGTTCAGCATCTCGTAGCCGAGGTGCGCGAGCGCATCGCCGAGCTCGCCGATCGGCTTGTCGGTATCGGTGACGAGCAGCACGCGCAGGCGGGCGGAGGAAGCAGACGTACTCATGATGCGAACGGCGGCGGCGAAATCGTGGCGCGATGGGCGGAGCGGGTGCGGTGGCCCCGCGCAGACATCGTGTCGGTGCCGGGCGCGATGGCCCGGCGGCCGGTGCCGCTGTCTTCATGATAGGTGGGCGGCCGGTGCCGCGTGGTGTCGCGCATGCTACGCGGCCCGGGACAAGGTCGTTTCGATCGCGGCGCCCGCGTCCGGCACGCGTTGCACGGCCGCCTCGCCGATCGCACCGCCGACGAGGATCACGGCGGGGCTGCCGAGCCGTGCTTCGCCGATGCCGCGCGCGAGATCGCCGAGCGTGCCGGTCCAGCGGCGTTCGTCGGGCGTGCCGGCCCATTGCACGGCCGCGGCCGGCGTCGAGGGCGGCAGCGTGGCGAGCAGGCCGGCGGCGATGCTGTCGACGCGGCTCATTCCCATGTAGATCGCGAGCGTGGTGCCGGTCGCCGCAAGACGCGCCCAGTCGGGCTCGCCGTGGTCCTGCCGGTGCGCGGTGACGAACGTCACGCCGTGGCAATGCTCGCGGTGCGTCAGCGAGATGCCGAGGCTCGCAGCGGCCGCGAATCCCGACGAGATGCCGTTGACGATCTCGACCGGAATCGCGGCGGCGCGCAGCGTCGCGAGTTCTTCGCCGGCACGCCCGAACAGCAGCGCATCGCCGCCTTTCACGCGCACCACGTGCGCGCCGCGCAGCGCGTAGCGGCGCATCAGCTTCTCGATGAATGCCTGCGGCGTGGAGCGGCAGCCGCCGCGCTTGCCGACGCGGATCACGCGTGCCTGCGGCGCGAGTTCGACGATGCCGGGCGCGACGAGATCGTCGAGCAGCAGCACGTCGGCAGCGGCCAGCGCCTTCACGGCCTTCAGCGTGAGGAGATCGGGATCGCCGGGGCCGGCGCCCAGCAGCGTGACTTTGCCTGTCGTCATGTCGTGTTCCTGTGCCGCCTGCATGCGGCGGTCGATAGCGCGTTGTCTTGCGCGGCGGCGGCGGGCGGTCGAAACGCACCGGCATCCGGCCGTGCCGCGCACGGAGGGACACCGTTGTCCTGAACGGCCCGCCTGGATGACGGGCATGGTTTGCGTGGACTGCCCACCGGCGCCGTTGCCGGTGTCTTGCATCGGATTGAGCAATATCCGGGCCAACCGGCATGACACATCGCGCTGGCGCGGCGGGAAGCGGGCGCATCGCGCCGTGCGATGGCCCGTGTGCCGATGCAGCCGCCGCGCGCGGGCAGCCGCAATGCCGCATCGGCGTGCATCGTGCCCCGTCAGCGCGCACCGCGATGTCGCACGGCGACAGTGCTGCAGCGCACCACATCTGTGCTTCGCTGCCTCACGGCGCATCGTGTGCCGCGCGAAGCCGCGCATCGCGCAACGTCCGATGAGCCTTGCGCGGCGGGGCTGCCGGCCCGATTCGCGACGACATGGCACGGCGCTTGCGTTAGCTGGTTCGGGCGGATCAATGGCGATTCGTCTGGCAGTACCGATTACTAGACGCGCCCGGCAACGGGCTTCATGGGCAACGGCGTCCTACGCATCGGGTCTCGACGAGACCGGGTGCGCAGGACGCCGTTTTTCGTTTGGCGGATGACATGACCGACAAAGCTACCCGTATCGATCTCTTCAGCTTCCGCACCGCGCCGATGCGCGCGTTCCACCTGACGTGGATGGCGTTCTTCGTGTGCTTCTTCGCGTGGTTCGCGTGCGCGCCGCTGATGCCGCTGATCGCGCGCGAATTCCACCTGACCGCGGCACAGGTCGCCAACATCAATATTGCGGCCGTGGCCGCGACGATCGCCGTGCGGCTGCTGGTCGGCCCGCTGTGCGACCGCTTCGGCCCGCGCCGCGTGTACGTCGGCCTGCTGCTGCTCGGCGCGATCCCCGTGTTCGCGGTGTCGTTCACGCACGACTACCTGTCGTTCCTGATCTGCCGGCTCGGCATCGGCGCGATCGGCGCGGGCTTCGTGATCACGCAGTACCACACGTCGGTGATGTTCGCGCCGAACGTGGTCGGCACCGCGAACGCGACGACGGCCGGCTGGGGCAACGCCGGTGCCGGCGCGACGCAGGCGCTGATGCCGCTGCTGGTCGCCGCCGGCCTGATGCTCGGTTTCGGCGAGGATTCGTCATGGCGCATCGCGCTGGTCGTGCCGGGCGTCGCGATGCTCGTGATGGCCTGGGCGTACTGGCGTTTCACGCAGGATTGCCCGCAAGGCGACTTCGTCGCGCTGCGCAAGGAAGGCGTGACGGTCGACAGCGGCAAGAAGGGCGGCTGGGCGAGCTTCGTCGCGGCCTGCGGCAACTATCGCGTGTGGATGCTGTTCGTCACGTACGGCGCGTGCTTCGGCGTCGAAGTGTTCATCCACAACATCGCCGCGCTGTACTACGTCGATCACTTCAGCCTGTCGCTGAAGGACGCCGGTTTCGCGGTCGGCCTGTTCGGGCTGCTCGCGCTGTTCGCCCGTGCGCTCGGCGGCTGGCTGTCCGACAAGATCGCCGCGCGCCGCAGCCTCGACGTGCGGGCGGCGCTGCTGTGCGCGCTGATCGTCGGCGAAGGGCTCGGGCTGATCTGGTTCTCGCATGCGCAAAGCATCGGCGTCGCACTCGTCGCGATGCTCACGTTCGGCCTCTTCACGCACATGGCTTGCGGCGCGACCTACGCGCTGGTGCCGTTCATCGACCGCAAGGCACTCGGCGGCGTCGCGGGGATCGTCGGTGCGGGCGGCAACGTCGGCGCGGTGGCCGCGGCCTTTCTGCTGAAGGGCGTCGGCGACGTGCAGCACACGCTGAGCCTGCTCGGCCTCGCCGTCACCGCGACCGCGTTGTGCGCGATGGCCGTGCGCTTCAGCGAAGAACACAAGGCACGCGAAGCCGAGCTGCGCGACCGCGCACTGGCTGCCAGCAGCGTCGCGAACTGATCGACCGAAGGAAACGTCACCATGAAACTCATCGTCATCGGCCACGGCATGGTCGGCCACAAGCTCCTCGAATGCGTCGCGGCGGAAGCGGGCTCTGCGGGCGCGCTGCAGGTCACCGTGCTCGGCGAGGAACCGCGCCCGGCGTACGACCGCGTGCACCTGTCCGAATTCTTCGCGGGCAAGTCGGCGGACGACCTGTCGCTCGTCGAACCCGGCTTCTTCGAACGTCATCCGCAGTTCGACCTGCGCCTGAACGCGCAAGTCGCGTCGATCGACCGCGCCGCGCATACGGTTACGCTCGCGTCCGGCGAAACGCTCGCGTACGACAAGCTGGTGCTCGCGACGGGTTCGCGCCCGTTCGTGCCGCCGATGCCGGGGCACGATCGTGACGGCTGCTTCGTGTACCGGACGATCGAGGATCTCGAAGCGATGCAGGCGTGCGGCACGCATGCGAAGCGCGGTGTCGTGGTCGGCGGCGGGCTGCTCGGCCTGGAATGCGCGAAGGCGCTGCGCGACATGGGGCTCGATACGCACGTCGTCGAATTCGCGCCGCGGCTGATGGCCGTGCAGGTCGACGACGGCGGCGGCCGGATGCTGCGCGCGAAGATCGAGGCGCTCGGCGTGACCGTGCATACGGGCAAGAACACGCTGGAAATCGTCGATGGCGAGGAAGGCACGCACCGGATGGCGTTCGCCGACGGTTCGCACCTCGACGCCGACATGATCGTGTTCTCGGCCGGCATCCGTGCCCGCGACGAACTGGCGCGCGCATGCGGGCTCGACGTCGGCCCGCGCGGCGGCGTCGCGATCGATGACGCGTGCCGCACGAGCGACGCCGACATCTACGCGATCGGCGAATGCGCGGCCTGGAACGGCATGGTGTACGGCCTCGTGGCCCCCGGCTACGACATGGCGCGCGTGGTCGCGAAGCAGCTCGGCGGCGATGCGAACGGCGAGGTCGCGGCCGCGTTCGCGGGCGCCGACATGAGCACGAAGCTTAAGCTGATGGGCGTGGACGTCGCGAGCATCGGCGACGCGCACGGCACGACGGCCGGCAGCCGCACCTACCAGTACGCGGACGAACGCCGCCAGGTCTACAAGAAGCTCGTGGTGTCCGACTGCGGCAAGTTCCTGCACGGCGCGGTGATGGTCGGCGATGCAGCCGAATACGGCACGCTGCTGCAGATGATGCTGAACCGCATCGAGTTGCCCGAATCGCCGGAATTCCTGATCCTGCCGTCGTCGGACGGCGTCGCGAAGCCGGCGATCGGTGTCGAAGCGCTGCCCGCGGCCGCCCAGATCTGCTCGTGCAACAACGTGTCGAAGTCGCAGATCTGCACGGCGGTCGCCGACGGCGCGACGAGCCTTGGCGCGCTGAAGACGTGCACGGGCGCCGGCACGTCGTGCGGCGGCTGCGTGCCGCTCGTCACGCAGATCATGAAGGCCGAGATGAAAAAGCAGGGCCTCGCGGTCAACAACCATCTGTGCGAGCACTTCCCGCATTCGCGCCAGGAGCTGTTCCACCTGATCCGCGTCGAGCGCATCACGACCTTCGACGAACTGCTCGCGAAGCACGGCCACGGCCTCGGCTGCGATGTGTGCAAGCCGGCGGTGGCGGGCATTCTCGCGTCGTGCTTCAACGAATTCGTGCTGAAGAAGGAGCACGCGGGGCTGCAGGATTCGAACGACTACTACCTCGCGAACATCCAGCGCGACGGCACCTATTCGGTCGTGCCGCGCATGCCGGGCGGCGAAGTCACGCCGGAAGGGCTGATCGCGGTGGGCCAGGTCGCACAGAAATACGGGCTCTACACGAAGATCACCGGCGGCCAGCGTGTCGACCTGTTCGGCGCCCGCGTCGAGCAATTGCCGTCGATCTGGGAAGAACTGATCGCGGCCGGCTTCGAATCGGGGCACGCCTACGGCAAGGCGCTGCGCACCGTGAAGTCGTGCGTCGGGTCGACGTGGTGTCGCTATGGCGTCGACGATTCGGTCGGCCTCGCGATCGACCTGGAGAATCGCTACAAGGGGCTGCGCGCGCCGCACAAGATCAAGTTCGGCGTGTCCGGCTGCACGCGCGAGTGCGCGGAAGCACAGGGCAAGGACGTCGGCATCATCGCGACCGAGAAGGGCTGGAACCTGTACGTGTGCGGCAACGGCGGGATGAAGCCGCGCCACGCGGAACTGCTCGCGTCCGATCTCGACCGCGCCACGCTGATCCGCTATATCGACCGTCTCCTGATGTTCTACGTGCGCACCGCTGACCGGCTGCAGCGCACCAGCGTATGGCGCGACAACCTCGAAGGCGGCCTCGACTACCTGATCGACGTCGTCGTGCACGACAAGCTCGGGATCGGCGCCGAACTCGAAGGCGACATGCAGCACGTGGTCGACACCTACGAGTGCGAATGGAAGAAGGCCGTGACCGATCCCGACACGCGCAAGCGCTTCCGCCACTTCGTGAACAGCGACGCGCCGGACACGACCATCGAATTCGTCGAGACGCGCGGCCAGATCCGGCCCGCAACGCCCGGCGAACGGGCGGGCGGCAAGCCCGTGTCGATTCCCGTCGTGGCCGAAGGCGTGACGCAAGCCGCAACCGAACCCGCAACCGTTTGACCCTGACCGACACCAGCGTCTTTTCCAAGGAGCCCATCATGAACGATCGTCTTCCGCTGTCCTGGACCCGCGTGTGCCCGCTCGACGACATCGTGCCGAACACCGGCGTGTGTGCACTCGTCAACGGCGAGCAGGTCGCGGTTTTTCACGTCGCGCATGCCGAAGAAGGCGGCGTGTTCGCGATCGACAACGTCGATCCCGTATCGCAGGCGGCCGTGATGTCGCGCGGGCTGATCGGCAGCCTCGGCGAGCGCGTCGTCGTCGCGTCGCCGCTGTACAAGCAGCATTTCGACCTGCGCACCGGCGAATGCCTCGAGGCGCCCGAGCAGTCGGTGAGCGCGTATCCGTCGCGGGTCGAGGACGGTTTCGTGTGGATCGCGGCCTGACCGCCCCGGAGCGCGCATGACCGCCACCCCCGTCAAGAGCGTGTGCCCGTACTGCGGCGTCGGCTGCGGGATGGTGCTGCACGTCGAGGAAGGCGAAGTCGTCAAGGTGTCCGGCGACTCCGACCATCCGACCAACTTCGGGCGGCTGTGCACGAAGGGCTCGTCGGCGCACGTCGCGCTGCGCCGCTCGGGGCGGCTCGACCGCGCGTTCGTGCGCCGCGCGCGCGAGGACGACCTGGTGCCGCTGCCGGCCCGCGACGCGATCGCCGACACCGCGCGCCGCCTGCGCGCGGTGCTCGATACGCACGGGCCCGACGCGCTGTCGTTCTACGTATCGGGGCAGATGTCGATCGAGGCGCAATACCTCGTCAACAAGCTCGCGAAGGGCTTCGTCGGCACCAACAACATCGAGTCGAACTCGCGCCTCTGCATGGCGAGCGCGGGCACCGGCTACAAGCAGTCGCTCGGCGCGGACGGCCCGCCCGGGTCGTACCAGGATTTCGATCGCGCGAACCTGTTCTTCGTGATCGGCGCGAACATGGCCGACTGCCATCCGATCCTGTTCCTGCGGATGATGGATCGCGTGAAGGCCGGCGCGAAGCTGATCGTCGTCGATCCGCGCCGCACCGGCACGGCCGACAAGGCCGACCTGTTCCTGCAGATCCGGCCGGGCACCGATCTCGCGCTGACCAACGGGCTGCTGCACCTGCTGCATGCGAACGGCCGCACCGATGCCGCGTTCATCGACGCGCACACCGAAGGGTGGGACGCGATGCCCGCGTTCCTTGCCGATTACACGCCCGAGCGTGTCGCGGCAATCACCGGACTCGCGGAAGCCGACCTGCGCACGGCCGCGCAATGGATCGGCGACGCGCAGGAATGGATGAGCTGCTGGACGATGGGGCTCAACCAGAGCACGCACGGCGTGTGGAACACCAACGCGATCTGCAACCTGCATCTCGCGACGGGCAAGATTTGCCGCACCGGCAGCGGGCCGTTCTCGCTGACCGGCCAGCCGAACGCGATGGGCGGGCGCGAGATGGGCTACATGGGCCCCGGGCTGCCGGGCCAGCGCTCGGTGGCGTCCGACGACGATCGCCGTTTCGTCGAGAACCTGTGGCGCGTGCCGGCCGGCACGCTGCGCAAGGAGACCGGGCAAGGCACGGTCGATATGTTCTCGCGGATGGCGGCCGGCGACATCAAGGCATGCTGGATCATCTGCACGAACCCGGTCGCCACGGTGCCGAACCGGCAGAACGTGATCGCTGGTTTGCAGGCCGCCGAGCTCGTGATCGCGCAGGATGCATTCCTCGACACCGAGACCAACCGCTACGCGGACATCCTGCTGCCCGGCGCGCTGTGGGCCGAGGGCGACGGCGTGATGATCAACTCCGAGCGCAACATGACGCTGATGCGCGCGGCGGTCGCGCCGCCGGGCGACGCGCTGCCCGACTGGCGCATCGTCGCGGAAGTCGCGCGCGCGATGGGCTTCGGCGATGCGTTCGACTATGCGTCGGCGGCCGACGTGTTCGACGAGATCGTCCGCTTCTCGAATCCGGCAACCGGCTACGACCTGCGCGGCGCGAGCCACGCGGCGCTGCGCGACGGGCCCGTGCAGTGGCCGGTTGCGCCGGGCACCGCGCGCGAGCGGCACCCGATCCGTTATCTGAACGACGGCGTGAGCCAGACGCTGCGCCCGGCTTCGGACGGCAACGACGCGCCGTACATCGCGTTCCCGACGCCGTCGGGCAAGGCGCGCTTCTTCGCGCGGCCGCACGTCGATCCGGCCGAGCTGCCCGACGACACGTTCCCGATCGTGCTGAACACCGGGCGGCTGCAGCATCAATGGCACACGATGACGAAGACGGGCAAGGTCGCGATGTTGAACAAGCTCAACCCGCGCCCGTTCGTCGAGCTGCACCCGGACGATGCGAGCGCGCTCGGCATCGCCGCGAAGGACAGCGTCGAGATCCGCTCGGCGCGCGGCCGCGCGGTGCTGCCGGCCGTCGTGACCGAGCGCGTGCAGCGCGGCAACTGCTTCGCGCCGATGCACTGGAACGACGTGTACGGCGACGACCTGTGCATCAACGCGGTGACGAACGACGCGATCGATCCCGAATCGCAGCAACCCGAACTGAAATACTGCGCGGTCGCGCTGCGGCGCGTCGAGACCGATGCGTTCGCGTCCGCCGACGACGAGACGGCGCAACCCGACGCGTGCGCCGACGACGCGCGGCCCGCGCCGGCGCTGGTGCAGGCAACTGCTTCACAGGAATCCGACATGGCAGACATCGACACTTTCGCGGCCGCGCTCGGCGTGGCCGACCTCGCGCCGCCGCCGTTGACGGACACCGAACGGCTGTACGTGGCCGGGCTCGTCAGCGGGCTGAAGGCGAGCGCCGGCCGGCGCGAGGGCAGCGTGCCCGTGCTGCCGGCTGGCGCGCCGCTCACGCCGCCGGTGCGGTTCTGGCTCGACGGGATGCTCGCGGGGCTGTTCAGCCGCTCGCTGCCCGCTCGGACGCAGGATGGTGCGGCGCCGTCGCTGCCGGTCGATGCCGGCGCGTCCGGTGGCGTGCGGATCGTGCGCACGCGGCCGAAGGTCGTGCTGTTGTGGGCGTCGCAGACCGGCAACATCGAATCGTTGACCGAGGATTACGCGACGCAGCTGATGAACGCGGGCTTCGAGATCCGTACCGCGTGCATGTCCGACTATCCGCTCGCATCGCTCGCCGGCGCGCAATACGTGCTGCTGATGACGAGCACGTTCGGCGACGGCGATGCGCCCGACAACGGCAGCGAATTCTGGGAAGCGCTGCAGGCCGGCAGCGCCGCGCGCCTCGACGGCGTGCACTTCGCGGTGCTCGCATTCGGCGATCGCAACTACGACCAGTTCTGCGGCCACGGCCGCCGGCTTGACGCGCGGCTCGCGGAACTCGGCGCGGCGCGTCTCTGCGCGCGCGTCGATTGCGACGTCGAATTCCAGCGCGACGCCGACCAGTGGCTCGAACGCGTCGTCGCGCGGATCAAGGAGGCCGATGCCGCGCTGCACGCGGTGCCGACCGGCGGGATGAGCCCGTCGGGGCTGCTGCCGTCGAAGGCGCATCCGGCGCCGTCGAAGCTCGTCGCGAACCTGCGGCTCAACCGTCCGGGCGCGGCCAAGGACACGCGCTACGTGTCGCTGTCGACCGAAGGCGCGAACCTCGAATACGAAACCGGTGACGCGCTCGGCGTGTGGCCGACCAACTGCCCGGAGCTGGTCGACGAACTGCTGTCCGTCACCGCGTTGAAGGCCGATGCGCCCGTGTCGGTGGCGGGCGTCGGCGATGTGCGCCTCGGCGATGCGCTCGCGCGTCACTTCGACATCACGCGCCCGCATCCGGACACGCTGGCGTTCATCGCGTCGCGCAGCGCGAACGGCGCGCTGAAGTCGCTGCTCGGCGACGAACGCAAGGGCGACCTGAAGCAATGGCTGTGGGGGCAGCAGCTCGCGGACGTGCTGCACGAGTTTCCGGTCGAGCTGTCGGGTACGGAACTGGTCGGGATGCTCAAGCGCATGCAGCCGCGCCTCTATTCGATTGCGTCGAGCCCGAGCGCGCACCAGGGCGAGATCCACCTGACCGTGTCGGCCGTGCGCTATCACAACGGCCGGCGCGCGCGCAAAGGCGTTGCGTCGACGTTCCTCGCCGATCGGGCGGACGACGGCCGCGTGCCCGTGTTCGTGCAGAAGTCCGCGCATTTCCGGCCGCCGGTGAACGGCGACGTGCCGATCGTGATGGTCGGCCCCGGTACCGGCGTCGCGCCGTTCCGCGGCTTCCTGCACGAGCGGCAGGCACGCGGCGCGCGCGGGCGCAACTGGCTGTTCTTCGGCGAGCAGCACGCGCAGACCGATTTCTACTACGGCGACGAACTGGGCGCGATGCACGACAGCGGCTTCCTGACGCGGCTCGACCTCGCGTTCTCGCGCGACCAGGCCGACAAGATCTACGTGCAGGACCGGATGCGCGAGCAGGGCGCCGACCTGTTCGCGTGGCTGGAAGAAGGCGCGCACTTCTACGTATGCGGCGATGCCGCGCGGATGGCGAAGGACGTCGACACGGCACTGAAGGCGGTGGTCGCCGAGCACGGCGGGATGTCGGACGAGGCCGCGAGCGACTACGTCGCGCGGCTTTCGAAGGCACGGCGCTACATGCGGGACGTGTACTGAGCGCGCGAGCGGCGGCGTGCTGTCCGCCGCTCGGCCGGCTCGTTACTGCTGCCGCTCCCACGCACGCGCCTGTTCGGCGCGCACGAACGCTTCCGATGATGTCGGCAGCAGGTTGCGGAATGCGCCGCCGTCGCTGTCGATCACGTCGACCATCTTCGCGATCATTTCCTCCGGATCGTGCTGTTCGAGCGGGAACGTCAGCCGCTCGGGCGTCACGGTGTGCGCGGCCGGATCGCGCCAGCGTCGCGTCGTTTCCATCATCCGGTCGTTGAAGCCCGTGCTGTACGGGCCAGGGTTCACGACCGCGACCTTGATCCCGTGCGGGGCCAGTTCCGCGTGCATCGCCTCGGCCACCGATTCGACCGCGTGCTTCGACGCGCAATAGGCGCCCGTGAACGGCCCCGTGATCAGGCCCGCGATCGACGACACGAACACGATCTTGCCGTGCCGGCGCGCGAGCATGCCGCGCGCGATCTGCTGCGTGAGTTCGAGCGGCCCGAACACGTTGACGTCGAACAGCTCGCGGACGATCTCGACGGGCAGGTCCACCAGCGCGCCGGCTTCGCCGACGCCCGCGTTGTTCACGAGCACGTCGATATCGAGCTCGGCAGCGCGGGCGCGATCGTGAGGCGACGTGACGTCGAGCTTGATCGCGCGCAGCGCAGTGCCGCGCTGCGTGGCGGCGGCCGTCAGTGCGTCGATTTCAGCGGTGACGCGTACGCCGGCCGTTACGTCGTGACCGCGTTCGGCGAGGCGCAGCGCGACTTCGCGGCCGAAGCCGGTGCCCGCGCCGGTGATGAGGATGCGTTTCTGTGCCATGTGCTTACCTTGTGGAGGGGAAGGTTGCCGGAAAGCGGTCGCGGCAGTGCTGCGCGATCGCGGTGTCTTGGTCGACGCTGCCGCCCGAGATGCCGATCGCGCCGACGCAGCGCCCGTCGCCGTCGACGAGCGGTTCGCCGCCGCCGAACGTGACGAGCCCGCCGTGGCTGTGTTCGATGCCACGCAGCGGACCGTCACCCGACATCGCCCCGAGGGCGGCGGTCGATGCGCGAAAGCGGACCGCCGTCAGCGCCTTGCGTTGCGCGAGATCGATCGCGCCGAGAAAGCAGTCGTCGGTGCGCGCGAACGCGAGCAGGTTCGCGCCGGCATCGACGACGGCGATGGCGATGCCGGCGACTTGCAGCGATGCCGCATGCGCAAGGGCTGCGTCAATGGTGCGGCGGGCGGCTGCGAGCGGCAGCGCGGCGGTGGGCGGGGTCATGCGAGGCTCCGGTGGGACGACAGGGCCAGTGTAGGCAGTTGCGGTATATGGGAGAATCCGCATTCCGCTCGCAAGAGTTTCAAGTTTTTTTAATGATGAGCAGACGCGATCCGATGGCCGGGCTGCACGTGTTCATGACCGTCGCGACGGCCGGCAACTTCACGCGTGCCGCCGCCGCACTGGGCCTGACGCCGGCGGCCGTCAGCCTCGCGATCGGGCAGCTCGAGGGCGAACTGAACGTGAAGCTGTTCAATCGCAGCACGCGCGGCGTGAGCCTGACGGAAGCCGGCCAGCGTTACTGGCGGCAGACCGAGCCTGCGTACCGGCAGGTCATGCAGGCGCGCGACGAGCTGAAGGATGCGCGCAGCGAGCCGACCGGGTTGCTGCGTGTGACCGCGCTGCCGCTGGCGCGTGCGCTCGTGATCGCGCCGGTGCTCGCCACGTTCCGCGAGCGCTACCCGAAAGTCCGGCTCGAGATCCGCTACGAGAACGAACTGGTCGATATCGCAAAGGACGGGTTCGATGCGGGGATTCGCCTGGCCGACCGGCTGCAGCCGGGCATGATCGGCGTGCGGATCGCGCCGGCGTTGACGTGTGCGCTGGTTGCGTCGCCCGGTTATCTGGCGCGGTATGGCGCGCCGGCGTCGATTGCGGCGCTCGAGCGGCATGCGTGCATCCGTTTCCGGTTCTCGGAGAGCGGACGCCTGCACAAATGGCTGTTGCGTGACGGGCAGCGCGACGTCGATCTCGATCCGGATGCCGTGCTGGTGACGAACGATGCCGACGCGGTGATCGATGCGGCGCGCGCGGGTGTCGGCATCGCGTTCGCGTTCATGCGCGAGCGGATCGAGCAGGACGTGCGCGACGGCACGCTCGTCGAGGTGCTGCCCGGTGCGTGCCGCACGTTGCCGCCGATGTGGCTTTACTACGTCAATCGAAAACACGTGCCGGCCAAATTGCGTGCATTCATCGACGTGCTGCGCGAACGCAACGGCGCGGACGACGCGTAGCCGCATCGGCCGGCCGGCTGCAGCGATGGGGCCGGCGGCGCATGATGGCGGCTCCAGCCACGAAGCCACGGAGTCGCGTCATGACGGCACGCCTGCCTTTCCCGATTCGAACCCTTGCAATTGCTGCCATGCTGGCCGGTGCCGCGATCGGTAGCGCACCGGCCATCGGCCAGACGTCGACCGTGCCGGCCGCTTCCGCTGCCGCGACGCCCGACAACGCGGTACTGCTCACGGTATTCCTGCAACACGACCAGTCGCGCCCGCTTGCCGAGCTGAATGGGCAGCTCGCGAAGCAGGGTTTCTACAAGGCGTTTCCGCCGCCGGGCGTGGAGGTGGTGAGCTGGACCGTGACGATGGGGATCGGGCAGATCGTCGTGCTACGGCTGCCGGCGTCGCGGCTGCGCGAGGTCAATCGCGTGCTCGAGGATACGGCGTGGGGCGCGTACCGGACGACGTTCTATCCGACTTACGACTACAAGGCGATCGGGTTGGCGGAGCACGAGCGGGCGAAGTGACGCGGGCGTGATCGACCGCAGGATGACGCGCTTCGCACCGGATATACGAAACGATGCCGCCGATCCGTGCGCCAGGATGACGCTCGCGCGGACGATGAAGAAGTCCAGCCCGACCGATTCGACGAAGTATCGCGCCGCGCTCGCCGACCGCGATCTACACGGGGCGGTAACGCGTGCGGCCTCCGACAAAACCGTGATCCGAAATGCGCCGCTGGCGAATCATGAGCGGTGATCATGCCGGGTTGCCGACGTCGACGACCCGGAACCGGCTGTCTGGCTATAAGTCCGCCGGCGTGCGACGCGCAAAGAAGCGCTGCATGTCGCGGTCGGTCGGCTGCTGCCCGGTGAATACTTGCGCGTAGGTGGCGATGCGCGCCATGCGCTCGCGCATCGGCTCCGTCATCTTCATCGACACGTAGCCGAGCTGGGTCAGGTACATCGTGCGGGCGCGCACCTGCGCCTCGACCGGCGCGTAGTCGAAGCGCTCGAACATCGCCGTCAGCGCCGCGATCCGCTTCGCGTCCGCGTCGGCCAGCTCGGCCGCGATCTCGGGGGCCTGCTGCCCCCAGCTGCGGATCGCCGCTTCGTAGCGGTTGTCGAAGATCGCATCGTCGAACCAGCAGTCGAATACGTTCAGCACGGCCTCCGAGATCGAGTCCGCATACGCTTGCGTGCGTGAGAGCCAGTTGTCGGTGTTCTTCGCCTTCCAGCGCGCGAGCAGCGTCGCGAGCAGTTCTTCCCGGTCCTTGAAGAACCAGTAGAAGCTTGTCCGCGACAGATTCAGCTTCTTCGCGAGCGGCTGGATCCGCACGAACTCGACGCCGCCTTCGAGCAGGCTTTCCGTCGCGGCGTCCAGCCACGTGTCCGCCGATCCGCGAAGGTTCGCGGCTGCAATCGGTTCTTCCATCAGGCAAACATCCTCTCGTTCCAGTCCTCGATCGGTTGCGCACTTCGCAACCCGCATTGTGCCGCACTGGCGGCCCGCCCACCCGTCAAAACGCCCCGCGACGCCCGTCGTACGGGGTTTCCCGAGCTTAATGTTCATGTGTGTATTGTTTACTTGACACATGTGTACAGCAATTCTAACCTGAGTCGCAACCGTCACTCATGTCAGGCAGTCACGACCCACGCTCCCGTTCCCATCCAGAGGAATCCCATGTCGAACGATCCGCTGCTGCAGCCGTACACCCTCAAACATCTGACGTTTCGCAATCGCATCATGACGACGTCGCACGAGCCGGCTTACGCGGAGGACGGGATGCCGAAGGCGCGTTACCGCGCGTACCACGTCGAGCGCGCGAAGGCGGGCATCGCGTTGACGATGACGGCCGGTTCCGCGGCGATCTCGAAGGACAGCCCGCCCGTGTTCAACAACATCCTCGCGTACCGCGACGAGGTCGTGCCGTGGATGAAGGATCTCGTCGACGAGTGCCATGAACACGGTGCGAAGGTGATGATCCAGCTCACGCATCTCGGCCGCCGCACGCGCTGGGACAAAGGCGACTGGCTGCCGGCGGTGTCGCCGTCGCATGCGCGCGAACCCGCGCACCGCGCGTTTCCGAAGAAGCTCGAGGAATGGGATATCGAACGGATCGTGCGCGACTATGCGGACGCGGCGGAGCGGATGAAGGCGGCCGGCCTCGACGGGATCGAGCTGGAAGCGTACGGACATCTGATGGACCAGTTCTGGTCGCCGCTGACGAACACGCTGGACGCACCGTATGGCGGCCCGCTCGAAAACCGGATGCGCTTCACGTTCGACGTGTTGCGTGCGATCCGCAAGCGCGTCGGTGACGCGTTCATCGTCGGGATCCGTTACACCGCCGATGAGATGATCGCCGGCGGGCTGACGAAGGAGGAGGGGATCCAGTTGTCGCTCGCGATGAAGTCGAGCGGCCTGATCGACTTCCTGAACGTGATCCGCGGGCACCTGGAAACCGACGCGGGCCTGACGGACATCATCCCGATCATGGGGATGAAGAGCGCACCGCACCTCGATTTCGCCGGGGAGATGCGCGGCATCACCGAGTTTCCGACCTTCCACGCCGCGCGGATCCAGGATGTGCCGACCGCGCGCCACGCGATCGCATCCGGCAAGGTCGACATGATCGGCATGACGCGTGCGCACATGACCGATCCGCATATCGTGCGCAAGATCATCGAGCACCGTGAGGACGACATTCGCCCGTGTGTCGGCGCGAACTACTGTCTGGACCGGATCTATCAGGGCGGTGCCGCGTTCTGCATTCACAACGCGGCCACCGGCCGCGAGACGACGATGCCGCATGTGATCCCGGCCGCGCCGGCCACGCGCAAGGTCGTCATCGTCGGGGCCGGCCCGGCCGGTCTCGAGGCGGCGCGCGTCGCCGGTGAGCGCGGGCACGACGTGGTCGTGTTCGAGGCGACCGGCCATCCGGGCGGCCAGGTCCGCCTGACGGCACAGACGCCTCGCCGCAAGGAAATGCTCGGCATCATCGATTGGCGGATGACGCAGTGCGAGCGGCTCGGCGTGCGCTTCGCGTTCAACACGTGGGCGGACGCGTCGACCGTGCTCGACGAGCGGCCGGACGTCGTGATCGTCGCGACGGGCGGGATGCCGGACGTCGACGTGCTGACCGACGGGGCCGAGCATGTGGTGTCCGCGTGGGACATCATTTCCGGCGACGTGAAGCCGGGCCGCAACGTGCTGATCTATGACGACGCGGGCGATCATCCGGCGCTGCAGGCGGCGGAGACGATCGCGCACGCGGGTGGCGCGGTCGAGATCATGACGCCCGACCGCGCGTTCTCGCCCGAAGTGATGAGCATGAATCTGGTGCCGTACATGCGCTCGCTGCAGAAGCTCGACGCGAAGTTTACGGTCACCTACCGGCTCGAGGCCGTCCGTCGCGAAGGCGCTGAACTGGTCGCGATCGTCGGCAGCGATTACGGCGGCATTCGCAACGAGCGCCGCTACGATCAGATCGTCGTCAATCACGGCACGATCCCGATGGACGAGTTGTACTTCGCGCTGAAGCCGCAGTCGACGAACCTCGGCGCGGTCAACTACGACGACCTGATCGACGGCAAGCCACAGGTCGAGCACCGGAATCCGGCAGGGCGCTTCCAGTTGTTCCGGATCGGCGACGCGGTGTCCGCGCGCAACACGCACGCGGCGATCTACGACGCGCTGCGGCTTGTCAAGGATCTGTAACGCACCGGGCCGGTGCGGGTCGCCGGCCCCTGACGAGCGGCCGGAACGTGAGCGATTTCCGTACGCAGGCGCGGTGCTTTCGCGCGTCTGTCGCCGGCGTTCCCCGGCCGTTCGCGATGCAAGGGTAAACACATTTTTAGCGCATTGACAGTTGGTTCCACGTGGGACTAATCTGCGTCGAAACAGTCAATGCGTCGGATCCGCGCTCCACCCCGAGCGCCCACACTCCAGCCAGAAGGGTACCGTCGTGATCGTGAACACTGCCTCGCCATCTTCCGATGCTCCTTCGTCGACGTCACGCGTGCACGCGGCTTCCGAGTGCCGGCATGACGAACTGGTGCAGGGCCATCGTGTCGCGCCGATCGATCGCGCGCTGCTCGATGCGTTCGATGCGATCGATCGCCGCGCGCTGCGCGCCTATCGCGTCGAACGGCTGCGTGAGCAGTTGCGCAAGCACGACTACGCGGGCATGTTGCTGGCCGACCCGCTGAACATCCGCTACGCGACGGACACCAACAATCTCGGCCTGTGGGTCATGCATTCACCGAGCCGCTATGTGTTCATCGCCACCGACGGCCCACTCGTGCTGTTCGATTTCACGAGCAGCAAGCACAACAGCGAACACATCGAATCGATCGACGAGATCCGGCCGGCGACGCCGTGGATCTACTTCCTGGCCGGGCCGCGCGTCGAGGAGAAGGCCGACGCGTGGGCGCAGGAGATCGCCGATCTGCTGCGCACGCACGGCGGCGGCAACATGCGGCTCGCCGTCGATCGCTGCGATCCGTGGGGCGCCGAACGGCTGACGCGGCTCGGCGTCCGGTTGTTCGACGCGCAGCCGCTGACCGAGCAGGCCCGGCTCGTGAAGGGCCCCGAGGAAGTCGCGCAGCATCGCGTGTCGATGGGGGTGTGCGACCTCGGCGTCGCACGCATGCGCGAGGCGCTGCGCCCCGGCATTACCGAGAATCAGCTGTGGAGCGTCTTTCACGAGACCAACATCGCGCACGGCGGCGAGTGGGCGGAGAGCCGGCTGCTGTCGTCGGGGCCGCGCACCAATCCGTGGTTCCAGGATGCGACGAACCGCGTGATCGAGCCGGGCGACATGGTCTGCTTCGACACCGACATGGTCGGGCCCGGCGGCTACCTGTCCGACATTTCGCGCAGCTTTGTATGCCCGGGGCGCGGGGTGTCCGCGAACCAGCGCGATTTGCTCGGCTATGCGGAAGACCAGATCAGCCACAACGTCGGGCTGCTGCGTGCGGGCGTAACGTTCCGGGAGTTCGCCGAGCGCTGCTGGCCAGTACCGGAGCGTTATGTTCACAACCGCTACATGATGATGTTGCACGGCGTCGGGCTGGTCGACGAATACCCGAGCGTCGCGTATGCGGTCGATTTCGATGCGTGGGGGTATGACGGCACGTTCGAGGAAAACATGGTCGTGTCGGTCGAAAGCTACATCGGCGTGCAGGGGGGAGCCGAAGGCGTGAAGCTCGAGGAGCAGGTGCTGATCACGTCGACCGGCGCGATCCCGCTGTCGGCAACGCCGCTGAGAGCGGATCGCGATGCGTGAGCCGCCTGCGCGGGCACGCTCTCGCTCTCGGTCATCGATTTCGACATTCAAGCATTGACATGACAGGCCCGGTTCCCATGATCGCATCCAGTCCGTTGCCTCAACTGATCTCCTCCGACGAGGTATTGAGCCGTATTCCGCCCACGCACATGGTCGATGCGCTGGAGGCTGCCCACCGGTGCGCGTATGCGCCGCTCGCGCGCCTGCACACCAGCGTGCCGCGCGATGCGCGCGAGGATGGCGAGATGCTGATCTGGCTCGGCAGCGCGCATGACGGCGCGGTCGGCACGAAAGTCGTGTCTATCTCGCCCGACAACAACCGGCGCGCGGCCGGTTCGGGCGACAACTGGCATGCGGCCGTCCTGCTGTGCGATCCCGAAGACGGCCGGTTTCGCTCGATCATCGTCGGCAACGCATTCACCCACTACAAGACCGCAGCCGACTCGGCGCTCGGCGCTCGCCTGCTCGCGCGGCGTGACCCGCAGACGCTGACGATCATCGGCGCGGGAGCGCAGGCGGCGACGCATCTGCGCGTGATGGCGGCGGAATTTCCGACGCTGCGCCGGATCGACGTGTGGAACCGCAGCCACGAACGCGCGGTGCGGCTCGCCGCGCAGGCGGCCGACGATGCTCCCGGTGCCGACGTGCGTGCCGTCGAGCATCTCGAGCGCAGCGTTCGCGATGCCGACCTCGTCGTCTGCGTGACGTCGTCGACGTCGCCGGTGCTCGACGGCGCATGGCTGCGCGCCGGCTGCCACGTCGACCTGGTCGGCGGCTACACGCCGTCGATGCGCGAAGCGAACGATGTGGCGCTGCTGCGCGCCCGCATCCATGTCGATCATCGCGCGCTCGTGACCGAACACTGCGGCGACATTCGCCAGCCGCTCGAAGCGGGTGTGATCGACGCGGCCGACATCGAGGGCGATCTGTTCGACCTGTGCGGCGGCCGTGCGGCGGGGCGCCAGCATGACGACGACATTACCCTGTTCAAGAACGGCGGTGGCGGCCATCTCGACCTGATGTTTGCCGACTGGTTGAGCCGTCGATGCGCGGCACCGGCTGACGGCCATATGCCGTCCGATCGTTGACCTGATGGAGCAGCTTGCGATGAAAGATATCGACCTTGTGTCCGAGCACGACGACGAAGCGCACGACGACGCGACGGGCGCCGACGCGGTGTTCGACGCCGTCGTCACGAACGGCCCGCTGAACGATGCATGGCGGCTGACGCTGTGGTCGAACTACTACAACGAACCGGTGTTCGCGGAGATGATGCAGACGTTCGACGTCAGTCGTGACGAATTCAACGTGCTGGCCTGCCTGTCGACTGCCGGCGCGATGACGGCCAAGCAGATCTGCGAAGTGACGGGGCGGCCGAAAAACAGCATCAGCCGCGCCGTAAACCGACTCGCGGAGCGCCGGATGATCCAGCGCAAGACGAACGAGGACGATCGGCGCGAAATCCGGCTCGCGCTGAACGAAAGCGGGCGCCGGCTTTACGAACGCGTGCTGCCCGTCGCGCTCGACCGGCAGACACAGATGCTGCGCACGCTCGATGCTGACGATCGTGCGGTGCTCGATCGCATCCTGAACAAGCTGATGGGCATGCGTCGCGCGTGGTAAGGGCGATGACGTCGCGGTAGCCCGTCCGCACGCGGGCCCTCGATCGAGTTGATGCGTGTCGCGCAAGACCTGATGCAAAACGATCGCTTGAGCCCGAGATATTGGATGCGTTCAATATAGGTCATCTAATCACATCGGTGTACTGAGTAAATAGACAACGAATCGCAGGTCGAGAACGTGTTCCGCCCGGGGCGCGACGACAGTCGATCGATCTGGAGACTCGACTTGAAAGCCATCGACGGAGAAGCTTCCATGAACAGCATTGTCGCACCCCCCCTGCGGGTCGAGCCCGGCGCGACGCAGGCCGTCCATCCCGACGTGCAGCCGATCCTGTGCGTCGAGGCCGTCGGGAAGACGTTCGGCGTGCACCGTGTGCTGCAGGACGTCAGCTTCTCAATGAATGCCGGCGAAGTGATCGCGATCATTGGCCCGAGCGGGTCGGGCAAGAGCACGCTGCTTCGCTGCATCAACCAGCTCGAACCGCCGACCGAAGGCCGTGTGACGATCGGCGACGTGACGATCGAGGCGAACCACGCGCCCGCGCGCCGCGAACTCGTGACGCTGCGGCGCCGGATCGGGATGGTGTTCCAGTCATTCAACCTGTTCCCGCATCTCACGGTGCTGCGTAACGTCAGCCTTGCGCAGGAGCGCACGATGGGCCGCAGTCGTGCTGATGCCGACCGGCGCTCGATGGAACTGCTCGAACGGGTCGGCCTCGCGAGCAAGGCCGATCAGTTTCCGGTGCGCTGTTCGGGGGGGCAGCAGCAGCGCATCGCGATCGCTCGCGCGCTCGCGCTGGAACCCGAAATCATGCTGTTCGACGAGCCGACGTCGGCGCTCGATCCGGAACTCGGCCTCGAAGTGCTCGCGGTGATGAACGAGCTCGCGACGTCGGGAATGACGATGATCGTGGTCACGCACGAGATGCATTTCGCGGAGAGCGTGTCCGATCGCGTGATCATCATGGCGGACGGGCGGATTCTCGAAGCCGGGCCGAGCGAGGTCGTGATGCGCCACCCGCGAACGGAACGTGCCGCGAAATTCCTGAGCGCCGTGAGGGACCGCTGAATGATCGACCACCTTTCCGCCATTCTCGCTGGCGTTCCGTGGACGATCGCGCTGACGCTGACGGTCTTTGCGATCGGCGCGGTGCTCGGGATGCCGCTCTGTGCGCTGCGCAGCGCCCGGAATCCTGTCGTGCGCGCACTCGCGACCGCGTTCGTCGTCGGTTGCCGGTCGGTGCCGCCGATCGTGTGGCTGTTCTTCGTGTTCTTCGGGATCGGCAACGACCTGCTGCCGCTCAACCCGTTCACGGCGGCCGCGCTGGGTCTCGGTCTCGTGACCGCGGCCAATCTGTCCGAGGTCTATCGCGGTGCGTTGACGGCGATTCACCCGGGGCAGTACGAAGCGGCGAAAGTGCTGAACCTCACGCGTGCGCAGCAGTTTCGCGACGTGATTCTCCCGCAGATGGTGCGCATCGCGCTGCCGACCGCGGCGACCTACCTGATCGGGCTGCTGAAGGATTCGGCCGTCGCGTCCACGATCGGCGTCGGCGAGCTTGCGTTCCAGGCCTATCACGTGTCGCAGCAGACGTTTCGCGGACTGGGTGTCTACGCTGCTGCCGCGCTGCTGTACATCGCTCTCAGCATCCCGGTCGCATGGCTGTCGCGCTGGGCCGATCTTCACCTTCGTTCGCGGGTGTCGCGATGAGTTCCATGATCGATCTCTGGCAATCCTGGCTGCCCGACCTGCTCGGCGGCTACCGTCTGTCGCTCGAAGTCACCGCACTGAGCCTTGCGATCGGCATTCCGCTCGGCCTCGTGCTCGCGCTTTGCGTGTCGATGAAGCCGAAGGCGATCCGCGTCGCCGCGCTGGTGTTCGTCGAGATCGGGCGTGGCGCGCCGGCACTGATCCTGCTGCAGTTCTTCTATTTCGGGTTGCCGAATGCAGGGTTGACGCTGTCATCGTTCCTGTCCGCCGTGGTGGCGTTGGCGTGCTGCACCGGTGCTTACACGAGTGAAATCATTCGCGCGGGCTTCGACGCCGTGCCGCACGGGCAGAAGGAAGCGGCCGCGGTGATCGGACTCAATGCAGTCGATGCGCTGCGCTTCGTGGTCGTGCCGCAGGGCCTGCGCGTTGCGCTGCCGGCCTTGCTCGGTTTCTCGATCATGATGCTGCAGGCCACGTCGCTGTGCTTCACGATCGCGCTGCCCGAACTCGTCAGCCGCGCGTCGAGCATCGGATCGTCGACATTCGAATACATGCCCGTGCTCCTGCTCGCGGGTCTGATGTTCGCGCTGATCTGCGTGCCGGCGACCTTCGCCGTATCTGCACTCGAACGCCGCCTGGGACGGCACGCGGTTCGCTGAGTCGGCGATGCCATTCGATTCGTTCCTTTCGTTTGCCGGTTTCCGGCCTTTTTCAACCTGCCACGCTGTTTCGGGGGAATTCTCATGACATCACCCATGCGCCGCCTTTCGCTCGCGTTCATCGGCCTGTGTCTCACGGGCCTCGGCGCCACAGCTCGCGCACAGTCCTGCAAGCCCGCGCACCAGTTCGAGACGATCCGGCCCGGCACGCTGTCGGTCGCCGTGTGGGATTTCCCGCCTTATTCGATTCCGGCCGGCGCGGATGACCTCAAGGGCGTCGACGGCGAGATCGTCAAGCAGATCGCTGCGCGGGAATGCCTGAAGATTGCGGTGTCCGTCATCGATCCGGCTGCCGTGGTGCAGTCCGTCGTGTCGCGGCGGGCCGACGTCGGCCTCGGCGACTGGTATCGCACGGCCGATCGCGCCAAGGTGCTGGGCCTGAGCGATCCGATGTATCTCGACCAGATGGCGGTGATCTCGAAGCAGGGTATCGACACCGTCGACAGCATTGTCGGCAAGCGGGTTGGTACGGTGCAAGGCTACCTGTGGACCGGGAACCTGCAGAAGCTGCTCGGCAGCGCGCTGGTCGTCTACCCGAATCCCGTTGCGATGGCGCAGGATCTTGCCGCGGGCCGGATCGACGTCGGCACCGACAGCTATGCCGTGTCGAAATACAACCAGGCGAAGGGCGGCTATGGGTCGATGAAGATCATGCTCGTGAAGCCCGATCCGCGCGTGCCCGCGTCGCTCGAACCGGGGCAGACGGCGCTGCTCTTCACGAAGACGAATGCCGCACTCGGCGCCGCGCTCAGCGCCAATATCGACGCGTTGCGCCAGTCGGGGGAGATCGCCCGGATCCTCAAGACCTACGGCCTGTCGACATCGGCCGCCGACGTGGGCGCGCCGCGGATCATTCAGTGAGCGGAACGTTCCTGCCGGTGACGCAACCCGGCTGCGTCGCGTCGCGCACGTTGCGCGGCGTGACGAAAACAGGCTGATTCCCGCGCGGCGGCCGGATCCGGGGCGACGGGCAGTGCGCTCGCCCCGGGCAAGATTCTTCACCAGCACTTGAATCGACACACGTTACAGAACACGAACTGGATCACCAATATCAATCAGGATACCAAATGAAAAAAACGAAATGGCTCTTGCCCGGTTCGATGATCATGACGTCGGCCTGCCTCGTTTTTCCGACGGCCGCGCATGCGCAATCGACCGTCACGCTGTACGGCGTGATCGACGAGGGCATCGACTACACGAACAACAGCGGCGGCAAATCGCTGTGGCACATGCAGGACGGCACTTATGACGGCATTTATGGAAGCCGGTGGGGGCTGAAGGGCAGCGAGGATCTCGGTGGCGGCCTGTCGGCGATCTTCAAGCTCGAATCCGGGTTCAGCGCGGAAAACGGGCAGCTGCGCCAGGGTGGCCGCATGTTCGGCCGGCAGGCGTACGTCGGCTTGTCGGATGCGCGGTTCGGCACGCTGACGTTCGGCCGCCAGTACGATTCGATCGTCGACTATCTGCAGCCGTTGACGGCGCCCGGCCAGTTCGGCGGGCCGTTCGTGCATGCAGGCGACATCGACAACACCGACAACTCGTTTCGCGTCGACAACGCGATCAAGTATGCGAGCCCGAGCTTCGGCGGCCTGACGTTCGGCGGCATGTACTCGTTCACGAATTCGACTGCGCCCGGGCGCGGCACGACCGGCATGTGGAGCATCGGCGCGAGTTATTCGATTGCGTCGTTCAATGTTGCGGCCGCCTACCTGTACGCGAAGAATCCGGCACTGCTGTTCACCGACGGCGATTTCGTGTCCGACACGACGGGCCCGGCGATCGGTGCTTCAGGGCCGTTCAGCTATGTCGGCAATCCGGCCAACGAGCAGGTGGTCGGTGCTGCGGCCAGCTATGCGTTCGGCCATGCGACGGTCGGGCTGGACTTTACCGACACGCGCTTCGAGCGCGCGAACGGCACGACGTCGACGGTCCGCTTCGACAACTATGAGGTCTGGGCGCGCTATGCGTTGACCGCCGCGTGGTCGGTTGGCGGCGCCTATACCTATACGCACGGGCATGTCGGTTACTCGGATGCGGCGCCGATCTACCATCAGGCCGGCCTGACAACATCGTACGCGCTGTCGAAGCGCACGTCAGTTTATGCGATGGGTGTCTACCAGCGCGCGGGCGGTGCGGCGGCGCAGGCCGCGATTTTCGACGGCGTGGTCGGTAACGCGTCGAGCAACAATCATCAGATCGCTTTGCGGATCGGGATGTATCACCTGTTCTAAACCTCATGGGGCGGGCGACAGGCGCCGGCCCCTTCAATTCGGGCGGATAAGCGATGAAAATCCTGGTGCCAGTGAAAAGAGTGGTCGATTACAACGTGAAGGTCCGCGTGAAGTCGGACAACACAGGTGTCGACATCGCGAACGTGAAGATGTCGATGAACCCGTTCGACGAAATCGCGGTTGAAGAAGCGGTGCGCCTGAAGGAAGCGGGCGTGGCGACCGAAGTGATCGCCGTATCGGTCGGTGTTGCGCAAGCGCAGGAAACGCTGCGTACGGCGCTGGCGATCGGCGCGGATCGCGCGATCCTCGTCGAGTCGACCGATGGCGTCGAGCCGCTGGCCGTCGCGAAGATCCTGAAGGCGCTGGTCGACAAGGAGCAGCCGCAGCTGGTGATCCTCGGCAAGCAGGCAATCGACGACGATTCGAACCAGACGGGCCAGATGCTGGCCGCGCTGGCAAGCCTGCCGCAAGCGACGTTCGCGTCGAAGGTGACGGTGGCCGACGGTAAAGCCACGGTCGCACGCGAAGTCGACGGCGGCGCGGAAACGCTGTCGCTTCAACTGCCCGCGGTCGTTACCACCGATCTGCGGCTGAACGAGCCGCGCTACGTGACGCTGCCGAACATCATGAAGGCGAAGAAGAAGCCGTTGGAAACTGTGAAGCCGGAAGACCTGGGCGTGGATGTCGCGCCGCGTCTGAAGACGCTGAAGGTGGTCGAGCCGCCGAAGCGCGCAGCCGGCGTGAAGGTGCCGGACGTGAAGACGCTGGTCGAGAAGCTGAAGACCGAAGCCAAGGTGCTGTAAGAGGGAGCGGAAAGAAATGACGATTCTGGTGATTGCAGAACATGACAACGCGTCGATCAAGGCCGCGACGCTGAACACGGTGGCGGCGGCAGCCGAGGTTGGCAAATTCGTCGGCGGTGACATTCACGTGCTGGTCGCGGGCCACAACGCGCAAGCGGCAGCGGACGCAGCAGCGAAGATCGCAGGGGTGTCGAAGGTGCTGCTGGCCGATGCGTCGCAGTTGGCCGATGGTCTTGCCGAGAACATCGAAGCGACAGTGATGAACATCGCGAAGGATTACTCGCACATCCTCGCGCCGGCCACGGCCTACGGCAAGAGCGTCACGCCGCGCATCGCCGCGAAGCTGGATGTCGCGCAGATCTCCGAGATCACGGCGGTGGTGTCGGCCGATACGTTCGAGCGCCCGATCTATGCGGGCAACGCGATTGCGACGGTGCAGTCGAGCGATCCGGTCAAGGTGATCACGGTGCGCGCGACGGGTTTCGATCCGGTGGCGGCCGTTGGCGGCAGCGCATCGGTCGAGAAGATCGAAGCGGCAGCCGACGCCGGCAAGTCGCAATTCATGAGCCGTGAAGTAACGAAGCTGGACCGTCCGGAGCTCACGAGCGCGAGCATCGTCGTGTCGGGCGGCCGCGGGCTGGGCAGCGGCGATAACTATACGAAGATGCTGGAGCCGCTGGCCGACAAGCTGCATGCCGCACTGGGCGCATCGCGCGCGGCGGTCGACGCGGGCTACGTGCCGAACGACTACCAGGTCGGCCAGACCGGCAAGATCGTCGCCCCGCAGCTGTACGTCGCGGTCGGCATTTCGGGGGCGATCCAGCACCTGGCCGGCATGAAGGATTCGAAGGTGATCGTCGCGATCAACCAGGATCCGGAGGCGCCGATCTTCAGCGTGGCCGACTACGGCCTCGTCGATGATCTGTTCGTTGCGCTACCCGAGATCGCGGCCGCTTTGTAGCATGGCCGATTCCTGTCGGCCACCACCGCTGGCGGGTGCGCCGGATGACTTGCGGGAAGCGCGCAGGCAGGCAGCGATCGTTGCCAATTCCGACGACGCTGCCGTATGGCGCTGGTTTTCGTCGCTGATGGACGATCGACGGGTCCGCTGGTGTCACGCGAGAGACAGGTGGTTCGTCAGCGTCGACAATCGGCACGTGGCAACCGAGCCGAGCTTCGACAGTGCGATCCGCTCCGCCAAGGCGGCGGTGGAGAGACGACACATATCGTGGATCGGCCGGACGACGCGCCAGCGGCGAAACCCGTAACGCAACGTCGTGGCGCCCGGCACGACGCTGACGGGCGGCATCCGGTTCTCGGTCGTGCCGGGTATGCCGCCCGCCGCATAGGTGCGCACGACACCGATCAGCCCGTGAGCGATGGCAGGGGGCGTCTCGGCCGGCATGCGGGTCGCGGCCGCCTGATCTGTCACGGTTGCGGGTACGCTGGTCTACTACCCGTCAGGCTGCCTGACACCGCGTATGACGGTCGGCTTTCAGTTGACGGCGCAGTATTGACGACAATACCCGGGTGGGCGCCGACGAACGCGTTCGTCTGGCACCGGAAGGCCTCGACCCGACCGCATGCCGACCCTATCGGAGCCCCGTCCCCATTTCTGAAATGCGCGGGGCCTTACGTTTTCGTCCTCGTGCGCGGGGAATCGTCCGGCAGATTTCTCCCAAATGCGTGACAAGTCATTCGTCCGATGAAAAATCCCGTCCGGTTCCCGGTATGATGCGCACCTTGCGTTTGTCGGGCACCGTGTTTTTGATGCGATTTTTACGCACGCGGTACGACAAAACCCCACAATCCGAATCTGAAAGATTCTGTAATATAAATTCCGTATACTCGTAAGTTCTGATCCAGGCGCCACCTGCCCATTCCTTCGGCCGATCGCCCACGCAGAACAACCAGATACGTCGCCGCCTGGCCGCCTTGCGCCGCGACACGCTATGCACCACCACTGAACACTCTATGTCTTCCCGCCACTCTGGTTCGCCCGGCCGCGCCGCGGCGGTGATCGCCCGTGTCCGGGCGCTGATCCGCAACGAGCGTCTGCTGTCGCCGCTGCTTGCGCTCGGCATCGGCCTGCTGCTGATCGTGGTATTCCAGCACCTGTCGGAATCCGTCGACTACCGGTCGGTGATCCGTCAGTTGCGTCACATGTCCGCCGGCGAGTGGGGCGCGTCGCTGGCCGCGACGGCCCTCAGCTATCTCGCGCTCGTCGCCCGCGACGCGGTCGGCCTGCGCTATGTCGCCGCGAAGGTGCCGCGCGTCGCATTGTGGATCGGCGCGATCGCCGGGTCCGCGCTCGGTAATGCGACCGGCTTCGGCGCGCTGACGGGCGGCGCGGTGCGCGCCCGCGTGTACGGCGTGTCGGGCGTCACGCCCGCGCAGATCGGCCGGATGACGGTGTTCACGAGCGGCACGCTGGCGCTCGCGATGGTGTGGATGACGGCGCTCGGCATGGTCTGCGTGCCGGAGGCGCTCGCCGCGATGCTGCATGTCGCGCCCGGGGTGCTGACGTGGACCGGCGCGGCGCTGCTCGTGGTGCTGGCCGCGATGGTCGTGATGTGCGGCAACACCGCGCGCCCGGTCGTCACGCGCTTCAAGTGGCTGTCGTTCGACGTGCCGGCTCGGCGCGATCTCGTCGCGCAGGTCGTCTATGCGGTACTCGACATCGTCGCGGCAGGCCTGACGCTGTGGGTGCTGCTGCCGGCCGCGCCGGTCGGCTTCCCGACCTTCATTACTGTTTACGCAGCGGCGATGCTGCTCGGGATGATCGGCCATACGCCGGGCGGGATCGGCGTGTTCGAAGCCGCGATGGTCTTCACGCTCGGCCGCGAAGTGCCGCCGCACGCGATGGTCGCCGCGCTGATCGCATATCGCGCGATCTATTTCGGCGTGCCGCTCGTGCTGTCGGCCGGCCTGCTGGCCGGTTTCGAGGGCCGCGCGCTGCGGCGGCGGCTCGTGACGCGGCAGGCCGTGCGCGTGTCGCAGCTCGCGCCGGTGTTCCTGAGCCTCGTGACGTTCGCGGTCGGCGGGATGCTGGTGATCTCGAGCGCGACGCCCGCGTTCTGGCACCGGATCGCGATCCTGCGCCACCTCGTGCCGCTGTGGGTGATCGAAGGCTCGCAGGTGATCTGCAGCGTGCTCGGCGTTGCGCTGCTGTTCGTCGCGCGCGGGCTGCTGCGCCGCCTCGACGGCGCATGGTGGATGACCTTCGCGCTGACGCTCGCCAGCCTCGCGCTGTCGCTGGTGAAGGGCCTCGCATTCGTCGAGGCCGGCGTGCTCGGCACGCTGCTGGTGCTGCTGCTCGTCAGCCGTCGCCGCTTCAACCGTCATTCGTCGCTGCTGGCCGAGCGCTTCACCGTGAGCTGGTTCGTGTCGGTGGCGATGGTGCTGATGCTGGCCGTGTGGGTGCTGTTCTTCGCGTTCCGCGACGTGCCGTACACGCGCGAGCTGTGGTCGCATTTCTCGTTCGACGCGCGTGCGCCGCGTGCACTGCGCGCGACGCTCGCGGCCGGCGTGTTCGTAGCGCTGTTCGCGCTGTGGCAACTGCTGCGCCCGGCACCCGGCCGTTTCGTGAAGCCCGTGGCGCAGGATCTGTCGGATGCCGAGCGGATCATCCGCGCGCAGGAATGCAGCGATGCGGGCCTCGCGCTGATGGGCGACAAGTCGTTCCTGTTCTCGGAGTCCCGCCAGGCATTCCTGATGTATGCGAAGAACGGCCGCACGTGGGCCGCGCTTCACGACCCGGTCGGACCGCGCGAGGAATGGCCGGCACTGATCAGCAAGTTCATCGCGCTCGCGCATGCGCATAGCGGCCGTGCGGCGTTCTACCAGGTGCGTGCGAACGCGCTGCCGCTGTATCTCGACGCGGGGCTCACGCTGATGAAGCTCGGCGAGGAAGCGCATATCGCGCTCGACCAGTTCGACCTGAAGGGTTCGAACCGGTCGCACCTGCGCTACGCGCTGCGTCGCGGCGACAAGGACGCGCTGACGGTCGAGGTGATCGCGCCGAGCGACGTGCCGGCCGCGCTGCCGGCGCTGCGCGACATCTCCGACGGCTGGCTCGACAGCCGCGACGCGCGCGAGAAGAGCTTCTCGGTCGCCGCGTTCCACGACGGCTATCTGGCGACGCAGTCGGTGATGCTCGTGCGTCAGGCCGACAAGCCGATCGCGTTCGTCACGTTCATGACGACCGACCTCAACACCGAGGCGACGGTCGGCGTGATGCGCCATCTGCCGGACGCGTCGCCGTACGCGATGGAGTATCTGTTTACGCAGCTCGCGCTGCATCTGAAGGAAGCGGGCTTCCGCAAGCTGAGCCTGGGCATCGCGCCGTTCTCGGGGATGGGGGCGGCGAAGATGCCGTCGCCGTTGCACCGGATCGGCCTGATGGTCTGGCGCTTCGGCGGCCGCTTCTACAACTTCCGCGGCTTGCGTGCATTCAAGAGCAAGTTCGAACCGCACTGGGAGCCGCGTTATCTCGCGGCCTCGGGCACGGTCGGCGTGTTCGTCACGCTGGCGGATCTGTCATTGCTGGCTGGAGGTCGGCGTTCATGAGTTTGAAGAAGGGAATCGCGCGGGCGGCAGCCGCCTGCGCGGGAATGATGCTGGCCGGCGCCGCGTGCGCTACGCAGCCAGCCGCGGTGAAGGCCGAAACCGTATCGGGCGGCCGCTATGGGCCCGTCACCGTGACCAAACCCAGCGGGCCGCTGCGCGGCTTCGTCGTGCTGTTCTCGCGCGAGGCCGGCTGGAATGCGGCCGACCAGCAGGCCGCCGATGCGCTCGCGAAGGCCGGTGCGATGACGGTCGGCGTCGATTCGGAGCGGTATGCGATGAATCTCGCCGCGAAGCCGGAGACCTGCCACCACCTCGACGGCGACGCCGAAGCGGTCAGTCACCAACTCGAACGCCTCGCGCAATCGTCGCGCTACTTCACGCCGATCGTCGCGGGCGTGGGCCAGGGCGGCGCGATCGCGAAGCAGATCCTGTCGATGGCGCCGGAGAACACGATTGCCGGGGTCGTATCGGTCGATCAGGCCGCGAAGCTCGATCCGCGCTTCAAGCCGTGCCCGCCCGATCCGACGATCGTGCGCCGTGCGATGCCGGGCTTCGTCGAAACCGCGGCCGCGGGCGATTCCGCGAAGCTGGTGTCGCTCGTCACGTCGCATCTGCGGGACACCACCAGCGGCGACGAACTCGACGTGTCGGATCTGCCGCTCGTCGAGCTGCCGGCCAAGGGCGGCAATGGCCAGCTCGCGATCGTGATCTCGGGTGACGGCGGCTGGCGCGATCTCGACAAGACGATCGCCGAGGCGCTGCAGCGCGACGGCGTGTCGGTGGTCGGGATCGACAGCCTGCGCTATTTCTGGAGCGAGAAGCCGCCGGCGCAGGTGAGCCGCGATCTCGCGCGCGTGATGCGTACCTACATGGCGCGCTGGCATGCGAATCGCGTGGCGCTGGTCGGCTACTCGTTCGGCGCCGACGTGATGCCGTTCGCGTACAACCGGCTGCCGGCCGACCTGCGCGACAAGGTCGCCGTGATGTCGCTGCTCGGCTTCGCGCCGGCCGCCGATTTCCAGATCCGTGTGACGGGCTGGCTCGGCATGCCCGCGAGCGACAAGGCGCTGAAGGTCGCGCCGGAAATGGCGAAGGTGCCGCCGCAGCTCGTGCAGTGCTTCTATGGCGCGGAAGAGAAGGACACGATGTGTCCGGCACTCGTGAATACGGGCGCCGACGTGATCAAGACGCAAGGCGATCACCACTTCGGCCGTGACTACATCGCGCTCGAGAAGAAGATTCTCGGCGCGTTCGGCAAACCGGTGGCGGCGCGCTGAACGCCGGCGCCCGCTGCGCGGCGGGCACCGGCCGATAGCTTCCGGTTCATCGTACGGGCGGCCTGCGGGCCGCCCGTTTCATTTTCCGGCTGGCGTGGCTGCGTCCTGCTGCGGCATTGCCGTTCTCGCATCGCGCTGATAGAAGCCCGGGAACCGGTCGAGCTGCCGCCGCGCGGCTGTGATGTCCGTGCCGTCGCCGAGCACCGCGCTCGAAAACCCCGTGCGCTCCATCAGCAGCACCTGGTCGACCAGCACGTCGCCGGTCGCGCGCAGGTCGCCGGCGAAGCCGTAGCGCTTGCGCAGCAGGTACGCCTGGCTGTACGCACGGCCATCGGTGAACGCCGGAAACTGCAGGTCGATACGCGCAGCCTGCGCGATTTGCGCGGCGAGCGGCGGCAGTTCCTCGTCGTTGCCGATCGTCAGCGTCGCGGCGTCGTGTTGCTGCGTGTCGCCGGTGTGTTCGGCCGGCGTCAGCAGCCGGATGCGTGCGGTCGGGTGTGCCTGCTTCATGCGTGCTCCGGCTGGTGGCGCGCGTCGTTCGCGGCGGCCTTGAAGGGTTCCGCGCCGATGCGGCGCACCGTGTCGATGAATCGTTCGCTGCGGCCGTCGTCATCGATCCGCGCGTCGAGATACGCGTTGACGATCGCATCGACGACATCGACGATCTCGTCCGCCGAAAACGACGGGCCGATCACCTTGCCCGGCCGCGCGGGGCCGCTCGCGGTCGAGCCGTCCGAGCCGCCGAGCGTGACCTGGTACCACTCGGCGCCGTCCTTGTCGACGCCGAGGATGCCGAGGTGGCCGCTGTGATGATGGCCGCACGAGTTGATGCAGCCGCTGATGTGCAGGTCGATGTCGCCGACGTCGTGCAGCATGTCGAGATCCTGGAAGCGCTCGGCGATCGCATCGGCAATCGGGATCGAGCGTGCGTTCGCGAGTGCGCAGAAGTCGCCGCCCGGGCACGCGATCATGTCCGTCAGGAGTCCGACGTTTGCGCTGGCGAGCCCGATCGCGCGCGCGTTTTCCCACAGCAGGAACAGGTCGTCGACATGCACCCACGGCAGCACGACGTTCTGCGTGTGCGTGACGCGGGCCTCGCCGGCCGAGAAGCGGTCGGCGAGATCGGCGAGCGCATCGAGCTGGTCGGGCGACGCGTCGCCCGGCGCCTGCAGGCGGCGCTTGAACGACAGCGTGACGATGCGCAGCGCCGGGTCGCGGTGGCTGGCCACATTGCGGCCGAGCCAGCGCGCGAAGGCCGGATGGCGTGCCGCGTGGGCGGACACGCGCTGGTTCGCGTCGCGCAGGCTGGCCGTGCGCGGCTTGAGCCGCGGCGGGACGAACGACGCGGCGACGCGGTCGAACTCGACCTGCGGAATCGTATGCGGCCCGCCGTCGTGATCGACGATCTGGCGGAACTCCTCCTCGACGTCGTCGATGTAGCGCTGCCCCTCGGTCTTCACGAGGATCTTGATGCGCGCCTTGTACTTGTTGTCGCGCCGTCCGTAGCGGTTGTACACGCGGACGATCGCCTCGATGTAGTTCATCACGTGCTGCCACGGCAGGAACGCGCGCAGCAGCGTCGCGATCGTCGGCGTGCGGCCCATCCCGCCGCCGACGCTCACGCGAAAGCCGAGCGCGCCCGCTTCGTCGCGCACGAGCTTCAGGCCGACGTCGTGCCAGTCGGTGGCCGCGCGGTCTTCAGCCGCGCCGGTAATCGCGATCTTGAACTTGCGCGGCAGGAATGCGAACTCGGGGTGCAGCGTCGTCCACTGGCGCATCACCTCGGCAAACGGGCGCGGATCGGCGATCTCGTCCGGCGCGACGCCGGCGCGCTCGTCGCACGAGATATTGCGGATGCAGTTGCCGCTCGTCTGGATGCCGTGCATGTCGACGGTCGCGAGCAGGTCCATCACGTCGGCCGCCCTGGCGAGCGGAATCCAGTTGAACTGCACGTTGGTGCGCGTCGTGAAGTGCGCGCTGCGGGTCGGCAGGCGCAGCGTGCCGAGCAAGGACTGTGCGTCGCATGCGGCGCGGTAGGTGGCGTCGTCGGGCACGTCGTAGTCGCGCGCGATCCGCGCGAGCACGCGCAACTGTGCGCTCGACAGTTCGCCGTACGGTACGGCGACGCGCAGCATTGGCGCGTGGCGCTGCACGTACCAGCCGTTCTGCAGACGCAGCGGCCGGAACGCGTCTTCGCTCAGCGTGCCGTGCTGCCAGCGTTCGAGCTGGTCGCGAAACTGGGCGGCGCGGCTGTGCACGAGCGCCCGGTCGAAAACGGTATATCGATACATGACGTGATACGCGAGAGGAGCCGCGGCGCGAAGCGCGCGGCTCGGGAGAGACGTTGCGACGGGTGTCAGGCAACCGGAGACAGCGTAGGGAACGCGGCGCGGCGGGACAAGCAGCAGATCGGGATGAAAAGGGCGCAGCAGATGGCCGGCAGGGCGCCGGCGCGGGGCGGGCATGCGTGCATGCCCGTGGCGGTGTTTATGCGTCGGCGTCGACGACGCGCGCCGGATCGAGCGCGCGGATGCGCTGGTCGATGAAGTAGCCGCCGCCTTCCTGGTAGCGCAGGAACAGGCGGCCGCACGAGCGGCAGCGGTTGACGGTGCAGCGGTTGTACGGGAAATGGCGCAGGGCGATCGGCGCGTCGTCCGACGCGTAACGCGTGCCGCCCGGATGATATTCGGCGTAGGTCGGCTCCGTCTCGCCGGGCGGCGCGAGCGTGGCGACTTCGGTCAGTTGCGCGTCCTGCAGCGACAGCGGCAGGGTCGTCCATCCGGCGAGCGGCGTTTTCGTGCAGGTGCACGATTGCGTGACGTGCGCGGCTTCAGCCGTCAGTTTCAACAGCGCGTCGTGATCGAGGTAGGGCAGTTGACTCATCGGAAATCGTGAAGGGCGGCGGGATTCGCACTGTAACCCGCGCGTGGATTGCGTGCATCACCGCGACGCGGGCAGTGCACACCGTGCGCACCGTGTGCGATTCAACCGCCCTTGCGCACCGAAGGCTGCGCGACGAGCTCGCCGAGCACGCGGATCGCATGCTCGATGTCGCGGCTCCACGGATGGCCGAAGTTCACGCGCACGCAACGCTCGAAGCCGTGCGCGGCCGAAAACAGCGGCCCCGGCGCGAAGCTGATCCCGCGTGCGATCGCCTGGCGATGCAACTCCATCGCGTCGATCGCGTCGGGAAACGCGAGCCACAGGAAGTAGCCGCCTTCGGGCCGTACCCACTCGACGCCGGCCGGCAGCCAGCGCCGCAGCGCGTCGTCCATCTTGTCGAGCTGCGTGTGCAGCGCGCCGCGCAGTTTGCGCAGGTGCCGGTCGTAGCCGCCGTGCTCGAGATAGTTCGCGATGCCGACCTGCGCGGGAATGCTGGCCGACAGCGTCGTCATCAGCTTGAGCCGCTGCACCTTCTCCGCGAACCGGCCGGCGGCGGCCCAGCCGATCCGGTAGCCGGGCGCGAGCGTTTTCGAGAACGAACTGCAGTGCATCACGAGGCCGTGCCGATCGAACGCGCGCGCGGGCAGCGGATAGTCGGGGCCGAAGTGCAGCTCGCCATACACGTCGTCCTCGATCAGCGGCACCTCGCGCGCGGCGAGCAACTCGACGAGCGCGCGCTTTTTCTCGGCGGACAGCGTGACACCGGTCGGATTCTGGAAATTGGTCATGAACCAGCACGCGCGGATGTCATGCCGGTCGAGCGCATTCGCGAGTGCGTCGAGATCGAGGCCCGTGCGCGGATCGACGGGAATCTCGACCGCGCGCAGGTCGAGCCGCTCGATCGCCTGCAGCGCCGCGTAGAAGCCGGGTGCTTCGACGGCCACGACGTCGCCGGGCCGCGTGACGGCCATCAGGCACAGGTTCAATGCTTCGAGCGCGCCGTTCGTGACGACGATCTCGTCGATCGGCTGCGAGATGCCCGTCGCGAGATAGCGCCGCGCGATCTGCTGGCGCAGCGCCTCGTTGCCGGGCGGCAGGTCGACGACCGTGCTCCACGGGCTGACGAGCCGCGTGGCCTGCGCGAGCGATTTGGCGAGACGTGGCAGCGGAAACAGCTGCGGCGACGGGAACGCGGAGCCGAGCGGCACGATGCCGGGTTGCGTGGCCGCGTCCAGGACGGAGAACACGAGGCTGCTGATGTCGACCTTGCGCGTGGCGCCGGCACGGCTTGCACGGCGCTTGGCAACCGGGCTCGCCTCCGGCGTGGCGCCCGGCGCGACGTAGTAGCCCGAGCGTTCGCGCGCGCGGATCAGCCCCCATTGTTCGAGCAGGTAGTACGCGCGAAATACCGTCGACTGGCTCACGCCATGCTGCGCAATGATCTGCCGTAACGACGGCAGGCGCGTGCCGACCGCGAGGTTGCCGTTGCGGATGTCGTCGGCGATCGTGTGGGCGAGGGTTTCGTAGCGTTTCATCGGCGAGGGTGGCGCGCGCCGTCGCCACGCGCGGGCCGGAGCGGCGCCGCGCCGGCGGGCGCGGCTCATTGTCCGATGCGCGGCCCGAAAAGGAAAGCGCGGGCGAGGCGGCCGCGCTTTCCTGCCGCGTCAGGCGGCGTTCGGCTCGACGTTCCGCGGGCTCGCACCGCCGCGCAGCGGCGGCAACGGCTCGACCTTGCCGACGATGAACAGGTACGACAGCGCGCCGACCACGCACAACGCGCCGGCCACCGCGAGCGGCACGACGAACGAGCCCTTCGTGATCGACAGCATCACGCCCGTGAACGTCGTGATGAAGATCCCCGCGAGGTTGCCCGCGAAGTTCTGGATGCCGCCGAGCGACGCGACGTGCGCGGGCGTCGGCGCGACTTCGCCGACGAGCGTCCACACGTTGGCGCCCGCGAACGACAGGCTCGCATAAGCCAGCGCGAACAGGCCGAGGCAGGCCCACACGTTTTCAACGAACGCCGACAGCGCGATCGACGAAGACAGCAGCATCCCGATCACGAGGCAGGTCTTGCGCGCGGCGGTCGCGCTCCAGCCGCGGCGGAACAGGCTGTCCGACACATAGCCGCCGAGCCAGCCGCCCGGAATCGCGAGCAGCGCGGGCAGCATGCCCCACGTGCCGAGCGACGCCAACGAGAAGCCGCGCGATTGCAGCAGGTAGCTCGGGAACCAGGTGATGAAGAAGTAGATCGCGAAGTTCAGGCAGAACAGGCCGATCATCATGCCCCACACGGTGCGGTAGCGGAACAGGTCGAGCCACGACACCTTCGGGCCGTCGGTTGCGGCCGCAACGGTCTGCGTGCCGCGCTGCGCGAGCAGTGCATCGACGGCATCGGGCGCGATCGCGCGATAGCGTTCCGGGTCGCGATAGACGAACCACCACGCCAGTGCCCACACGATGCCGATGCCGCCCGTGATCACGAACGACCCGCGCCAGCCGACGATCGAGATCAGCCACGCGACGAGCGGCAGCGACAGCGCGGAGCCGACGCGCGAGCCGCTGTCGAAGATGCTGCTCGCGAGCCCGCGTTCGCTGCGCGGGAACCAGTTGAACGCGACCTTCGCGAATGACGGGATCGCGGCCGCTTCGCCGACGCCGAGCATCAGCCGCACGCCGACGAGCTGCGTGAGGCCGCGCGCGGCACCCGTCGCGACGGTAAACACCGACCACCAGCCGACCGCGAGCGCGAGGCTCACGCGCACGCCGACCTTGTCGATGAACCAGCCGGCCGGCAGTTGCAGGAACGCGTAGGTCCAGAAGAACGCGCTCAGCACGAGCCCCATGCCGACCGCGTCGAGGCCTAGATCGGCGCGGATGCTGGGCGCCGCGATCGCGAGGTTCGCGCGGTCGATGAAGTTAATGACGTTGGCCAGGAAGCACATCAGGATCATGGCCCATCGGATGCGTGGCATGCGGTGTCTCCGCGCGGAATGTCGTGACGGGCCACCGGCGATCCGCAGCGCCAGCGGCCTCGATGGGCGAGTTATCGGGTGGTTTGCGACGGCGTGCGGTCGAATTTCGCGAGCGCTTCCCACAGGCCGTTCAGGTAGACCGCGCCGAGCGCACGGTCGTAGAGGCCATAGCCGGGCCTGCCCGTTTCGCCCCAGATCATGCGGCCGTGGTCGGGGCGCACGTAGCCGGTGAAGCCGGTGTCGTGGTACGCCTTCACGATCGCGGCGATGTCGAGCGAGCCGCAGCTCGACAAATGGGCGGTTTCCTCGAAATCGCCGTTCGGGTCGACCTTCACGTTGCGGATGTGCGCGAAGTGGATCCGGCCCATCGCGCCGAATTCGCGCACGAGCGCCTCGACATCGTTCTGCGGGCCCGCGCCGAGCGAGCCCGAGCACAGCGTCAGCCCGTTCGCGGGCGTGTCGACGATGCGCACGATCCGAGCGAGATCGTCGCGGTTCTTCACGATGCGCGGCAGCCCGAAGATCGGGCGCGGCGGATCGTCGGGGTGGATCGCCATCTTCACGCCGGCTTCCTCGGCGACGGGGATGATCGCCTTCAGGAAGTATTCGAGGTTCGCCCACAGCGCCGCCTCGTCGACGTCGCGATACTCGGCGAGCAGTGCCTTCAACTGTTCGGGCTGGTAGCTCGAATCCCAGCCCGGCAGCGCGATGCCGTCGTCCGGATCGATCCGGTCGACCGCGTCGGTGCTGAACGCGAGGCAGGTCGAACCGTCGTCGAGCGTCTTCGACAGCTCGGTGCGCGTCCAGTCGAACACGGGCATGAAGTTGTAGCAAATGACGCGCACGCCGGCCGCGCCGAGATGACGAATCGTCTGACGGTAGTGGTCGATCAGGCGGTCACGGCCCGGCTTGCCGAGCTTGATGTCCTCGTGGACGGGCACGGATTCGACGACTTCGAACTGCAGGCCGGCGTGCTCGATCGTCGCCTTCAGCGCGTCGATCTTGTGCGCGGGCCAGACTTCGCCCACCGGTTCGTCGTAGATCGCGGACACGATATGCGTGACGCCCGGGATCTGGCGGATGTATTGCAGCGAGACCGGATCGGACTCGCCGTACCAACGGAATGACATCTTCACTGGAGCGGCTCCTGGCAGGCGGTTGTGGCATCGGGCGGACGGGCGGCAGTGGCCGGCCCGTCTCCGGTGTGCGGATTATGATTGGTATGCCAGTTGCGCGGGATAGTGGTTTACCAGTTGTCAGGTTCGGAACCGGCTGGCATGGCACTCCCGTCAAGACCCCGGCACACCGGCCAACACGCGGAACCGGACGTGGGCCGGAATTGGTGTACCATTTTGGCGATCCGGCGCCGCAACGGCGCCGGCCAGCCCGTTGCGAGCCTTTCGATGACCGATCTTTCCAGCCTGCCCGCCAGCCGCGACACCGATGCCGCGGACCGCTCCTATATCGGCCTTGCGCGTCAGATTCACGCGATGGTGGCCGCCGGCGCGTTCGAGGCCGGCGCGCGGCTGCCGTCCGAGCGCAGCCTGGCCGACCAGTTCGGCGTGAGCCGCACGCAGGTGCGCGAGGCGATCATTGCGCTCGAGGTGCAGGGGGTCGTCGAGGTGCGGATCGGTTCGGGTATCTATGTGTCCGCGGCCGATGCTGCGCGGCCGGTGACGTTCGAGGTGCCGCGCGGCCCGGGGCCGATCGAGACGCTGCGCGCACGCGGGTTGATCGAGGCGGAAGTCGCGGCGCTCGCGGCGACCGAACGCAAGGATGCGGATCTTGACCGGCTGTTCTTCTCGTTGACGACGATGCGCGAGCAGATGGAGGACAAGGCCGCATACGACGCGGCCGATCGCCAGTTCCACTTGCGCATCGCGGAATCGACCGGCAACACGGTGCTGCTGCACATGGTCACTGCGATGTGGGATTGCGCGCGCAGCGATCCGCTGTGGGACAAGATCGAGGAGCATTTTCACTCGACCGCGCTGCGCGAGGCGTCGCAGGAAGATCACCAGCGGATCTTCGCGGCGATCATGGCGCGCGACGCGGCCGCCGCACGCGATGCGATGGCTGCGCACCTGTCGCGCGTGATCGCGGAATTCACTCAGGCGTGGCGCTGACGCGCCAGCCGCTGGCCGCCGGCCGTCGCTAGACCGCCGTCACAGCCCTTCGAACAACGCGACATGCTGGTCGTACGCGCGCTGCTGCCGGGCGTACGCATCGTCGAGATGCTCGTGCAGTGCGCGCTCGGCCGCATCGGGGTCGTGCTGCTCGAGTGCGTCGAGCACTTTCTGGTGTTGCGCAAGCGTGACCTCGCCGACGATCGGATCGCGTACGGTCACGTGCCGCACACGGTCGATCGGCGCGCGCACGATCTCGACGAGCTGCTGCACGCGCGGTAGCCGCGCGGCCGCGCTGACGGTTGCATGAAACGCGTTGTCGCACGCGATCGCCGCAACCGCGTTGCCGCGTTCGATCGCGCGCCGGTGCGCATCCTGGATGTCGTGGAGCTGCTCGAGTTCGCGCGCGCTGATGACTTCGGCCGCGCGGCGGATCGCGGCCGTTTCCAGCACCTTGCGGATCAGCGCGCTCTCGACGAACTGCTCGCGCTTGACGGGGGCGACGAAGGTGCCCGATTGCGCGGCGATCAGCACGAGCTCCTCGCGTGCGAGCTGCAGCAGCGCCTCGCGCACGGGCGTGCGCGACACGCCGAGCGCCTCCGCGATGGCGCGTTCGTAGATGACGTCGTTCGGAAGGAGCGTCATCGTCACGATCGCGTCGCGCAACAGCGCGTGAATCTGCACGGACAGGGCCTGCGAGCGGTCCAGGGTGAAATCGGCGGGGATCAGGCGGGCGATGAAGGTGTCCTGGGTGGTGCGTTCTGACTTCATGAATTGGCTAGAGGGTGGCAGGCATGCCGGCATGCTCGATGGACGCCGGTCGATCAATATATTAATGCGCATATCGATTTCGGCGGATCGGCGGGGATCGCCGGTCGAGCGATTCCCGGGTTTACCCCCGTATCGACACTGGGAAGCATCTCTATAATTGCCAACTAATATATTAGTTGGCCAACGCTTCGAAGAAGGCGTGACCGGCGACTCATCCCCACTGGAGACACGTATGCACCTCGAAGACTCAGCAGGCCCCCGCCCGACGGCCCGGGCCTCGACCGCCGCGCCGACCGCCGTGCGCTGGCGGATTTTCTGGCTGCTGTTGTTGCTGTCGTCGATCAACTACATCGACCGTGCGTCGCTGTCCGTCGCGCTGCCGATCATCTCGACCGAATTCAGTCTGTCGCCCGCGATGGAGGGCGTGCTGCTCAGCGCATTCTTCTGGACCTATGCGCTGATGCAGATCCCGAGCGGGCTGCTGGTCGACCGCTACAAGGCGCGCACCATCGTCGGCCTCGCGACGATCGGCTGGGGCGCCTGTCAGGCCGTCGCGGCCGTGTGTTTCAGCTGGGTGCCGCTGCTGCTGACGCGGCTCGGGCTCGGCATCGCCGAATCGCCGATCATGCCGGCCGGCGCGAAGCTCGCGGGCTCGTGGCTCACGCCCGCCGAGCGCGGCCGCGGCGCCGCGCTGCTCGATGGCGGGGCACCGCTCGGCTCGGCGTGCGGCGCGATCATCATCACTGCGCTGATCGCGGGCCTCGGCTCGTGGCGGCTTGCATTCGTCGTCGCGGGGGCGGGCACGATCGTGGTCGGCATCTTCGCGTGGTGGTACATCCGCAACCATCCGTCCGAGCATGCCGGCGTGAACGCGGCCGAGCTCGAGCACGTGACCGTGCATGCGGCCGCGGCCCGCGCAGGCGAGCCGAAGGTGAGCGTGCCGTTTCGCGAGCTGCTGCGCGACCGTTCCGTGCTGTTCATGTTCGCGAGCTGGGCCTGCTACAACAGCGTGTTCTACGGGCTGATGACGTGGATGCCCAGCTACCTGCACAAGGCGCACGGCTTCGACCTCAAGCAGATGGGCGGCGCGACTTTCATCATCTTCATGTGCGGCTTCGTCGGCGAGCTGTTCGGCGGCTGGCTGGCCGACAAGTGGCGTGCGGCCGGCGGCGCGCCGAACCGCGTGATGCGCGTAATGTTCTCGGTCGCGGGCCTCGCGTCTGCTGCGGCGATCCTCGCGGTGAGCTTCGCGACGGGGCTCGTCAGCGTCGTCGTGCTGCTGTCGGTTGCGTTGTTCTTCATCCGCTGGTGCGGGATGTTCTGGGGCGTGCCCGCGACGCTCGGCGGCCAGTCCCGTGCGGGCCTGCTCGCGGGCGCGATGAACTTCGGCGGGAACATCGTCGGCGTCATCGTGCCGATCCTGATCGGCCTCATCGTGCAGTTCACCGGCACCTATTTCCTGGCGCTGATGTTTTTCGTCGTCGCGGCGTTCGGCCTGGCCGTCTGCGCGAGCCTCATCGATTACCGCGACCGGGGCCTCGACTGAAGCCCGTCGCCCGATTCAACCGGAACCGAATCATGTCGTCATTTCCCACCGAAACCCGTCAGGCGCCGGCCGCGTCGCGCGCACGCACGATCCGGCTCGATCCTGCCGACGACGTCGTCATCGCCGTCGAGCAGCTCGTCAGCGGCACGCGCCTCGATGACGAAGGCGTGAGCGTCGCGGGGCTGATCCCGCCCGGTCACAAGGTCGCGACACGCGCGATCGACGCCGGCGCGCCCGTGCGCCGCTATGGCCAGATCATCGGCTTCGCGAGCCAGCCGATCCGGCCCGGCCAGCATGTCCACACGCACAACCTCGACATGGGGGAGTTCGCGCGCGATTACGCGTTCGGCGAAGGCACGCGCGACACCGCGTTCGTGCCCGACGCGCAGCGCGCGACGTTCGACGGCATCGTGCGCGCCGACGGCCGGGTGGCGACGCGCAACTACATCGGCATCCTGACGTCGGTGAACTGCTCGGCGACGGTCGCGCGCGCCATCGCCGACCATTTCCGCCGCGACATCCACCCGGACGCGCTTGCCGCGTATCCGAACGTCGACGGCGTGGTGGCGCTGACGCACGGCGTCGGCTGCGCAGTCGATCCCGATGGAGATGCGCTCGCGATCCTGCAGCGCACGCTCGGCGGCTATGCGTGCCATCCGAATTTCGCGGCGGTGCTGGTGATCGGGCTCGGTTGCGAAACCAACCAGATTCCGCGCCTGCTCGAAACCCAGGGGCTGACGGAGCACGCGCGACTGCGCACGTTCACGATCCAGGACAGCGGCGGCACGCGCAAGACGATCGAGAAGGGCATCGCGCTCGTCGAGTCGATGCTGGCCGCCGCAAACGACGTGCGGCGCGAGCCCGTCGACGCGAGCCACCTGACGGTCGGCCTGCAATGCGGCGGCTCCGACGGCTATTCGGGCATCACCGCGAACCCCGTGCTCGGCGCGGCGGTCGACCTGCTGGTGAAACACGGCGGGACCGCGATCCTGTCCGAAACGCCGGAGATCTACGGCGCCGAGCATTTGCTCACGCGTCGCGCGGTGTCGCGCGAAGTGGGCGAGAAGCTGGTCGAGCGCATCCGCTGGTGGGAGGACTATTGCGCACGCCATCACGCGGCGATGAACAACAACCCGTCGGCCGGCAACAAGGCCGGCGGCCTCACGACCGTACTGGAGAAATCGCTCGGCGGCATCGCGAAGGCCGGCAGCACGAATCTCGTCGACGTCTACGAATACGCGATGCCGGTTCGCGCGAAAGGGCTGGTGTTCATGGATACGCCAGGCTACGACCCGATCTCCGCGACCGGGCAGGTTGCAGGCGGCGCGAACCTGATCTGCTTCACGACGGGGCGCGGCTCCGCTTACGGCTGCGCGCCGACACCGTCGCTGAAGCTGGCGACCAACAGTGCGCTGTGGCGCCGGCAGGCCGACGACATCGACCTGAACTGCGGCGACGTGCTCGACGGCGGTGTGCGCATCGACGCGCTCGGTGCGACGCTGTTTCGGATGATGCTCGACGCGGCGTCCGGCCACGCGACGCGCAGCGAGTTGCATGGCTACGGGCAGAACGAATTCGTGCCCTGGCAGATCGGCGCGATTACCTGATTTGAATTCCCTGCGGCAAGGAGTGCCCCTGATGCAATCGAATGTTTCATCCACGCGCTATCGTGGCGTGTTTCCCGTCGTGCCGACGATCTTCACCGACGATGGCCGTCTCGACCTCGACGGACAACGCCGCTGCGTCGACTTCATGATCGATGCGGGATCGAACGGCCTGTGCGTGCTCGCGAACTTCTCCGAACAGTTTTCGCTGGCCGACGACGAGCGGGACGCGGTGATGCACTGCGTGCTCGAGCACGTCGCCGGTCGCGTGCCGGTGATCGTCACCACGTCGCATTTCGGCACGACCGTGTGCGCGCAGCGCAGCCGCCGTGCGCAGGACGCGGGCGCCGCGATGGTGATGGTGATGCCGCCGTATCACGGCGCGACGTTTCGCGCGGGCGAGGCGGCGATCGTCGAGTTCTTCCGCAGCGTCTCCGATGCGATCGACATCCCGATCATGATCCAGGATGCGCCGGCGAGCGGCACGCATCTGCCGGCCGCGCTGCTCGCGCGGATGGCGATCGAGATTCCGAACGTGTCGTACTTCAAGATCGAGGTGCCGCAGGCGGCCGCGAAGCTGCGCGAGTTGATCCGGCTCGGCGGCGACGCGATCGTCGGGCCGTGGGACGGCGAGGAGGCGATCACGCTGATGGCCGATCTCGAAGCGGGCGCGACGGGCGCCATGACGGGCGGCGCGTATCCGGACGGGATTCGCCGGATCGTCGACGCATGGGCCGCCGGCCGTGCGGACGAAGCCGAGCGCGAGTACGGGCGCTGGCTGCCGCTGATCAATCACGAGAACCGCCAGGGCGGCATCGCGACCGCGAAGGTGCTGATGAAGGCGGGTGGCGTGATCGCGTCGGACGCTGTGCGTCATCCGCTGCCGCCGATGCATCCCGACACGCGTGCGAGCCTGCTGCGGATCGCCCGCTCGCTCGATCCGCTCGTGCTGCGCTGGGGCCGCTGAGCGCGGCGCGCGACGGCACGGTTACGTTTCGACGATTTCACGATTCAACGATGTTCAATGATGTTCAACGAGGACGATTCATGCAGATTTCTGGCGCATCCCTGATCGGTCGGAGCAGTGCGGTCGGCGCCGCGGGATTCCAGGCGATCGACCCGGCAACCGGCGCGGTGCTTGCTCCCGTGTTCGGCCGCGCGTCGGCGCAAGACGTCGATGCAGCCTGTGCGCTGGCCGCACAGGCATTCGATGCGTATCGGCATACGTCGCTGCATGCGCGCGCGGCGTTTCTCGACACGATCGCCGAGGGGCTGCTCGCGCTCGGCGATTCACTGGTTGAGCGCTGCGTCGCGGAAAGCGGTCTGCCGCGCGCGCGCATCGAAGGCGAGCGCGCACGCACCGTCGCGCAACTGCGGATGTTCGCGCAGGTCGTGCGGGCGGGCGATTTCCTCGGCGTGCGCATCGATCCCGCGCAGCCGGCGCGTCAGCCGCTGCCGCGCGTCGACCTGCGCATGCAGCATGTCGCGCTGGGCCCGGTTGCCGTGTTCGGCGCGAGCAATTTCCCGCTGGCGTTCTCGGTCGCTGGTGGAGACACGGTGTCGGCGCTGGCGGCCGGCTGCCCGGTGATCGTGAAGGCGCATCCCGCGCATCCGGGCACGTCGGCACTCGTCGGCCGCGCGATTCGGGATGCCGTGGAGGCCTGTGCGATGCCGGATGGCACGTTCTCGCTGCTGTTCGACGACGGCTACGAGGTGGGCGCTGCGCTCGTGCGCGATCCGCGCATCCAGGCGGTGGGCTTCACGGGCTCGCGCAGCGGCGGCGTCGCGTTGATGGCGCTCGCGGCTGCGCGACCGCAGCCGATACCTGTCTACGCGGAGATGAGCAGCGTGAATCCCGTGCTGCTGTTTGCGCATGCACTCGACGCGCGCGCGGAGGCGATCGGCCGCGCATTCGCGGCGGCGCTGACGCTCGGCGTCGGTCAGTTCTGCACGAATCCGGGGCTGATTCTCGGTGTCGACGGCCCCGCGTTGCGACGCTTCGAGGCTGCGGCCGCCGCCGCACTGGCCGATCTGCCCGCGGCCGCGATGCTCACGCCCGGCATTCACCGCGCGTACGACGAGGCGGTCGCGCGGCTGGGCGCGCAGGCCGGTGTCGAACTGCTTGCGCGCGGCGCGGCGGCTGGTAGCGGGATCCTTCATGCGGGCCGTGCAGCGCTGTTCGCCACGCAGGCCGACCGGTTCGCTCATCAGCCCGAGTTGCACGACGAAGTGTTCGGTCCCGCCTCGCTCGTCGTGCGCTGCCCGGATCTCGACACGATGCATGCGCTCGTCGAGCGGCTCGACGGACAGCTCACGACGGCGCTGCATGTCGACGACGGCGATCATGCTGCGGCGCGCGCCTTCATGCCGCTGCTCGAACGGCGCGCGGGGCGCATTCTCGTGAACGGCTTCGGCACGGGCGTCGAGGTCGGGCATGCGATGGTGCACGGCGGTCCGTTTCCGGCGACGTCGGACGGACGCTCGACGTCGGTGGGCAGCCTCGCGATCGGCCGCTTCCTGCGCCCGGTCTGCTATCAGGACGTGCCCGACGCGCTGCTGCCCGATGCCCTGCGCGATGCGAATCCGCTGGGCGTGCCGCGCACCATCGACGGGCATCGCGACGCGCAGGCGTGACGGGTCCGTTCCCGAACGGGCGAAGCGGTGATGCCGTACTTTCGACTGATGATTGGCCGCTTGCCCGACGGCCTTTCATGCACGCGCAGCGATGCCGGTGAAGCGGCGCCGGCGCCGCCGTATACGGCTTCTTCCAATTGCGCGACCGTACGTTTTATGGTCTTGTTGCGGGATATCGCATCGACTCGAAAAAGGAAAGTCGAATGCAGCCGGGCGATTCACACGGGGACCTATTGATCAGGGGAATCGGCGCACGTACGCGCGTACGTGTCGCCGTGTTCGGGCTGCTCATCATTTTGATGGCGGGCTTGGTTGCCGCTGCGCTTGCGGCGTTCGCCGCTCCTCCCGAAGCCGTCAACGACAACGTGCTGCGCGTGCTTGCATGGCCGGGCTATGCGGACAGCGACATCGTCAGCGCGTTCGAGGCGCAATTTCACGTACGCGTCGAAGTGACGTTCGTCGATTCCGACGAAGCACTATGGACGCGGATGCACAGCGCCGCGCCACCGCCATACGACGTGCTGGCCGCGAACACGGCCGAGATCCAGCGCTACGCGCACGAACGTCTGCTCGCGCCGATCGACCTGTCGCGCATCCCGAACCGTCGGCGGCAGTTGCCGAACTTCCAGCAGCTCGCGACGATCGACGGGCTCGTGGAAGAGGGCGCCACATACGCGATTCCGTTCACGTATTCGTCGATGGGGCTGATCTACGACCGCACGCAGGTGCCGGCCGCGCCGCACTCGATGCGGGAATTGTGGAATCCGCGCTACCGCGGCAAGGTGCTCGACTTCAACAGTGCGCAGCACAATTTTTCGTTCACGGCGCTGGCGCTCGGCTATCCCGATCCGTTTCGCCTGTCGCCCGCGCAGACGCTCACCGTCGCGCACAAGCTGATCGACCTGCGCCGCAACCTGCTGACGTACTACACGCTTCCTGAAGAGGCGACCGCGCTGTTCGTCCAGCATCGCGCGGCGCTGATGTTCGGCAACTACGGCACGCAGCAGGTCGAACTGCTCAGGCGCGCCGGCGCGGACGTCGGCTACGTGATCCCGGACGAAGGCGCGCTCGCGTGGCTCGACTGTTGGGCCGTCACGCGCGGCGCGCCGCATCCCGAGCTCGCGTTCGCATGGATCAACTACATGCTCGAACCGGCGATCGGCGCGCTGCTGACCGAACGCCAGGGCCTCGCGAACACGCTTGCGCCGCCACCGGGCCTCGACACCGGGCACCAGCATCTCGTCTGGCTCCAGCCCGTCGAGGACATCGCGCGGCGCGAATCGCTGTGGAGCCGCATCGTGTCGGGCGACCGTCCGGAGCGATTCGAAAAATGATCCGGCTCGGGCTCACGTCGAAACTGTCGGTGCTGTTCGCGTGCATCGGCGTGATCGCGTCCGGCGCGACCGGCTATTACGCCTATCGCGCGAACCGCGCGATGCTCGTGCAGGAGGCGCAGCACAGCCTGCTGATGTCGACGCAACTGCTCGGGCAGCGCTTCACCAGTGCGCTGTCCGATGTCGCGGACGATGCGCTCGTGCTCGCGCAGTTGCCGTCATGCGCGCTGGTCTCGGGCGGCGATCGCCGGGATGGCGCGCCACGCACCCGGCTCGAGCAGGTGTTCTACAGCTTCATGAGAAACCACCCGGAGTACCTGCAGATCCGGCTGATCGCGCGTGGGGATTTTGGGCTCGAGCGCATCCGTGTCGATCGCGACGCGCACGGCATCGTCGTGCTGCCGGACAGCGTGTTCCAGGAGAAAGGACAGTTTTCCTACGTATTCGATACCCTCGCGACGGCGCCCGGCCATATTTACCTGTCGCCGATCGTGATCAACCACGAGACGGGGTCGCACGCAGCAGAAGGGCTGCCGATCCTGCGTGTGGGCACGCCGGTCGTCGACACGTCGGGCCAGACGGTGGGCGCGCTGGTCGTCGACGTCGAGCTGTCGCGCGTGTTCGACCGGCTCGAGCGCGATCTGCCGGAAGACTACGCGGTGTATCTCGCGAACGAGTGGGGCGATTTCCTCGTGCATCCCGATCCGTCGCAGACGTTCGGCTTCGACCGCGGCCGGCGTGTGCTGATGCAGGACCGCTTCGCCGCCACGCGCACGCTGTTCGACAGTACGCGTGTCAACGTTACCCTCAATGGTCTTGCCGATCCGGCCGAGGCGCCGGGGCAGATGTTCGCGTTCGCGCGCACGCCGTTCGGGCACGACGAGGGCAACCGCTTCGTCGTGCTCGGGATGGGGCGCCCGCTGGCCGACGTGCTGGCGCCGGCCGGCATGCTCGGCGAACGGATCGTGCGGATGGTGCTCGTGTCGAGCCTGATGGCGGTGATTCTTGCGATCCTGTTCGCGCGTGCGATCACGCGGCCGCTGCAGACGCTCGCGCGCGCCGCGACGCACGTGTTCGACGATCCGGTCGCCGAGCAGCTGCCGATCGGGCGTGCCGACGAGATCGGCGTGCTCGCGCGCTGTTTCGACAGCATGCGCGTCGAGATCCGCACGCAGGTCGCGATGCTGCGCGCGAAGCAGCTGGAGCTCACGCACCTCGCCGGCCACGATGCGTTGACCGCGCTGCCGAACCGCCTGCTGTTCATGGAGCATCTCGACGCCGCGATCCGGCGCGCGGCCGCGATGCACGAAGGGCTGGCCGTGATGTTCGTCGATCTCGACCGCTTCAAGCAGATCAACGACCAGCACGGGCACTCGGCGGGCGACCGCGCGCTCGTCGCGGTCGCCAAGCGGCTGAGCCTCGTGCTGCGTGGCGGCGACATGGTCGCGCGGCTCGGCGGCGACGAATTCATCGTGCTGATTTCGGACGTGCGTTCACCGGCGGTGATCAGCGACGTCGCGTCGCGCATCCAGCTCGTGATGGCCGAGGAACTGGAGTTCGGCGACCGGCGTGTGGCCGTCGGCGCGAGCATCGGCGTCAGCGAGTTTCCGGCCGACGGCGCGTCGGCCGAGGAACTGCTCGTCAAGGCCGACGCGGCGATGTATGCGGCGAAGGCGGCCGCGCAAAGCGCGTTCGTGCGCTATCAGGATCTGGTCGGCAACGGCAGTGACGCCGGCAGCGGAACGGACGAAGCGGCCGGCCGGGTCGCGTCGGGCGGCAGCCGGTGACGGCCGGCCGCAGATACGTGCGATGCAAACGCTACGAGCCCGTCGCGGGACGGGCTCGTGGCCGGTGCGGACTGCGCGCGAAGGCGCGCAGCGGCAGGCTTAGTGGCCGAAGTAGATCGAGTCGTGCGGGTTTTGCACCTTGACGGCCGGTGCGCCGCCCTGGACGGCCGCGGCCGGTTGCGCACCGTAGCCGCTGTTGTCGGCGCCGTGCACGCGGGCTTGTGCGGCCTGGATGTCGGCCGGGTAGTACGGGCTCGACTGGCTCGGCTTGTAGCCGGCGCTTTCGAGCTGGACCAGTTCGTTGCGCACTTGAGCGCGGGTCACGGTGCTTTGGGCGAATGCGCCGAACGAAGCGGACAGGGCGACAGCGGCAACGACTGCGGAAACGAGCGATTTCATGATGACCTCCGATGTTTATTGGCTTTCCGCGTTCGACACCATGTCGTAAGCGGTTGATTACATCGTAGGCGCCGGGTGGCCTAGGGTAAACGTGAGTTTCGGTGAAAGATCGTTGCAACCGGGGCAATAATTTCGAGACAAAAGCTTTCCGTCCCTATTCGATGTTGCCGGATTTGCAAGGGCGAGGGAGGCGGATGCGCGCGGCACGGGTGGCGCGCACGGGTGGGTGCCCGGCGGCGAAGGCGCGGGCGGAGAGGACGAGGGCGGGGGGCGACGCTGACGGATCAGACGTCGTCGTCGATTTCCTTGCGTTCCCGGCGTTCCTCGTTGCCGCGGCGCGCGCGCAGGCGCTGGCGCGACAGCACCGCGATTACCTGCTGGGTCGGCGCGCCGGACGGCAGTTCGTTGCGGATGCGATCGGGCACCATGGGCAGGCCCGCACGCTGCCGGCGCAGCGCCTTGGCGATTGCCCGGCGGCATTCGTCACCGTGGCAATCCCATTCATCGCGGATTCTCTGGCAATAACGGCATTGTTCCATCCGGACAGTCTAACGCGTCTTCGGGAACGGGGCTGGACGCTTGCCCCGACGTGTCATGCACCGGGTGCGATGGCGGCGAGCGCTTGCGCATGCGACTGGAAGCGGCGGTGTTCTTCCGGTGGCACGAGCGAGCCTCCCGTCGCCCAGATGACGTGCGTCGACCGGCGCAGGTCGATCGCGTGGCGATGCACGTAGTCGCGGCCGGCCGGGGACTGCGTCAGCCAGCCGGGACCGCGGACGGCAGCGGCGGCCGACGGCTCGAGTGCCACGCCCGTCGCGTGCAGAACCGCGAGCAACTGGGCGTAGAGCTGCGCGTCGCTGACGGTGAAGACGCCCGCGAGCAGCGACGCCATCAGCGGACTGACGAGGTGCGATGCCTGCGCGACGGCCAGGCCATCGGCCTCGGTCCGGTTGTCGAGCCCCGCGTCGTAGACGGACACGGGCGCACCGGGGCCGGCAGCCAGCTGGACCAGCATGCACGGCGAAGCGACAGGTTCGGCAAAGAAGCAATGCACGTGTTCGCCGAACAGCGCCTTGAGACCATACGCGATGCCGCCCGGTGCGCCGCCGACGCCACACGGAATATGGACGAAGAGCGGGTGCGCCGCGTCCACGCGGCGGCCCGCCGCGGCGAGCTGGGCGGCGAGAGGCCGGGCGCTCGCCGCGTAGCCGAGGAACAGCATCAGCGAGCCTTCGTCGTCGACGAAGTGGCTGCGCGGCTGATGGCGTGCCTGCGCGCGTCCGGCCGCGACGGCTTGCGCGTAGTCGCCGTCATGTTCGATCACGCGAACGCCGCGTTGTCTCAGCCGCGCCTTCTTCCACGGTTTCGCGTCGGTCGACATGTGAACGACCGACTCGAATCCCAGCGCGGCGGCCATCACGCCGATGCTCAGGCCGAGATTGCCTGTGCTGCCGACGATGACGGTGTGCGCGGCAAACCGTTCGCGTGCGGCGGCCGATGCGAGGATCCGGCGGTCGCCCGCGGGTTCGAGCAGCCCGTGTTCGATCGCGATCGACTCCGCGAGCGCGAGCACTTCATGAAAGCCGCCGCGCGCCTTGATCGAGCCGGCGACCGGCAACGCGTCGTCGCGCTTGATGAACCACGCGCCGTATGCGTCTGCCGGAAGCGACAACCTGTCCTGCAGGCTGTCAGCCGGCATCAGCGGCGACTCGATTTTCCCCGCGCTCGCCGCGAGTTCGGGAAACAGCTCGGCCATCAGCGGTTCGCAGCGCGCCAGCCGCGCTTCGGCCATCGCAATCGCGTCGAGCGCCGGCGCGTCGGGCGGCAGCGGGCTGCCGGCATGGGGATTCAGCCACAGCAGCGGGTGGCGGGCTTGCAGTCTGGCTAATAGATCGGCGGGTTGAAGCGTGATAGTCATGGATCGGTCCTGCATCGGATAAACGGGGCACATGGCTGGAATGCTACGATTCCGGAAGCCTGCGCAAAAGCGCTGATTTCTAATGAACCCATTAGCCTGACTGATACCTATGCGACTCGACGGTTCGCTCCTTGGTGCGCTGCTCTGCTTTGAAACGGCCGGCCGCTTGCTGAGCTTCACGAAGACGGCGCAGGCGTTCAACCTGACGCAAAGCGCGGTGAGCCAGCAGATCCGGAACCTGGAGGACCGGCTGGGCTATCCGCTGTTCGTGCGTCAGGCGCGCGGCCTGACGTTGACCGAGAAGGGCGGGATCCTGCTCGGGACGATGTCGGGCGCGTTCGTCGACATCAATCGCACGCTTCAGGCGCTTGGCATGTCGGATGCCCCGCTGCAGGTCAGCTGCCTGCCGTCGCTCGCGCTGCAATGGCTGATGCCGCGCCTGTCCGAATTTCACCGGCAACAACCGAACGTGCCGGTTCGCGTGAAGGCCGAGTTTCAGGTGCTGGATCGCCAGGCCATGGAGACCGACGACATCGATGTGGCCGTGCGCTACGACCCGGTGCAATACGAGCGGCTGCATGCCGAGGCGATTCTCGACGAATGCCTGTTTCCGGTCGCCACGCCCGCCTATCTGGCGCAGCATCCGTCCTTGGCGAGCGGGGAATCGCTGGACGGCGTCGTGCTGCTGCACGACGCCGCTCCGTGGGGCGGCGCACCCGAGTTCGTGGAGTGGCGCACGTGGCTGGAGGCAGTCCGTCCGGCGTGGACCGCGCATCTCGACGGCCCGCAGTTCAATTTCTCGAGCCTTGCCATCACGGCCGCGCTGAACCATCAGGGTGTCGCGATGGGGCGCGCCGCGCTGGTGCATGACGAGATCGCGAGCGGACGGCTCGTGGATGTCTTCGGCACGCACGTGCGTGCGCCGGCGCGCTACATGCTGCTGTCGCGCAATCCCGACGATCCGCGTACCGCGGCTTTTTCGGACTGGCTCAAGGCCGAGTGTGCGCGCTTTGGCGCCGCTCGATCACGCTTGCTGTCGAACGGAAGCCGGCACGAGTAGGTGATACTGCGGGGCAGGTGGGTCGGAGTGCGAATTAGTTGGGCGATGCGTGCAGCCGCCAACTACAATTTCCCGTCCGTCTCCATACGGATGGCTTGCGCTTAGACGGGCTGGCGAGCGTTACTTGAGCTGCCAGATGCCCCAGATGGCGATCAACAGGCCGAGGCCAAATCCGCAGCCGAGCAACACGTAGGTTTCCATTTCATGCCTCTGAAAGCGCGGCAGCGCCGATGTGGGCATCGGCGTGCGAGCGGCAAAGTCGGTGACGTATCGTCCGCGCCGTCGGGCGGGGCGATACGCCGGGTCCGCGAATACTACGCTTCGCAGCTTTCAGAACGCATGCGCGATCGACGGCGTTGCGCCATCTCCTAGTTCTTGCCCGCGTGCGCGTTGTCCATCTGGGTAACGTGCGATCCGCCATGCCGGAACACACCCGATTTCCAGATCATCTGCGACGCCGCGACGAGCACGAACAGCAGCACGACCATCCGGAAAACGCGCGGCGACATCTTGTCCCGCAGCGGGCGAACGAGCCACATGCCGGCAATGGCCGGCAGGCTGGCCGCCGCCGAGATCGCGAGGTCGGCGCCGCTCGCGTGCGCGGTGCCGCTGAACGTCGTGATCAGCGTGACGATCGACACCACCAGGATGATCGCGATCTGCTTCGTGAAGACGCGCCCGGTCGCGCCGGACGAAATCAGGTAGGTGGCGAGCAGCGGGCCCGGAACCGACGCGATGCTCTCCATCAGCGCGGCGCCGAAGCCAAGCGCGAAGCCGACGGGCTTTTGCCACGCGTCCGGCAGGTTGAGTTTCGGCGCGGCGAGCATCAGCGCCGCGGCCACGATCAGCAGCGCGCCGGACGCCGCTTGCGCGTGACCCGGATTGAGCGACAGCAGGATCGCGACACCGACGATATTGCCGATCACGGTGCCCGCGATCGGTGCGGCGATCTTGCGTGCCGTCGCCAGCACCTGGCCGCCTTCCAGCGCCTGCGGAATATTGCCGAGGATGATCGGCATCGACAGCAGTAGCACCGCATGCCGGATCGGCAGGAACTGGCTGAGTATCGGCATCGCGATCAGCGGCACGCCGATGCCCGTGATCCCCTTGGCCATGCCGCCCAACAGCAGCGCGATGGCGATGCCGGCCAGATCGAACGCGCTGAGCCCCTGCAGGCTGGAGACCAGCACACCTTCAGTCAGATTGAAATGCATCATGGAATGGCATGTCGCGGCATATCCGGCAGCGAGCGCTGCCGACGGAGCCTGTTGCGGTCGCGCGCAGGTTGCACGCGTTTGTTCTGGTTGGGCTCGAACCGGACGTCGATCGCACGGCGCCGCGCCGTTGTGCGGCCGGGGCCGCAGGCAATCGACACGCGGTTCGAGGATGCATCTTACCTGAGCGGCGCGTCGGACATTCGACGCTGGCCGCGGCGCGCCACCGGTATCGCCGGCCCGGTTGTGTCCGCGGTTCAATATAATTCACTACAGCTTGCCGCATCATGCACGATGGACATATCCCGGAACAAGGAGACCCGATGACGCTTGCCCAGTTGCAGGCCCTGGCGGCCGTGGTCGAACTCGGCTCGCTCACGGCCGCGGCCGACCGGTTGAGCCGCAGTCAATCTGCGATCAGTCATGCGCTGACCGAGCTGGAAGACATCACGGAGGTCAAGCTGCTGTGGCGCGACCGGCAGCCGGTCGTCCTGACGGCGGCGGGCGAACGCCTGTGGCCGTCCATCCAGAACGTGGTGCGCGAAGCGCAGCTGCTGCGCCAGCAGTTCAGCCTGTCGCGCGGCAAGCTCGAAGGGAAGCTGGTGGTCGCGTCGCTGCCGAGCGTGTCGCTGGCGTTCGTCGTGCCTGCGCTCGAGGCGTTGAAGGAGATGCACCAGGGCGTGTCGGCGGTGCTGCTCGAAGGCACGGACAGCGAAGTCGAAGGGTGGATCGACGACGGGACGGCCGATGTCGGCGTGGTGGCCGGCACGAAGACGTTCGCGCACAATCTGCCGCTGCTCGACGAGGACTTTGTCGCGGTGGCGGCGGACGGCATGTTCGCCAACCGCAAGAGCGTGTCGGCAAAACACTTGTCCACGGCTCCGTTCATTTTCTCGAAGGCAGGATGCGGGCCGGTGATCGCGGATTACTTCGCGCGCAGCGAAACACCGCTGCGGGCCGCGTTCAACGTGGTCGAGATGCGCACCATCCTGTCGATGGCGGAAGCCGGCATGGGCGTGTCGATCGTGCCACGCATCACGCTCACGTACACGCCATTCGGCGGCCGCGTGCTGGCGCTGTCGCCGAAGCTGCATCGGTCGGTCCGGTTGTCGTGGAATACGGCCGGCAATGCGGTTGCGGATGAGTTCGTGCGGCTCGTCGACGCGCAACGCGCGAAGGCAGGGAAGGCGCTCCACACGCGCGCGAAAAAGGGCAGGTAGCGTGCGGCCGGTGCGATGAACAGCGCTCATGAGCGGCTTGCAGTTTATTCATGACGACGGCGGCCGAGATGCAATACATTGTTCGAACTCGCCTCTGACCGCTTCGCCCCGAAGGAGATTGCCGTGCCGGCCTTGCCCACCTTGCTTGCTTTCGGACTCGTGTCGCTCGGCATGGTGCTGACGCCCGGGCCGAACATGATCTACCTGGTATCGCGCTCGATCTGCCAGGGCCGCCGTGCCGGGCTGGTGTCGCTCGGCGGCGTCGCGCTGGGGTTCGTTTTCTACATGGTGTGCGCGGCGCTGGGCATCACTGCGCTGGTGATGGCCGTGCCGTATGCGTACGACGCGTTGCGCTTTGCCGGCGCGCTTTATCTGGCGTACCTGGCGTGGCAGGCGCTGAAGCCGGGCGGCCGCTCGGCGTTCCAGGTCAGGCAGTTGCCGCACGACAGCCGTGCTAGGCTGTTCACGATGGGCTTCGTCACGAACCTCGCGAATCCGAAGATCGCGGTGATGTACCTGTCGCTTCTGCCGCAATTCATTTCACCGGGGCACGGCAGCGTACTCGCGCAATCGCTGGCGCTCGGTTGCGTGCAGATCGCGGTGAGTGTCAGCGTGAATGCGCTGATTGCGTGCATGGCCGGCGCCATCGCGGGCTTTCTGGCGGGGCGGCCGGTCTGGGCGTCGGTCCAGCGCTGGTTGATGGGCACGGTGCTGGCCGGGCTGGCCGTGCGTATCGCGCTGGAGTCGCGCTAGCGCGAGTGACTGGCGGTTTGCAGGACCGCCGGGGGCGTTCGATCTGCTGCGCGGCGACAGCGCCGGACATCGTCAGCCCTGGCAATTGCCCTGCGCTTCGTTGCCGACCCGGACGGGGGCGGCTTTTTCACGGCGCCGGCTGCGCGTCGCGAGCCAGCACAGGATCGACCCGCCGCAAACCATCGATGCGCCTTGCCAGAATTCGATCGACAGCGGCGCATGCAGCAGCGTCGCGGCGAGCATGGCGGCGAGTACCGGGGTGAAGTACGACGCGCCGACGATGACCGTCACGTTGCCGTGCATGATGCCGGTGTTCCAGGCCGCGTAGCCGAACCCCAGCGCCGATGCGGCCAGCACGATGTAGATGACCGCATGCAGGCTGAACGTCATGCCGCCGCCGCCTTCGACCGCGAACTTGATCCAGAGCGCGAGGGCCACCAGCATGAAGAACGGCGTGACGCCGTTCTTGCCGTTGGCGAGGCGCGCCGTCACCGTGCAATAGCCGGCCCAGATCAGCGCGCCGAAGAACGCGAGGCCGTAGCTCAGCGGATTGTCGGCGACGTTGTGCAGCATGCCGGCCGGATCGAGGCCCTGGTCGCCGCCGAGCACCCGGCAGATGCCGAGCATCGACAGCAGGACGCCCGGCACGACCAGCAGGTTGGCGCGCTGCTTGTTGAACACGATCGCCGCGACCAGCGTGAAGCTCGGCCACAGATAGTTGACCATCGCCACTTCGATCGCCTGCTGGCCGTTGCTTGCATAGCCGATCGACAGCGACAGGCACAGCTCGTAGGCGACGAACAGCAGCCCGCCCCAGAGCAGATATTTTTTCGGGAATCGGCTCAGATCGGGGAAGCCGATCGTAAACAGCAGAAGCACGGATGCCACCGTGTAGATCATCGCGGCGCCGCCGGTCGCGCCGAGGCTTTCGCTCACCCCGCGAACGAGGGCGACGACGGAGGCCCACAACAACACCGCGCCGAGCCCGGCGAGCGTTGCCTTATTCTTGCGCTTCATGCTTCCTGCCTGTTTCAACATTCAAATTCGGTTTCAGGTGATTCGGTTCCGCCTGCCCGTGCCGCAATGGCAGACGGAATGATCCGGTTGCGGCCGTCACGCAGCGCGGCGGCAACCGGCAATGCCACGCAGCCCGCTTACGCGGGGTCCACGGGTACGTCGATCCAGATGGTCTTGATCTCGGTGTACTGGTCATGCGCCCAGACCGACTTGTCACGGCCACCGAACCCGGACTCCTTGTAACCGCCGAACGGCGTCGTCACGTCGCCTTCGCCGAAGCAGTTGACGGTCACGACGCCCGCGCGGATCTCGCGCGACAGCCGGATCGCATGGTTCAGGCTGCCGGTGTAGACCGAAGCGGCGAGCCCGTACACCGAGTCGTTGGCCAGCGCGATCGCTTCGCCGATGTCCGTGAACGTCGTCACCGACAGGACCGGGCCGAAGATCTCCTCGCGGAACAGCCGGCTGTGCCGGCTCACGCCGTCCACGACGGTCGGCTCGACGAAAATGCCGCCGTCGGTGTGGCCGCCGAACGCAACGTGCAAGCGCTCCGTACCGGCCTGCTCGAGATACGAACGCACTTTCTCGAAGTGGGCCTTGCTGACCATCGCGCCGATCCGGTGCGCCGGGTCGAGCGGGTTGCCCATCTTCCATTCGCGCATCTGCGTGCCGATACGCCGCAGCAGGTCGTCCTTGATGTCGGCATGGACGATCAGCCGCGACGACGCCGAGCAGTTCTCGCCCATGTTCCAGAACGCGCCGTTGACGACGTGCTGCGCGACCGCGTCGAGATCGGGCGCATCGGGCAGCACGACCGCCGGATTCTTGCCGCCGCACTCTAGCACGATGCGCTTCAGGTTGGATTCGGCCGCGTACTTGAGGAACTTCCGCCCGGTATCCGTCGACCCGGTGAAGCTCACCATGTCGACGTCCGCGTGACGGCCCAGCGGCTCGCCGACTTCCTTGCCGCCGCCCGGCAGCACGTTGAAGACGCCGGCCGGCACGCCGGCTTCGTGCGCGAGTTCCGCGACGCGCAATGCCGTGAGCGTGGTTTCCTTGGCCGGCTTGACCACGATCGAGCAGCCGGCCGCGAGCGACGGGCCGATCTTCCACGCGAGCATCAGCAGCGGGAAATTCCACGGCAGCACGAGCCCGACGACGCCGATCGGCTCGCGCACGACCAGCGCCAGCGCGTTGCCGCCGACGGGCGCGGTGTTGTCGTAGATCTTGTCGATCAGCTCGGCGTGCCAGCGGATCGTATGAATCGTCTCCGGCACGTCGGTGTTCTGGCATTCGCGGATCGGCTTGCCGCTGTCGAGGCTTTCCATCGTCGCGAGTTCGTGCGCGTGCTGCTCGAGCAGATCGGCAAACTTCAGCAGGACGGCCTTGCGGTGCGACGGCGCAAGCTTGCGCCAGCGACCGTCCTCGAACGCCTGCCTTGCATTGGCGACCGCGAGGTCGACGTCGGCCGCGTTGCATGCGCCAATCTGTGCGAGGACGGCATCGGTGGCCGGATTGACGGTCGCGAACGTGTCGCCGGAGCTGGCCTTGCGGAAGGCGCCGTCGATGAACGGCCCGGCCGGAAACCGCAATTGCGCGGCAAGCTCCGCGTATTCGGACGCGCTGAGCAGGTCGGTCATCAGGCTTTGCCTCCGGTGACGGCGGCGACTTCACGCTTGATGCCGGCCACGATCGCGGCCAGCGCCTGCTTTTCCTGTTCGTCGAGCCCGCGCAGCGGTGCGCGCACGCCGCCCGCGCGCAGCCCCGCAAGTTCGCAACCGTACTTGATCGACTGGACGAACTTGCCGCCTTCGAGGAAATCCATCAGCGGCATCATCGCGGACATGATCCGGCGGCCCTTGTCGAAGTCCTTCTCGATCGCGCACGCCTGGTACAGCGCGATATGCTCGGTCGGCAGGAAGTTCGAGCCCGCGCATACCCAGCTGCGCGCGCCCCACGCGAAGAACTCGAGCGCCTGGTCGTCCCAGCCGCACGACACGCTGATGGTCGGGAACTCGCGTACCAGCATGTGCAACTGGCCCGTCTGGCCCGAGCTTTCCTTGATCGCGACGATGTTCTTCGACGCGTCGCAGACGGTGCGGAAGAATTCGCGGTCCATCGATACGCTCATCCGGCCCGGGTAGTTGTACAGCATGATCGGCAGGCCGGCCGCGCGATCGATCTCCAGCGCGTGCGCCGCGTTTTCCTGCTGCGTGGGCAGCGCGTAGGGCGGCGAGCCGACCAGGATCGCGTCGGCGCGCACGGCCTTGGCCGCCTTCGCGTATTCGACGGAATCCTCGGTGCGCACCGCGCCGGTGCCGATCACGAGCGGCACGCGCGAGCCGATCACTTCACGCGCCCAGGCGCCGAGGTCAAGGCGTTCCTGCGCGGTGTGCGCATAGTATTCGCCGGTCGAGCCGCCGATGATGATGCCGTGCACGCCCGCCGCGATCAGCGATTCGATCACTTCGGCGAATGCGGTCTTGTCGATCTGGCCGGCGGCGTTCAGGGGCGTGATGGCCGGGGTGTAGATGCCTTCGAAATTCATGGTGTTCTTCCGCGGAAATGGAAACTTTCGGGTTGACGAAAGGTGCGCCGTCGTGACGGCGCACCGGTAACGGGTATCAGTGATTGAGTGATGCGGCTTCCTGCAGGCTGAGCGAGCGCGTCTCGGGCGCCAGCGCGAGCGATGCGATCAGCCCGACGAACGAGACGGCCGCCGCCGCGTACATGGTGTTGCCGATGCCGACGGTCTGCAGCGCGATCGGCACGAGCCAGGTGCCGACAGCCGCGCCGATGCGTGACAGCGATGCGCCCATGCCGACCGCGAACGCGCGGATGTCGGTCGGGAAGATTTCATTCGGGTAGACGAGCTGCAGCACCTGCGCACCACCGATCAGCACCGCATACGCACCGAACAGCACGAGGATCAGCACCGCCGAGCCACCGGAGCAGGCGCCGAGGGCCAGCAGTGCCAGGCCCGACCACAGGAAGCTGTGGATCACCATCGCGCGGCGGCCGAGTTCGTTGATGATCCACGTCGCGATGATGCAGCCGACCACGAACAGCAACGTGATCGCGACGGAGCCGAACGATTCCCACTTGCCGGTTAGGTGCAGCGCTTCGAGCACGCGCGGCGCGAACGAGTAGACGGCGAACACGGGAATCACGGAGCAGCTCCAGAACACCGATACGAACAGCATCCGTTTGCCGTAGCCGGAATGCAGCAGCGCCCACAGCGAGATTTTCTTTCCGGTTTGTTCTTCCGGCAGGTTCTTCACCGAGAACGACGGGCCGTAGACTTTCCGGATCACGTTGTCCGCTTCCGCCACACGGCCCTTGCTGAGCAGCCAGCGCGGCGATTCGGGCGTGCCGATGCGCACGACGAACAGCGCAAGACCGATCACGGCCGGGCTGGCCAGCACCCAGCGCCACGCATCGGGGCCACCGCTGCCAAGGATGATGTTGCCGACGATGTACGCGAGCGCGGCGCCGAAGAACCAGATGATCGTCAGCATCGCGAGGCGCGGCCCGCGATACTTGCGCGGCATGAACTCGACGAGCAGCGAGCCGGCGACCGGGTATTCGATGCCCACGCCGATGCCGATCAGGAAGCGCAGCACGAACAGCGCTTCGCCCGACTGGACCCAGAGCTGCGCGAGCGAGCAGACGAAGAAGATCACCGGGCCGAAGAAGTAGGGCTTCTGCCGCCCGAGACGGTCGCTCAGCCAGCCGCCGATGAAGCCGCCGAAGAAGATGCCGATCAGCGCGGACGCGGCGACCATGCCTTGCCAGAAGCCGGTCAGGCCGAGCGCGTCGGAAAACTGCACCATCGCGACGCCGATGATGCTCAGCACGTAGCCGTCCATGAGCCAGCCGCCGCCCGAGCGGACCGTGAGCAATTGGTGGAATCCATTGAGCGGAACATCCTCGATGGACATGTGATTCGTTGACATTGCCTGTCTCCTTCCATGAAATGGCGCACGGAATACCGTTGCGCGATCTATTGATATGGTCTACTAAGCGTGATGCATGAATCGATGTCGTTGTTAGGGTGCTTCCTGGCGGGGTTACGCTCGTCGCGGCCCGGTCAGCTCTCGAGTCCCGCCTTGCGTTGCCCCCACCAGAGCGTCGAGTTGACGCCGATCGACAGAAACGGCTCCGGCGGGGTGCGGTTCGGTCCTGATGTTTGCAGCAGGAAGTCGACCAGCTCGCTGCGCTTGCCGGCCAGCCAGTCGGCGAGCAGCGTGCCCGTCACGGTGCCGCGCGTGATGCCGAGGCCGTTGCAGCACAGCGCGCCGTAGACGTTCGGCGCAAGCTGCCCGAAGAATCCCTTGTGGTTCTGCGACAGCGCCAGCGAACCGCTCCACGTGTACTCGAACTCGACGCCCGGCAGCATCGGGAAGCGGCGCTCGAATGACAGCCGGTGCCGGTCGGCGAAACGCGGCAGGTATTTTTCGCGCGGGCGGCCGTCGGGGTTGAAGCTGAAGCTGTTGCGCACCAGGATGCGGTTGTCGTGCGTGCGACGCAGCGTGCTGCCGAACGGGTCTGCCGGGATCACGCCCCAGAACGGCTTGCCGCCCAGTTGCGCCTGTTCGGCACCGGTCAGCGGCCGTGTCAGGCTCGCATACAGGAAGACCGGCAGCATCGTGTGCTGCAGGAAGCCGAAGCGCATGCCGAACGCGTTGTTCGCGAGCACCAGCTTGTCGACCGTGATCCGGCCGTGGCGGTGCGCGAGCACGATCCTGTCGCCGTACTCGACGTCGGTGATCGGCGTGTGCTCGTACAGCGTCACGTTCGGCGGCAGGCAGTCGGCCAGACCCTTCACGAGCGCCGACGGCTGGATCAGCACGGTGCCCGGCGTGAACAGTGCCTTCCGGTAGAACGACGTGCCGATATGCGCAGGCAGATCCTTGCCCTCGATCATCTCGTACGGCTGGCCGAGCTTGTCGAGACCGCGGCGGTATGCGTCGAGCACGGCGATGCCGCGCGGTTCCACGGCTGCCTGGTATTTCCCGGACGCGCTCAGCGCGCAGTCGATACCGTGTTCGGCGACGAGGCGGCGCAGGATCGTCTGGCCGAGCACGTTCAGCTTCAGCGTCGTCCGGGCGGTGGGGATGTCGCCGATGTAGTCGTCGGCACCGATGTCGTGCGGCAGGTCGATCGCGAAACCGGCGTTGCGCCCGGAGGTGCCGAAGCCGACTTCCTGTGCGTCGACCAGGACGATCTCGTCATCCGGAAAATTCAGTGCGAGCTGCCGCGCGGCGGCCAGGCCGGTGAAACCCGCGCCGACGACGGCCCAGCGCGCGCTGGATTCCCCGCGGTGCGATGGCCGGGGCTGACGCTGCCGGCTGGTGTGGTACCAGCCGCACATCTTGTCGTCGGCTGGAAGCGATGTGACATTAAGCATGCCTAAATCCAATATCGGTAAAGAGTCCTGATCGATGGCGTGAGAAGGCGGCGCACGTGAAAGCGTGCGCCGTCTGGTGCGGCCGTTAAAACTGGATGGGTACGTCGAGGCCTTCCGGGATCACGTACTCGGCCATACGGCGTCGCGACAGCTCCATGTGGCTGCGGACCAGCTCGCCGGCGCGCTGCGCGTCGCGCTGCGCAATCGCTTCGATGATCTCGTCGTGCTGCTTTACTGCGGTTTCCAGATCCTGCTGCATGTCGCTCGTCGCCGGCGAGCGATAGAAAATCTTGCCGAGGCGGGCGTGATCGATCAGCACGCGGCGCAGGCTCGGCATCAGGTAGGCGTTGCGCGCGATCCGGCCGATCTCGAAGTGGAACGCGTCGTTCTGCAGCACGCGCGCCTGCAGGTCGTTCTCCTCGATCGCGGTGCGAAACCGCGCCTGGATCGTCTTCAGCCGTTCCACTTCTTCCGCCGTCGCGTGGCTTGCCGCCAGCTGGGTCGTCGCGACATAGATCAGCGGGGCGGCCAGGAAAAAGCTGCGCAGCGACTGATAACCCATCGGCGACACGCGGGCCGGCCGGTTCGGCTCGAGTTCGAGATAGCCTTCCGCCGCCATCTGGCGCATCAGTTCGCGCACCGGCGGGCGCGAGAGCCCGAACTCCTCGCTGAGCGCGAGCTCGTCGACCACGGCGCCGGGCGCGAGCTCCATGCTCACGATGCGTCGCCGCAGGGTCTCCGCCATTACGTTCTTGCGATCCGCCGAACCGCCGGATTCGGCATCCGGTGCGGCGGTCTGAAGCTTCTGTCTGGACATGATTTCATTGTCTACAAACTGTAGACACAGTTTAGGTTGAGAATAGACCAAGCAAAAATAAGGGTTTACACCTTAACTCGTCGCGCGGGCGAGGCGGGCGCGGGTTGGCGTGCCCGGACATGCGTAGCTTAAAGGGACGAAGCCGGGAGGGCCGAATGGCGGGCGTTGGCCGGGGGGCGGCCGGGCGTGTGCGGACGATTCGGGCGAGCTGGCGAAACGGCAGCCGGTCATGCGTCGTCGATGTGCCAAGCCGCGCCGATTGCCGTCAACGCGTGGCCGATCGAGTCGAGCATCGCGTATCGCGACCGCCCAAGTGTCGTGGCCAGGAAGAAGCCGTCGTCTTCGGTCCACAGGTTGACCAGCGGCCAGCCGTCGGCGTCGCCACGGACTTCAAGCTGTCGTCGGTCGGGATCGATGTCGATGTCGCCATGCGCCTGCCGCAACGCGTTCGCGATTGCATCGAATGCGTCGGCCGACGGGATCGTGTGGATGCGGTATTCGAAACTCATCTTCATGGACCGGTGGGCGAGGCAGGCAGTCTAACGCGCGTCGTCGCACAATGCCCCGCAACGGGCGTGCGAGAGGTGCCTGCGCGCCATCGCGGTATAGTCACGCAGCCGTCGTCGCATGCATCGAATCCCATAAGACCAACCAGAAGATCCATGTTGAATCGCTCAAGGCTCGTCATTTCAGCCGCCGCCTTCGCCGCGCTTTCTGGCGTCGCGCGTGCCGACGCGTCCTACCGCTATGCATCCGAAGTTGCGCGCTGCACCCGGATCGATTCCCGCGACGTGCCGTACCCGGCCAGCGCGCGTCATGCAGGGCAGAGCGGGGAGGTGACGGTCGGCGGCGTCGTGCTGCCGGACGGCACTGTGTCGGACGTGACGCTGCTGGAGAGCAGCGGGCATGCGGAACTCGACGCCGTGGTGACTGCGGCGTTCGTGCGTATTCACTGTACCGCCGACGAAGGCGCGCGCCCGGTTCGCATGAAGGAGAAGATCACGTTCTCGCTGATGTAGCCAGCCACCCATATCGCGCTTTCAGAGAGGGAAGCCATGAAAGAAGTGCCGTATTTCTCGCAATGGGAGTCGTCGCACCTGGTGTCGCGGTTCGTAACCCGCGAACTGCGCTCGGAGGACGACCCGTTGTGGCATCGCTCCGGCGCGAGCACGCCGGAAGAATATGCGCAGTGGAGTCCGAGCATCTGCGGCATCGCGTGCCTGAAGATGCTGCTCGCGCACCGTTCGAACACGATCGTGCCGTTGCTCGAACTGGTACGCGAAGCCATCGGGTTCGGCGTCTACCGGCCCGAACTCGGCGATACCGGCAAGCGCCTGCATTACCGGCCTTTCGTGCACTGGGTGCGCGAGCGGTACGGGATCGACGGCGACGTCGTGGAAGGGATCGATTCGGCCGCGCTCGAACCGAAGCTGCATGACGGCCACATGCTGATGGCGTCGGTTCATCCCGGCATCCGGCACGACGGGTTCGAGCCGCCGTCGCGCGGCGGCCATATGGTGCTCGTGTTCGGCGCGAACCGCGACACCGGCGACTGGCTGTTCCACAACCCGTCCGGGTTCGACGTGCACACGCAGCAGAGTGTGGCGATGCCGCGCGCGACGTTCGACCGCTATTTCGCGAACCGCGGCATCCTGATCGCGCCGTAACGTTGCGCACGCAACGGGCCGGGCGCGGGAAGCATCGGGCGCCCGTCGCAACGGGCACCCGCGCGATCAGCGTTCGTTGCGCTTCTTGCTCAGTTCGATCGTCTCGAACAGCTCGTAGTCGGCGGTCGGGTGCTGGTCGGCGCCCGGCGCGTGGTAGTAGCGCATCGTGATCGTCGTGTGCCCGCCCGGTTTGCCCGGGTCGTGGTCGAACACGGCGATCCCGTAGCCGGTACCGGTATCGCGCCGCGCGGACCAGATCGCATCCTCGAGCGCATCGGCCGGCGCGCGCACGAACGTATTCGGCGCCGTGCCCGGCACCGGCCGGTTCGGCTTCGTGAACACTTTCGCGCGTGCAAAGCCGGTCGACGGGTTCTCGCCATACACGTCGAGCGGTGCGCTGGTGCCGCCGCCACCGAGGATCAGGTGGATCGTGCCGTGGCTCGTGTCGAACTTCGTGCGATCCGGGTCGTTCGAGGCGACCGGACGCGGCTGCAGCGTCTCGACGACTTCGCCGGTCGTCGCATCGACGCCCGCACGGTGATTGCAGCCGCGCACCGGGTAGCTGCGCTCGTAGTCATGATCGTGGCCGCACAGCACGAGATCGACGCCGTAGCGGTCGAACAGCGGCAGCCAGGCTTCGCGGATGCCCTTGTCGGAGCCGTTGCCCGTCTTCGACGAACTGAGCGCGTCCTGGTGCATCTGCACGACGATCCAGTCGATGTCGTCGTCATGCGCGGCATGACGCAGCGTGTGTTCGAGCCAGCGTGTCTGCTCGCCGTTGCTGTAGCCGCGCACGTAGAGCGACGTGCCGGGCTCGATCGGCGGGCGGCCCGTGCTCGCGGCCGGCACGAGCGGCGCGGGGCCGCCGACGAACGCGGCGGCGTCCTGGTACACGACGTCGTCGGCGTCGAGCGACACGAACAGCACCGAGCTCACGCGGAAGCTGTACCAGCGGCCCTGGAAGCGCGTGCCGTTCTCCGGCAGCGTATAGCGCGCGAGATACGAGTCGAGCCCCTGCGGGCCGTTGTTGAACTCGATCTCGTGATTGCCGGGGCACGGCATCCACGGACGATTGGCGGCCGACGTCTGGTTGTTGTTGCCGAAATCGCGCCACACCTCGGGTTGGTGCGCGGGGTTCAGGTTCGCGTAGCAGAGGTCGCCGTTCAGCAGGTGGAACAGCGGCTGGAACTGCTCGACGGCCTGCACCGCGAAGCGGCTCTGCGGCGACGACAGCACCCATGCGCCGTTCGGCGTCGCGAGATCGCCGTAGCTCGTGAAGCGGAACGGTGCGCGGCCGCGCGGCGCGGTCGAGAAATTCGCGGAGAACGGCTGCGCGGCGTTGCTGTCGTTGTCGGCCGTGATCTCGTAGCGGTAGCGCGTATTCGGTTTCAGCCCGTGCACGCGCGCGTGGTACGCGAACACGGTCTCGCCGTTCAGGCCGTCGGTGTACAGGCGCTGGACACCGTGTACGGTGCGCGGCGGTTCGCCGTCGGCGACGATGCGCGCGCGCGGATTGACGGCCGATGCGAGCGATGCCCACGAGATCACGACTTCCGACGTCGGGTCGTTGCCCCACGTCAGGTGGACCTGTTCGGGCGTGCCGTCCGGGTTTGACGCGGCGGCCCTGGTTGCCGCGAGACCGCCGGCGGCGGTGGCGAGGCCGGACACGCCGGCGAGTTTCAGGAAGCCGCGACGCGACACGGACGCGGCCGGCTCGTTCGGCTGGATCGGGGAGTTGTCCTGGTTCGACATGGTCGGTGTTTTCGTTGGTGGAGACGCGAGATGTGGAACCGCCAGGCCGTGCGCAAGCGTGGCCGGGGCGTGGGCCGGAAACGAGCGGGATCCCGGTGCCGAACATTGTCGAAGGGCAGTTTTGCCGGGTTGTGACAGCACGGCAACCCCGCGCAAGCGTCGGCACATGCCCAGGCGTGCGCACCGCGCCATCCGGCCCGCGCCGACGCGCGTCGGGTTCGACCGAAATTTTTTTGCCGACATCGCGACGGATTCTGTTCGGCCGCGCCGTTTAACGCATGAACGGCCGCTTCCGGTCGATACCCGTTACTTCGGAGTCTTTCATGAAGCTTTCCATCCCGTTGCGGTTTGCCGCGGCAGGTGTGGCCGCGCTGGCTGCGTCCGCCGCCTTCGCGCAGGCCGTCATCGTCGCGCCATACGCGCCGCCGCCGCCTCGCGTCGAAGTGATGCCGGCGCAGCGCGCGGGCTACGCGTGGGACCAGGGCCACTGGCAGTGGCGGCAGGGCCGCTACGTGTGGATTCCAGGCCACTGGCAAGTGGTTCGCGTCGGCTATCACTGGGTGCCGGGCCACTGGGTCGCGCGCGGCCCGGCGTGGCGCTGGGTTCCGGGGCACTGGGCCTGATGTGCATGCCGCCGCACGGCACGCGGTGCCGGCCCGGCGGCTTTTGCCCGCAACGTCATGAGTCGCAGCCATGCCTTTTCGAACCGTGGTGATCCTGGCGGCCGCAGCCATCGTGCTGGCCGGCTGTGTCGTCGTGCCGGCGCGCCCGGCCTATTACCGGCCCGCGCCGGTCGTCGTATATTGAGCGCGCCGGCCGCCGCTCACGCGCACGCGCCCGGGCGGCCGGCACCCGATCGACACGCTCGCCATGCGGCCTGAAACGGATGCCGATGAAACGGATCTTGCCGAGGCCGTGCGCGACGCGTGCGGCGATTCCGAACCGCCAGTGTGGCGGGGCCGGGTAATGGCGCGGCGCATGCAAGGAGAGCACGACGATGAACTTCAGTCTGCCGGCGGGCGCATCGACGATCGCGCCGCGGCACAGACGCGCGATGCGCTGGAGCGCCCCGCGTTGAGCGACGGCGATCCGGACGCGGCACTGGTGGCACGGGTCGGCGCGCGCGACGCGTCGGCCGTGCGCACGCTCGTCGCGCGCAAGCTGCCGCGGCTGCTCGCGCTTGCGACGCGCATGCTCGGCGACCGCACTGAAGCCGAGGATGTCGCCCAGGAGACGTTCTTGCGGATCTGGAAACAGGCGCCGGGCTGGCGCGAAGGCGAGGCGCGGTTCGACACGTGGCTGCATCGCGTCGTGCTGAATCTGTGCTACGACCGCCTGCGCGGCCGCCGCGAGGAACCGGTCGACGTGTTGCCCGACGTGCCCGATCCGCAACCGGAGCCGGCCACCCGGGCGGAGACCCGCTCGCGCGACGCGCGCGTGCGGCAGGCGCTCGCGGCGTTGCCGGCGCGGCAACGCGAAGCGCTCGTGCTCCAGTACTATCAGGAAATGTCGAACGTGGAGGCGGCCAACCTGATGGGCATTACCGTCGACGCGCTGGAAAGCCTGCTCGCGCGCGCACGGCGAAACTTGCGCGCGCAACTGGCCGGCGATTCACCTAGCGAGGACATCCGATGACACCCGAACGATTTCGTACCATCGTCGCCGCGTATGGCTCGGATGCGCGGCGCTGGCCGGACGGCGAGCGCGCGGCCGCCGAGGCCTGGGCGCGTGCGCATCCGGGCGACGCATTGGCGGCGCTGGACGATGCCGCCGAACTCGATGCGTGGCTCGCCAACGATACGGTCGCCGCGCCCGCGCCGGCGCTCGTCGAGCGCATCGTCGCGACGGCGCCCGCACCGCGCCGCGCGCGGCGGCGAGGCGCGGTGTGGTGGTCGGGCGCGGCATTCGCGGGCGTGGGCCTGGCCGGCGCGCTCGCGGGCGCGGTGGCCGTGTCGATGCTGATGCTCGGCAGCGTGCCGCCTTCACACGAGCCCGGCTACCTGACAACGACGTTCGGTGGGCCGAGCGTGGACTGGAGTGATGAATGAGTGAGCGTGGCTGGAAATTCATCCTCGTCGGTTCGGTCGTGCTGAACGTATTCATGCTCGGCGCGATCGGCGGCGGCGCGTATCAGTGGTTCTCGACGCATCGCGACCTGCGGGCCGCGGGCGCACCGGCGTCGCGCACCGCATTGCGTTTCGCCGCGGACGAATTGCCGGACATGCGTCAGCAGGAATTCGCCGCGGCACTGAAGGCGGCGCGCAAGGACGGCCGCGATTTCGCGCGGGAAGGGCGCGACGGCCGGATCACCGTGCTCGATCTGCTCGCCGCGCCGCAACTCGATCGCGCGGCGGTCGACGCTGCGCTCGACCGTACGCGTGCGGCCGATACCGCGCTGCGTGCGCAGGTCGAGCGCAGCGTCGTCGATTTCGCGGCAACGCTGACGCCGGACGAGCGCACGAAGTTCGTCGACGGGTTGCGGCGTAGCGGTAACTGGCGGTTGCCGCCGCAGTTGCAGAAGAAGCAGGACGACGCGGGGAGTCGGTAAGCAAACGCCGTGCGGGTGACGCGCGGCGGCGTGCCCTTTCAGTGATGCGCAACGCGTGCGCGGAAGGTGGGCCGGCGCATGCTGGCGGGCGAGCTTCAACGAAGGATCGCAAGGGGTAATCGCGACTGCGCTACGCGGCACGCATGTTCAATGTGCCAGCATCCACGCGGAGATCGCGTCGACCACGCCGCTCTCCAGGCCATTGAAGCCGTGATAGGCAAACGCTTCGCACGGATCGCCCCGGGACGTGCCGCCCGACACGATCATCAGGTCGGATTTCGGCGACTGGTCCAGCTTCTTCATCAGCGTATCCGTTTCGGACACGGGACAATTCCTGCAGCCGTCTTTCTCGTGATGAACGACGAGCACCGGAATCCTGAGGCTGGCAAGGTTCATGTCCGTGACCGCGGTACCGCCTCTGTCTTCGCGGAGGATGGTGGAGGTCAGCACGATACCGTCGGGCCCGCCGCCGCCGGCCAGCGCAATCGCAATGGCGGCGACGGACTGGGTGCCGCGGCTCGTCCCGACCAGCCAGACCGGCACGTGCAGTTGCTCCCGCATCCAGGCGATCACCGCACGCGCGTCGTCGGCATGTTCCTTCGACAGTCGAAAGCCGTTGAGGTAGGGCGCGGATTGCCGGTCGCTCGGTGCATCGATCACGGCGACAGCGATGCCGTCCTTCACGAACAGCTGCCGGGTGCGGACGAGAAAGTTGCCTCCCCCCCATCCGAACCGACCGGACGGATCTAGCTGCAGCCCGCCGTGTCCGCCGGCATAAAGAATGGCCGCGGCCTTCGGCGCGTCCGGCGCGATGAAGAGAAACCGTTGGGTCACGCCGGGACGGGTCGGAATGTCGACGACCTTGGGCGGGTTCTGCGCATGCGCCGGATAGCCGTGCAGCGTCAGCGCGACTGCAAGCAGCCACGCGCGGGTCCAGCGCGTGGGCGGACGCATCGATCCGAAGCAACGAAACCGCGCACGCAAGCTGACGGGAAGAGTGGGCATCGTAGTGGTGGCCGGTGCATTCCGCCGCGGCAGGCCGGAATGCGGCGGCTTGTCCTGGTCAATGGAGTGGCGCCACGTCGACTCGATGGGTGTCGAGCCGTGGCGGCTCGAACTGTCGTGTTCGCGCCGACGCGCAATGCTCAATGCTCAATGCTCAATGCGATTCGACAAACTGAATGATTTCGCCGTTGTCGCGCTTGAGATAAAGGTCGTCGCCCTTCACGCGAACGTCGTTGCACGAGTACGGGATCTTGCGGCCCTTGCTGCAGACCTTGCCGTCCTCGGCTTTCCAGTCGCCGTGATCGGCGAACCCCTGGCTCGACTTGAAATCGTAGTCGCCGCCATTGCCGTACTGGACATGCCACTGCGTACCGTCCGCCAGTTTGATGTCGAATGCCTTGCCTGCGAGACGTTGCTGGATGTCCGATGCGGCGGGTGTGGTGGAACCGTCGGGAAAGGCCGATTGATCGGCGAAAGCGATAGCGGGAGTCAGCAGGAGGATGGCGAGCAGCTTGGTCATGGTCAGTCTCCGGTTGTACCGAATTCTTGCTTTGGGGCGAGACGACGAAACTCCGTGACGCGGGGGCGAGACATTCCATTGAGTCTAGGTGGCTTTCCGGGAACGGCAAGCGCCCGGGCGGCTGCGGCCGGTGAGCCTTCCGACGGATTCATGCCGGTCAGGCCAATGAAAGCCCGTTGGTCGAATTTCGAAATTCACCCGTCCTTCGCAGGGACACGCGACCCCGATACGGCGGCTGGGCGATCCACCGATTTGCTGCATTCTTCAGCCGAATCCGCGACGGGAATTCAAGCTGCTGCACGCACGCATTCGAAGCCGCGCGACGCACCAGAAATATTCGTCTTCCCGGCGACGGATTTCCCGCCGACCGACGTTAAACACGGGTACGCATCGCGAGAGCCCCGTCATGGACCACCCGAACGACATCACACCGGCCGCCATCGCGCTGAACCGTTTCGGTCTCGGCGCGCGGGCCGACGAAGCGCCGCCTGCCGACCCGAAGGCGGCGCTCGTCGCGCAATTCGACCGTTACGACGCGCGGCCTGCCGCGTGGGCCGGCGAGCCCGACGCGGTTGCGCTTGCCACGCGCTTCGCGAACGCGCGCAACGCTATGACGGCCAACGATCCGGCAACGAAGCGCGCGACCGAGCAATCGATCCGGCGCGACGGCAACGACACGTATCGCAGTGCCGTCGTCGCCCGGCTGAACAGCGCGCTGATCACGCCCGCGCCGTTCGTCGAGCGGCTCGTGCATTTCTGGGCGAACCATTTCGCGGTATCGGTCGACAAGGGGCCGGTGGCGGCCTACGCGGGCGCGTTCGAACGCGACGCGATCCGCCCGCACGTGCTTGGCCGTTTCGAGGACATGCTGGTCGCCGTCGAGCAGCATCCCGCGATGCAGCTCTTCCTCGACCAGGCGCGCTCGGTCGGCCCCGACAGCCCGGCCGCGCTGCGTGCCGAAGCACGCGATCCGTCGGCCAAACGCGGGCTCAACGAGAATCTCGCGCGCGAAATCATGGAGCTGCACACGCTCGGCGTACGCACGGGTTACACGCAAGCCGACGTGACGGAATTCGCACGCGCGCTGACCGGCTGGAGCATCGCCGGCGGGCGCGGCCGGCAGCCCGGCGATGCAGCGCCCGGCGCGTTCGTGTTCCGCCCGAAACTGCACGAGCCCGGCGCGCGGACCGTGATGGGGCGCAGCTACGACCAGCCTGGCGAAGCGCAGGCGCGCGCGATCCTGCACGACCTCGCGCATTCGGAGGCGACCGGCCGGCATATCGCGTTCCAGTTGGCCCGTCATTTCGTCGCCGACAATCCGCCGCCCGCGCTGACCGACAGGCTGGCCCGCGCATTCGATACGAGCGGCGGCGATTTGCCGACCGTCTATCGCGAGCTGGTCGATGCGCCCGATGCATGGGCGCCGGTCAACCGCAAGTTCAAGACGCCGTGGGAGTGGGCCGTGTCGTCGCTGCGCGGGCTCGGCTGGCGCGACACGGGCGACCTGAAGGCCGCGCCGTTGCTCGCGCAGCTCGGCCAGCCGGTGTGGCGGCCCGGCTCGCCGGCCGGTTATGACGACGTTGCCGCGAGCTGGGCCGCGCCCGACGCGCTCGTGCGCCGCGTCGAGCTTGCGCAGCGGCTGGCCGCGCGCACGGGCGACCGGCTCGATCCGCGCACGCTCGGCAACACGTTGCTCGCCGGTTCGTTAAGCGCGCCGACGGCGACCGCGCTGTCGCGCGCCGAAAGCGCGACCACGTCGCTCGCGCTGCTGCTCGTATCGCCTGACTTCCAACGGAGATGACCATGGCACTGTCCCGCCGACAATTCCTGAGCGTGGCCGCGGCCGGCGCAGGCGCGATTCTCGTCGCGCCGCGGATCGTGTTCGCGAACGTCGAGACCGATCGGCGCTTCGTGTTCGTGATCCAGCGCGGCGCGGCCGACGGCCTGAACATCGTCGTCCCGTATGCGGAGCCCGCGTATGCGTCGCTGCGCGGCCCGCTCGCAATCGACACGGCGGCCGCGACGCGGCTCGACGGCACGTTCGCGCTGCATCCGTCGCTCGTGCAGACCGCGCAGTTGTACCGCGACGGGCAGGCGCTGTTCGTCCATGCGATTGCATCGCCGTATCGCGACCGTTCGCATTTCGATGGCCAGAACGTGCTCGAGACGGGCGGCCGCGCACCGTACCACGTGAAGGACGGCTGGCTGAACCGGCTCGCCGCGCTGCTGCCGGCCACGCGCGAAAACGCGATCGCGTTCGCGCCGACCGTGCCGCTCGCGTTGCGTGGCACGGTGCAGGCCGCGTCGTACGCGCCGTCCGGTTTGCCGCCCGCGCCGGACGACCTGCTCGCGCGCGTGTCGGCGCTCTACGAGGCCGACGCGCAACTCGGCCCGTTGTGGCAGTCGGCGATGGATGCGCGCGGCCTCGCCGGCGATGCGCATGCGCGGCAGGATCCGGCCGGTGTCGGCAAGCTCGCCGCGACGTTCCTCGCGCGCGACGACGGCCCGCGCATCGCGATGATCGAGACGGGCGGCTGGGACACGCACAGCGCGCAGAATGCACGGCTCGCGAATCAGCTGAAAGCACTCGACACGATGCTCGCCGCGCTGCGCGACGGCCTCGGGCCCGCATGGCAGCAGACCACGGTGCTGGTCGCGACCGAGTTCGGCCGCACGGCCGCCGCGAACGGCACGGGCGGCACCGATCACGGGCAGGCGTCGGTCGCGATGCTCGCGGGCGGTGCGGTCGCCGGTGGCCGCGTGATCGCCGACTGGCCGGGGTTGCGGCCTGGCGACCTGTATGAAGGGCGCGACCTGAAGCCGACCGCGTCGCTCGACGCGCTGATTTCCGGCGCCGCCGCCGATAGCCTGCGGCTCGATCCGCATCGCACTGCGTCCGCGCTGTTCGCGGAAAGCGGCGCGACGCGGCCGATGAGCGGCTTGATTCGCGGAGCCGCATGACGTGCGGCGTTGCCGTTTCGGCACTGAATCCATCCACTACACAAAAGGGAGAATGCAAGATGTTGAAGATGCGATCCGTTTCGCTCACCGTGCTGGTCGCGGCCAGTGCGACGCTGCTGTCCGCGTGCGTGGTCGAACCCGTGCGGCCGCCGCAGCCGGCGCCCGTCGTCGAGGTGGCGCCGCCGATGCCCGCGCCAGGCTATCACTGGGCGAAGGGGCATTACCGCTGGGCCGGCAATCATTGGGCGTGGGTGCCCGGGCACTGGGTAGCTGTGTACTGATCGGGCATGCCGTGCCATGCGGCGCGGGTGCCGGGATGCGGGGCAGCGTATTGAAATGCGACGCGCGTTGGCCTAAGCTGCCGGGTCCCGGCGACGGGCATCCGGCAACGGGCTTCCCCGTTCGTCCATCGCGGCGAGCCGATCCACGGCCGCCGTTTTCTACGTCACGGCACCCACATGAAAGCATGGCTCGTTGCGCTGGCCGTCGCGGCCGGCATGACCGGCGCGCACGCCGCGTCGTTCAATTGCGCGAAGGCGTCCACGTTCGTGGAGCGCGAAATCTGTACCAATCCGACGTTGTCGCGTCTCGACGATGCGCTCAACGCGGATTACGAGGACATGCTCTACGATTTCGGCAACTATCCGGTCGAGGATCCGCCGGAGTACGAGCAGTTCATGGCAACCCAGAGGGCGTGGCTGAAGGCGCGTAACCGCTGCACGACGACGCAGTGCCTGATCGACAGTTACCGCAAGCGGATCGACGTGATGTGCGGGCAAATCGACTGGCAGGTGAAAGGCGATCGCGCGAAATGCCGCAGCAATGGCGGCCTGGGCGGGCTCAAACTCGCTCACTGAGTGCGCGCATTGCGCGAGCCGGGATCGATCAGACCGGTGCGCGCCTACCACCCGATCCGGTGCTTCTCCTCCGTCTCGCGATGCCGCCAGTCGTCATCCGCGTGCAGGTACTGGCTCGTCGTCGTGAGCGACACGTGGCCGAGGTTGTCGCGCACGAGCCGCAGGTCGACGCGGCCGTCGGCCATGTGCGAGCCCGCGCTGTGGCGCAGCCAGTGCGCGGACGCCTGTTCGAGCACGCGCGCCTGCTGCTCGCCGGCTTCGCCGTTCGCGCGCAACCGGTCGGCCGCGTGCCGGAACACCTGCTTCACGATCCGGTGCAGCGCCGCGCGCGTGAGCGGCTTGCGCGTCTGGCCGACCGGTAGCACGAGCGGCGTGGTCTCGCCGTCGGACGGCAACGTGGGCAAGCCATGCGCATGCCGGTAGCGCGACAGCTCGGCCATCATTTCGTCGGTGGCCGGCACGAGCCGCTGCCGGCCGCCTTTACCCGTCACGTCGAGCCACCAGCGATCGCGCCCGTCCGCGTCGCGCCGGCAGAAGAACTGGCCCATCGTCGTGTCGGCCGCTTCGGTGATGCGCAGCCCGCCGAGATACAGCAGCGTAAACAGCCAGCGCGCACGATCCGCATGGAAACTCGTCCGCGCGTCGTCGCGCGGCATCGCGGCGATCGCGTCCTTGACCGACTGCCACAACGGCTGCCCGAGATGGCGCGTGACGCGCGGCGCGGGCCGGCGCTGTCGCTGCCGCGACAACGCGAGCGGATTGCCGGCCAGGTAGCCGGCCTGCACGAGCCACGAGAACATCACGTTCAGGATCACCAGCGCCTGCCGCTGGCTGGCTGCCGACAGCGGCCCGTAGAACGGCCGCCAGCGCGGATCGTCGCGCGGATGCTTGCGCCCGCCGTTCGCGCACCACAGGTCGGCCGGAGCGGGAGCGAGCAGGAACTGCCGGTAGACGATCAGATCCTCGTGCGTGAGCGACGACAGCGGCTTGCCGCATGCGATCACGGCCCACAGCAGCAGGCGTTCGGCTTCCTTGCGATAGTTCTGGAACGTGGTCGGCGTATCGACGAAACGGGCGAGCCAGGCGCGCACCGCGTCGAGGTCGTTGGTCGCGGCAATCTGCGGATGCGCGCTGTTCGAGCGGTTGGTGCCCGTGCGTCCGTCGAGCGCGGCCGGCACGGCGAGTGCATCGATCGGCAGCGGGCGCAGCGCGGTGTCGGACGGAACGGGTGAGGTCATGCGAAGCGGGGTGCGCCGCGTGGATCGTACGCAGGGAGCCGGGCGGACGAACGCAGCGCGATCAGGCATATCGGGAAGCGCCGATGGTACACGATCGCCACACAGTGAATCTGCCGGCAGCGATCGCTTCGCTCAGCCGACGGTATGCCGTTCGGCAACGTCCCGACGCGCATCGCCTGTCGCGTGATGCCGATCAGCGAAAGAGCCGCTGCATGGGCGACCCGCTGGCGGCGACGCACGCGGCCGAACCGGAACACGGTAACGCGACGACTCGCAAGCGACATCCGGCGAGCGAGGGGGAGATCGATGATCTGTAAGCTTTTTGTGAACTTTCTCGTCGCACCGGCCGTCTAAACGGCCCTCCAACGCTTCCTGAGGACCATCAGATGATTCGCCCATCCAGAACGCTGCTCGGCGCGGCCGTCATTGCCGGCAGCACGCTCCTCGCCGGATGCCAGACCGACGCAGTCGCGACGTCGCCGAACGCCGTGCGCCCGGCCGACAGCAGGCCGGTGACCAAGACTGTCTATGTCGCACCGCAATCCGCGCGCTGCACGGGCGTCGCGCCGATGGAGTGCCTGCAGGTGCGCAACAGCCCGAACGAGCCGTGGAGCCTGTGGTACGCGGGCATTGAAGGCTTCGCGTACCAGCCCGGTTACCTGTACACGCTCCAAATCGACGAATACCGCGTCGCGCAGCCGCCGGCCGACGGCTCGTCGATTCGCTGGGTGCTCAAGCGCGTCGTCGAGCGCCGCCAGGTGAACTGACAGGGGCGTTCACGCGGACGGCCGCGCCGCCACACTGGCCGGCGGCGCGGCCGTATCGATCCGCCGGAACACGACGGACGACAGCAGCGTCACCACGCCCATGCACGCGAACGACAGCATGAATCCGTGCGCCATCGAGCCCCGATAGGCGGCAAACAGGTTGACGAGGCCGCCGCCGATCGACACGCCGAGCCCCATCGCCAGCATCTGCATCATCGTGAACAGGCTGTTGCCGCTGCCGGCGTCGGCATGCGACAGCCCCTTGAGCGTCACGCCGTTCATCGCCGCGAACTGCATCGAGTTCGCGGCACCGAACACGATCAGCAGCACGCCTTCCAGCAGCGGCGCGGGCCGCGCCGACACCAGCGCGAACCCCGCGATCGCGCACCCGACGATCCCCGTGTTCACGACCAGAAATGCCGCGTAGCCGAAGCGTTTCACGAGCGGTGCGATCCAGCGTTTCGCGATGACGCCCGCGATCGCGGCCGGCAGCATCATCAGCCCCGACTGCAGCGGCGTATAGCCGAGCTGCACCTGCATCAGCAGCGGCAGCATGAACGGCACCGAGCTCGTGCCGATCCGGCACAGCAGGTTGCCGAGCAGCCCCGAACCGAAGTTCGGCTCGCGGAACAGCCCGAGCCGGAACAGCGGCTGCGCGCGGCGTCGCGCGTGCGGCAGGTAGGCAAGTGCGCTCGCCAGCCCGAGCGCGGCGAGCCCGGCTGCCCACGCGGCGCGATGCGCGGGCATCGGCGGATCGATCGCGAGCGACAGCGCGATCATCGCGACCGACAGCAACGCAACGCCGACGAAGTCGAACGGCGGCGGCTGTTGCGCCTGGTCGTGCGGCAGGTAGCGCTGCACGGCGAGGAAGCCGACCACGCCGACCGGCACGTTGACGATGAACACCCAGTGCCACGAAATCGCCTGCGTGAGCCAGCCGCCGAGCGTCGGCCCGACGATCGGGCCGAGCTGGCCGGCGATCGACACGAACGCGATCGCCGCGACGTACTGTTCGCCCGGCACGCGGCGCAGCACGGCGAGCCGCCCGATCGGCAACAGCATCGAGCCGCCGATGCCCTGCAGCGCGCGCGCGGCGACGAGCTGGCCGAGCGTATGCGATGCCGCGCACCCGATCGACGCGAGCACGAACACGAGAATCGCGAGCGAGAACACGCGGCGCGTGCCGAACCGGTCGGCCAGCCAGCCGGACGCCGGCGTGAGCATTGCCATCGTCAGCGTATAGACGACCACGACGGGCTGCATCGCGAGCGGCGATGCACGCAGGCTATGGGCGATCGAAGGCAGGGCGGTGTTGACGATCGTCGTGTCGAGCGACTGCATGAAGAATGCAGCGGCGACGATCCAGAGCAGCGCAGAGTGTGTGGGTTCCCGGGACATGGCGAAATCGGTGGTGCAAAGGCCGGCGCGGGTAGCGCCTTTACGCGGTCGCGCGGCGCCTGCCGGTCTTCGAGCGCACGATGGTACCGATTCCGATGGTCATCGGGAAGCCGCCTCAAGACGTTGACTGTCATCGGCAATGCCGATGACAATGCGGGATGCTCAATCCCGTCTGGCTCAACACGTTCGCGACCGTCACGAACTGCCGCAGCTTCACCGAAGCGGGCCGGCAGCTCGGGCTCAACCAGTCGAGCGTCAGCGAACACATCCGTCGTCTCGAAGAGAGCGTCGGCCGGCGGCTGTTCGTGCGCGACACGCATTCGATCGCGATGACGGCCGACGGCGAGGCGCTGCTCGTGCATGCGAACGTGATCCTGCAGGCGCTGAACCGCGCGGAATCGCAGTTCCGCAAGCCGAGGCTGAAAGGGCTGGTGCGGCTCGGCGCGCCGGACGACCTCGCGCTCGTCGCGTTGCCGGACGTACTCGCCGGGTTTCGCGCCGCGCACCCGGACGTCGCGCTGGAGATCACCACCGGCATGACGAGCCGGCTCTACGAAGGGCTGGACGCGGGCGCGCTCGACCTGATGATCGGCAAGCGGCGGCTCGGCGAGCGGCGCGGCACGCCGCTGTTGCGCACGCGGCTCGAATGGGTCGCGCGGCCCGGCACGGTCGTCGATCCGGAGCGGCCGCTGCCGCTCGTGCTGGTCGCCGAGCCGAGCGTGACGCGCGCGATCGTCCTGAACGCGCTCGCGGAGAAGGGGATCGGCTGGGAAGTCGTGTGTTCGAGCAGCAGCCAGCCGGGCTGCATCGCGGCCGCGCGCGCGGGGCTCGGCCTGACCGCGACGTCGCACTATTTGTCGACGCGCGGGCTTGCGCCGCTGGTCAACGGCGACGCGCTGCCCGTGCTGCCCGACATCGAATTCATCGCACTGGCCGCGAAGCGGCTCAGCCAGCCGGCGCGCACGCTGCTCGAATTGCTGGAAGCGAGCGACCTGCGCGCGCCGGGCACGGCCGCCTGACGGGGCTGACGCGGCTGACGGGGCGACGCACGGCGCCACGCGCCGGCGCCCGCGAAGCCCGCCGGGCCGCGTGCCGCCGTGTGCGTCATGCGGCCCGTTTCTGCGAAATCACGAGCAGCGCGCCGTTCTTGTCCTCCAGCACCGCGCGGTATTCGTGCGGCCCGGCCTGCACGGGCACGCGCACCGATGCGCCGGCCTTCACGACCCGCGCCATCGCCGCATAAAGATCGTCGTCCTCGTCGACGCGCAGCGTCAGCGCCGCGCGCTCGACGATCTGCTCGTCGCCCGCAACCAGCGCGATCGTCAGCGGGCCGCCGTCGAGCGCGCAATAGCGGTCGCCGTCGCGGAACTTCACGTTCAGGCCGAGCCCGTCGACGAACAGCGGCAATGCCGTGTCGATGTCGTCGACCGGATACAGCAGCATCGATACCTTCATTCCCTCTCTCCCTTGTCGTTGGCCGGCGCACGCCATGCGCCGCCGTTCGATGCTAGCGCGCGGTTCGCCGCGTCACGCAGTCCGATCGGATGACGGTGAAACCCCTCTGTCCCCGCAGGCGTGCCGGTACTCCGAACAGACGATGCTCGCGCCCGTCCGCGCGCCGACACTCCCATTCGTGGACCGTCGCGCTTCGTCCGTATCGTGCGGGCGGGCTGCACGACCCCGACTCGTCCAACAACCATGGAGACGCACGCAATGAAGTTTTCCCTCATCTACGAAGCCCAGACCACCGACGCATCGCGCGAGGGCGACCACCGGGTATTCAAGGAGACGGTCGAACAGGCGCTGCTCGCCGAGCAGGTCGGCTTCGACACGATCTGGTGCGTGGAGCACACGTCGCTGACCAACTATGCGCACATGAGCGCGCCGGAAACCTTCCTTGCGTACCTGGCCGGCCGCACGACGCGCATCGGCCTCGGCCACGGTGTCGTGTGCCTGCCGCCGGCGATGAACCACCCGATCAAGGTCGCCGAGCGCGTCGCGCTGCTCGACATCCTGTCCGGCGGCCGCGTGCACTTCGGCGTCGGCAAGGGCGGCAGCCAGCAGGAAGCCGGCGCGTTCGGCTACGACCTCAATGAACTGCAGCCGATGATCGACGAATCGATGTACCTCGTGCCGAAGATGTTCGTGCAGGACGAGATCGAGCACGACGGCAAGTACATCAAGATTCCGAAGCGCCCGATCCACCCGAAGCCGTTCCAGGATCCGCATCCGCCGATGTACCTCGCGTGCACCAACACCGATGCGCTGCTGCGTGCCGGCCAGCGCGGGATGGGCGCGCTGGTGCTCGGTTTCGGCGGCCCCGACGAAGTCGCGAAGAAGAACGCCGTGTACCGCGAAGCGTGGGCGAACCGCAAGCCGGAAGACCAGGTCGGCTTCCGCCCGACCCAGCACCTTGCGGCGCTGTGCCCGACGGTCGTGATGGCCGACGGCCAGGCCGCGCGCAAGATCGGCATCCGCGGCCAGCGCTACTTCATGGAATCGCTCGCGTACTGGTACACGGGCGGCGAGCGTCCGGACCCGGCGAAGTGGGGCGACGACCTCGTGCAGGCCGACACCGGCGAGATGGTGATCCGTTCGCGCTTTGCATCGGAGGAAGTCGTCGTGAACTTCGCCGACCCGGCGCTCGCGATGATGAACCCGAACCACGCGTACGGCACGGTGGACGACTGCATCGGCTATGTCGGCCGCCTGCAGGAAGCCGGCGTCGATGAAGTGCTGTTCCTGTGCCAGATGGGCACGGTGCCGCACGACGCGCAGATGGAGACGATCCGCAACATCGGCGAGCACGTGATCCCGTTCTTCAACAAGGAGAAGGAGCGCGCCTGCGCGTGATGCACCGGGCCGCGCCCGTCGTCCGGTCGGACGATGCGGCGCGGCGGCGCGAAGCCGACCATCGACGATGGCGAGCATCGCCCGCGGCCAGGCCGCGCCGAACAACTTTGAACGAGAGCGGGGCACGCGCCGCGGCGCATCACCCGCTTCACAGGAGACATTCGTGCATCGCGACAACGATTCGAACGCACTGGCCGCCACGCTGATCGCCCGGGCCGAGGCGCTGGCGCCGACGCTCGCCGGCCGCGCCGCGCAGGCGGAAGCGCAGGGCCGCATCCCGGCCGAGACGATCGCCGACATGCAGGCCGCCGGCTTCTTCAAGGTGCTGCAGCCAAAACGCTACGGCGGCTACGAGCTCGATCCGCAGGCCTTCTTCGACATCCAGATGGCGCTCGCGCGCGGCTGTATGTCGACCGCATGGGTGTACGGCGTCGTCGGCGTGCACAACTGGCAGCTCGCGCTGTTCGACGAACGCGCGCAGCAGGACGTGTGGGGCAAGGACCCGGCGACGCTGATCGCGTCGACCTACATGCCGGTCGGCCGCGTGACGCCGGTCGATGGCGGCTTCCGCCTGTCGGGCCACTGGAAATTCTCGAGCGGCAGCGAACTGTGCGAATGGGTGTTCCTCGGCGCGCTGGTGCCGCCGGCCGAAGCCGGCCAGCCGCCCGAATACCGCACCTTCCTGCTGCCGAAAGCCGACTACCGGATCCAGCAGGACTGGGACGTGCTCGGCCTGCGCGCGACCGGCAGCCACGACGTCGTCGTCGACGACGTGTTCGTGCCCGTGTACCGCACGCACAAGGCGATCGACGGAATGATGGGCACGAGCCCCGGCCTGGCCGTGAACGACGCGCCGCTGTTCAAGCTGCCGTTCGCGCAGATCTTCGTGCGCGCGGTGTGCACGTCGTGCATCGGCGCGCTGCAGGGGGCGCTGGACGATTTCACCGGCTATGCGGCCACGCGCGTGTCGGCCAACAGCGGCGCGAAGACGACCGACGATCCGGGCGCGCAGAACGCGTGCGCGAACGCGGCCGTCGCGATCGACGAGATGCAGGTGCTGCTCAAGCGCAATTTCGCGGAGCTGATGGCGTCGGTCACGGGCGGCCCGGCCGTGTCGATCGAGCGCCGCGTGCATTTCCGCTACCAGTCGGCACAGGTCGCCGAGCGCTGCGCGCAGGCCGCGAACGCGCTGCTGCGCTACGCGGGCGGCAACGGCATCTATCACCGCAATCCGCTGGTGCGCCGCTTCCTCGACCTGCATGCGGCCCGCGCGCACTACGCGAACAACGTCGACCGCTTCGGCCAGAACCTCGGCGCCGTGATGCTCGGTCGCGAGAACACCGACTTCTTCATCTGACGAGGCCGCGATGAACGACCCGCAAGCACAGCAATACGTGTTCGACGTGGTGGTGGTCGGTTCGGGCGCCGGCGCGCTGCTTGCCGCGTGCCGCGCGGCCGACCGTGGCCTGTCCGTCGTCGTGATCGAGAAGACGGCGCTGTACGGCGGCACGTCGGCCGTGTCGGGCGGCGGCATCTGGGTGCCGTGCAACCACCATATCGGCGAACTGGGCGCGACCGATTCGCGCGAGGCCGCGCGCGGCTACATCGAAGCGTGCGTGGCCGGCGAATCGACGCCCGAAAAGATCGACACGTATCTCGACCGCGCGCCGGAGATGCTGCGCTACCTGGAATCGAAGACGCCGGTGCGTTACCAGTCGCTGCCGAAGTACGCGGACTATTTCCAGAAGGTGCCGGGCGCGATGCCGGGCTACCGTGCGCTCGATCCGCTGCCGTTCGACGGCGGGCTGCTCGGCGACGAGTTCGACCGGCTGCGGCCGCCGTCGCCGGGCACGCTGATCGGCGGGCGTGTCGCGGTGACGTCGAAGGAAGCGCACACGCTGTTCTCGCGCGGGCCCGGCTTCATGAAACTCGCGATCGCGCAGTTCGGCCGCTACTGGCTCGATCTCGGGATGCGCCGCCGCACGCGGCGCGACCGGCGCCTGACGCTCGGCAATGCGCTGATCGGCGGGCTGCGCCGCGCGCTGCTCGACCGCAACGTGCCCGTGTGGCTCGAGACGCCGATGCGCGACCTGCTCGACGTGGACGGCCGCGTGACGGGCGTGCGCGCGCAGCGCTTCGGGCAGCCCGTGACGATCGCCGCGCGACGCGGCGTGATCCTTGGCGCGGGCGGCTTCGAGCGCAACCAGCCGATGCGCGAGCGTTACCTGCCGCAGCCGACGCAGGCGCAGTGGAGCGCGACGCCGCCGGCCAACACCGGCGACGCGATCGCCGAAGGCCACCGGCTCGGCGGCGCGCTCGCACTGATGGAGCATGTGTGGGGCGCGCCGACGGTTGGCGTCGCCGGCGAGGAGAAGCAGCGCGCGCTGTTCGTCGAGCGCAACCTGCCGGGCTGCGTGATCGTCAACAGCCTCGGCAAGCGCTTCGTCAACGAAGCCGCGCCGTATTCCGAATTCGTGCCGGCGATGTATCGCGACCATGCGCGCACCGGCGCGAGCGTGCCGGCGTGGATGGTGTTCGACGCACGGTTTCGCCGCAAGTATCCGTGCGGGCCGATCATGCCGGCGTCGATGATGCCCGATGCGCGGATTCCGGCCGCGTTCCGCGACGTGATCGTGAAGGCCGACACGATCGACGCGCTGGCCGCGCGCATCGGCGTCGACGCCGCCGGCCTGCACGACACGCTGCGCGACATCGCGCGCTATGCGGCAACCGGGATCGACGAAGCGTTCGGCAAGGGCGACAACCTGTTCGACACGTACTACGGCGATCCACAGAACACGCCGAACCCGTGCCTCGGGCCGGTCGACCAAGCGCCGTTCTACGCGGTGAGGATCGACGCGGGCGACATCGGCACGAAGGGCGGGCTCGTCACCGACGTTCACGCCCGCGTGCTGCGCGCCGACGGCGAGCCGATCGACGGCCTCTATGCGATCGGCAACACCAGTGCATCGATGATGGGCGCGAGCTACCCCGGCGCGGGCTCGACGCTCGGTCCGGCGATGACCTTCGGGTATCTCGCCGCCGACCATCTGGCTGCTCGCGCAGCCGACGCCGGCGGCCGGCCCGCCCGGCCATCCACGACTGAACTTGACGGAGTCCAATGATGAGCGATCTCACCACCCATCCGCTGCGCACCGACATGCTGCTCGCGATGCGCCGCCTCGCGCGCTCCGTCACGGTCATCAGCAGCGCGCACGACGGCCGGCGCTACTCGATGTCCGCGACGGCGGTCGATTCGCTGTCGACCGATCCGCCGTCGCTGCTGATCTGCATCAACCGCAGCGCGTCGCTGTATCCGCCGCTCGACGCGGGCGCCGGGTTCTGCGTGAACGTGTTGTCCGCGGCCCACGAAGGCATCGCGATCGACTGCAGCGGCCGCCTGAAGGGCGAGGCGCGCTTCACGACCGGCGACTGGCACACGTCGGCGCACGGCGTGCCGTATCTGCGTGACGCGCAGGCGAACCTCGTGTGCGAGCAGGACGGCCGCTTCGAATACGGCACGCATACGGTGTTCATCGGCCGCATTCGCGAGGTGCTGATGAGCGGCGACGTCGATCCGCTTGTCTATCTCGACGGTGCGTACACGACGCCCGGCGCGCCGCTGGCCCGTGCGGCCGCGTGACGTGAGGAGCCGGCCATGAGCGATTCGCGCTTCCATCGGCTGACCGTAGCCGACGTGATTGCCGAAAGCGACGACGCGTGCTCGTTCGTGTTCGACGTGCCGGCCGCGTTGCGCGACGCATTTGCGTACCGGCCCGGTCAGTTCCTGACGTTGAACGTGCCATGTACGGATGCGACGGTCACGCGCTGCTATTCGCTGTCGAGCGCGCCCGGCATCGACGCCGCGCCGAAGATCACCGTCAAGCGCGTTCGCGACGGCCGCGCGTCGAACTGGCTGTGCGACCGCGTGAAGGCGGGCGACGCGCTCGACGTGCTGCCGCCGGCCGGCGTGTTCACGCCACGCACGCTCGACGGCGACCTGCTGCTGTTCGCGGGCGGCAGCGGCATCACGCCCGTGCTGTCGATCCTGAAATCGGCGCTCGTGCACGGACGCGGGATGCTGACGCTGATCTACGCGAACCGCGACGAACGCTCGGTGATTTTCCGCAGCGAGTTGCAGCAGCTTGCGCAACGCCATCCGGGCCGCGTGCGCGTGATCCACTGGCTCGACAGCGTGCAGGGCATCCCGCAGCAGCGCCATTTCGAGGAACTCGCGCGGCCGTTCAGCCAGCAGGAGACGTTCATCTGCGGGCCCGCGCTGTTCATGGAGAACGCGCTGGCCGCGATGCTCGGCCTCGGGCTGCCGCGTGCGCGCGTGCACGTCGAGCGGTTCGCGTCGCTGCCCGATACGCCGGCGCAGGCCGCTGATACGGCGGCGTCGAGCACAGCAGCGGCGGTTGTGTCCGGCGACGGCGCGGCGATCGAGACGGTGCTCGACGGAGACGCATTCGCGTTCGACAGCGCGCCCGGCGAAACGCTGCTCGATGCGATGTTGCGTGCGGGCGTGCCGGCGCCGAATTCCTGCCGGATGGGGCAATGCGGCGCGTGCATGTGCCGGATCGAGCGCGGCGAGGTCGCGCTCGACAGCAACCACGTGCTCGACGACGAAGAGATCGCGGCCGGCTGGACGCTCGCCTGTTGCGCACGGCCCGCGAGCGACGCGCTGCGCGTGGTGTTTCCCGACTGAGCCGTCGCGCGCCGGCGGCGCGCACGGCCACCTGATGCCTATGACGATGGACAACGAAATCCTGACCACGCCCGCGCTGATCGCACGGGCAGCCGCGCGCCACGGCGCGCATCCGGCGATCGAGTCGGCGCATGGCCGGCTGACTTACGCGGAACTCGACGCGGCCCGTCTCGACGCGGCCCGCGCGCTGCTCGCGAGCGGCATCGCGGCCGGCGACCGCATCGCGGTGTGGGCACCGAACCTGCCGCAATGGATCGTCGCGGCGCTGGCGATCCACACGGTCGGCGCGATCCTCGTGCCGGTCAATACGCGGATGAAGGGGATGGAGGTGGGCGGCATCCTGCACGACGGCGGCGCACGGCTGCTGTTCTGCTGCGGCACCTTCCTTGGCGAATCCTATCCGGCGATGCTCGCGCCGTATCGGCCCGCGACGCTCGAGCGTGTCGTCGTGTTCGACGGCGAGCCGCCGCCCGGCGGGTGCGACGAGACCTGGAGCGCGTTCCTCGCGCGCGGCGCCGAGGTGCCGCTGGCCGCGGTGCGCGAACGCGAGGCACGGGTGACGCCCGACACCGTGATGGACCTGATGTTCACGTCCGGCACGACGGGCCGCCCGAAGGGCGTGATGACCGCGCACGGCCAGAACCTGCGCGCGGCGCAGGCATGGGCGGCAATCGCCGGCGTGCGCGCCGACGACCGCTACCTGATCGTCAATCCGTTCTTCCACACGTTCGGCTACAAGGCCGGCTGGCTCGCCGCGCTGTCGAGCGGCGCGACCGTGCTGCCGCACCTCGTGTTCCAGCCGGCCGACGTGCTGCGGCGCGTCGCCGACGACCGCATCTCGGTGCTGCCCGGCCCGCCGACGCTGTACTACGCGCTGCTCGACGCACCCGATCGCGCGACGCGTGACCTGTCGTCGCTGCGGATCGCGGTCACGGGCGCGGCGGCAATCGCGCCGAGCCTGATCGAGCGAATGCGCGCGGAACTCGGCTTCGAGACGGTGCTCACCGGCTACGGGCTGACCGAATCGTGCGGTTTCGCGACGCTATGCCGCCAAGGCGACGATGCGGAGACGGTTGCCTATACGTCGGGCCGGCCGATGCCGGATGTCGAATTGCGCATCGCGGGGCCGGGCGGCGTGCCGCTCGGGCCGGACGAGACCGGCGAGATCTGGGTGCGCGGCTACAACGTGATGCGCGGTTACTTCAACCAGCCGGACGCGACGCGCGAGACCGTCGATGCCGATGGCTGGCTGCATACGGGCGATCTCGGCTGCGTCGATGCGAACGGCAACCTGAAGATCACCGACCGCATCAAGGACATGTTCATCGTCGGCGGCTTCAACTGCTATCCGGCCGAGATCGAGCGGCTGCTCGCCGCGCATCCGGCGATTGCGCAGGTTGCGCTGGTCGGCGTGCCCGATACGCGGCTCGGTGAAGTCGGGCACGCGTATGTCGTGCTGCGGCCGGACGCGCATGCCGACGCCGACGAACTGAACGACTGGGCGCGCCGCAACATGGCGAACTACAAGGTGCCGCGGCATTTCACGTTCGTCGAGCAACTGCCGACGAGCGCGGCCGGGAAGGTGCTGAAGTACCGCCTGCGGGCGGGAACCGAAGCGGCGGCCTGAGCGCCGCCGCGACACACGAACGGGATGAACGCATGAACGACAACGGGTTTCCGCAGGGCGCGGTGCTGGTGTTCGGCGGCAGTGGCGGGATCGGGCAGGGGGTTGCGCTCGAGTTTGCGCGTGCCGGCGTGCCGGTCGCGGTGGGTTATCGCAGCAAGGCCGACGTGGCCGAGCGCGTGGCGCGCGACATTCGCGGCGAAGGTGTCGCGGCCACCACGCACTGCGTGGACGTGACCGATCCCGCACAGGTCGACGCCGCGCTCGCGGCTGCAATCGGCGCGCATGGCCGCGTGCACACGATCGTCTGGGCGGCCGGGCCGCTCGTGAACCAGCGTCATATCGGCGACATGACGCACGACGACTGGCGCCGCGCGATCGACGTCGAGACGATCGGCTTCTTCGTGGCGGCGAAAGCCGTGCTGCCGCACTTCCGCGCGTCGGGCGGCGGCTCGTTCGTGACGCTCGGGTCCGCCGGGCACCTGCGCTGGCCCGACCGCGACGGGCTGTCGGTCGCGCCGAAGGCGGCGAACGAGGCGCTGGTCAAGGGGCTGGCACGCGAGGAGGGGCGTTACGACATTCGCGCGAATTCGATCCTGGTCGGCGTGATCGAGGCCGGGATGTTTCCGGTGCTGCTCGAACAGGGACAGTTCGACCAGGCGTGGATCGACGAGACGCAGAAGATGCTCGCGCTGAAGCGCTGGGGGAAGCCGCACGACGTCGGGCGGGCAGCGGTGTTCCTGGCGTCGGATCGGGCCAATTACATTACGGGGCAGCAGTTGAATGTTTCGGGCGGGTACGGGCTGTGACGGGGGACAAAAAGCCTGCTCGAATGAGCAGGCTTCAGCGTCGCTTGAGTCGTGTCAGTTGTCTTGAACGTTGACATCGCCGGTTTGAGCGATCTTCGTCAGAACGCGCTTCTGGTACGCGTACCACGATGTCAGACAGTCCTTGTCGCGACAATTCTTCTCGCGAAAATTCCACTGTTTGCGCGTCCGTTCGACAAAGGCAGTCTTGTCGATGACGGCATCTTTCGCCTGTTGGTACGTCGCGGCAAGATCCCGATCTGAAGCTGCAAGATCGGGATCGTGACAGATCAGAAATTCCGGAATGGATTTGGCTTTGGCACAGTCGAAACTTGTTTGTTGCAGCGGGGAAGCTGCGGCATCGCTTGCGGATTGATTTGACACCGGCGGAGCAGCAGGCAAGCTCGATTGTGTGGCTGACTCTTGAGGTTGGTTCAACGTTGCCGTGCGCTGACCATAGGGTGTCAGTTGCCCTGACATCGCGTCTTCGATCATCGCTCCGATTAGGGAATTGGGTACAACCCGTACGGTTTCAGTTTTAATAATCGAATCGCCGGCCATGGTTTGCGACTTGGCGAAATTGCACGGGGGCGAACAAGTAATGCGATTCGAAATATTCGGATTGTCTTCATCGACCAGGAGCAGAATATAGCTGCCATCCCTGAGGCCAACGTAGCGCATCATGACAAGCGCCTTCGTGGCTTTTCCTGATCTCACGTCATCTTCACTAAGCGCAGGCTCGTAACCATACGTGCCGTCTTGGCTCATTGCATAGTTGTGTGAAGGGGGCGGAGGCGCAGGGGCTACCACTGGAGGTGGTTGCTGTGGTGTGGAAGTATCGCTTGATGTGCTGGGACTCGTCGCTGACGACTGAGTGCTGTTGTCGGATTGTTTCGAATTGCAACCAGCGACAGTGGCTGCAACCAACAAAAGAATTGCGATGTGTTTCACTGTTCCCCCGCTAGACGATTTGTCTTATAAATTACCGATGGTTGGCGCGGATATTCGAGGTGAGATGCCTCGTCTGCAATTTTCCGGTGGCCGGATTGATTTATAAATCGGCTTGGTCTTGGTCGATGGATTGTACCAAGCAGCTCCGTTCGGGTGGTGATCTAGAAAGCCAATGAATCGGCGCGTCTCAGTCGCATTCAAATAAGAGATACTCGCCACCATCGGTATTCACCCTGTATTGCCACTCACGATCGCGCATCGGCTTCGCGCACGACCGGCACGAGGTCACATTCTTGCAACGCATTCTTCAATGCATTGCGCCGCATGCTCTTGAAGACAACGGCAACACACCTGCGCTGAAGGCCATCCCGCCTCGTTCGGCACGCATTGCGGCACCGATGCACGACATGTCGGATCGCGTGTCCCGGCATCGTCCGCCGAATAAGGATGCGCGCCTGAAACATTTCCTCCAATTACAACCCGCGTGAACGTCCGTGTTTTGCGGTGACGCTTGTCCCGCATCGGTTTGCGCCGCATGGCACGCGCTTTGCGGTTGACCCGGTGCCGCCGGTGCAAACGAAATGGGCAACAACGATGAACGCATCGTCGGCATGCAACGGCATCGAAACAAACGGGGAATCGGATCGGGCCGCGGGCGCCGCGTGGGGCGGCGTACATGCCGCGCATGTCGTATCGGTCATGCGCACGGGGCAACGCGTTCCCGATCCGTAGAACAGCAAGCGTGCTTGCAAGGTGTCGTGTCGGGGTTCGCATCACGCAGGACGGCGCAGGCCGCATGCGTTGGCGAGGCGCGCCCGGCACAAGTCGGGGGAGGCGCCCGTGAAAATGACGGTGAACCAATGGGCAGCGGTCGCGGTGATGTGGGCCGCGAGCGCGCACGCGCAGGAGATATACCTGCAAGGCGGCACACAGGGCGTCGGTATCGGCGCAGCCGTGAGCTTCAATTCGATACTGGGTGCGCATGCGGACTTCAATGCGATCGATCTTTCGCATGACTTCACGGTGGCCGGCAATCGCTATCAGGACGACCTGAAGCTGCGTCAGGGCGGCCTGTACGCGGACATCTTTCCGTGGCACGGCAGCGGCTTCCGGGCGACGCTCGGGATGCGCTTCAACGACGACGATATCCGCGGCGTATCGGTGCCGACCGACGGCACCTATGTGTTCGGCGGCAAGCGCTATCCGGCGATGCCGGGGATGTACGCGGTGGCGGAAGCGCGCTATCCGACCGTGATGCCGTACGTCGGGATCGGCTACGGGCATCGGCCGGCGTCGAAAGGGCTGGGATTCGTCGCCGATCTCGGCGTTGCGTACGGGATACCGAAGTGTTCGTACACGCTGTCGCCGGAACTGGCGGCCGCGGCCGGGCCGGCGAAGAGCCAGCTCCTGGTCTCGAGCGGGCTGGATTCGCTGCGGCAGGTGATGTCGCGCTATCGGTGGTACCCCGTTTTGCAGATCGGGATTTCGTATCGGTTCTGAGCGGTTGCGTTCCCGTTGCGTGTGTCGGGCGGGGGATGGCAGGCATCACCGAGACGGGCGGCACAACGGGGGCCGGCAACGGCGGCAACTGACGACCGTCGCGAGCGCGGCGCGCGGGGGCGGTGAATGCAGCCGCCCCGCAGCGGTTTGCGCGTGCCTTCACCGGATGGGGTGACCAGCCGATCGGCCGTCTTTCTACGGCCGGCACGGCGCTTCCGGTTCCGGCACCGGCCGGATCTTTTCCCTGGAGGCGATTCCACTACTGGGCAGGCCGTAACCATCGTTGACGCCGATTGGCTCAACCAGGTTCAAGAGACGCTGATCAGTATCCTGACGGCTGTCGGGGTAGCGCACGGCCAGGCGACTTGCAACCAGGTGTCGAGGGTGTTGAACACCTTGTTTGCCAGTGCGCGCTGGAATCATGACGGGCGTTTCCAGGTCGAGAGGGCAAGCCACGGGGATAGCAGCAACAATGCTGCATCGACGGCATATGTGCGGGGAGTGTTGGGAAACGATGTGGGCTTCTTTCCGTACAATTCAGCATTCCGGCAACTGATGGCGTCGCCGATCCGGAGATCTGATCTCGTTCTTCGGATCGCCCCTGGCGTGGTGACGCTTCCGCAAGGCACATCGATTCAGGCGCCGAGCGTGCGCATCGTGATCTATAACGGCAGCCTCGCGAATCCGGCCGTTGATGTTTTCGCCGGCGACGTCTGGCATGGCCGGGTATGAGCCAGCGAAGTGATCGGCCCAGGCGACTCGATCGAGATTGCCGGGTCAAACGGGCCACTCGCGGCATTGACTGAGCCGGTGAACATGGAAACAACCATTCAAGCAGTGCAGCGCGTCGTTTGGGCGGCACCGAGCGGCTCGCAACAAGGAGCAAAACCAGCATGACAATTCTCCGCACGAGGCTTTGCAGCATCACGGGCCTCCTGGTTGCAGCGGCCGTGTTCGATCCAGCGTATGCACAGGGTGTGCCTGGGCAAGTTCCTTCCGCCACCCAGCTCAACAGTGCACACCAGAATGCAGCAATTCAGGGTGGCGCGATCAACGGCGCGACGATCGGCAATTCGCGTCCGAGTTCTGGCGCGTTCACGTCGCTTGCTGCGTCGAGATCGAATCCGTCGCTGCTGTTCAACTTCGGTGGTGTGGGCGAAAGCGATCGCGCGTTGCAGGCGATTCTGCGGGAACAGAAAATTTCGGTGATCGCATTCGGTGCGGACCCGACCGGCACACGACCGAGCGCGACGGCGATTCAGAATGCGATCAACTACGCGTGTGCATCGCGGTCACAAAAGACCGTGTATGAGCCGCCGGGCACGTTTCTCTGGGATCACAACGTGACGATCAACTGCCCGGCCGTGAAGCTGGTCGGCGCGGGCGGCGGTGGATACAACGACAATGCGCCGACTATCAACGCGACGACGATCAATCGCTGGGTTGGCCCGAAGGGGGGCACTGCGCTGACGATCACCCCGTCCCGTGATCAGAAGACCGAAGACAACAGCGTCATGGGGATATTCTGGGATGGCAATAATTCCCGTGGCGGTATCGCTGTCAATCTGATTTCAGCCCGGTACGGGACTTACGACATTCGTGCAGCCCACTGGGCGACTGCCTTTGTGCAGACGGATATTTCGCCGGCGGCAACGGAGAACTCGGACGTCACCGGAAACATTTTCTACAATATTTCCGGGTATCAAACGCTTCCGACCGATGGGTCGGTGCTGATCACGCACAGTGCCTACGATCACAATGCCTGCTGGAATCACTTCTTCCTGATTCAAGCCGTTTATTTCAACTCGCCGGGTGTCGTGCTGAATGGAGACGACAGCGAACGGTTTGACGTGATCAATCTATACAACGCGAAGAATGGAACAGCGAAAGGGCTCGTGCTGAATGGCTCGAATTCGTCGCCGTATGCCAATACGCGTCACAACACGTTCTATCTGGTGGGCACGGGGGGCAGCCAGCACGGCAACCAGGGTGGGGTTTATTCGCAGGGGGTTGACGCGTCCGGTAAGCCGCTCGCTTATCCTGCGGTGGGAAACAATATCGTCTGGTACGACGCCGAGAACTCGCAAGCGATGCCGACGGTCGATCCCGGATCCACACTCTGGTGGAGTGAGGACAATGCGCCGGCCGGGATGAGGCAGTTCTATTTCACGAAGAGCCCACCCGGATATGTCCAGGTCGACAATTCAGGGAAGATCACGCAGGCCGGGCAGATCACGATCCCGGCGGGCGCGAAGAGTGGGTCATTCACATTCCCCACCTATCAAGGCAATACGACGGCGGGGTTTCCGCATGCCGTCGTCAGCGTCCAGGCTACGCCGACGACGGCTGCGGTTCCATTTTGGGTGTCGGCGACGAACAAGGCCGTGACGATCACGTCGGGATCGCCGGATGCGGCGCTCACGTTCTCTTTCAAGGTGGAGGGGTATTGAGCCGTGCGGAAGAAGATCCCTGCGGGTTTCGCGCTCGGCTGCGCGTACCCGATCCGACGCACGAACTCGACCAGCTGATCGCGGCCACCGCGCTGATCAACGATCTCACCGTGGTCACGCGCAACGTCGACGATTTCTCGCGCACCGGCGTGCGGTTGCTGAATCCGTTCGACTAGCCGCGCGGCGGTCATCGGCTGTCGTCCACCGCATGCAGGTGTTTCGCGAGACCGTCGAGCGGCCTGCCCGAACCGCTTCTTTTTACCCCGTATAATCGCGCGAAAACCAGACCAACCAAAACGAACGGGGACGCGATGACGCTCTACGCACAACAACGATGCCGATACGGCACGATGCTGTTCAATTCGAATGACGAATTTGTGGGGCGCAGCCTGGCGTTGTACGGCGAGTGGTCCGAGCCCGAGTCGTTCCTCTTCGCGCAAGTGGTCCGTGAAGGCGACACGGTCGTCGAGGCCGGTGCGAATCTCGGCTCGCACACGGTGATGCTGTCGCGAGCGGTCGGGGAGCGCGGCACCGTGTATGCGCTCGAGCCGCAGCGTCATACGTTCCAGTTGCTCTGTGCGAATCTCGCGCTGAACCAGCGCTTGAACGTCCGCGCGCTGCAGTGCGCGGTCGGCGATACGGAAGGCTCGGTGGCATTCCCGGTCTTCGATCCGCGTTCGCCGAACAACTTCGGCGCGTCGTCGCTGCTCGGCGCGAATCGCGACACCGAACCGGTCCCGCTGCGCACACTCGACTCGCTCGACTTGCCGCGGGTCGATTTCCTGAAGGCCGACGTCGAAGGTTTCGAGCCGAACCTGATCCGCGGCGCGCGCGACACACTCCGCCGGCATCGCCCGATCGTCTATCTGGAATACTTCAATCACTACACGGGTGACGGCTCGAAGGCGTTCCTCGAGTGCTTCGCGGCGCTTGATTACCGCGTCTGGTATTTCATTACGCCCGTGTTCAATCGCCTCAACTTCCTCGGCAATCCCGAGAACGTGTTCGACGGCATCTGGTCGTTCGACCTCGTGTGCATTCCGCGCGAACGCGGCGAAATGCATGGGCTCGTCGAAGTGACGCCTGACAACGAAGGCGTGTGCGTCGATCCGGATACGTGGCGGCGCGTGCGGTTCGCGCCGGCGTGAACCGTAGCGCGGGGATCCGGGCATTGCGCCACCGGCTCCCCGTGTCGACCGCCGGATGCGTATCGAATGCCGCACCGCTGCTGTGCGTGCGATGACCTTCCTGCCGCTGCGAATGCCCGGGGCAGACAGTCGCTGAACTGATCCCGTTTCCGGTTCGCAGGAATCCAGCCACGACCCGGCGGCAATCCGTCCGGGTTTTCCCGGCCCTCCCGCATGCCCGCGCCGTCCCGCCGGGCTTTCGCGAACGTCCCGTTCCCCGCTGCCTCTCGTCCCAACAGACGATGTGACGCCATCCCCGACCGGCCAGAATCCTTTCACGAACAACGGATTCTGAACGAGGAGGAGGCCGACATGATCGATGTCCGTGCACTCGGCTATGTGGTCGTCGAGGCGACCCGCGTCGACGCGTGGCGCCGCTATGCGGAAGACGTGCTGGGCATGCAGGCGATCGACGCGCCTGACGGCGCGTTGTACCTGAAGATGGACGAACGCGATTTCCGCTACGTGATCGTCCCCGGCCAGGCCGACCGCTATTTCGCGTCGGGCTGGGAACTGCCCGACGGCGCCGCGTTCGACGCCGCGCTGGCGGCGCTGCAGCGCGCGGGCATCGAGCCCGTGCGCGCCACGCGCGACGAAGCCGCGCTGCGCCGCGTGCAGGCGATGGCGTGGTGTAGCGATCCGTCGGGCAACCGCCACGAACTCTACTGGGGGCCGCGCTGCGACTTCCGCCGCTTCGTGTCGCCGCTCGGCGTCTCGCACTTCGTCACAGGCGACATGGGGCTCGGCCACGCGGTGCTGCCCGCGCCGCAGTTCGACGCGACCGACGCGTTCGTGCGCGGCGTGCTCGGCTTCGAGCTGTCCGACATCTACCGCGTGAAGTTCACGTCCGATCCGGCGGAACCCGAGAAACGCATCCACTTCATGCACTGCCGCAACGCGCGCCATCACAGCCTCGCGCTGTTCGAGATGGCCGTGCCGTCCGGCTGCGTGCACGTGATGGCCGAGGTCGACTCGATGGACGAGGTGGGCCGCGCGCTCGACCGCGTCGCCGCGCACGACGTGAAGCTGTCCGCGACGCTCGGGCGGCACTGCAACGACCAGATGATCTCGTTCTACATGAAGACCCCCGGCGGCTTCGATCTCGAATACGGCTTCGGCGGCCTCACGGTCGACTGGTCGCAGCACGCGGTGTTCGAGGCCACGAAGGTGAGCCAGTGGGGCCACGATTTCAGCATCGGATACCGGTAAGCCAGCACGATGACGATGAAACCTCTCGACAAGACGATGTCCGCGCGCGACGTGGTCGCGCAACTCGCCGACGGCATGACGATCGGTATCGGCGGATGGGGACCGCGGCGCAAGCCGATGGCGCTGGTGCGCGAAATCGCGCGCTCGAACCTGAAGGACCTGACGATCGTCGCGTACGGCGGCGCCGATGTCGGCCTGCTTTGCGCGGCCGGGAAGGTCCGCAAGGTGGTGTTCGGCTTCGTGTCGCTCGACGTGATTCCGCTCGAAGCGCATTTCCGCCGCGCGCGCGAGCAGGGCCGCGTCGACGTGCTCGAACTCGACGAAGGGATGCTGCAGCTGGGCCTGCGCGCGGCCGCCGCCCGCCTGCCGTTCCTGCCGACCCGCGCCGGGCTCGGCACCGCGCTGCTCGATCACGCGCCGCAACTTCGAACGGTGCAATCGCCGTACGACGACGGTGAGACGCTGCTCGCGATGCCCGCGATCGAACTCGACGTCGCGCTGCTGCACGTGAACGCGGCCGACCGGATGGGCAACACGCGCATCGACGGCCCCGATCCGTTCTTCGACGCATGGATGGCGCGTGCCGCGCGGCGCTGCTACGTGTCGGCGGAAACGGTCGGTGCGTCGCTCGCGAGCGAAGACCTCGACGCCGCCAAACGCAACCCGTTCGAGCGCTCGCTCGTCACCGGCGTCGTGCAGGCGCCGGGCGGCGCGCACCCGACGTCGTGCGGGCCGGCCTACGGCTGGGACCTTCCGCACCTGCGCGCGTACTGCGCGAGCGCGGAAGACGGCGCGAAGACGGCGGCGTACCTGCGCGACGTGGTCGGTCAGGACGAACGCCAGTACCTCGAAGGTGTCGGCGGGTTGTCGCACGTGACGACGCTGCCGTTGCCGATTCTGTAAAGGAGCGCCTTGTGAGCGAATCTCTCGACCATTCCCTCGCGGAACTGATGATCGTCGCGTCCGCGCGACTCTGGCGCGACGACGGCGAAGTGCTGGCGACCGGCATCGGCACGGGCCCGCGGCTCGCGGCCGGCCTCGCGCGGCTCGCATACAACAACGGGCTGATGCTGACCGACGGCGAAGCGTATCTCGTCGAGGAGCCGGTGCCGCTCGGCCCGCGCCCCGACGGCTATCGCGTGAAGGCGAGCGGCTGGATGACCTACGAACGCGTGTTCGACTGCCTGTGGCACGGCCGCCGTCATGCGCTCGTGATGCCGACGCAGATCGACCGTTTCGGCCAGGCGAACATCTCGTGGCTCGGCGACGACTACGCACGCCCGAAAACCCAGCTGCTCGGCGCGCGCGGCTTCCCCGGCAACACGACGAACCACGCGAACTCGTTCTTCGTCAGCGGCCACGGCAAGCGCACGTTCGTCGAGAGCGAAGTCGACATGGTGTGCACGATCGGCTACAACCCGGCGCGCCGTCTGCCCGGGATGAAGACCTTCGTCGACCTGCGCAGCATCGTCACCGACCTGTGCGTGATGGATTTCGGCGGGCCCGACCACGCGATCCGTGTGCGTTCGCTGCATCCGGGCGTGAGCTTCGACGAGGTGCAGGACGCGACGGGCTTCCCGCTGATCACCGCACCGGATCTCGGCACGACGGCCGCGCCGACTGCGGAAGACCTGCGCATCGTCCGCGCGCTCGATCCGCACAACCTGCGCGCGACGATCGTGCGCAACAATCCGGCGCCGCGCCGGGGATGAGGCACGACATGGAAGCGACCCAGGTGACCTTCGGCGACGGTGTCGTCGACTACGCGGTCGACGGCGGCATCGCGACGATCACGATGAACCGCCCCGAGTATCACAACGCGCAGAACTCGAAGATGACGTATGCGCTCGACGCGGCGTTCCGGCGCGCGGCGCACGACGACGCGGTGAAGGCGATCGTGCTCGCGGGCGCCGGCAAGCATTTCTCGGCGGGCCACGACATCGGCACGCCCGGCCGCGACATCCACGAATCGTTCGACCGCGCATCGCTGTGGTACGACCACGTCGACAAGGAAGGCGGCGAATTCCTCTATGCGCGCGAGCAGGAGGTGTACCTCGGGATGTGCCGGCGCTGGCGCGATTTGCCGAAGCCGACGATCGCGATGGTGCAGGGCGCGTGCATCGCGGGCGGGCTGATGCTCGCGTGGGTGTGCGACCTGATCGTCGCGTCGGAGGATGCGTTCTTCGCCGATCCGGTCGTGCGGATGGGGATTCCGGGCGTCGAGTATTTCGCGCATGCGTACGAGCTGAATCCGCGCATCGCGAAGGAATTCCTGTTCCTCGGCGAGCGGATGCCGGCGGAACGCGCGTACCAGATGGGGATGGTCAACCGCGTGGTGCCCCGCGAGCGGCTGCACGACGCGACCTACGCGATCGCCGCGAAGATCGCGACGATGCCGCGCCTCGGGCTCACGCTGACCAAGCAGGCGCTGAATCACGTCGAGGAGCTGCAGGGCAAGCGCGCGGCGATGGATGCGGCGTTCGCTTGGCATCACTTCGCACATGCGCACAACGAACTGGTGAGCGGTGACCGCCTCGGCGGCTACGACGCGCGCAGCATGGCCAGCTCGCAGCGCCCGCCGAACGGCGCGGACCGCAGCGACGCGCAGGCGCCGGCGCCGGTCGCCGTCAACGGAGCCGCCGCATGAGCACGACGCTGCGCACGCCTTTGTGCGACCTGCTCGGCTGCCGTTACCCGATCGTGCAGACCGCGATGGGCTGGGTGGCCGACGCACGGCTCGTCGCGGCCACCAGCAACGCGGGTGGCTTCGGCTTCCTGGCTGGCGCGACGCTCGAACCCGAGCAGGTCGAGGCCGAGATCCAGAAAGTGAAGTCGCTGACCGACCAGCCGTTCGGCATCAACTTCCACATGTTCCAGAAGAACGCACAGCAGGTCGTCGAACTGGCGATCAAGCACCGGCTGCGCGCGGTCAGCTACGGCCGCGGGCCCGACGCGAAGACGATCCGCCGCTTCAAGGAGGCCGGCATCGTCTGCATGCCGACCGTCGGCGCGCCGAAGCATGCGGCGAAGGCGGTCGAGCTCGGCGCGGACATCGTCACCGTGCAGGGCGCGGAAGGCGGCGGCCACACGGGCGCGGTGCCGACCACGCTGCTGTTGCCGAAGGTGCTCGACGCAGTGCAGGTGCCGGTCGTCGCGGCCGGCGGCTTCTTCGACGGGCGCGGGCTGGCTGCCGCGCTGGCCTACGGCGCGGCCGGCATCGCGATGGGCACGCGCTTCCTGATGAGCGCCGAATCGCCGGTGCCGCGCGAGACGCTCGACCGCTACGTCGCGGTTGGCGACCCGGCACGCATCCGCGTATCGGACGCACTCGACGGGCTGCCGCAACGCATGATCGACAACCCGTATCTGCTGAAGCTCGAACGCTTCGGCCCGCTGCGCCGCACGTGGTTTGCACTGAAGACCGCCGAAGCATGGCGCCGCCAGAACGGGCTGAGCACGGGCGACATGCTCGGCCTCGCGATCAAGGCGCTGCGCTCGCACGACTACACCGCGAGCCAGACGCTGATGGCGGCAAACGCGCCGTTCCTGATCCAGCGCGCGATCGTCGAAGGCCGCCCGGATGAAGGCGTGCTGCCGAGCGGTCAGGCGGCGGCGATGATCGGCGCGATCGAATCGTGCGACGCATTGATCGCGCGGATCGTCGCGGAAGCCGGCGAGCGGCTCGACGCGCTGGCGGCGCTGCGCGGCACGCCGGCCGCACAGGCCGCGTGAACACAATCACAGGGAGGCAGACGAGATGACAACATCCAACCAACCGGCCGGCGCGACGCCGTTCCGGATCGATCGCGCCGACGGCATCGCCGAACTGGTGATCGCCCATCCGCCCGTGAATGCGCTCGACGCACAGGGCTGGCACGCGCTGGCTCGCGCGCTCGACGCGCTCGGCGAGGACGACGACGTGCGCGTGATCGTCGTGCGCGGCGAAGGCCGCGGCTTCTGCGCGGGCGTCGACATCAAGGAACTGGCCGCGCATCCGGAGCGGATCGTGGCGGTCAACGCGGGCAACTACGAGACGTTCCGCGCGGTACACCGCAACCCGAAGCCGGTGATCGCGGCCGTGCACGGCTTCGTGCTCGGCGGCGGGATCGGCATCTGCGGCGCGGCGGACATCGTCGTCGCGGCCGACTGCGCGCGCTTCGGCGTGCCCGAGATCGATCGTGGCGCGATGGGCGGCGGCGCGCATCTGCAGCGGCTGTTCGGCGTGCAGAAGGTGCGCATGATGTATTTCACCGGCGACATGATCGATGCGGCCGAAGCCTACCGGCTCGGCGCGGTCGAGCAGGTCGTGACGCGCGACACGCTGCGCGACGCGGCGCTCGCGATCGCCCGCAAGATCGCGGAGAAGAGCCCGGCGATGGTGCGGCTCGCGAAGGAGGCGCTGAACGGCGTCGAGGACGGTGATCTCGAGGACAAGTACCGCTGGGAGCAGGGCTTCACGCTGCAGGCGTACATGACGAACGATTCGACCGAGGCACGGGCCGCGTTCGTCGAGAAGCGCGACGCGCGCTTCGACGCGCAGGCCGCTGTCGAGGAGGCACGCGCATGAACCTGACCTATACGCCGCAACAGCAGGCGTTCCGTACGGAAATCCGTGACTGGCTCGCCGCGCGCGTGCCGCGCGAGCGGCTGCCGAGCTTCGACACGGAAGAGGGCTTCGCCGCGCACCGCGAATGGGAGCGCACGCTGCACTCGGGCCGCTGGAGCATGGTCACGTGGCCGCGCGAACTCGGCGGGCGCGGCTGCGACCTGATCGAGTGGCTGATCTTCGAGGAAGAGTACTGGCGTGCCGACGCGCCGATGCGCGTGAACCAGAACGGCATCTTCCTGCTCGGCCCGACGCTGATGGATTTCGGCACGGCGGAACAGAAGGCGCGCTTCCTGCCCGCGATGGCGGCCGGCGAGCACGTGTGGGCGCAGGGCTGGTCGGAGCCGAACGCAGGCTCGGACATGGCCGCGATCCGCACGACGGCCACGCGCATCGGCGACGAATACGTGCTGAACGGCCAGAAGATCTGGTCAACCCGCGCGGTGTGGGCCGACTGGCTGTTCGGGCTGTTCCGCAGCGACCCCGAATCGTCGCGTCACCACGGGCTCACGTTCCTGATGGTGCCGCTGTCCGCGCCGGGCATCACGGTGCGGCCGATCCGCCAGTTGAACGGGCAGACGGGTTTCGCGGAAATTTTCTTCGACGACGTGCGCGTGCCGGTCGAGAACCGTCTCGCGGCCGAAGGCGCGGGCTGGCAGGTCGCGATGGCGACGGCCGGCTTCGAGCGCGGGCTGATGCTGCGTTCGCCGGCGCGCTTCCAGCGCACCGCGCAGGCGCTGCGCGACCTGTATCTCGCGCACCGCGACAGCGCCGACCGCGATCCGACGCTGCGCGAGCGCGTGGTGCAGGCATGGATGGATGCGCAGGCGTATGCGCTGTCGACCTACGCGACCGCGAGCCGGCTGCTGAAGGGCGGCCATATCGGCGCGGAGTCGAGCACCAACAAGGTGTTCTGGTCGGAGCTCGACCTGCGCATGCACCAGACGGCGCTCGACATCCTCGGCGCGCACGGCGAGGTCGTCCCGCAGACGGCCGCGCAGCACGCGACGCTCGGCCACTGGCTCGACGGCTTCCTGTTTGCGCAGGCCGGCCCGATCTACGCGGGCACCAACGAGATCCAGCGCAACATCGTCGCCGAACGGATGCTCGGCATGCCGCGCGCGTAAGCGCGCCGGCGCCACCCTTACAGAACGGACATCGTATGGATTTCGTATTCGATGAAGACCAGGAAGCGCTCGCGGACAGCGTGAAGCGCCTGCTGATGACCGAGATGACGCCCGAGCTGATCCGCGAGCTGTGGGCCACGCCGACCGGGCGATCGGACGACCTGTGGGCGCTGTTCGCATCGCAGGGGCTGACCGCCGTGTCGGTGCCGGAAGCGCACGGCGGCCTCGGCCTGACCGAAGTCGAGTGGGCGCTGCTCGCGCAGACCTACGGCTATTTCGGCAGCCCCGAGCCGCTGCTCGACACGGCGCTCGTGTCGGCCGGCGTGCTGGCGCGGCTGCCCGCGAGCGACTGGCGCGACGCGCTGCTGAATGACATCGCGGAAGGCCGCGCGCGCGTCGCGCTCGTGCATCCGGTGAACCCGTATGCGGCCGACGTGCACGTCGCGCAAGCGCTGCTGTGCGAGCACCGCGGCGAGCTGCACCGCGTCGATCCCGCGCACTGCGCATGGCGCGCAGTCGACAGCGTCGACCCGTCGCGGCGCCTGTTCACGCTCGACTGGGAACCGTCGGCGGCCACGCGCGTCGCGAGCGCCGACGAGGCCGCGCCGCTGCTGAATCGCGCGCTGGACCATGGCGCGTTCGCGGTCGCCGCGCAGTTGCTCGGTCTCACGCAGCGCGTGCTGGATGTTGCGATCGACTACAGCGCGCAACGCAAGCAGTTCGGCAAGGCGATCGGTTCGTACCAGGCGCTCAAGCATCTGCTCGCCGATGTCGCGATCCGCTACGAGTTCGCACGGCCGGTGGTCGCACGCGCCGCGCAGGCGATCGCCGACGACCATCCGCAGCGCGCGGTGTTCGTGTCGCACGCGAAGCTCGCGGCCACTGCCGCCGCGCAACTGGCCGCGCGCCACACGATGCAGGTGCACGGCGCGATCGGCTACACGTGGGAACTCGACCTGCAGATCTTCATGAAGCGCATCTGGGCGCTGTCCGGCAGCTGGGGCGACAGCGCGTTCCACAAGGCCCGCGTGGCCGACGCGATCCTCGGCGACGCATTGCCGATCGGCCCCGCGCAGACCTTCGACCTCGAGGAGTTGAACTGATGAAACAAGCCTATATCGTCGACGCGCTGCGCACGCCGACCGGCCGCCGCAAGGGCGGTCTCGCGCATGTGCATGCGGCGGACCTTGGCGGCTTCGTGCTGAAGACGCTCGCCGAACGCAACGCGATTCCGGCCGACGACTACGACGACGTGGTGTTCGGCTGCGTCGACACGATCGGCCCGCTCGCGGGCAACATTGCGCGCACCTGCTGGCTCGCGGCCAGGCTGCCGCTGCAGGTGCCGGGCGTGACGGTCGACCGTCAGTGCGGGTCGTCGCAGCAGGCCGTGCACTTCGCCGCGCAGGCCGTGATGAGCGGCGTGCAGGACGTGGTGGTGGCCGGCGGCGTGCAGACGATGACACAGATCCCGATCTCGTCCGCGATGACCAGTGCGGCGCCGCTCGGCTTCAACGATCCGTTTTCGGGCAGCAATGGCTGGCGTGCGCGCTTCGGCGATGCGCCGGTGTCGCAGTTCGTCGCCGCACAGCGGATCGCCGATCACTGGAACCTGTCGCGCGATGCGATGGAGCGTTATGCGCTCGAAAGTCATCGCCGTGCGGTCGCGGCGATCGAGGCTGGCCATTTCAAGCGGGAAATCGTGCCGCTCGAAGGCGTGCTGCACGACGAGACGCCGCGCCCCGACACGTCGCTGGAAAAGATGGCGACGCTCGAACCGCTGACGCCGGGCGGCTCGCTGACGGCCGCCGTCGCGAGCCAGACCTGCGATGCGGCCGCCGCGCTGCTGATCGTGTCGGAGGAGGCATTGAAGCGCTACGGCCTCACGCCGCGCGCCCGCATCCATCACCTGAGCGTGCTCGGCGACGATCCGCTGTGGATGCTCACCGCGCCGATCCCGGCGACGAAGGCTGCGCTCAAGAAGGCCGGCCTCGACTGGTCGCAGATCGACGTCGTCGAGATGAACGAGGCGTTCGCATCGGTCGCGCAGGCATGGCTCGCCGACACGCGTTTCCCGCACGAAAAGACCAACCCGAACGGCGGCGGGATCGCGCTCGGCCATCCGCTCGGCGCGACCGGCGCACGGCTGATGACGACGCTGCTGCACGAGCTGGAACGCACCGGCGGCCGCTACGGGCTGCAGACGATGTGCGAAGGCGGCGGCCTCGCGAACGTCACGATCATCGAGCGCCTGTGAGCGCGCCATCTTTCACGATCCACGAGGCATGAGCATGGGAATCTGTAACGGACGCACCGTCATCATCACCGGCGCGGGCGGCGGGCTCGGGCGCGAATACGCGCTTGCGTTCGCGGCCGAAGGCGCGGCGGTCGTCGTCAACGACATCCGGCACGACGCCGCACAGGCCGTGTGCGACGAGATCGCGCAACGCGGCGGCCGCGCGCTCGCGAATGCGGATGACATCACGCGCGTCGACACGGCGCAGCGGATCGTCGACGCGGCACGCGAAGCGTTCGGCGACGTGCACGTGCTCGTCAACAACGCGGGCATCTGCCGCGACAAGATGTTCACGAGCATGACCGAAACCGACTGGGACGACGTGATGCGCGTGCACCTGCGCGGCCACTTCTGCCTGTCGAGCGTGCTGGCGCGTGTGTGGCGCGACGCGGCGAAGGCCGGCCAAGCGGTCGACGCGCGGATCGTCAACACGAGTTCGGGCGCCGGGCTGCAAGGCTCGATCGGCCAGTCGAACTACGGCGCGGCGAAGGCGGGGATCGCCGCGCTCACGCTGATGCAGGCGGCCGAGCTGCAGCGCTACGGCGTGCGCGTGAACGCGCTCGCGCCGGCCGCACGCACGTCGATGACAGAAGGCGTGTTCGCCGACATGATGAAGAAACCCGAGGACGGCGGCTTCGACTATTTCGATCCGGCCAATGTCGCGCCGCTGGTCGTGTGGCTCGGCAGCGCGCTGTCGGCCGACGTGACGGGCCAGGTGTTCGAGGTCGCGGGCGGGATGATCGCTGTCGCGGAAGGCTGGCGCACGGGCCCGAGCGTCGATCGCGGCGCGCGCTGGGCGGTGGCCGAGGTCGGCCCGGCGGTCGCGCAGCTGCTCGCCGGTGCGCGCCCCGCGCAGCGCGTGTACGGGAGCTGACCGATGGATCTGGCGCTCACCGACGAACAGGCGATGATCCGCGATGCGGCGGCCGACGTGCTCGCCGAACGCAGCGCGTCCGCCGACGTGCGCCGCGCGCTCGAGCAGTCCGGCGGCCGTGACGATGCGTTTTGGGCCGCGCTGGCAGGCGAGCTTGGCTGGAATGCGCTTGCGTTGCCCGAAGCGGCCGGCGGGCTGGGGCTCGGCGCGGTCGAGCAGACCGTGCTGATGGAACAGCTCGGCCGGCGCGTCGCGTGCGTGCCGTATTTTTCAACCGCGTGTCTCGCGGCGACCGCGCTGGCGGGCTGCGCCGGCACGCCGCTGGCAAACGGCTGGCTCGCGAAGATTGCTGAAGGCGCGTGCAGCGCGACGCTGGCGCTGCCGTTCGACCTGCCGGCCGGTGCGCGGCAACTGCCGGTCGTCGCGGAAGAAACGGCGGGCGGCTATGCGCTGTCCGGCACGCTCGAACAGGTGATCGACGGCGCGCGCGCCGACCTGCTGCTGGTGCCAGCGCGGATCGCGAACGAAGGGCAGTCGATCGGGCTGTTCGCAATCGACGTCGCAACGGCATCGGGGCTCAAAGTCACGCCGCTCGACACGCTCGACGCCACGCGGCCGATCGCGCGGATCGTTCTCGACGATGCCCGCGTGAACCGCGACGCGCTGCTTGCTGGCGGCACCGCGGTGGCACAGGGGCTGGAACGCACCGCCTGGTTCGCAGCACTCGCGCTGGCCGCCGAACAGCTCGGCGGCGCCCAGCAATGCCTCGACCTGACGCTCGACTACACGAGCCAGCGCGTGCAGTTCGGCCGCGCGATCGCATCGTTCCAGGCCGTCAAGCACCGTTGCGCACAGATGATGGTGCTGATCGAATCGGCGCGCTCGGCGGTGCTCGGTGCCGCACACGCGTGGGATGCCGAAGCCGGCAGCGCGCAGCCGAGCGACGCATTGCGCGCCGACATCGCTGCCGCGAAGTCCGCCGCGAACGACGCGTATGCGTTTTGCGCACAGGAAGCGATCCAGCTGCACGGCGGTGTCGGCTTTACGTGGGAATACGACCCGCACCTCTATTTCAAGCGCGCACAGGCGTCCGGTGCGCAGTTCGGCAGCACGCCGCAACTGCTCGAATGGATCGCGTCCCATGCGATTGACGGCGCCGCATCGCATCGCGACGAAGCGTTCGCACCACCCGCTGCGGCGGCATCTCGTCCATCGGCCGCACGCGCAGGAGCCCTCCAATGAACAGCGAAACGCGCGAACAGCAATTGCGGCACGAAGTGGCCGACTGGGTGCAATCGCACCTGACCGGGGACTTCGCTTGCCTGAAATACCGCGGCGGCCCTGGCGACGAGGAAGCGTGGCCCGAACTGCGCAAGGCATGGGAACAGGAGCTCGCGAAGGGCGGCTGGACCGGCCTCGGCTGGCCGACTGAGGCCGGCGGGCGCGGTTTCTCGGTCGCCGAGCAGGTGATCTTCCACGAGGAATATGCACGCGCCGGCGGCCCCGGGCGGATGGGCCACATCGGCGAAGGGCTGCTCGGGCCGACGCTCGTCGCGTGCGGCACCGACGACCAGCGCGCGCGCTTCCTGCCCGGCATCCTGGCCGGCACGCAGTTCTGGTGCCAGGGCTACTCGGAGCCCGGCGCGGGCTCCGACCTGGCCAACGTACGCACGCGCGCCGAACAGGACGCGGACGGCACGTGGCGCGTGGTCGGCCAGAAGGTCTGGACGTCGCTCGCGCACGATTCCGACTGGATCTTCGTGCTGGCGCGCACCGATCCCGTGTCGAAGGGCAACAAGGGGTTGTCGTTCCTGTTGATGCCGCTTGACCAGCCGGGCATCGAGATCCGGCCGATCAAGCAGCTCAACGGCGGCGCGGAATTCAACGAAGTGTTCTTCGACGGCGCGCGCGCGGACGCCCGCGACCTCGTCGGCGCGCCCGGCGACGGCTGGCGGATCGCGATGACGCTGCTTGGCTTCGAGCGCGGGATGTCGACGCTCGGCCAGCAGATGCAGTTCGTCCGCGAGCTCGAATGGGTGATCGACGCCGCGCGCGAATCGGGCGCGGACCGCGACCCCGTGCTGCGTCAGCGAATCGGCCGCGCATGGGCCGGGCTGCGTGTGATGCGCTACAACGCGCTGCGGATGCTGTCCGGTGCGGACGACGCCGACGGCGGGGCCGGCGCGCCGCTGCGCCGCGAGGCGCTGATCTACAAGTACTTCTGGTCGAACTGGCACCGCGACCTCGGCCAGCTCGCGATGGATGCCCTCGGCCCGCGCGCGAACGTGATCGATCCGGCTGACGAAAAGCTCACCCATCTGCAGCGCGTATTCCTGTTCTCCCGTGCGGACACGATCTACGCGGGCACCAACGAAATCCAGCTCAACATCATGGCCGAGCGCGGGCTCGGCATGCCACGGGAACCGCGAGGACAAGCATGACCGAACCCCAGATCCAGAAAGCGCCGGCCTACGTGCCGGGCCACCAGCTGCTCGCCGGCAAATCGGTGCTGATCACGGCCGCCGCCGGCGCCGGCATCGGCTTCGCGGCCGCGCGCCGCTGCGCAGAGGAAGGCTGCCGCGGGCTGTTCATCTCCGACATCCACGAAAAGCGTCTCGAACAGGCGGTCGAGACGCTGCGCGCCGAAACGGGGCTGCAACAGGTGTACGGCCGCCTGTGCAACGTCGCGATCGAGGCCGACGTGCAGGCGCTCGTCGCGGAGGCCCAGGACAAGCTCGACGGCGTCGACGTGCTGATCAACAACGCCGGGCTCGGCGGGTCGACCCGCATCGTCGATATGGACGATGCCGAATGGTCGCGCGTGATCGACATTAGCCTTACCGGGACGTTCCGGATGACGCGTGCGATGCTGCCGCACATGCAGGCCCGCGGCCGCGGCGCGATCGTCAACAACGCATCGGTGCTCGGCTGGCGCGCGCAGGCGGAACAGGCGCACTACGCGGCCGCGAAGGCGGGCGTGATGGCGCTCACGCGCTGCGCGGCGCTCGAGGCGTCGCCGTATGGCGTGCGCATCAACGCGGTCGCGCCGAGCATCGCGATGCACGATTTTCTGAAGAAGTCGGCCCCGGCCGACCTGCTGAATCAACTGGCGTCGCGCGAAGCCTTCGGGCGCGCCGCCGAAGTCTGGGAGGTCGCGAACGTGATGGTGTTCCTTGCAAGCGATTACGCGTCGTACATGACGGGCGAAGTGCTGTCGGTTAGCAGCCAGCACGCATGATGAGCACGACCCTCGACCCCGTGCGCGCGACGCCCCGCGTGTTCGCGCATCCCGGCGAACTGGCCGCGGCCGTCGGCGACACGCTCGGCGCGAGCGCGTGGCTCGCGATCGACCAGATCCGCATCGACGGCTTCGCCGATGCGACGGGCGACCACCAGTGGGTGCACGTCGACCCGGTGCGCGCGAAGGACGGCCCGTTCGGCGCGTGCATCGCGCACGGCTACCTGACGCTGTCGCTCGTGAATTACTTCCTGCCGCAGATCGTGCGGATCGACGGCGCGCGGCTCGGCGTCAACTACGGCTGCGACAAGATCCGCTTCCCGGCGCCGGTGAAGGTCGGCGCGCTGGTGCGCGGCGTCGGCGAGCTGCTGCGCGTCGAGCCGCTCGAAGGCGGCGTGCAGGCATGGATTCGCGTGACCGTCGAGATCGAAGGCGAGGCCAAGCCCGGCTGCGTCGCCGACACCATCAGCCGCTACTACTTCTAGTTCCAGAGAGCCAGACACATGGAAGACGCAGTCATCGTTTCCGTCGCACGCACGCCGATCGGCAAGGCGTTTCGCGGCATGTTCAACGACACCGAGGCGCCCGCGCTGGGCGGCCACGTGGTGCGCACGGCGCTCGAACGCGCGGGCGTCGCGCCGGCCGACGTCGACGACGTGCTGATCGGCTGCGCCGCGCAGCAGGGCACGCAGGGCTACAACATCGGCCGCCTGTCGGCCGCGGCGGCCGGGCTGCCCGCATCGGTGCCCGGCATGGCGATCGACCGCATGTGCTCGTCGGGCCTGATGTCGATCGCGAGCGCCGCGCGCAGCATCGGCGCGGGCGACGCGCGGATCGTCGTCGCGGGCGGCGTCGAGTCGATCTCGCTCACGCAGAACAAGCACAAGAACGCGTATCGCGCGCGCTCGCAGGCCGTGCTCGACCACCAGCCGGCTGCGTACATGGCGATGATGGAAACGGCCGAGATCGTGTCGCGCCGCTACGGCATCTCGCGCGCGGCACAGGATGAATTCGCATTGCAGAGCCACCAGCGCACGGCGGAAGCCCAGGCGGCCGGCCGTTTCGATGGGGAAATCGCGCCGCTCGACGTGCGGCGCGCGCTGTTCGACAAGGAAGGCAACCCGGCCGGTTACGAGAACGTGAACGCCGCGCGCGACGAAGGCGTGCGTGCGGACACGACGGCCGAACGGCTCGCGGGGCTGAAGCCGTCGTGGAGCGGCGGCCAGGTCGTCGAGCAGGGCGAGTTCGTGACGGCCGGCAACGCGTCGCAGCTGTCGGACGGCGCGGCGGCCGTGGTCGTGATGTCGCGTGGCGAGGCACAGCGCCGCGGGCTGACGCCGCTCGGCGCGTTCCGCGGTCTCGCGGTGGCCGGCTGCGAGCCGGACGAGATGGGCATCGGCCCGGTGTTCGCGATTCCGAAGCTGCTGGCGCGCTTCGGGATGACCGTCGGCGACATCGGGCTGTGGGAGTTGAACGAGGCGTTCGCGTGCCAGGCGCTGTACTGCCGCGACACGCTCGGCATTCCGGACGAGCGGCTGAACGTCGACGGCGGCGCGATCGCGCTCGGCCATCCGTTCGGGATGTCGGGCACGCGGATGACGATGCACGCGCTGCTCGAAGGCGCGCGGCGTGGCGTGCGGCACGCGGTCGTGACGATGTGCATCGGCGGCGGGATGGGTGCCGCCGCGCTGTTCGAAGTCGGCGCGTAGCGGCACGCGCACGGGCCGCGCCGCTCAGGCGGCCCTCCATTCAGGACCATTCGAGGCCGCGGCAACGACCGACGGCCCGGAGACTTGCAGGCGACGGCGGTGGGCGCCATGGCGCGAACCGCTGTCGAACGCAGACACAGGAGACAAGCGATGAAACGAACCCTGCCTGGACTGGCGATGTCGGCACTCGTGCTCGGCGCCGCGCTGTTCGCGTTTTCGCCGCGCCCGCTGCCGGCGTTCCCGGTCACCGCGATCCATGCGGATCGGCTGCAGATCAACGGGCTGGCGAAGGCCGGCGCGCGCATCGTCGCGGTCGGCGAGCGCGGCGTGATCCTGCTCAGCGACGACGCGGGTGCGCACTGGCGGCCCGCGTCGGTCATGCCCGACCAGGGCTCGACGCTCACGCAGGTGCGCTTCGTCACGCCGGCGCTCGGGATCGCGGTCGGCCACGACGGCCGGATCGTCCGCAGCGACGACGCCGGTGCGCACTGGCGCGAGGTGCACATGGATCACGCGCATTCCGATCCGCTGCTGTCGATCTGGGGTACGGCCGACGGCCCGCTGTTCGCGGCCGGCAGTTTCGGCCAGCTGCTGCGCTCGGACGATGCGGGCCTCAACTGGCAGACCGTGAAGACCCCGGCCGGCGACCGCCACCTGAACGCGATCGTCGGCGACGGCCACGGCAGCCTGCTGATCGCGGGCGAGAGCGGCACGCTGCTGCGCTCGACCGACAACGGCGCGACCTGGGACAAGCTGCCATCGCCTTACGCGGGCTCGCTGTTCGGCGCGCTGATGCTCGCGAACGGCGACTGGGTCGCCTACGGGATGCGCGGCAACGTCGTGCGCAGCACCGATCGCGGCGCGACCTGGACGCACGTCGACAGCCATGTGTCGGTGTCGTATTTCGGCGCGACCCAGCTCACCGACGGCGAACTCGTGCTGGTCGGGCAGGGCGGCGCGATCGTCGCATCGCGCGACGGCGGGCTGACCTTCGACGTGCGCAAGCTCGGCGGCGTACAGAGCCTCGCGGCCGTGCTCGACATGGGCCACGGTGCGCTGCTGCTCGGCGGCGAGGCCGGGGTCGCGCCGCTTACCGGTTTGCTGGCCTCCACGCCGTCCTGACGCGTGGCGGTCCTGCTGCCTGCTTCCGTTCATTTCGCATCGTCCGCATCGACAAGAGAATTCCCATGAACGACCTGTCACGTCCCCCTGAAGCCGTTCCCGCGTCGCGCCTCGCCGCGTTCGTCGAGCGTTGCGCCGACACGATCATCCGCCGCCGCCGGTTGCTGCTGGTGCTGTGCGTCGCGGTGACGCTCGCGCTCGGCCTGTCCGCGACGCGCCTGAAGCTCGATCCGGGCTTCAACAAGATGATCCCGATGGAGCATCCGTACATGCAGGTGTTCGAGCGCTACGCGGGTGCATTCCCCGGCGCCAACACGATTCTCGTGAGCCTGCGCTGGAAGGGTGACGGCGACATCTACAACCAGACCTTCATGGACGCGCTGCGCCACGCGACCGACGACGTGTTCTTCATCCCCGGCGTGAACCGCTCGCGCGTGTTCTCGCTGTTCACGCCGAACGTCCACTACACCGAGGTGACCGAGGCCGGCTTTCGCGGCGACGTGGTCGTGCCGGGCCAGTTCTCGAGCGCGAACCCGGACGATCTCGCGAAGGTGCGCCGCAACGTCGCGCGCTCCGGGCAGATCGGCCGCCTCGTCGGCAACGACCTGAAATCGGCGCTGATCCGCGCGGAGCTGCGCGAGACCGATCCGGCCACGGGCAAGCGGCTCGATTACAGCGCGGTCGCGCGCCAACTCGAGGAGATCCGCGAGAAATACGCGAAGCAGGGCATCGACGTGAACATCATCGGCTTCGCGAAGCTGGTCGGCGACGTCGAGAACGGTATCGCGGGCGTGATGGCGTTCTTCGCGCTCGCGTTCCTCGTGACGGCCGCGCTGCTGTTCGCGTACACACGCTCGCTGAAGACCACCGTGCTGGCGCTCGTCGTCGCGCTGCTGCCGGTCGTGTGGCTGCTCGGCGCGCTGCCGCTGCTCGGGCTCGGCATCGATCCGATGTCGATCCTCGTGCCGTTCCTGATCTTCTCGATCGGCGTGTCGCACGCGGTGCAGATGACCAACGCGTGGAAGCAGGCGCTGGTGCGCGGCGCATCGTCGGCGGACGCCGCGCGCGACGCGTTCCGCAAGCTGTTCGTACCGGGCACGGTCGCGCTGCTGACCAACGCGCTCGGCTTCATGGTGATCATGCGGATCAGGATCGACATCGTGCGCGAGCTCGGCATCACCGCGTGCCTCGGCGTGCTGCTGATGATCGTGACGAACAAGGTGTTCCTGCCGATCCTGCTGTCGTACACGCGCCTCGAACGCGGCACGCTGGCCCGCGCGCAACGCACGGCGGCCGCGGGCGGCAGCCCCCTGTGGTCGCGCTTCGCGACGTTCGCGCGGCCGGGCCCCGCGCTCGGCGTGTTCGCGGTCGCGCTCGCGCTGCTGGCTTACGGCGCGCTCGAATCGCGCAAGCTGGAGATCGGTGATATCGGCACCGGCGCCCCCGAACTGCGCACGAACTCGCGCTACAACGTCGACAACGCGGCGATCACGCACCAGTACAACATCGGCGTGGACGTGCTGTCGGTGATCGTCGAGACGACCGGCTTCGACGACGCGTGCCTGCATTACCCGGTGATGAGCGCGATCGAGAAGTTCGAGATGAACATGCGCGGCGTGGCCGGCGTGCAGTCGGTGACGAGCGTGTCGTCGCAGGGCAAGGTGTTCATCGCCGCGTTCAACGAGGGCAACCCGCGCTGGGCCGCGCTGCCGCGCTCCAGCGACGGACTCACGCAGGGTTCCAACGCGTTCGACCCCGACAACGGGATGAACACCGCGAACTGCAAGGCGATCCAGGTGCTGATCTACACGAAGAACCACGAAGGCACGACCATTGCGCACATCGTCGACGAGATCAAGCGCTTCGCGGCCGAAAACCCGACGCCGAACGTCGCGTTCCGGCTCGCGGGGGGCAACGTCGGCGTGATGGCCGCGACCAACGAGGCCGTCGGCGACGCGGAGATCGCGATGCTGCTGTCGATCTTCGGTGCGATCGCGCTGCTCTGCGCGGTCACGTTCCGCTCGTGGCGCGCGGTGCTGTGCATCATCGTGCCGCTCACGCTCGTGTCGATCCTGTGCAATGCGGTGATGGCGCTGCTCGGCATCGGGCTGAAGGTCGCGACGCTGCCGGTGATCACGCTCGGCGTGGGCGTGGGTGTCGACTACGGCATCTACCTGTACGAGCGCCTGCAGCACGACATCCGTCACGGCGCGACGCTGCCGGACGCCTTCGCGGATGCCATGCGCCAGCGCGGCACGGCGGCGCTGTTCACGGCCGTCACGATGTTCATCGGCGTCGGCACGTGGGCGTTCTCCGCGCTGAAGTTCCAGGTCGACATGGGCGTGCTGCTCGCGTTCATGTTCCTCGTGAACCTGTTCGGCGCGGTGTTCCTGCTGCCTGCGCTCGCCGCGTGGCTCGGCGTCGAGCGCGCGGAGCGCCGCGTGGTGCACCGGCAGCAGCCGTCGCCGGCGGCTCCGGCGCCGCTGAAGCCGTCGCCCGCGCTTGAACCCGGCAACCCGATGCGCTGACCGGCGCCCCCCCATTTCCCCCGCGTGCGGCCGGCCGCCGCGCGCTCTCCACAAGAGGAGTCAACCCACATGTCCGCACGCCCTTACAAGATCGAAGCCCAGCCGCTCGCGCAGCGCTATGCGCGCGGCTGGCACTGCCTCGGGCTCGCCAGCGATTTCAAGGACGGCAAGCCGCACACGCTGAACGCGTTCGGCCGCAAGCTCGCCGCGTTCGCCGATTCGACCGGCAAGGTCAACGTCGTCGATGCGTACTGCCCGCACATGGGCGCCGACCTGAGCCTCGGCACGGTGCAGGGCGACAATCTCGTGTGCCCGTTCCACGGCTGGGCGTGGAGCGGCGAAGGGCAGTGCGCATCGATCCCGTACTGCAAGCGGATCCCGCCGAAGGCGCGCATCGGCGCATGGCCGACCTGCGAGGAGAACAACCTGCTGTTCGTGTGGAACGACCCGGAAGGCAATGCGCCGCCGGAGGAAGTCGCGATTCCGCGCCTCGACGTGTGCTTCTCCGACGAATGGTCGGACTGGGTCGTCGACAAGATGGTGATCCACGCCAACTGCCGCGAACTGGTCGACAACATCTCGGACGTCGCGCACTTCGCGACCGTGCACCATGCGCCGATCGACTATTTCGCGAACCTGTTCGAGGACCACAAGGCGACACAGTTGATGGTCGGCCGCAGCGAGAAGCTCGGTGGCGACGCGCTGACCGCGCTGTCGACGTATTTCGGGCCGGCCGTGCACATCACGCAGATGACGGGGCAGAGCGGCGGGCAGCCGATCCACTCGGTGCTGCTGAACTGCCACGTGCCGATCGACATGAACAGCTTCGAGCTGCGTTACGGCGTGATCGTGAAGAAGGTGGCCGGGCTGTCCGACGCGCAGAACATGGAGATTGCGAATGCGTACGTGAAGGAAGCGCAGCGCGCGTTCTACGAGGACGTCGACATCTGGCACAGCAAGACGCGGATCGACAACCCGCTGTTGTGCGAAGGCGACGGCCCGCTGTACCAGATGCGCGACTGGTATTCGCAGTTCTATCTGGACGCGGCGGACGTGCGGCCGACGAGCGTCGCGCGCAAGGCGTTCGAGATGCGGATCCGGGAAGGTGCGGAACCGCCGGCGCTGCATCACGTGTTCGAGCCGCAGTAAAAACCGGCGGGCCGGCCGAAAAAGGGGCGTATCGAAATATTTCCCGTCGGCCGGCAACACCCGCTGCATAAGGCGCACGCGGCGGGCGTGCTGGTGCGCCGGATCAAAATGGCTTGACGAAGCAGCTACTATCGCGTAGTGTCCATGGCCGAAGTGTTCAAGAAGTTCGATTGCTCATCATTGGCTGCACTCTGTGCGGCAGTCGTTGGTCTATCCCTCTTTTGATTCTTTATGTGCCCGTCGCGGGCGCATGTTCAATTATTCGTCATTTGTATTAAGGAAGTATTTGTGGATACCGGTACCGTCAAGTGGTTCAACGAAACCAAGGGCTTTGGTTTCATCTCCCCGGACAACGGCGGCGACGATCTGTTCGCCCATTTCTCGGAAATTCGCGGCACGGGTTTCAAGACCCTCGCGGAAGGCCAGAAGGTCAGCTTCGAAGTGAAGCGCGGCCCGAAGGGTCTGCAAGCGTCGAACATCACGCCGCAGTAAGCCGCATCGGCATCGGCCACCAGTCGGTGGTCGCTGCCGGATGGAGTTTCGCGCGAGGCGCCGCTTTTGCGGCGCCGGCGCGTTCCGATGCGCACGACCGATGCATCGCGACATTCGCGATGCATCGGTCGTGACGCTTCCCTCATCGCATGCCGGAACGGCGTGCAATGCAACGCCCTCGCGAAGCGCCTGCGCGCGTCGCCAGCGCATCACCGCTTCAACGCATCAACCTGAGCAGACCGCGGCCTTGTCGTAGCCGGCGCGGTCCCGACTTGCGCGGCGCCCAAGGCGCCGCCGCCACCGACCGCCTGAACGCCGCATCGCGCCGGGCTCCGATCACAAGACGGACCTTGGGTCCGTCTGAACGAACCGATACCCGGCAGCCTGCCGGTCGCCGTCCCGTCGCGGGAAACGGCGCCGGGCAGATCGCCGCGGCCGCGGTCAATCACCTTGTCTGGAGGAATTGGTTTGGCAAAAGAAGAACTGCTGGAACTGGACGGAATCGTCGACGAAGTGCTGCCGGACAGCAAATACCGTGTCACGCTGGAAAACGGCGTCGTGGTCGGCGCATACGCGTCGGGCCGCATGCGCAAGAACCACATCCGCATTCTCGCGGGCGACCGCGTGACGCTGGAACTGTCGATGTACGACCTGACCAAGGGCCGCATCAACTTCCGTCACAAGGACGCGAATTCCCCGCGTCCGCCGCGAACCGGCCAGCCGCGCCGTTAAGCGGTAACGATCGGCGCGGGCACGCAGCACCGCCTCGCTGATCGAATCCCGTCCGGCCGACGAGGCCGGACGAACCGGGTGGACAACACATCGCGTGCCGTCCACCGGTCGTCGCCGGCATCGTCATGCCGCGGCGGCCAATACCGCCTTCACCGGTCGCCGCGCGTGCGCAACGCTCAAGCGGCCGCGTCCCGCAGGAACTCCTCGACGATCATCGCGAAGTACGGCGGACATTCCTGCATCGGGTAATGCCCGCAATTCGGCAGCGTTACGAGCCGTGCGTTCGGATGCCACGCGAGGAACGTCGCCTGCATCGCCGCTTCGTCGAGCCCCGGATCCTTGTCGCCGACGATCACCAGGAAGCGGGTGTCGAGCCCGCGGATGTCGTCGACGAAATCCGTGCCGGTCAGCATGTCGAGATACGCGAGCCGGCAATCCGGCGCCACGCGTTCGCGGTTCTGCCGCAGCTTCACGTCGGCCCAGCGCGCCGACAATCCCCCTGTCACGAATCGCACGAGCCGGCGAAACGCATCGTCATCGACGGTCGTGCTCGCGAAGAATGCGCGCGCGTCGTCGCTCAGGCGATTGCCGGCCGCCGACACAGGGCACACGGCGATCGCGCGCTTGATGCGCGACGGCGCGTCGGCGGCGAGCCGTTGGGTCGCCATGCCGGTCATCGAATGGCCGATCACGTGAAAGCGCTGCCAGCCGAGCCGATCCGCGAGCGCCAGGCAGTCGGCCGAGATCTCGTCGACGGTACAGGCGCCGGTTAGGTGGATGGATTCGCCGTAGCCGCGCAGGTCGACGAATACGTACGTGAACGCGGCTTCGTCGAGATACGGCAGCAGCGCCGTGTAGTTCGTGTGGTCGCCGAGCCAGTCGTGCAGGACCATCACGCATTCGGGGCCCGTGCCATGCTGCAGATAGCCGAGGCCGCCGTTCAGGCCGGAGGCGAGGGTGTCGATACGGTTCATTTCAAGGGGTTTCCTTTTGGTTGGAGGAACCAAAACGAAACGCCCTCCCGGCGGACCGGGAGGGCGTCTTGAAAGTGCATCGATCGTATCGGGCCGCTCGGCGAAAGTCAACGATCAGAGTGCCGTCCGGCCCAACCTTTCGATGCGCCGAGGGGGCGGGCGCGGTGAACGCGGAAACGGCGCGTATCGTGTTGGCGACGAAAGCGCGTCGGGGATCAACCTCGAATACGCGCGGATGTTCGGTGCGCGGCCGACGCGCGATGTCGTCACGCCGAGAACCGCGCCGGCCGACGGCTGAACGTACGCGCCGCAACGCGGTTCGCGTGCGGCTTTACGCGCGGGCCGGCGCGGTCGTACACTCGTCGGCAATTCGCAGCCCGCGCCACGGCTTTCAATCCCTTCAGTGGCTTTCAGCGGGCCAACGACCGTACCAGCAGGACTTTCGTCGCGCGACGCCAGGAGGCGCCATGAGTGCAGACGCAGCCCCCGCATCCCCGTCGGTTCAGGACCGCATCCAGCACGTGTTCGTGCTGATGCTCGAGAACCGTTCTTTCGATCACCTGTTCGCGCTGTCGGGCTATCCCGACATCGTTGCCGCATCGCCGGGCAACAGCAACGCGTACGGCGACGCGGTTTATCCGTTCGGCGGCGGTGCGCCCGACCGGATGCCGACCGATCCGTGCCACGAATTCACCGACGTGCTCGAGCAGCTCTGCGGCGCGGGTGTGCCGTTCGTGAAAGGGCAGCCGTATCCGCCGGTCGGCAATACCGGGTTCGTGTCGAACTACGCGACGTCGCATTCCGAAGGCACGCCGCCGCAGCCGGCCGATGCAGGCAAGATCATGCAGGGCGTCGATATCGCGACGCAGGCGCCGTCGCTGTATGCGCTCGCGAACGCGTTCGTGCTGTGCGACGCATGGCATGCGTCGATGCCGGGGCCGACCTGGCCGAACCGCTTCTTCCTGCACGGCGCGTCGTCGGCCGGGCTCGACCATTCGCCGACCAAGGAAGAAATGGCCGGGTGGGACGCGTTCGACGGCTTTCCGTATCCGAAGGGTTCGATCTTCGCTGCGCTCGGCGACGACAACTGGCGCATCTACCAGGACCAGACGGGCGATCCGCTCGGCCACGTGCCGCAGGTCGCGTCGCTGAAGGGCATCAGCTTCTTCGACGTCGACGATCTCGCGCATTTCGAGGCCGATCTCGCGGCCGGCTATACGGCGCGCTATACGTTCATCGAGCCCGGTTACGGCGACATCGTGCACGGCACCTACCAGAACGGCAGCTCGCAACACCCGATGGACGGCCTCGCCGGCGGCGACCAGCTCGCCGCGCGCGTGTACAACGCGATCCGCAATTCGCCGGTGTGGAACAGCAGCCTGCTCGTGATCTGCTACGACGAGCACGGCGGCTTCTACGATTCGGTCAGGCCGGGCGCTGCGCCGCCGCCGAACGATGGCGCGGCGGCGACGCTGAACGCGAGCGGCTTCGGGTTCGACGTATACGGCGTGCGGGTGCCGGCGATCGTGATTTCACCGTGGGTCGCGGCCGGGCAGGTCGACCATACGCCGTACGATCATGCGTCGGTCGCTGCGACGCTCGAACGGCTGTTCGGCGTGGCGCCGCTGACGGATCGCGACCGTCTCGCGAACGACCTGCTGGCGCTCGTCACCACGACGTGCCGCAGCGACTGCCCGCAAAGGATCGGATCATGAGCACGACACCGGCCTTCGACCCGCGCGATGCGCTGCCCGTGCGCGACGGCACGAGCCTGATCGCGTATCTGCACATCCTGAAGAAAGCGCATGCGGCGCTGGTCGGTCATGACAAGGCCCATCAGCGCTTCAGCGAGATCGTCACGCGCGGGCAGGCGCGGCAATACATCGAGGAACTGATGCCGTCGCTGCTGCAGGCGCGCGAAGCGCATCGGCGCAAGCGGCACGGCGAGAAGCATCGCTGACGGCCAGGGCGGGGCGCGGTTGGGGCCGCGTGAAGCCTGTCGGCATGGGCAGGAGCGAACCTGCGACATGTCATGCCGCCAGCCGCGCACGCTGCATGCTGAGCGCCGACACCGCGGCGCCGGCCAACTGAACGGCCGCGCCGGCGAACATCGCCGTGCGCAAGCCGGCCGCACCGCCGTGCGCGGCCGCGAACAGCGTGCCGAGTACCGCGATGCCGAGCGTCGCGCCCGTCATGCGCGCGACGTTGACGAGCGCGCTCGCCGTGCCCGAGCGCGCGGCGTCGACCGCTCCTACGGCGACCGTCATCAATGGCCCCGTTGCGATCCCCATGCCGAGCCCCGTCAACGCCAGCCCGAGTTCGGCGCCGAGCAGGCTCGACGAACCGGCCGCCGCGCCGATCGCGCCGAGCCCGCTCGCGATCAGGACGACACCGCCGGCCGTCGTCGCACGTGAGCCGATGCGCTCGGAAAGCGGCCCCGACCATGGCGACACGACGACGAACACGAGCGCCATCGGCAGCAGCGCAAGGCCCGCGCCGGTCGAATCGAGGCGACCGGCGTCTTGCCAGTAGAGCGGCAGCAGGAACAGCACGCCGTACATCCCGAACGTCATGCCCGAGGTGGCGGCGATCGCGCCGCGAAACGCGCCGATCCGGAAGAGTTCGAGCGGCACGAGCGCGGCCGCGCCGTGACGCCGTTCGATCGACACGAACGCGGCGAGTGAAGCGATCGCAACGCAGCCCGCGAGCACGCATGCGGCCGGCGAATCGCGGAACACGATCGCCGCATACGCAAGCGTGCCGAGCGCCAGTGCGCCTGTGACTTGCGCGCCGACGTCGACATGCCGGCCGCGCGGATCGGACGACTCGGGCACCGCCGGCATGGCAAGCAGCATCGCGGCGACGCTCAGCGGCACGACGACGAAGAAGATGCTGCGCCAGCCGAAGTGCCGGATCAGCACGCCGCCGAGCGTCGGGCCGATCGCCATCGCCGCGCCGTTGCACGCCGCCCAGATGCCGAGTGCGCGGCCGCGCTCGACCGGGTCGCGCCACACCACGCGTACGATCGCGAGCGATGCCGGCAGCAGCAGTGCGGCGCCGACGCCGGCCAGCGCGCGGGCGGCGATCAGCACCGGGACCGAAGGCGCGAGCGCGCACAGCAGCGACGCGACGGTGAAGAGGGCCGTGCCCGCGATGAAGATGCGGCGTCGGCCGTGCAGGTCCGCGAGCAGCCCGCCGGTCAGCAGCAGCACCGCGTACGTGAGGTTGTAGCTGTCGACGACCCATTGCAATGCGCCGACGCCCGCGTGGAAATAGTCGCCGATCGCGCGCGTCGCGAGATTCACGACGGCCGTGTCGACCTGCGCGACGAGGACGGCGAGGCAGAGAGTCAGCAGCGTCATGCCGCGCCGTTCGGCGGTGCGGGAGGCCGCTTCGGCGCGTTGTCCGGGATGGGCCACGGGGGAGTCCTCGTTTCGAGCGATCGGTCGAGGTTAGGCGCCGTCTGCTGACAGCGTGGTGTCAGCAGACCAGGGGCGATGCGACGACACCCTCGAGCGCGAGCAATCCGGATGCCCGTGGACTAATACGACCAGGCGTGAATGGCGGCATGCAGACGTTCCAGTTGCTGCAGCAGGTCCGTGCCGGGCGCGCAATCGTCGAGCGTGTCGGCGCTTCGAACGTATTGCTGCGCGATCGATACTTTTTGCCGGGTGGTTGAGATTACGCCTTGCTCGTCGATCGAAAAGTACCGATTGAAGAACGGCGGAGGCAGATAGCCTTCGATCGTGTACTTTTCGGTGATCCATACCGCGGAGTCGGGGCGATCGTGGAGTTCGCCGATCACGCGACCTTTCGCGCTGCCGGTGCGGGTGCAACAGAGTCGGCCTTGCGCGTCGGCTTCGAAATCGCGATCGCGATCGATGACGATCGCGCAATGACGGTTCATCCCGAGCATGGCGATGAATTCGTCCGTGTCCTGTGCGCTGAAATGAGCGAGCGATGCGCCGCCGTAGAGCGAGAACGAATAGTCGACATTCTCGATCGGCACCGGCTTGCCGTTGGCCTTGCACCATAACGCCAGCCAGTGTTTGACGTAGATCCGGTCGGAGGGGCCTTCGACCCAGACGATCCCGTTGCTTTGCGAAATGTCCGAAGCCTTGATGCCGAGCTGGTCGAGCATGCCGGTGGCGTCGGTGTATTCGACGATCTCGTTGGAAACCGCAGCGAATACCTTGGCCGTATTTTTCCAGACGTTGACCTGCTGGAAGACCGGGGAATGCGTTGCGATGAAGAGTTGCAGGTTCCTGTCGTGCACGATGCGATCGATCTCGTGCGCGAGGTGCCGCTGGAGCGTCGGGTGCAGGTGCGTTTCGGGTTCTTCGATCAGGCAGATCGATCCGCTGGCCGCCTGTTCCAGCCAGTCGACGATCGACACGAGCCGCTTCCAGCCTGCCGGCAGCGAATGGAAATGGACATGGTTGCTTTGCCTGACATCGTCCGACAACCAGATGCCCAGCCGGTCCTCGCCATGCAGGCCGAAGGGATGGGCGCGCGTGTACGCCAGCGTCGACTCGAAGATGCGTCCGTCGTCACCGAGGCGCGAGGACGAGGACAGGATGCCCGGCAAATGTTCGGCGGCCCGATTGAGGATCCGGCAAACCGATTTCATGTCGGGTTCGACGGGTTCCTGCCAGTAACGGATGTGACAGGGAAGCATCGACGTGAGCGAGCGAATCTCATCCCGCGAGATATCGTCGAGGCCGATTTTGCTGACGTTCTTCTCGAAACTGGCGCGCTGCTGATCCGATCCGCGATACCGCAATGCCAGGTATTGGATATCGAGTTCGTCGCGGTCGTCGTTGGCCAGATTGTCTGCCTCTGCCACGCCGTCAATCCGGTGGGACATGGCGCGACCGGTGTACATGCTCCCGTCGCCGAACACGATCTCGAACGCCGATACCGAGTTGCTCAGCAGGTTTTCTCTGGGCAGGCTGGTCAGTCGGTCGGGATCGCGGATCGAATCGATCAGGTCGATCAAGGTCGATTTCCCGCCCCCGTTACCGCCGATCAGGAGGTTGACCCGGTCGAAGACGTAGGGCTTTCTCGCGAGCGTCCAGTCGAGAAACGGATTGTCGCTGAATCCGCGAAAGGCATTGAGCCGGCGCAGGCCGCAAAACGCGATACGTGTGAGGTGCGCCATGGGCGGGCAGATCGATGAGGGGGCGGCGGGAATACCGGGCCGATGCGTGCATCAGGAGCGGTGCGATGCGAAATTGTAGGGGGAATGACGGCTGTCTGCCGATGCCATGAAATGCAAAACGGGGCTCGCGCCCCGTTCCGTCATGCGTCCTCGTACGATTTTGCCCACTCAGGCCGCCACCTCCCGCGCCCGCACCATCGTCAGCGCCGCATCCTCGATCATGTCCTCCTGCCCGCCGACGAGCCGTTGCCGGCCCAGCTCGACGAGGATGTCGCGTGCGGGAATCCCGTACTTCGCTTCCGCGCGCTTCGCGAACAGCAGGAACGACGAGTAGACGCCTGCATAACCGAGCGTCAGCGCATCGCGATCGAGGCGGATCGGCGCATCCATGATCGGCACCACGAGATCCTCGGCAACGTCCGAGATCGCGAACACGTCGACCCCTGTCTCGATCCCCATCCGGTCGCACACCGCGACGAACACTTCCATCGGCGTGTTGCCCGCACCGGCGCCGAGGCCCGCCGCGGCCGCGTCGATCCGGTTCGCGCCGGCGGCGACCGCCGCAACCGAGTTCGCGACACCCATCGCGAGGTTGTGATGGCCGTGGAAGCCGAGTTCGGTCTCCGGCTTCAACGCGTCGCGCACCTGGGCGATCCGCGCGGTCACGTCGTCGGGCAGCATGTGGCCGGCCGAATCGGTGATGTAGATGCAGTTCGCGCCATACGATTCCATCAGCTTCGCCTGCACGACGAGCTGCGCCGGCGATGACATGTGCGCCATCATCAAAAAGCCGACCGTGTCGAGCCCGAGCGTACGCGCGAGGCCGATGTGCTGTTCCGACACGTCGGCCTCGGTGCAGTGCGTCGCGACGCGGATCGTGCCGACGCCCAGTTCGTGCGCCATGCGCAGATGCTCGACGGTGCCGATGCCCGGCAGCAGCAGCGCCGACACCTTCGCCTGCTTCAGCTCCGGAATCACGGCGCTCAGGTACGCCTCGTCGGTATGCGCGGGGAAACCGTAGTTGACCGACGCCCCGCCGAGCCCGTCGCCGTGCGTGACCTCGATCAGCGGCACGCCGGCCGCGTCGAGCCCGCGCGCGATGTTGCGCATCTGGTCGAGCGTGATCTGGTGGCGCTTCGGGTGCATCCCGTCGCGCAGCGACATGTCGTGGACGGTGATCTTCTTGCCTGCAAGTGACATCGCGTGGCTCCTCAACTCAAGCGGTGGCGGCCGTCGCGGCCAGCATCTGTTCGGCGAAACGCTCGGCCGTGGCGGCCGCGGCGGCGGTCATGATGTCGAGGTTGCCCGCGTACTTCGGCAGGTAATCGCCGAGCCCTTCGACCTCCATGAAGACCGACACGCGATTGCCGTCGAACACCGGGCCATTCTTCAGCGTGTAGCCGGGCACGTAGCGTTGCACTTCCTTGACCATCGCATGCACGGACGCGGTGATCGCGTCGACGTCGGGCGGGCCGTCAGTCAGGCAATGGATCGTGTCGCGCATGATCAGCGGCGGCTCGGCCGGGTTGATCACGATGATCGCCTTGCCCTTGCGCGCGCCGCCGACCTGTTCGATCGCGCCGGACGTCGTGCGCGTGAATTCGTCGATGTTCTTGCGCGTGCCGGGGCCGACCGAGCGCGACGACACGGTCGCGACGATCTCGCCATAGGCCACCGGCTGCACGCGCGATACCGCGTACACCATCGGGATCGTCGCCTGGCCGCCGCAGGTCACCATGTTCACGTTCGTCTGCGCACTGTCGAGATGTGCGTCGAGGTTCACCGGCGGCACGCAATACGGCCCGATCGCGGCAGGTGTCAGGTCGATCATCTTCACGCCGAGCGCGGTGAGCTTGTCGGAGTTGTCGCGGTGTACGTACGCCGACGTCGCGTCGAACGCGATGCGGATGTCGTCGGCGGCCACGTGCGGCAGCAGCCCGTCGACACCCTTGTCGGTGGTCTTGAGGCCGAACTCGCGCGCCCGCGCGAGGCCGTCGGACGCCGGGTCGACGCCGACCATCCACACGGGTTCGAGCACCGGCGAGCGGCGCAGCTTGTAAAGCAGGTCGGTGCCGATGTTGCCGGGCCCGATCAATGCGCATTTGATTTTCTTCATCAGGATTCCTTTTCTTCAGATAAAGCGGACGTCGCAACTGCCGATGCCGGAGATGTGCATCGACAGCGCATCGCCGGCCGTGACCGGAATCAGTTTCGCCAGCGAGCCGGACAACACGATCTCGCCGGCGAGCAGCGGCACGTCGTACGCGGCGAGCGTGTTCGCGAGCCACGCGACCGCGTCGGCGGGGTGGCCGAGCGCCGCATCGCCGCGCCCTTGCGCGACTTGCTCGCCGTTCTTGTCGATCGTCATCTCGCACGCGGCGAGATCGAGCGTGCGCGGATCGACGCGCGCGTCGCCGAGCACGTACACGCCGCACGACGCGTTGTCGGCGACGGTGTCCTCGATGCGGATCGCCCAGTCGCGGATGCGCGAATCGACGATCTCGAAGCAGGGCGCGACGGCGGCCGTCGCGGCGATCACGTCGGTGCGGTCGATGCCGGGGCCGCGCAGGTCGCGCGCGAGGATGAACGCGATCTCGCCCTCGGCGCGCGGCGCGATCAGCGAATCGGCGGCGATCGCCTCGCCGGCCGCGTAGTGCATGCCGGACAGCAGGATGCCGAAATCGGGCTGGCGCACGTTCAGCATGTCCTGCACGGCCTGGCTCGTCACGCCGATCTTCTTGCCGACGACCGCTTCGCCGTGTTCGACGCGGCGTTCGATGAAGCGCTGCTGGATGCGGTACGCGTCGTCGAGCGACAGGCGGCGCGGGCGGCTCGACAGCGGCGCAACCGGCGCGCGTGCGTGCCACGCGGCGTACAGCTCGTCGCCGAGCGTCGTATGCAGGCGGGAAGACATGAAAGGGCCCTCGAATCTTGAATGGAACAGGCCGCCATCGCGGGCGGCGTCGTGCGCCGGAGCGGGGCTCCGGCGCGTGCGGCGCGGGCGTGGTGCGTCAGTTGCCCGAGCTGCGGATCCCGTCCGGCGAGAAGTACGCCTCGGTGAACTGCGGGCTGTTGTCGAGCTTCGGCATCGGCCCTTCGTTCGTCAGGCGGTCGGCCATGTACGCGCCCGAGACGAGGTCGTGGTAGAACACGACGCCCGGATAGAACGTCTTCGCATCGAACGCGTAGAGCGTCGTGGCAACGTTGGTGCGCCAGAGCTGGCCGCGCGCATCATAGTTGTCGGCGAGCAGCGTGATCCACGAATCCTCGTCGAGGTACAGCACGCGCTTGGCATACTGATGGCGATAGCCGTTCTTCAGCGACGCCTGCAGCACCCACACGCGATGCAGTTCGTAGCGGATATAGGACGGGTTCTCGTGGCCCTTGCCGAGCAGGTCGCCGTACTTGACCGAGGTGTCCATCGCCTTGTAGTTGTCGTACGGCACGTAGATCTCGCGCTTGCCGAGAATCTTCCAGTCGTAGCGGTCGCCCGAGCCGTTGAAGAGACGGTCGTCGTCTACGGTGCGGAAGCCGCCCGGCCCCATCGGCTGGTCGTAGCCGTATTCGGGCGCCTGCCGCACGCGTCGCGTGCCGGGGTTGTACATCCACGTGCGCGATGCGTTGTCCGCGCCGGCCTTGTCCCAGTTCGTGAACGACAGGATCAGCGAGCCGCGGTCGGACAGCGGCAGGTCGGTGGCGACGCGCGCATAGGTGCGGTTGTTCAGGTCGCTCTTCACGTCGTACTTGCCGACGTTGCGCGGCGAGTAGATGTCGTAGCGCACCTTGCCCCAGGCGATGTTGCCGTCGGAATAGACGACCGCCTGGTCGTAGGTTGCCTGTTCGGTGCCGATCGCCGACGACATGCGCTGGTTCCACAGCAGCTCGGTGGCGCTCTTCGGGATCGGGTACGGCACCTGCGGCGGCGCGTTGGAGAGCCCGTTCGCGTCGGACGTCATCGTCGAGTCGGGCGCGTAGGTGCGGATGTCCTTGTAGACGGCATCCGTATAGCGGAAATCGCGATGGCTCGGATAGACGACGATCTTGAAGGTGGCCGGATAGCGCTTGAACATGGCCTTCTGGCCGTCGGTCAGGTGCTCGGCGTATTGCGCCATGTTCTCCGCGGTGATCGTCGCGACCGGCTTGTCGCTCGCGAACGGATCGGGGTAGCGGCCGCCGCGCTTGTACTGCACGTCGGGTGGCGTGCCGAGCCACTTGCCCGACCATTCGGGCACGCTGCTGTCCTTGCTGGCGGCGCGTACCGCGCCCATCGGCGTCAGCGGGCCGTCGAGCGCCTTCAGGTCGTCCGGGGACACCTTCGGGAACGACGCCGTCGCGACGACCGCGCACGCGGCCATCACCGATGCGCGCAGGAGGGGGAGATGAATGCGTTTCATGACAATCCTCATCTTGCTGGGTGACGAGCGGCCGGGCCGCTCAGAAGTGGTAGGTCGCCGTGGCGAGCACGTAGTCGCGATCGGCGAGCGGCCGCGTGACGGGGTTCGGCGAACCGAGGAACTTCGCGTAGACGAGCGACAGCTGCAGGTTGCTCAGGCGCGTGAAGGTCACGCCGGCGGTCACGCGGTGGTCGCCCTGGCCCGTCAGCGAGCCGAGCGCGCCGGCCAGCGGCGACGTGCCCGTCAGGTCGTGTGCGTAGGTCAGCGGCACGTCGAGATCCCAGCCGTTGAACACGTTCTTGTAGCTGAGCGTCCACGCGACTTCCATCGCGAGCGCGTTGCGCGAATTCGCGAGCGTCGTCGAGCCGTCGAGCGCCGAGATGCTGCCCGCATGCACGTACGTGAGTTCACCGGTCAGCGACTGCGAGTTCGCGAGGAAGCTCGGCCCGATCGAGTAGATGCCGGACAGGTTGGTCTGCAGCACGTTGGCGCGCGTCGACTGCGGGCCGGTGGGCGTGTTGACGAGCACCGCCGCGCCTTGCCGGTACGACACTTCGCCCGCGACGTTCACCGGGCCGACCTGCGTCGAGAAGCTCGCGCCGGTCAGCTTGATGTTGCTGAAATAGGTCTGCTGGTACTGGAGCGTCGGGAAGTACGTCGTGACGACGCTCGGGTTCATGTCGTTGTAGTGCAGGTGGTACAGGCCGAGCTCGGTGTCGCCGAGCACGCGGAAGCGCGCGCCGATCCCCCACTGGTTGCGGGCGCTCGGCTTGTCGTCGGGGCCGCGCGGAATCACCATCCCGCCCGGGCCGATGATGTACTGCGCACCGGGGCCGGTGACGTCGGAGTAGCTCCAGTACGTGCCGGGCGCGGTCAGCCGGTTCTGCTGGAACGAGAACTGGTAGTACGCGAGCAGGCTGAAGCTCGGCGTGATTTGCCACTGCGTCGAGATCTGCGGCACGGGCAGCAGGATGTCCTTCACCTCGGCGCCGGCCATATATGACTTGGTCGCGTCGGACGGGCCCTGTGCGCCCGCGATGTTCGGGAAGAACAGGCTTTCGCCCCACGCGACGACCTGGTCGCCGACCTTCACGTTCAGGCTCGTCGAGCCGATGTGGAACGTGTTGTACGCATACGCGGCGAGCAGCGTCGTGTGGCCGCCCGACCAGTACCGTGCGTCGCTCGTGAAGTCGTTGTACTGGCCCGAGTGGTTCACGGTGCCCGGCGCATCGTTGTAGTTCGGGCGGTGATAGGCCTGGTCGTAGAACGTATCCGCACGGACGAACACGCCCCAGTCGTCGTGCTTCAGGTTCACTTCGCCGAGCAGGCTGACCTGGTTCTCGATCAGCTTGTTCTTCGCGAAGTTGCGGTCGCCGTCGTCGCCGTTGATGTTCGCCGGCGTGAGGAGATTGCCGCTCGGTGCGCGGGTGCGCATGCCGAGGCCGTAGCTGAGCGTGAACGTGTAGTCCAGCGTCGTGTCGGCGCCAAGGTCGATCGTGCTGCCGGCGTGCGCGCTGGGAACGGCGCACGTCAGCAGCGCGGCGGCCAGCGTCGACAGCGTGGCGGTTGCCCGCTTGTCGGTACGGCGCGAAATCCGTTGATGCATGGTGTCTCCTCTTGGGGGTATCGACGACGGTCGACTGTGTGTGTTGTCGTGAGAGGCAGAGTAGGGAGATCGCGGTAGCAGGGAATCGTCAAAATGAACTAGATGACTTCCCTAGGACTGGCAACGATTCGTGCCGTACCGATTGCCCTGCGTGTATCAGCGCGCGGCCGCCTGCGCGGCCGACAGGAACGCGGGCCGCTCGCCGCCGCCGTCGAGCCGCAGGTTCGCGCCCGATGTGTACGACGCGTCGGGCGATGCGAGGAACAGGCATGCGGACGCGACGTCGTCGGGGGTCGCGAGCCGTCCGGCGGGAATCGTCGCGCGGATCGCGTCGAGCGCATCGTTATCGCCGTAGTGGCCTTCGGTAGCCGATTCTGTCTGCACGAGGCTCGGGCTGATCGCGCACACGCGCACGCGCGGCGCCCACTCGACGGCGAGCGACGTGACAGCGTTGACGAGGCCCGCTTTCGCGGCGCCATACGCGGCCGTGCCGGGCGAGGGCCGCGATGCGCTGACGCTCGCGATGAACAGCATCACGCCGCCTGCAAGCTGCGGCTGCATGATCGCGTTCACGCGCTGCGCGAGTTGCAGCGGTGCGATCAGGTTCAGCCGCACGATCGATTCGGTGAAGCGCGGCGATGCATCGGCCGCGAGCGCGAACGGCGAGCCGCCCGCGTTGTTGACGAGCACGTCGAGGCCGCCCGCCGCATCGCGGATCGTCGCGAGCATCGCGTCGACCTGTTCGATGTCGCGCAGGTCGGCCGCGATGAATGCCGCCGTGCGGCCGCCGGCGGATGGCGGCGTGTCGGGCGCGCTGCGTCCGCAGACGAACACGCGCGCCCCCGCCGCGAGAAACCGTTCGGCGATGCGCCGCCCGATGCCCTTGGTGCCGCCCGTCACGAGCACCGTCTTGCCGCTGTAGTCGAATCCGTTCATCGTTGCCTCCGTTTCGGTGGGCCGATGATAGGAAGAAGCGCGCGCGGCTTCGTAGTCTGAAAGGATGATGCCGGCCGGCGCCGGCGGCGCAATCATCGTGGCAGGCATCCATCGAACGACGAAGGAGACAACCCGCGATGACGATCCCCACGACGCCGCCGGCCGGCATCTTCACCGACGTGCCGGGCGGCCTGCGCCTGCACCACTACGAGGCGGGCGAAGGCCGGCCCGTGGTGTTCATCCACGGCAGCGGCCCGGGCGCCAGCGGTTTCAGCAACTTCAAGCACAACGTGCCCGCGTTCGCGGCGGCCGGCTATCGCGCGATCGTCGTCGACCTGCCCGGCTACGGGCAGTCGTCGAAGCCGTCCGACGTCGCCTATACGCTCGATTTCTTCGTCGGCGCGCTGCATGCGCAGCTGACCGCGCTCGGGATCGGGCCGGCCGTGCTGCTCGGCAACTCGCTCGGTGGCGCGATTGCGCTCAAGTACGCACTCGACTATCCGGACGAAGTCGACGGGCTGATCATGATGGCGCCGGGCGGCGTCGAGGATCGCGACACCTATTTCCGGATGGAAGGCATCCAGCGGATGGTGAAGCTGTTCACCCATCGTCAGATGAATGACGACACGATGCGCGAATTGCTGACGCTGCTCGTGCACGACCCGGCGATCGTCACCGACGCGCTCGTCGCCGAGCGGATGAAGGTGTGCGTCGAGCAGCCGACCGAAGTGCTGTCGACGATGAGCGTACCGAACCTGACCGGCGCGCTCGGCGACCTGCGTACCCCGGTGCTCGGTTTCTGGGGCACGGACGACCGCTTCAATCCGGTCGGCGGCGCGTTGAAGTTCCTCGAACACTGCCGCGATGCGCGCTTCGTGCTGATGAACCGGTGCGGCCACTGGGTGATGGTGGAACACGCCGACTATTTCAATCGGGAATGCCTCGATTTTCTTGCGACGCGGAATACGCGATAACGCCGGATGCCCTTGAAGGCCGGCCTCGATGCAGGCGGCCTGTCTGAACAAATACCTGGAGACGACATGAAACTCATCGAAGACCTGTTCGACCTGCGCGGCAAGGTGGCCGCGATCACCGGCGGCGCGCGCGGCATCGGCGCGGAGACCGCACGCACGCTGGCTGCCGCCGGCGCGAGCGTCGCGATTCTCGACGTGCTGTCGCAACCGGCGGAAGCGCTGGTCGAGGAAATCCGCGCGCAGGGCGGCCAGGCTGCGTTCTGGTCGCTCGACGTGACGCACGAGGCCGACGTGGCGCGCGTGTTCGGCGAGATCGTCGCGCGCTTCGGGCGCCTCGACGTGCTCGTGAACAACGCGGGCATCGAAGGCCACAACGTGCCGACGCACGAGCTCACGCTCGCGCAATGGCAGCGCGTGCAGGACGTGAACGTCAACGGCGTGTTCCTGTGCACGCGTGCGGCGATTCCGCATATCGATGCGGCCGGCGGCGGTTCGATCGTGAACCTGTCGTCGATGTACGGGATCGTAGGCGGGCCGGACGTGCCCGCGTATCACGCGTCGAAGGCCGCGGTACGGATGATGGCGAAGGTCGACGCGATGCTGTATGCGGCGAAGAACATCCGTGCGAATTCGGTGCATCCCGGCTATATCCGCACGCCGATGCTCGAGGAAGCGTTCCGCCAGATGGGGCAGGACCCCGATCGTGCGTTCGAGTACATGCAGACGAACGTGCCGATGGCGAAGATCGGCAGCCCGCGCGACATTGCAGCCGGGATCCTGTATCTCGTGTCGCCGGCAGGCCGCTACGTGACGGGCGCGGAGCTCGTGATCGACGGCGGGTTTACCGCGCGCTGACGCGACGCGGCGCACGCAACGGAACAGGAGACAGGCAGTTGAAAGCGCTCGTGGCAGTAAAACGCGTGGTCGATGCGAACGTGAAGGTCGGCGTGAAGTCCGACCGGACGGGCGTCGACATCGCGAACGTGAAGATGTCGATGAACCCGTTCGACGAGATCGCGGTGGAAGAAGCCGTGCGGTTGAAGGAGGCCGGCGTGGTGACCGAAGTGATTGCCGTGTCGGTCGGCGTTGCGCAGGCGCAGGAAACGCTGCGCACGGCGCTCGCGATTGGTGCGGATCGCGCGATCCTCGTCGAATCGAATGAAGGCGTCGAGCCGCTCGGCGTCGCGAAGGTGCTGAAAGCACTGGTCGACAAGGAGCAGCCGCAACTGGTGATCCTCGGCAAGCAGGCGATCGACGACGATTCGAACCAGACCGGGCAGATGCTGGCTGCGTTGGCGGGTTTGCCACAGGCGACGTTCGCATCGAAGGTGGTGGTGGCCGACGGTAAAGCCACGATCGCACGCGAAGTCGACGGCGGTGCGGAAACGCTGTCGCTTCAACTGCCCGCAGTCATTACCACCGACCTGCGCCTGAACGAGCCGCGCTACGTGACGCTGCCGAACATCATGAAGGCGAAGAAGAAGCCGCTGGAGATCGTGAAGCCCGACGACCTCGGCGTGGATGTGACGCCGCGTCTGAAGGTGCTCGAGGTGAACGAGCCGCCGAAGCGCGCGGCCGGCGTGAAGGTGCCGGACGTGCAGACGCTGGTCGGGAAGCTGAAGACCGAAGCCAAGGTGCTGTAACAGGGAACGCAAGGAAATGACGATTCTGGTGATTGCGGAACACTGCAACGCGTCGATCAAGGCCGCGACGCTGAATGCCGTCGCTGCCGCACAGGCGCTCAATGGGGCTGGCGGCGGCGACGTTCACGTGCTCGTCGCGGGCCACACTGCGCAACGCGTGGCCGACGCAGCAGCGAAGATCGCAGGTGTGTCGAAGGTGCTGCTGGCCGATGCGCCCCAACTGGCTGACGGTCTGGCCGAGAACGTCGAAGCGACGGTGATGACCGTCGCGAACGGCTACTCGCACATCGTTGCGCCGGCAACGGCCTACGGCAAGAACATCGCGCCGCGCATCGCAGCGAAGCTGGATGTCGCACAGATCTCCGAGATCACGGCCGTTGTGTCGACCGATACGTTCGAGCGCCCGATCTACGCGGGCAACGCGATCGCAACGGTACAGTCGAGCGATCCGGTCAAGGTGATCACGGTGCGTGCGACGGGTTTCGATCCGGTGGCAGCGGAAGGCGGTAGCGCGGCGGTCGAGAGGATCGAAGCGGCGGCCGATGCGGGCAAGTCGCAGTTCGTGAGCCGTGAAGTAACGAAGCTGGATCGTCCGGAACTCACGAGCGCGAGCATCGTCGTGTCGGGCGGCCGTGGGCTGGGCAGCGGCGAGAACTATACGAAGGTGCTGGAGCCGCTGGCCGACAAGCTGCATGCCGCACTGGGCGCATCGCGCGCGGCGGTCGACGCGGGCTACGTGCCGAACGACTACCAGGTCGGCCAGACCGGCAAGATCGTCGCCCCGCAGCTGTACGTCGCGGTCGGCATCTCGGGGGCGATTCAGCACTTGGCCGGCATGAAGGATTCGAAGGTGATCGTCGCGATCAACAAGGATCCGGAGGCGCCGATCTTCAGCGTGGCCGACTACGGTGTGGTGGGCGACCTGTTTACGCTCGTGCCGGAAGCGGTCGCGGCGCTCTGACCGATGCCGCTGTTCGAATTCAACGGGATGCGGCCGCGCGTCGATCCGTCCGCGTATGTCGATCCGAGCGCGGTCGTGATCGGCGACGTGACGATCGGCGCGCGCTGCTACATCGGCCCGCATGCGAGCCTGCGCGGCGACTTCGGCGCGATCGTCGTCGAAGACGGCAGCAACGTGCAGGACGGCTGCGTGTTGCACGTCGGGATCGGCGAGACGTGCCGGCTCGGCGTCAACAGCCACATCGGCCACGGCGCGATCGTGCATGGCGCGACGCTCGAACCCGACACGATGATCGGGATGAACGCGGTCGTGATGGACGGTGCGACGATCGGCGCGACGACGATCGTTGCCGCGTGCGCGTTCGTGAAGGCGGGCTACGACGTGCCGCGCGGCGTGCTGCTCGCGGGCATGCCGGGGCGTGTCGTGCGGCGGCTGAGCGACGCGGAGATCGACGCGAAGGCGAACGGCACGCGGATCTATCAGCAACTGGCAGCGGATTGCCTGAGGACGATCAGGCGGGTCGACGGATGAGCGGGTATCCGGGCGGGCCAGGATGCGACGGATTGCCGGGCAGGTTGCCATTGCCGTAAGATCGGCACAGGCTTTCCCATCGGCATCCGCGTCACATGAAAAAGAACGTTCGTTTGCGGCTCACAGTCATTGCGTCGGTATTTGCGGTCTACAGCGTTTACATGCACATCCAGCAGTTCATCAGTGGTTGCGTGTGGGTCAGGGGCCATCAGCGCTGCAGTTTCGAAAACAGCGCGAATTTCGAAGGCTGGATGGATCTCGATCTGATGATCGCCTGCTGCTGGGTCGCCGCGGCGGTGGTGGGCTGGATTTCCGTCGTGCAGGCCGCGAAGAAACCGGGTTGACGGTCGAGCCCGGACACGAAACCGCTCGCTGTCAATCCGTGTCAACGATCATTGGCGAAGCGCCGCCGGAATCGTCGGAACCGTGTTCAGATCGCCCGTTCCGCGGGCGTAATCGCCCGACAGGTTCGGGATCCGGTGGACTGTCGACGTGCAGGCCGGCGGCATCGGCCTCGGCTTCCGCGCGCCGCCAGCGGAACGCGTTGTGCTTTTTCCTTCCGTACCGGGATAATGATCCGGCGTCGCGCACGCTGCGCGCGGGGAGGCTCCCATGCAATTTCCGACGGGTTCGGTGGTCGCGCTCAGTTCGGCCGCTGCGACGATGTTTTCGATGGGCATGCTGTTTCTCGGCTACTGGGGTTGGCACGAGCCGCTGCCGTGGCGGTTCGGCGACTACGTCGTCATCCTGCCGGCGCTGGCCGGATTCGCGTGCCTCGTCAGCGTGCCGTTTCTCGCCACGTCGCCGATGAAGACACCCGACGACGAGTCGCGGATGTTCGTCGCGCGGCGCGTGTTTCTGTGCGGCGCAAGTGCGTTGTGGTGTGCGATCGTCGCGTCGCTGGTCGTGTGAGATGCCAGGCTTTGGCCGATCCTGCATCGAGCGATGCGTGCGTTAGGCAGGAGCCGTGTCGAGATCCACGAAGACCTTGTTGGCGCCTGCCTTGTACAGCCGCTTGCCGAGCTTCGGATAGTCGCACACGTCGTGTTCCGGACGGTCGCCCGCCACGAGATAGACCAGCGGCAGATCGCCGGTATTCAGCATCGTGTGCGCGGTGCCGCCGCGCGGAAATCCCATGAAGTCGCCCGGGCCGATCGCATAGGTATGGCCATCGACGACTGCTTCGCCGGTTCCCGAAAGGATATAGACGCATTCCTCCGCGTAGAGATGCCGGTGGTATTCGGTGGATTCGTGTCCGGGCATCAAGGTCATCAGATGGAAGCCGAGTTGTGTCAGCCCGGTCGCGTCGCCAAGCGACCGCTTCAGGCGGACAGCATTGCCGTTCAACGGATGGACCGAATGTTCCGGTTCCATCGCTGCGATGTCGGCGGCTTTCAGCACTTCACGCGGGGTGTTCATCGTCGGTCCTTTCCGGGAATCGGGGCACCAGTGGTGCGGCGAGTATGAATCATAGGGGCTGGCGTTGGCGACAGCGTCGCCGCACGCGCTTGAATGACGGCGATAGGGGCAGGGCCGCGTCTTTCATCGCGCGATGCTACGTAACGCAGGGGCCGCGTTACGCACGCGTTACCGAGGGCGCAAGGCTTGATCGCTGCCGTGAGGTTGAAGCCGGAGGCCATGCGTCGCGCCCCGGAAGGCCATCGGGACGCGGCGGCCGGGCGGCTGGATGAAGTCGTCGTGGATGCCGATCGCAGTGGCACGATAGCTGCTTGCCGGGATGATCGAGCTGAAAGCGAGCAGGCGCCTCCCGATGCGTCAATCGCGCGTGACGTCGCGCTGCGACGGCGGCCGCGCCAACCCGCGTGCGGGCAGCGGCGTCGACATCACGATCGACGTGCGTGTTTCGCCGTACAGGTTGATGCGTTCGATCAGTTGTTCGAGATGGGTCATGCTGATCGCGGCAAGCCGCATCATGTACGAGTCCGAGCCCGTCACGTGATGGCATTCGACGACTTCGGGAATCGTCTCCAGTAACCGGAGGAATTTTGCTTTCGCCGGTTGCGGTACGGTGATGCCGATCAGCGCGCTGACCGGATAGCCGGCCGCGGCAGGATTGATACGGGCCGTGTAGCCCTCGACGACGCCAGCCGCCTCGAGGCGCTTCACGCGTTCCGTCACCGCCGGCACCGACAGGTGCACCTGGCGCGCCAGCTCCGTGTAGCTGATGCGGCCGTTGGCCTGCAACAGCGCCAGTACCTTCCAGTCCAGATCGTCCATTGCGGCGGGATTTTTAAGGTGGAGTGGCCATTTTTCCTTAAAAACTGCATTCAGCGATGACCGGACTTTCCCTACGATGCCTGTTCAAGACATTACATGTCGCAAGGAGCAGGCGATGCTGTTCATCAAATCCGTCGTGATGGGGCTGTCGATCGCGGTGCCGGTCGGCCCGATCGGCATGCTGTGCATCCAGCGCAGCCTGAGCCGCGGCTTTCAGGCGGGATTCGCGACGGGTGTCGGTGCCGCCTGCGCCGATGCGATCTACGGCCTGCTCGGCGCGCTCGGCATCGCGGGTGTCGTCACGGCATTCCCGATGTTGACCGTCGGGTTGAAAATCGGTGGCGGCGCGTTCCTCGTGTGGCTGGCGTGGAGCATTGCGCGCCAGGCGCCGGCCGCGTCGACGGCGCAGCGCGACCTGCCGCGCGCGACCGTCCTGCGCGATTTCGTGACGACGTTCGGCCTGACGCTGTCGAACCCGATGACGATCCTGTCGTTCGTCGGGATTTTCGCGGCGCTCGGCCCTTTGTCGGGGGCGCGGGAAGAGGCGATGTGGCCGGCCGTGGCGCTGATGGTCGCTGGCGTGTTCATCGGTTCCGCAACATGGTGGCTGTGCCTGAGCGGGACGACCGCCGCGCTGCGCACGAAGATGTCGTTCGCGTTCATGCACGGGCTGTCGCGCGTGTCGGCCGCGGTCATCGCGGGATTCGGCGTGATTCAGGTCGTCGCGGGCATGCGCGGTATCGTCTAGGTCGAGGCATCGCGCGCATCGCGTTGCGACCGGATGGCGTCGACCGTCGTCCGGAGATGCGCGAGCAACGCTAGCATGGCCGCTTTCCGAAAATACTGGTTCATTCGTGTGCTGACGACGACGTCGGACGGCAACGCGTCGATCGAACGCTGAACCGACAGCAGATCGTCAGCGAGTTGCGCCAGCGCTTCGCGATCCCGCGTGCCCACTGCACCTGCGATCTCGTCCGGCCAGAAAACGAACGCGTCGATGCCGCAGCATTCGGCGACGCAGTCTGTCTCCAGTGCATCGATCAACGGCATGATCGCTGCCAGACAGGAATCGATCGCGACCGCCTGCGCCTGCTCGCCCGTCAGATCGCCGAATTCGATCCAGCGATCCGGGCCGATGCTGATGTCGTTCTTGTGTGGTTTGTCGTTCATGGGTTGACGCTCGAGCGGTTCAGTTTCGTGACGATCACCCCAGCTCGAACGACGTGACCCCGAACACGCGATCGAGCGCAATCGCCGGTGCGTCGTTCGTGTACATCCGTGCGGTTTCGAAGACGCTCGTCATGCCGTGCCGCTCAGCCAGCGCGACGGCCGCCGGGTTCGTTTCCGGCACATCGAGCACGATGATCTCGCCGGGCATGCGCGCCGCCAGCGCGCGAAGCAAACCGGTGGCAACGCCCGCGTCATCGGCGAACAGTGGGCCGATCTTGCAGCCGGTCTGGCAGCGGCGCACGACACCGTATCCGGCGACGCGGCCGGCGTCGAGTGTCGCGAGCGCAACCGCATCCGGCTGCGCGATCCACGCGGAGACGAAACGCTCGCGCGCCGCGGGAAAGCACTGGCGATCGTAGGCGAGCAACTGCTCGAACGGCACGTCGGCCGCTGCCACCACGTGCGCGCAACCGATGCCGTCCACGCGCCCCTCGTAGCGGATATTGCGGTACGCGAGCTCGAACCCGGACTTCCTGTAGTTCGCCTGCTGGGCCAAGACACCGTCGAGCCCGATGTTGCGGACGCCGAGGTAACGCATGCCGTGCTGCCAGATCCGCATGCCGAAGCCTTGGCCGCGGAACCCGGGTTTCACGATGTAGAGACCGATGAAGCCAAAGCGTTCGTCGTAGGCGACAGCGGCGAGGCACGCGACCGGCTCGCCGCGCCAGACGCCGACGAAGAACCCGGCCGGGTCCGCGTTCCTGAAACAGGATGGATCGTGCAGGCCGGGGTTCCAGCCTTCTGCAGCCGCCCATTCGACCGACATGGCTATCTCGTCGGCCGACATGGTGCGCACGATGAAGTCTCCGCCTTGATCCATGGTTCACTCCAGTCGCTGCGCTCGGGATTGCGCGTTGCGTTACGGAACAGGCATCGGGGAAGCGCGGGCAGGCAGCCTCCTTGGCTGCCGATCGGGCCATCATAATCCCACGAGCGGGGATGAGCGTGGGGAGCGCGCCGTGCCTCCAATGGATGACACGCTCTCGGTCGAAGCGGATCGCGTGGCTGCGCTTGGCGAATGTCGGGGATTTGAGCGAGTGGTGGGCAAGCGCCAACCACTTGATGAAGCCGGTGCGGACGCAGTTGTAAGCCAATCATATTGGCGTCTGATACATTTTTGCGCGTATCCATCTCGGGGACACGTCATGAAGCTTCGAACCGTCTATTTGAAGGTGAATGATATGGAGCGGTCCAGCTCCTTTTGGCAACGACTTCTCGGATATGAACCGGTCAAGCGGACCGGGAAGTGGACTGAATTCATGCTCGGCACAAACCGGCTGGGCCTTCTGCTAAACGACTTTGGCGACGAGTTCAAGGGCAGCGGCTCGGTTCCCGTCTTTGAGTTCGAAGAAGACGCGCTCCATGAATTCGTGAAGCGGGCAACAGAAAACGGGGCCACCGTTGTGGTGGACGGGTTGAAAGTCGAGTCGATGAAAAGCATCGTCCTGTGCAGCCCCGACGGACACGAGTTCGAGCTCTGCATGTGCCACACCTAGGCGGTGGAGCTGATTTGGCCGTTTGTCGCATTGTCTGGTGAACGGCTGCCCGGCGGCGACGATCGGCCATTTCACGCGTCACTGTCAAACATCCGCCGGCACCGGACACAGCTTTCCGATGGGAGACCTCGCCGCACATCGCACCAAGGCCTCCCATCCCCGATCAGAACGTATAACTCACCTTCCCGAACGCCGTCCGCCCAAGGGTGTTGTACCCATACGCGGTCATATACTGCCGATCGAACAGATTCGACACCGTCGCCGACACGGTCAGGTGCGAATTGATCCGGTACGACGCGCGCAGGCCCACCGTCAGATACGACGGCAGATAGGTCGAGTTCGCCGGATCGTCGAACGTCGTGCCGCCATAAAGCAGCGACGCCCCCGTGCTCAACGCATGCAGATGCAGCTCGTCCCACGTGTGGTCGATGTTGAGGCTGACCGTCTGGCGCGGCCGGCGGTTGAGCCAGGAGTCGTTGGTCTCGTCCTGCGGATTCAGGATCCCGACCGCAAGGCTCACCGGCGTCGAGCGGCCGATCGTTCCCTTGTACGACAGGTCGATCCCGCGAATATGCGCGCGACCGATGTTCATCGGCGAGAACGTTGCCGGGTTGTACGCGATCAGGTTGGTGACCCGCGTGTCGTAGATCGCCGCCGTGAACGTGCCGTACGACGTGTTCGCATCGACCGCAGCCTCGACCGACGTGTTGCGTTCCGGGCTGAGATTCGGATTGCCGTAGCCGGGGTAATACAGGTCGTTGAACGACGGCAGCCGGAACGCATTGCCGTACGACACGCGCGCCGTGTACACCGGCGTGATCGCCCACGACAGCGCGGCGTTACCCGTATTCACCGACTGCCCGGCGATGATTTCATGACGCCCCGCAAGGAACATCGTCACGCTGCCGAGCGTCGCCGACTGATGCAGCGAGAACGCGGAATCGTTGCGCGTCGGCACGCCGTTCGGAATATCGACCGGCAGGAATGCCTGCTCACGCGTGAAGTCGTACGCGAGCTTGGTCTCGCCCGACAGCGGCAGCCCGAACAGATGGAATCCGCGTTCCTGATGCGTCAACGACGTCGACGTGCTGATGCGCTGCGAATTGATCTGGTCGGTCGGGATGGTCGGATCGCTCGCGTAGATGAACGCGCGATCGTTCGAATAACCGAACGACTGGTCGAACTGCGTATCGGGCGTGATGTCGAGGTGGAACGCGATACCGGTCGTCAGTTGATGATCGAGCTGGCGGTTTGCATAGCCGCTGTTGTCGTAGGACAGATCGGACCGGTGATACAGCGCGAATGTCGAGATCGACCAGTTGTCGCGTGCGTAGCCGAGGCGCGCATCGAGATCCTGCGCGTGGTACGGGTTGCGGCCGGCCTCGTGATACGGGAATACCGGCCGCGTCGCGTCGATGCCGGCCGTGTTGTACGAGTGCAGGCCGAGCGAGTAGGTGAGCCCGCCGAGCGCGGCGAGCGGCCCGGTCGACGGCACCGTGCCCGACGTGCGCAGCTGCGTGTCGAACGTTTTGTTCGACCCGCCGCCGAACGACACGGTGGTCTGGTTCGGCTGGTTGCCGGCGCGGCGCGTGAAGAGCTGCACGACGCCACCCATCGCATTGGCGCCGAACGACGCGGCGGCCGGCCCCGAAATCACTTCGACACGTTCGAACGCTTCGGTCGGCAGGTCCGCCCACGGCGCGATGCCGGTGGTCGACGAGCCGATCCGGATGCCGTCGATGAACACGGCGACCTGGCTGGCCGACGAGCCGCGGATGCTGACCGACGCGGACGAACCGGGGCCGCCGTTCTGCGAGACGGTCACGCCAGGCAGGGTCGCGAGCGCTTGCGTGATGCTCGGGTCGCTCGGCGACAGACGGTCGAGATCGGTGCGCGTGAGCACCTGGGTCGTCGCATAGCGCTGGTCGAACGACTCGGGCAGCCGCCGCGTGTCGGTCACGTTGATCGTCGGCAGGTCGGTGCCTTCGGCGGCCGCGGCCGGTTGCGACGCCGCGGTGTCGCCGGCGGCGTGGACGAGGGGCGAGAGGAGCGCGGTCGCGGCGGACGTGGCGAGGAGGTGTCGAATCTTCATGAGGCTGTCGTTGTTGTCGGGCTGCGCATGCGTCGATCGTAAGCGGGCGGCGGGCAGCGCCGGTCTTGTTATCGGTGATCGGGTTATCGCGCGACCGGGCGGAGCAAGCCGAGCGGGCCGTTGCTGCGGGCATCGGCGCGGCGCATGCCGGCGGGCGCGATCGAGATGGAGCGGCGCGCGCGTGCGGGCGGGCCGTGCTGGCCGGCGGCGTGCCGGCGCGACGCTTCCGGCGCGGAAGCGGATACGGTAACGGTGGACATCGGGCGGATCCTGAGGTCGGGCCGTCCATGCAACGGGCGACCGCCAACGGCGGTGCCTGGCGCGCCGGGACACCCCGCCCGGTGCGGCTGCTTGGACCTCGGGTCGATGGCAGGTCTCCTGGCTCGCGGGTCGTCATTCGTGCCGGCCTTCCCGGTTTCCCAGTGGCATGCAGTGGCACGGATTCGCCGCTCACAGTTGCGGGGGCAGCCGCAGATTCGAGGCGCTGCCTCTCCTGCGTTCCCTTTTGATCCCGTCTCCGGGAACCATCAGCGCGCAAGGGTAATGGCGTGCGCTCCGGCGCGTCAATTGTCCGGCCGCGCGGGGATGCGAAAAAACGTCATTACCGAGCAAATACTTTCGACATCCTTTCTTTTATGCGTCGGTGCTGCGTTTCATGTCTGACGAAACGGGCGGATCGGCAGCCATGCAAGCGCGCCTGAACCGGCTCGGCGCGATTCCCGTCCACCTGACGAACGCGCGGCGGAACGCTTCCTCGCCGCCGAACCCGAGATGTGCGGCGATCCGCGCGACCGGCCAGTCCGACTCGCGCAGCCAACGTTGCGCGGCCTCGGCGAGACACTGCTCGCGCAGCGCGTGATACCCGCTTCCTTCCGCCACCAGCCGCCGCCGCAGCGTCGCCTCGCTCACGCCGAGCCACGCGGCCAGTTCGGCGAGCACCGGCAACGCCTGCTCATGCGCGAGCGCGGCATCGAGAAAACCGCGCACGTGCTGCGCCCACGACACGACGGCTGGCGCCGCATCGATCAGACGAAACGGAAAATCGACGAGAAATGCGTCGAGTTCGGCCGGCTGCCGGATCACACGGCATTCGAGCCGCGCCGCATCGAAGGCGAAGCCATAGGTTTTGCGCCCAACCTCGACCGGCGCATTGAACAGCCCGAGCAGCGGCATCGCGTCGTCGCGGCGCGGATGACCGAGCCACACGTCGGTCGGCCGCAACGGCTGCCCGATAAGCCAGCCGAACAGCTGCAGATAGCAGAACAGCCCCGTCAGGTCGACGAGGCACGCGGCCGGACTGCGCGTGCGGCGCAGCGAATCCATTCGGAACGTCGCGCGCCCGTCGCGCACGGCGAGCGACAGCGCGCCGGCGCGCGGCGTCAGCATCTCGCAGAATTCACGCGCGCAGCGGATCGCGTCGGCCAGCGTCGCGCAGCTCAGCAGGCAGCGGCACATCAGGTCGACTTCGCGCTTGCGCATCGGCGGGTGGCCGTCGCCGCGCGCGACCTGCGCTTCGAGCCGTTCGATCGCGTCGCGGTACAGCGCGATGAAATCACCCGGCGTCGTCGCCGGTTGCGGCGGCTGTGCGTCGCGGTCGGCCGGCGGCGCGCCGCTGCGGGTGAGTTCGCTCAGCAGCCGCGCGCCAAGGCCTGGCAAAACACGGCCGCGGGCCGGTATGACGCGCTGTTTCATGAGTTTCTCGATCTGATCGTTGCGACAGGGGCCGGTGAGCGGGCCGGTAGGGGTCTGCGAACCGTCACCACGCAAGAATGCTATCCACGCCGACTCCCTTCGGCCTCGCCGGAACGGCGTAGGCCGGCCGCGCATCCCTGTTACGAACGACCACGGACGACACGCGAATGATCCAGATCGTAGACGAAATCACGCTCGCACCCGAGCGCATTCCCGACGTGCTTGCACTGCTGCGCGACCGTTACCTGCCGGGCCATGCGGCGCGCGGGCTCACGGCGGCCGGCCGTTGGGTGTCGCCGCCCGTCGCGGTGCCGGGGCAACCGAGCACGCTGTGGCTGATCTGGCAGGTGGCCGACGCGCCGGCCTACTACCGGATGCGTGCGCTGACGGATGCCGACGTGGTCGGTTTCTGGATGGCCGTCGACGCGCTGTGCGACGTGCGCCGCCGCCACGTGATGACGGACGCCGACGCGCCGCTGCCCGTGCTGCAGGAGGTCGACCATGCGGCATGACACGGCACAGGTATTCGTGTCGGCGGATCGCGACGCCGGCGCCATCGAACGCGCGTTGCACGAAGCCGCGCATGCACTGGCGGGCGCGAAACGCGTGGTGCTGGCGCGGAATCTGGACGGTAGCTGGGGCGCGGGCGACTACACGCTCGACGTGCTGCGCGACGCGTCGGCGGCCGACGGCACGGCGGATTTCGCCGCGCTGGCGCACCTGCCGGGCATCGATCGCATCGACGGCGCCGGTTGCCGCGCGATCGGCGGCGGCCTGCGCGAACCGTCGCTGCGCGACGGCGTGTGGCGCACGCTGATGCTGCGCGTGCGGCCGCAGGCAAGCGCAGCGCAGATCGCCGCGCTCGAACGCGAACTGCTGCAGATGCCGGCGTTCATGCCCGGCATCCGCAACTGGTGCCTGAGCCGGATCGTGACGCCCGGCGCATGGACGCACGTGTGGCAGCAGGAATTCGCGCATGTCGGCGATCTGCTCGGCGAATACCTGATGCATCCGTATCACTGGGGCTGGGTCGATCGCCGGTTCGATGCCGAAAGCCCCGACTGGACGGTCGATGCGATCTCGCATGCGTTCTGTCCGCTCGCGTCGAGCCTGCTGGCCGAGACGGCGGCGTGACGCACGGCAAACAGCAAGCTGACAACAACCCTGAAGTGGAGACATGAAAATGCGAGCCCTGTTGATCGACCGCGTCGGTCATTCCGACGTTTTGCGGATGGCCGACGTGCCGGCACCGACGCCGGGCCCCGGCGACGTGCTGATCCGCGTGGCCTACGCGGGCGTCAATCCCGCCGACTGGAAATGCCGCGAAGGCTACCTTGGCGCATTCATGCAATACACGTTTCCGTTCGTGATCGGCTTCGATGCGGCGGGCGTGGTCGAAGCGGTCGGCGACGGCGTCGACGGCTTCGCGCCCGGCATGCGTGTGTTCGCGCAGACCGACGTCGGCGCGGGGCGCTGGGGCGCGTATGCGGAATGCGTGGCGGTGCGTCACGACTCGGTGGTTCGCGTGCCCGACGCGGTGAGCCTCGCGGAAGCCGCCACGGTGCCGACGCCTGCACTCGCCGCATGGGCCGGCCTGTTCGACGACGGCGGGCTGCGGGCGGGCCAGACGGTGCTGGTGCACGGCGGCGCGGGTGCGGTCGGCACGTTCGCGATCCAGCTCGCGGTGCAGGCCGGCGCGCGCGTCGCGGCGACGTGCTCGGCGCGCAACCGCGAGACGGTCGAATCGCTGGGCGCGGCGGCCAGCATCGACTATCGCGCGCACGACATCGCCGCGGCGCTGCGCGCATGGGCGCCCGGCGGGGTCGATCTCGTGCTCGACGCGGTCGGCGGCGACACGTTGCCCGATGCGCTCGACCTGCTGGCACCGGGCGGCACGCTGGTGACCATCATGACGCTCGCGGCCGGCGATGCGGAGCGGCTGGCCGCGACGGCCGCCGAAGCCGCACGGCGCGGCTTGCGCACCGCGATGACCTATAGCCGGATGCCGAGCGGCGGCACGCTCGCCCGGATCGCGGAGCAACTCGACAAGCGCGCACTGCGCGTGCCGCGTTTCGACCGTTTTCCGCTCGAACAGGCGGCCCGCGCACTCGATCTCGTTCAAACGGGCGAGGCGAGAACGAAGCTGGTGCTTCATGTTGCGGATATCGCCCGCTGAGCGGCTCGCACGCACATCACAGGAGACAACGATGACCGATACCCGAACCGGCGCACTGGCCGGCAAGTGCGCGCTCGTGACGGGCGCCAGCCGTGGCATTGGCCGCGCGATCGCGCAGCGCCTCGCATCCGAAGGCGCGACCGTCGTCGTGACGGCGCGCAGTCTCACGCAATCGGCGACGACCGCCGGTACGCTCGCCGAAACGGTTGCGTTGATCGAGCAGGCCGGCGGCCGCGCGATCGCGCTTGCGGCCGACCTGTCGAACGCGGCCGAGCGCGATGTGCTCGTCGGGCGTGCGGCGCAGGCGGCCGGCGGCCTCGACATCCTCGTCAACAACGCGGGCGTGGCCGACTATGCCTGCGTCGACGCGATGCCGATGACGATGTTCGACACGACGATCGAACACTATCTGCGCATCCCGTTCGCGCTGGCGCAGGCTGCGATCCCGCTGATGCGCGCACGCGGCGCCGGCTGGATCGTGAACGTCGGCTCGGTGACGGCGCTGCCGCCGCTGCGGCCGTTCGACGATTTCTCGCGTGCGGGCGGCGCGACCGTCTATGCGGCAGTGAAGGCGGCACTGTCGCGCTTCACGCAGGGGCTCGCGGCCGAACTCGAAGCCGATGGCATCGCGGTGAATCTCGTCGCGCCGAGCACGGCGATCCGCACGCCGGGCGCCGCGCGCTACATCCCCGAAGGCTATCCGACCGAGGACGTCGCGTATCTCGCCGAAACCGCGCTCGCGCTGTGCAGCCTGCCGGCGCGCGAACGCACGGGCCTCGTCACGCACAGCCTGCATTTCCCGCTCGCGCAGCAGCTCGCGGTGCGTTCGCTCGACGGCCGTACGGTGCTGCCGCCGCCGGTGATTCCCGCGTATGCACATCCCCACATCGACCCGACAGGACACTGATTGATATGACGAATTCGATTCGCTTCGATGTCGGCACCGCCGTGATCACCGGCGCGGCCAGCGGCATCGGCAGCGGGCTCGCGCGCCACGCAGCCGGGCTCGGCATGCGCGTCGTGCTGGCCGATCTCGACCGGGCGAAGCTCGAAGCATTCGCGGCGACGCTCGACACCGACGTGCTCTGCGTGCCGACCGACGTCAGCCGGCCGGAAGCCGTCGACGCGCTGGCGGAAGCCGCCTGGAAGCGCTTCGGCGGCGTCGACCTGCTGTTCAACAACGCGGGCGTGATGGCAACCGGCTTCAGCTGGGAAATCACGCCGGAACGCTTCGAGCGCAGCTTCGCGATCAACGTGCACGGCGTGCTGAACGGGATCCGCAGCTTCGTACCGCGGATGCTCGAACGCAACGTGCCGGCGCGCGTCGTGAATACCGCGTCGGTCGGCGGGTTCCTGCCGAGCCCGCTGATGTCGCCTTATTCGGCGACGAAGTTCGCGGTGGTCGCGCTGACCGAATCGCTGTATGGAGAACTGAAGATGCTGGGTGCGCCGGTCGGCGTGTCGTTGCTGGCGCCGGGCCCTGTGCACAGCAGCATCTTCAACGACCCGTTCGGCGATGCGCACGACCGGCCCGAGGTGCGCGGCTTCGTCGACACGATGCGCTCGATGCTGAACGCGCATGGGCTCACGCCCGACGCGTTTGCCGAGCGGGTGTTCGACGGCATCCGTGAAGGGCGCTACTGGCTGATTCCGCAACCGGAGACGATCGACGGCGCGCTGCAACGGCGCACCGACGACATCCTTGCTTCACGCGATCCGTCGCTGCCAGCGTTCTGAGGGCCGGGCGCGGCACAGCGCCCGGCGCGCCGTCACATGTGCGTACCGGAGTGCGTGCGCCCGCTCGGGTCGCCGCCGCGATCGGGGGGCGTATTGTTCTGATCGATCTTTGCGAGCACGAAGCCGGCGTGCGGCAATGCGCCGGGCGAGCGGTGCGTCGCCTGCGCGATGGCGTCGTGCGGCGACGCGGCGGGAAAACCGGATGACGTCACGCCCGGTTGAGCGAACGCCGACAGGGAAGCAGCCGCCAGGGCGGCGGCGACGATCGCGTGCGTTTTCATGGTGGCTCCTTCACGACTGACTGAGGGACAACGTAATCAGTCTAGGGCGCGAAACTTAACGCGACGTGAAGGATTACGGGCGGCGCGGATGACGGAATATTCATGCGCGCCGCGACGTTCATGCCGGTGCCGACACCAGCGCGCAGAAGTTCTCGAGATCGACGTTGCCGCCGCTGATCACCACGCCCACGCGCTTGCCTTTAAGCGCGTCCTTCATCCGTCGAACCGCGGCGAACGACAGGCAGCCGGTCGGCTCGACCACAATCTTCATACGAGTGGCGAAGAAGCGCATGCAGTCGACCAGTTCCGCGTCCGTCGCGGTCAGGATGTCGTCGACGTCGCGGCGGATGATCGGGAACGTGAGGTTGCCGAGGTGCTGCGTTTGCGCGCCGTCGGCGATCGTGCGCGGCGTGTCGATATGCACGATCGCGCCGGAACGGAACGATTGCTGGCCGTCGTTGCCGGCTTCCGGTTCGACACCGTAAAGCGTCGCATGCGGCGACAGCGCGCGCGTGGCGAGCGCGGTGCCCGACAGCAGCCCGCCGCCGCCGAGCGGCGCGAATACCGCGTCGAGCGGGCCCACTTCGTCGAACAGTTCCTTGGCCGCCGTGCCCTGGCCGGCGATCACGTCCGGGTGATCGTAGGGCGGGATCAGCGTGAGCCCGTGCTGTGCCGCGAGATCGCGCCCGATCTGTTCGCGATCCTCGGTGTAGCGGTCGTAGGTCACGACCTTGCCGCCGTAGCCGCGCGTCGCGGCCATCTTCGCGGCCGGCGCATCCTGCGGCATCACGATCGTCGCGGGAATGCCGAGCATGCGCGCCGACAGCGCGATCGCCTGCGCATGGTTGCCGGACGAGAACGCGACGACGCCGTTGCGGCGCTGCGCCGCGTCGAAGCGTGACAGCGCGTTGAACGCGCCGCGGAACTTGAATGCGCCCATGCGCTGCAGGTTCTCGCACTTGAAGAACACTTGCGCGCCGAGCGCTTCATCGATCGTCCGCGACGTCATCACCGGCGTGCGGTGCGCATGGCCTTCGAGCCGGGCCGCCGCGGCGGCAACGTCGTCGTACGTGGGGAGAGTCGGAGAGTTCATGGGATGCCCGTTGGTCGTTGAAATCGTTCAGCAGGAAAGCCGCGCGTGCCACGCGCTTGCGTCATTTCGCATCGTTGTAGACGGTCGCGCGCGAGACGCCGAGATGCTGCGACACGATTTCCATCGCGCGACGCACTTCAAGAAAGCCGTCGGCCTTCAGCGTCTGCATCAGCTCGCGGCGCTGGTCGGTCTTCAGCTCGCGCGGCGTCGTGGCGAGACGCATCGCGAATGCGTCGATGCGTTGCCGGATCGCGTCCGCGCCGGCCGGGTCGAGCGTTTCGGCGATGGCTTCGCCGTCCGTGCTGCAGAACTGGTTCAGCATGCCCTGGAAGCCGCGGAACAGCGTGACGTCGGCATTCAGGCACAGCGCGGCCACATAGCGGCCGGTCGAATCCTTGATGCCGATCGACGTGCTTTTCGCGGTGCGGCCGTCGGCGAAGCGGTTCGGGTAATTGGCGAGCACTTGCGGGAAATCGTCGTCCGCGATGCGGGCGAGGCCGAGCTCGGTCGCGGGATCGCCGACTGCACGCCCCGACAGGTTATTGTGGATCGCGAGGATCGCGTGCTTCGGTGTGCGCAGGTCGTGGACCACGACCTCGGTGAACGGCGCGAACATCGCGCCGAGCCCTTCGGCAATGCGCTGCACCTGTTCGATCAGCGAGGCCTGTTCCGACGTCGCTTTTTTCCGGGTGGTGGTCATGATGGTTTCGCGTTCAGGTTTCGGATCGATGCGATCGCTTCGGGTACGGGGCAGCCGGCGTGTTACGCGCCGTCCGTGGCTTCCGGCCGGGTGATGTCGGCGAGCAGCGGCTGCGCGATCCGGACGTAGTCGGCCGCGTCGAGCACGACGGAGCGGTCGAGGCGGCCCGCATTGAATGCGATCTCCGTATTGCGTTCGACCAGCGCGGGATCGACGACGAGCGTCACGCTGGGGTCGAACACGAACGGCGGCACGGCGCCCATCACGCAGCGCGTGACGGTGGCCGCGAGGTCGGGTGAGGCGAGTGTTGCCTTGCGGCGGCCGACCGCATCGGCAACCTTGCGGAAATCGATCTTCAGGTGGCCGGGAATCACCGCGAGCGCGGTGGTGTCGCCGCCATCCTTGAACGTGCACAGCATCGCCTTCGCGCCCTGTTCGGGGCGTGTGCCGCGCAGCGCGGCGATCGCGTCGGATTTGCCTTCGGCCGGATGCTCCAGCACGCGGAAGCGCGCGCCGGACGTGTTCAGCAGATCGCAAAGCGTGTCGAAAACGGGGTAGTCGCTCATGTCGCTCCGGGCAGGTAGGGCCGGGGAATCGAGGCGCGCTCGGGTTCGCATGCTTCAGCGTGCCGGTCGATGGATTGTCCAATTATAGACGTTTTGTCATGATTGTAGCAAAGGGGGGAGACGGGGGAGTGGGGGCGTTCTGGCGCATCGACGAAAATATGTCACTCGACCTATTTTGTGACGAGTATCGAGCAAGTCCCGTGTACGCTCGCCAATCGATATCGGTGCCTCTCCCCGGATTTCCGATCCTGCGTAGAATGTCGCCGTCAGGTTCGGCCGTTCGGCCCCTGCAGTGGAACCGACACGACTCAATGTCAGGTATCGATGTTTTGCAAAATCCGGTCGATCGACCCATATCCCCGCGTGACGCATATCGAGCGGGCACGACGCAGTCGGTATGCGGCCGGGCATCAGCGGCGTTGACGCGTCACCGGCACCATCGCCCGGGCATTCGCTCATCGCGCAGCAGGAGGAATTCTTGAAGAGGGCGGCTCTCGATAGCGGGCGCGTCTTGACCGAACGTGGCAAGAACGCTGTGAATAAAATTATGGCCAGTGCGCTCGAGATCTTCATCGTCGAGGGTTACGGTGGGCTGACCATGCGGAAGGTCGCGACAAAAGCGGGATTGGTGCTGTCGAACCTGCAACACTATTTCCCCACCCGCGAAGACATCTTCGAGGCGATCCTTGCCGAGACGAGGGACGCGTACGCCAATACGTACGAGAGCGTGCGGGCCGACGCCTCCCTGACACCCGAGGGCCGGCTGGAGAAAGTGGTCAGACTGTTGCTCGAAGACGGCAAGCAGCCCAAGAACCAAAGCCTGTTCGTGAACTTCTGGGCACTGGCCCAGACCCAGGAATTCGCGCGGAAAATGCTTGAAGAGGGATACGGGTTTCAACGGACCGTGATCGCTGGATTCATCGAAGCCGTGAACCCGACGCTGTCGCGGGCAGTGCTCACCCGGAGAGCCGCACTGGTTACGGCGCAGATCGAGGGGCTTGTCGTGTTGATACCGCAAAGAAATCGGTTCCCGTCGGACATCAAGGGAATCGAGGACGATGCGGTGAAGGCCATTCTGGCTTTGGCCAAGGCGCCATGAGTTGAATCGCCGCGGCGGCTCGGCGTCAATCCGGATCGGGGCGCTTGGGGACACGAAATACTGTACGCCAACCTGGCGCGAGACGAGGCGCTATCCCATGCAGATTCATGAGAGTCTGTTCGACGTATCCGGCATGCGCTCGATGGGGCAACGCCCACCCAGTCAAACTTGAAGAAAACTGCATGGGCTCTCTGAGAGGGGCCGCCTGAAGGATTGCACGATGAGAAGACAGGCCGCGGCGATCGCCGTGATGGTGCTGCTGAGTGGTTGCAAGACCCATACCGCTGTATCGACCCATCCGTTTTCCGGTTGCGTATCCGGCTCGGCCATTCCGGCCTGTACGGCGCCATCGAGCGTCGCGACGTATGGAATGCGGGGGCCGTCGGCGGTGCCGCCCGCTTCGGCTGCCGAACGCCAATACGACGCGGCGGCCGACGGGTACAAAACGATCGACGCGCGGTTCGACGCGTGGCGCAACGCGTGTGCGGCCGCCATGTCTGCGCCGGAGTTGAACCCGATCCGCGACAAGATCGAGATTTTTCACGATCCGTCGACACCCACGCCGTACACGTACGCAGCGCTCGATCTCTTTCCGGCGCGCGCCGACTTGCCGCTGATCGCGAAATGGATTGCGCTTCGTGACGCGTGCGTCAAGCACGAACATGAGATCGACCTGACGTCGCCGGCGCTGACACCGATGGCGCAATCGATGGTGTTGCAACGAGCGGAGTTCAACGGTATCGCCGAGGCGAAGATCCGCCGGCTTGCCATCGGTCTCTCGCGACGGAAACTGACGTATGGCGAATTCGCCCAGCGCCGCTACCAGATCAATAGCGCGGCCGAAAACGCCGCACAGCGTGTCGCCGCGACGTTGAGTGCCCGGGACCCGGGCAGCCAGTTCCTCGAGCAGCGTCGTATCGAGCGTCGTTTTTCAGCCGAGGTCGATACGTTCGAGCGCTACCTGCATTCCGTCGACGCACGCCAGCCGGGAACGGTACGGCTGGTGCCCGGAACGGCAATCGGATCCGATGCCGCCGAGCAGGCGTGCGGTACGAACTGCTCATCGGATCCCATGCCGGACGGGGCCCCGTTCAAGCAGTTGCGCCACGGGTTCACTGTCTCCCACGGCGGTCTGGGGGGAACGACGGAGAGACGGGTTGATTTCGATAGCGGCAAGTTGTCCGTGATCGAGTTCGACTTGCAATCGATCGAGGGCAAGACGCAGTCCGCGATCACGCGTCGCTCGGACATCGTGCTTGCGACGGGCGATCTGGCAAAGCTGCGCGCCATCGCAGACATGATCTGGAGATCGTTCGGTCCTGTCCCGACCGCCCGGGCGGGCCTGGGTACCTTCTGGGCGATACGCGTGGTCAATGGCCGGGTCGTCAGATCCGAGCGTGGGTCGGGCAACGTGGGCGGAGCCGGGCGCGACCTCGAGGCCGTATTGCAGGGCATCGAGGAAAGGCAGCTCGCACATTTCCTGTTCGAGAACAGGCGCATGTACCAAGTGTGGTCATGCTATGACTATCCGTCGGCCGGGCACCCGAGCGTGCCCGGTTCGCATATTCGAACGTCGGGGTACGGGTGGTCGGATCCGGATGACGTCCCGCCGGTCTTTCCGATTCCGTCGACCGATCCCTTGCCATTTCGCTTCGACGTCGAAAGAATCCAATGGACATGCGCGGATTGAAACGTCGAGGTCGCGCAGAAAGCCAATGAGCGGCGATGCGCTTGTTCGGCATGTCTGTATGCAAGATGTCGTTACCATCCTTGAAACCGGTCGGAAAAAATATTGACGAGGAGTCCACGAGCCATGTTGAGCGGCATGCGGGAAGTGTGCGGAGCAGAATCGTCCCCGGGACGGCCATGCGCGGGCGACAGAACAGGCAGGAAAGGCCGCCTTTGCGCGCAAACGGTGCTGACGCTCGTCCTGGCGTTGGGTGCACATGGCACGTTTGCCGCGAGCGACGTGAGCGACGACGATCAGCAGCAAGCTGCGTTGCGTACGATGATGGCCAATAATCCGGCGCCGGCAGACAGCGTCAAGGGTGTTGCGCTGTCGCCCTGGGCGCATGGGCCATCGGCTTCCGGGCCGCTGTGGGTCGTGTCCGCATTGGTCCAGCGTTCGACCGAGAACGTCGACGCGGAGTTGTGGACGGGTGTCCTGACCCGCGACGGGCAAGGGTTCCATTTGCTCGCCAGCGATAGAAGCGAGCGCGTCGATACGTCACCGCTGTTATGGAATCCATCCCTGACCATGGACGTGATTCCGTACCGAGTCAGTGCGCAGGAAACCGCCTTCGGCGTTCGTTTCAACGATAACTACACGTCGACCTCGCATAGCGACTCGACCGAGATACTGAGCCTGTATCGCTATGCCGATGCGCGTGTGATGCCCATCTTCACCGCAACGACCGACTGGTGGACCTACGACAAGGACGGGGCTGCGGCGTGTGTCGAGGAGAAGGCGGGGAAGATGGGGAAGGGCAAAAATCCGGGCGACGCACAGCAGGACGCGTGCGATGCGGAAAACACGACGGAGGTTCGCTCCGTGCTGTCGTTCAGCCCTCGCATGACCAACGCGCATTACGACCTCGTTGTGCGTCCGAAGGGCAAGGCCGCGTCAGGCAAATCCGCGCGGTTTACCTGGAATGGGAAGACTTATCAGCCGCGTCGATTCGCCGGTGACTGGCACTGAAATGCAACCGCGGATCGGATGAAACCGTCGCCGCTGCGTGACGGCGCGTGGCGGACGAAACGATTGAACGCCTTCGCGTTCGACACACGACCATCGTTCGTGTGCTCGTGCTACGATTCGCGATGCCTGAGTGACCTGGCGAAAGCCGGCATCGACCAACCCGTAGCGAACCGCAACAGCTCCCACTCGAATCATGTACGCAGCTGCCTGGCCTCCCTCGAAAACGCACTGAAAACCCGCGGCGATGCAATGATTGCATCGGCCTTGGTATTCGTCCCGGACTGTGATGAACGACAGTCCGGCGATGTCGTTCGAATTGACTGATCGTGTCTGTATTCGTGCGACTGCGTTTTCCAGAGACCACAACATGCGTATTCTCAATACGATGGCGGCTCATGCCATCCCGCTCGTCCCCCGTTCGCTGATCCGCCGGATCTCCCGCCGTTATATCGCCGGCGAAACGCTTTGCGATGCGCATACGCGCATCCGGGCGCTTCACGCGGCAGGCTTCCGAACCACCGTCGATGTGTTGGGCGAGACGGCGTTATCGCCTGAACACGCAGAGTCGATGACTCGCGATTATCTCGATCTCGTCGATGCGCTCGGTTCAGCGCATGAACCCGCCGAGCTTTCGATCAAATTGACCGCACTCGGCTTGCATCTCGACGAAGCCGCATGTCTTGCGCGCGTCTCGGCGATACTGCGATCGGCAGCCGCGCACGGGATCAGCGCATGCATCGACATGGAAGACATTCGCTGTACCCGGAAAACGCTCGATGCGTTTTCGAAGTTCGAAGCCGAAGGCTATGCGATCGGAATCGCACTGCAAGCGTATTTGAAGCGCACGAACGATGACATCGTTCCTCTGCTTGAGCGCAAAAGCCGCATGCGTATCTGCAAGGGAATTTATGCGGAGGCGAACGCGCATCTCGTCGACGGTGCGTCAAGGGATCGGATGGCGATCAATGCGCACTTCGTTCGACACGTATCGACTGCAATACAGGCGGGATCGTTCGTGGGCATTGCCACCCACGATGCACAGTTGATCGATGCGCTGACCGGCTGGCTGCAACGCGAGCGGATCGACAGGTCAAGGTTCGAATTCCAGATGTTGCTGGGCGTGTGCGAACCGGCGCGTGACGCGCTGCTTGCGCAAGGCTTCAATGTGCGCGTCTATGTGCCGTACGGCCGGGACTGGTATGGCTACAGCACCCGGCGCATCAAGGAGAATCCGCGAATCGCCGGATATATCCTGGCCGCGATGATACGTAGCGACCGGATGCGTTAGCAACCGCGGCACGGGCGACAGGTTGGGGCCAGCCGGATCGGTGGCCCCGCTCGTATGTCGATCGAGGCCGCCCGTAAAGTGATACCCGTCACACGGCAGTCCGATTTGCGAATGGCCGCCATGGAGAAGCCGGGGTGGCCGATGCGGGGGCGGCTCGGCCTGCCGCAACCGGCCGGTGCGGCCGCTCGACGCGGCCGCCCTCATCGTTGACAATGGATTGCCGTGTTCCCAGCGCGTCGTCGCCATTCTTGAATCGAACCGCATCAACGGTCTCAAGTAACGTGGGAGTCAATGGCGACGGCTATTTTTGCAAGTATCGCAATGGCTATCCCGCTTCATTCGAGAGATTCTTTATCAACCATGCAGACGGAAATCGAAGCACCGGGCCCAGCCGGCCCGCTGAAAGGCACGCTCGTGTCTCCGGACACCGGTGGCGCCCCGATGGTGTTGATCGTGCCGGGCTCCGGCCCGACCGACAGAAATGGCAACGCACCAGACTGGCTTCAGGCGTCGACCTACCGATTGCTTGCGGAAGGATTGCTCGATGAAGGTATCGCGTCGGTTCGCATCGACAAGCGCGGCATGTATGGCAGCGCGTCGGCAGTACCGGATGCCAATGACGTCACGATCGACGCGTACGCGGCCGACGTCCGTTCGTGGGTAACCGCGATCCGTGCGCAGACGGGGGCTTCCTGCGTATGGGTGCTGGGGCATAGCGAGGGCGGACTGGTGGCGTTGCTGGCCGCACGGCAAATGGCCGACATTGCCGGCCTGATCCTGGTGTCGACGGCGGGGCGCCCGCTCGGGCCGGTATTGAGGCAACAACTGCAATCGAACCCGGCCAATGCTCCGATCCTGGCAAATGCGCTGTCGATCCTCGAATCGCTGGAAGCCGGGAAACGGGTCGACGCAGCCGGGATCGATCCAGCACTCATGCCGTTGTTCAGACCGCAAGTCCAGCGCTTCCTGATGAGCGAATTGACCATCGATCCTGCAGCGCTGCTGGCCGGTTATACGAAACCCGTGCTGATCGTGCAGGGATCGCGGGATATCCAGATTGCCGTACAGGACGCGGAACTTCTGAAGGAAGCCAATCCGCGGGCCGAAATGGCGCTGATCGCCGACGCCAATCATGTGCTCAAGGCGGTCCGCACGCCGGCGCTGCAAGAAAACCTCGCCGCTTATTCGGACCCGGATCTGCCGCTGGCGGACGGCGTCGTGGCGGCGATTTCGGCGTTCGTGCACGCATCGACAGCGAGCCCGCGCTAGTTCCGGTCGAATCCGGTTGGTCCCGCGGGCGGCCTGTAACGGGGCCGGCAAGCGTCAGATGACGCCGAGCGTTTGCTGTCGGGAACCGGGCGTGGCGCTTCAGTTGGCGTCGGCCGAATGCATCGAGCAGGCGTCGGCCAGCAGGCGACACTCGACGGACACACGCCAATCGCCGGAAATCGTGCATCGTCAACGCCGCAAATAATCCGTTACGCGCGCCTGCAAATGCGTGATCGCATCGGTGAGCCGCAGATACGCGTCGACATCCATCAGCGTCCATTCCTGGCCTTCGTTGCCGAAACGGATCGCGGCGATTTCGGCGTCGCTCAGCCAGCTGGCGAAGAACCAGTGCGGCAGGCGGTCCGGCCGGGTCGACGGATAGACCCTGGACCAACCGATCCGGCTGCCCGGTATCGTCAGTCCGAATTCCTCATGGAGCTCACGCAACGCACACGCTTCGGGCGTCTCGTTACCTTCCCGGCCTCCACCGGGCAGATCCCACAGGCCGGGAAACGGGATGTCGGGTTTGTCGTCGCGTCGATAGACGAGGATTTCCCGGTCCTTGAAGAGCGCAATCTTCGAACCACTGAAGGGGGCAAGCGATTCCATGCATGATCCAAATCGTGGAAGCGGGGCTGTCAGTGTAGATTCCCGGGTATCCCTGCGTACGCTCGATTTAATATAAGCATCCGTCTGGCGCGACGGCGACGACACGGCGCGCCGCTATTGCGCCCGCTCGTCAGCTTGAACCGGCCAGCGACGCATCCGACTATCCGACCGGCACGGGCAGCCGATGCTGCAGTCAAAGGTTGACCATCGAAAATGAAGACTTTTGCGATCAAGAACGGCCCATGGGGTCTCCGGTATCACGATCTCCCCGGGGAAGGTGTGCCGACGCTCTTCGTTCACGGCATAGGGTGCGCGTCCTCCTGCGACTATCCGGGCGTCGTGGCGGCGCCTGCATTGTCGCGGCATCGGAGGGTGCTGGTCGATTTGCTTGGATCCGGGTTCAGCGATCGCCCCACGGACTTTTCCTACAGCATGCAGGACCATGCCAAAACGGTCGTGGCACTGGCCGATCATTTGGGGCTGTCGTCACTTAACCTGTTCGGGCACAGCATGGGCGGCGCTGTTGCCATTGCTGCATCGGCGCTGCTTGGTGAGCGGGTGCGACATATCGTGCTGGGCGAGCCGAATCTGGAGCCGGGCGGCGGCTTCTTCAGCAGAAAAATCGCGGCGATGACGGAGGTGGTGTATGTGCAGACCGGGCATGCAGCGCTGATAGCCGAATCCGCCGCCGAGGGCAGCGATATCTGGGCCGCTTCACTGTCGGCCAGTGCGCCGTACGCCGTTCACCGAAGTGCGGTATCGCTCATCGAGGGCAGCCATCCCAGCTGGCGTGAGCAGCTCTATGCGATGCAGATGCCGAGAACCGTTGTGTTTGGCGAGCGCTCGCTGCCCGACGTCGATACCGAACGTCTTCCCGCGGAAGGGGTGAGCGTTGCGATCGTGAAAAATGCGGGACATTCGATGGCCTGGGAGAATCCGGCGGGGCTCGCGTCGGTGATCGCGCAGGCGCTCGAATAACCGGAAAATCGACGTACAGCCCGGGTTCGGCCTTTTTCCGCACAAAGTACGAGATGAACGCGATGTTATCGATCAGAACAGCGAGGCGGGAAGACGCCGCGCGTATTGCCGTGCTTGGCGCGCATGTGTGGGTGCATGCCTATGCCGCGGCGGGCGTATCCGAGGTCATTGCCCAGTATGTGCTGAGGACCTTTACGTGCGAACGGATCCTGGCCCTGGTGAACGATCCCGGCGTCGTTCTGCGGGTTGCCGAGGCAGACCGAAATCTTGCCGGATATATCGTCATCCGCCTGGGTTCGCACCACGCGGACGTTCCCGTCGAGATTGAAACGCTCTACGTCCAGCCGTCTTTTGCCGGTCGTGGAATCGGATCGTCACTGCTGACGCATGCGTGCGGCATCGCAGAGGAAAGAACCGGAAATCGCTCGTTCTGGCTCAGCGTCAACTCGCAAAACGACAAGGCAATCGCTTTCTACCATTCCCGTGGCATGACGCAGGAAGGGATTGCTTACTTTGAGCTGGACGGGGTTCGGCACGAGAACAAGATCATGGTCGCAAGGGGCTGACCAATTCTTGTGGCCGTGAAGTGCTGTTGGGTGCAGGAAAGTGTGTTGCCATTGACGCGACCCATGTAACCCAGGCGTGGCCCCTTTCGAGGAACATGAAAGGCCGTTGAGGTGGGAGGCTGCCGCTTGCGGGTGCCGGTAAACGGCTAAAGGCAGTCGTTCGACACCGATGCACGGGAGCATAAAACGAACCATGAAAAATCCGATTCGATTCCGCGTCCGACCGGTATTTCACGGCAGCGATCTTCTGGTCGAGGTACTTGACGACCATCGCGCCGTGGATTGTCCAAACGTCGCTGCGATCCTGCAAGATGCGCTGCATTCTGTCCAGGTCCCGCATCCGGACGGCCTTGATGAACCCGAGGTTGCCTGGTCTCAGGACCGTTACTTCAGCTATTGGACATACGCTCGGGGCAGCTACGAAATAGACGACGATATCTGGGCGCTGTTCATCACGGCGACGATCGACAACGCGCGCATCATCGCGGACATCGAAAGCGCACTCCTGTCGACGGGGAAGTTCGTCAAGGAAGCGGTGGATTTCAGTCAGTTCGAGTGAGTTGAAGAGGGCCGGGAACGCTTGCGCAACAACGACGAATAACGACGCTCGGTGGCCAGCAACGACCGCTTCAGGTTGATCAACGCCAACCACGTCAATCCGTGAAGCGGCAAAAAGACAAGCCGGCGACGCACCCAAGCGCTCCGCCGGCTTGCAATGGAACGAACACGGCAATCAATCGCGATGAAGGCGATCGCGCTGACGATTGCCTGGGCTTATCCCCGCACTGCCTTCACGACATACTGACTCGTCGGTACCACGTCGATCTTGTCGAAGTCGATGAAGCGCCCACAGCTGTCCATCATCTCGGCCACGTTGCGCTGGAATTTCTCGTAATCGCCGACCGCATCGAAGAACGCATGCGGATCGGTCATCGCCGCAGCGGGAAAACATTCCTCGACGATCGCGTCGTACCCAGGCGCCGCATGCGTGAGTGCGCGCACGACGACGTTCTGCACGTACAGGAAATTGTCCTGCGTCTCGATCGCGACGCGCGTGTGATGCCCGTGCCACACGTCGAGCCATGCTTCATGCGTGAGGCGCGGCGGCCGTTTCAGGAACGCGAGCTGCGAGAAGCCCGTGGTCCGCTCGCCCGGACGCGCCGGAAAGCGCATATTCGGAATCGGCTGCGACTCGGTCACCAGATACGCAGCCATGTGCGGGGCGACCGCGCGCACCGCATCGTCGAACGGCTGGCGGACCATCGCGTTCGCACTGTCGACCCACACCGCGACGATCCCGTCGATGCCCGGGTGAGTGTTGGTCTGTTTCAGGCCGGCGGCCGGCGCGACTTCCGCGTCGGCGACGTTGACCTGCACGCCGTGCGCACCCAGCGACAGCAACTTGTCGGCGAGCTGCGCGCGCACCGTGCGGCTCCACTGATCGGGCGCGGCCTGTGCGTCGCGCCACAACACGTAAATGACTTTCTCCATTGCTTCGGCTCCAGGGGAATGACGGGATCGGCGGCGCTGCCGCCGGGGTTCAGGAAGCGGCTTCAGGCGTTCCAGCCGCCTGGTGAGCGCCCGGCGCGAACCGGTTCGCGGTCAGCGTGAACGACGGCGGGATCGGCGACGTGACGGTTTCGAACAGCCGCTCGTGGCGCGTCGCGTGAATGCGCCACACGCCATCACGCTTCACGTACTGATCGTCGTAGAACGCGGTGCCGTGCAGCAGGTAGTCATCCTCAAGATTGATCGCATGATCCTCGAGAAACCACACGCCGCACGCGTGATCGGCCGAGACCAGCGTGAGCTCCGGGTGATGGCCGTGATGCATCGTCAGGAAGGTCGGCTTGCCGATCAGTTCGCGCAGGCTCGATACGAACGCATCGCGGCCGTCGTACGCATAGCGGCCGCCGTACAGCCGTGCTTCGCAGTCGTCGGTCAGGCAATCCGCGAGCAGCGCCCAGTCATGCGTGTCGACCGCGCGGAAATACCGGTATTTCAGCTGTCGGATCTGCTCGTACTCGTGGAGCGTGCGGGTCGTGTCGTCCATCGCCGGGTCTCGTGGTGGTGTCGCTCGATGGTAGGAACGAAGCCCGGGGCATCACATCGTCTGTTCGGACGAACGCCGTTGCCGCACGCAAACGGCGCTGCCGAAGCGAATCACGGATTTCATCCGAACGGGTGATGGCCGGTGCAGCGCACGGCGGTAACGTGGCATCGACGCGGCGTTCGAACCGCGCCGGCACCGAACAAGGAGACAGGATGACCCTCATCGAATCGCTGGAAGCGCGCGTGCGCCGGCTCGAGGACGCCGACGCGATCCGCCGGCTGAAGGCGCGCTACTTCACGAGCTGCGACCGCAAGGATCCGCAAGGGATGCGCGACTGCTTCGCGCCCGGCCACGTGCACATCGACTACGGCCGGATCGGCACGTTCGACACGCGCGACGCGCTCGTCGACGTGTTCGCGCAACTCGGTTGCCATCCGCACATCGTGGAGATGCACCACGGCGTGAATCCCGAGATCGTCGTGCTCGACGACACGCATGCACGCGGCACGTGGGGCCTGCACTACCAGATGATCGACACGAACGCGCGCATGCTCACGCAGCTCGGCGCGTACTACGACGACGAATACCGGAAGGTCGACGGCGAATGGAAGATCGCGGGCACGCGTTGCGTCGTCACGTCGACGCTGACGGCCCGCTACGAAGGCAATGCACCGGGCGTGCTGTTCGCCGGCGCGCAGCCGCCGGCCGCCTGACGCACGCCAGCGCTACACACGTGGCGCACATTCCACAGGAGACATCGAACATGACACAGAACCACGATGCGCCGGTCGCCGTCGTGACGGGCGCGTCGCGCGGCGCGGGCAAGGGCATCGCGCGCGCGCTCGGCGCGGCCGGCATGACCGTCTACGTCACGGGCCGCTCGCAGAACGAAGGCGATGCGCCGCTGCCCGGCACGATCCACGAGACCGCGCGCGAGATCGATGCGCTCGGCGGCCGCGGAATCGCGGTGGCCTGCGACCACGCGGACGACGCGCAGGTGAAGGCGTTGTTCGAGCGGATCGAGCGCGAAAGCGGGCGGCTCGACATTCTCGTCAACAACGCGACCTATCTGCACGATCAACTGATCCTGCCGGGCCCGTTCTGGGAGAAGTCGCTCGACCTCGTCAACATCCTCGATGTCGGGCTGCGTTCGGCCTATGTCGCGAGCTGGCACGCGGCACCGCTGATGGCGAAGCGCCGCAGCGGGCTGATCGCGTTCACGTCGTCGTTCGGCGCGAGCTGCTACATGCACGGCGCGGCCTACGGCGCGCAGAAGTCCGGCGTCGACAAGTTCGCGAAGGACATGGCCGTCGACCTGAAGCCGTTCGACGTCGCGGCCGTGTCGATCTGGATGGGCCCGCTGCGCACCGAGCGCACGACGCGCGTGTGGGAAGAACACCCGGATCTGTACAAGGAATTCTCGCTCGTCGCGGAAAGCCCGGAATTCACGGGCCGCGTGATTCACGCGATCCACGGCGATCCGCAGCGCATGGCGCTGTCGGGGCAGGTGCTCGTCGGTGCGGAAGCCGCGCTGCAGTATGGCATCGCCGATCTCGACGGCAAGCAGCCGCCGTCGTACCGCGAACTGCTCGGCGGGCCCGTGCAGGCGCATCCGGCGATCGTCGCCTGAGGTGCGCGCATGGGCATCCTGAAAGGCAAGGTCGCACTCGTGACGGGTGCGGGGCAGGGCGTCGGCCAGGGCGTCGCGCAGGCGCTCGCGGCGGAAGGGGCGCGCGTCGCGGTGGTCGGTCGTACCCGCGACAAGCTGCTCGCGACCTGCGAAGCGATCCGCGCGCGCGGCGGCGTGGCCGAGCCGTTCGTGTGCGACGTGATGGACGCCGCGCAGATCGCGCAGTGCGTCGACAACGTCGTCGCGCGGTTCGGCGGCGTGCAGATCCTGATCAACAACGCGCAGGTCGTGCCGCTCGGCCGTCTGCTCGACGTGACCGACGCGGATTTCATGGCGGGGCTCGAATCGGGGCCGATCGCGACGCTACGCATGATGCGTGCGTGCCATCCGTATCTGAGGGGGGATGGCGTGATCGTCAATTTTGCATCGTCGGCCGCGGTGCGCTGGGATGCGTCGGGTTACGGCGCATACGCCGCGACCAAGGAGGCGATTCGCGCGCTGACGCGCGCGGCGGCCTGCGAATGGGGCGTGGACGGCATCCGCGTGAACGCGGTCGCACCGCATGCGTTGTCGCCGGGCCTGAAAGGCTGGGTCGACGCGAATCCGCAGGAAGCCGCCGCGTTCTTCCGCACGATTCCGCTCGGCCGTGTAGGCGACTGCGAGCAGGACATCGGGCGCGCGATCGTGTTTCTGGCGAGCCGCGACGCGGCATACCTGACGGGCGCGACGCTGCCGCTCGACGGTGGGCAGGCTTACTGGGGCTGACTGCGGAAGCCGACGGCGCGCGGCGCAGGCCGCACGTCAATCATGATCCGGCCAGCACGCTCACGCATGCGCGTAGGCAGCAGCCGGCAAACCGGAATCGAAGCGAGGACGACATGGGTCGACTGGAAGGAAAGGTAGCGATCGTCACGGGCGGTGCGCGTGGCATGGGCGCGGCGACGTGCAGGCTGTTCGTCGGGGAAGGCGCGCGCGTCGTGATCGGCGATGTGCTCGACGCGGAAGGCGAAGCGCTCGCGCACGAGCTCGGCGACGCGGCGCGCTTCATGCGGCTCGACGTCGCCGACGAAGCGAGCTGGGTGCGCGTGACTGACGCGACGATGGAGCAGTTCGGCCGTATCGACGTGCTGGTCAACAATGCGGCCGTGCTGATGTTCGGCGGCATCACCGAACTGTCGAAACGCGATTTCGAGCGCGCGGTGTCGATCAATCTCGTCGGGACGTTCGTCGGAATCCGGACGATCGCGCCGCACATGATCGCGCAGAAGAGCGGGTCGATCGTCAACATCTCGTCGGTGGACGGGCTGCGCGGCGTGAACGCGCTGGCCGCGTACGTGTCGAGCAAGTGGGGCGTGCGCGGGCTGACGAAGGTCGCGGCGCTCGAACTCGGCCATCAGGGCGTGCGCGTCAATTCGATCCATCCGGGCGGCGTGAACACCGCGATGTCGAACCCGACCGGCGCACCGCTCGAGGAAATCAACAAGCACTATGCGAACGTGCCGCTGCAACGTGTCGGCCTGCCCGACGAGATCGCACGCGCGACGCTGTTCCTCGCGAGTGACGAAGCGTCGTACTGCAACGGCGCCGAGCTGGCCGTCGACGGCGGGATGGCAGCGGGCGCGTATTACCCCGGATTGCCGGGCGCACCGTTTTGAGCAGGGGCGCTTGCCGCGCATTCACGTCAGATGTTTGTGTACGCAACCTAATTCGGGGTTTCCCGCAGTAGCGAAAACGCGAATTCGCGCAACTTGCTTTCGCGGTTGCCATAGGCGGGAGCGGCAGGCCGATTTTTCCGCTCCCGCCAAACCCTTGCCGGACGGCCGTTCCGGACATTTCGTCCCCAAAGCGCGCGCAATGGCGCTGTAAAAAGGACTCACAGGCAACCGGCGTGCCGGCTCGCCGACATAGTTGTTTCTTGTTGCAACGCAACGTTTGCTGAATAACGGCGATGGTATGCTGGCCGTCATGGAGTTGTACGGCAGGTTGCTTGTATGGCGAAACTCGCGTTCGCAATTACTAAAGAGACATCACCTTCTCTCGCTCGCATCGCGGCATCGACGCGCGCTCCGCTCGCGCGTCCCGTCCTGCGCGCCGCCGCTTCCTGCGCTCCAATCGCATACCCCATCTCGCGGGCTCGTCCCGCATCCCCCATCCCCGCCCAATAATCTGGAGACGTCCTCATGTCGCAAAACACTATGGCCGAAGCAACACACGGCCCGCTGATCGCTCCGCCGGCTTTCGTCAAACATCGCAAGATGATCGACTGGGTGTCGCGCATCGCGGCGCTTACGGAGCCCGAGCGCGTCGTGTGGTGTGACGGTTCGCAGGAAGAAAACGACGCGCTGTGCCAGGCGATGGTCGACCAGGGCACGCTCACGCGCCTGAACCCGGCGAAGCGCCCGAACTCGTATCTCGCGCAATCCGATCCGTCCGACGTCGCGCGCGTCGAGGATCGCACGTTCATCTGCGCGGCTTCGCGCGACGACGTCGGCCCGACCAACAACTGGATCGAGCCTGCCGAGATGCGCGAGACGCTCAACGGCCTGTTCCGCGGGTCGATGCGCGGCCGCACGCTGTATGTGGTGCCGTTCTCGATGGGCCCGCTCGGCTCGCCGATCGCGCACGTGGGCGTCGAACTGTCCGACAGCCCGTACGTCGCCGTGAACATGCGGATCATGACGCGCATGGGCCGCGAGGTATACGACGTGCTCGGCGAGGACGGCGAATTCGTGCCGTGCGTGCACAGCGTCGGTCATCCGCTCGAAGCCGGCCAGCAGGACGTGCCGTGGCCGTGCAACCCGGTCAAGTACATCGTGCATTTCCCCGAAACGCGCGAGATCTGGAGCTTCGGCTCGGGCTACGGCGGCAATGCACTGCTCGGCAAGAAGTGTTTCGCGCTGCGTATCGCATCGACGATGGGCCGCGATCAGGGCTGGCTCGCAGAACACATGCTGATCCTCGGCGTGACGTCGCCGGCCGGCAAGAAGTATCACGTCGCGGCTGCGTTCCCGTCCGCGTGCGGCAAGACCAACTTCGCGATGCTGATTCCGCCGCAGGGCTTCGACGGCTGGAAGGTCACGACGATCGGCGACGACATTGCATGGCTGAAGCCGGGCCGCGACGGCCGACTGTACGCGATCAATCCGGAAGCCGGCTTCTTCGGCGTCGCCCCGGGCACCGGCGTGAAGACCAACCCGAACGCGATCTCGACGCTCACCGAAAACGTGATTTTCACGAACGTCGCGCTGACGGAAGACGGCGACGTGTGGTGGGAAGGGCTGACCGACACGCCGCCCGCGAAGCTGACCGACTGGCAGGGCAACCCGTGGACGCCGGAAATCGGCAAGGAAACGGGCCGCAAGGCCGCGCATCCGAATTCGCGTTTCACGGCGCCGGCTGCGCAGTGCCCGTCGATCGACGGCGACTGGGAGAACCCGGCCGGCGTGCCGATCGATGCGTTCATCTTCGGCGGCCGCCGTTCGACGACCGTGCCGCTCGTGACCGAGGCGCGCGACTGGGTCGAAGGCGTGTACATGGCCGCGACGATGGGCTCGGAGACGACTGCCGCGGCGGTCGGCCAGCAGGGCATCGTGCGCCGCGATCCGTTCGCGATGCTGCCGTTCTGTGGCTACAACGTCAGCGATTATTTCGCGCACTGGCTGAAGCTCGGCAAGCAGCTCGAAGGCGCGGGCGCCAAACTGCCGAAGATCTACTGCGTGAACTGGTTCCGCAAGGATGCGAACGGCAAGTTCGTGTGGCCGGGCTTCGGCGAGAACATGCGCGTGCTGAAGTGGATGCTGGACCGTCTCGAAGGCACCGGCGGTGGCGGCGATCATGCGTTCGGCGTGTCGCCCGCGTATGAGGACCTGCACTGGGATGGCCTCGATTTCACGCGCGAGCAGTTCGATGCGGTGACGTCGATGAATGCCGACGAATGGCGCGAGGAGCTGAAGCTGCATGCGGCGTTGTTCGATACGCTGAAGCTGCGCCTGCCGGCCGAAATGACCGACACGATGAAGAAGATCGCGCAGCGCATCGGCGCCTGACGGTTCGCATTCGCGTCGTCATCCTGACGTCCCGCCGCCGGCATCCATCGCCGGCGGCGGGACGTTTTTGCATCCTGGTGTCGCACGACGCGCACTTCCGTCGCTTGCAGCGACGCGCGTCGCTGCAGCCGTATCGGCAACATCCGTCAGACGGATGAGTGCGATAGCGCACGGTTGCGTGCCGGCAGGTTCGGGAAAATCGAAACCGGTTGTGCTCGTTGGGTAGCCGGCCGGAATTGTCGAATCGCAAGCGATACCAGGCCGTGGACTCGTGCGCGGGGGCGGCTATCGTCTTGGGCACCGTCGTCTTGCCCGTGCCTTCGGCAGCGAAGTTGCCGGCACCTTGATACACACTCAGAGGGTGCCTTGATGATTTTCAAAACGATGAGACGGCTGTCGAGCGCAGTTGGCGGTGCGCTATCGCGGGCTCGGGCCGGTTTGGGGTGGACCACGTTCATCGCAGCGCTGTTGGCGGGCCAACCCGCAATCGGCCAGACCAATACGCCTGTGCCCGCCATCAACCTGGGCAGCGAAATCAACGACATCATCAATCGCAACGCCAACGACCCGACGCAAGCGATCAACAACTACATGGCCGGCCTCGCGGCGACGAATGCCCGCTGGGTCAGGATCGATATCAACTGGGCGCGCATTCAACCCTCTCAGACCACGATCGACGTCAATGATCCCAATCCCGGAGCCAGCAGCGGATTGAACTGGGGCGTGACGGATACGGTCATTCGTGCGGCCCGCAATAACGGCCTGCGGGTGCTGGGCCTGATCTTGCTGACCCCGCCGTGGGCTGCCAGTTCGAAGTGCTCGAGCAGCTATCAGCAAGCGAACGGGGTTTCATCCTGGCTGTGCGCTCCGGATCCGACCTTCTACACCAACTTTGCCCGGGCAGCGGCCAGGCATTACGGCAGCGACAGTTACGGTGGCGAGGTCGATGCATGGGAAATCTGGAACGAGCCGAACTGCGGCATCGATTTCATGCCGCACGATCCGGTGCTGTATTCGCAGATCCTGAAGAGCGCCTACCCGGCGATCAAGCAGGCGAATCCGGGTGCCTACGTGTATGCGGGCGGCAGCGCGGCCTGTACGACGTATCCGAACAACACGAGCGGCGCGCTGCCGTCGAATGGTGTGGCGGGGCTCGTCAACTCGACCAATCCGGGTTATCCCGCGCCGACGCAGTGGGATCCGCGCGACTGGCTGGCCGTGATGTACGCGAGCGGCGCGAAGGGATATTTCGATGCACTTGCGCATCACCCGTACTGCTATTCCGACGACTGGCAATCGGCGCCCGACCAATGCCCGAGCACGACGCTCAACACCACGTACCCGCAATACTCGAATGCGTTCAACCTGATGTGGCATACCTTCACGTCGCCGTCGTACGCGTGGCCGTCGAGCAGCGGCAATACGTTTTCGAGCTATACCGGCACGAGCCTGCGCGATCAGATGAATGCGGCGGGTGACGGCGCAAAGGCGATTGCGCTTACCGAGTTCGGTGCACCCACAACCGGTACGGACGGTGCGACCAACTTCACCGGGCAACTTGGCGGCTCATCGACGCAATACACGAACGCCAATTTCCGGACCATGCAGAATGCGCCATTCCTGACACAGGCCAACCAGGCGCGCGAATATCGCGCGCTGATGGCATGGATCGCGCAGCAACCGAAGGGCGCATACGGTCCGGTGTATGCATACTGCTATTCGGACATGGCGCTGTCGTTGCCGAACAGCACGAACATTTATGAGCCGTACTTCGGCATCGTCAGGCTCGGCTCGACGACCGGCTCGACGGGTACGTCCGGCCCGGCGAAGATAGCCGGCACGTCTCAGGCGAAGTCGAGTCAGTACTATCCCGCGTGGCCTGATTTCGGTATCAATGCGCGGGCCGCGGCGGCGGGCACCGCGGGGTATGCGCCGATCGGTCCGGGCTGGGTCAACGCGTTGGGCAAGTAAGTGCATTGATACCGACTGCGAGGTCGTACTCGCCGAGTATCTACAGACGCGGAGACGTCCCCCGACGTCCCGCCGCCGGCATCGATCGCCGGCGGCGGGACGTTTTTGCATCCACGCCACGCACGCGCTTTTCGCTTACTGCGCGCGACAATGCGCGACGACTTCGTCCACCGCGCGCTGCACATCACCGCGCCGGTAGCGCAGCAGCGCGCTGTCGGCCGGATCGGGCTCGTACGACACGACATTGCCGCGCCCCGTGTAGATCGCGATGTCGGGCAGCAGCGGATGCTCCTGGTCGAGCGACGGCACGTCCCGCGGATTGCCGGCTGCGCGGAAGAAAGCGGCGAAGTAGTCGGCGAAGCTGAGGTTCTCGTCGCCGACGAGGTAGGCCTTGCCCGCTTCGCCGCGCTGCAGCGCCCCCCAGATCGCTTCCGACAGCGATTGCGTCGAGATGAAGTTGCTGCCGCCGGCCGGCCCGAACACGGGCAGCCCCGTGAACTGGCCCTGCGCATAGCCGGTGTACGCCGCGAACATCTCGTTGCGCAGCCCCGGCACCGATCCGACGACGAACGGCGCATTGACGCTGCACACCGCGAACGACGGCGTCGCGAGCGCACGCACGCGTTCGTCGGCGAGATGGCGCGAGCGCACGTACGGCACCGTGTCGACGAGCGCCGGCGCAACCTGCGGATAGAAGCTGCCGACCAGCACCGCGCGCTTCACGCCCGCGTCGCGCGCGAGCGCGAAGAAGCGCGGCACAGCGTCGACGTTCGCGCGTTCCCAGTGCGCGGCTTCGTCGGTGCCGGGCGGCAGGTGGCGGATGTCGTTGCCGGCGGCGAATACCACCGCGTCGAACGGCGCGAGGTCATCGCGCGTGAAGTTGCCGGCCACGTAGTCGCGCAGCAGCACGTCGAACTGTGCGAGTGCGCTGCCGGGTGCGGGCGGCTTGCGCGCGGCGAGCGTGACGTGGTTGCCCTGCGCGTGCAGGTGCAGCGCGGCATGGCCGCCGATGAGGCCGGTGCCGCCGACGATCAGGATCTTCATGGAAGTCTCCGGTAGCGGCGCAACCGCGCCGCGTGAAAGGAACAGGCGAGCGGTGCCGCTCAGAAATTGAAGCCGTTGCCCGTGACGACGGGCAGGTTGGTCCAGAAGCCGTTCGGGTCGCGATACCAGCCGGCCGCCGCGAGCGCACCGCCGTCGACATGCAGCGTCGTGCCGGTGACCCACGCGGCGAGCGGACTCGCGAGGAACAGCGCGGCGCCTGCGATATCGCCGGCCGCGCCGAAGCGCCCGAGCGGAATCCAGCGCGGGATGTGCTCGCGATGCTCGGCCGCGACCATCGCGCTGACGGGCACCTGCGGCGTCTCGGTAGTTTCGGGCGCGATCTGGTTCACGCGAATGCCGGCCGGCCCGAGTTCGAGCGAGAGGCTTTTCGTGAAGCCGGTCAGCGCGGCCTTGAACGACGCGTACACGGTGCAGTTCGGAATCGCGCGGAAGCCTTCGATCGACGACACGCCGACGATGCTGCCGCCCGCGCCGCGCTTGCGCAGCAACGGCAGCATCGCGCGTGTGACGATGAAGACCTGGCGCAGGTTCACGTCGAACAGCCGCGCGATGTCGTCGTCGGTGCAGTTGTCGAACGGTTTCGCGATCTGCAGGAAATCGCCCACATTGTTGACGAGCACGTCGAGGCCGCCGAAGCGCGCGTCGATCGTGCGCGCGAACGCATCGACCTCGTCGCCGCGCGTGACGTCCACGGTGCCGACGAGCGCCTCGACGCCCGCCGCTTCGAGCGCCTGACGCACGTCTTGCGCGCGGGCCGGGTCGATCTCGGCCACCGCGACGCGCGCGCCGGCCGCGCCGAATGCTTCCGCGCACGCACGGCCGATGCCTGCGCCGCCGCCGGTGATCAGTACGGTCTTGCCGGTGAATGAAATCATCGATGGACTCCTTTGACGGGATAAGCGTGGTGCCGCATCACAGCGACGACACCAGTTGTGCGTTGTCGATCCGCAGCTCCGCACCGTTCACGAAACGCGATTCGTCGGACGCGAGGAACAGCACGAGATTCGCGACGTCCTGCGGGTCGCACATGCGCGCCATCGGATCGCTGCCGATGCCGAGTGCGGCCGGGTCGAGATCGGGCATCAGCGCCTGCGTCATCGGCGTCCAGATCCCGTCCGGATGGATCGAGTTGCAGCGGATCCGGTAGCCGCTGCGCTTGCAGTGCACGGCGACGCTGCGCGCGAGCGCCGTCACCGCGCCTTTCGACCCGGTGTACGCGCACATCATCGGCAGTCCGCCGAGCGCGGCGACCGACGACATCATCACGATCGAGCCCGGCGTGTCGTTGCCCTTCATCGCGCCGATCGCATGCTTGCAGCCGAGGAAATAGCCGTCCGCGTTGGTGCGCATCACGCGCCGCCACGTGTCGAGGCTCGTGTCCTCGATCGAGCCGACCGGGCAGATCGCCGCGTTGTTGACGAGCACGTCGAGGCGACCGAAGCGGTCGATCGTCGATGCGATCGCATGCCGCCAGCCGTCCTCGTCGGCGATGTCGTGGCGGACGAACAGCGCCGCGTCGCCGATTTCGCGTGCGAGCGCGCGGCCTGCGTCCTCGTCGATGTCGGTCAGCACGACACGCGCGCCTTCGGCGGCGAGCAGCAGCGCATCTGCGCGGCCGACGCCGCTTGCCGCGCCGGTGACCAGCGCGACCTTGTTTGCGACTCGATTCATGGTCGGTCGATGTCCTTGGTGAGTGAGGGAAGGCGGGCGCTCATGCGGCGCCCGGTACGCGGCCGGCCTTGATCGCGTCGAGTGCGGCCGCGCCGTAGATCTGCGCGATCGTGTCGTCCACACGCGGGTTGGTACGCAGTTCATGGCCGCCGTCGACCGCGAAGCTCTGGCCGGTCACCCAGCCCGACTCGGGGCCGGCGAGATAACGCACCGCATGCGCGATCGCTTCCGGTTCGCCGAGCGTGCCGAGCGGGATCTGTTCGAGAAAGCTGTCGACGAGCGCGCGGTTGTCGAACATCGGCGCGGTGGCTTCGGAGCGTGTGAGGCCCGGGCGCACCGCGTTCACGCGGATCTTCGCGCCGGCCAGTTCCTCGGCCGCGCCGCGCACGAGCGCTTCGAGCGCGGCCTTCGCGGTGCAGTACGCGGACAGCCAGCGGAAGTTGATCTGCGCGGCCGTCGACGAAATGCAGACGATCGAGCCGCCGCCACTGTCGGCGAGTCGCGGCGCGGCATGACGGATCGCGGCGAACGCGCTGTGCAGGTTCAGGTCGATTTCGGCGCGGAAGGTGTCGGCGTCGTGCAGCAGCAGCGGCCGGAAGCCCGCACCGCCGACCGTCGGCACGACGATGTCGAGGCGATGGTCGAGCGCCCATGCGCAGTCGAGCGCGGCCTGCAGGTCGGCTTCGTTGCAGGCGTCGCCCGCATGGATCGCGACGCGGCTGCCGGGCACCGCGTCGGTCAGTTGCCGCTGCGTGCGTTCGAGCGCATCGCGGCGGCGGCCCATCAGCACGACGGCCGCGCCGTCGGCGACGAGCGCGTGCGCGCAGGCCGCGCCGATGCCGCCGGCGCCGCCCGTCACGAGCGCGGTGCGGCCGTCGAGGGGAGCGGAGGGACGCATCGTTCAGCCCTCCAGCGGCAGGTCTTGCGCCCAGTCGACGTGCAGCGTGCGCGCGGCGAAGCGCCACGTGCCGCCATCGAACACGCAGCGGTCGCGATAGCGCAGCCCCCAGTCGAGCTTGCGCTTCACGCCGTCGCGCACGTAGACGTGACAGGCGACGCCGTAGGTTTCGACATCGGCCTCGCCGCCGTCGAGCGTGACGAGCTGGTTGTGCACGTGATGCTGGGTCGCTTCGTAGCGCTCGATCACGCGCATGCCCGCGACGATCGCGTCGCGATCGTCGAAGCGGAAGCCGGGGCCGGCCAGGGTCGCGTCGGGGGTGAAGAGGGCGGTGAGTCGTGGCCAGTCGCGCCGGTCGACGGCTTGCGCGTAGCGGCAGGCAAGGTCGTACAGCGCGTGGCGGGGATTGGAATCGGTCATGCGTGGGCTCCCGTGGAAGAACGGAACGCATCGGCCGAGCGAAGCGGGCCGACGCGGCGGCATTGCGACGTCGACGCGCAGGTTCGCACCGGGCAGGCCGGGATTCATCATCCATTCGGAGCAGGGCGAGGGTCGGGGAAAACACCGGGGCCGGCCGCCTCGCCTCGCACGAGGGGGCGTGGATGGTGCGATGCAGCGACCGGTGCGCGACATGCGTCTGACGATTGGTGCGGCCGACTGCGACAGGCGCGCGACGTGTCGCGTTTCCTCCGCGTGGGCGAAGCCGTGGCGCGCGATGTTGCGATGCCGCAGGTCGCGCGGCGTCCGCTCAGCGTTTGCCCCTAGTCGAAACGGACGATGGCCGGCGGCCGGGCGCTGGCTACCGTGCAGTCATCCGGTGCCGCATGCGATGCACGCCGGATACGAGCCGCACCAGCGGACAACCGGAGGGGACGACGATCATGAGACTGACGACTCGCAAGCTGTGCATATTGGCGATGGGCACGTTCGCTGCCATGGCACTGGCGCGATATGGCGCCGATCAGGTGCCGTCGCCGCCGTATGCGGCCGGTATCCTGCAATGCCGCTCGGTCGACGTGAACGGCCTGCCGACCGGCTGCGTGCCGATCGATCCGTCGCACTTCGGTTTCGCCGCGATGCGCGGCATGTGACGCCGGCGCGGCCGCGCGCCGCGCCAACCGGCCGGACGTCACCGCGCGGTGGCTCATTGTCCGCATTCGCCGATATCGCCGCGCGCTCGTCGTGCATCGGCCAGGCTGGCGCGACTGGGCCAGCTTCGCGCGATTCGACCGCCTTCGCGTCCGGCAGGGTGCGCGGCTTGCATTGGCGCCGCCGCGTGCCTGTACCGGCAACGCGGCGATGCGGTAACGCGCCATCGTGACGGCGCAGCGACGTCCGTATCAGGGCCGCGAGCCCTCGCCACACCTGCCGCTTTCCGCAGATTTCCCAAACGCTGACCCATTCCTCATGTCATCCGACTATTCCCTGACACATCCCCTGAACACCCGCGACGTGCATCGCTGGGATGCCGAACACGATGTCGTGATCGTCGGCTTCGGCGCGGCCGGTGCCTGTGCGGCGATCGAAGCCGCGAGCGCCGGTGCCGACACGCTGATCGTCGAGCGCGCGTCGAGCTACGGCGGCACGAGCGCGCTGTCGGGCGGCGAGATCTACCTCGGCGGCAGCGGCGGCACGCCCGCGCAGCGGCAGGCCGGCTTTACGGACGATACCGAGGATCTGTACCGCTACCTGATGCTGGCGGGCGGCCGCGACGCCGACGACGCGAAGGTGCGGCTCTACGCGAACGAAAGCCTGGCGCACCACGACTGGCTCGTCGCACAGGGCCTTACGTACAAGAACACGTTCATCGCCGAGCGGATCGTCGAACCGGAAACCGACGACTGCCTGATCTGGTCGGGCAGCGAGGAAGCCTGGCCGTTCAGCGAGGCCGCGAAGCCGTGCCCGCGCGGGCACACGCCGCAATGGCCGGGCTGGGGCGGCGGGCAGATGCTGATGCGCGTGCTGGCGGAACGCGTGGCGGCGCTGGGTGTCGCGACGCGCTACGACACGCGTGCGCAGGCCTTGATCGTCGACGACGGCGGCGCCGTGCGTGGCGTCGTGCTGCGCGCGTATGGCGAGACGGCATTCGTGCGGGCGCGGCGCGCGGTGATCCTGTGCGCGGGCGGCTTCGCGATGAATCGCGAGATGGTGCGCCGGCATGCGCCGCAGTTCCTGCGCTCGGACGAGCCGATCGGCAGCCCCGGCGACGATGGCTCGGGCATTGTGCTCGGCCAGAGCGCGGGCGGCGCGGCGATCCACATGGATCAAGGCTTCGTCAGCCTGCCGTTCTACGCACCCGAATCGCTGATCCGGGGGATCTTCGTGAACGCGCGCGGGCAGCGCTTCATCAACGAGGATGGCTATCACGGCCGCACGGGCCATCATGCGTTCCACCAGGCCGACGACCGGATCTACCTGCTCGTCGATCAGGCTACCTATCAGGAGCCGCCCGCGATCGCGCGGATCGGCATCGCGGCGGCCGGCGAAACGTGGGAGGAAGTCGAACGCGATCTGCAGATGCCGGCGGGCACGCTGACGGCAACCGTCGACGTCTACAACCGCCATGCGGCCGAAGGTGCCGATCCGCTGTTCCACAAGGCGAAGAAATGGCTGCAGCCGCTGATCGAGCCGCCGTTCGTCGCGCTCGATTGCCGGATCGACTACGCGTTCTATCCGCACTTCACGCTCGGCGGGCTCGACACGCTGCCGACCGGGCAGGTGGTCGATGCGGCGCGCGCGCCGGTGCCGGGGCTCTATGCGGCCGGCCGCACGACCTGCGGGCTGCCGCGTTGGGGCGCCGAGTACAGCTCGGGGCTGTCGCTGGCCGACGCGACGTTCTTCGGCCGGCAGGCCGGGCGTCATGCTGCGCAAGCGGGATGCGACGCACTGCGCAGCGCCGCGTAGCGTCTTCAGGCCTGAAATGAACGACGCCCCGGGCAATCGCATTGCCCGGGGCGTCGTCGTTTCAAGCTGCTGAGCGACCAACCAGTCAGGCCAGTCGGTTCTTAGCCGAGATCGAGCGCATTCGTCAGATCGCCCGGCGGCGTCGCGCCGCGCGCGGCGAACGCCTTGTTGCGCGCGACCACGCCGTCGAGCGGCGCGAGCCCGTGCACGCGGCTGATGAAGCGCAGGATCGAGTTCGTGTCGTACAGCGTGTGATCGACAAAGCCCTTCTTCGCGAACGGCGAGATCACGAGCGCCGGAATCCGCGAGCCCGGCCCCCAGCGGTCGCCTTCCGGCGGCGCGACGTGATCCCACCAGCCGCCGTTCTCGTCGTGCGTCATCACGATCACGGTGTTGTCCCATTGCGGCCCGCGCCGGATATGGTCGATCACGGTCGCGATGTGACGGTCGCCCGATTCGATGTCCGCGTAGCCCGCGTGCATGTTCAGGTTGCCCTGCGGCTTGTAGAACGTGACGGCCGGCAGGCGGCCCGCGTCGATGTCGGCGATGAAGTGGTTGGTCGACGGTTCGTCGCCGAGCCCCGCGTCGCGCAGATGCTTGCTGCGCGCATCGGTGCCGGGCGCGTAGTTCACGAAATAGTTGAACGGCTGGTGGTGGTACTGGAAATCGGGCACGGTGCCCGTATCGCGATGCTCGAGTGCGTACTGCCACGCGCCGCTGTACCACGCCCAGTCGACGTGCTTTTCCGACAGGCGGTCGCCGATCGTCGCATAGCCCTGCGGTGGCATCACGCGATGGTCGTCCGGATCCGCATACGCGGCATTGCCCGGGTCGGCCGGCGGCACGTAGCTCGGCTGGTACGGCGGCGCCATCGTGTTCACGCCGTAGCCGTCAGGCGTCAGCGGGCCGTCGACCGCGAACTTCGGCGGGCCGTCGAGCGCGGATGCCGGCGAATCGTGGGCGAGCTTCAGGCGAGTGCCGGCCGGATCGTCGCCTTCGACCTTCGACAGCAGCTTGGCCGCATGCGGATGCTTGTGTGCATCCGGATACAGCGGCGGCTGCGCGGAGATCAGGAACATGTGGTTCATCCACGAACCGCCGAAAGCCGCCATGAAGAAGTTGTCGCACAGCGTGTATTGCCGCGCGAGATTCCACAGCCGCAGCGTGTCGGCCGAATTGCGGTAATGACCCATCACGAGGCCGCCCGAATCGGCCCACGCGGCGAACTGGTCGTTGCGGCCGGCCGCGATCTGCATCTGGTTCTGGTAGAAGCGGTGCCACAGGTCGCGCGTGATCACGCCGTTCGGCAGCGCTTTGCCCTGTGCGTCGGTAATCAGGAATGGCGCGTTCGGCAGCTTGTCGATGTCGCGCTCCGCGATCGCGTAGCGCTTGCCGTCCACTTCCTGCGCCTGCGGCACGAGCCCGCCCCAGATCTTCGGCAGCACGGGCAGCGGCGTCTTGCCGTCGCGATCGAGCTGCTCCGCGTGCTCGGGACGCACCTCGCTGAGCGGATGGCGCACGCCCGGGAAATCGCCGTACAGGTTCGCGAAGCTGCGGTTTTCTGCGTAGATCACGACGATGTGGCGCACGCGCTGGCGCAATGCTTCGTCGATACGCTGGTCGGCGGCGGAACGCGGCGCGGTGCCTGCCGTGGTTTCACAGCCGCTGAGCGCGACGCCCGCACCGAGCGCGGCGAGGCCGCCGAGCACACGGCGGCGGTCGGGATCGGCGGGAAGGTCGTCGGGGCGATCGGGCGTGTCGTTCACGTCGTGGGTTCCTCGAATGGGCGGGTGGACGGGGGCGTCATGCGCTGCGGCGTCGCACAGGCTGCCGCGCCGCAGGATGGAAAGCAATGGCCGGCGTTGCGTCCCGGCCGCTTCGGCATGACTGTCACAAAAATGTCATGAACGCGACTATAGCGCGGCAACAGGGGCAGATGAAAGGGTTTTGTCGGACGATTCGCGGCGCGCCTCGGGCCATGCGCGACGCCCGCGCGCGAACTAGACTGGATTCAGGGGCGGCGCGTCGCGGCGTGCCGCCCGGGCGAGGATTGCCCGGCGGCGCCGGCCGACGGCGTCGTCGCGGCGCCATTGATGCGACGAACGAGGCGTTGAAGCGAGGCGACGATGGCGTGGATGAAGGCCGCTTCCGCATGGCCGCCGATGCCGCGCGCCGGCTGCGCGCGTTTCCGCGCACGTTCGCCGTGCCGCGCAGCGTAGCGCGCACGTCCGGCCCGATGCCATGGACAGGAAATTCGACTACCCGGGATTGCTGATCGCGGCGGGCTTCTTCGTGCTGTTCGCTGCGCAGTTGCTGATGCTGCACCCGTCGTCGGCGTCGATCGCGTACAGCGATTTTCACCGCCTGGTCGCCGCACGGCTCGTCGACGATCTCGAGGTCGGCCCCGTGTCGATCTCGGGCACGCTGAAGATGCCGCAGGCCGGCGCGATGCTGCCGGCTTCCGAAGCCTCGGCCGTGCAGCAGGCCGGCGCGCCGTGGCGCTTCACGACCAACCGCGTGACCGACGAACACCTGACCGATACGCTGACCGCCGCGGGCATCCGCTATCACGGCGCGCCCGACACGAGCTGGATCGCATCGCTTGCGTCGTGGCTGCTGCCGCTCGTGCTGTTCGTGTTCATCTGGAACATGATGCTGCGCAAGCGCGGCGGGCTGCAGGATTTCACCGGGATGGGCAAGAGCCGCGCGCGCGTGTACGTGCAGCAGGAAACCGGCATCACGTTCGACGATATCGCGGGTATCGACGAAGCGAAGGCCGAGCTGCAGCAGCTCGTCGCGTTCCTGCGCAACCCCGACCGCTACCAGCGGCTCGGCGGCAAGATCCCGAAGGGCGTGCTCGTGGTCGGCGCGCCGGGCACCGGCAAGACGCTGCTCGCGCGCGCGGTGGCCGGCGAGGCGGCCGTGCCGTTCTTCTCGATCAGCGGCTCGGCGTTCGTCGAGATGTTCGTCGGCGTCGGCGCGGCGCGCGTGCGCGACCTGTTCGAGCAGGCGCAGCAGAAGGCGCCGTGCATCGTGTTCGTCGACGAGCTCGATGCGCTCGGCAAGGTGCGCGGTGTCGGCCCGATGTCGGGCAACGACGAACGCGAGCAGACGCTCAACCAGTTGCTCGTCGAGATGGACGGCTTCCAGGCCGGCTCCGGCGTGATCATCATGGCCGCGACGAACCGGCCCGAGATCCTCGATCCCGCGCTGCTGCGGCCGGGCCGCTTCGATCGCCACATCGCGATCGACCGGCCCGACGTGAACGGCCGCCGGCAGATCCTCGGCGTGCACGTGAAGCGCGTGAAGCTCGCGGCCGACGTCGATCTCGGCGAACTCGCGTCGCGCACGCCGGGCTTCGTCGGCGCGGATCTCGCGAACGTCGTCAACGAGGCCGCGCTGCATGCGGCCGAACTCGGCAAGCCGGCGATCGGCATGACCGACTTCGACGAGGCGATCGACCGCGCGTTGACGGGCCTCGAGCGCAAGAGCCGCGTGATGAACGCACAGGAGAAGTTGACCATCGCGTATCACGAGGCCGGCCACGCGCTCGTCGCGGAAAGCCGCGCGCATTGCGATCCGGTGAAAAAGGTGTCGATCATTCCGCGCGGCGTCGCGGCGCTCGGCTATACGCAGCAGGTGCCGACCGAGGATCGCTACGTGTTGCGCCGGAGCGAGCTGCTCGACCGGATCGATGCACTGCTCGGCGGGCGCGTTGCCGAGGAGCTCGTGTTCGGCGACGTGTCGACGGGCGCGCAGAACGATCTCGAACGCGCGACCGCAATGGCGCGCCACATGGTCATGCAGTACGGGATGAGCGAGAAGATCGGGCTCGTGACGTTCGATGACGGCGACACGCGTACCGGCATACCGGGCGTATGGCATGCGGCCGACGGCCGCTGCAGCGAGCACACCGCGCGGATGATCGACGACGAGGTGCATACGTTGCTGACCGACGCGCATGCGCGCGTCGCGGCAACACTCGGCGAACGTCGCGACGCGCTCGAGCGGATCGCGCAACGGTTGCTCGCGTGCGAGGTGCTCGAACGCGACACGTTGCTGGCCCTGATCGACGGGCGTGTCGAGCCGTCGTCCGCAACGGCGTCGTCGGCGGCGCCGGACGATGAAGCCGGCGCACGCGGCGGTGCGATCGAAACGGAGCAGGCGTCCGCGGTCGAACGCGATTTCGTCGCGTACGGGCCGCCGCGCGAACCCGAGCGCTGAAGATGCTGCGCACCTGCGAGCGGCGCGCATCGATGCGACTGCGTGCCGGCATTCCTTTCCCTGTTGATCTCCACGGAGTCGCCATGAGCGAGGCGCACGTATCGGTCGATGTCGCGCAGCAGGCGCGTTTCTGTTTCGAAGTGGTATTTGCCGGCACGACGCTGGCGCCGGTGCTCACCGACGAACCGCAGCCGCTCGGCGACGGGCGCGGGCCGAACCCGATCCGGTTGCTGGCCGCGGCCGTCGCGACGTGTCTCGCGGCAAGCCTGCAGTTCGCGCTGGAAAAACAGCATGTCGATCCGCAGCCGATTGCCGCGCATATCGACGTCGACATGGTGCAGAACGAAGCGGGCAGGGTGCGCGTGGGCGCGATGGCCGTCCGGCTGTCGATCGGCAGGAGGTGGGCCGACCTCGCGGCAGCGACGCGCGTGCTCGATCAGTTCGATGCGTATTGCGTACTGACGGAGAGCCTGCGCGAAGGCATTCCGGTTTCGGTCGACCTGTGCGACGTGAACGGCGCGGCGCTCGAATACGCGGCGACGGACGCGTGAGCGTGCGTCAGGATTCGGTCGCGGCCGCGGCCGCGACTTCGGCCGCGTCGGCGAGCGCGTCGAGAAAGCGCGTGCGCCACCAGTGCACGTCGGTCTTGCGCACGATCGCCATCAGCGCCGCGTGCCGCTGGCGGCGTTCTTCGAGCGGCATCGCGAGCGCGCGCTGGATTGCCTGCGCGGTGCCTTGCGTGTCGTACGGATTGACGAGCAGCGCCGACTTCAACTGCTCGGCCGCGCCGGCGAAACGCGACAGCACGAGCACGCCCGGGTCGGCCGCATCCTGCGCGGCGAGAAATTCTTTCGCGACGAGATTCATCCCGTCGCGCAGCGGCGTGACGAGCGCGACGCGGCTCGCGCGATAGAGGCCCGGCAAGCGCTTGCGCGCGACGGTGCGGTGAATGTAGCGCATCGGCATCCATTCGAGTTCGCCGTAGTCGCCGTTGATCGCGCCGCACAGGCTGTCCATCTCGCGCCGCAGGTCGTCGTATGCGCCGAGATCCTCGCGGCTCGGCGCGGCGATCTGGATCAGCGTCGCGCGGTTGCGGTTCTCCGGATATTGTTCGAGCAACTGACGGAACGCATGCACACGCTGCGGCAACCCCTTCGTGTAGTCGAGCCGGTCGACGCCGACCAGCAGCTGGCGGCGGGAATATTCGTCGCGCATCCGCTCGAACATGTCGATCCCGTCGCGATCGCGCGCGAGCGATTCGAACTCGTCGACGTTGATGCCGATCGGGAAGGCGCCGGCCGACAACGTGCGGCCGAACGCCTGCAGGCGGCCGTCGGGCAGCCGCGCGGCGCCGGCTTCCGCTTCGACGTAATGCTCGAAGTGGAGCAGATCCGACTCGGTCTGGAAGCCGACGAGATCGTACGCGAACAGCGAGCGCATCAGCCATTCGTGTTCCGGGATCGCGGCCATGATCGGCGGCGGCGGCATCGGGATGTGCAGGAAGAAGCCGATCGGATTCGCACAGCCCATCGCGCGCAGCTCGGCTGCGAGCGGTATCAGCTGGTAATCGTGGACCCAGATGGTGTCGTCGGGCCGCAGCAGCGTGCGCAGCTTGCGCGCGAACAGCTGGTTGACGCGCCGGTAGCCGTCGGCGAAGCGGCGGTCGAACTGCGCGAGATCGAGCCGGTAGTGAAACACCGGCCACAGCACGTTGTTCGAATAGCCGAGGTAGTACGCGTCGTAATCCTGCGGGTCGAGATCGATCGTCGCGAGCTGGATGCCGCCGACGTTCTGGATCTGCACCTCGTCGCCATGCGTGGGCTGATCGTCGCCGCCGCGCAGCCTGCCGCTCCAGCCGAACCAGACGCCGCCGGATTCCTGCAGGCTGTCTTTCACGGCGACGGCGAGCCCGCCGGCCGCAGCTTTACGGGGATCTGCAATGCGATTGGATACGACGACGAGTCGGCTCACCAGCTCTCCTGACGATTGTTGGGGGAAAGGTTCGTGCGGCCGTGGCGCGAGAAGCAGACGCCGCCATCGACGCGCAAGGCGCAAAGCGATGGGGCCGCAATGCGATCGGACGGGAGTCAGGGCACGCGATTCGCCGTCCGAACGGGGAGTGCTTTTTTAAGCATACTCGTCATTCGTGCGTTTTAAAAGTCTGCATCGGCGGGCGATGCGCGCACAAATTCGGCACGATCTCCATGTCGCCTGTGTGGCAACGCGCGAGACACGGGCGGGATCGAAACTTGCACGACGCTGCATGCGCAGGTGTGCGCCATGCAATGTGGAGGCGCACGCAGTGCGCGCGAACGTGCGTGGCGATGCGCATTTCCGGCGGGCGATGCGCGCGCAAATTCGGCACGATCTCCATGTCGCCGGTGTGGCAACGCGCGAGACACGGGCGGGATCGAAACCTGCACGACGCTGCATGCGCAGGCGTGCGCCATGCAATGGTGGAGGCGCACGCAGTGCGCGCGAACGTGCGTGGCGATGCGCATTTCCGGACTCGCGCACGAGGCCGCATCGGTCGACCGCGATGACCGGCGATGGCGCGGTTACGCGGTTACGTCGACGTGCGTACTACCCGTACGCGTGCTGCGAACGCCCGACGCGGCCGCGCGACGCGAGTCGGCAAAGCGCGACGTCGTGCGTGCGCACAGGTCGCGCCGGAAGGCGACGATGCACCGCGCACCGCGCACCGCGTACCGCGCGCGGCCGCGCATCGCGCGGTGCACGCAAGCGTGACGCAGGCGAACCGGCGAACCGGCATGCGCATCGCCGTCTCCCTGCCGCATCCGTTACGCGGTGGCCGGTTGCCAGTGATGCGTGGCGGGCACGTGCGCGTGCGCGCCCGGCGACGTCACATGCGTGCCGGCCGGCATCCGGAACGCGGCGACCGTTTCGGACAGCTCGTGACCTTGCGCCTCGAGCGACTTCGATGCGGCCGCGGCCTGCTCGACGAGCGCGGCGTTCTGCTGCGTCGTCTCATCCATCTGCGTGATCGTCAGGTTCACCTGGTCGATGCCGCGGCTCTGCTCGGCCGACGCGGCCGCGATCTCGCCCATGATGTCCGTCACGCGCGCGACGGCCTGCGTGACGTCCGACATCGTCTTGCCGGCTTCGCCCGCGAGCGCCGAGCCGTCGCGGATCGTCTGCACCGACGCGGAGATCAGTTCCTTGATCTCCTTCGCCGCCGTCGACGAGCGCTGCGCGAGACTGCGCACCTCGCTCGCGACGACCGCGAAACCGCGGCCCTGTTCGCCCGCCCGGGCCGCTTCGACGGCCGCGTTCAGCGCGAGGATGTTGGTCTGGAATGCGATGCCTTCGATGATGCCGGTGATGTCGGCGATCTTCGACGAGCGGTGGCCGATCTCCGTCATCGTGTCGACCACCCGGCCGACCACCGAGCTGCCGCGATGCGCGACGTCCGACGCGTTCGCGGCGAGCGCGCTCGCCTGTTGCGCGTTCTCCGCGTTCAGCCGCACCGTCGACGTGAATTCCTCCATCGTCGCAGCGGTTTCCTGCAACGAAGCGGCCTGTTCCTCGGTGCGCTGGCTCAGGTCGAGGTTGCCCGACGCGATCTCGCTTACCGCGTGCGCGATGCTGTTCGACGAATCGCGCACGCGGCCGACGATGCCGATCAACCGGTCGTTCATGGTCCGCAGCGCGTCGAGCAGGTCGCGCGTCTCGTCGTTGCCGCTCACGTCGATGCGGCTGCCGAGATCGCCGTTCGCGACCGTGCGTGCGACGTCCACGGCCGAGCCGATCGGCACCGTGATCTTGCGCGTCAGCCACAGGCCGCCGCAGACCGCGATCGCGACGGCGCCCAGGCAGATGCCGGCCAGCAGGTTGCGCTCGGTCGCATAGCGGTCCGCGAATTGCTGCGCGATCGCGAGTTCGCGTTCATGCGTATAGGTCGCGTACGCGTCGGTCGCACGCACCAGCTGCGCGAGCAGTGGCCGGCAGTTGTCGTCGATGTCGGCGGTCGCCTCGTCTTTCTTGCCGGCCTGCGCGAGCCCGACGATGCGCAGCGCGACGGGCCCGTAGCTGGTTTCGATGCGCACGATATCGGCCACCAGTTCGCGCGCGCGATCGGAGGTGTCGGTCGCGTCCGCCATCATCGCCTTGAGCTTCGCGAGATGCTCCTGCACGTCCTTGTGCGCTTGGTTCACCTCGGCCAGTTCGAGTTCGAGGTCGGACGGCTTGGTGACGAGCACGAGGTTGCGCGCGGCGATCGCGCGCCGGTCGACGGCCGTGCGGATCTGCGCGGACAGGTTCGCCCGCGCGCTGATGCCGTTCATGTAGCGGGAAAACTCGGCGTTGGTATCGGATAGCGCCTTGAGTGCCATGCCCGACACGATCACGACGACCGCGGCGAGCAGGCCGAAGCCGCCAAGGAGTTTTAGTTTGATGCTCATTCTGGCGATTTTCACGGAGTGCCCCTGCGCGAGTGGTTGGTAAATTGAAATTATTGTTCGACCAGATACGGGCTCGTGCCGGCATTAACGGGTGTGCCTGATGATTCTTTACCCGTAGAAAACCCTGATATTAGTTTTTTTAGCGCTGAAAACCTTGCTGGATGGGGGTTCTTGATTTCAATCAAATAACACCGGGGGCACCCATGATTAAAAGGTTCATGCGTGGAATTTGAAACCGGTTTTATTGAATGAAACGGAAACGGTGTTTATGCGAATAATTGTCTGATGAATTTATTTGGTTTTATGGGTGAATCAATGAATTTCCTTGCGGACTAATTGGGGAGGGAGCAGGCAGACGTCCGCGGCATGCGCTGTGCGATAGCCGGCGATGGCCGATAAACGGAAATTGGCGTCGGAAAGGGCGGCGCCGGAGAGCGGCCCGCGGCGGGCGCCGCGGACCATGAGTGGATCAGAACGTGGTGCGCAATCCAGCCATCACGCTGCGGCCGCCTTCCGGCGCGAAGCCGCGCACGACCGAGGTGGCGTAGCGGATTTCCTGGTTCGTCAGGTTGTCGCCACGCAGGTACGCGAGCCAGTGCGTCGCACCGAAGCGGAACTTGTAGGTCAGCATCACGCCGAGCGACGTGTAGCCGTCGGTCGAGAAGTCGTTGTCGGGCACGCGGTGCTGCGACCACGCATGCGTGACCTGCGCGCGCGCACCGAACGGCCCATAGCCGTAGTCGGCCGCGAGCGTCGCGCGCAGCGGCGCGATGCGCGGCAGCGGCTGGCCCGTGTCGACGTTGCGCGCGTGCGTGTAGTCGGCCGTCAGTTCCAGGTCGACCGTATGGCCGCGCCGCGCGAACGCGCGCCACTTGCCGTCCAGCTCGACGCCGTAGAACTCGGCGCGCACGCCGCGATAGATCGCTTCGTTGAGCGAGCCGTCGGTACCGGGCGCGACGGGTTCGCCGTCGTCGTCGACGACACGGCCCGTGTTGTACTCGGCCAGGTAGTTCGAGAAGCGGTTGTAGAACACGCCGACGCTGCCGCGGTTCGGGCCGCTTGCGTAGCGCAGCGACAGGTCGGTCGACACCGCTTTTTCCTTCGACGCGTTCGGGTTGCCGATCAGGAACTGGCCGGTCGCATCGTGCGGGCCGTTCGAATACAGTTCGTAGAAGGTCGGCGCGCGCTCGGTGTACGCGACGTTGGCCGCCACCGACCACACGGGCGTCAGCGAGAACAGCGCGCCGGCCGACAGGCTGCCTGCGTTGAATTCGCGCGCTTGCGCCCCCGCGAATTTCTCGACGCCGGCCGGATCGGGATCGACCTTCACGTGCTCGAAACGTCCGCCGAGGCTCAGCTTGAGCGCCGGGGCGACCTGCCATTCCTCGAGGCCGAACAATGCGACGCTGTTCGTGCGTGTGGACGGCACGAGCATCTCGTCGCCCAGCGCGGAGAACGTGTTGTGGCCGAACTGCACGCCGATCGCGCCTTCGAACGGGCCGATCTTGCGATGCGTTGCCTCGATGCGCGCCTCGTAGCCACGATTGCGGAAGGTGGTCGCGGTCTCGCCGTTGTCGACTTCCTTGTGGCGATAGTCGGTGTACGCGAAGTCGAATTTCAGTTTCGTGAACGGCCCGCTCAGGTTGCGCACCTCGGACGCGAGCGCGAGGCGTTCCTGGCGCATCCGCAGCCGCACGTCGCTTTCCGCGACGGAGCCGTAGTTCGATTCGTAGCCGCTGTAGGACAGGCCTGCGAAGCCGTCCGCCCACGTGTACGACGCGCCGACCGCACCGCCGTGCACGCGGCCGTCGCTGTTCGGCACGTTGCCTTCCGGTTGCGGCGTGTCGGGGCCGTCGATCGCGCGCTGCGCGCTGCTGCGGGCGTAGCCGGGAATTCGCAGCTTGCTCGTTTCGCGGTCGAATGCGTCGACGTGGAACGCGAAGCGGCCGTTGCCGCCCTCGACCTGCGCGGCACCCGCGCGCACCGAGTTCGCGCCGCCATAGCGTGCATCGAGCGCACCCGTCACGCCTTCGATCGCTTCGCGCGGAATCCGGTTGTCGATCGTGTTGACGACGCCGCCCACCGCATTGCCGCCGTACAGCAGCGCGGCCGGGCCGCGCACGATCTCGACGCGCTCGATCGACAGCGGATCCTGCGGCACCGCATGGTCGTATGACAGCGACGACGCGTCGTAAGCCGCGACGCCGTTCTGCAGCAACCGGATCCGGTCGCCGTCCATCCCGCGGATGATCGGGCGGCCGACCATCGGCCCGTAGGTGGTGGTCGATACGCCGGGCAGCCCGTTGAGCGTCTCGCCGAGCGAATCGGCCTGGCGGCGCGTCAGCGCATCGCCGGAAAGCTGGACGGTCGGCGCGATCAGGTCGGTGTCGCCGAGCGGGTTCGCGGTCACGAAGATCGGGGCGAGCGGGGTGGTCGGCGGCGTGCCGGATACGGCGGGCGCTGCGGTCTGCGCGTGTGCGACGGCGGCGAACAGCATCAGCGAAAGGGACGAGAGCGGGCGAAGCGGTAGACGAGGGAGGTCGCGCATGGTCGGTGAATCGGTTGGAATCGGATCGGATAACGAGCGATGCGGGTCACGGCTGGATACGATATATTGTTGCGTCTGCGACGCGTAGTGACCCGTTGGAACATGGCTCGGCGAGGCTCGGCCACCCACAGTGGAACGCCGTCAGGCGGACGAGCACGCGAAATGATATGTTATATCATTTCAAATTCCAAGCCGAATGGCAGGTAGCTGTCGGGTTTCTGTCGGATGGATGAAATCGCGGCGGGAGCGGAAAGCGTCTGCGCGGTGCCCGGAACGATCGCTTGAACGGGGCGATGCCGTGCGCGTGTCGACGCGTTGCTCGTGCGCCGGCCCGGTTCGTGTCGCCCGCATTCGGGTCCGTCGGCGCTGCCCGCCGGGAAACGGCCGTTCGCCGATCGATGAGGCGGGCGTGGACCTCCGCCATCGGATCGGGATCCAGTGACTCCTGCGGAACGCCCCGGTGCGACGCGTTGAAGCAGCCGCCATCGCCGCGCATCGTCCCGCGCATTGACGCGCATCAACGTCGTTCGAATCCGAAACCGGATACTGGATCGCTCACCGACCAGGCAGGAGCGACACATGTCTCAAACCATGAAAGCAGCCGTCGTGCACGCGTTCGGCGAACCGCTGCGCATCGAGGAGGTGCCCGTGCCGACGCCGGGGCCCGGCCAGATCCTTGTCAACATCAAGGCATCCGGCGTCTGTCATACCGACCTGCATGCGGCCGACGGCGACTGGCCGGTCAAGCCGTCGTTGCCGTTCATTCCGGGCCATGAAGGCGTGGGTATCGTCGCGGCGGTCGGCGCGGGCGTCACGCACGTGCGCGAAGGCGATCGCGTCGGCGTGCCATGGCTGTACACGGCCTGCGGCCATTGCGAGTACTGCCACACCGGCTGGGAGACGCTGTGCCACGGCCAGCAGAACACCGGTTATTCGGTGAACGGCAGCTATGCGGAATACGTGCTGGCCGATCCCGATTACGTCGGTCATTTACCCGCTCAGGTTGCGTTCGACGAGATCGCGCCGATCCTGTGCGCGGGCGTCACCGTCTACAAGGGCATTCGCGTCACCGATACGCGCCCGGGCCAGTGGCTCGCGATCTCCGGCATCGGCGGCCTCGGGCACGTGGCCGTGCAGTATGCGCGGGCGATGGGCCTGCACGTGGCGGCCATCGACATCTCACCCGACAAGCTCGCGCTGGCGCGGCAGCTCGGCGCGGAACTGACGATCGACGCGTCGGTCGACGATCCGGCCAGGGTGATCCAGAAGGAGATCGGCGGTGCGCATGGCGTGCTCGTCACGGCCGTGTCGCGCAGCGCGTTCGCGCAGGCGCTCGGGATGGTGCGGCGTGGCGGCACGGTGGCGCTCAACGGCTTGCCGCCCGGCGATTTCCCGTTGCCGATCTTCTCGACCGTGCTGAACGGCATCACCGTGCGCGGGTCGATCGTCGGGACGCGGCGCGACCTGCAGGAATCGCTCGATTTCGCCGCCGACGGCCTGGTGCGCGCGCATATCCACCGCGACCGGCTCGACAACATCAACGACGTGCTCGCGAAGCTGCGCGACGGCAAGGTCGACGGGCGCATCGTGCTGACCGACATGCATTGATGCATTGATGCATTGATGCATTGATGCATTGATGCATTGATGCGATGTGCGCGGGGCGCGGCGCGTGCCGTCGATGGATCGACGGTGCCGCTCAGCGCTCCGCCGGAAACCGCTCCTGCAGCGTGTGCAACCAGCGCGCGACGACATCGAGTTCGTCGTCGGAAAACCCGTCGCACAGCTTGCCGTTGAGTTCGCGCAGCAGCACGCGTGCCCGCTTGAGCGCCCCGTGGCCTTCGTCGGTCAGGTACAAGCGCGTCGCGCGGCCGTCGTCCGAATCGGCATGACGCGTAATGAGGCCGGCTTTCGCCATCCGGTCGGCGAGCCCCGTCATCGCGGACGGCGCGAGCTGCAGCGCGGCGCCGACTTCACCGATCAGCGCACCATCCTGCTTCGCGAGACAGAACAGCGCGCCGGCCTGCGCGGCGCTCGCGCGCGTCTCGGTTTCCGCCTTGCGGTCGATCCAGCGCTGCACGCGCCGCTGGCCGATGTTCAACATGAAAAACAGTCGTCGGTCTTCGCTCAAGCTGGGTTCCCGGCTGCAATGGAAAGGGAGGGACGGCCCGCGGTTCGCGGCGTGTCGAGTGCCTGCGCGAGCCAGTCGGCCACGTCGGGCCACAGCACGGTGCCGGGGCGGCTGCGGAAGAAGCCCATGTGCCCGACCGGGCCGCTGCCCGCCGCGTGCGGATCGATCTGGCGGCGTTCGACCGCCGCGCGGGTCAGATAGCTTACCAGCAGCCCGATGGCCGTCGGGTTGGCCCACGGGTCGTCGTCAAAGCCGAGCGCGAGGATCGGCAACTGCTGCTTAGCGTAACGTTCGGCCGCGCCGAGCGTCGGATCGTCGAAGAAATAGTGCGGCAGCGTCGTCCAGCGGCTCCATTCGCGAAACACGCCGGCCGGCATGTCCTCGCCGAGCCCGAGCCGCTTGCCGGGCACGTAGCCGAGCAGCGCCGACATCAACGGGCCGAGCACCCGCAGGATCAGCCGCACCTTCAGGCGTTCGGCCGCCTGCGTGATGAGTCGCGTGCTGCCCGCATGCGCGGCGACGAGCACGGCCGCGCGCAGGTGCGGCGTCGCGGCGGACAGCCCGATCGCATGCCCGCCGACACTATGCCCGACCGCCAGCAGCGGCAATCCTTCGAACGCCTGCCGTGCCCATGCCGTCGCGGCGCCCACGTCGAGTTCCATCCAGTCGCGCATGCGGGCCTGCAGCGCGCCCAGGCGCGCGGGCCGTGACGCGCCGATGCCGCGATAGTTGTAGGTGAGCGCCGCGAAGCCGCGTTCGGTCAGGAAGCGCGCGAAGCCCGCATACAGCCGCTCCGGCACGGCCGTCGCCGGATGGATCAGCACCAGCGCGCGCGGCGCGGCGTCCGGCGACCACAGCGTGCCGTGCAGCGCGTAGCCGTCGGCGGCGGAAAACTCGATGGGTTGGGAGGTCATGGCCGTCCTCGTTCCAGGTAGTTATTTCGTATGCGAAATATAGCCCGGATTTATTTCGTGTGCGAAATATCTATCGAGGATTCATTCGAGCCGGGTTGCCCGGAGCGGCGAGCAACCCGGCGATGTCGGTCGATTCATAAAATATTTGCATCTTTGCATAGAAGAATATTGCGTTTGTTTCATGAAACGGATCGACGTATCTTCACCGGTTCCATCCGTTCCGCCGGCCGCCTCGCACGGCGGAACACGAGGCGCCGCCATCGCGCGGCCGCCCGCCAACCTCCGGGAGATCACGTTGTCGAGCAGAATCGTCACGGCACTCTTGCTGGCGCTTGCCGCGCAGCCGGGCATTGCCAAAGACACCGTCACGCTGCGCGTCGGTGAACAGAACTACTTCAACATCCAGGCGTCGATGGAGGCGTCCGGCGTGCTGAAGGACCTGCCTTACACGATCGAGTGGAAGCATTTCCAGGCCGCCGCACCGGTTGCCGAATCGCTGAACGGCAACGCGATCGATGTCGGTTTCCTCGGCGATTCCGCGTTGCTCACGCTGGCCGCACGCGGCGCGCCGGTGAAGGTGGTCGCCGTTTCGCGGCAGAGCCTCGACGGCGTCGCGATCCTCGTGCCGAAGGATTCGCCTGTACGCACCGTGGCCGACCTGCAGGGCAAGACCATCGCGGTATGGCGCGGTGCGTGGAGCCAGCAGCTCGTGTTGCGCGCGCTCGAACACGCCGGCCTGCGTGCGGATTCGGTCAAGTACGCGTACCTGATGCCGATCGATGCGACCAACGCGTTCGCGAACGGATCGGTCGATGCCGTGTCGTTGTGGGAGCCGTTCGTCAGCACGCTCGCGTTGCGGCAGGGGGCGCGGCCGGTGACAACCGCACAGGGGCTGATGCCGGCACTGAGCTTCGTCGCCGCGAACGAGCAGGCCGCCTCTGGCAAGCGCGCCGAGATCACCGATTTCCTGCGGCGCGTCGTTGCGGCGCGCCAGTGGGTGGACAGCCATCCGCGCGAGTACGCGGACCTGTGGGCGAGGCGCGCGAAGCTCGAACCCGACGTCGCCTACCGCTGGCTCAACAACGCGAAGCAGCGCGTCGGCCCGGTCGACGACACGGCCGCGAAGGACGCGCAGAACACGGCTGATTTCCTGCACAAAGCCGGCGTGATTCCGGCTGCGTACGACACGTCGAAATTGCTCGACCGCTCGTATGCGGGCGCGTTCGCGGCGCCCGCGAAAAAGACGGCCGCCGCGCAGTAAGCGGCCCCCCCGGCCACGATTTCAGATCGAGAACCACAAGGACATCCCGACATGCCAGTCGACATCATCGGCATGATCACCGCGACACCCGGCGCGGAGGTCGACGTACCGGGCGGCGCGGCCGTCCAGCCCGACTATGTGCGCCGCTTTGCGCAGGCGCACGAGGCCGCCGGCTTCGACCAGATCCTGGTCGGCCATTTCAGCAACGCGGCGGACGGCTTCATCGTCGCGTCGTTCGCGGCCGCCGCGACTGAGCGCATCCGCATCCTGCTCGCGCACCGGCCGGGCGTGATCGTGCCGTCGGCCGCCGCGCGGCAGATCGCGACGCTCGACGTGTTCAGCGGCGGCCGGCTCGCACTGAACGTCGTGTCGGGCGGCGACGATACCGACCTGCAGCGCGACGGCGATTTCGTGCCGCACGATGCGCGCTACCGCCGCACCGGCGAATATCTCGACGTGCTGAAACGGATCTGGCAGGCCGACGCGCCGGTCGATCACGATGGCGCGTTCTACCGGCTGCGCGGTGCGTCGCCGCTCGTGAAGGGCGCGCAGCGGCCGCACGTGCCGATCTATTTCGGCGGCTCTTCGCCGGCCGCGCTGGCGGTCGCGGGTGAGCATGCCGATGTCTACATGACGTGGGGCGAGCCGCTCGCGTCGGTGCGCGAGCAGGTCGCGCGCGTGCGGGCTGCCGCCGCGCCGTTCGGTCGGACGCCGCGCATCAGCGTGTCGTTCCGGCCGATCGTGGCCGACACCGAGGCTGCCGCATGGGAGAAGGCCGAAGCGATTCGCGAACGCGTGCGCGCGGCGCGGCTCGCGAACGGCCAGCCGATCGCCGGCCATGCGCCGCAGAACGCGGGCTCGCAACGGCTGATGGCGGCCGCCGCGCAAGGCGACGTGCTTGACGAGCGGCTGTGGATGGGCGTCGCGAACCTGACCGGCGCGCGCTGGAATTCGACCGCGCTGGTCGGCACGCCGGAGCAGGTCGCGCGGGCGCTCGGCGCGTACTACCGGCTCGGTGTGTCGACGTTCCTGATTCGCGGGTTCGACCCGCTCGACGATGCGCTTGATTATGGACGTGACCTGATTCCGGCGATTCATGCGCAGGTCGCGAATCTCGACAGGGCTGGGGCGGCACTGCCGGCATAGGTGCGACGCCGACTGCCGACCGATGGAGAGCATGGCGCTTCCCTGAGCCGGGGCCGAACCGCCACCGGTTACAATCCGCGCATCGGACCATGGGCCATGGCCGACGAGAGCGGGATCGCGAGGCGCCGCACGGGTAGCGCCGTCATCCGATTCGAAATCAGAAATCGAATAACGAAGCGAAGCAAGTCATGCGAAAGATGGCAGGGGTTTTACTGGCATGCGGGGTGCTGGCCGGTTGTGTGAGTACCGGAGCGAATCGGGGTGGCGCGTACGATCCGGCAACGGAAGCGCGGATTCGCGTGTATCTGGGCGCCTATTCCCATTTCTATTTCAACACCACCTGCGAACCGAACGACTCCTGGTTTCTCAAGGGGCCGCCCGGCATGGATGTCGCCGTGCCGGGTTTTACGCGTGCACTTGCGGGCAACACGACGATCGGCATGCCGCTGCCGGATGACGCATACAAGTACTACGACGAGTACGTGGTCAACGCGAACCAGCCGATCACGATGACGTTTCAGACCGGCGGACAGCGGGTAATCGACATGGGCGCGGCGGGCACGACCACCATTAGCCAGCGCGTCGAGCATGTCGCGCGTTCATTCGTGCCGCAACCGGGCCTCGACTATGAAGTGTTCCCCTACGAAGCGAAATGGGGGCTCGAGACCAAGCTGCGGCAACTGCACGTGAACGGCAAGCAGGTGTCGACGACCGACGTGGAGCTGGCTCGCGCGCCGCGCTGTCCGTGACGGGCCTCGCCGAAACGTGGCCGGAACGGTGCGCCGCGCGGCCGCGCTTCAAAACGACGGTAACCCCGGAGGATTGGTCTCCGCGCGCGCGATCGCCTCGCTCTGCAAACCCCAGCGCGCGAGCGCCTGCCCATAGCGACCGCTGCCGATCAGCGCGTTCGTCGCGAGCGTCAGCGCGGGCGCGAGCCCGCTGCCGCGCCGCGTCGCGATCGCCACATCGGCGTTGGCCGGCCAGCCCGCATTGACGACGCCGACCCGGCGGATCTTGCCGGTGCGCGCGGCCTCGTACGCGAGCGACGCGTTCGGGTTCAGCTCCGCATCGGCACGGCCGGACAGCAGCGCGACGCGCGATGCCGCGTCGTCGTCGAAATAGAGCAGCTCGGCCGGCTTCAGCCCCTGCGCCACGTTGCGCTTGTTCCACTCGAGCAGGATGCGCTCCTGGCTCGTCCCCGCACCCGTGATGATGCGCAGGCCGGCGATGTCCTTCGGCCCGGCGATCGTCGCGATCGGGCTGCCGGTGCGCACGTAGAAGCCGTGCAGCCCGAGCCGGTAGGTCGTGAAATCGTACTTCTCCTTGCGCTTCTCGGTCACGCCGACGTTCGAGATCACCGCGTCGTACTTGCCGGACGTGAGCCCGAGCGGCCAGTCGGCCCACGCGATCGGCAGCAGCACGAGCGTGCGGCCGAGTGCGTCGGCGACGAGCTGCGCATAGTCGGGATCGGCGCCGACCACGGTGCGCGCGTCGGTCGCGTAGGTCGACACCGGCGGCGCGTGCGGCGAGATCGCAACCGTGAACGCGCCGTCGCGTACCCAGCGATAGCCCGCTGCCTCACGAACGGCTGCGTCATCGCGTGTGGCGCGAATGCGGCCAGCCTGGCGCGGATCGAGATCCGCGGTCGCGGCGGCGGCCTGTACCGCGCACCATGGAAGGTTGCCCGTTGCCGCGACCAGCGCGGCAGTGATGAACTGGCGTCGGTCGGTCATCGTGCGGCGCCTCGCAAGTCGGGAGCGGCGCGCATCACAGCACCCGCGACAGGAACTCACGCGTGCGCGGGTGCGCCGGCGCATCGAGCACGACGGCCGGCGGTCCGGCCTCGACGATGCGCCCGCGCTCCATGAACAGCACGTTATCCGCGACTTCGCGTGCGAAGCCGATCTCGTGCGTGACGATCACGAGCGTCGTGCCCGAGCGCGCGAGTTCCTTGATCACGTCGAGTACCTCGTTGACGAGCTCGGGATCGAGCGCCGACGTCGGCTCGTCGAACAGCAGCACCTTCGGGCGCAACGCAAGCGCCCGCGCGATCGCGACGCGCTGCTGCTGGCCGCCGGACAGCTGGCGCGGATACGCGTCGGCTTTATCCGCGAGACCGACGCGCGCGAGCAGCGTGCGGGCGATGCGTTCGGCCGCGTCGCGCGTGACGCCGCCGACGACGACCGGCGCTTCGATCAGGTTCTCGAGCACCGTCAGGTGCGGGAACAGGTTGAAGTTCTGGAACACCATTCCGACAGCCGTGCGCCGCGCCAGCACGTCGCGTTCCTTCAGCTCGTAGAGCACGTCGCCGTCGCGGCGATAGCCGATCAGTTCGCCGTCGATGTCGATGAAGCCGTCGTCGACGCGCTCCAGATGGTTGATCGTGCGCAGCAGCGTCGACTTGCCCGAGCCCGATGGCCCGACGATCACGGTCACGCTGCCGCGCGGTGCGACGAACGACACGTTGTCGAGCACGCGCTGCATGCCGAACTGCTTCGATACGCCATGCACGGCCACTTCGCCGCCGTCGCGCGGTGGGGCGACGGTCGCGGCGTCGCGATCGTCCTGAGCCTGCGCGACCGATGCCGCGTGGCGGGACGCGACCCGCCGCCACAGCGCGCCGAGGCGCGCGAGCGCGAACGTGAGGACGGACGGCGGCGGGTTGCGCAGCGCACCGCGCGCATAGTGCCGCTCGACCTGCACCTGGATGGCCGACAGCACGGTCAGGATGATCAGGTACCAGACGGTGGCGACCATCAGCAGCGGAATCACTTCGAGATTGCGGCGATAGATCACCTGCACCGTGTAGAACAGCTCCGGCATCGCGATCACGTAGACCATCGACGTGCCTTTCGCCAGCATGATCAGGTCGTTGAACGCGGTCGGCAGGATCGCGCGCATCGCCTGCGGCAACACGATCCGCGTGGTCTGACGGCCGCGCGGCAGCCCGAGCGCGGCGGCCGCTTCGAGCTGGCCCTGATCGACCGCGAGAATGCCGCCGCGGATCACCTCCGCGGAAAACGCCGCGTGATGCAACGTGAGGCCGAGCACGGCCGCAAGGAACGGGCTGATCAGGTCGGTCGTCGGCGTGTCGAACCACACGATGTCGGTGAACGGCACGCCGAGCCGCACATGCTCGTACAGGTAGCCGAGGTTGTTCAGGATCAGCAGCAGCACGATCAGCGGAATCGAGCGGAACAGCCACACGAAAGCCCATGCGCTTGCCGACAGCAGCCGCGAACGCGACAGCCGGGCCAGCGCGACGAACGCACCGAGCACGAGGCCGAACACAGCGCTGAGCAGCGTCAGCACCAGCGTGCGCGCGAGCCCCGACAGCACCGGCGGCGACAGGAACCATTCGGCGAACACCGGCCAGCCCCATTGCGGGTTGCCGAGAATCGAATGCAGGACGATCGCGATCAGCGCGACGGCGAGCACGGTGCCGGCCGTGCGCGACCGGTGGCGCGCGGGCACGATCCGGAAACGCGTGCCGGCGTCGCGCGCGCCGGGGGAAGAGAGCGGCGGCAGCGCGCCGCCGAGGTGGGTCGTGTCGCTCATGTCGGTGGAAATCCTCGAATCGGTCGGGCGGGCGCGCCGCGCGCGGGCGGCGCGGCGGAGGGTGTCAGGCGTGCGCTTCGGCCGCCGTTTCGTGCGGCGTGCCGGGCGCCGCGTGGCGGCTCGCCTTGCGTGGCAGGCCGAGGTGGTCGCGCAGCGTCGCGCCGGGCAGGTCGCGGCTGTAACGGCCGCGCGCCTCGAGCACCGGGATCACGAGTTCGATGAAATCGTCGACGCCCTGCGCCTGCACCGCAAAGCCGAGGATGAAACCGTCGCCGGCACCGGCGTCGTGCCAGCGGATCAGTTCGTCGGCGACATGCTCGGCCGTGCCGATGAAGTTCGGGCGCGGCGTGGCGACCGCGAGCGCCGTCTCGCGCAGCGACAGCCCTTTCTGTTTTGCGTCGGCCTTGATCCGGTCGGTGGTCGAGCGGAAGCTGTTGCGGCCGAGCTCGCCGAGTTCCGGGAACGGCGCATCCAGCGCGTACTGCGTGAAATCGTGGTGATCGAAATAGCGGCCGAGATACGCGAGCGCCTCGTCGATCGTCAACAGGTTGCGGATCGCCTGGTATTTGTCCTCGGCCTCGGCCGCCGTGCGGCCGACGATCGGCCCGATGCCGGGGAAGATCTTCACGTCGCTGCCTTGCCGGCCGTGCTCGATCGCGCTCTGCTTCACGCGCCGCGTGAACGCGGCCGTATCGTCGAGCGACGGCGAATGCGTAAACACGGCATCCGCATACTTGCCCGCGAGACCGATGCCGGTGTCGGACGAGCCGGCCTGGAAGATCACCGGCTGCCCCTGCGGCGAGCGCTGGATGTTGAGCGGGCCCGCGACCTGGAAGAAGCGGCCATGGTGGTCGAGCGTATGAAGCTTGTCGCGATCGAAGAAGCGGCCGGTCGCGCGGTCGCGCACGAAGGCGTCGTCGTCCCAGCTGTCCCACAGGCCCTGCACGACGTCGAGGTATTCGTCGGCGATTTCGTAGCGCAGTGCGTGATCGGGATGCGCCTTGCCGAAATTCTTCGCGGTGCCTTCGAGCGGCGTGGTCACGACGTTCCAGCCCGCGCGCCCGCCGCTGATCGCGTCGAGCGACGCGAGCTGGCGCGCGACCGTGAACGGCTCGCTGTACGACGTCGAGATCGTGCCCGCGAGCCCGATCTTCTTCGTCGCGACCGCGAGCGCCGACAGCACGGTCAGCGGCTCGAAGCGGTTCAGGAAGTGCGGGATCGACTTCTCGTTGATGTAGAGGCCGTCCGCGACGAATGCGAACGCGATGCCGGCGGCTTCCGCCTTGCGCGCGATGCCGATCGCGAAGTCGAGGTTGATGCTCGCATCCGGCGGGTTGCTCGGGTGCCGCCATGCGTTCATGTGGCTGCCTGCGCCTTGCAGCATCAGGCCGAAGGGGATCGATCGTCGGGTCGTCATGGGAGCGTCACGCGTTCTGGTCAGGGGAAAGGGAACGGTCGGCCGTGAGGGCCGCCTGCAACGGCGTGGCCGACAGCGCGCCGCCGAGCCATTCGGCCGACGCGAGCCGCGCCGCGTAGTCGGTCACCGGCGAATCGATCACGAACGCATCGACGTCGAGCCGCCGGCTCAGCGCGTCGAGCGCGCGGTGCACGCGCTCGGGCGTATCGGCCAGCACCGTCGGGCGCAGCTCGTCGATCCGGTAGTCGGACGCGCCGCTCTGCCGCGCGAATTCGGCGGCCGCCTGCGCGCTGGCGAGATTGAAGCTCTGGCCGCCCGCGATTTGCAGCTTGAAGATCTTCAGCGGCCCGATCAGTTGCTCGGCCTCGTCGCGCGTCGGCGCGGCTACCGCATACAGCGCGACCAGCGGCCGGGTGCCGCCGGCGCTGCGGTAAGCGTCCAGCGAGCGTTCGAGGTTCGCGTCGTCGCCGTTGAAATGCCCCGCATAGCAGAAGCGCCAGCCGTTGCGCGCGGCAAGCGCGCCGCTGTCCGGCGAGCCGCCGAGCAGGATGCGTTCGGGCGCCTGCGGCGGTACCGGCAGTGCGACGGCACCGGCGAGCGGGTGATCTTCGGCAACGCCCCAGCCGAGAAACGCATCGAGCTCCGCGAGCTGGCCCGCGAAGTCAGGCTTGCGCGCCTTGTCGTGAAACCACTGCAGTGCGCGCGTGGTCAGCGGCAACCCGCCGGGGGCCTTGCCGATGCCGAGATCGACGCGGCCCGGCGCGAGCGCGGCCAGTACCTTGAAGGTCTCGGCGACCTTGAACGGGCTGTAGTGCTGCAGCATCACACCGCCCGAGCCGACGCGGATACGCGACGTGTGCGCGAGCAGGTGTGCGACGACGATCTCCGGCGCCGAGCTCGCGAAGGCCGGCGTGCCGTGATGCTCGGCGACCCAGAAGCGCTCGTAGCCGAGCTGTTCGGCGCGCTGCGCGAGCGTCGTGGTGAAGCGCAGCGCGTCGGCGGCGTTCGCGCCGTCGGCGATCGGACTCTTGTCCAGCAACGAAAGCGAGTAAGACATGATGAGCGGCGTTCCTGCGTGAGCGTGGCGTGAGCGTGAATGGACGGTGGGGGCGCGCGGCGCTCAGCTCTTCGGCAGCCCCGGCGGATTCGTGCGCGACTGGTCGATCGCTTCCGATGCGAGGTTCCAGCGGTCGAGCACCTGCTGGTAGCGGCCGTTCCTGATCAACCCGTTCAGCGCGACGGTCAGCGGATCGGCGAGCCCGCTGCCGCGGCGCGTCGCGATCGCGATGTCGGCCGTGCGCGGCCAGCCGCCGCTGATCGCGCCGACGAGCCGCGTCTTGCCTTGCTGCGCGCTCTGGTACGCGAGCACCGAGTTCACGCTGAACACGGCATCGGCGCGGCCCGACTGCACGGCGACGATGCGCATCGCCTGGTCGTCGTAGTACTGGATCTGCACGGGTTTCAGCCCATGCGCGACGTTCTCGCGATCCCACGCGAGCAGGATCTTTTCCTGGTTGGTGCCGGCGTCGGTCACGATGCGCAGCCCCGCGACGTCCTTCGGCTCGCGGATCGCCTGGATCTTGCTGTCGTTGCGCACGTAGAAACCGACCTGGTCCTTGCGGTAGGTCGAGAAATCGAGCTTCTGCTTGCGTTCCTCGGTGACGGTGACGTTCGAGATCACCGCGTCGACTTTCCCCGATTCGAGCGCGAGCGGCCAGTCGGCCCACGCGAGCGCGACGATCTTCAGCTTGCGGCCGAGGCTGTCGGACACGAGCTGGCCGATGTCGGCGTCGAAGCCGATCACGGTGCGCGCGTCGGTCGCATACGAGCTGATCGGCGGCAGGCTCGGCGCGATGCCGATCGTCAGCGTGCCGGGCTCGGCGAACTTGAACGACGCGGGCACCGCGCGCTCGACCGCCGCATCGGCTACGCCGCGCGGCCGGCCACGCTGTTCGGGGCTCAGGTCGAACGTTGCGGCGGCCGCGGCCGCGGCTGCGGAGAGCGCGGTCAGGCCGATCAGTGCGGCAGCCAGCGTGCGCACGGCACGGGAAGAAAGCGGTACGGCTCGTTGCATGAAAGCGTCCTGTAGTGGCAAGCGGAGATCGGTGGGATGCAGGTGGCGCGGCGCGGTCAGCGTGACAGCACCGGTTCGGGCGCAGGCGCCCACAGGTCGGCCAACGTCGACGTGCGTGACGGATCGGCGAGATCCTTGCCGAACCGCAGGTGGTAATGCACCTCGGGGGCGATCGACGAATCGAACAGCCGCGTATAGCCGGTGCGGTCGTACAGCGCCCATGCTTCGGGCTGGCGAAAACCGGTAGTCAGGTAGATGCGGCGGTAGCCTTGCTGCGCGGCGCGCAGTTCGAGCGCTTCGACGACCAGGCGCGCAAGGCCCTGGCGGCGCAGGTCCGTGCGGGTCCAGATGCGTTTGAGCTCGGCGGTCTGCGCGTCGTAGCGCTTGAATGCGCCGCCGCCGATCGTCTCGCCGTCGCGCAACAGCAGCACGAACGCGCCTTCGGGCGGCGCGAACAGTTCGGCCGGGTAGCGTGCGAGTTCGTCGCGCGCGGACGCGCGGCTGTCGGGGCGATACGCGTTGTAACGGGTCGAATACTCGTCGATCAGCGCGTCGATCAGCGGTTGTGCGCGGACGTCGATCGGCGTCGTGTCGATGATGCGGTCGGTCGTGGCCATGGGCATCGCGAAGGGCGCGCGATGCGGACGTTCCTGGCGGGGTGCGGGCACGCGGCCCGTCCGGTCTGTTCCGTTATCGCGACGCAGTTGTCGTGATGGCGACGGCCGGTGTGCATCCTGCTGCGATGCAGATGGCGGGCCGCCGCCGTTTTGAACACGTTAGCGGCGCGGCCGGCAAAGGCGAACGAAGCAATTTCGATAAGGATTTCGCGGGTGGTGTAAGAAGGCTTGCAGGGGGAGTGGGGTGGGGCGAACGGGCGTGGTGGGGCGCCGCGCCCGAAAGTGCCGGAAGACGATGAAGCTGAAGGTTCTTGAACCACATTAGGGTACGGGAAAAGCGCGTCATTCAATATGACGGTGACGGTTCCCGGTCAGAAGCAGTTACCCGGAACACTTTCTTTAAAGTAGACATTGGCCGCCCAATGGCGGGTTGTCGCGGAGCATTCTGCGATCTCTCCTGGAAAAAATCGGGAGCGTAACGCCAGCGGCTTGTATAGCCGACGTGAGCCGAGATAAACTCCGGCGCTACATCCAACTCTTTTTAAAAAAGGAGGTAAATATGGTTTTGCTAGTGCGCCCGCTGATGTTGGCACATTTATTCAGCACATTCGTCCGCTCTTGCCTGAGTTCCATCGCGCTGCGATAACCCGGTCAGAGCAAAGCCTTCTCCTCCCGAGTCCTTTCTCGACTCCAAGGTTGTCGCCAGCGCTCCTGTTGACAGGGACAAACACGTCCCGAAAAAACGAGAGCAAGAGCATGACGACCCTGATTTCCGCACTTTCCTTGAATCTGGAAACCGGCCATGGCCCGCTATTCCAGGATCTTTCCTTTACTGTAAAACTTGGCGACCGTATCGGCCTGATTGGCCACAACGGCTGCGGCAAGAGCAGTCTGCTCGATGTATTGGCGGGCAGCCGCGAACCCGGTGCCGGCCGCGTGCAATATGCGGCAATGTGCCGCCTGCAACACGTCGAGCAGCATCTACCGCCGAGACTGGCCGACCTGACGACACGAGAGGCGTTGCTGGAGAGCGTCGGCGAGCAACGGGCCGAGCATTGGCGGGTAGACAGTCTGCTGGACGATTTGGAGCTGGCCACTGCGGCGGACACACCGGTTTCCGACCTGAGTGGCGGTCAACACACGCGTTTGCTGCTGGGGCGTGCAGTCCTGACGCAGCCGAATCTGCTGTTGCTGGATGAGCCAAGCAATCATCTGGATCTACCCTCGCTATTGTGGCTGGAAGATTTCCTGCGCCGCTGGCAGGGGGGCTTCATCCTGGTGTCGCACGATCCGCGTCTTCTAGACACCCTCAGCGACAAAAGCTGGATTCTGCGCGATCAGCGCTTGTACAGTTTCGATATGCCGTGCAGCCGCGCCCTGGTGGCGTTGGCCCAGGCTGACGCAACGGCACAAGCGCGTCATGCAGGCGAGCAGAACGAGATTGACCGGCTAGCCGCCAGCAGCAAACGTCTGGCTATCTGGGGGCGCGAGCACGACAACGAGAAACTGTCGCGCCAAGCCCGGTCCATGCAAAGGCGTGTCGAAAAACTAAAGGAAGACCAGACCTTTGTTAGTCGTGGCAGCCCGTGGCGCTTGAAGCTACAGGGAAGACCATTCGCGGCGGACCGTCTGATGGCGTTCGAAGGCCTGCATGTCCGCGCCCACGCAGAAGAACCGATCCTGTTTGAGGTTCACGATTTGTGGTTGCGGCCAGGTGACAAGATCGCACTCCTGGGCAGCAATGGCACGGGCAAATCCTCGTTGCTACGTCAGTGCTGGAGCGATCTGCAGCAGGGGGAAGCGCGCATGGGTTGGCGTTACCATCCAGCGGCGCGCATCGCCTACTACGATCAGTCATTGCGTCAACTGGCCGACGACGCCACGTTGTCGGACGCGCTCTATAAATTTGCGCCAGTCGGCGACAAGGAGCGACGGCAGGCGTTGATTTCTGCCGGGTTTGCGTATGTACGCCATGCTCAAACCGTGGCCACGCTGAGTGGCGGCGAGCGGGCTCGTCTGCTGTTTCTCGCGCTGTCCATGGCGAGCTACCACCTATTGTGGCTCGACGAACCGACCAATCACCTGGATATGGAAGGTAAGGGCGAACTTGCGGCCGCGCTGGCGGCGTTCGATGGGGGTTTCATCCTGGTTTCGCATGACCGCGAACTGATCGAGCAGAGTTGCAATCGCTTCTGGGCAATCCATAACGGGCGCTTGCAAGAATTGCCGGATGCTGAAAGCGCGTATCGAAATTTGTTCGCATCTCGTGATTCCGCTGCACCCGAGCAGATTCCGGCGACACGGAACCACGCCGGTGTTCAATCCGCCAGCAGTGACGCTGACGCACAGTGGCAACGCTGGTGTCAGTTGGAGGCATGGCTGGCGGCAGAACTCGCACGCAAACCGAAACATCAAAAACCGCAACTGCAGGAACAGTGGCGGGAAGAGATGCGGCGACTGGAACAGGCGCTTGGGCTTTAACGCGCATGTAACGGGTGTGGGTCGCAGCGACACGGCGGACGTCTGAGTGGCGATTGCTGGATGCAGGATTGGTGCCTCTGGGTACCGCCTGCCGCCACTATCCCGCGATTCCACACCCGCTTCACTTTCTGGTCGAACGCATGGCCGATCTCGAAAAGTGCGAGTGTCCCTTCCGGGGCGGCATGCGGCATCGGCGCCGGGCCGGGCTGAAATCGATGAGAAAGAGACAATCGACGGTTGTATCGAGATTGACGACAATGAAAACCATTCCAACAGAGGGCAAAACATAATGATGACTTCCGGCGACGGCCTGACCAGTCCAGCGCGGCTCCTGCGACTCGCGTCATGGGGGATTGCGATCATCTTCGCGGTCTTTCTGAACATGCTCGGCAGCCTCGTGATCCGCGACATGGCGTTCGCGCCGAGCGGCGGTCCGCCCGCCATCGAGCAATTCGCCGATACTCAGGCAAAGGCGCGGCTGGACGCGGCGCGGCGCCGTCTGCAGGCCCAGCACGACGCGCTTGTCGAGAAGGCCGACACAATGGAAGTGGCGCGCGGCCGGGCCGCGAAGGAGTACGCGGCCGAGAAGGAAAGTTTCCGCAACTGGCTGGCAACCCGCTCGGTGACAGGAGACAGTGCGAGGGACCCGGACATTCTGGCCAGAACGCACAAACTCGATACGCTCCAGGCCGTGGTGGTCAACTGGCAGCATCAGATCGATGCGATCGGCGACCAGCAACGGGCACTGACCTCGCAGCAGACTCAAGTGGACACGCAAATCGCCGAAGCGGACGCAGCAGCCGAACGGCGCTTCGACGCGGCAACACGGCACTACGAGATCCAGGTGTTCGGGCTGCGGCTGGCGCTGACGTTACCGATACTGCTGGTTGCGATCTGGCTGTTCATCCGCTACCGCAAGGTGCGCTACTGGCCTTTCGTGTATGGTTTTGGCCTGTTTGCACTGAGTGCGTTTTTCATTGAACTGGTGCCGTACTTGCCGAATTTCGGCGGCTACGTCCGGGTTCTGGTCGGCATTGCGCTCACGGTATTCGCCGGCCTCTACATGATGAAAGCATTTCAGCGCTATGCCGAACGCAAACGGCTCGAATTGCAGCAGGATCAGGGCGCACGCGCGCGCACGATCGGATACGAAAAAGCCGTTCGATCACTCGAAAAGAAGCGCTGCCCGTCATGCGACAAACAATGGAATCTCGGCGGCGACGATTCCACGTTCTGCGTACATTGCGGATTGAGGCTTTTCAATGTATGCGAATGCGGCGGCCGGAATTTCTTCTTCTTCCCGCATTGCCATCAATGCGGTGCCGCGCAGGAAAATGAGTCGCCAGGGGCGTCCGGCTGACGGTCAGCGTGTCTGCAATATGCACTGGCGCCGTTGCCGATATCCTTCGCGGGCGGCGGGTTGCGCCAGTCGCGATCACTCGATGACACGCGCCGGCGTCGACAACTCCGCCAACTGAAACAGGCAATCCCCGCGCCGCACTTGCGCGGGCACGCGCTTGCACACCACTTCGCCGTCGCCCTTGAAGCGGTGCAGCATCGGCTCGCGCAGCGGCGTATCGGGGAAATGCACCCATGCGGCCGGCTGCCCGGCCTTCACCTGGTCGCCGAGTTCGACGAGCGGCTCGACCAGCCCGCGCTCGTACGCATAGACGAAGTGGCGCTCGCCGTCGACGCGCATGAAGCGCGTGATGGTTGGCGGTGCATCGGGCACGAGCGCGCCGCGCAGCAGGCCGATATAGCCGAGGTAGTGCAGCAGCCCGTGGCGGCCGAGCCGGATCAGCGACGGATCGGCCATGCCGGCGCCGCCGAGCTCGGTCACGATCGAGATCGCGCCCTGGCGACGCGCGGCCGATGCCGAATGCACGGGGTTCGGCGCGTGCAGCAGCGCATTCTGCAACCCGAACGCGGCCAGCAGTCCGTTGAGTTTCGCGGCTTCGTCGGCGTCGAGCGGATCGATCGCGAGCATGTTGCCGCCGTGGTAGAGCAGCGAGCTGCCGCCCGAGTGCAGGTCGACCAGATACTGCGCGCGCGACAGCAGCGCATGCTCGATGTAATGGGCGATCATCTGCGTCGGCGTGCCGGTCGGGTTACCGGGGAAGCTGCGGTTCAGGTTGCCTTCGTCGAGCGGCGACACGCGCAGGCCCGCATCGGCCGCCGGGAAATTCGCCATCGGCAGCAGGATCAGCTGCCCGCTGACCATCTCGGGGTCGATCTCGCGCATCAGTTGCGACACGATGATCTGGCCTTCGTACTCGTCGCCGTGGTTGCCGGCCATCACGAGCGCGACCGGCCCGTCGCCGTTGCGGATCGACGCGATCGGGATCGGCAGCCAGCCGTACGCCGAGCGGTGCACGGAATGCGGCAGCCGCAGGTAGCCCGCGTGCTTGCCGGGTGCGTCGAGATCGATTTCGCAGTGGATGGGATTGCGGTGCGTGGAAGAGACGGTCATGGCGGCATCGTTCGATGAACGGAATCTGCCATCTTATCGGGAAACGACCGCCGCGCGGTGTGCCGGGCGCGTGCAACGCCGAATGCCATCGACCGGCAAGCGCAGGGATGCGTGCGGGCGCGTTGCACTGCCGATACGCGGAACCCCGTGCGATGTTGCAGCGATGAGCGCGTGCCGGCGCATCGGCCGGCCGCATTCGAGCGTGAAGTTTCGCGCCGGCCCCTCGCCGCGACGGGGCCGGCGTGCACAATCGGCCTACCGGCCCGATGTTTCAGCTTCGATACGTCCTTCTTCCCACAGAGCCCAGAAGCGGCTGCCGGCGCGATACGGATTCGCACGGTGCGCGCCGTGATCGGCGACGCCCTGGCGAAACGCGCCGTAGAGCGTCAGCGGCGGATTGTCGACGCATCGGGCTTCGCGTGCGGCCGGCATGCGGCGCTCGGAAACGAGCCGGCGGATCAGCGCTGCGCCGTCGATCACATCCAGTTCGTCGATGGTGTCGCTGCGGCTGAGGACTTCGACGGTATTCATGTTGAGTCTCCCTGACAACCTGTTTCCCTGACAGGGAGCAATAAAAGTGCCAGGCTCGAAAAGCCTTGCACTGATTCGATCGTGCCGGCTTCTGCAGCCAACGTGATGCGTGGCGGGCGGCGATGTTACGGAACACGTCACGTGACACGCGAGCGCGCGGCGCCACGTGCGGTCGCGCAAAGCGTTTCGGAATTGAATCGTCGGGAGGCGGCGAACGCGGGGGAAAGAGGGCGGCGCAGCCGGTGCGCGCAGTCGGATCAGCTCGCGGTTGCCGGTGCGACGTGGCTGCTGCCGCTCGAATAGAAGCGGTAGATTCCCTTGCCGGCCGACTTCGCGTCGTACAGCGCGCTGTCGGCCTGCCGGATCAGTTCATCGGGGGAACCGTGCCCGTCGTCGAGCGCGATGCCGATGCTGATCCCCAGGCTCACGGTCGCACCGATCGACAGCGTGTACGGCGCGGAGATCTGCCGGATGATGCGCGCGGCGAGGCGCGAGCACGCGTGCATCGTCGTGTCGTCGAGCGCGACGACAAACTCGTCGCCGCCGATGCGTGCTGCCAGCTCGCCGGGCGGCAGCGTCTTGCCGAGCCGCTCGGCGACTTGCGTCAGCACGTCGTCGCCGGCCTGGTGGCCGAACCGGTCGTTGATCGCCTTGAAGCCGTCGAGGTCGAGATACATGACGGCGAGCGCGGGGCCCGGCGTGCGCGGCCGGCGCGCGAGCATCCGCTTGAGCTCGGCATGCAGTTCGTGGCGGTTCGGCAAACCCGTCAGCGCATCGTGCCGCGCGAGATGGCGGATGTGCTGCTCGGTCTGGCGGCGCGCGGTGACATCCTCGACGATGATCACCGCGTTGCCGTCCGGTACGCGGTGGCGCGTCAGTTCGAGCTGGCGGCCGTCGGCGAGCACGACGTCGAGCGGCGCGGGTTCGTCGCAGGTCAGCCAGAGCGCGCACTGCGCGGCGAGACCGGTGCCACCGGGATCGGTCGCGTCGTTCGCGCCGAGCGCCGCGACGACGGCCGGCAGCGGCGTATCGAGCATGATCTCGCGCGGCGAGCCGAACAGTTGCGCGGTGCGCCGGTTCGCGACGATCACGCGGCGCTCACCGTCGATCATGCACAGGCCGTGCGGCATGTAGGTAAGCGCGGCATCGAAGCGCGCGACGAGTTCGGCGTTGCGCTGGCGCGCGGCGATCAGTGCGACGAGCACGCGATAGTGACGCTGGACGACCGTGCGCATCGCGGCGAGATAGATCGCGAGCGGCGGCAGCAGCAGCCATGCGCCCGACCGGTGGGCCAGCAGCGCACCGACGCCGATCGGCAGCACGCCGAGCGTGACCTGCATCATCGCGAGCCGCGGCAGCGCTGAATTGCGCGACGCGATCCCGCCGAACACGCCGCCCGCGACCATGACCGACAGCGTGCCGAGCTCGACGTCGACAGCCTGCACGCAGCCCATCACGCCGAGGCCGAGCACGAAGCATGCGATGAGCGACACGGGCGCATAACGCAGTGCCCAGTATTCGGCGGAGTCGTCGCCGGCGTCGCGCCGAACCGCGTACGCATGCGCGATCGAGAGCCGCGCAACGAGCAGGCCGACGTCGACGATCAGCCACGCAAGGCACCAGAACTGCTGCAGCCGGATCAGCGCGACGGCCGCGACGAAGCCGCTCGCGAGCCCGGAGAGCACCATCGGGCGGACGTCTTCGAACAGCGTAACGAGCATCGACGGGCGCAGCGCGGCCGTCACACGGTGGTTGCCGGAGGGGGGAGTGGCGAGAACGGAGTGCAGGAGAGATGCCCTGACTGCCATGGTTTTTGACCTCGACACGATGTCGCGTGATGTCGCGATGGCTGGCGGCGCCCGCACGGCACATGGCGGAAGCCCGGCCAGCCCGGATGCGCATGACATTACCATGAAACATGGGCGGCGCGGGTCGTCCGGGCGCCTGCCCGGGCAGGCCGGCGGCATCGGATGCCGCGCCGGCCACTAGTCGTAAACCACGCCCGCGAAAGTCTTGCACATTCACTAGCGCCACGGCAGCATCGTTGCGAACGGAATGCGGCTCGGCGACCGGCAGGAGACCGGTCATCCTGCACGCGGCGCGGGTCCGCCGGATGCGGTCGAACCGATCGAAACTGCTGCAAACGATCACGCGACGCGGTCGAATCGCCACCCGCGACCGGCTGCCGCAGCCCGGCTGAATACCGTTATAAGAAATTCGATAAGTATTTCATGCGAGAAATACTATAGGCGATATATCTAAAACAATGCCAGAATGCGCGCCGCTCCGAACGTCGCGACACCCGATCGCCGTCCGAGCCGCATCAGGAGGTTCCCCCCAATGAAAAACCACGGCCTGTCACGGCGGGGTTTTCTGAAAGCCAGCGTGCTGGCGGGCGTCGCAGTGTATGTCGCGCCCCTGGGCAGCCGCGCATTCGCGGCGCTCTTCGAAGAAAAACTCCTCACCCCCGTCAAATGGGATAGCGTCACCGGCATCCCCCAATTCCGCATCGACGGCATCGCGAAGGTCACGGGCTCGAAAGTGTTCGCCCGTGACGTGCGCGCAGCCGACATGCCGCACTGGCCGCAGCAGCAGTCGCATGCGCTGATCCTGCGCGTCACGCAGGCCGACCGCACCTACGAAGGCTTCGACCTTTCGCTGCTCGGCGACGACCTGAAGCCGGACCGCGTGGTCACGGCCGACGATCTCGCGCGCGACGGCGTCGCGTTCCCGGCGTTCTACGGCGACGACATGCTGCTGCCGGCTGGCAAGACGCCCGCGTATCTCGGCCATGCGGTCGCGATCCTCATCTACCACGACTTCGCGCGCTTCCGCTTCGCGAAGAACGCGCTCAAGTTCCGCGACGACGTGATCCGCTACGGCGCGGTCACGGGCCCGCTCGAGCGCGATCCGTGGGGCACCTTCCGCTACGTGCGGGTGGGTGGCAAGACGGCTTATGACGACGACGTCTATTCGAGCCTGAAGGACGCGCCGATCTTTCCGAGCATGATGCGCAAGCACCTGCCGGTGTGGCCGGATGGCAAGGAGCACGGCAAGCTCGACGAGCAGGGCATGTTCCTGGCCGGGCAGATCGCCAGCGAGCTCGATCATCCGTCGGCCGACTGGCTCGTGTTCGACCGCGAGTACAACACGCAGTCGGTCGACACGTCCGCGCTCGAACCGGACAACGCGAACTGCTGGTACGACACCGCGACGCAGTCGCTGCACCTCGTCGTGCCGACCCAGTCGCCGCTGGAAGTGGCGGAGCACGCGGCCGAGATGGTCGCGAAGTGCCGCATGCCGGTGAAGAAGCTGTTCGTGCATCCGTGCTACACGGTCGGCTACGGCTCCAAGGATCACTTCAACGTGCCGTTCTACGGCCTCGTCTGCGCGCTGTACGCGGACGGCCGCCCGGTGCGTTTCGCGAACGACCGCTACGAACAGTTCCAGACGTCGCTGAAGCGTCACGCGTTCAAGATGCACTACCGGATCGCGGTGGACCGCAACACGGGCCTGCTGCAGTCGTTCAAGGGCGACTTCGAGGCGAACGGTGGCGGGCGCTCGAACTTCTCGCCGTCGGTCGCGATGGTCGGCGCAACGGCCGCGCAATCGATCTATTACTTCCCGAAGAGCGACCTGGCCGCGGTGGCGATCGCGTCGCGCGCGATCGATGCCGGTTCCGCGCGCGGCTACGGCACGCTGCAGAGCATGGCCGCGACCGAAATGGCGGTCGACGAGATCGCCGCGCAGCTGAACATCGACCCGATCGATTTCCGCCTGCGTAACGCGCTGCGTTCGGGGATGAAGAACACGCAAGGGGCGATTCCCGCCGGCGCGCTGCGCGTCGACGAAGTGCTCGAGCGCTCGAAGCAGCATCCGCTGTGGACGCGCCGCGTCGCGCGCAAGACCGAATTCGAAGCGGCGAACCCGGGCAAGCGCTACGGCGTCGGCTTCGCGTGCGTGCAGAAGGACTTCGGCACGGGCGCGGAAGCGTCGTTCGCGAAGGTCGAATTCGACGAGAACGGCAAGGTGTCGCTGCAGCACACGGCGGCCGAGATCGGTACCGGGATGTCGACGTCGCAGGCCGTTGCGGTCGCGAAATGGCTCGGCCGTCCGGCGACGGAGGTGCGCGTGGCCGTGACCGAATGGCCGGACCTGCCGGTCGAGACCAGCGGTGATCCGTACATCATGTCGCAGGCCGACCAGGATCGCCTGAGCGCGAATCCGCGCTGGTCGCCGAGCTATGCGTCGCCGTCGAGCGCGACGAACTCCGCGTACTACTTCACGCACAGCACGCGCGAAGCCGCGCGCGCGGTGTTCCGCTACGGCCTGTGGCCGGCGGCGATGTCGATCTGGACGCGCGGCCTCGGCGGCGGCCAGGCCGCGCCGTACTCGATCCGCATCGAGGACGCGCGCTGGGTCGACGGCAAGCTGACGGCCGACGGCCTCGAGCCGTTGAGCTTCGAACAGCTCGCGAAGCAGGCGTATGCGCTCGGCCTGCCGACCGGCGCCGTCGTGCACGTATTCAACCGCTGGCAGTGGACCGACGCCGAGTTCGAAGTGGGCGGCGCGGTCGAGCGCTTGCCGATCGACGGGCTGTCGCTGCGCGTCGGCGCGCCGAAGACGGGCGACAACGGCCCGGTGCCCGGCACCGCCGCACCGGCCGGCGCGACCGCGATGCGCGGCACGCTGGCGCCGACCGCGAACGGCTATCGCGTGCTGGACCGCAAGCGCGTGTTCATCCCGCCGACGAGCCGCAACAACGCGGCCGTCACGTACTACACGGCGGTCGGCACGCTCGTCGAGCTGGCCGTGCACGAAGCGACCGGCAAGGTCGAGCTGCTCACGCATCACTCGATCATGGAATGCGGCAACCAGATTTCGCCGCAGCTCGTGTCGGGCCAGTTGCAGGGCGGTCTCGCGATGGGTATCGGCCACGCGCTGCACGAATATCTGCCGCTGTATGAAGACGGCCCCGGCAACGGCACGTGGAACTTCAACCGTTACCAGCTGCCGCGCGCGTCGGACGTCGCCGTGTGGACGCAGACGGGCGACGTGTTGCCGCCGCTGTCCGAGACCGATCCGCCGAAGGGGGTTGCCGAAGTGGTGATGATCCCCGTCGTCGGCGCGATCGTGAACGGCATCGCGCACGCGATCGGCCATCGTTTCACCGACCTGCCGGTGACCCCGCAAAAGATTCAGGAGGTGCTCGCATGACGACCGCCCAAACCGCGGCTTCGGCCGCGAGCGCCAGCGCCGCTGCGACCGGCGCTTCCGCACCGAGCGCGGCTTCGGCCGCACCGGCCTCGGCCCCGGCTGTGCCGGCATCGGCGCCTGCCGCCGTCGAGCGCCCGCTCGTCCGGTTCCAGTCGAAACCGCTGTCGATCAATATCAACGGCAAGTCCGTCGGCCCGATGCAGGTGCCGGAAGGGCTGATGATGATCGAGTTCCTGCACGAGTACGCGGGCCTCACCGGTTCGCGGCTCGGCTGCGGGCAGGGTATCTGCCACGCGTGCGTCGTGATCGTCGACAAGCCGGACGGCACGAGCGAGGAAATGCGCACCTGCATTACCGGCGCGCACTTCTTCCACGGCCGCTCGATCCGCACGATCGAAGGCCACGCGAAGCGCAATGAAGCGGGCGAAGTGGTCGAGCTGTCGCCGATCCAGCAGAAGTTCCTCGAGCACTTCAGCTTCCAGTGCGGCTACTGCACGCCGGGCTTCGTCAACGCGGCGACCGTGCTGATCGAACGCCTGAAGCGCGAGCCGATCGCGAAGGCCGACGTCGAACGCACGATCACCGAATCGCTCGACGCGCACATCTGCCGCTGCACGGGCTACGTGCGCTACTACGAAGCCGTCAAGGACGTGGTGCTGACGACGCCGGGACTCGTGAAGGACGCCGCATGAAACGCACATACGCTCACCGTGTCGCGCGGGCTGCGGGCCTTCCCGCACTCGCCGCGGCCTGCGCGCTGCTGCTCGCCGCGTGCGGCGGCCACGACGCGCCGGCCTCGAACGCCGCTTCCGGCGCGCCCGGCGCCGACCAGGTCGCGCGCGGCCGCTATCTCGTCAAGGCCGCCGACTGCGCGGCGTGCCACACCGCGAAGGACGGCGCGCCGTTCGCCGGCGGCGCACCGCTCGAATCGCCGTTCGGCACGTTCTACGGCTCGAACATCACGCCCGACAAGGATCACGGGATCGGCAGCTGGAGCGCGGACGATTTCTACGCCGCGCTGCATGACGGCAAGGCGCCGGGCAAGCGCCTGTATCCGTCGATGCCGTACACGTCGTACCGGCAGCTCACGCGCGCCGATTCGGACGCGATGTACGCGTACCTGAAGACCGTCAAGCCGGTCGCGCAGGAAAACCGCGAACACGAGCTGAAGTTCCCGTACAACCTGCGTTTCGGGATGGTGTTCTGGGACATGGTGTTCCTGAAGGACAGCCTGCCCGATGCATCGGCCGGCCAGTCCGCCGACTGGCAGCGCGGCCGCTATCTGGCGGGGGCGCTCGGCCACTGCGCGGAATGCCATACGCCGCGCGCGTTCACGGGCCAGCTCGACAGCGCGAAGCCGTTCGCGGGCGCGGCGCTCGGCCGCGTGGCCGCGCCCGACATCACGCCGGCCGGCCTGGCCGCGCGTGGCTGGACGGGTGCCGACCTGCAGACGTTCTTCGGCGTCGGCATCGCACCGCAAGGCTCGGCGTTCGGCGAAATGTACCCGGTCGTGCACCTGAGCACGCAATACATGACGAAGGACGACCTGCGCGCGCTGTCCGTGTACCTGCTGGGCGATACGCCGCCCGCGCCGCAACCGGTGAAGCCGGTGTCGGCCGACGCCGCGCAACTCGCCGCCGGCCGCTCGGTGTATCTCGCGGTCTGCGCGGGCTGTCACGGCTTCAACGGCGAAGGCAAGCCGCACGTGGCGGTGCCGATGAACGGCAATTCGACGGTGCGCCAGGGCGATTCGCGCAACCTGCTGGTCGCGATGCTCGACGGCATCGGCGAGCAGAAGTTTGCCGGGTTCGAGAACCTGCAGCCGATGCCGGGTTTCGCGCACACGCTGAGCGACGACGAACTCGCGCAGCTCGCGAACTACCTGCGTGCGACGTGGGGCGGCCAGCCCGCGAGCGTCACGCCGGCCGATGTGAAGGCCATGCGTTAAGTCGTGCCGAAGGGCGGCGCGTCGCGCGCGATTCAGCCGGTTTTCGGTGCTCGCGCGCGACGGGTCGCCCGATTTTCTGGGGCGGTTCTTCAGTAGCCGCCACCCCCTCCGCCTCCGCTGCCTCCCGCGCCACCGCCGCCATACCGGCTCATGCCCGGTCCTTGCGGAGCGCCGCCACCAGACGACGTACATCCGGCCGACAGCACGAGCATGAGCGCCGCGATCAGCGCCGCGGCCAACGTTGCCGATTTCATTTCCACCTCCTTGCCACGCGCAGGCCGCGGGAACGGCCGGTTCGCGTGAACCGCGCGTCTGCGCGCAGAAGAAACGTTTCGGGCGGGCCGTTTATTCCATGTGTATTGCGGATCGTCGAATGCGACGGGGCCGGATCGGAGCCACCGTACCGCGCCTTGATACACTCCGGTACGCCGCCATTCCGATTCCGACTACAAAAACATGAACATGAGAGCCACCGTTGAATGTCCGACGTCGCGTCCGTCCCATTCCGTTGCGCTCGGCTGCGTGTCGTTTGCGATCGGCTGCCCGCTGGTCACATCGCTCGCCTGGCCGGCCGTAATGCTGATCATGTGGTCGTTGTTCGACGGCCCGTCGTGGGAGCGACTGAATGTCGCCGCCGGCATGGTGCCGATCATCTTCTTCGGGTCGTTCCTGATTGGCTTTTTCCTGCCGGCGGCCGTGGCAGGCGGCATCATGGGCGCGATCGGCACGCGAATCCGGCGGCGCTGGTTCGTGCTGACGGGGACGGTCGTCGGTGCTGGCGCGGCGCTCGGCTTCGTCGGAATCGTGAATGGCCTGGCGAAGACCGACAAGTTCGGCACCTTGACAGCGGCCGCCACGGTCAATGCGATCGTGGCGTCGGCCGTGATGTCGCACTGGCTGCATCGCCGGCTCGAACGTCGGCGTTGAACGAGGAACGGCGCGGCATCGTCGGTGGCGTGCATGCACCGCGCGGCCGCTTCCGCGGCCTGCGGGCTGCCATGCCGTTCCTGAAGCGGATGCCGCCGTCGCGGTGGCCCGCGATCAACGATAGACGAGATCGGCGCGGCGGTTCTGTGCCCACGAATCCTCGTCGTGGCCGAGCGCAACCGGCTTTTCCTTGCCGAGGCTGACGGCCTCGAGTTGCGTGGCCGGCACGCCGAGCGTTTCGAGCCCGCTCATCACGGCCTGCGACCGGCGTTGGCCGAGCGCGAGGTTGTATTCGGACGTGCCGCGTTCGTCGGTGTTGCCCTGGATCAGCACGTGCCGTGCCGGATGGCTGCGCAGATAGTCGGCATGCGCCTGCAGCAGCGACTGGTATTCGGGCTTGACGGAGTATTGGTCGAAATCGAAGTAGATGCTGCGCTTCGCGAGCGGGCTGTTCGGATTATTGAGCTCGTCGGCCGTCACCGTTGCGACGGCTTCGCTCGAGGGCGTCGGCGCCATGCCGGCATTCTCGGGCGTCTTCGCCGCGTGGTGGCAACCGGCCAGCAGTACGACGGTTGCCAGCACCGCAAATCGGTTCGTTTTGCTCATCGTTCGTCTCCTGCGGTTGACTGCGTTGAACGCGTGGGGCATGCGATCGGCACGTCCGTATCCGGCCTCGACAGCGCGAAAGGTCCGGCCCCCACGACGTGAATCATGTTCGTAAGCCGGTGGTGCGCCATATGAAAGAGTGTCGCGACCGGAGCGCCAAATTACGGCGTCGCTGCAAACAGATTAGGAAAAATGTCACAGCGTGACCAGTTTCTCCGCATTTTTTTGCGCCGATGCGACAGGCCGGGCGGCATTCTTGCTGTCGCGCCGGGCGATGCCACAGCGAAAAGGCCGCGCACGGTGAGCTGACCCCGTAAAGTTGGACGGGTCAATTAGGCCGCGAAGGGCTGAGTTCTGAACTGCACGGGACTCAGCCCTTTTAGCTTGAGCTTGATGCGGTCGTGATTGTAATAGCGGATGTAGTCGGCAATGGCACGACGCAATTGCTGCACGTCTGCGAAGTGCGTCAGCCGGAAGCATTCGGATTTGAGTGTGCCGAAGAAGCTCTCCATCGCGGCGTTATCCAGGCAGTTGCCCTTGCGTGACATGCTCTGCGGCATGCCTCGCTCAGCAAGCTGTTCGCAGTACTCTCGCATTTGATAAGCCCAGCCTTGATCCGAGTGCAGCATCGGCGCCTCATGAGGCGCTAACCGCTTGAGGGCTTTGTCCAGCATGGCTTTGATCATGGCAAAGTCAGGACGCTCGCTCATTTGCCAGGCAATGATCTCGCCGTTGTACAAATCCAGAACCGGCGATAAATACAGCTTCTTGCCGCCGACATTGAATTCGGTCACATCCGTCACCCACTTCTCATTGGGGCCGCTGGCTTCGAATTGGCGTTTGAGCAGATTCGGGGCGACACGCCCACGCTCTCCCCGATAGGACCGATATTTCTTGGGCCGCACGAGCGACTTGAGGCGCAGCACCAACATCAGTCGCTGTACCGTCTTGCGATTGACCCAAGTGCCCGCTCGACGCAATGCCAGCGTGATTCGACGATAGCCGTAACGCCCCTTGTGCTGGGCGAAGAGACGCGCAATCTTCGCCTTGAGCTCGCCGTGGCGATCTCCGGCCTTGGCCGCCGACACTTGGTAATAGAACGTGCTACGAGCCAGCCCCGAGACCTTGAGCAAGACCGCCAACGAGTGACGCTCACGCAAGGCATTCACGATTTGCGCGGTTTCTTTGGCTTTGCCTGCTCCTTGGCTCGGAGCAGTTCGTCCAGCTTTTTTAGGTACGCCACCTCCGCGCGCAGATACTCATTCTCTTTAAGAAGGTCTTCGCGTGAGCGCTCGTCTGCGGGCACGCTCGTAGGCTGGGCAGGTTGTTTGGACTTTGACATCTTGGGCGGCTGGCCTTTGCGGCGCGGCATGAGAGCTTCGAAACCACCCTCATGATACTGGCGCTCCCAGCGACTGACGCAGTTGGCTTCGCGCAGATCGAATACCGCGCATGTGCGCTGGTAGGACAGTTCGTGGCGCCACATGTGTTGCAGCACCGACATCTTGAAGTCAGCGCTGTACGTCTCGTGCTTCTTGCGCAGCCCTGCTTCACCATGCGCCCGGAAAGCGCTCACCCAACGTCGCAGCGTTGAATACCCGATTCCGTACTGCCGACCGAGCGACTCACGGCTGCCTTCGCCATTCAGATACGCCTTGACCATCTGTTGCTTGAACGACTGGTCATACTTCGTCATGAAAAACCCCCAAGGGTTGGAATCATGTCCAACTCTCGGGGGTCAGCTCAACGGGCGCGGCCTTTTCGGCTCGGGGCATGACGACCAGGCGGTGCTGGAGCCGAATGCCTTACGCGGTCGGCGCAGCAGCGTTGCGTTGTGTCGCTTCGCGCCGCGTCGTCAGAACTTGTGCCGCAGCCCCAGTGCGACGACGACCTGGTTGCTGTTCGCCGACGGCGTCAGCGTCCAGACGGTCGCATTGAACGCGGGATGGCCATTGCCGCCGCTCACGCTCTGGTAGACGCCTTCGAGATACGCATCCGTGCGCTTCGACAGCGCATAGTCGGCTTGTGCGACGACCTGGTTCCATTTCGGGCGCGTCTGCCCGGTGCGCGTGTCGAAGCGGCCCATCGTGTACGTGTACGCGGCCGAGAGGCTCAACGCACGCGTGACGAAGAAGTGCCCGTCGACCGTGAAGTTGTCGAACACCAGCGACTCACCCTTCAGCGGTGCGATGCTGCCGCCCTGGAGGACGCCCGTCACGCCGTCGGTGGTCGAGTGCGACCACGCGGCGCCGACCGAATGCGGCCCGAATGCATAGCGACCGGCTGCGGCCCAGATCTGCTGGTTGCCGCCCGTGATCGTCGCGGAACCGTCGACCGTGCTGAGCGCACCATTCGGGTTCGGCGCATTGCGGTCGCGGCTGATCTTCAGGTAGCCGGCGCCGAGCTTCAGCGGCCCGTTCGCATACGACACGCCCGCGCTCCACGCCGCGTTGTTGGAGAACTGGCCGGCCGTGTTCGAGAACCCGTACATTGCGCCGAACGTCAGCCCCCGGTACGTCGGGCTCGTGTACTTCACCGCTTGATTGATCCGAAGGTTGCGGTTCGAATCGTCGTTGTCGTACGGATGAACCGCAAGGTTGCCGCCCCAGCCGGGACCGGACGCGCCGAGCGGCGTCACGAAATCGAGGATCAGGTCGTACTGGCGGCCGAACGTGAGCGTGCCGGCCGTCTTCGAACTCAGGCCGATCCATGCCTGGCGGCCGAACATGTCGACGCCTTTCTGCGACAGCGCGCCGGTGGTGCCCGAGAAGCCGTTCTCGAGCGTGAAGACCGCGGCCATCCCGCCGCCGAGATCCTCGCGGCCGCGCAGCCCCCAGCGCGACGCGTTCAGCGCACCGCTCGTCATCGCGACGGTGCCGCTGCCGGGCGAGCCGGCGCCGTGCGTGCGCTGGTTCGTCGCGTAGGTGATCGACGTATCGATCAGGCCGTACAGCGTCACGCTGCTCTGTGCGTGTACACCGCCCGACGCGAGAGCGGTCAGGCACGTGGCAATGGCGGTCCCCGCGAGTCGAGTGCTGGCGTGCTTGTTCATCTTGTAGGAATGCATAGGAGTTTTTATCGTTTTCCCGGCCCCGTGGCCGGCGGATCGAGCGGGCATTATTGGAGATCGTGCGGCGGTCGATTAAGGCGTTGCACAGGAAAGGTCCTCTGCGAAATCGTGTGGAATCGCGGCGAGGCGGAGGTTGCCGGAGGGGCAGGCGGCGGGCGCGGCGGACGGTTGTCGATGTACTCGGGCGCACGGTGCGATCCCGAGGCCATGCCCGATACGATCCGGTATTTCGATGCGACGACGCGCGTGCCGGCGCTGTGACATGACGTCGGGAACGATCAATACGGCGCGCTCGCGAGCCGTCCGCGCATCCTGCTGATGGACGAGCCGTTCGGCGCGCTCGACGCACAGACGCGGGCGAAGATGCAGACGCATCTGCTCGACATCTGGCGCAATATCGACGTGACGATCCTGTTCATCACGCACGATCTCGACGAGGCGATCTTTCTGGCGGACCGGATTCTCGTGCTGAAGGCGAATCCCGGGGCGGTGCAGGAACTGATCGAGGTGCCCGTGCCACGGCCACGCGACTATTCACAGGTCAATACGCCCGAGTTCATCGCGACGAAGGCGCGGCTCGAGGCGCTGATCCATCCGAAGGAGGCGGTGGCAATGGACGACGGCGTGAAGCCGCACATGATCCGCATGACGGATGTGTCGGACAACGTCGAGTAAGCCGTGAAGAACACGGCCGGCCGGTCGCCGCGCGTCTAGTCGCGGGCGATCGCCAGCGCCGTCGCGACATCGCCACGGCGATACGCGGCTCGGACTGCCGCTGCCATGGCCGCGAAGATTTCCGGCGGCGATGACATTCGCAGGCGCACGGCGACACGCGGCAGCGAGGCGAGCTGATTCCGGAGGTCGACGATCAGCCGGCCGCAGCGAAAATCGGCGGACGAGGCTTCCGGACGGACGGCGGCATCCGCAAGCCCGGCCGTCCACTCGACACCGCGATGACGCCTGACTTCGTCGAGGTGCGACAGATGGCGTGCGTCGCCCGACAACGCGATCAACAGCGCGGCCCACTGCGCGCCGCGCCATCCATGCTCCTCGGCGCGCGTGAGGTCGGCCAGCAGTGCGTCGTCCAGCACGGACAGGCTTTGCTGGCACAGGTAGTGGAAGTCGAGCGGCTGGTAGCGGACCTGCGGGTAGTCGCGCAGTACATGCCCGAGTTCGGCCCCGGTCTCGACGGCGGCGGCCAGGAATTGTTCGGCCGGAGCAGGACGATTCAGCCACAGCGTCGGTACGCTCCGGTAGAGCCGGTAGATGTCGTCGGGGTGATAGTGCATCGCGAATGTCGGAGTGATCGACCGGCGCGCGCGGTGCGCCGTTCAGGTTTTCTGCTGGTCGCCGGACAGCAGCGCCGTATAACGCCGCTGCATTTCATCGGGCTCGACCGCTTCGATCGTATGCCCGATCAGCCATTCGTAACCGAACGGGTCGCGAATCTTGCCGGAACGCTCGCCGTAGAACTGGTCCTGGATTGCGCGTGTCAGCTGCGCGCCGGCCGCGACCGCGGCGGCGATCGTCGCGTCGGCGTCGTCGACATGCAGGTGAAGCGACATCGGCGCCTTGCCATCCGGGTCGAGGGCAAGGATATCGTATTCGGGGAACTCGTCCGAGATCATCAGCGTGCACGGCCCGAGCTGCAATTCCGCGTGGCCGATGCGTCCCGACGGCTCGACGAGACGGAATTTCTCCTGCGCGCCGAACGCCTTCGCATAGAACGAGATGGCGTCGTCCGCGCGCCTGGCGCGCAGATAGGGAAAGACTTCGTGAATCGTCATGATGCCCTCCGGTTGATGGGGTGGGTGTCGCTCGATCCTGTCGGGCCTCGCGGGCCCGGTTTTGAACAGAATTTACCGCCTCGCCTGACTCGGAAACTGCGGGTACGATGCCCGGCCCGAGTCGATGAAGGGAAGCAGGGGCGGCGGCCGAGGAGCGTGTCTTTTACCGTGTCGTGAACGGGTAACACGCTGATTCTACTTACGAATTCCGCGACCGGGGGAAGGGCGGAAAGGGTGACGACGGGACGCGGATGCGTGACCGGCAGGCGGCCGTCCGCAATCGACCGGTCATTATTGCGATTCCGCCGTGGGCCGAAAGCGATCACGATACGCCCCCGGGCTGAGGCCGACCTTCTCCTTGAACAGCCGGCAGAAAGAACTCGTATCGCTGTATCCCACCTGGGCCGTGATCCGCTCCAGGCTGAGATCGCCGGTCTCCAGCAAACCGCGCGCGGCTTCGATGCGCAGGCTCTGTAAATACCGCAAGGGCGACTGATTCAGCGCGGCCTGGAATCGGCGGATGATCGTGCGCTCGCTCACGCCGAGGTCATGCGCCATCTCCGACATCTTCACGTCCTTCGTCATGTGCTTCTGCAGCCAATGCTGCGCGCGATGAACCAGCGAATCGGCGTGCGTCTTGTCCGTCAGCAACGGGAGGTACGGCGATTGCTTGGTCTGGCTCACGTCGATCAGCATCGTTTTGGCGCACTGCGCAGCGATGACGGCCCCGGCGAAACGCTCGATGACATGGATGGTCTGGAGCAGGTAGGACGCTGACGCGCCGGCACAGATCAGTCGATCCGCTTCGGTGACGACGGGCTCCAGCTGAAGGTCGACCCGGGGAAACCGGCTGCGAAACTGGTCTGCCAGCCACCACGTGGTCGTCGCGGGCCGTCCGTCCAGGAGGCCGGTGTTGGCCAGGACGAAAGTGCCGGTGCAGTTTGCCGCGAGGTAGGCCCCCGCGTTCCATTGCGAAACCAGCCAGTCACATGCGGCAGACTGTCGTGCCAGCAACTGGTCGAAGGCTTTGCCGCTCGCATAGTGCGCGCTGGGAATGAAAACCAGGTCGAACTGCTCGCGCGGCCGGATCGGCTCCGTGTTCAGCTGTAGCCCGTTGCTCGCCATGACGGGTTCGCCGGTCGGAGAGACAAACCGCCATTCGAACTGCGCATTGCCGTCGCCCCTTTGTCGCCGCAAATGCGAGTTCGCAATCTGGAGGATGTCGGCGAACCCGCCCAGGCTGGAGGCGTAGCAATCGTCATACGCAAGGATGGCGGCGCGGGGCATGGTGTGTCGGATATCGCACTTAATGTGTCAATTTGGCCAATGTACGGGAATTCGAACTGCGAGGAAACTGTCCATGTCCACCTTGCGCCAATGCTGGGCGGCGGCTGGATCGTCAACGTGGTCGGCAGCGCAGGGGAGCCGGCGTCGCGTGATGCTCGGGCCGCACGAAGGCAAATGTGGCCGGCTCACGGGTTTCTCCGGCGCCCCCGTTGTCCGGCAGCATGGATTTCCTTTGGCTTCGCATCGGCGATTCAACCGCGCAGTGACGCATCACGTAGTCGCAACGCGTTCCCGGCATGCGAAGGCGCTTTCGTCTCAACCTGAACCGAAAACATCATGAAAACCAGGATCACCGAACTCTTCGGCATCGACTATCCGATCATCCAGGGCGGCATGCACCACGTCGGGTATGCGGAGCTGGCGGCGGCCGTCTCCAACGCAGGCGGCCTCGGCATCATTACCGGCCTGACCCAGCGATCGCCGGCGGATCTCGCTGCCGAAATCCGGCGTTGCCGCGAGATGACCGACAAGCCGTTCGGCGTGAACCTCACGTTCCTGCCGACCGTCACGTCCCCCGACTATCCCGGCTATATCCGGGCGATCGTCGAAGGCGGGGTCAAGATCGTCGAAACCGCCGGCAACAACCCGCAGCCCTACCTGGCCGCGCTCAAGGAGGCGCATGTCAAGGTGATCCACAAGTGCACGTCGGTTCGCCATGCGCTGAAGGCCGAGTCGATTGGCTGCGATGCGGTCAGCGTCGACGGATTCGAATGCGGCGGCCACCCGGGCGAGGACGACATTCCGAATTTCATCCTGCTGCCGCGCGCGGCCGACGAGCTCAAGATCCCGTTCGTGGCCTCCGGCGGCATGGCTGATGGCCGGTCGCTGGTTGCGGCACTTTCGCTGGGCGCGGACGGCATCAACATGGGCACGCGTTTCATTGCCACCCGCGAGGCGCCGGTGCACGAGAACGTGAAACAGGCGCTGGTTGCGGCCACCGAACTGGACACGCGTCTGGTCATGCGCCCGTTGCGCAATACCGAGCGCGTGCTGCGCAACGCCGCGGTCGATCGCATCCTCGAAAAGGAAAGCAAGCTCGGCGCCAGCATCCGGTTCGACGACATCGTTGAAGAGGTCGCCGGCGTGTATCCGCGCATCATGAAGGAGGGCGCGCTCGACGCGGGGGCCTGGTCGTGCGGCCTGGTCGTCGGGTTGATCCGCGATATTCCGACCGTGAAGGAACTCGTCGAGCGCATCGTGAGCGAGGCGACGGAAATCATCCGCAGTCGGCTGGCAGGTATCGCGGGTTGATATCGATGTGAGACACGAGATGCCGCTGGCCTTCGGTGACGAACGAGCGGTGTCGAACGCGCGACGAGCAGCCCTTTGCGGTGTGCGTCGCCCCCGCTCCATCGCGAACCCGTGCCCGCGGTCGAATCGCGCGATCGCCAAAATGCATGTTGACGGATCTTGTCGCCGCGCAGCGATATAATTCGCGCTCCGAGGGCATTCGAGCCCGACCGCGAATACAAGACAAGAAGAAGCAGACATGGCTCCGTCTCAACCGCATGCATTGCAGCGTCCGCCCGCTGAAGTCCTGTATGCCGATCAGCTCGCCGAGCTGAAGGCGCAGGATGGCGCACAACCCCGTCCGCCGGGCTGGCAACTGAGCCTGACGGCCGCCCGTGCATTCATTGCCGGCGATCGCTCGCTCGGCATCGCGCCGAAGATCGTCGCGCCGATTGCGAGCATCGAGCGCATGCTCGTCACGCTCGCCACCGGCCGCGGGCTGATGCTGGTCGGCGAACCGGGCACCGCGAAATCGATGCTGTCCGAGCTGCTGGCGGCCGCGATCAGCGGCACGTCGACGCTGACGATCCAGGGCGGCGCATCGATCACCGAAGACCAGATCAAGTACGGCTGGAACTACGCGTTGCTGATCAACGAAGGGCCGAGCCCGCGCGCGCTCGTGCCGGCACCGCTGTACCAGGGCATGCACGACGGCAAGATCGTGCGTTTCGAGGAAATCACGCGCGCGCCGCTGGAGGTGCAGGACTGCCTGCTCGGCATGCTGTCGGATCGCGTGATGGCGGTGCCCGAAATGCATGGCGAACACGGGATGCTGTATGCGCGCGAGGGCTTCAACATCATCGCGACCGCGAACACGCGCGACCGTGGCGTGAACGAGATGAGCGCGGCGCTCAAGCGGCGCTTCGATTTCGAAACCGTGTTTCCGATTCTCGACTTCGACAGCGAACTCGCGCTCGTGCGCGAAGCCAGCGCGCGCCTGCTGGCCGGCAGCGGCATTCCGGCGGCCGTGCCGCAGCCGGTGCTGGAACTGCTGGTCACCACGTTCCGCGATCTGCGCGGCGGGACCGGCGACGCAACGGGCAGCGACGGCGCGATGGATCGATTGACGGCGGTGATGTCGACAGCCGAAGCGGTGAACGTCGCGCATGCGGTCGGGGTGCGCGCCTGGTTCCTCGAGCAACGCGAAGGATCGCCGCAGGATCTCGTCGACTGCATCGCGGGCACCGTCGTCAAGGACAACGCCGACGATCGCGCGAAGCTGCGCCGCTACTTCGAACAGAAGGCCGCGCGGCGCGAAGGGGCGCACTGGCGCGCGTACTACGCGGCACGCCACCGTCTGCCGTGACGCGCGACATGAATGCGACCGATCGCGGCGGCATGCCGGGGCGGGGACGGATTGCGCCCGACGCGTTCGATGCACACGGCGTCCGCGTGCATGGCGACAAGGGCAGGTCGGGCGCCATCACCGGTGCCGCATGCATTGACGTCGACTGACGGGCGCCGCATGCAGACCGAGACGTCCAGCAAACCGCGCATCGTCGGCATCCGGCATCACAGCCCCGCCTGCGCGCGGCTGGTGGCCGAGCGCATCCGGGCGCGGCGGCCGCGCTACGTGCTGATCGAAGGGCCGGCCGACTTCAATGACCGGCTCGACGAGCTGTACCTTCCGCACCGCCTGCCGATCGCGATCTACAGCTATCTGTCCGGCGAGGCCGTGCATTACGGCTCGTGGACCCCGTTCGCCGAGCATTCGCCGGAATGGCAGGCCTTGCAGGCGGGGCGCGAAGTTGGCGCGACGGTTCGCTTCATCGACCTGCCCGCGTGGCACGCGGCGTTCTCGCAGCTGGAGAACCGCTATGCCGATGTCGCGGACGCCGAACACGAGGCACGCGCCGACGCCTACGAGCGCGCGCTGGCGGACACGCTTGCCGTGCAGGGCCGCGATGCACTCTGGGACCACCTGTTCGAGAACGTCGGCGAGACGCCGGACGCGCTGGACGAGCTCGCGCAGCGCCTGTCGACCTACTTCTCGCATCTGCGCGACGACGATCCGGGCTCGCTCGGCAACCAGGCACGCGAACGGATGATGGCGCGCTGGATCGCGTGGGCCGTCGCCGAAGCCGGCGGGCGAGCGGACGACGTGCTGGTGGTCTGCGGCGGCTATCACGCGCCGGCGCTGGCGCGACTCTGGCGCACGCTGCCGGCCGCGTTGCCCGATACGCCCGAACCCGGCACGCTCGATGGCGGTGCCTGCACCGTGCTCGATGGGCAGGCGGACGGCGCCTGCGTGCCCGGCACGGACGCGAATACCGCCGACGGGGCCGCGCGCAGCGTCCGCTACGGTTCCTATCTCGTGCCTTACACGTTCAAGCGCCTCGACGCATTTGCGGGCTACGCGTCGGGCATGCCTTCGCCGGCCTATTACCAGTGGGTCTGGGCGCACGGCGCGGAAGAGGCCGCGCGGCGCGTGCTCGAGAACGTGATGCAGCGGCTGCGCGCGCGCAAGCTGCCGGTGTCGACGGCCGACCTGATTGCCGTGCACGTGCGGGCCGAAGGGCTGGCACGCCTGCGCGGGCACGCGCGGCCGCTGCGCTGCGACTGGCTCGACGCGCTGGCCGGCGCGCTGGTGAAGGACGCGCTCGACGCGCCGCTGCCGTGGAGCTATCGCGGGCCGCTGCGGGCCGGCACCGATCCGGTGCTGGTCGAGGCGATGGCTGCGCTGGCCGGCGACGTCGCGGGCGAACTCGCACCCGGCACGCCGCAGCCGCCGCTCGTCGCCGCGGTGCGCGACGAGCTGGCCGCGCTCGGCATCGTGCTGCGCGGCACGCTGACGCTCGACCTGCTGACCGATGAAGGTCGCGCGCGCAGCCGCGTGCTGCACCGGCTGGCGCTGCTGCGGGTGCCCGGCATCGTGCGCCGCCGGGGCGCGCAGCTTGCCATGTCGGGCGAACGCGACGAGGTCTGGCAGCTCGGCGAGCCGCTCGAGCAACAGGCCGCGCTGATCGAAGCCGGCGCGTGGGGCGCGACGCTGGCCGACGCGGCGCGCGCGCGGCTCGAGGATGACTTGCGTGAGGCGGGTGGCCGCATCGCGCCGCTCGCGGATGGGCTGAACCGCGCCGCATGGGCCGGGCTGTCGGCACTGAGCGACCGGTTGCTGGACACGCTGCGCGATGCGGTCGCGCACGAACAGCGCTTCGAGTCGCTCGCACCGGCGCTCGGCAACCTGCATACGTTGCTGCGTCACGGCCATCTGCTCGGCATGCACGATGCGCCGGTGTTGCGGATCGTCGTCGAGGCCGGTTTCGATCGCGCGCTATGGTTGCTGGAACCGGCCGCCGGGCTGGCGCCGGGCGATCTCGATGCCCATGTGCAGGGACATCTCGCGCTGCGCCGGATCGTGGCCGACGTGCTGGCCGGCGCCGACGGTGTCGCCCACACGCCGCTCGCGATCGAACCGTTGCGCGCGCTGGCCGTCTGGCGGCGCAAGGCGGCCGATACGGCGGCGGCTCCCGCGAGTCGCGGCGCGGCGCTCGGGGCGCTGCTCGGTCTCGCCGCTCATGCTTGCGCGGACGACGGTCAACCCGTCGCCGGCATCGACGATGCGATGGCATTGCTGCAGGCGATGCCGGCCGCCGCGCTCGGCGATGCGCTCGGCGGCTTGCTTGCGCTGGCGCGCGAGACACTGGCGAGCGCGCCTGCGTTCGTCGCGGGCATGGATGCGACCGTGCGCGCACTCGACGACGCCGATTTCGTGCTTGCGCTGCCGGGGCTGCGCGGCGCGTTCGCATGGTTGCCGCCGCAGGAGCGCGGGCGGCTTGCTGATCAGGTGCTCGCGCTGCACCAGGCGACGCACCTGTCGCGACGCGTGCTGACCGAGCGGCACGCGGAAGACGCGTCGCCCGAGGAGGCCGCGCAAGCGGCACGCCTCGAGGCGCAGGTGCTGGGCCGCTTGCGGCGCTGGGGGCTCACGCCCGATTCGGAGGCGTCGTGATGCGCCGATCGACGGGCCGCCACGTGCCCGGCTTCTCCGTCCTTCTCGCCGATGTCGCGCCGTCACGGCACGGCGCGGCGTGGTTTCCACGAGTCTTGCCATGCCGCTGAACCTTCCCGGTCCGCTCGAACGCTGGCGCCTGCTGCTCGGCGAACCGGCCGAAGCCGCGTGCGGCACGCCGGGTGCCGACGCGCAGGCCGCCGACGCGGCACTCGAATGGCTGTACGGTCGCGACGGCGACCGCGCGCAGCGTGGCGAACGCGGTGCCGGCCTCGGGCCGTCCGCGCTGAGCACGCCGGACTGGATCAACACGATCCACACGCTGTTTCCGAAAGAGGTGATCGACCGGCTCGAACGCGATGCGGTCGAGCGCTTCGGCATCGACGAAGTCGTCACGAACCTCGACGTGCTGGAGCGGATCGAGCCGTCCGAATCGCTGCTGCGCGCCGTGCTGCACACGAAGCACCTGATGAATCCCGAGGTACTGGCGGCCGCGCGGTGGCTGGTTGCCGAAGTGGTCCGGCGCATCATGGAGCGGCTGGCGACCGAGGTGCGGCAGGCCTTCAGCGGCACGCGCGACCGGCGCCGGCGCTCGCGGATGAAGATCGCGCGCAATTTCGACTACACGCGCACGCTGGCCGCGAACCTGCGCCACTGGAATCCCGAGCGGCGCAAGCTGTATCTCGACACGCCGGTTTTCAACAGCCGCACGCGTCGCCAGGTCGAGCCGTGGGACATCGTGCTGCTCGTCGACCAGAGCGGCTCGATGGTCAACTCGGTGATCCACAGTGCGGTGATGGCCGCGTGTCTGTGGCAATTGCCGGGCATGCGCACGCGGCTCGTGGCCTTCGATACGTCGGTAGTCGACCTGACCGCCGACGTGTCCGACCCGGTCGAGCTGCTGATGAAGGTACAGCTCGGCGGTGGCACGGACATCGCGAAGGCCGTCGCGTACGCGCAATCCTGCGTCGCGAATCCCGCGCGCACGGTCGTCGTGCTCGTCAGCGATTTCTACGAAGGCGGCAGCGGCTACGAACTCGTGCGCCGCGTGAAGGCGCTGGCCGAGAGCGGCGCGCGCGTGCTCGGGCTGGCCGCGCTCGATTCGGCGGCCGAGCCCGCGTACGACCGCGAGATGGCGGCGCGGCTCGTGAACGCCGGCGCGCAAGTCGGCGCGATGACACCCGGGCAACTCGCCGCTTGGCTCGCCGAGAAGGTGCAGGGATGAGCGTGCCGATGCGTGACGACCTGCTCGAACTGACGCCGGAGGCGCTGACCGCGCTCGCCAACGCGGGGTTCGTCAAGCGTGCACAGAAGGATGTCGCGGCCGGCGCGGTGCCCGCGCTGGCCGTCGACGGAGACGGTACGGTGCACGCGTCGTTCGACGACGGCGTGCGGACCAGCCTGCCGCCGGGGCGGACCTTGCGCGATGCGGCGTGCAGTTGCACCGCGAGCGGCATGTGCCGGCATCGCGTGATGCTGGTGCTGGCCTATCAGGCGGGCATGCCGGCGAACAACGTGCCCGATGCGGCTGACGCGCCCGATGCGGGTGCGTCGGGCGATGGGCGGGCAGGCGGAGACGGCAAGGCGGGGCAGGCCGATACGCGCGACGAATCGATCCGCGATCCGAGTGACGCAACGAACGGCGAAACGAACGACGGCCCGGGCGATGCCCCAGCGGACCACGGCACGAACGGCACGTCGGCCGCGGATCGTGCATGGAGTCCGGCCGATTTCGACGATGCCGCGCTGGCGGCGAGTTTCGCGCCGTCGGTGCTCGAACAGGCCGTGCGCCTGGCGGTCGCGCGGCCCGTCGTGGCCGTGCAGCCGTGGTCCGGCGTGCATTCGTCGCGGATTGCACGACTGCCGATGTGCACCGTGCGGTTCTTCTCGCGGCGCTCGCTCGCGCATGCGCGCTGCGACTGCCGGCAGGGTAGCGGCTGCGCGCACGTCGTGGTGGCCGTCTGGGCGTTTCGCCAGGCCGCTGCACCGGCCGACGGCGCAGCGGAGACGATCGTCGAGGTGCGCCCGCCGGCCGGCAATGAAGACGAGAGCGGCGACGACCGTTCACCGCTGCGCGACGACGCGGCGCGCGCGTTGATCGCCGACCTCGACGGGCTGGTGCACGCACTGTGGCTGGACGGTTCGAGCCAGCCGCCGATCGCACTGGCCGCACGCGTGGAATCGCTGCGCGGCCGCCTGCGCGAGCGCGGCTGGCAGTGGGTCGACGACGCGCTCGACGAAGCCTGGCAGCTCGTGCTCGCGCAGCATGCGCGCAGCAGCCGTTTCGAGCCGCTGCGGCTCGTGCGCGTGCTGGCCGAACTGTGGGCGCGCCTGCGCGCGGCGCTGTGCGCCGCGACGCAGCCCGACGGTGCCGCGGTACCGGCCCGCCAGATGCTCGGCATCGGCGTGAAGGGCGAGGTCGAACTCGATCATCTACGACTGGTGTCGCTCGGCGTCGAGCTGTGGGCCGACGAAGCGGAAGAGGGGGCGAGCGTGCTGTTCGCCGATCCCGACACGCAGACCGTGATGGTGCTGACGCGAAACTGGCCGAGTGCCGCCGACGTCGCGGCCGGCGGCCGGGCGCCGGATCTCGCCGGCCGCCGTGTCGCGGGGTTTCCGCTGCGGCAGATCGCGGCCGGGCAGGTCGTCACGAAAACCGCGAAGCGGCGCGCGAACGGCGCGGTCGACATCGCGGCCGGCGTACGGCAGACGGGCGTGCTGCCGCTGTCACCGAAATCCTGGGACGATCTTGCCGCACCGATCCGCCAGCCGGGCATCGCGGCGCTCGTCGCGCACCTGCGTGACGCGCTGCCCGATTTCGTGCGGCCGAGACAGGCGGCGAACGGCGCGGCGGCCGGGTCGCTGCACGTCGTCGCATTCGAGCCGATGGTCGTGCGGTCGGTTCACTGGGATGCGGCCGCGCAGATGCTTCACGCACGGCTTGCGCACGGCGAAGCCGGGACGGCCGGCGTGGACGGCGACGACGTGCTGCACCTCGCGCTGCCGCATCGCGCCGTGGCGCCTGGCGCCGTCGATGCACTGGCGCGCGCGCTGGCCGGTGAATGGGGTGCGTTGCGCGCGCTGGCGGGCACCGTGCGCCTGCATGCGGGCACGGCCGTGATGCGGCCGCTCGCTGTGCTGACCGCGCAGCGCGCCGTCGTGCTGCAGACCGAAGCAACGGCGCCGCAAGCGCTGCCGCTGGCGGGCGGGCGCGCGTCGTTGCCCGCGCTGGTCGCGCTCGCGGAGGACACGCTGGCGCTGCTGGCGGAGTGGCTGCGCCAGGGGATGCGCCATCAGGGCGGCGGCGCGGTCGAGCGGGCGCGGGCGCAGGCCACGCGGCTGGAGCGGGCCGGCCTCGCTCACGCGGGCCAGCTGCTGCGCTTGCTGGCCGACGGCCTGCGTGCCGCGCAACCAGCGTCGATATTGGCGGAACTGGGTTCGCTGACGTTGCTGCTGCTGGGCATCGTCGAGCAATGACGGCATGACCGTCGACCGGGCGAGCAGGTAGCGCCCGACATCGCGAATCGTCGTGCAGGGTGCACGGATCGCGGGATGAATGAACGAGAGGGCGTCGTGGCTGCCTGACAGCCGCGACATGCAGGCGCGGCATCGTGCCGCGTCGTCGATCCGAGTGAGAGGGAACGGATGCGTCGTTTTGAACTGATCGAAGGCAATTCCAGCAAGTTCTGGGAAGTGGAGCAGGACGGCTCCGGGCTCAATATCCGCTGGGGCCGCATCGGCACCGCGGGCCAGAGCCAGACGAAGTCGTTCGCGGACGACGCGAAGGCACGCGCCGCGCTCGACAAGCTCGTCAAGGAGAAGACCGGCAAGGGCTATGCGGAAGTCGCGGTGGCGGCCGGCGCGAGCATCGGCGCGACCGCCGCGAAGCCGCCGGCCACCGCGGCGTCGGCAACTTCGGCCGCCGCGCCGCAGGCGTCGACGGATGCCGATGCCGCGGCGAGCGGGCAACCCGCTGCGGTGACGGCCGCGAACGGTGCGCCGCCCGCGCCGTCGGTCCAGCCGGCCGCATCGACGCCGACTCCCACGGCCGCTGCCACCACCGCCTCCGCGCCCGTGCCGCCGGTTGTGGCCGAAGGCTTCGACGCGCAGTGCGAACGTGCCTGCGAGACCGTACGCGCGCAGATCGCGAACGGTGACCTGGAGCCCGGCGAGACGCTGACGGTCGCCGTGATCAAGCGCCGCTACGACGTCAGCGACCAGGGCGCCGCGATGGCGTTCGACCTGCTCAAGTCGCGCCGCCTGCTGTATGGCTGGGGAACGTCGGCCACCGTGCACGACCACGCGCAGGCGACTGCCGTGGCGCTTGGCGAGGCGGTGGCGACCGAGGCCGCAGCACCGGTGCCCGCAGCGCCCGCGGTTGCCGACACCGGCGCACCGCCGTGGCTTGCACACGGCGACCCCGTGCGCCTGTCGCCGCAGATGCAGCGCGAAGCGTATGCGTCGCGCCGTTTTCCCGTCGAGGTGACCGCGCTCGACGTGCGCGCCGCGTGGCTGAAGATCGAAGACAAGGACGGTTACTCGGTCGACATGAGCGCGACCGATGCGGCGCTGCGCCCGGCCGTCCAGCGAATGCTCGACCGGCTGGCCGCGCGCACGCCGATTGCCGGGCCGGTGGCGGATGCCGAAGCCGACGCCGCGCTGTTCGCGCTCGCGTTGACCCTGGGCGACCATCACGGCGAAATCACGATCGGCCGGCCGGTGGTTGGCTACCTGGTCGCGCAGTACGGCCTGACGGGTGCGATCGACGTGCTGCTCGACGCGCTGAATATCCAGGTGCACTCCGACTACGACCGTCAGGCGCAGCGCCACGTCCATCGTTTCTCGACGAATGTCGACGGCCCGGTGCGCGGTAGCTGGCGCGGGCCGATCGCCGGCGGCGAGGCGGCACTGCGCGAGCATCTCGCCGCCGCGAGCGAGGCGGACTGGCAGGCCTGCGTCGACAGGATCGAGGCCGCGTTGCCGGCACTGCACCCGACCCGCCAGCCGATACCCGCACTGCTGCTACCCGATGCGCCGCACCTGTCCAATGCGCTGGCACGCCGGCTGGGCGCCGAGCGCGACGTGCCCGAGATGCTGCACTGGGTGCTGCTGACCGCGACGGATCCCGATGCGATCGCGGTCGCCGCGAAAATCCGGCCGGACAGCTATGGCTATTCGTTCTGGGGGATGTCGCGGATGGTCGCAACCGTGCTGCGTGAGCGCGGCGCGGCGGCGTTCGATGCGCTGGAACGCGGTGCCGCCAACGATGCGGCGGGCGACGCGCTCGCCGCGATCGGCACGCCCGACGCGGTCGGTGCGCTGGCGAAGGTCGCCAGCGGTTCGAAGGGCGCGCTCGCGCGCCTGTCGCTGGCGCTCGATCGGTGGCCGCTGGCGGGCATGGTCGCGCTGTCGCGGCTCGTGGCCGCGGGCGGCAAGGATGCCGGGCTGCTGACGCCGAGCCTGACGCGCCTGCTGCGCGCGCAGGCAGCGCAGGTCGACGGGCTGCGGCCGTGGCTCGACGCACCGGCACAGGCCGTGATCGACAAGCTGCTCGCGCTGCTGGCCGGCCCGGCCGACGTCGCGTCGGCCGACGAGTTGCCGGGCGTGCTGGCGGCGCCGCCGTGGCTTGCCGCGCGGCAGAAGAAGGCCGCTGCGCTGACGCTGGAGCCGCTCGAACTGGCTGCGATCGAATGCTGGGACGAAGCGAAGCGCAACCAGGCGAAAACGCCTGGCCAGTGGGAGGCGAAGCGACTCGCCGACGCGGCGAAGAACACGTTGACACTGGTTGCCGGCCTCGGCTTCGACGCGAGCAAGAAATACTACGGGCCGCTCGGCGAGGCCGCGGCGAAGGCGATCCGGCAAGGCGATGCACCGGCGTTCGTCGCCGCGTGGCGCGCGATGATCGACGAGCGCAAGCGCGAGCGGTACTTCTGGTACACGCTGCGCGCCGAGTACCTGACGCTGTTGCCGGCCTCGGTGGCGGTCGATATCTGGAATGCGATTGCGGGCGATTACAGCACGGCGAGCGTCAACATGGTGATGGCAACCTTCGGCTTGCCCGCGTTGCCCGGCCTCATCGCAGCCGTGCGCAGCAAGCCGACGGAGAATTTCGGTGGCGCGCTGAACTACGGCGCCGTCGAATGCGCATTGATCGCGGCCCGTGCGTTTGCGAAGCTGAAGACGTTGCGCGACGACGGCCGGGCGTGGCTGCTGAAGTTTCCCGAGCACGCGGCCAGCGGCCTGATCGCACCGTCGCTCGGCAAGCCGGGCGAAGCGCGCGACTGCGCCGGTGCCGCGCTGCGTTTGCTGCAGGCGAACGGCCACGAGGCGCTGCTGATGGACGTCGCCGCGCGCTATCCCGACGACGCGGTGCAGCAGGCGGTGCGCGCGGTGCTCGACGAGAGCCCGCTCGACCGTTTCCCGACCAAGCGCAGCAAGCTGCCCGAATTCTGGCAGCCGCGCGGCTGGCGCCGTCCGGTGCTGAAGAACGGCAAGGCGCTGCCGGACGACGCGCTCGACCATCTCGGCCAGATGCTGATGTTCCCGACCAATGAAGAGATCTACGGCGGCATCGACGTCGTGAAGGACGCGTGCACGGCGGAGTCGCTGGCCGACTTCGCGTGGGACTGCTTCAACGCCTGGCTCGATGCCGGCGCACCGGGCAAGGAAGGCTGGGCGCTGACCGCGCTGGGCCTGTTCGGCAACGACGACACCGCACGCAAGCTGACGCCGCTGATCCGCACGTGGCCCGGCGAATCGGCGCACGCACGCGCGGCGACCGGCCTCGACGTGCTGGCCTCGATCGGCAGCGACGTCGCGCTGATGCTGCTCAACGGCATCGCGCAGAAGGTCAAGTTCCGCGCGCTGCAGGACCGTGCGCGCGAGAAGATCGATGCGATCGCGGAAGCGCGCGGGCTGTCGTCCGAGGAACTGGAAGATCGTCTTGCGCCGGATCTCGGGCTCGATGCGCAGGGCACGATGCTGCTCGACTTCGGTCCGCGCGCGTTCCGGGTCGGCTTCGACGAGACGCTGAAACCGTATGTCCGCGAGACGGGGGCCGACGGCGTGCCCGGCGCGCGGCTGGCGGACCTGCCGAAACCGAAGAGGACCGACGATCCGGCGAAGGGCAAGGACGCGGTCGAGCGCTTCAAGCTGCTGAAGAAGGATGCGCGCACCATCGCGAGCCAGCAGCTTGCGCGGCTCGAGGTGGCGATGTGCGGGCGGCGCCGCTGGACGCCCGAGGTGTTTCGCGCGTTTCTCGCCGAGCATCCGCTGGTGCGCCACCTCGTGCAGCGCCTCGTATGGGGAGTGTACGAAGTCGACGACGGCGGCAACTTCGGCGGCACGCTGAAGGCTTGCTTCCGCGTGGCGGAAGACGGCACCGCGGCGACGGCCGACGACGACGCGTTCACGTTGCCGGAAGGTGCAACGATCCGCATCGGTGTGCCGCATGCGCTGGAAATCGCGCCGGCCGATGCCGCCGCGTTCGGGCAGGTGTTCGCCGACTACGAACTGCTGCAGCCGTTCGCCCAGCTCGGCCGCGACGTGTACCGGCTGACCGACGATGAGCGCAACGGGCGATTGCTCGAACGCTGGAAGGGCGTCAAGGTGCCGACCGGCCGCGTGCTCGGGCTCGTCAACAAGGGCTGGCGCCGTGGCCAGGTGGAGGATGCCGGCTGCATCTGGTATTTCACGAAACCGCTCGGCGCGGGCAAGGTGATCGAGCTGTCGCTCGACCCGGGGATCATCGTCGGGGCCGTCGACATGCATCCGGATCAGGAACTCGGTGCGTTGCAGGCAGGTGCGCCGTCGAACTGGGGCAGCATTCGCGAGCCCGATGCGCTGTCGACGCTCGACGAGATCTCGGCAAGCGAGTTGATCCGCGATCTGGAAGGGATGCGGGAGTAACGCGCGCTTGCCACCGAAGCGGGCGAGCGCTGCTCCGTCCGCTTCGGTCATTCCAACGTCGATCGTCCTTTCTTGCTACAACACCAACCATGACGCCGCTGACCCGCGAATTCCTTGCCGTCCTGCACCGGCCCGTACTCGACGAAGCCGATCTTTTCACGATGGACGACTTCTTCGAGCTGACCGAAGTCGACGAATTACGCGAGCAGGCGCAGGATCCTGCCCGCGCCGACGCCATCCTGCACGCGTGTGCGGCCGAATTGCCGACGCTGCATCCGAATCGTGCGGCGTTGCTGGCGCTGCTCGGTGGCGCGATCGTCGAGCGCGGGGCCGATCCGCGCATCCTGTTTCCTGCCGCGCACGCGAGGCTTGGGGCGTGGCTGCCCGAACTCGCGCCATTTTGCGCAAGGGCCGTCGAGGAGGGCGACGATGAAGCCACCGACGACGAACGGCGCGACTGGCAGGCGGCCCGGCAGCAGCTCGATGCACTTGACGCCCGGCAGAGCTGGGAAGTCGATGCGTTACGGGACGCGGTCGATACGCTCGTCTTGCCGCTGATGGCCATGCTGATGCGCGATCGTGACAATCACCGCGACCTGATTGCTGACGCCGCGCTGCAAGCGTTGCTGGACAAAGTGGCCGACAACGACGGTTTGCCGTTCGACCAGTTGCACTTTCTATGCTGCGCGTCGGCGTTGAGCTACGAACCGGAGTGCGTCGTCGTGCTGCCGGCTTCAGGCACCGGCTTCATCGCCAGCGCGCATGCGGTCAACAACACGTTCCACGCGTTCACGCTGCTCCAACGCCTGATCGGCGAACACGCGCAGACGCTGCGCGTCGGCAAGGCGATTGCGCCGAGGAACGGCGACGAAGAGCTGGACACCTCGGAGTTTCACTGGCTGCAGGCCCATGCGTATGAGAACGGCGTGCTGGTCCACAACCTGGCACTCGCGTGGGGCGAAGCGCCGTTGCGTAGCCACCGCAAGCACGGCAAATGCGTGCTGATCGCACTGGAGACGGAAAAGGGTATCCAGCGGAGCTGGGATGGCTTCGGTGGCGTGTTCCATCCGGCGCAGAACCCGTCGGTGACGCTGGTGCGTTTCCTGACGGCGGATGAAGTGGCTTCCTATCTGGCTTGATGCGCGGGCTTCATCCGAATGCGCACGATCGAGACGTCGGGCAGCGCGGCGTTTCCGGTCCCGCCCGGCCCCATTGGGCCAGACGAGACTGGAGAACGACGGATCACTGCCCGCCATCTTCGCGCGCAACGCCACACAAGCCCGCAAACCCTGCCGACCTGCGTGGACGGCGACGGCATTGCTGTCCAACGAGCGCCTCGTGCCTGATTTTTTGTCAATGCTCGTCGGAATACCGCCGCCAGCCCGGCCGTCTAGTTGTTGTCGGCGTCGATGCGCCGTCGTCGTGCGGGGCGTAGGCAAGGGTGGCGCCGCTGGTCAAGGGCTTCGGGCCTCCACTGCCGGCGAACCGCGCCCGTGCCTCCTTGATTGGCGTGCATCTTAAATGAGCGTGCGCGGCGAAAGCTGACAAATTCTGACATTCGGAGCGCAGGCGGCATCGGGACGCCTGAGGGCGTCGCGTGTTCGGTTATAGTGTCGCCCGATCGCAGACACCAGCACGAATCGCGTGATGTTCCGGCTCATCTTCCTCATCCTGATTACCTGGGCCTCGGGGGCCTTCGCGTCAACGCCGATTCCGCTGCCCGATGGCGGGCAAGTCAACATCCGGAAGGGCTGGGATCTGTTGCGCGATCCGGGCGACACGCTCACTGTCGAGCACATGTCGCAGCCCGAGACTGCGCGCGCGTTCGTCGGCCAGACGTCGGAGCCGGCGCTCGGCTATGTCGACGGCGCGGTGTGGCTGCGCGTGACCTTGACGCGCCCGGCGAGCGCACCGCCGATGTGGCTCCTGGAACTACGGTCGTCGCTGCTGAACGACGTCACGCTGTACGTGCCGCAGCCGGGTGGCGGGTACCAGCGCCACGTCGCTGGCGATCGCATGCCGGTGCAGCAACGCGACATCGCCTACCGCAACCCCGTGTTTCGCCTGGACCTTCCGGCGGGTCAACCGGTCACGCTCTATCTGCGCATCCGCAGCACCAGCACCATGAGTTTCTCTATGGCGCTATGGTCGCCCGACGCGTTCATCTCCGCAACGAGCAAGGAATCGTTGCTGTTCGGCCTGCTGGATGCCGCGCATCTCGTGCTGCTCGTCTCGAGTCTGTGGCTCTTCCGGGTGACGCGCGATGCCTCTTTCGGGCTCTTCGGGCTGAGCGTCATCGTGAACCTGCTCACCGCACTCGGCGCCGAAGGCTACCTCTATCAGTACCTGCTGCCGGACTTTCCGGCTGCGAGCAATGCGGTCTACATGATCAGCTGGCTGCTCGGCACGCCCGCCGGCACGCTGTTTACCGCGCACTACCTCGGCCTGTTCAACGGACGCTGGCGGCGCGCGACGATCGCTTTTTCCGCACTGACGATCGCCGTGGCGCTGGCTGCCGCGCCGCTGATGCTGGTCGTCAATGTCTGGTGGGTGAGGCCGTTTTACCTGTTCTGGCAGATCGTGGCCATCCTCGTCACGATGGCCGTTTCGCTCTGGCTCACCGCCCGCGGACACCGGCATGCACGCGTGGTCGTGCTCGTGCTGCTGCTGTTGCTCGGCGGCAGCGCTTTGCGTGTCGCGCGCAACGTCGGGTGGATCCCGCCGGGGCTGCTCGCCGACAACGCCGGATATCTGGGTATGCTCGCGTTCATGCTGATCATGAATTCGGCGATCAGCTGGCGCTACAACGCGATGCGCAATGCGATGGAGGCGGCGCAGGCTGACGCGTTGCGCGTCGCGCGCCAGGCCGAGCGCGATCTGGAAGCAAAGGTCGCGCTGCGCACCCAGGCGCTTCGCGAGGCGATGGAGCAAGTGGAAGCGTCGCTGGCGATGGAAAAGCGCGCACAGGACGAGCAGCGCCAGCTTCTGGCGACCGTCTCGCACGAACTGCGGACGCCGTTGGCAGTCATCGACGCCACCGCTCAAAATCTTGACCTCGACGACTCTCGTGCCGATCCGCTGACCTCGTCTCGCTACCAGAAGATCCTGCGCGCGACGCAGCGCCTGACGGTGCTGATCAATGACTCGCTGCACGAGGACGGGTTCGAGCTGCAGCGACGCGGCACCCGTATCGGCAACACCCGGCTGGCGGCGCTGCTAGACGATGCGGCTGCCGCTGCCGGGGCGCTGTCCGACGGCCACCGCCTCGAAATCGACGCGGAAGACCTGCCGGACGCCTTCGCGTGTGACGTCAGCCTCACGCGTCTCGTGCTGCGCACGCTCGCCGACAACGCCGTCAAATACACGCCGGGCGGCACGCGGATCGTGTTGCGCGGCCGGCGTGCACGGGAGGGCGTGGAGCTGGAAGTGGCGGACGACGGCCCCGGCATTCCGCCGGCGGACCTGCCGCACGTGTTCGATCGTTTCTATCGCGGCCGTAACGTCGGCCGCAAGCCGGGCACCGGCCTTGGCCTTCCGCAGGCGCGCAGCATGGTCGAAATGCAGGGCGGTACATTGAGCCTGGTCAGTGTGGCGGGGCACGGCTGCCGGGCTACGGTCTTTTTGCCCGCGAACGCGGACAGGGCGGCTTTCGCCGCTCAGGCGAGCAGGAGCGGCGCGGCGAACGTGTAGCCGGTGCGATGGACGGTCTTCAGCGGTAGTTCCGAACCCGTCTCGCTTCGCCAACGCTGCCGCAGACGGCTGACCATCGTTTCCAGCCTGCGCTCGTCGTAGTCGACCCAGTCGAAGCCGAAATCCTCCGCGATCTGCCGCCGGCTCACTGCCTTGGACGGATGCCGTGCCAGCAAGGCGAGCAGGGCGATCTCGCTTGCCGACAGATCGAGCCGGCCGCCGACCGGCGCGGACAGCACGCGCGCCTGACAATCAAGCCGCCAGTCGCTTGCCACCCGGCGGCCGAGTGCCTGAAGAATGGCGTCGAGTTCGAGCAGTTTCACCGGCTTGACAAGATAGTGATCGGCTCCGCCAATCAGGCCGTCGATCTTGTCCTGCGTATCCCCGCGCGCGGTCAGCATGACGATGCCGCAATCGCGATGCCGAGCCCTGAGCCACGCGGCCGCATCGAAACCGTTTCCATCCGGCAGCATCACGTCGATGATCGCAAATGCGAGATCCGACGCCCGTTCCTGGAACGCCGCGACCGTGCCGGCCTGATCGACCGTCCAGCCGCGCTTTTCCAGAAACGCGGCGATTTCCTCGCGCAACTCGACCTCGTCGTCGAGCAACAGCACCTTAGCCATACCGCTACCTCGGACCCGCGCTGTGGATTGGCGGGGTCTTTCCTTATGCCTGCCCCGATCGGTGGCAGTGCCGCGCTGGATAGCGCGACGCAGCCGTCATCGGCCCGATATTGGCTTGCGTTTCACAAGCGGCGGGAATTTTAGCGGACGAAGGCCGTGGTGAATGTGTCTGACGGAGAAAATCGACGGTCGGACAGGGGCTCGCGCGGGTGGCCGTGGGGCCTCGGGCCAGACGGCGGCTGCCGGTCAGCTTACGATGGGTCGAAAAGCGGACATCTGAACTTAGCCAGAAGCGGACATTTGAACTTAGCTACTACAAACGAAAATGTCGATAATTCACGTTATGTAAAATCATGTAAATGACTTGAACGAGCTTGATCCACTGTTGCATCTTGTCTTGCCGTCGAGAGATGGCTCGCTTGTGCACTACCTTCGGGGCATGTCCAGTTTGCGGCTCATCGCTCACCAGGATCGTTTCGGCTGAGGCAGGAAAACGCCTTCCGCCGCGTGCTTTCGCAGCACCTTGGACCAGTCGGCTGCCTCTCTGCTGCCCGTCATGATGTAGTAATAGACCTGTTCGATTCCTTGGCTGCCGTGAATGAGTGTTTGGCACGGCGTGTCGTTCATGTGCATGGTTGTGTTCGCTTGGCCAAAGTATCGCCGTTGGTCGCACGGTTCGCGTTCGCTCCACAGGCACTTGATGCGGTCGGGATACGCACGCAGAAGCTTGGCTTCCGGATGGCCTTCCGTCTGATTGCCGACCACCGGATCCGTTATCGTTCCGTCGTCCAGCAGCGCGATACCAATATTCTCCTTGCCGCTCTCAACAAGATCTGGGCGCTGCTGCAGCAATTGAGCGATCTTCGCTCGCACCTGTGCCTCGATCGCGGGGTCGGGATGGCCGAAATATCGAAACCGTGTGATTCGAGCACGCGAAAGGCCCAGCGGATCGGTCCAGGCGATCGGATTCCTCGCGTATCGATACAGATTGTCACCGCCGTCGAGCCGTATCGGATCGATCGATATGTATTGAGCTGCGCTCGGATCGTAGTACCGATACCGGTTGTAGTAGAGACTTGTTTCGCGGTCCTCATACTGCCCGAGAAAGCGCAACGGCTGATCGACGTCGGGCGTCGACGTGGTGCGATCAATCGCACCCCATGGCGAGTACGACACGCTCCACGAGATCCCACTCTCGATATTGTCCCCGCGAATCGGCATCCCGTTCAGATCTGTGGACAACCAGTCGATCCGAGGCGCAGGTTGCGGTAAAAGCGCAGGGACGTCGCTCACGTCGGCCGACACTGCGCGCGCCAACTCCGTGCCAGCCGGCGGCACGGTTTCGCGCAGCCAGGCGAGCGGCCGCGGCGTATCGGGATAGCACACCCATTCTTGATACTCGCCCGGCGTGACCGGCACGGCACGTCGGCTGTCGTTTGCATCAGTTACGAGATCGGATAGTGCGAAATCGGAATTCGCCCGCGACATCAACAACTCAAACTGTCTGTCACTTTGCGTGAGGGTCGCGATCAGAACGTCACCGTCCCAGAAGAACCGCGTTATGCATGAAGGCGCACCCTCACCCTCACATGGCTTGCCAGCTCCACCGGCGCCAAGCGTGAGTCGCGTGACTTTCCTTGTGCGTCGATGCAATGCATCGTATGAATACTGTGTCAGAACGAGCAATGTGCCGCCGCATTGACCGCGCTCGGTCCACTGCGGCCGCGAGACGCGCGATTCGATGAGCTGCCCGTCTCCATCCCAGCACAGTTCCATGTCGCATTCGGAATCATGCTTGCGCACGAGATTACCGACGCGATCGAATAGGTGGTAAGCGCCGCCATATTCCCCTTCACGGAACCAGGCGCCGCCCGGCAGCGTGTTGCCGAACGCGTCGCGCCTTGCGGCGCCCTCGCGAACCCGCGTCGTCATCAGATCTCCCGCCTGATCGACCGTGAACCGGAAGCACCGACCGGCCGAATTCAGATGCTCCGCCAGCGTTCCAATCGCGTCGTACTGGAAGTATTCCGCGTTTGCGCCACTGCGGTGTTTCTCGATCAATTCGCCGTTCACGTCGTAGGCATACTCACTGGCAAAGAACGGCCTTGAGTCGCGCAGCAGTGTCTGTCGCTCCAAGCTTCCTTCCGCCGTGTAGGACGCCTCGCGACGCAACGATTCGCCAAAGCGCTCGACCCGGATGCGCCCAAGCGCATCGTGCTCGAACCGGATCGGCGGCACACCGCTGGCCGACATCAACGTAACCCGCTTGAGCACATCGAATTCGTAACGCGTCGTTCTTTCGATGATCGCGCCGGCCTCCTCGAGCCGGGTCGTCCGTTTGACGCGATCACCATCGGCATCGTACTGATGCAGGATTTCGAAACCTTCGCCATATCTTTCCGCAATGATGCGGCCCGCCAGGTCATGCGTGAACTCGATCCGGCTATCAGGGTTTTCCGCCGCGACAAGGTTGCCCGCGCGGTCGTATAGAAAGGTTTCGGTGCGAATCCCGTCGGGCTGCCTCCGATCTTGCACGCGTTTTTGCACGACACGCCCGAGCGCATCTCTTTGATAGTCGATCGCACGCCCCAGTGCATCAATGGTGCGCAGCACCTCTCCACTCGCGCCGTACTCATAGCGACACGTCTGCCCCCAGTAGTCGACCTCCTCGACCACCTGTCCCAACGCGTTGCGCTTCAGTTGATATATTTCGCCACGCTCGTTGATCACACTGATCAGGCGGGCCTCGGAGTCATACCGGTATTCGACTACGCCACCTTCAGGCGTGGATCGTCTGATGATCTGCCCGAGCGCGGAATATCCTAGCTGCGTGGCCTGGCCGGCCGCATCGCAGTAGTGCGTCAAGTTATCGTTGGCGTCATATCGATAGAACGTTTCGCGCCCATCGGGCGCTATTGCCCGGGTCATGTTGCCGTTCTGATCGTATTCGTAACGGCTCGCCGACCCCGTCGTGTCAACGGTCCGTATCAGGTTGCCTCGGGCATCATGGGTGTATCTCATGCAATGTCCGAGCGCGTCGATGATCTCGGCGATATTGCCGTCATTGTCATAGGACAGGCGCGTGACTGCTCCGATCGGGTCCGTCTGTGCAACGAACTGCCCATGCTGGTCGTATTCGTAACGTATGCGAGATTGAGCGGGCGTTGACCGCTCGAGCAGATTGCCGCGCTCATCCCACACGTAGCGCGCCGTACCGCCACCCGGATAGGTCACCACCACCGGCTTGCATGCCGAGTCGTACTCGGACCGTACGACGCTGCCATCGGGCAGCGTCTGCGCCAACAGATTGCCGTAGGCGTCGTATTCCCACTGCGTTGTATACCCGGCGGGATCCGTCAGCGCGCTTGCGCGGTCGCGCGCGTCGTAGCGGTAACTCGTCACGCCACCCAACGCGTCGATACGCGCGACCGGCAAGCCGCGTGCGTTCGATTGCAGGACGCTCATATGGCCCAGCGAATCGGTAATCCGTGTCTCGTTATGTTCGAGGTCGAAGACGAAACGGTAATCCAACAGGCCGTTGTCACCCCACGCGTGGTCGACTCTCCACGCACCGTCCTCATGCTGCTGGTGGCTGTAGTAGAAAGACATCCCGTGAACACTCGTGTGGCGCACCATCCGGTGGCCATCGGAGTACACGAAATGATGAGGATGGCCCATCGCATCAAACACCTCAATCAAATTCCCGTTCCGATCGTGCTCGTAACTGACGAGGGAATGCGCGCGATTGTTCGTGTCCACCAGCGTAACGGCGGTAAGCAAACCAGCAGGCGCACCGGTCTGCCGGCCGTGTGTTACCGCGCACTCAATCATGCGGCCGGTCGTCTGCTCGCCCTTCCATTCGACGATGCGCGTCAGGCTTTGACCCTGTCCGCGGCAGAATGTCCATGCGTTGCCGTTAAGATCCGCCATTCGCATGACCGGCAGCGTCAAGGAACGCTCCGTCGCCTGCGTCCCCAGGATGCGTTGCCAATGCGCCGGCAACTCAAACTCATACTCGATCCCGCTTCGCATGCGCACAACGAGCCCGTCACCATGCAGGTACAACGCATAGCCGCTTTGCCAGTCATACGTGCGCCCGGGCCAGCCGATCATATTCGGCATCGTATCGAAAGCCGTAGCGTGATCGACGAAATGCGCCACCACGCCCACCGCGCCCTCGTACTGCAATAGTTCCAACCGGACGTCGGCCAGCGTCTGCCAGCCCACGCCCACCGCGCCGCACCGCGAAACGTGACTCGCGTAATGCCGTTTCCACACGAGCGGCAGGCGCCCCGACACCGTGAAATCGTGCTGCTGTACCACCACTTCGCCGGTGATCATGTCAACCGGATCGGCTCCCAGGACATTGCAGCGCAGAAATCCGGGCTTCAGGTGCAACTTGTCCGCAAGATTTTTAGCCCATGCGGAACCACGAAACGCCTTGAACAGCCCCACCGCAAGGGCGGCCATGTTCACGATCGGCGGCCCGCCCACAAAAACAGGCCTTCCCGCCGGAATCGGCAACATGACCGAACTCGGCATGGACGGATAGGTTCGATCCGTATGCGCGCTGTTATGCGGAGGCGGCTCCATCCCGATCGACCAGCAACTCAACGCCTCCAGCGCCATGTACGACATCGGATCGTTGTTGGCCAGCACCGTCTTGCTGCCCATGAACGATTCGCCGTCGTTCGACGGTTCAACCTCCTCAGGTGGCGGCGCAAATGACTCCCCGAGCGGGAAATGCAACCCCGGAACGTGATACGCATGCGTCCCCGCCGTGGCCCGCATCATCCCGTTCACAAAAATCGGCCTGCCGCTGCTGCCACCAGATCCGACGTTCGAGCCAAGATCGTCGCTGATGCGGTTCTTGAGCTTGTTGGCCTCTTTCGCCAGTTTCATTCCCTCGGCGACAGTGGGGTCGTCCATGAGATCGGGTAGTTTGCCGCCACCGATCAGTTCATTGACCTGCTGGCTCGCTTCATCGGCGAGGTGTTCCAGCTTCGTCACATCTTCAGGGTGATCTTCGATGTACTCGGTTACCTTCTCCTGCACGATCATCATGGCAATGCAGCCGACCACGGCCTTTGCCGCCTGGATGTACTCGCGCAGATCGAGCATGAATCCGACGTGAGGATGCGGCAGGAACACCGGCGGCGTACCCGGCGTGACCAATACCGAGTGAACGTCGACACCGACAACGGGATCCAGATGCTTGACCGCGAGCAATCCCACTCAGCCCTCCCCGTTCAGCACCCACCACGCAACGCAGCGACCTTCTCGCTCAACGCGTTGCGTCGTCGGTCCATCGCACCCAGTTGCGACACCATCCACTCGACAACCATCGGCAGATTGCTGTTCGCCCGCATCGGCTCGTCGATCATCAACCCCGCATCGAGCGCATTGAACCCGGCCTCCAGCGCATGTTCGCGCTCCCCTGCCCGCTCCCAGCACACCGCGCTCATCCGCCAGGCCTCGACCGTCATCAGCCCGTCCTTCGCCGCCGTAGTCGACGCCGCCGCACGCTCGTAGCAATAAGCCGAGTGTGCATAATCCCTGTGCGTCAGATGCACGCTCGCCTCGCCGAACAACCCGTTCGCAACGAGCTTGTGCCCTGCCGGATGCCCGGCTTCAACCGCGAGCATGCCGCTGCTGGCCGCGCTGCGATACGCATTGATCGCCTTCTCCCGATCACGCCATTTCAGATAGGCGGCCCCCGCAATCAGATGCACGACAACGCACTGATCGAACCACTGCTCACGCTCCGCGACCTTCAATGCGGCCGCTCGAAGTTCCTCCAGCCGAGAAGGATTGTTGCCTTCGATCATCTCGGTCAGCATCACGAAATGCCGTCGAAACTCCCCGCTCGGCCCGCGCTCGCCCGATTCCGCCAGTAACTCGCGAGGTACGCTCGCCATCGAATACTTGCCGTGCGCGACGTGAACCGCGGCGCGATGCCGTTGCATCAACGCAGCAAACGGTGCGATATCGATACGCGGCACGACGAAGCGCACACGCTCGGCAAGCTGCGGCGCGACCGCCACGATCGACAGCAAATCGTCCATCCATCGCACCCATGCCGCGTCATCCCGCACTTTCACAGGGTCCAGCACGAATACCATCGCCGGGAAAACGTCCGGATGGTGCTGCATCAGGCTGTCGGTCACCGCGAACAGGTAGAGCAAGGGATTCTTGCCGTCGTCGTACGGCGCCTGCCAGTCCGCACGTATGCCCTGCGCGTTGGATGCTTCCCGCCGGCGGTTGTAGAACGCAATGAGCTCGTCGGTCAGCGCCGTCGCATAACCCGCTTCATCGACGAACGACGCCCGCATCGTCCTGACCGCGCACGACGTTTCATCCTGAACCTGGAAATACAGCCGGACGAGCGCCGCATCCGTCTCGTCGGTCTGCCAGATCATCAAGCGCGCGTCCTGCTCTTTCGCGAAACTCATCCAGTCCGTGTGCGCATCCATGAACCTGCGCTCCACCGGATTGGTCGGCTGCCAGTTCTGCATTCGTGCGGACCTCCGTCACGGATTCAGTTTCAGGACGGCGCCTTCGACCGTGTGCTCGGCGGTCGCCGACGACGTCACCGTCTTGCCGTTCACACTGTGGGTGTTCGTACCGGTCGATGCGACATTGACGCCCTGGATCGTGATCGTGCCGTCGCTCTTCATCACGATGCTCGAATTCCCGCAGACGAGCGAAAGCTGGTCACCTGCGTTGACGGTCACCTGATGCTGCACATTCGTCGTATGGTTCGCGCCGACGTTGACGGTGTGTTCGCCGCCGACCGTGTGCGTATGCGCGTTCGCGATCGTTGAGGTCCGCGCGCCGATCTCCTCGGTATGCGCCGCCGCAACCAGCGTCTTCATGTCCTGCGACGTCGTCTGATACATCTGCCCGACGTTGAGCGTCTTGGCTTCGCCGATCGTCTCGGTCTTGCCCTTCGCGACCGTCTCGGTATGCCCGCCACCGATGGTCGCGTCGCGATTCGCGGCGATCGTCACGGTTTCGTTCTGCCCGACCGTCCGCGTCCGGTTGCCGACAACCCCATGCGTCTCGTTCGCCCCGATCTGCGCGACCCGGTTCTGCCCGATATTCACCGTCTCGTTCTGCCCCACGCTCCGTTGCCGGTTGTTCTTCACCTGCATCGTCTCGTCGTTCCCGACCGTATGCGTATGGTTGTTCCCGACGGAAAGCGTGTGATCGGCCTCTGTCTCCGCATCGAAATTCCTTTCCGCGTGCATCCAGAGTTGTTCGGCGCCCTTCTTGTCCTCGAACCGGAACGCATTGGCGTGGTCAGTCGTCCCGCCCGGCGACGAACGCGACAGCAAGCCGCTCTGCGTCGCGCTCCCCGGCAGCCCCCACGGCGGCATCTTCTCGCCGTTGTAAACCCGCCCGGTGACGATCGGCTCATCCGGATCGCCATTCAGAAAATCCACGACGACCTCGTCACCCACGCGCGGAATCTGCACGCCCCCGAATCCACCACCCGCCCAGGGACTCGACACCCGCACCCAGCACGACGAATCCTGGTTGCTCTGCCCGTACCGATCCCAGCGGAATTGCAGCTTCACGCGTCCATACTGGTCGGTCCAGATTTCCTCCCCCGGCGGCCCGACGACGGTCGCCGTCTGCGGCCCGTTGGTGCGCGGTCGCGGCGTGTCGCGCGGTGACCGGTAAGGCAGGCTCGACGGCTGCACGAGCATCATCGTCTGATGGACTACAGCCTCCGTGCCCTGATCGCTTGCATACGCGTTCTCCTGGAAGCGGTACTGGCACCGCACGATCAGGTACTCGCGGTTCTGGTCCGCACGCGGGCAATGCTCGAGCGTGAACAGATAACCGGGCGCGACACCGCGCACGTCGGTATCGGCGCTCGCCCGTTCATGTTCCGCCTGCTGCTCCTCGAGCCGAACGCGGCTGTAGTGCGCACCGGGGGCATCGTCGCGATAGCCGCCCGGCCACTCGAACGACGCGAAACTGTCGTGATCGTGACCACGCGGATCGACCTTCTGCGACGAAAGATCGGCACGCGGCTTCGTATAGTCGTAATCGGTGGTCTGGTGCCGGCCGACACTCACTTCCTGCGCGGGCAGCCAGCCGTCGATGTGCTCCTCGTCGGCGATCGCCGTACGGTCGCGCGCGATGTACGGAATCGTTTCGTAGCCGGGCAGCACGGTGTGCGACGACATCGCATCGCCCAGCATCAGCGTGTGCGTGTCCTCCGCATGCCGGAACCAGAAGTAGATCCCCTCGAACTCCATCAGCCGCGACACGAACGCGGCATCGGTTTCGTTGTACTGCACGCAATAGTCGCGCGGCACATACGTTTCGGCGAGGTGGTTCTCGATCGGAAACCCGTACGTCGACAGCACCTCCTGCACGATCTCGGGCACGGTCTTGTTCTGGAAGATCCGGCAATCGGAGCGGCGCGTCGCGAGCCACAGCCACGGACGCACGATCAGCTCATAGCCGTAGTACCGCTCGGCTCGCCGTCCGGCGAGCGATGCGCGCGCAACGATGCCGTTCAGGTAGCGCGTCGACAGGTCCTGCTGTTCGATCCGGACCGTCACGGGCTTGCCGAGCATGTCCTTCAGCGACAGGCTGTGACTGTCGGCGAGCGCCTCGATCCGGAATTCGAACAGGTGGCTGAGTTCGTCGCTGCCGTCGAGCGTATGGAATTTGAGGTCGTCGCCGTGCGGGCTGTCGAGTGTGAATACGCGATTCAAGTCGTTTCCTCCTCGTCGAACCGGTACGCGAATTCGCCGTCCGCGGCGCTCAGCTCGATTGACGACAGCGTGCGACCTTCGAGCGTGGCCTGCAGGATCGCGCGGCCGATGCGCGGCATCACGGTGTGCGTGAGGATCGCGTCGACCATCCGGCCGCCGGATTCGATCGTGCGGCAGCGCTCGACGACCAGCGCGGTCGCCGCGTCGGTGCAGCGCAGCCGGATGCCGTGGTGCGCGTCGATCCGTTGCTCGATCCGCCGCAACTGCAATGCGACGATCCGCGCGAGCGTCGCGTCGGTGAGCGGGTAGTACGGCACGACGGTCAACCGGCCGAGCAGCGCGGCGGGAAACACGTCCAGCAGTGGCGCGCGCAGCGCATCGGCGAGCGTCTGCGTGTCGGGCAGGCGCTCGGGATCGCGGCACAGCTGCATCACGCGATCGGCGCCGACGTTCGACGTCAGCAGGATCACCGTATGCCGGAAATCGATGTCGCGCCCTTCGCCGTCCTCCATCCAGCCCTTGTCGAATACCTGGAAGAAAATCTCGTGCACGTCGCGGTGCGCCTTCTCGATCTCGTCGAGCAGCACGACGCTGTACGGGCGGCGGCGCACTGCTTCGGTGAGCACCCCTCCCTGCCCGTAACCCACATAGCCGGGCGGAGCACCCTTCAGCGTCGATACGGTATGCGCCTCCTGGAACTCGCTCATGTTGATCGTGATCGCGTTGTGTTCGCCGCCATACAGCGTGTCGGCCAGCGCGAGCGCGGTCTCGGTCTTGCCGACGCCGGACGGGCCGCACAGCAGGAACACGCCATGCGGTTTCTTCGGGTCGTCCAGCTTCGCACGCGCGGTCTGGATGCGCTTGGCGATCAACTCGACCGCGTGCTTCTGGCCGACGACGCGTTCGCCGAGCGTATCGGCGAGTTTCAGCACGGCCTGCGTTTCGTCGCGCACCATCCGGCCGAGCGGAATGCCGGTCCAGTCGGCCACGACGGCGGCCACCGCATGCGTGTCGACGGCGGGCAGCACGAGCGGCGCGTCGCCCTGCAGGTCGGCCAGCGCCTGCTGTGCGGCCGAGAGACGGGTTTGTGCGGCGGTACGCGCGTCGGCGTCGAGCGCATGCGCGGGATCGTCGTCGAGCAGCAACGCGCGGGCATCGACGATCGCCGTCAACGCGTCGCGTTCGGTTTGCCAGCGCGTGTCGAGCCGGTCGAGTTCGGCCCGGGCGGCGGCAATGTCGTGCTCGATCGCATCGCGCCGGGCGGGATCGCCGGTGCCGAGCGCGCATTCGCGTCCGATCCGCTCCTGTTCGACGCGCAGGCTGTCGATGCGGCGGCGCGCATCTTCGATCGGCGCGGGCACCGCGTGCTGGCTGACGGCGACGCGCGCGCAGGCCGTATCGAGCAGGCTGATCGCCTTGTCTGGCAACTGGCGGGCCGGAATGTAACGGTGCGACAGCGTGACGGCCGCCTGCAGCGCGTCGTCGAGCACGAGCACGCGGTGGTGGGCCTCGAGCTTCCCGGCCAGGCCGCGCAGCATCGTCAGCGCGGCCGCCTCCTCCGGCTCGTGCACGTGCACGAGCTGGAAGCGCCTCGTGAGCGCCGGGTCCTTCTCGATGTACTGCTTGTACTCCGACCATGTGGTCGCGCCGATCGTGCGCAGCAGCCCACGGGCGAGCGCGGGTTTCAGCAGGTTCGCGGCGTCGCCGGTGCCGGCGGCCCCGCCCGCGCCGACGAGCGTGTGGACTTCATCGATGAACAGGATCGCGGGCCGCTCGGACGACATCGCCTCGTCGATCACGCCGCGCAGCCGGCTCTCGAACTCGCCCTTCACGCTCGCGCCGGCCTGCAGCAGCCCGATATCGAGCAGGTACAGCGCGACGTCGCGCAGTGACGGCGGCACGTCGCCGGCGGCGATCCGCAGCGCGAACCCTTCCGCGACGGCCGTCTTGCCGACGCCGGCCTCGCCGACCAGCAGCGGGTTGTTCTGCCGGCGCCGCAGCAGAATGTCGACGATCTGGCGAATCTCCGGATCGCGCCCGATCACTGGATCGATCTCGCCGGCCCGCGCGCGGGCAGTCAGGTCGACGGCGAAACGCGCAAGCGCAGAGCCGTCGGAGGCGGCGGCGGTCGCGCCGCGCGTCGCCATATCGCCGCCCGCCGCAGCCTGCCCGGCCGGTGGTGCCTCCGGCGAGCCTTCGACGATCGATCCGAGTTCGTCGGCGAGCACGTCCGGCACGACGCGCTCGAACTCACGTGTGATCGCCACCAGCACGTTGCGCAACTGTGGCGTCTTCAGGATCGCGAGCAGCAGCACCGCGCCGCGGATGCGCGTCGCGTCGTACTTCAGCGTCGCGTAGACCCATGCGCGTTCGACTGCATCATCGATATGCACGGACAGATCCGACACCGAGCCCGCGCCGCGCGGCAGCTTGTCGAGCGCGGCAACGAGCCCGCGGTCGATCGCGGCGTCATCGATCCCGAAGTGGCGCAGCACGCGCTGCAGGTCGCCGTCCGGCCGCTGCAGCATCTGCTTGAACCAGTGCGCAAGCTCGACGTATGGATTGCCGCGCAGACGGCAGAAGCCGGTCGCCTGCTCGAGCGTCTCGTACAGATACGGATTCAGTTTTCCGAACAGGTTGGCGCGGCCGATATCGGACATGACGGTTCCCGGTTAGGCGGTTTCGCGATGAAGGGGTGCACCGCCGCGCCGCACGTCGTAGCGGACGACGAGGTCACGCGCGGGGCCCGGTTCGAGCCGATGCCCGAGCCACGCGGTGCGGCCGATGCCCTGCGGCGCGCCGAGTGCGATCGCCGGCACCGCGTCGGCCGCGAGTTCGAGCTGCACGTCCCAGTCGAACTCGATGCCGACGTATTCGCGCACCCATTGCGCAAGCTGCCGGGCATGCGGGCCGCCCGGCAGGAAGCGGCGGTACGCGTCGAGCGACAATGGCCCGAGCACGATCCGGAAGCGCGACTGAGCATCGCGCACCGCGATGCCGAGCGCGACGGCGCCGACGCGCAACGTCGGCCGAGTCGCACGGATCGTGCAGCGCTGCGAGCGTTCGATCGCGACCCACTGCGGCACGTGCTCGACGATGCGGGCCTCGACACCGAAATGCCGGCGCAGGATCTGCACGAGCCCTTCCGGGTTGCGCGTGTGCCGCACGAGATGACCCGCGTGGAAATAGCGCGCATGCGGTGCGAGCGTGTCGGCGTCGGCGTGGGTGTCGGTTTTCACGGCGGGCTTGTCGCCATGTGCCGCCCGCCCGATCAGGCTCGCGACATAGCCGTCGAACCGTGCACGCTCCGGGCGATCGAGGCTCACCGTCGGCTGTGCATCGGCCCAGGCGCGGTAGAACAGCAGGATCAGCCGGTGATGAAACAGGTCGGCGAACGCGGCAAACGTCGGGTCGTCGTGCTGCGCCGCGCGTTCGTGCGCGTATTCGGTCAGGTGCGTCGGCAGCGGCCCGTTCGGCCCGAACAGCCCGAACCCGTGGATCGCGATGCGTGGCGGCATGCCGCTGCCCTCGTCGCTCACGCCGGCCAGCATCGACGCCGCGAACGCGAGCGACGGCTGCTGCCCGAGCCGCACCGGCTCGTCGCGCGGCCGCGTGGCATGGCCGAGCGGCGCGCGGCCGGGCGACAGCGCATCGAGCCAGCGCAGCGCCTGGAACAGGTCGTAACCGTGCGGCGCGGCACGCAGGCGTGCCCACCACGCGTCGCGGCGTGCGGCTTCGGCGGCGGGCCCGGCACCCGGTGACATGTCGCGCTTCATATCGCGGGCCGCCTGCCGATGCGCGCCGGCCAGTGTGCAAGTGTGCCGCGCTGCGCGCTGGTCAGCACGCATTCGGCGAACGCGTTGATCGACACGTGGCGCGCGAAGAACTGTTCGAGCACCGCGCCGAGCAGAAACGGACTGTCGCCGGAGAACGCATGGTCGTCGACGGTCACGTCGACCTGCACGCCGCGCCCGAACATCAGCGGGCCGGACGCCGGCAGCCGGCGGAACACCGGCGAGAACGCCACGCGCAGCACGCCGTCGATCTGCCGGCGCATCGCGGCATCGGCCGGGTCAGCATGCAGGCCGAGCAGTTCGCGCAGCGCATGCGCGCCCTCTTCGTCGTCGAGATCGGTCAGCGTGTGGCGCGCCAGCCCGAGATGGCGGATCAGCCGCCACGCGGTTTGCGCATCGGCGATCGGCGGGCGCGGGCGCGACGGGCCGCGGATCGCGACGATGCTTTCGACCGGGGCCGACACGCGCAACGTGAACGTGTTCGCGTCGCCGGGTGGCTGCAGCAGCACGAGATCGCGGTTCGTGCACAGCGTGTCGGCCGCCAGGTAGCGGATCGTCTCGTCGTACGGCGCGCACTGGCTGTCGACGAGCGACACGTAGGTCTCGCTGCCCACATAGCCGGTGCGCGTGCCGTTCGCGCGCGCCTGCGCGGAGACGAGCCGCGGTTCGCGCCGCACCGTGTAGTACGCGCCGTGATTGCCGTCGTCGCTCGCGAACGACGCATGAAACGGCCGGAATTCGCGCGACTGGCCGTCCTCCCGCTGCTCGCTCGCGAGCCGTTGCACCGCATAGACTTCGTAGTCGAGCGGACGGCTGCGATCGACGACCACGTGGTGCTCACGCACGCCCGGCTGCAGTGGAATGCGATCGGCACGGCGCGCGAACAGGTTCACGGCCGGCGTGCAGTTCAGCGCGAGGTGTTTCGCGCTGACGGCTGCTTCGAGTGCAGCGTCATGACGATCGAACAGCACGGTCAATTCGAACTCGTCGCCGGTTGCGCGCGCAAGCGCGGCGCGCAGCCCGCCGATGCTGAAGAACAGGAAGCGCGCCGGAAACGCGAAATACTCGCGCAACAGCCGGTAGCCGTGGAAGCTGCGGCCGTCGTCGGGCAGGATCGCCTGTGCGGGATCGAAGCCCTCGTGGACGATCTCGTCGGCGTCGAGCGTATGCAACCAGCGCGGCGGCTGCGCCGGATCGTGGCACACGACGCCGAGCGCATGCGCGGCGATCAGTTCGAGCAGGTGCAGCGCATCGCGCTCGGGGCCCGCGAGATGGAACGTCAGCCGGTCGAGCGGCAACTGGGAGAGCTTGGCGCCGCCGCGCGCCTTCAGCCGGATGCGCAGTGCGCCGCGCACGTCCTGCCGCGCGGCGAAGGCGCCGCGCGGCAGCCACGACGGCGCGCCGGTGACGGTCGCATCGGTCAGCTCGAGCGGCCACAGCGTCAGGTCGTGCGCGGTGCGGAATTCGCAGGCGGTCTGCTCGGACGCGGCCGGACGCGCGCGCAGCGCGGTGCCGGCCGGCAGCCGCCAGCCTTGCGCGAGGCTGCCTTCGTTCAGCAGCGGCGCGAACCGCACGATCGCCATCGACGGCAGCGGCGCGATATAGCCGGGATACACGGCATCCAGGAGCGCCTGCGTGAAGCGCGGAAACTCGGCGTCCATCTTGAGCTGCACGCGCGCGGTGAGGAAGCTGAAGCCTTCGAGCAGCCGCTCGACGTACGGGTCGGGCGGCCCCGATTCATTGAGCCGCAACCGCGCGGCGACCTTCGGGAACTGCTGCGCGAATTCGCCGCCGAGCTCGCGCAGGTACGCGAGTTCACGGTTGTAGTAGTCGAGCAGGCGCGTATCCATCGCGTCAGGCCCCCGCCACGGATTGCAGCGACATCGCGCCCGTCTCGAGATCGAGGTCGGAGCGCAGCACGAATTCGAGCGGGTGCGGGATCGACCACAGCGTGCCGCGAATCTCGAACAGCAGCACGTTGTGGCGCCGCTCGCCGGCGCGGCCGCCAGCCGCATCGATCACGCTGCGGACGTCGACGCTGTCGGGCGCGATGCGCGGCTCGAAGCGGATGATCGCGTCGCGGATCGACGCCTCGACCGACATCCGCTCGACGCCCGACATCGGCTTGCCGACGAGCGGCCGCATCCCGTAGTTGAGCACCGACGCCTGCGCGTGCGCGAACGCCGACCAGTCGACGAAGCCGTCCTCGGCGTTGCGCGTGTTGAGCAGCCACGCGAGATCGCGCAGCACGGCCGCGCGCAGGCGTTCGGTGCCGATCCACTGCGCGCCGGGCGCTTCGGTCGCGCGCTGCGGCGTGTCGTCGGTGAGCCGGTCGAGCAGCGCGGGCTGGAGCCGGTCGCGCAGGCTGCCCTCCCGGCCGTCGCGGGTTCGCGGGTCGTCCATGGTCATCTCCGCGCCGTCACATCTCGGTGTTTTCCTTGATGTTCCAGCCGACGGTCACTTCCGCGCCCTTGCCGCCGTTGTCGTTCTGCTGCCAGTACTGCTTCTTCACCTTCGCGGCCTGGAAGCCGTAGTGCATCATCAGCCGGTCGGCGACGTCGCCCGGATCGATGCCCGCGACCTGCGCGGACGTGACGAGCACCTCCTGCAGCGTCACGCGCATGAACTCGACCTGCGTGCCGCCCGTCTTGCACGCGGAGATCTCGACCGTCGAAAGGTGCTTGCCGTTCGCGCAGTTCTTGATGATCGCGGGCGCGCCCTTGTCCATGTACGCGGCGACGACGAGATCGTTGAAGCTCGCCTTGCCCGCGTTGCCGCCGCTGCCGCTCGCCATCGCGCCCGGCTGGCTCGCCCCCCACGTGAACGACTGGATGTCGGTCCAGCCCTTGTGCTGCGCGTCCGCCGATTCGCCGGTCACGCCGTCCACCTTCATAAACATTGCCACGCCCATTGCCGTCTCCGTTTCAGTGCGATGTCAGGATGAATGCCGATCGTTGCCTGCTGCGCCGCTCACTCGTTGGCCGCCTTCGCGGTCGGCAACCGCGAGATGAGCCGCAGCGACACGGTGAGCCCTTCGAGCTGGTAGTGCGGCCGCAGGAAGAATTTCGACGTGTAGTAGCCGGGGTTGTCCTCGACTTCGTCGACGACCACCTGCGCGGCCGCGAGCGGCTTGCGCGCCTTGGTTTCCTGCGACGAGTTGATGGGGTCGCCGTCGACGTAGTTCATGATCCAGTCGTTCAGCCAGCGCTCCATGTCGTCGCGTTCGCGGAACGAGCCGATCTTGTCGCGCACGATGCACTTCAGGTAATGCGCGAAGCGGCAGCACGCGAACAGGTACGGCAGGCGGCCGGACAGCCGCGCGTTCGCGGTCGCGTCGGGATCGTGGTACTCGGCCGGCTGGTACAGCGACTGCGCGCCGATGAACGCCGCGAAATCCGAATTCTTCCGGTGCACGAACGGCATGAAACCGTTCTTCGCGAGCTCGGCCTCGCGACGGTCGCTGATCGCGATCTCGGTCGGGCATTTCTGGTCGACGCCGCCGTCGTCGGTCGGGAACGTGTGGCTCGGCAGCCCTTCGACCGCCCCGCCTGATTCGACGCCCCGGATCGACGAACACCATCCGAACTGCTTGAACGAGCGGTTGATGTTCGCGGCCATCGCGTATGCCGAGTTCGCCCACGTGTAGCGGTCGTGGTTCGCGGCGTCGGTGTCTTCCTCGAAGTCGAATTCGTCGACCGGGTTGGTGCGCGCGCCGTACGGCAGCCGCGCAAGAAAACGCGGCATCGCGAGGCCGATGTAGCGCGAATCCTCCGACTGCCGCAGGCTGCGCCACGCCGCGTATTCGGTGTTCTGGAAGATCTTCGTCAGGTCGCGCGGGTTCGACAGCTCCTGCCACGAATCCATCTGCATCAGCTCCGGCGACGCGCCGGCGATGAACGGCGCGTGCGCGGCCGCCGCGATCTTCGACAGCTCGCCGAGCATCTCGACGTCCGGCGGGCTGTGATTGAAATGGAAATCGCCGACCAGGCAGCCGAACGGCTCGCCGCCGAACTGCCCGTATTCCTCTTCGTAGATCTTGCGGAACAGCGGGCTCTGGTCCCACGCGACGCCCTTGTAGCGCTTCAGCATCCGCGCGACCTCGTTGCGCGACGCCGGCAGCGCCTTGATCTTCAGCAGCTCGTCGGTCTCGGTGTGCGTGACGAGGTAATGCAGCCCGCGCCACGCGCCTTCGAGCGTCTGGAATTCGTTGTGATGCAGGATCTGGTTGATCTGCTCGGACAGCTTGCGGTCGATCTCCGCAATGATCTGCTTCACGCTGCCGTACGCATCGGTCGTCATGCCGACCGTATGTTCGAGCGCCTGCTGCGCGAGCGTGCGCACCGCGCGCTCGACCGACTCGCGCGCCTCGGCCGTCTTCGGCTTGAACTCCTTCTGCAGCAGCGCGGCGAATTCGTCGTGCGCGACGGCCGGTTGCGCGGCCTCGCGCGCGTCGACGCGGGATTGGACGGGATCATTCATCGCGGGCCTCCGGTTGGGTTGCGTCGCCGCGCTGTGCGGGGGCATGCGGTTCGCGCACGAGCGTCTTCAGCAAGTCGGGATCGTTGATCGCGCGCTCGATCAGCTGTTCGGCGCCGTGCTTGCCGTCCATGTACGACAGTAGGTTCGACAGCTCGGTGCGCGCCTCCAGCAGCCGGCGCAGCGCGTCGACGTTGCGCGCGATCGCGGCCGGCGAGAAATCGTCGATCTGCTCGAACGTCATGTCGACGTTGAGCACCCCTTCGCCCGTCAGCGTGTTCGGCACCTGGAACGCGACGCGCGGCGCGACCGACTTCATCCGCTCGTCGAAGTTGTCGACGTCGATTTCGAGGAACTTGCGTTCCGGCAAGTCCGGCAACGGCTCGGCACGTTTGCCCGCCAGGTCCGAAATCACGCCCATCACGAACGGCAACTGCACCTTGCGTTCGGCGCCGTAGGTTTCGACGTCGTACTCGATCTGCACGCGCGGCGCCCGATTGCGCGCGATGAACTTCTGTCCGCTGCCCGCCGCCTTGGTTCTGTCCGTCATCGTCCACTCCTTCACATCGATCAGGTTGCGCAGTCCGTCGGCGTCGCCCGCATGGCGGCGCCGTTCGTTCGTTTCATTCGCTCCGCTCGCCGCTCAGCAAGTCCAGCTTCGGCAGGCTCTCCGGCGCGAGATCGCGGATGATTTCGTAGAAGTCGAGCGCGAGCAGCCGCTGCGCACGCCGCAGCAGCAGCGGCGCCGGATGGCTCGGCTCGTGCTGCTCGAAATAACGGCACATCTTGTCGAGACCGAGGCGCACGTCGTCGCGGCTCGTGACTTCGGCGTCGCGCCATGCGTGGGCGTTCGGCATCGCCGTTGACGCGATAGCTGTCGTGCCGTTCTGCGATGCGTCGTCGGGCGCGGCCTGGTGTATGTCGCGCGACACCGGTTGCGGTTCGGGTAGCGGCACTTCGCGCACGATCCGCTGCAGCGTCTTCTCCGCATCGCCTTCGTCGGGTGCCCATTCGCGGCCCAGCTTGTCCGTCACGCACACGCGGATCACCTCCAGCGCGTGCAGTGCCGCGCGCGCCGCGTCGAGCGGCGTCGTGCCGTCGCTGCGCGCGGCCGACAGCGCAGCCAGCAGGCTTTCGCGGCTGCCCGCCACGGGGCTGCCGGTGTCGTCGCGGCCGTCCAGCAGCCTTTCGGCGTCGCGCACGCTCGGCCCGCCGCCGAACAGCGGCTGGCGGCGCGCCGCGCGCGCGCAGTCGTGCGCGCCGGCCACCTCGGCGAGCGCGTTCATCCGCAGTGCCGGGTCCGGTTCGCCGTCCGCGTCGAGCCGCGGATGCAGGTCGTCCCAGCGGCGCTCGAGCAGGTTCGCGACGAGCGCGAGCGCGTCCGCATAGCCGGGAATGCCATGCTGTTCGGTCCAGCTTCGTGCGAGACAGGCGATGACGCGCAGGTCTTTCGTGCGCGCGGACAGCGCCAGTGCGAGCCGCTCGACCGCGCGCCAGTCGGGCGCTTCGGCCGGGATCACGGTGTCGCCGTATTGCTGCTCGGCACGCGGCGTCGCGCGCTCCTGAAGTTGCAGGAACTCGGCGTCGTATTCGAGGTTCGCGCCGCACGGCGTATCGGGCGCGACCTCCGCGAGCAACTGGCCGATCAGGTCGGCGCGCGGGCTCGCCGGCAGGCCGGACGGCACCGTGGAATATGCGGCGGCGGCCAGCGCCGCCTGGCTGACGTCATTCGAATGCATAGTCGATGTTGACCGGTTTGCTGCCGAAGTCGATCGCTACGGTGCGGTGCAACGGCGGCAGCGAGCCGTTGCGGATCTCGATCACGTAGACGCCGGGTGTCAGCGATACGGAGCGCAGCGGCGGGCTGGCGCCGCGCCGCGCGCCGTTCACGTAGATGTCGCCCCACGGCCGCACGTTGAAACGTACCTGCACGGTTTCCTGCGCCTTCTGCGGACGCGGTTGTTGCTCGGCAGGCAGCACGTTGACGGCGGCGATGGCCGTGTCGGCTTCCGGCGGAGGCTTCGGCGCCGGGGCGGGCCTGGCCGTCGGCGCGGCGGCCGCTTCCGACGGCGGCACGTTGACGACGCGCTCCGATGCGTCGAGGCTGCCGGCGGGCGCGATGGCCGACCCGGAGCCGGCCGGGGCCGGAGTCGGATTCGTCACGGTGGTCGCAACCTGCGGCGCGGGTGCGGCGGCTTCAACAGATGGCGTGCTGGCAGGCTCGGCGGCAACCGGTGGCGGCGGAACTTGCGCGGACGATCCGGCCGGCAGGCTGGACGGCGGCACGACCGTCGGTGTCGGCCCCTGCTGGGCCAGTGTGGCAGCCGGCGTGCTCGCGGGCGGTGACGTGCCGGCCTGCGGCTGGCTTGCGGCCGGCGCGGGCTCGTCGGCGATGCGGGCGGGACGCGACAGATACGTCGCCGCGAGGCCGACCGCGATCAGCGCGACGAGCGCGCTGCCGACGTAGACGGGCAGCCGGCGGTTGCGCGACCGCGCGGCGGCCTGGCCGTGTTGCCCGCCGGTCGGCACGGATGCGCCGCCCGAGGGCGAAGCCGATGCGGCGGCATACGGTGCGGTCGTACCGGCGGTACCGGCAGCTGAAGAGGCGTTCCCATTCCCGGAACCTGCTGCACCACGCGCACCGATGCCTGTGTCGGTGCTTGTGGATCGCGTACCGGCTTCGCCCGGTGCGTCAGCTCTTGCCGCGGGCGATTCTTTCGCGCGTTCGACGTGTGCGTGCGGTGCGCTGGATTCAACGGGTTTTTCAGCCGGTTTCCCAGTCGGCTGAGACGCATGCGATGCGGACGCTGCGAGCGTGCCCGCAGCCGCGATCGCGGCACCTTGCGCGACCGCTTCGGAGGTCGAACGCGCATCGTCGGCCTGCGGCTTGGCGCCTGACACGCCATGCGATGCGGATGCCGTGTCCGCGGGCGAAGACACATGATCCGCACCAGCGGACGACGACGGCCGCTCCTCCGGCGCAGCGTTACCCGAAGCGGTCCCGCCCGCGCCGATCGAAGCCCCGGCGACAACCGACGCCGTGCCGGACGCAGCAGAAGCCTCCCCCGTCCCTTCCCCGCTCCTGCCCGCCTCACTCACCGGCGGCACGACCGCCGCGCCATACCCGCCACCCGCCCCGAAGTCCCGCAACCCGAGCTCCGCCGCGAACGCCGCGACCGATTCCGGCCGAGCCGGAATCCGCAACTGCAGCGCATGATCGACGGCCGCGAGAAACGCCGGGCTGTACACCTCGCCGGCCGGCAGTTCGCGCGATGCGAGCGGCCGGTACGTGTCCTTGATGCTGCGCACGACGGCCGCGGGCGGCAATTCGCCGGTGATCATCGCGTGCATCACCGCGCCGAGCGCATACAGATCGGTCCACGGCCCCTGGCTGAACGCCGGATCGTCGGTGTACTGCTCGATCGGCGCGTAGCCGGGCTTGATCATCATCGCGCCGTCGTCGACCAGGTCGCCGATCCGTTTGCGCGCCGCACCGAAGTCGAGCAGGATCGCGCTGCCGTTCGGGCGGATCAGCACGTTGTCGAGCGCGACGTCGCGATGGAAGCATTGCGCGCGATGCAGCGTGTCGAGCGCGCCGAGCAGCGCGCCGACGATGTTGCGCAACTGCGTCTCGCTGATCCGCATCCCGCCGTCGAGCAGCTGCTTGAGCGTGCGCCCTTCGTAGAACGGCATCACCATGTACGCGGTGCCGTGGCTTTCCCAGAAATGCAGGACCTTGACGAGCCCCGGATGGTCGAATTGCGCGAGCAGGCGCGCCTCGTTCAGGAACGCGCCGCGCCCGGCGTCGAACGCCTGCGCGAACCGCTCGGAGCGTAGCGACACCGTATAGTCGCCGCCGCGCGTGGCCAGCATCGACGGCATGTACTCCTTGATCGCGACCGCGCGCCGCAACGTGCGGTCGAATGCACGATAGACGATCCCGAAGCCGCCGATGCCCAGCACTTCGTCGAGCTGCAGTTCGCCCAGGCGATGGCCGAGCGGCAGCGGCCGCACCGTGAATTCGGATGCGTCGCCGCGTGTCGCCGTGTCGTGCTCGTTGTCTCTCGATCCAGCGTCCTTCATCTCCACCACCTCTCGAAACCGCGTCCTGTCCGCCCGCCGCGCCCGGCGGCCCGCCATCCTTCTGCCGGGCCGCTAGCTGCCGCCGAACAGCGTCAGGAATAGCGCGTTGTCGGGCGTGCCCGTATGCGCATGCGTGCGCAGCGGCGATCCGTCCGCGCGGTTGGTCCACCAGAAACTGGTGCCGCCGTGCGGATCGAAGTAACCGGACAGCCCCGGCCACGCGGCCGGGGCCGGCCGTTCCGGCGGCGGCGCCGGCATGCCGTCGACGATGTCCGCATACCGGTCGTCGCCCGGCGCGAGCCGCACGCGTTCGAGCATCTGCTCGAGATCGCCCGGCGCGCGCGCATGGCGGATCGCGTCGAGCAGCGCCTGGCCGACCTGCCAGTAGAACGTGTCGGCCGCGTCCGGCAATTCGTTCCAGTAGTCGGCCGCGCGCATCGGCAGCGTGACGATCACCGGGTAGTAGCGCCCCACGCGATCGCAGCTCGGCGCGAGGCAGCCCGGCTGCACGCACGACGCGCCGGCGCCCGCCGGAATCAGGAAATTCCAGACCGGCGCGACCGTGTAGTGGCGCTCGATCTCATCCGCGCCGCGCTGGCGCATTGCGGCCATCCCCTGCTGGAGCCAGCGCTCCCACCACAGCGCGAGCGCATGCGGCAGCCGGCTGTTCACGAAGTCGCCGGCGCCGGGAATCTTCCCGTACCAGGCCGGCGCATCGCCGTCGGTACGCGTGAACGGCGGTGTCGGGCTCATGGCTTCGGAGGGCATGTAAAGGACTCCATCTGGGGCAGCCTGAACGGGTTGCGGACACTGCCCGCATTCACTTGCAGCACGATCGGTTTGCCGTCGACCGTGAAGCGCGCAATCATCTGGTCGGAGCCGCGCCCGGCGGACACGGCCGCGCGGTCGAACAGCCGGTGCAGTGCCCACGGCCCGTCGGTAGTGAAGCCGTCGGCCGCACCGGCCTGCCCCGATACCTGCAGCCGCACCTGGTTGCTGCCGCGCGGGCCTGGCCAGTCCACCGCGCTCTGCACGAGCGGGCCGTGCGCGTAGCGGACGATCTGCCCGTCGACGTCGAGCACCATCTCCGTGATCGACGGGTCCATTTCGAGCGGCTGGATCTGCACCTTCAGCTGCGCGGTGCGCGCCCCGCCGCCGAAATAGACGTCGCGGATCACCGCCGCCTTCTCGAACGACGACAGCATCGCGGCGGCCGACGGATCGGCGTCCGCATTGCGGTTTGCGAAGCGCCACGGATGCGACGTCGTGTCGACGATCGACTGCAGGTTCTTCTGGAAGAAGTCGTCCATCAGTCCGCCGGGCGCGAACATCTGCGCGAAATCCGCCGGCGCGACGTCGCGCGACGCGCCGCGCGCGAACGGATAGCGCCCCGCGATCGCCTGCCGGCAGAAGTCGCCCACGTTCGCGCCGGCCCGCGTCGCGACGCTGCGCTGCTCGACGGTCGCGACGCTGCCGTTCGCGACGTTCGACAGGTCGTCGAGCACCTCGCGGAACGGCGTCGGCAGGCGACCGGCCTGGGCACGCAGCCTGGCGGGCGCGTCGGACGGCGGCGGTTGCGCACCGCTCCTCAGCGCGTCGTCGGTGGCCGTCAGGTACGTGTACAGCGCGTCGATCGACTTCAACACCTCGTTGAACGCCTGGGCCTGGTCGCCACTGCCCGGTGCGAACGCGCGCAGCCCGGCGAAGTGGCTGTCGACGATCTGCTCGGCGCTCGCCGGCGCCGCCGCGGACGCACTCGAATTGCTTCCCTGGCCCGCGAAGATCTGCGACAGCGAGCTGCGCGCCTCGTCGACCTTGTCCTGTGCGCGCGTCGCGAGATTGCGTGCACCGCCCGGCGCATCGCCGAGCGCCGTGTCGCGCGCGAGCGCCACCATCAGCCGTGTGAGCGGCGAATCGGCGGAGGACAATGCCCGCGCCACCTGGATGCTCTGCGCGAGCGTCGCGGTGCGTTGCAGCTTGATGTCGGCGAGATAGTCGTCCCAGATCTTCAGGTAGTCGTTCAGGTACAGCTGGCGAATGTCGCGCGCCCACGCGGCCGCGTCGTTCGGCCCCGGGATCTCGGAGAGCCCGAGGTTCAGCACCCACACTTCCTCGCGCCCGTAGGCGTCGACCTCGCCGGCCACGCGCGGCGCGAACACGTTGCGATAACCGTTGCGCGTGTAGAGCCCCGGCACGCCTTCCGACAGCGGCTTGCCGCTCTGGCGGCGGAACACCAGTGAAGCGTCGGGGCCGACCGCCCGCGCGACGCTGAAGTCGAACGCGGAGGTGGCTGGCCGCAGCGTCAGCGTGAGCTGCCGGTACAGCCGCTGCGAGAACGGCACCTGCCGCAGCCGGTCGCGCACGTCGGCCACGAGCCGCTCGTTCATCGGATACGGCGACACCGCGACACGGTTGCCGAACAGCGCGGCAAGATGCGCACGCAACGCGGAGCGCTCGGCCGGCGAGAAATCGGGCGGCAGCGCGCGTTCCATTTCGAGGTCGACGACGGCCTGCACGAACGCGGGATCGTAGTGCGCGCTGTCGTACAGCATCAGGTACGCCTTCAGCGCCGCATACGCGTATTCGGTCTCGTCGGGCCGTGCGTCGCGCAGCGCGGCTTCCATCCGGCTCGCGGCGATCGGCAGCAGCACGTCTTCGAGTGCGCGCCGGTACACGGCGTCGACGGCTTCATCGATCTTCTCGCCCTGGAACAGTCCCCACCGATACGCGAGCGGTGGATGCTGCAGGTCGACACCGCCCGCATTCGCGAGGCTGCCGAGCGCGTCGAGCACGGGCAGCAAGCGGGCGACGTCGGCCGCATCGGAGAATTTCGCCCCGGCAATCTGCGCATCGACGGCCGGCACGCGCGCGGCGATCTGGTCGAGATACGCGCGATTGTTCGAATAGCTGCGCAGCCAGACGAACAGCGCGGCCACGCACACCAGCGCGAGCAGCACGTAGCCGGCGATCTGCAGCACGCGACGCTTCTGATGCCAGCGCAGGTCGCTGCCGGCAAGCGCGGCTTCGCGGAAGATGTGCTCCTGCAGCAGCGACTTCAGGAAGAAGCTGCGCCCGGTCGAGCCGACCTGCGCGACCGGCGGCACGCCCTCGATCTTCAGGAAGCGCTTGATGCCGCTCATCACGCGATCGAACGCGGTGCCTTCCTGCGTGCCGCTCGTCAGGTAGACGCCGCGCAGCATCGGCATCGGCTCGTAGCTCGACACGGAAAACACCTCGGCGACGAACTGGCCGAGCATGTCCTGCAGGTCGGCGATCTGCTGCGGCAGCAGGTACGTCATCTCGCGCTGGCGCGCGTCGGTCTGCGCGGCCAGCAGTTCGGGCAGCCCGTCGTTCAGCCGCTGGTGCAGCAGCCGGTATTCGCGATCGAAGGCCGCACGCAGGTCGAAACCCGGCGCTTCGCTTTGCGCGAGCTGGAACGTGAACCCCCACACCTGCGCGCATTCCGTGCGGCCGTAGCTGCTGAAATACTCGGCGAAGCCAGCGAGCAGGTCGGCCTTCGTCACGAGCAGGTACACGGGGAAACGGATGCCGAGCTGCGCGCGCAGTTCGAGCAGCCGCTTGCGCAGCACCATCGCGTGCTGCGTGCGCTCGGCTTCGGACGCGCCCAGCAGGTCGGCGACGCTGATCGTCAGCATCGCGCCGTTCAGCGGCTGGCGCGTGCGGTATTTCTTCAGCAGGTCGACGAAGCCTTTCCACTCGGCCTCGTCGAGCGCGCGGTTGCCTTCGTGTGTCGTATAGCGGCCAGCCGTGTCGATCAGCACCGCGTCGTTCGTGAACCACCAGTCGCAATGCCGCGTGCCGCCCACGCCGCGAATCGCCGCGCGGCCGAACTGCTCCGCGAGCGGAAAACTGAGCCCGGAATTCACGAGCGCGGTGGTCTTGCCCGAGCCCGGCGCGCCGATGAACACGTACCACGGCAACTGATACAGATACTGGCGCGACATCCGGTCGAACCACTGCGACACGCCCTTGCGCGCGGTGTCGGCCTGGCCGAAGCGGACTTTCTTCAGCAACGTCGCGGCTTCGTCGAAGCGGCTGCGCAACTCGTCGAGCTGCGCTTTGGCCGGATCGTCGGCGATGGCCGGCCCCGGCGCGGCCTCGCGCAACTGGTTCAGCAACTGCGCATTGAGACGGCCGGCTCGCCAGCTGCGCCACGCAACGCGTGCGCCCCACACGATGAACAGCACCGCGATCGTCAGCCCACGCGCCCAGCCGCTTTCGAGCGGCCGGACTTCGGCGAACGAGAACAGCGGGCCGGCGAGCCAGATGAAGCACGCGAGCACGACGAGACCGGCGAAAGTCCAGATCTCCCGCGACGGCAACGGCCGGACGAAACGCGCGACAGCCTGGTTCATGGTCAGTTGGCCCCCTGCGTGGCGCTGGCGCCGACGGCGGCACTGCCGGGCGCCGGCAGCAGCGTGATCTCGACGCGCCGGTTCAGCGCGCGGTTCGCGGGCGAATCGTTCGGCGCGACCGGATCGAGCGTGCCGCGCCCTTCCGCCGCGAGCCGCTCCGGATGGTCGAGCCGCGCGGCGATCATGCCGCGCACGGCTTCCGCGCGTTCGCGCGACAAATCCCAATTCGACGCGAAGCGCGCCGTATGCACGGGCGTGTCGTCGGTATAGCCGGTCACGCGCACGTTGCCGGGCACCTTGTTCAGCGCATCGGCCACGCGCGCGAGCACCGGCACGTAGCGGTCGATCGCCGACGTCGAGCCGGACTTGAACAACCCGTCGCCGCGCAGCACGATCACGCTGCGATCGGCGTCGTCGCGCACCGACACGAGGCCGGCCGCGATCTCCGGCTCCAGGAACTTCGCGATGCGCGGCGCCGGCGCCGGGCGTGGCGGCGCGTGCGCGGGCTGCAGCTTCGGCACGTGCAGCGCGTCGATCGACGCGAACAGCCGATCCGAATGCCCGGCGAGCGCGATCCGCAGCCCGACGAACACGCCGAAACCGATCAGCAGCGCGAGCGCCACGCATACCCACAGCGGCACGACGAAGCGGCGCGCAACATCGCGCGTGACGACGTCGCGCCAGTGCGGCGACAGCGCCGGATCGAATTCGCCGCGCACCGAGCGGATCGTCAGCGCGAGCTGGTGGCGCAGCGCGTCGAGCTGCGCATGGCCGTTGTCGAGCACGCGATAGCGGCCCTCGAAGCCGAGCGCGAGACAGAAATACAGCAGCTCGAGCAGGTCGAGATGCTGGCGCGGCTGCTGCGACAGGCGCTCCAGCAGGTGGAAGAATTTCTCGCCGCCCCAGGTCTCGTTGTGGAACGACACGAGCAGGCTGTGCGACGACCACACGCTGCCACCCCACGGCGTCAGCGCGGCCGCCTCGTCGAGCGCCGTGCACAGGCAGTAGCGCGCACCGATGATCGCTTCCGACGGCACGCCGGCCTCCTGCGCTCGTGCCTCGAACTGCCTGATCTCGACCACCAGATGCTCGCGCAGCCACGCCGGATTCGGGTGATGGACGGTCGAGCGGATCTGCGGCACCAGGTTCAGCAGCGGATTCGCCGCCGCGACGAGCGGGTTCGTGCCGCTCGCGGCCCAGCGCCCGGGGCGTGGCTGTGTCGCGGTCGGGCCGGCCGTGCCCGCCGCGGCCGGATGCATGCCGCCGGGATTCGGCGGCACGAATCCGCCAGCGCCGGGGGAGATCGAATCGGAGGAGGTATTCATCGCGTCACCCCGCCCTTACCTGCGTATCGCCCAGAACTCCATCGAGAGTCCAGGGAATTCGCCGGCGAAATGAAAAGCGAGACCGCCGGAGCGCGCCAGCTGCTTCCACAGGTCGCTGCCCTTGTCGATCTCGAAGTACGTATGGCCCGCGTGATACGGGATCTGCCGTGGCGCGACCGGCAACTGTCGCATCGTGATGCCCGGCAGCTGCAGTTGCACGAGATCGCGAATCCGCTCGACCGGCCCGAGCTTCGCCTGCGCCGGAAAACGTGCGCGCAGGCTGTCGGCCGGCACGTCCGCGCGCACCGCGAGCACGAAGCCGGCCGTGTCGCGCAGCGCCGGGTCGGCCAGCGTCGCGACGCGGATGCCGTTGCCCGCATCGCGCAGCTCGATCTGGATCGCGTTTTGCTCGAGCACCGTCGACAGCGACCGGCGCAGCTCGGTCATCAGTTCCGCGAAGCTCGTGCGCAGGTCGTCGTGTACATAGACCGCGAGCGACTGCGGGCGCCGGCCGGCCGCCGTGAACGTGCTCAGGTCGCACGCGAGCTTCAGCCAGTCGCAGAACAGCGCCTCCGGATGCGTCGACACGTGCTGCTGTGCATGCCAGGTCAGCGCGAGATAGCGGTTTACGAGCTGCAGCAGCAGAAAATCCGCGACTTCCGACACGCCGCCGCGCCCGGGCTCCGACAGCCGTTCCGCGAGCGCTTCGCTGCGTTGCGTGAGCAGCCCGTGCAGCTCGCGCGCATAGGCCAGCAGCACGGCGTCGTGCTGCGCGACGAGGCGCGGCGGAATGTAGCCGTCGTCGACGAGCAGCCGCGCATCGGTGCGCCGCTCGACGATCCGCGCGACGCCGAGCGCGTGCCAGTCGCCGGTCAGCTCGGCTTCGAGCATCAGCCGCACATTCAGGCGGCCCGTCTGCAGTAGCGCGGGGCCGAGTGCGACCGCGTTCGCGTCGGCCACTTCGTATTCGCGCACGACGTAGCGCGCGACATCGGCACTGCCATTCGCGCCGTTCGCGGCATTGCCGCCGCCCGCACCTGTACCTGTACCGAACGACACTTCCTCGCCGCCGCCGCGCCACAGCGGCAGCGCGAGCACGACGAGCTGGTCCTTCGCATTGGCCGGCACGTCGAGCGGTTCGGGGAGATCGTCCGGATGGGACAAGTCGAACGGCGTGCCGTCGCGCATCACGCCCGACGCGGTGCGGAGCGCGACCTTGCCGAGCGCCAGTTGCTCGCGATCGAGCTCCAGCGTGTCGAAGCCCCAGTAGAAGCCCTGCAGCGGCAGGCAGCGCAGCGCGACGTAGCGTTCCCAGTGCCGTTCGAGCTGCTGGAAATGCTGCGGCCGCAGGAACATCCCCTCGGTCCACACCACCCGCTGGCGGAGCGCCGCGACCGGCGTCGCGGACATCGTCGGTTCGGTCATGGGCGCCCCTTCGCATCGTTCAGCGCGACGCCGCCATTGCGGACGGCGATCGACAGCTTCAGCTCGCCCGGCGACGTCTGCCAGAACTTGTAGAGATTGAGCTGCTTCGCGCGCGGCAGCGGCACCGTCAGCCGCCAGCGGTTCTTTTCGAGCATCCGGTATTCGGCGACCACACCGATCGCACCGGCCTCGACGTTGCCGCGGTAGTGCAGCGTGCGCGATTCGCCCGGCCGCAGGATCACGCGGTCGGTGCCGAGCAGGTCCGCGCCGAGCACGTTCTCGGGCTTGTCCTGCAGCGAGAAGAAATCCGCGCTGTCGAACGACGCCGCCGCGCGGAGCTGGAACACCTTCAGCACGATCGGCGAAGGCTTGCGGTTCATGTCAGGGTTGACGTCGGGGGCAACGTCAACCGTGATCGCATACGGCACCGCCGCGGCGTGCTCCGTCGCGCCGCATCCCGGCAACAGCATCACGCATCCCCATACGATGAAACTGCTCGACCGCGATTGCATATTCCACCCTCGCCACCCAATAGCCACGCGCCGGTTTTCGACTGCTAAACCGGATGATCTGATTGAAAAATGGACAATTAATCGATCGGTAATTGTGTAACCAGAATATCCATCCATTGCAATTCGTGTCGGCAAATTATTCTTGTAAAAAGCCGGGTCGTATCATTCAGGGTTTTTGAAAGTCGATTTGGCGAGATGATGGGCAATTGAATATAGATTGGTAAATTAATGGCAAAAGTTAATCCGACCGGTGCGCCTGGGCGGCCCGGTTCTATGGCGTGGACACCTGTCGGATGGCTCGGAGGCGCAAGCCGGCCGGCCGCCGGGCAAGGGGCGCTCGCGACGCGGAGGGTGTGCCAGGCTATTCGTTTCGCACGAACGGACGGGCCGTTTTTTCGAGCATTGACGTGCGCTGACCAAACAACTGACGAATCCGAAAAACACAGCGAACTATAGGCCGTTTTTCCGGTTTCACAAGCACTGAAATTCGTAGTCGATTCGGCATTCAAGTGCAAATGGATTGACCAAATGAAACAAAACGTAACAGCCGGTTCGATGCCGATGATTGGCACTAGAATCCAACAGCGCTTGTGTGCCACCTTCCAATTACGCCAATCTTTAATTTCAATAATGAAAGGTCGTTCATCGCTCGTTCTTTTCCTCGGCGCATTGTTGCTGGGGGCCGGCGGGTGCAGTACGTCCCCGACACAGTCGGCTGCACGCGCGACGATCGATAGCGCGCGCGCCGCGTACGACAGCGGCGACTACGGGCGCACGATCGCGCTGCTGAGCCACGCGAAGGAGATCGACGGCGCCGACACCGACACGCAGGTGGCCGCGCACAAGCTCCTCGCGTTCAGCTATTGCGTGACGAACCGCATCACGCCGTGCCGCGCCGAGTTCTCGAAGATTCTCGACCTCAACCCGCGCTTCGACTTGTCCCCTGCCGAGAAGGGGCATCCGATCTGGGGGCCCGCGTTCGAATTCGCGCGCCGCAGGCATGCGTCGTCATCCTGAACGAACCGGCTTCCACGCGAGCGCTTCACCGAGCGACGTATGACATGCAACTGATCGTGATCGAACATGCCGGCGAGCCGGTCGAAAACGACTCCTACGACGCCGTCGTGTTTCATCCGCCGGGCGGCACCATCGGCCGGGCCAGCGACAACCATCTGGTGTTGCGCGACGACACGCGGCAGATCTCGCGGCTGCAGGCGCTGCTGCAGGTCGGCGACGACGCCTGCCTGCTGAAGAACCTGAGCAGCGTCTCGACGATCGAGGTGAACCGCGAGCCGGTCGGCTATGCGCAGGAGCGCCCGCTGAACACCGGCGACATCATCCGCATCGGGCCGTACGTGCTGCGCGCCGAACGTGACGATGGCGGCGATGGCGACGCGGCACCGGTCATCGACATGGCGCCCGATACCGGTAGGCCCGTCGATACGCAGGCACAGGCGCGAGCTTCAGCGGCGCCCGCGCAAGCATCGCCTTCGCGGATCGATACGAAAGGTGCCGGCAACCGGCTGTGGGGGCTTCTCCAGGATCGTCTCGCGCCGCGCGGCAAGGTGGCGGACGCCGGTACACGGCCTGGTGGCCCCGCCCGTGCGGACGCAGCCCAGCCGGCGAACCGTGCGGCGCAGGCCATACCGCCCGCGCCGTCGCAGCGCGACCTGAACCAGCTGTCGATCGATCCGCTCGACCTGTTCGCGCAGTCGTCGGGCGATATCGGCGCAACGGGCACGGCGGCGCAAGTCGATCGGGGCCACGCGGATCGCGAAGCGTCGTCCACGACACAGGCCGACCATGCGCCCGAGTGGACGCAACATGTGCGCGTGCAGCCGGCCGCCGCGCGCACCGCCGATACGCAGCCGGCCGACGAACCCGCGCCGCATGCCACGCGCGCACCGACGCCCGATGAACTGCTGAGCGCGTTCTTCGAAGGCGCGGGGCTCGATACGGCCGCCGAATCGCATCAGTGGTCGGCCGAACAGCTGTACATTGCGGGCCAGTTGCTGGCGCTGTTCGCGAACGGCACGGTCGAGCTGCTGTCGTCGCGCAGTATCCTGAAGCGCGAGGTGAAGGCGCACATGACGATGCTGCTCGACCGCGAGAACAACCCGCTGAAGCTGCTGCCGGACGGCGGCGCCGTGCTGCGGCAGATGTTCGGGCTGCCGCTGCCGGGCTTCATGTCGCCGCAGAGCGCGGTCAGCGACGCATTCCAGGATCTGCATGCACACCAGATCGGCATGGTCGCCGGCATGCGCGCCGCGTTGATGGACCTGCTGACGCGCTTTTCACCGCAACGGCTGCGCGAGCGGGACGACGCGATACGCTGGTACGAGAAGCGCGTGCCTGCGCTGTACAAGGCGAGGATGTGGGATCGCTACGCGGCGACCCATCGCGACACGGTGTCCGCGATCGAGGACGATTTCGCGTCGGTGTTCGGCAAGGCGTTCCTGGCGGCGTACGACGCGGAAGTGGAAAGCTATCGCGGCAGCGGCCGGCATTGAACGTCAAACGGCACGCCCGCAATCGGCCACGGGCGATGCGTGCCGGCGGTGGTGTCAGCTGTCCGCTTCATGCGAGGCGACCTTGTTTCGCCCCGTTTCCTTCGCGTGATACAGCGCCTCGTCGGCCGCCTTGATCACCGACTCGACCTCCCCTTCCTGCCCGGGCGCCCAGCTCGCCACGCCGATGCTCGCGGTGACGCGCCCGAATTCGCTTTCCGCATGTTCGATCGCGAGCCCGTCGATGGCCGCCCGAATCCGTTCGGCGATCTCCGTCGCACCCGTGGCCGGCGTATCGGGGAGAATCACGACGAATTCCTCGCCGCCATAGCGGGCCGCGGTGTCCGCGGGACGTCGGATGTTGTCGCCGATGCACCGCGCAACCGCGGTCAGCGCATCGTCGCCGGCCTGATGGCCATACGTGTCGTTGTAGGCCTTGAAACGGTCGACGTCGACGAACAGCAGTGAAAACACCGAACGGGCCCGGCGTGCGCGGCGCCATTCCAGATCCAGCACTTCCCCGAACGAGCGGCGATTGTTGAGCCCGGTGAGGCCATCGGTGCGTGCGAGCATCACCAGTTCGGATTCGGCTCGCATCCTGCGCCGCAGCTGCGTGCCGAGCAGGAACGACAGCACGATGAACGCCGCGCCGAAGGTCGCCACCAGCGCGCCGATCGTGATCGCCCGGCGCTGCCATGCGGCATAGATGTCCTGCTCCGCTTCAGCGACCATGATGATCAGCGGCAGGTGCGGCAGCGTCTTGAAGTAGTACAGGCGGCGCACGTGGTCGATCGTCGAGGTGTCGAGGAACGAGCCTTCCGGCGCCGTCAGGAAATGACGAAACGTTGCCGCCTGGCTGATGTCGCGACCGATGGTATGCACGTCGTACGGCTGGCGCATGAACATGACGCCGTCGGTGCCGATCAGCGAAATCGCGCCGTGCGAGCCGAGCGCGAGGCCGGCGAACAGCGTGTGGAAATACTCGACATTGACCGCGATCAGCGCAATGCCGGCAAACGAGCCGTCCGGATTGGACACGCGGCGCGTCAGCGCCACGCTGAGCGAGCCGCCGCGCAGGCGGGATGCAAACGGATCGCTGATGTAAAGCCCAGCGTTCGGATTGTCCCGGTGAACCGTGAAGTACTTGCGGTCGCCGAAATTGCCCTGTCGCGGCACGTCGTTCGCCGAATCCAGGATGATGTTGCCGGCCGAATCCAGCACGAGCATCGAGCCGAGAAATTTCGCCGTCATCGCGTGATCGAACAGGACGCCGCGCCGCAACGCCGGCGACGCCGCCATGACGTCCGGCCGCTGCAGGCCCTGGATCACCGCTTCCAGCGACAGGCCGTACAGCTCGATATTGCGTTCGATGTCGCGCTCGGCGACGAGCGCCAGATTCCGCGACGTATCGCGCGCGCGATCGAGCGCGTCGTGACGGCTCTGAAACAACTGCAACACGCAGAGCCCCATCAGCGCGCACGCTATCAAGGTCCCCGCCAGCACAACGTAGTACGGCGCTGCCGACCGCGGATGCATCCGTTTCCTCTCAGGTTGGGCCGACGCTGACGCACCGGTTGTTATGGTTTGTTCTGAATAACCTATACCAAAAAGCGTGGCGCGCGGGTACGAGGTGCTGTCCGTACTTGCCAGATGGCTGACGACGTGAGCTGAGCGGTGTCGAGCGGATCTTGTGTCGTTCTAGCGGGCATCGGGTGCCGGCATCGATTCACCGACGGGCGTGGCGTGTGGCGTTGCCGATGATGGAATTGAAACGATCCATCGCAGTGGCACGCACATTGAAATGCCGAGCGGGTTGCCGTGCGAATGCACGGCTGGCGGGAAAAGCTGGCGAGAGACCGGGCGTACCGCCCGGCCCGCGCCGACCGCGCGCGCCACGCCAACGGCGCCGCGCACGCGATCGATCGACGGCCGTCAGACGGCCATCACCGTCACCGACTTCGTGACGAGGTACGGCTCGAGCGCTTCCGGCCCGCCTTCCGACCCGTAGCCCGAGTCCTTCACGCCGCCGAACGGCATTTCCGGCCACGGCGTTGCCGGCTGGTTGATCCACAGCATCCCGACTTCGAGGCGCTGCGTGAGCAGGTGCACGTTCGCGAACGCGCGCGTGAACGCGTAGCCGGCGAGACCGAACGGCAGGCGGTTCGCTTCCGCGATCGCATCCTCGAGCTTGTCGAAGCCGCGGATCGCCGCGACCGGGCCGAACGGCTCGTTGTTGAACACGTCCGCTTCGAGCGGCACGTTCGCGATCACGGTCGGCGCGAAGAAGTTGCCTTCCGAGCCGATCCGCTCGCCGCCGGTTTCGATGCTCGCGCCGACCTTGCGCGCGTTGTCGACGACCGACGCCATCGCGGTGAGCCGGCGCGGGTTCGCGAGCGCGCCGAGCGTCGTGCCTTCCTCGAGGCCGTTGCCGACCTTCAGCCCTTCCGCATGCTTGACCAGCGCGCGCGTGAATTCGTCGCGGATGCTGTTGTGCACGAGAAAGCGCGTCGGCGAAATGCAGACCTGGCCCGCGTTGCGGAACTTCGCGCCGCCGGCGGCCTTCACCGCGAGCGCGACGTCGGCGTCCTCGGCGACGATCACCGGCGCATGGCCGCCCAGTTCCATCGTCGCGCGCTTCATGTGCAGGCCCGCCATCGCGGCGAGCTGCTTGCCGACCGGCGTCGACCCCGTGAACGTGACCTTGCGGATCACCGGGTGCGGGATCAGGTACGACGAGATTTCAGCCGGATCGCCGTACACGAGGCCGATCACGCCGGCCGGCACGCCCGCGTCGACGAAGGCGCGCAGCAGCGCGGCGGGCGATGCGGGGGTTTCTTCCGGCGCTTTCACGAGGAACGAGCAGCCGGTGGCCAACGCGGCGCTCAGCTTGCGCACGACCTGGTTGACCGGGAAGTTCCACGGCGTGAAGGCGGCGACCGGGCCGACCGGCTCCTTCACGACCGTCTGCTGCGCGGCGAGGTTACGCGGCGGCACGATCCGGCCGTACACGCGGCGGCCTTCGTCCGCGAACCATTCGATGATGTCCGCCGCCGACAGCACTTCGACGCGCGCTTCGGTGAGCGGCTTGCCCTGTTCCTGCGTCATCAGCTGCGCGATCGCGTCGGCGCGCTCGCGCACCAGCGCGGCCGCCTTGCGCATCGTCGCCGCGCGCTCGTGCGCGGGCACCTTGCGCCAGGCCTCGAAACCGCGTTGCGCGGCGGCGAGCGCACGGTCGAGATCGGCGATGCCCGCGTGGGCCACCTTGCCGATCGGCTTGCCGGTCGCCGGGTTCACGACGTCGATCGTCTTGCCGCTCGCGGCGTCGACCCACTCGCCGTCGATCAGCAGTTGCGTATCCGTATAAGTCACGTTAGCCATCCAGACACCCCTACATTGCGTCGATAAACGCGCGCTGCCGCGAACGGCCGCGCGCCGGTTGACAGAAAAACCCAGGCCGCCGGGGCAAGCACGCACCCGGGCGGCAGTGACGGCGGGCACGCCGGCCCGCCATCGTTCCGCATGGGGCCGCGCTCAGCGCGCGGCCGCCGTCGCCTTGCGGAGTTTCGCGACGTCCGCTGCCTGCACGGCCGGCGCGCCGTTGTTCCAGCCGGCGCGCATGAAGGTCAGCACGTCGGCGATCTGCCGGTCGTTCAACTGGTTCGAGAACGCCGGCATCGGATACGCGGACGGCACGCCATCGATCACGAGCGTCTCGCTGCCGTTCAGCGTCACGTTGATCAGCGACGCGGCATCGGCTTCGAGCACGTTCGGATTGCCGGCGAGCGGCGCGAGCAGCGGCGCATAACCGCGCCCGTCCGCGCCGTGGCAATGCAGGCAGTAAGCGTTATACACCTTCGCGCCCGGATCGGCTGCCGGCCGGCCCAGCACGACCTGCGTCGCCTTCGGATCGTAGCTGTACGGCGGCGCGCCCGTGCCGCCCGCCGCCGGCAGCGATTTCAGGTAACGGGAAATTGCCGCCAGATCGTCGTCGGAGAGCGCCTGCGTGCTGTGGTTGATCACGCTGACCATCGAGCCGAACGCGGTCGCATGGCGGTTCGCGCCGGTCTTCAGGAACTGCGCGACCTCGGCCTCGTTCCAGCGGCCGAGCCCCGTATTGGGCTCGCCGGTCAGGTTCGACGCGAACCAGTTGTCGATCGGCGCGCCCGACAGGAATGCCGCGCCGCCTTCGTCGAGCGCCTTCTCCTGGAAGCCGACGCCGCGCGGCGTATGGCACGACCCGCAGTGCCCGAGCCCCTGCACGAGATACGCGCCACGGTTCCACATCGCGTCCTTGGCGGGCTTGTCGGCATAAGGCGTCGTGTCGAGGAACACCATGTTCCACAACGCGAGCGGCCAGCGCATGTTGAGCGGCCACGGGATGTCCGACGGCCGGTTCGCCTGCTTCACCGGTTCGACGCCGTGCATGAAGTACGCGTACAGCGCCTTCACGTCGTCGTCCTTCAGCTTCGCGTACGACGGATACGGCATCGCCGGATACAGGTTGTGACCGTCCTTCGCGACGCCCTTGCGCAGCGCGCCGGCGAATTCGGCTTCGGTATAGCCGCCGATGCCCGTGTCCGGATCGGGCGTGATGTTGGTCGTGTAGATCGCGCCCATCGGCGTGACCATCTTCAGGCCGCCGGCGAACGGCGTGCCGCGCGGCGCGGTGTGGCACGCGACGCAGTCGCCCGCTTTCGCGAGATACGCACCGCGCGCGACGAGCGCGCTGTCGGCGGGTGCCGCCTGCGCAGCGTGCGCGGTCGTGCCGGCCAGCAGCGCAGACACGGTGAGCAACGACGTGCCGAGCATCTTCAGGGTGAGGTTTTGCATGTTCGTCGCCTCCCCTCAAGCCGTCTTCAGCTGGTCGCCGACCGGCAGCTTGCGCAGCCGCTTGCCGGTTGCCGCGAAGATCGCGTTCGCCACTGCCGCGGCCGTCGCGGCCGTACCCGGCTCGCCGATCCCGCCCGGCGCTTCGCCGCTTTTCACGAGATGGACCTCGATCGGCGGCGTCTCGTTGATCCGCAGCATCCGGTAGTCGGTGAAGTTGCTCTGCACGACTCGGCCGTCCTCGATCGTGATCTCGCCATACAGCGCGCCCGTGATCCCGAAGATGATGCCACCCTGCACCTGTGCCTCGATCGTGTTCGGGTTGACATACATGCCGCAATCGACCGCACACACGACGCGCTTCACCTGCACCTCGCCGTTATCCACCGCGACATCGACGACGATCGAGAAGAAGCTGCCGAACGCGTGCATCACCGAGACGCCGCGCCCTTGCCCCGTCGGCAGCGCCGGGCCGCCCCAGCCGGCCGCCTTCGTCGCGACATCGAGCACATTGAGCGCACGTGGCGTCTTGCCGAGCAGCGCGCGGCGGTATTGCACCGGGTCGGTCTTGGTCTGCGCGGCCAGCTCGTCGATGAAGCTCTCGACCACGAACGTGCCGCGTGTCGGGCCGACGCCGCGCCAGAACGCGGTCGGTATGTGGCGCGGCTCCTGCCGGACGTAATCGACCAGCTGGTTCGGCAGGTCGTACGGCAGCTCGGCCGCGACCTCGACCGCGTCGGGATCGACACCGTGCTGGAACGCGGGCGGCGCGAAGCGCGCCATGATCGACGAGCCGACGATCCGGTGCTGCCAGGCAATCGGCTTGCCGTTCGCGTCGAGCCCGGCGGAGATCCTGTCGTGGTAGCACGGCCGGTACATGTCGTGCTGCACGTCTTCCTCGCGCGTCCAGACCACCTTCACGGGTGCGTTGACCTGTTTGCCGATCTTCACGGCCTGGCCGATCATGTCCGTCTCGAGCCGGCGGCCGAAGCCGCCGCCGAGCAGGTGGTTGTGCACGACGATCCGATCGGGCGCGAGGCCCGTGAGCTGCTGCACGGTATCGCGCGCCCGCGTCGGCACCTGCGTGCCGACCCAGATCTCGCATCCGTCGCCGCGCACGTGCACCGTGCAATTCACCGGTTCCATCGTCGCGTGAGCGAGCAACGGCTGTTCATAGACGGCGTCGACCCGTGTCTTCGCATTCGCGAATGCCTTGTCGACGTCGCCGTCCTTGCGGGCGACCGCGCCCTTGCCGTTCGCCGCCGCCTGCGCGAGATCCGCGAACAGATCCTTCGTCGAGACCTTCGCGTCCGCGCCCTCGTTCCACTTCACGACCAGCGCCGACGCGCCACGCTTCGCGGCCCACGTGTGATCGCCGACCACCGCCACCGCGTTGTCGACGCGCACGACCTGGCGTACGCCGGGGATTTTCTTCGCGGCCGACTCGTCGATGCTCGCGACCGTGCCGCCGAACACCGGGCTGTTCACGATCACCGCGTACAGCATGCCGGGCAGGCGCACGTCGAGCCCGAACTGCGCGGTGCCGTCGACCTTCTCCGGCGAATCGAGCCGCTTCGCGGGCGTGCCGATCAGCTTGAAATCCGCCGGCTTCTTCAGCGCAACGTCCTTCGGCACCGGCAGCTTTGCCGCCGCATCGGCGAGCTGGCCGTACGACGCGCGCCGGCCGCTCGGCGGATGCTGCACTTCGCCGTTCGCGGCGCGGCAGGATGCCGGATCGACGTTCCATTGCTTGGCGGCGGCCGCGACCAGCAGCGTCCGTGCGGTCGCGCCTGCACGGCGCATCGGTTCCCACGCATAGCGCACCGACGTCGAGCCGCCGGTGAGCTGGCCGCCGAGCAGCGGATCGAGGAACAGCTTCTCGTTCGGCGGCGCATGGTCGAGCGTCACGCTCGACAGCGGCACTTCGAGCTCTTCCGCGATCAGCATCGGCAGCGCGGTATAGACGCCTTGCCCCATCTCGACCTTCGGCATCACCAGCGTGACCTTGCCGGCGCGGTCGATCTGTACGAACGCGTTCGGCGCGAACACGCCCGCGCGCGCGGTTTCATCGCCGTCGCCGCCGATCACCGAACGACGCGCATCGTCACCCGCGGCCGGCATGCTGAAGCCGAGCAGCAAGCCGCCGCCGGCCGCCGCGCCCAGCGACATGCCGAGCTTGAGGAACGAACGGCGCGACACGCCTGTGCCGGCCCGGCCGGCTTCGATCAGTCCTCGTGACATGTCAGGCCTCCTTCGCGGCTTGCTTCACGGCCGCGCGAATCCGGTTGTACGTGCCGCAGCGGCAGATATTGCCGGCCATCGCCGCGTCGATGTCGGCGTCGCTCGGGTTCGGGTTCGACGCGATCAGCGCGGTGGCGGCCATCACCTGCCCCGACTGGCAGTAGCCGCACTGGACGACGTCGAGCTCGCGCCACGCCTGCTGGACCTTGTGGCCGGCCGGCGTCGCGCCGACGGCTTCGATCGTCGTGATCTTGCGGCCCGCGACGGCCGCGACCGGCAGCACGCACGAACGCGCGGCGACGCCGTCGAGATGCACGGTACACGCGCCGCACTGGGCGATCCCGCAGCCGAACTTCGTGCCGGTGAGGCCGACGACGTCGCGCAGCACCCAGAGCAAGGGCATGTCGTCGGGGGCGTCGACCGAGCGGGTTTCGCCGTTGATATTGAGGGTGATCATTCAGCCTCCGGGGCCGGTGTATTGGGGAAGCGGCGCAAACGATGCGCTGCGGGGTGTCGGCATGTTGTCATCGCCGCCGCGCGTTGTGCGGCGGGTGCCGTGCGGCCCGGGTGGGAGCGAGCCGCGACGGGAGTACGGCGTGATTACTCGGCGACGTCGATACCCGACAGCACCTTGATCACCGGCGGCGCGGTGAACCAGTCGGCCGACTTCGTCCGGAATTCACCGAAATACGGGCTCGCGAGGTGCGCATCGAAGGCGGCCTGGTCGTCGTAGATCTCGTACAGGTGCAGGTTCGGCGAACCGTCGTGCTCGCGGAACAGGTCATAGCGCCGGTTGCCCGGTTCGGTGCGCGTCTTCGCGACCATGCTGCGCAGTTCCGCCTCGGCGGCCTCCGCGTGTTCGGGTTTCAGGAACAGGGAAGCAATCACGTGAAGCGCCATCTTGTCACTCCTATCGAAACGGAATCGGGAAAGCCGCCCGCCTGCGTCAGGTATTTCACGTAACGCCGGCGGGTGGCCGGTTGTTGCTGCAAGCCGGTACCGTCGTGTCAGGCCAGTTCGTCCGGGCCCACGCGCACGACGACCTTGCCGAAGTTCTTGCCGGCGAGCAAGCCGATCAGCGCTTCCGGTGCATCGGCCAGATCGGGGACGACGTCCTCGAGCGTCTTGACCTTGCCCTGCGCGACCCATTCGCTCATGTCCTTCATGAACGTTGCATAGCCGGTTGCATAGTGATCCAGGATGATGAAACCCTGCATCCGGATGCGCTTGCGCAGGATCGTGCCGACCAGTGCCGCCAGGCGGTCCTGGCCGGTCGGCAGCGCGGTGTCGTTGTAATGCGAGATGATCCCGCACACGGGCACGCGCGCATGTTCGTTGAGCAGCGGCCACACCGCGTCGAACACGGCCCCGCCGACGTTCTCGAAATAGACGTCGATGCCGTTCGGGCAAGCGTCCTTCAGCTTCGCGGCGAACGCCGGATCGCGGTGGTCGACGCACGCGTCGAAACCGAGCGTATCGGTCACGTACGCACACTTGTCGGCGCCGCCCGCGACGCCGACCACGCGGCAGCCCTTCAGCTTGGCGATCTGGCCGACCACCGCGCCGACCGCACCGCTGGCCGCCGCGACGACCACCGTTTCACCGGCCTTCGGCTCGCCGATCTTCAGCAGCCCCGTATAGGCGGTGAAGCCCGGCATGCCGAGCACGCCGAGCGCGTACGACGGATGCGCGAAGTCGCGGCCGAGCGGAATCAGGTCGCGGCCGTCGGACAGCGCATAGTCCTGCCAGCCGGCGCCCGCGACCACGAGATCGCCTTCGCGGAACGCGGGCAGGTTCGACGAAACGACCTGGCTGACGGTGCCGCCGACCATCGGCTGGCCGAGTTCGGCCGGCGCGGCATAGGACGGCGCGTCGCTCATCCGGCCGCGCATGTACGGGTCGAGCGACAACCAGACCGTGCGCAGCAGCACCTGGCCGGCGCCGGGCGTCGGCACCTCACCGGATTCGGTGCGGAAGTTGCCGGGCGTCGGCGCGCCGACCGGGCGCGAATTCAGGATGATCTGGCGGTTTGCGGTCTTGCTTTGCGGCATGTAAGCCTCCGTCAACAGGAATGGACGTGCTTCGTGGGCACGATCGGATCAGGGATGGACCAGCAGAGACGCGCGCATGCGGTGGCGTCGGCGCTCAGGCCGTCGCGGCTGCGTGCGTGCGGTTGAAACAATCGGGACAGCGTAACGCGGCGTGGCACGTTCGTCATGCGTATTGAGTAGACCAGTCGTCTAGAAACAGGGTAAAAACAAGGCGCGCCGATGCGCGCCCGGGTTACGACTGTGCTCCGCCCGGCTCGAGCGGCGGCAGGTTCAGCATGCGCCGCGTTTCGACCATCGCCCGTTCGAGCGGCTTGCGGTTGCGGTGAATCTTTTCCAGCAGCGTCGCGCCCAGCCACAGCTCGTAGAGGATCGCGGCCGTATGCGACGGATCGGCGACCGCGCTCAGCGAACCGTCAGCCAGCCCGGCCTCGATGCCGCCCGCGAGCCGCTCGATGATCTGGCTCGTGCCGTGCCGCAGCACCGCGCGCATCGCTTCCGACAGGTCCGACACTTCCGCACCGAGCTTCACCGCGAGGCACTTGCCTTCCGGATCGTCCGCGCATTGCGTGTGCAGCCAGTTGCTCCAGTACGTCATCAGGCGCTCGGCGCCCGTGCCGGCCTGATGCTTGAGCAGGTTGTCGAGATGCGCGAGGTAGCCGTCGAAATACGACTCGAGCAGCGCTTCGCCGAATGCCTCTTTCGAGCCGAAGTAATGGTAGAACGAGCCCTTCGGGATGCCCGCCGCAGCGAGAATCTCGTTCAGGCCGACCGCCGAAAACCCCTTGTGGAGCATGATCGGCTTGGCGATATTCAGGATGTGATGGCGGACTTCCGCGCCTGAAGATGCATTCATGATGGCGTATGTTAGCAACGATTAGACCGGTCGTCTAGTAACCTCGAACCGGTAGGTTGAGCGGCACTTTACCCGATCCCCGCCGCGCGCCAAAACGTTGCGCCGGCATTCCTCGCGCCTCTCCTGCCCTGCCGCGTGCGTGGCGTCACACGCACGACTCGGTTTCGTCGCGGGCGTTTCATCGATCTCCCGCATAAATACGCGCGGCGCATGTGCCGGCAGTCGGGAAGTTTCGGCCGGCATTGCACACGTGTGCAATGCGCCTGATCGTCGTTGCCGCCTCCCGAACCCGTGACCAGGAACGTCCATGACCGCTTCGAAACCCGAACGCCCGTCCGCGCCGAACCGCCGGCGCTTCATCCAGCGCGGCGCCGCGCTGACCCTGTCGCCGCTCGTCGGCACGCTGGCCGCCTGTGGCGGCGACGGCAACCCGACGTCCGCGTCGTCGTTCGCCGCCGCCGGCGCTGCGGATGCGTCCACCCGCAACTACGGGATCGCCGACCGCTCGATCACGATCAACGTGGTCAATGCGATCCCGTCGACGACGCTCGCGTACGGTAATGCGGCAAGCCAGAGCGGCTCGCTGCCGCAGGCGTCGCAAGCGCAGATCGCGACCGGGCAATCGACCGCCGTCAGCGCGTCGAACAGCTGGGGCGATTGCACGGGATCGTTCAGCCTGGCCGGCGGCGACGCGTCGTTTGCGATCTCGTACACGCATCCGTTCGGGTCGCAACCGACCACCGTGAGCGTCACGCCGTCGGCCGGCTACGTATCGGGCGCCGACGCCGCCACGTTTCCCGGTCACGACTCGGTCGCGAATCTCACGCTGTATCGCGGTGTCGCAACCGCGAACGGCGCATGGGTCGTCCCGCTTGCGCAGCTCGCAACGCCGCCGGCCAACAACTGCCAGGATTTCGCAAACAGCATGTTCGGCAGCAACGTGCGCACGGCCGCGGCCATCCAGTCCGCGTACCAAAGCACGGGCCCGCTCGGCTATGTGCCGCCCGCCGACTTCACCGGCGGCCAGCTCGCGGGCTTCGTCGCCCAATGGGTGCAGCGCTGGCAAAACGGTGCGGCGTATGGCGTGCTGCCCGCAGCCGATGCGCAGCTCATCGATGCGCTGAACCAGTACGTGTCCGGCGCATCGAACGCCGGCCCGCTGACGATGTGGGTGCCGCAGATCGCGTGGCAGGCGGGCACCGATCCGGCGGTGTTCGCGCTGACGGGTTATCGCGCGTTTCCGTTCGTCGATGCGCAGGGCAACTGGAACGCGGGCACGTTGTCCGCGTTCCTGACGCTGCTGGCGGCCGGTTCGCATATCGTCGCGATCAGCGCGACGAGCGACCTGCCGGCGGGCGTCACGATGCAGGCGTTCGACAGCTTCATGGGCGCGAGCGGGCTGACGACGTCGACGGATATCGGCAACTCGCACTACGCGTCGGTTTTGAACACGACGGGCCGCTATTACCTGAGCGTCGGCAGCGATTTCGCGCCAGCGAACTGCGGGCTGATCCTGTCGTTCCTGTATGGGCGCACGGTGAACAACCTGCTCGCGGGCGCCGGCACGTACAACACGTTCATCCAGCTCGAAGGCTGGCAGGCCGGCGGGTCGCGGCACAACGCCGACTATGCGACGTATCAGCAGACGCTGTGGAACATCTCGACGTATGGGGCATCCGCGTATAGCGAAAAGCGCGCGACGTCGATCTTCCTCGCGCCCGCCGGGTGGACGCCGCAGGTCTACCAGACGACGCGGATGATGCCGTACGTCGGCGCGTACGCGCAGTCGAATGGCTCGCCGCAGGGCTGGCTGAACACGTCGCTCGTCACGATTCCGGCGGATGCACCGGCGTTGCCGTCGCGGTATGTGTCGAGTTGATTGGTATCGGTGGGTAGGCGAGCGGTTGAGGGTGTAGCAATGCCAGTTGCTTGCTTCCCCGCTTCCCTGCTCATGGGCTCACGGCGTGCGTCACCATCGGCTGACGCACGCTTGCGGTTTCGCTGTCAGCGCGGCACTTCGTCGGCGCGCTTGCGCGTGCGCGCCCTCCGCTCGTCCCGTTGCGCGGCCGGCGCGGCCTTGGCGCCGCGCAACGGTGCCCGACGCGCGAGCACCGTCATTTCTCTTCGCAGCGCATCGAGTTCCTTGCCGCGCGCCACATCGGTCGCCTGCGCGCCGTCGAGCTGGCCCTGAAGCATGCCGCATCGATGCAGCGCGTCGCCGAGTTGCGCCTGCAGCGCGGCCACGTCCTTGCGCTGCTGCGCATCGCGCTGCTCCGCGCGGGATGCCGACGCATCGAGTTCCTTTTGCAGCCGCGCGGCCGCGAGCCGCTCACGATCGATTTCCTGAAGCGCCCGCTTCTCCGACGCGCGCAAGCGCTCCTCGGCCCGGCCGGCGTCGTCGCGCAGCCGGTCGAGCTGGGTGGTGAAATCCGCGCGGGCCTGCGCGAGTGCGCGGTCGCCTTCCGCGTTGTCGGCCGTGAGGCGATCGATATCCGCTTGCAGCGCCTGCCGCGATGCGTCGTCCGCCGCCCTCGCCTGTTCCAGTTCCTGAATGCGCACCTGCGCAGCCAGCAGCGCGGCCGTGCGTTGTTCCAATGCCGTTTCGGTGCGGGCCAGTTCGGCCTGCAGCGCCGCCACTTCCGCCTGCGCCGCCACCCGCTCGGCTTCGACCTCCGCGCGCAGCGCATCGAGCGCGGCGGCCGCGTCGGCGCTCGACCGATTCCATAGCGTCGCAACCAGTTCACCGGCGGCTGCCTGCAGATCGGCCGGCAAGTCGGGATGCTCGATGCGGACGCGACTCTTCTCCCGCAACGCTGCCCAGAACTCGCCGAGGACGGCCGTCGGCGTGCTCATGCTGCCCTTGCGGACAAGCTGGTACAGGCGGTTCGCGGTGGGCGTGATGCCGAAGCGGAAGAACAGCAGCGCGCAGGCTTCGCGATACAGCTCGCGGGTTTTCGGGAATTCGGCCTTGAGGCGCTCGATTTCGGCGGTCAGGCGGGATTCGTCGGCAGCGAGATCGGACATGGCGGGATTGGGTTGATGATTTAGTGAATAATATAACGTAAACCGTTAAATATCCAATTCATCGATGCGTATAATTTGACATTATTTCTATAATGTCGAGATTGATGCATGTCGCTCTGCCACTTCGTGTAACCAATCAGCGCCCTCGGCCCGTGCGTGCACCGGCCGTCTAACCGGACTGCTGGTAAAGGGGCCGCACCGTTATTGAATGTGCTGCGGGCGTCCATCCACCCTCCCTCCCGGCAAAACGCCCCTGCAACCGCGTCCGAAAACCGTCAACATTGCGCAATTGAAAGCCGGTTGCGCTGCCTTGCCGTGTCGTCGGCATTCATCCGGTGCGTCCGTCCAGATAACAGAACAACAAGGAGCCCGCGTTGCGCACATTCCGTATCGGTTTCCGTGGCTTGTTCGTCAAGCTCGTGCCGACGTTCATCGTCGTCGGATTCGTGGCGATGGTGCTGTCGTCGGTGCTGACGAGCGTGCTGTGGCGCGCGCATGCCGAAAGCGATATCCGCCGGTTTCTCGGCAACCTCGACCGCCCTGCACTGGCCGCTGCAACCGGTACCGTCGACTGGCGCGACCCGGTTGCGTGCCGCGCCGCGGCCGACGCCCTGTTCTGGCAGATCGCGCGAGTCGGCGCACGCGACGTGATGGATTTCGCGCCGATGATGGGTTTCTTCGGCGCCGGGCGATTTCAGGTGCGCATTGCGCGACCGGATGGCGCCGGATGCGCGACCGCGCCGGCCGCGTCGCCGCTGTTGTCCGACGCGTTCGCCACTACCCCGGCCGATCCGGCCGCGCCCGACACGATGCTGCGCCGCGACGGCGACTGGGCCATCGTCACGCCCGTCGCGCTGGCGGGCGGCGCCATCGCGCGGATCGGCGTCCATTACTGGCCGGGCTGGCAGCTGCACTACGAGATCGCGGACGATGCGTCGGCGTATGACCTGATGCGCACCGTGCTGTATCTCGGCGCGATGGGCGCGAGCTTCGCGGGGCTGCTGGTCTGGTTGCTGGTGCGGCGCGTGCGGCGGATGACGGCCGCGGCCGATCGCTGGGCGGCCGGCGACCTGTCGGCGCGGATCGCCGACAAGTCGCGCGATGAACTCGGCGAACTGGCCGCGCATTTCAACCGGATGGCCGATGCGCTCGCGCGGGCATTCGGGATGCAGAAGGCGCTCGCGGTGTCGGTCGAGCGCACGCGGATCGCGCGCGACCTGCACGACACCGCGAAGCAGCGCAGCTTCGTGCTCGGCCTCAAGCTGACCGAGCTGGAGTACGAGGCGCAGCGCCACCCCGACCTGTTGCCGACCGTCGGCGCGGCGCGGCGTCTGGCCGATCATCTTCAGCAGGATCTCGACAACGTGGTGACCGGCTTCAGCCTGCCCGCGATTGCCGAGGACGGCCTGCGTGCGGCCGTATCGCAGGCGGTGCACGACCTGCTGGCCGGCTCGGGCATCGCGTGGTCGCTCGATCTGCCGGCCGCCGCCGCGCTCGCGCTCGACGCCCATCCGGCGGCCGCGCACGAACTGCTGATGATCACCCACGAGGCCGCCGCGAATGCGTTGCGCCATAGCGGCTGCCGCCGTATCGACATTGCGTGCGAACCGGGCGACGCCGTGCATGCGCCCTCCGGTGCAGCGTCGTCGCGCTGGCGCTGGGTCGTGTGCGACGACGGCAGCGGCTTCGACCCGGCTGCCGTGCCGACTGGTATGGGGCTCGGCAACCTGCGCTGGCGCGCCGATGCGCTACCTGGCGGCATGCTCGACATCGCGTCGGGCGCGGACGGCACGTGCGTGACCGTCCATTTCAATCCGATGGAGACGGCATGACCACCATCCTGATTGCCGACGACCACGCGGTCGTGCGCGAAGGCATCCGCGGGCTGTTGCGGCTCGATGCGTCGTTCGAGATCGTCGCGGAAACCGACGACGGCGCGTCGACGATCGAGCAGGTGCGCGCGCATCGCCCCGACGTGCTGCTGCTCGACCTGATGATGCCCGGCATGGGTCATGCCGGCGTGCCGGCCGTAATTCGTGCGATCCGTGCGGCCAGCGCCGATACGCACATCATGGTGCTGACTTCGTCGGACGACGATGCGCTCGCGCTTGCCGCGATCGACGCCGGCGCCGATTCGTTCCTGCTGAAATCGATGCGCGGCGAGCGTCTGCTGCAGGCGATCCATGCGGCCGTCCACGGCGAACCGACGCTGCACCCCGGCATCGCGCAGCGCATGATCGGCGCGTTGCGCAAGCCGCCGCGCAGCCCGTTCGCCGCGCTGACCGCGCGTGAACTGGAGGTGCTGCGCTGCCTGGCCGAAGGCGGCAGCAATGCGCGCATCGCCGCGACACTAGGCATTACGGAAAAGACCGTGAAGACGCATCTCGGCAACGTGATGTCGAAGCTGCATCTGTCCGACCGCACACAGGCCGTCGCGCTCGCGTGGCGGGAAGGACTGATGGCGCCGAAGTCCTGAGATCCGCTGCCGGCAGCGCGTCGGCAGCACGCCCCGCTCCCCGCCTCGCCTCACCTTCCCGCGTCACGCACCTGCCTGGGCGATACGCACCGCCTGCGACTTTGGTCGCATCCTTTCCGGCCCGAGCACAAGACCTTCGCCCGATGTGCGGACGCGGCAGCGTCACTAAAGTGGCGCTGTCGCGCGATCACGCGCATTCGATACGGCGGAAACATGAGACCTGCCTGGCTGCTGTTCCTTCCTGCCGCGCTGGCGGCGTGCGCGCCACTCGAGCCTTCCGCCGCCGGCCGCGACGTGCGCATCGTCATGCGCGACCCCGGCGGCACCTGCCGTCACCTCGGCGACGTGACGGGCAGCCAGGGCAACTTCCTGATCGGCGGTTTCATTCCGGACTCGACGCTCGAGACCGGCGCGCGCAACGACCTGAAGAACCGTGCGGCCGCGCTCGGCGGCAACGTCGTGGTGCTGCTCACGCAACGCGGCGTGCAGAGCGGCAGTTTCGACGGCAGTGAAGGCGGCTACCTGCGGCAGACCGGCGTCACGCTGACCGGCAGCGTCTATCGCTGCCCCGGTAGCGGAGCGTGACGATGCGCCTCTTTGCGACCCTGATCTGGAGCCTCGGCGTGTCCGGGTGGTTGCCCGGCTGCGGCCGCGACGGCAACGAAGCCGTCATGCCCGGCGGCTTGCCGGCACCGCCGCCCGGGATGCAGTGCGCCGCGTCATGGCCTGACGACACGCAGGAAACGGACACGGCCCACCCGCTGACACCCGCCGCATCACTCGTGGCGCAACGGACGCAGTAGCGCGCCGGCACCGGTTCAGCGCGAGGCCGGTGCGGCGACTGCCGCCCGTGACGCGCGTTCGCGCTTCGCCGGGTGCGTTTCCGGCATCCGCCAGTACACGAGCAGCGAAATCGCCGCGCACGCGGCGACGTACCAGAAGAACATCGTCTCGTTGCCGCTCGCCTTCAGCCGCAGCGCGACGAATTCGGTCGTGCCGCCGAGGATCGCCGTCGTCAGCGCATAAGGCAGCCCGACCGCCAGCGCGCGGATTTGCGGCGGAAACAGCTCGGCCTTGACCAGCATGTGCACCGACGTGAAGCCGCTCAGCACGACCAGCCCGGCGAACACCAGCGCGAACGCGGCGAGCGGCTCGTGCACGTGCCCGAGCGCCGTGAAGATCGGCACGGACAGCAGCGTACCGCCGATCCCGAACCACAGCAGCACCGGCCGGCGGCCGACGCGATCCGACACGAGGCCGAACAGCGGCTGCAGCGGCATGTACAGCAGCAGCGCGGCGGTACAGATCCAGGTCGCCGTTTCCTTGTGCAGCCCGACCGAATTGACGAGGTACTTCTGCATGTAGACCGTGTACGTGTAGAACGCAACGGTGCCGCCGACCGTGATGCCGATCGCGAGCAGCAGTTCGCGCCAGTGGGCCGCGAGGTCGGCCGTCATGCGCGTCTTCGCCGCGCGCGCCCGGCTGGCGATGAACGCGTCGCTCTCGACGACGTTGCGGCGCATGTAGAGCGCGAACAGCGCGAGCACGCCGCCGACGAAGAACGGAATCCGCCAGCCCCAGCGTTCGAGGTCGTGCGTGCCGGCGAAGATGCGCTGCATCGCAAGCATCAGGCCGAGTGCGACGAGCTGGCCGGCGACCACGCTCACCTGCAGGAAGCCGACGTAGAAGCCGCGCCGGTCCGGCGGCGCGATCTCGCTCAGGTAGGTCGCGCTGGTGCCGTATTCGCCGCCCATGCTGAGCCCCTGCAGCAGCCGCGCGGCGACGAGCAGCGCCGGTGCGAGCACGCCGATCGTCGCGTAGCCGGGCGTGACGGCGATCAGCATCGATCCCGCGCACATCGCGAGCACCGATTTCGTCAGTGCGGCCTTGCGCCCGCGCCGGTCCGCATAGAGGCCGACGAGCCAGCTCCCCGCCGGCCGCGCGACGTACCCGACCGCCGCGATCGCCGCGGTGTTCATCAGCTGCACGGTCGGTCGGTCGGCCGGAAAGAACGCCGGCGCAAAGTAGATCGAGAAGATGCTGTACGCGAGAAAGTCGTACCACTCGATCAGGTTGCCGGCCAGGCCGCCGACGATCGAACCGATGCGCGGCGGCTCGCCGGCCGCTCCGCTAGGGGAAATTGCCACGGGTTGTCTCCTGTGCTGTCCTGGCATGGGTACCGGGCGACCGTTGTTGCCGCCCGTGTGCCGGCGCGCTTATGCGCGATCGGCCCCGTAGCGGGCATCGAGCGCGTCGAAGCGCGCCTTGTCGACGAGCCGCTGCCGTTCGGCGAACGGCGCGACGAGCGCGGGATCCTCGTCGAGCCGGCCCGTATCGCGCAGCACGGTCAGCGCGGCCTGCATCCCGCGCACCGCGCCCTGCAGCGCCGCGTTCGCGTACAGCACCACGCCGTAGCCGAGGCGCGCCAGCTCGTCGCGCGAACGCGTCGGCGTCTTGCCGCCGATCACGATGTTGATGAGCTGCGGCGTGTCGAACAGCGCCGGCAGACGTTCGACATCCTCCGGCGTGTCCATCGCCTCGATGAACAGCACGTCGGCGCCCGCTTCCGCATAGCGGTGCGCGCGCTCGATCGCGTCGTCGATGCCGTGGACGGCGGCCGCATCGGTGCGCGCGACGATCAGCAGGTTCGGATCCACGCGCGCGTCGACGGCCGCCTTCAGCTTGCCCACCATCTCGCCGGCCGGAATCACTTCCTTGCCCGCGAAATGGCCGCATTTCTTCGGCAGCACCTGATCCTCGAGCTGGATCGCGTCGGCGCCACTGCGTTCGAGCGTGCGCACCGTGTGCAGCACGTTCAGCGCATTGCCGAACCCCGTATCGGCATCGACCATCAGCGGCAGCTCGACCGTATCGCGCACGCGTGCGGTATGGTCGGCCAGCTCGCCGAGCCCGACGAAGCCGAGATCGGGCAGGCCGAGCGACATGTTGGTGACGCCGGCGCCACTCAGGTACAGCGCGCCGAAGCCGAGATCGGCTGCGACCCGGGCGCTGAGCGCATTGAACGTGCCGGCGACGAGCAGCCCCTGGCGGGCGGCGATGCTGCGCCGGAACCCGGCGCGACGAAGTGCGGTGTGATCAGACATGCGGAGCCTCATTGGTCGAAACGAAACAGGGTTCTCGGCGCATCGCGCAGCACGCGCATGCGCTCGCCGGGGTCGGGCAGCCAGCGCGCGAGCGCCGCATACGCGGTATCGAAGTCGACGCGCTCGCGGTGCTGCGTGTGCGGCCAGTCGCTGCCCCACACCAGCCGCTCGGCCGTGAACGCGGTGCGCAGCGCCCGCGCGGCACCGAACGCATCGATCGCGCCGTCGCCGGCCACGCTGTTGCGATACGAGGCCGACAGCTTGACCCAGACGCGGCCGGTATCCGCGAGCAACAGCAGGCGGCGGAAGCTGGGCGCGCGCTCGCCGAGCGCGGGCGACGGGCGGCCGAAATGGTCGATCACCAGCGTGCACGACTGCGCGAGCAGCGGCGCGGTGATCGCATGCAGATCCTCGATGCCGCGATGGATCTCGACATGCCAGCCGAGCGCGTTGATGCGGGCGAACAGCGCGCGCCAGTCGGGTGCGCCGAAGTCCGGGATCGGCAGCCCGACGAGGTTCAGCCGCATCCCGACCACGCCTGCCCGGTCGAGCGCGTCGAGATCGCTGTCCGAAATCGCCGGATCGACCATCGCGACGCCGCGAAAGCGCTGCGGGTAACGGCGCAGCACGTCGACGAAATACGTGTTGTCGGTGCCGAGGAAGCTCGGCTGCACCAGCACCGCGTGCGTGATCCCATGCGCAGCGAGGTGCGCAACGTACGCGTCGAGCGACGCGTCGTAGTCGGGCGCATGCCGGAACACGGGCGCAAGCGGCAGGCCGCGCGCGAACACGTGCGCATGCGCATCGACGGCGGCCACGGCGGGGCTCCCTGCGTACCACGCGTCCACTGACGACGCAGCCGGAACCTGTTCGGCGAGGTGATTCACGAGGCAATCCATGACGAGTCTGCAAGTGGCGCCCGGCCGCTGCGCCGGGCGATTCGATGACGGAGGCGGCGAGCCCTACAGCGACGCCTCGGCGCGCGGCTGGCTTTCGGCATCCGAATCGCCGCCCGGCGCCGCACCGGACAGCCGCTGGCTGCGCGTTTCGGGCAGGAACCACACCGCGATCACGACCAGCCCGTACGCGATATCCGCGTCGATGCCGAGTGCTGTGCCGAGCGGCAGCGACTCGCCCATCCGCCCGACCAGCACCGGGAAACCGGCCGACGCGATGCGGCCGAAGTTGTAGCAAAAACCGACGCCGCGGCCGCGCACGTTGCGCGGGTAAAGCTCGTTGAAGAGCGTGCCGAGCGTCGCCGGGATGCCGGCCGAGAACAGGCCGAGCGGAAAACCGAGCAGCAGCATCGCGACATCGTTCAGCGGCAGGAACACGTACAGGTTCACCATCACCGCGCAGCACGCGGCGAACAGCATCACGTTGCGGCGGCGGCCGATCCGGTCCTGCAGGTATGCGCTGAGGAAGCAACCGCAGATGAACGCAACGATCACGACCGCGAGATACGCGCCGGTGCCGAGCACCGACAGGTGCCGCTCGGTCTTCAGGTAGGTCGGCAGCCAGATCGTGATCGCGTGATAGCCGCCGTGCGCGCCGACGCCGATCAGCCCGCCGACCACCGTCGCGCGCACCACGGACCGGTCGAAGATGCCGATCGTCGGCCCTTCGTCGCCGCCCGCCGTTGCCTGCGCCGACGCGTCGACCGGCGTCGCGCGCGGCGGCTCCGGAATCGCGCGGCGGATGTACAGCACCAGCAGCGCGGGCAACGCACCGATCGCGAACAGCACGCGCCACGCCCATTCGGCCGGCAGCCATGCGAACACCAGCATGTACAGCAGCACGGCGCCGCCCCAGCCGAAGCCCCATGCGCTCTGCACGATGCCCATCGCCTTGCCGCGATGACGCGCGCGGACCGTTTCGGCGAGCAGCACCGCGCCGGCCGTCCACTCGCCGCCGAACCCGAGCCCCTGCAGCGCCTTCAGCACCAGCAACTGTTCGAAGTTCTGCGCGAACGCACTCAGGAACGTGAACAGCGAGAACCAGCACACGGTGATCTGCAGCGCGCGCACGCGGCCGTAGCGGTCGGCGATCATGCCGGCCAGCAGCCCGCCGAGCGCGCCCGACACGAGCGTCGCGCCGCCGATCAGGCCCGCCTGCCCCTTGCCGATGCCCCAGGTCGTGAGCAACACGGGGATCACGAGACTGAACATCTGCGTGTCGAGCCCGTCGAGTGCCCAGCCGGCAAAGCAGCCGCGCAACGTGCGCCGTTCGGTCGTCGATAGCTCGCGGGTCCAGTTCAATGCAGGTCTCCTCGTGTGGTCGTTCCGTCGTGAAGCGCCGGATGTTGTGGCCCGATAAGCATCCTATGAAGCGTGGGGATAATTCGCTACCATGTTTTGAATAATTATTCATAACGCGAGCTTATGGAAATCAGGCACGTTCGCTACTTCCTTGCGATCGTCGATACGGGCAGCTTCACGCGCGCGGCCAGCGAGCTCGGCATCGCGCAGCCGGCGCTCAGCCAGGCCCTGAACCGGATGGAGAAGGAGCTGGGCGTCCGGCTGTTCGACCGTTCGCGGCGCGGCGCCACGCTGACCGCGGCCGGCCTCGCGATGGTCGACGACCTGCGCCTGAGCCTCGCGCGCCTCGACGCGGCCGCGCACCGGGCCGGCGAAATCGGCGCGCAGCGCGCCGGGCGCCTGACGATCGGGTTCGTCAGCGCCGCGCTGTTCGACACGCTGCCGCGCGCGATTCGCGCACTGCGCGAAAGCGCACCCGACGTCGAACTCGTGATGCGCGAGATGAGCAATGCCGAGCAGGCGATCGCGCTCGAGCGCGGCGAGATCGACATCGGCCTGCTGCATACGCCGGTCGCGGTCAACGGCCGGATGCGCGAGCAGCTGATCCGGCGCGACCCGCTCGTCGCCGTGCTGCCGAAGGAGTTCCGGCGCCAGCCCGACGGCACGGTCACGCTGCAGGATCTCGCCGGCACCGGCCTCGTGTGGTTTCCGCACGACCAGTTGCCGCTGATCCGCGCGGGTATCCTGAGTGCATTCCGGCAGGCCGGGCACCCGGTCGACATCGTGCTCGACGTGAACCGCACGCTCACCGTGATCTCGTGCGTCGCCGCCGGATGCGGCGTGTCGCTGCTGCCGCATTCGATCCACACGTTCTCGTTCGAAGGCGTCGCCTACAGCACCATCCGCGACGGCGGCGCGCTGCCGCTGTTCGAACTCAGCGCGATCTGGCCCGCGCGGTCGCGCCCGACGCTCGCGGATCGCTTCGCCGCGCTGCTGCCGTCGGCAGACGTGCAGCGCTGACTGGCCGGGCGGCTGGGCGGTGTCCTGCGCGTGTTATTGGTCCGCCGCCGTCGAGCGGTAGCAACGGGCGAATGCGCTATTCCACCCGCCCCATACGCCCTGTCCCTCAATCCCGGATGCAAAGCCCCCGTTGACAGTATGCATATGCATAGATACCTTTCCTTCACGTAGCGGCGCGCGATCCGGGCATCCGGGGCGGCCGCGTTGCGCGCTGTCGGCGGTCCTCCGTGCGGCACGGCGCAATCGAACCGGCGACGCGAATCGCGCGGCGTGCCCCGTTCGCAACCGACTCGTCCGCGCAGCTTGCAACGCGATCCAGGAACGCATCATGAAACCACGCGAAGTCGTCATCTGCCATCCCGTCCGGACGCCGATCGGCACGTTCAACGGGGCCCTGAAGGACACCCCGGCCACCGAGCTCGGCGCAATCGCCGTGCGCGAAACCTTGCGGCGCAGCGGCCTCGACGGCGCGGCGATCGACACGGTCGTGCTGGGCAACGTGATCCAGGCCGGCAACAAGATGAACCCGGCGCGGCAGGCCGCCATCGGCGCCGGCCTGCCGGTCAAGGTACCGGCGCTGACGGTCAACCGCGTCTGCGGCTCCGGCGCGCAGGCGGTCGTCAATGCTGCACAGGAGATCCTGCTGGGTTACGCGAACGCGGCGATCGCCGGCGGCATGGAAAGCATGGAGCGTGCGCCGTACCTGCTCGACGGTGCGCGCTGGGGTTACCGGATGGGCGACGCGCCGATCCGCGACAGCATGCTGCGCGACGGCCTCGTCGATGCGTTTTCCGACCAGCACTCGGGTTGGCACACCGAGGATCTCGCGAGCCAGCTCGACATCTCGCGCGACCGCCAGGATCGCTGGGCGCTCCGCTCGCAGCAGCGTTTTTCCACCGCGCTGGCGGAGGGCAGGTTCGACGCCGAACTCGTGCCGGTCGAGGTCCTGCAGCGCAAGGCGCGCGTCGCGTTTGCGCGCGACGAGACGCCGCGCCCCGACACGACGCTCGAAGCGCTCGCGAAACTGAAGCCCGCATTTCGCCCGGACGGCACGATTACCGCGGGCAATGCACCCGGCCTGAACAGCGGCGCAGCGGCGATGCTGGTTGCGGATCGCGCGTTCGCCGACGCGCACGGCATCGCGCCGAGCGCCCGGCTGGTTGCATTCGGTGTGGCCGCCGTCGAACCCGGCATGTTCGGGCTCGGCCCGGTTCCGGCCGTGAAGATCGCGCTGGAGCGTGCGGGCTGGGCGCTGGCCGACGTCGAGCGTTTCGAGATCAACGAAGCGTTCGCGGTCGTGCCGATCGCGGTGGCGGGCCAGCTCGGCATCGCCGAGGAACGCATCAACGTCGAAGGCGGCGCGATCGCGCACGGTCATGCGATCGGCGCGACCGGTGCGGTGCTGACGACGCGCCTGATCCATTCGATGCGGCGCGACGGCATCAAGCGCGGCGTCGTCACGCTGTGCATCGGCGGCGGCCAGGGTATCGCGCTGGCGATCGAGACGCTTTGAGCTGAAACACGCGCGGAAGCATCGGCGCTTCGGGCGAACGGAACTGGCCGCGGACGATGAGGTCCGCGGTGCCGGTTTCCCTGGAAACGCTGGGGCCGGTCATTTTCGAGGGCGTCACCCTGCTGGTGGGTGGCCCGGACGCTCGCGTGCGCATCCCGTGCGGATTCGGCGATTCCGCGGTGTCACCGATCTGCCACCGTCGACCGGTAGCGTTCGGGTCTGACCCACGCTATCGACAGACGAATCCGCCATGCAGCGCACGTCGCGCGCCACGCCCCACGTTTATGCGGCCACGTCCCGCGCCCTCGCCGTCAGCCTCGCGATCAACCTGTTGCTGCTCGCCGTCGAGACGGTCGCGGCATGGTCCGCGCATTCGTCGGGCCTGCTCGCGGACGTCGCGCATGCGGCCATCGATCTCGCGGCCGACGCGCTGATCCTCGTCGCGTGCCGGCTCGACGCGCGCCTGCCGCCGGAGCGGCGCCCGACCTACGAACCGCTTGCGCTCGCGGGCCTCGGTGCGATGCTCGTTGCGACCGGCGCGCAGATGATCTGGCACGCGACGAACCGGTTTGCCACGCCGCCCGTCGTGCAGCCGGGCGCGACGACGCTCGCGCTCGTCGCCGTCACGCTTGCCGGCAAGACCGCGCTGTCGCACTGGATGCTGCGCAAGGCGCGCGAGACGGGCTCCGCGCTGCTCGAGGCGAGCGGCTGGCATGTCCGGACCGATGCGCTGTCGTCGCTGTTGGCGGCGCTCGCGATGAGCGCGGCACTGGTCGGCTTCGGTCGTCTCGACGATCTGGCCGCGCTCGCGATCGGTGCGCTCGTGATCCGCACGGGCGCCGGTTTCATCCGGCGCGGCTGTGCGCAGTGGCCGGCGCTGTCGGCATGGGCGGATCGGTCGACGCGCGGCTCGTGAACGCTGGGGTCAACGCCATGCATCGCGGGCGGCAGGCTAGCCGTTATCTGCGGCGCTGAATGAAGAAGAGGCTCGCATGTTGCGAGCCTCTTTTGCGTGACGTTGCCGCCATCGTCCGGCACGCGACGCGTCGACCCACGTCGATGTATCGCCAGACGAATGCGGCCGGTGCCGATGGATCGGCGTCGGCTGTCACTTACCCGAGCGGCACGACGCTTCCGAGCAGAATCCGCACGAGCGTCGCCTGGCGCGTGACGCCCGTCTTCGAGAAGATCGCGCGCAGGTGCGTGCGCGCCGTGTTCTTGCTGATCCCCGATTCCTCCGCTGCCTCCTCGAGCGTCAGCCCGTTCGTCAGCAACAGCGCGAGCGACGTCTCGGCGGGGGTCAGGTCGAACAGCTTGCGGATGATTTCCTGCGCACCCTGCGGCTTGCGGTCGGGGTCGCGCAGGAACAGCGTGACGGCCGGCCGCCGCTTGTTGTCCTCCGACCAGTCGGACAGCAGCACCGTGCGCACCAGCAGCCCGAGGCGCGGCTTGTCGAAGCTGCGCGTGATCGGCATCGCCTCGACGGTCGCCGCGGCCGTGCCGTGGTGTCCCATCACCGCGTGGCGGATCAGCCGCTTCAGCGTGCGGTTCTCCTGCGCGTCGGCCGCCTCGATCGTGCCGCGTGCAATCGTCAGACCGTTGTTCTGCTTGAGGATCTCGTCGGCGACGCTGTTCAGGTCGATGATCGTGCCGTTCTCGTCGAGCGTGATCGTGCCGATCTGCATCCGGTTGATCGCGTTCGCATAGATCGAGCGTTCGACCTCGGCCGTGTCGAGCCGCGAATGCAACTCGACCGCGCGCTTCAGGTGCGGCAGCAGCAGCGCGCAGATCGCCTTGTCGCGCGCGGAAAACTGCTTCGACGCATGGTTGCGGCACACGCGGAAGCGGCACTCGACGCCCGACGACGTGCGCAGGTCGGCGCCGAGGATATAGCGCACGTCCTGCGGCTTCAGGAATTGCTTGTACAGCTCGCTCGACAGCCAGCCCGTGTCGCCGAATACCTCGTCGACCGTGACCACGCGATCGGCCGGCAGGCCGACGAACGGGTCGAGCGAATAGTAGTAGTTGTTGTACGACGCCTCGCCGTCGCCCGGGACGACCGGGCCGAATTCCGACGCGTGCACGGACAGCGGCGCGCGACGGTCGCTCGCGGCCGCCCGCAGGATCAGCGTCACGTAGTTCGCCTGCAGCCAGCGACGGACCAGTTCGAGCGCACCGGCCCACGGCGGCGTTTCCAGCGGCCCCTGGTAGATGCGCGCCATCAGCTCGCTGAAATCCGCGACGCCGATGTCGGCCTCGTCACTGGTTGCCTGGCTCTCTTGCGGAGCCCATCTCGTCTCCATCAGCACGCTCCATCCTCCATACGACATGTTTCCGACGCGACCCAACCGCGTCGCCATGATTAAGACGCGTCTAAATTCCGGCGTCATCGGGAGATTCACTGAATGGTGAGAATTGGCCATCCGGGCGAACCAACCATCGTCCGATCGGATGATGTGGCGCCCTGCCCGCTGCGCTGGAATGCCCGTCAGGCCGTGCCGGCAAGCGTCCGGCGCGGACTCAGGGAAAACCGCGACACGGGTTTACCTGATTCAAACCGCATCCGATTCAGACAGGAGTCCCCATGCCGCTCGACCCACAGGCGCAGGCGCTGCTCGCCGCGTTCGCCCAGGCACCCGCGATCGATTTCGCGCAGCTCACCGTTCCCGCGTATCGCGCGAGTCTTGCCGCCGGCGGCGCGTTCGCGCCGGGCGATACCGTCGCCGCCGAAGAGGACTGGCAGATTCCCGCATCGGATCGTCAGTTGTCCGCACGGCTGTACCGGCCCGCTGCCGACGGGCCGTTGCCGCTGACCGTGTTTTTCCACGGCGGCGGCTTCGTGTCGTGCGGCATCGATTCGCACGCGAACCTGTGCCGCAGCCTCGCGGCCCGTGCGCGCACGCTCGTGTTGTCGGTCGACTACCGGCTCGCGCCCGAGGCGCGCTTCCCGGCCGCCGCGCACGACGCCTGCGACGCCGTGCGCTGGGCCGCCGCCAGTGCGCGCGATCTCGGCGCGCGTGCCGGCGCGGTGGCGGTCGCCGGCGACAGCGCCGGCGGCAATCTTGCGGCGGTCGCCGCGCTACAGTTGCGCGGTTCGGGCATCGCGATCGCGCACCAGTTGTTGCTGTATCCGGTCGTCGATTGTGCGACCGAGCATCCGTCGTACGAAACGCTCGGCACCGGCTATTTCCTGACGGCGGACATGATGCGCTGGTTCAAGCAGCACTATTTCGACGACGGCGCCGATCGCGCGTCGCCGCTGGCAAGCCCGCTCGCCGCGCCGGACGTCGCGGGCGCGGCACCGGCGACGATCGTGAGCGCCGAATTCGATCCGCTGCGCGACGAGGCCGAAGCGTATGGGTTGCGGCTCGCACAGGCCGGCACGCCGGTGACGCTGGTGCGCTGGCCGGGCCAGCTTCACGGTTTCGCCAGCATGCTCGGCGCCGTCGATGCGGCCGACCGCGCGCTGACCTTCGGCGCCGACGCGCTGCGCCGCGCGTTCGGCGCGACGGAGGCGCCATGACACTCGCCAGTACGCTGGAGATCGTCGATGAACTGCGTGCGGGCCGGATGGTCCTGCTCGTCGATGAAGAGGATCGCGAGAACGAAGGCGATCTCGTGATCGCGGCTGATCACGTGACGCCCGACGCGATCAATTTCATGGCGCGCTTCGGGCGCGGGCTGATCTGCCTGACGCTGACCGCCGAACGCTGCGAGCAACTGAGGCTGCCGCCGATGGCCGATCGCAACGGCACGCCGTTCGGCACCGCGTTCACCGTCAGCATCGAGGCGGCCGAAGGCGTGACGACCGGCATTTCGGCAGCCGATCGCGCACATACGATCCGCGCGGCGGTGCGGGCGGGTGCCCGCCCGGACGATCTCGTGCAGCCCGGCCACGTGTTCCCGATCGCCGCGCGCCCGGGCGGCGTGCTCGTGCGCGCGGGGCATACCGAGGCCGGCTGCGATCTCGCGGCGCTCGCCGGGCTCACGCCCGCATCGGTGATCTGCGAGGTGATGAACGACGACGGCACGATGGCGCGGCTGCCCGAGCTGAAGGCGTTCGCCGCGCATCACGGGCTGAAGATCGGCACGATCGCCGACCTGATCCACTACCGCCGCGAGCACGAATCGCTCGTCGAACGCGTCGGCGAGCGGCCGCTGCATACGCCGTGGGGACGGTTCCGCGCGATCGAGTATCGCGACACCGTGTACGGCGCGCCGCATCTCGCGCTCGTGCGCGGCGAGCCCGATCCTTCAACGCCCGTGCTGACGCGCGTGCACGAATGCCATTCGCTGCTCGACCTGCTCGATGCGGAGCCGTCCGCGCATTCGTGGCCGCTGCATGCCGCGCTGCAACGGATCGACGCGGCCGGGTGCGGGGTGGCGGTGCTGCTCGACTGCGACATGCGCGGCGACGCGATGCGGATGCCGGCCGGCCCTGCCCGCCGCGACGGACGCGTGACGGGGATCGGCTCGCAGATCCTGCGCGAGCTCGGCGTGCGGCGGCTGAACGTGCTGTCGAGCCCGTTCCGGCTGCCCGCGCTGTCGGGGCACGACCTGGAGATCATGGCGTTCATTCCGCTCGGCGACGACGATCCGGAAAGCGCACGGAGCGCACCCGCGAACCCGCTGCGGGCGGCGTGAGGCGTTGACGCGGGATGGCCGGCGGGTGTTCCGCTTAACAGGCTATTGTTTGTTTTTGTTGGATACAGTCTCGGGTTTGTATTTTGACGATACATGCCATAGACTGTATTTCCCGATTACAAACGATCGCCTGTCATCCCGCGGAGCGCCCGATGGCCTTTCCTGTCCAGACCCTGACCCAGCTGCGCCCGATACTCGTCGGCTTCCGGAAAGCCGCGGGCCTCACGCAGGCGCAATTGGCCGCCCGCCTGGGCGTCACGCAGCAATCCTACGCGCAGCTCGAGGCCAACCCGTCGGCGGTCAGCATCGAGCGGCTCTTCAAAGTGCTGAACACGCTCGGCGTTCACATGACGCTCGCGCTGGGCAAGCAGGATGGGCCGGCGGCATCGGCCGATCCTGTTCCCGCCCCCGATGCCGCGCCGGCGGTTCGCAAACCGGCTGCGAGCAAACGCAAGCCGGATGCGGCGCGCGGCACCACACCCGCCAAAAGTCCAGCCAAACCCGCAACCGACGCCACACGCAAGCGGCCCGCGACCGCAACCCCCGGCAAGCCACGGGTATCGAAGCGGGAGGACTGGTGACGATGGCCACGCGTACCCGTCACGACCGGCTCGACCTGTGGATGAACGGCATTCCGGTCGGCTACTGGGAAATCCGGCGCGGCGTCGAGCGTCTCGTCTACCTGCCGGCCTGGCTCGACGATCCACAGGGACGGCCGCTGTCACTGTCGCTGCCCTTCACGCCCGGCAACCAGCCGCACCAGGGCGCGATCGTCGCCGATTACTTCGACAACCTGCTGCCGGACAGCGAGCCGATCCGCCGTCGCATTGCGCAGCGTTACCGGCTCCGATCGACGGCGCCGTTCGAACTGCTCGCGTCGATCGGCCGCGATTGCGTCGGCGCGATCCAGATGCTGCCGCCCGGCGAAACGCCCGTCGATCTCGAGGCGATCGACGGTGTGACGCTCGACGACGCGGCGGTCGCCGACGTGCTGCGCCACGCGACCGCCGCGCCGCTGCCCGGCCGTGCGGAGCCGGAGGGCGACCTGCGTCTGTCGATTGCCGGCGCGCAGGAAAAGACCGCGCTGCTGCGTCAGGGAAACCGCTGGCTGCGGCCATCGGGCAGCACGCCGACGACGCACATCTTCAAGCTGCCGCTCGGGCGCGTCGGGAACATGCAGGCCGACATGCGAACGTCCGTCGAAAACGAATGGCTGTGCTCCAGGCTCGTCGCCGCGTACGGGTTGCCGGTCGCGCCGTGCGAGATCGGCCGGTTCGACGACCAGAAGGCGCTGATCGTCGAGCGCTTCGACCGGCGAGCTTCGCGCGACCGCACGTGGATCCTGCGGTTGCCGCAGGAGGACATGTGCCAGGCGACCGGCACGCCATCGGGCGCGAAATACGAATCCGACGGCGGTCCCGGCATCGAGACGATCATGGGCATCCTCGCGAATTCGGCCGACGCCGCGCACGACCGGATGAATTTCTTCGTCGCGCAGCTCGTGTTCTGGGTACTGGCGGCGATCGACGGGCACGCGAAGAACTTCAGCATCGCGCACCTGCCCGGCAACACGTACCGCAGCACGCCGCTGTACGACGTGCTGTCCGCGCATCCGATCCTCGGCACGCGCCGCAACCAGCTTCCGCCGCGCCGCGCACGGCTCGCGATGGCCGTGTGCGGGAAGAACCGGCACTACGTGATCGGCGAAATCCAGCCGCGCCACTGGATCGCGCAGGGCCGGCGCGTCGGCCTGACCGAAGACGACGTACGCACTGCGATGGCGGCCGTCGCCGCGCGCACGGAACCCGCGATCGCCGAAGCCGCCGCGCAGATCCCGGCGGATTTTCCGGCGGACGTGGCAGACGCGATCTTCGATGGCATGCGCCGGCAGGTTCGCAAGCTCGGGGTAAGCGATCCCGCGTGATGGATCGACGGGGTGCGGTCGGGTTTGGGGCGGGCTTGAGCGTCGGGTGGCATTCGCTGCACTGATTCGAGATCACGCCCGTTACAGGTTGCGCTGGCTCATCGGCCGGGTTCGAGAGCCGGATACGGCGATTCAATGCACTGACTCGACAGATCATCCGGGCCGGACTGACACGTCCGCCGCGATCGAGATCCCGTCCAGTACGGGTTGCGCTGGCGCGTCGGCCAGGCTCGAGAGCCGGATGCGGCGACTCAATGCGCTGACTCGACAGATCATCGGGGCCGGACTGACACATCCGCCGCGATCGAGATCCCGTCCAGTACGGGTTGCGCTGGCGCATCGGCCGGGATCGAGAGCCGGATACGGCGCGTCAATGCGCTGATTCGACGGCTCCTCCGGACGGAACTGACACACCCGCCGCGATGCCGGAACGGAAGCAGCCGGCATCGCATCATGTCGGATGACGAACGAAGCTCCCGGGGCGTGAGGCCGGCCCGCCTGGAGCGACCGTCGGCACACCGGCTTGCCATCACGACCACCCGGCTCGTCCACCCGGACGATGCGCGCCTGTGCCATCGCCGCACAATGGTCGCCGTGCCCATTCCCGACGCCCGCCCCCTCATGGAATCCGCCGACCTCACGACCGCGTTCAGCCCGCTGCAGATCGGCCCGCTGACGCTGCACAACCGCCTGATCAAGTCCGCCACCAACGAGGGCATGACGCCGAACGGCGTGCCGTCGCGCGCGCTCGTCCGCTTTCACGAACGCATTGCCGAAGGTGGCGCGGCGCTCACGACCGTCGCGTACTGCGCGATCAGCGACGACGGCCGCACGTTCGTCGACCAGGCGCGGCTCGACGTGCCGACGGTCCGCCAGTTCCGCGCGCTGACCGACGCCGTCCATCGCCACGGCGCGGCCGCATCCGCGCAGATCACGCACGGCGGCTGCTTCACGTTCCTGCCGTCGCTGTCGACCGCACGGCCATTGAGCGCATCGGGCGGCTTCAACAAGGTCGGCGTGATGAGCGGCCGCTTTCTGAAGCAGGCGATGACGCGCGAGCAGATGTCGACGATCGCCGACGAATTCGCGCAGGCGGCACGCCATGCGCGCGACGCCGGCTTCGATGCGGTCGAGATCCACATGGGGCACGGCTATCTGCTCAGCCAGTTCCTGTCGCCGCTGTACAACCGTCGCCGCGATGCGTACGGCGGGGACGCGGCACGGCGTGCCGCCTTCCCGGCCGAGGTGCTGCGCCGCGTGCTCGATGCGGTGGGCCGCGACCTCGCCGTCGTCTGCAAGATCGGCGTGACCGAAGGCGTGCGCGGCGGCGGAACGGCCGACGACGCATGCGAAATCGCGCGGCGGCTCGAAGCCGAAGGCGCGCATCTGCTCGTGCTTAGCGGCGGAATGAACGTCGAATCGGTGTGGCAGCTGTTCGGCAGCCCGTTGCCCGGCGACGCGCGCGCCAATGCCGACAACGCGATCGTGCGTGCCGCGATGGCGTTGCAGAAGCTCACCGAGCCGAAGATGGGCGCGTTTCGCGAGATGTATTTCCTCGAGCATTCGAGGAAAGTGCGCGCGGCCGTCAGGATGCCGCTCGCTTACCTCGGCGGCGTGCGTTCGCGCGGGAACGTCGAGCTGGCGATGCGCGAAGGCTTCGACGCGGTGGCGCTCGCTCGTGCGCTCGTGTTCGAGCCGGGTTTCGTCAACGGGCTGCGTGACGGCCGGCTCGCGCAGTCGGGCTGCACGTCGTGCAATCGCTGTGTCGTGTCGATGTACACGCCGGGTGGCACCGCGTGCGTGCTGCGCGAGCCGAACGACCCCGCGCCGAACCGCGTGCCGGCCGTCGGCGCGTGAAGCGTCAAGTATCGCGTGTGGCGCCCGATGCGGGCGCCGCGGCCGCTCAGCCGGCGTCGCGCGCGCGGGCGAGTGCCGCGAGATTCCCTTCCCCGAACCCGTGGTGCCCCTTGCGCTGCACGATTTCGAAGAAGATTTCGCCGGGCCAGCGCTTGACGAAGGTCTGGAAAAACAGGCGCGGCACACCGTCGCTGCCGATCTCGCCGTCGACCAGCACCGCGCGGCGGCGCAGCGCGTCCAGATCGACGCCGTGCCCCGGCAGCCGCGCGTCAATGTCGTCGTAATAGCGGGCCGGCGGCTCGATGAATTCGACGCCGTTCGCACGCAGCGCATCGACGCAGGACAGGATGTCGTCGGTGGCGAGCGCGACATGCTGCACGCCCTCGCCCGGATGGTCGGGCAGATACGCGTGCATCAGCTCGGTGCGCCGCGTGCCTTCCTCGTAGACCGGAATCCGCACCGCGCCGCACGGCGACACCATCACACGCGATTCCTCCGACACATGCCAGTGCGCGTCGATTTCGTGGATCTCGCGAAAATGCAGCAGGTCGTGGTAGAAATCCAGCCACTCCTGCATGCGCCCCGCGCCGACAGTCTGCGTGAAATGATCGACCTGCTGCAGCCCGACGCCCACGCAGTCTAGATCGGTATGCGCGGTCGCGATGTCGATCGGCCGGAAATCGATGTCGAAGATCGAGATGTCGCCGACGCCGCCACGCTGGCCGTCGCGCCCGCGCCAGCGGTCGACGAAATAGAGGTGCGAATCGCCGATGCCCTGGATCGCCGGAATCTTCAGCTCGCCGACCCCGACCTTCTCGCCCTCGAACGCCCACGCGCCGAGCTCGATCGCCCGCTCGAACGCGCGCCGGGCGCTGGCCACGCGCAGCCCGATCGCACAGACCCCCATCCCGTATTCCTCCGCATAGCGCGCGGCGAACGAATCGGGTTCGGCGTTGATCAGGAAATGCATCTGCCCTTGCCGGTACAGCGTGACGTTCTTGCTGACATGTCGCGCGATCGCCTTGAACCCGAGTTGCTCGAAGCGCTGCGCGAGTGCTTCCGGCACGGGCGCCGCGAATTCGACGAATTCGAGGCCGGCCATCCCGAGCGGATTGGCAGCCGGATCGTGAACGGGCGGCGTATCGCTGGACAGGGGGTGGGAAATGCCGGGCATTCCAGTCTCCGGGGGCATGCGTCGATGGGGATGGCGCCCGTAGCGTGCGGCATGCGCGGCCAGGGTGGCCGCCGCGCATCCGCCCCGAACGGGCGAATTATCAATGCTGCAGATTTTAACCAGTTCGTTCACGGTGGCACACCCCGGCCAAACGGGATATCGTCACCCCGCCTAGTGCAAACCCGGAAAGCGTTCGATAATCGCACGGACTTGAACGATAATCGCGCATTTTGTCCGATTGGCCAATTGCCGCCGTGCGGCGCGCGCCCTATTCTCCGTTCACCCATCGACTTCAATGCAGCATCGGACGCGGCACCGCCACGATTCCTCGATGCGCCGTGCCAGGAGACACCGCCATGACCCCAACCTTCGACACCCTCGACGCCACCGCCAGTGCCCGCATACGCAGCCAGGCCCGCAAGGCCGCAATCGGCAGCTTCGTCGGCGCCGTGGTCGACTGGTATGACTTCCTGCTGTACGGGATCGTCGCCGCGCTGGTATTCAATTCCGAATTCTTCCCGAAAGTCAGCCCGACGATGGGCACGCTCGCGGCGTTCGCGACCTTCGGCGTCGGTTTTCTGTTCCGGCCGCTCGGCGGCATTGTGTTCGGCCACTACGGCGACCGGCTCGGGCGCAAGCGGATGCTGGTGCTGACCGTGATGCTGATGGGGCTGTCGACGGTCGCGATCGGCTTGCTGCCCGCGTTCTCGACGATCGGCTGGTGGGCGCCCGTGCTGCTGGTGCTGATGCGCGCGATCCAGGGTTTCGCGGTCGGCGGCGAATGGGGCGGCGCAGCGTTGATGGCCGTCGAAAGCGCGCCGAAGCAAAAGAAGGCGTTCTATAGCAGCGGCGTGCAGGTCGGCTACGGCGTCGGCCTCGTGCTGGCCACGGGCATCGTGTCGATCCTGAGCCACACGCTCGGCGAGGCCGCGTTCAAGTCGTGGGGCTGGCGCCTGCCGTTCGTGTTCAGCATCGTGCTCGTGCTGATCGGGCTGTGGGTACGCAAGAACATGGACGAATCGCAGGAGTTCGTCGACAAGGTCGAACACGGCAACCGCAAGCTGCGCCTGCCGGTGCTCGAAGCGCTCACGCGCCATCCGAAGGCATTCCTGCTGATCATCGCGCTGCGCCTCGCCGAACTGTTCACGATGTATATCGTCACCGCGTTCGCGCTCAGCTACTCGACGACGAATCTCGGCATGTCGCGCGACCTGTTCCTGAACATCGGCCTGCTGGTCGGCGCGGTGAGCTGCGTGACGATCCCGTGCTTCGCGTGGCTGGCCGACCGTTACGGCCTGCGCCGCATCTACCTGATCGGCGCGCTGATCGGCGTCGCGTCGGCGGTGCCGTTCTTCCTCGCGCTCGAGGCGCGGTCGATCGCATGGATCGTGATCTTCTCGATCCTGCTCGCGAACGCCGCGCACGACATGGTCGTGAGCGTCCAGCAGCCGCTGTTCACCGAACTGTTCGGCGCCGAATACCGCTATAGCGGCGCGGGCGTCGGCTACCAGTTCGCGAGCGTGGTCGGCGGCGGGTTCACGCCGTTCATCGCGGTCGGCCTCGTCAGCGTGGCCGGCGGTTCGTGGCACCTCGTCGCCGGTTATCTCGCGGTGGGCTGCCTGATCTCGCTGGTGGTCGCCGCGCGGATGCGGGCGGCGCAGTAACCACCTGACCGGATGGCCGGCCCGACGCGCGGCCGGCCATCGCGCATGGTTCGACGGTGGCCAGCAACGGCGCCACTGCGTCGCGTTCGTGCGCGCGACGTCAAACACTGTCAGTTACACCCGCCGATTTCCCCTTTTCCCCTCTGAACATTCCACGCCGCCCGCCGACCAATGGCATCATATGGGCCTACGTCAGTCACCGATACGCCCCCATATCATGTCGAATCTCATCGTCCACGGCGGCACTCCGCTGCGCGGGGACATCAAGCCGTCCGCGAACAAGAACGCCGTCCTGCCGATTCTGTGCGCCACCCTGTTGACCGATCAGCCGCTGCGTCTCATCGGCGTGCCGGATATCACCGACGTACGCAAGATCCTCGACATCTTCCGCACGCTCGGCAGCGACGTATCGGTCGATTTCACGACGGGCCTGCTCGAACTCCACCATCGCAACACGAAATTCGATCCGGCCGTCCACCGGCTGCCGGAAGCGATGCGCTCGTCGATCATGCTGATCCCGCCGCTGCTCGCGCGTTTCGGCGTCGCGCGCCTCGAGAACGACGTGAAGGGCTGCACGCTCGGCGTGCGCGAAATCGATCCGCACGTCGAGGTGTTCGAGCGCTTCGGCGCGCACATCGAGCGCACGCCCGATTCGCTGATCGTCCGCACCGACGGCCCGCTGACCGCCAACGACCACTGGCTCGACTACGCGTCGGTGACGACCACCGAGAACTTCGCGCTGTGCGCGACGACCGCGAACGGCACGTCGACGCTGATGAATGCCGCGTCCGAGCCGCATGTGCAGGAGTTCTGCCAGTTCCTCGCGATGATCGGCGTCGCGATCGAGGGCATCGGCACGTCGCGGCTCTGCGTGACGGGCGGCCGCAAGCTCGGCGGCGGCGAGTTCCGTTTCGCCGAGGATTTCCACGAGATCGCGACGTTCCTCGCGCTCGGCGCGATCACGGGCGGCGACATCACGGTGCGCAACTCGTCGCCCGAGCACTTCCCGCTGATCGACCGCACGTTCGCGAAGTTCGGCGTCAACGTCACGCACCGAGACGGCTGGTCGCGCGCGGAACGCGACGGCCCGCTGCGCGTGCGCCGCCCGTTCACGCAGAACATTCTCACCAAGGTCGAAGCCGCGCCGTGGCCATACCTGCCGGTCGACCTGCTGCCGATCTTCATCGCGCTCGGCGTGCGCGCGGAAGGCAGCGCGATGTTCTGGAACAAGGTCTACGACGGTGCGCTCGGCTGGTCGGGTGAACTGTCGAAGTTCGGCGCGCACGTGCTGTTGTCCGATCCGCATCGTCTGATCACGTTCGGCGGCCTGCAACTGACGCCGGCGCGCGTCGAGAGCCCGTACATCATTCGCGTCGCGATCGCGCTGCTGATGGTGGCCGCGAGCATCGAAGGCCGCTCGGAAATCATGAACGCGCTGCCGATCCGCCGCGCACACCCGCATTTCGTCGAGAACCTGCGCTCGGTCGGCGCGAACGTCGAGTGGACGAGCAGCGAGTAACGAGCGCTGCACCGGAGGCGGCACGCGCGACATCGCTGCCGCCTTTTCCCCTCCCGTTTTCTTCCGGCTGCCTCGACAGGCAGCCCGGCAAGCACCCCCACCTGCCCGTCAGCCGGTTCCGGCCGGCCGCGCTACCCGCCAGGCGTCAGCGTCACTCAGCGTCCCCGCAGTCGACGTCGCCCGCGCCCATGTGATCGAAGCCGTATAGCATCACCGCAGTCGTCCCGCGTGCGGGATTGCTCGGCCGCAGGCCGAGGCTGTCGTCGGTCGGGCTGGATGGATACTGGACGCTCGTGTCCATCAGGTTGCCCGGCGCCTTCCGCAGTTCCACTTTGGTGGGCGTGCGCGCGTCGTCACGCGGCAATCCGAATGCGTTGCGCACGTCCGCTTCGTTCCACGTCCCCTTGAGCGTGACGGTCACCATTTGCAACCTGCCTTGCTCCCAGTCGAGATCGACCTTCGTCGCGAGCGGATGCACGCGGGCCGCGAGCCGGTCGGGGAATGCCGGGCCTTCGTAGTACGCCGTCGTGTTCTTGCACGCATCGCCGGTGTTCCTGTACTGCTTCAGCGAGCAATTGAAGCGCTTGTCGCGGTAGCCGAAGGTCCTTTCGAGCATGCAACCGAATGCCGGCGACGACGTGCGCGGCCACGCACGTACGTCGACGGTCGGGCGCGACAGCGCCGTGTCGGATGAGGGATTGGCTGCGGCAAGCCACGGTACGAACGCGACGTACGCGACAAACAGAGCTTGGCGAATTTTCATGTCCGGTTCCAGTCGATGTGGCGCTCGGTCCGGTTTCAAGTGTGCCTGCACGGGCAGGTGCGCGGGGCAGACCCGCCGGAAACCCTCGGGCGGCAAGCGGCCCGCCTCAAATTCATACGCGTCCCATTGCCCGAATGCGCCGAGCCGGGGGATTCTAACGCCCTGTTTCCGATTCCGCGATTCAGCATCCGGCATGCCGGCATCGAAACAGTCGAAACGACAACGCCCCTGGATTCCAGCCCGGAATCGATCGGTTCACCCGCTTTCCCCTAAACCGCATGAAACCGAAATTCGACCTGCTGTCGATGCGCGAAGTATGGATAGACGCCTACCTCACCGGCGACGTCGAGCAATTGGCCTACGTGGAAAGTTCTCACTTCTTCGTCAAGCACGGCGATCTGACGAAGACGAAACAACAGCAGCTTGCCCGTCTGCGGGCCTTCGCGGCCGAGTACGTTGCGCGCATGTCGGGCGTGACGTACGTCGACGAATCGCGGTGCATCACCGAGCACGGCGAATGGGCCACGATATCCGGGGTGAGCGCGATGCGGAAAAACGGCCAGGTCCGGGAGCGGAACGCCTTCACCGAACTCTGGGTCATCAACGACGGCCGCTGGCAAGTCGCCGCCCTGTGCTACCGGCACATCGGCATCGATGACTGACGCACGATCCCGCCGGTATTGACGCGCGCTGAACGTGGCGCACCTCGCCCCGAGGTCATGACTGCCACTCAGCGCGACTTCCCCAACGCCATCGTTCTCGCGATGCTGCGGAACAGCGGCAAGGCTTTCGGCAGGTCTTCCACATAGGTCGCGCACGTCAGGCTGATCCGGTAGCTCGGCGTATCGCCGAGCGCCATGTACAGCCTGACGCGCTCATGATCGGGCCCGATCTTCGGCGAATACACGGTTTCCTGCCCCATCACGCCGCCGCCGAACTCGATCGGCGACACGCGCTCGATCACGCCGAGGATCGAAATCGTCGACTCGATCGACGCCTTCAGGTTCGCGATCGCCTCCGGTGAATTCAGCTCGCGCTGCGAGACGTCGGCCATCGCGGACGATTGCGACTTCAGCGCCACCGCGCACAGGCTGTCCGATTTCCCCGCATAGCGCGGTACCGGCTCGGGATTCGTCACGTCGACGATCAGCGGCATCGACGGCCGCGCATGTCGTTCCCCCACCTCCAGCGGCACCGGCACCCAGAACGACAGCCCCGTCATCGCATCGCTGAACCGCCGCCCGTTGCCGGCATCCGGTTGCGCCGGGCCGAGATCGAAGACGATCGGCACATTGAGCAGCATCGAATCCTGGAGCATGTCCGGCGAGAACGCCGGCACGTTCCCGCGCCGGAACGCGGCCACCGCCGCCTGATCCAGATCCGCATAGCCCGACGACTGCCCGATTTCCACCTGCGTTACTGAGCCGTCGCGGCCGATTCGCGCGCTCAGGCGCGCCGTGTACCTGCCGGACGACGGATGGCCCGCCCCGGACGGGATCTGCAGCCGCTGCAGGATGGCCTGCCTGGCCGCCACGGTCCATGCGTCCTGCGTGGCCGGCGCCTCGGCCCGAGCCGGCGCCGCCGGCAACGACGCCAACGCCAGCAGCACCGCGCAGCGGGCGATACGGCGGGCGATTGGCACGAGGAGATATCGGTGGTCGTCGACGATCATGTTCCGGGCTCGGGGCACGCATCCAGCGTCGAATCATACAAGCCCGGCCATGCGTCGCGGCAGATCCGATTTGCGCGATAATCGCCCGATCGCGCGCGATTACCGCGCACCCTGCCTCCCCCTCCCGACGATGAAAAAGCCCGAACTCGACCGACGCGACTGGATTGCCGGCCTCGAAAAAGGCCTGGCGATCCTCGAGGCGTTCGACAGCCAGCACGCGCGCATGACACCCACCCAGGCCGCCGCGCGCACCGGCCTCACGCGCACGGCCGCACGGCGCTACCTGCTGACGCTCGAATCGCTCGGCTACGTGTACACCGACGGCAAGCTGTACGGCCTCACGCCGCGCGTGCTGCGGGTCGGCTGGTCGTACTTCGATTCGGCGCGCCTGCCGCGTACGGTCCAGCCCTATCTGCAGCAATTGAGCGCGTCGCTGAACGAGTCGGCGTATGTGAGCGTGCTCGACGGCTGGGAACTCGTGTTCATCGCGCGCAACGGCGTGTCGCGCGTGATGACGACCGGCTTTGTGCTCGGCGCGCGCGTGCCGGCGCCGCTCACGTCGCCGGGCGTCGTGCTGCTCGCCCACCATCCCGATCGCGAAGCCGTGCGCGCGTGGCTCGACGACACCGAACTGCCGCCGTTCACGCCGCACACGATCACCAACAAGGCGCGCCTGCTCGAACAGGTCGACCAGGCACGCGACGCCGGTTTCGCGGCGATCGAACAGCAATTGCAGGTCGGCGTGCGCGGGATCGCGGTGCCGCTGAAGAACCGTCACGGCGAAGTGGTCGCCGCGCTGAGCACGAACATGCCGATCGGCGCGGAGACGACCGACGCGGCCGTGCGGCGCGTCCTGCCGCATCTGCAGGAAGCCGCGCTCGCGATGCTGAATGTGCTGTAGCGGCAGCGCCCACCCTGGCCGCGTCCGCGGCCGCCCGATCTCGCTACGCGACGGATGGCGCCCACTTGCGGGAATCGACGGTCCGCCGGCAGCGCTTCTTCCGTCTCACCCGATCCGCCACCACCGCGGCAGCAGATCGCGCACTTCGCGCCGCCGGTAACGGTCGTCGATCAGGTGCACGACGCCCTCGTCGTGCTCGGTGCGGATCACGCGCCCAGCCGCCTGCACGACCTTCTGCAGGCCCGGATACAGGTACATGTAGTCGTAGCCGTTGCCGAAACGCGCGTCCATCGCGCGCCGCATCTGCTCGTTGACGTCGTTGACCTGCGGCAGCCCGAGCGTCGCGATGAACGCGCCGATCAGCCGCTCGCCGACCAGGTCCACGCCTTCCGAGAACGCCCCGCCCAGCACCGCGAAGCCGACGCCGCGCCCGCCCGCATCGAAGCGCGCGAGAAACGCGTCGCGCTCGCTTTCGGCCATGCCGGGCGCCTGCGCCCAGACGGGCACGTCCGGATGCCGCGTCTGCATCAGCGCGACCACGCGTCCCAGGTAGTCGAAGCTGCTCAGGAAGCCGAGGTAGTTGCCGGGCCGCGTCGCGTATTGCGCGGCGATCAGGTCCACGATCGGTTCGAGCGAACGGTCGCGGTCGCGCCAGCGCGTCGACACGTGGCTCGCGACGCGCACCGTCAGTTGCTCGGCGCGGAACGGCCCGTCGACGTCGAGCCAGCCGGTGTCGCCGGGCAACCCGAGCGTGTCGCGATAGAAATGAAACGGGCTCAGCGTGCCCGAGAACAGCACGGTCGCGCAGGCGGCTTCATAGCGCGGCGCGAGAAAGCCGGCCGGAATCACGTTGCGCACGCACAGCGTCGATTGAACGCGGCGCCGGCGGCCGGGCGACGCAACGCCGTCGAGCGCCGGCTGGCGCGGCATCGGTTCACCATGCAGCGTCGCGTCGAAGATCGACGCGCTGTCGAAGGCGTCGGCCAGCACGCCGAACTGGATCGCCTCGAAATGAAACCGCAGCAGTGCGTCGCCGTTCGCGCGCGGCGCGTCGGCCAGGTGTTCGCCGATCGCCGCGACGAGGTTCTGCACGGCCGACACGATCGGGCCCGGTATCTCCGGATACGCGGCATAGCGCTCGGCCTGCGCGCGATTGACCGTGCCCCATGCGCGGGCGAGCCGGTCGAAGGCCTTGCGCAGCGCGGCGGGCGCGGCCTCGCGCGCAGTCGCGAATGCGAACGGATCGAGCGACGCGCTGTACATCTTGCGCGCGCGATCGAGCAGGTTGTGGGCTTCGTCGACGAGCACGCCGACGCGCCACTGGTTCTGCTGCGCGAGCGTGTGCAGCATCGCGCTGCCGTCGTAGTAGTAGTTGTAGTCGCCGATCATCATGTCGGACCAGCGCGCGAGCTCTTGCGACAGGTAGTACGGGCAGACGTCGTGCGCAAGCGCCGCCGTGCGGACGGTATCGCGATCGAGCAGCCCGGCCTCGATCGCCGCATCGCGCGCGGCCGGCAGCCGGTCGTAGAACCCTTTCGCGAGCGGGCACGATTCGCCGTGGCACGCGCTGTCGGGATGCTCGCATGCCTTGTCGCGCGCGACGAGTTCCAGCACGCGCAGCGGCAGCGCGCGCGTGCCGGCGCCGAGCGTCGTCGCCGCTTCGAGCGCGAGCGCGCGGCCAGGCGTTTTCGCGGTCAGGAAGTACACGTGGTCGAGCTCGCCCTCGCCGCAGGCCTTCAGCAGCGGAAACACGGTGCCGACCGTCTTGCCGATGCCGGTCGGCGCCTGCGCCATCAGGCAACGCTCGTCGCGTGCCGCGCGATAGACGGACACCGCCAGCTCGCGCTGGCCGCTGCGGAACTGCCCGTGCGGAAACGCGAGCGCGCGCAGCGCCGTGTCGCGTGCCGCGCGGTGGGCCGTCTCGCGCTCGGCCCAGCCGACGAAGCACGCGCACTGCTCCGCGAAGAACGTCGCGAGCTCTGCCGCCCCCAGCGTTTGCGTCAGCATCGTCTCGCGCTCGGACACGATGTCGAAATAGACGAGCGCGACGTCGATTTCCGCGAAGCCGCGCGCGTCGCACATCAGGTGCGCATAGACCTTCGCCTGCGCCCAGTGCAGTGCGCGATGGTTGGCCGGCATCGCATCGAGGCTGCCGCGATAGGTCTTGATCTCCTCGACGCGGTTCGCCACCGGATCGTAGCCGTCCGCGCGGCCGCGCACGGTGAGCGTGCCCCACGTGCCCGTCAGCGCGATCTCGGTTTCGTAGCGCGCGCCTCGGCTCGACGTGACCGCGCCGTGGCCGGCGATGCCTTCGAGTGCAGTCGGCGCGGGCGTGAAGCGCAGGTCGAGATCGCCGCGTCGCGCGGTGAACTCGCACATCGCCCGCACCGCGACGACGTAGCTCATGCGGACAGACCCGCCGCTTCGACATGCGCGACGCTTTCACCGGCCCACTCGACATCGATCACGCGCACCGGGATGCCGTGCGCGACGCAGTACGCGAGCCAGCGCGTCTGGTTGTCCTGCAGGCGGTCGCCGGGGCCTTTCACCTCGATCAGCTCGTAGCGGCGCTCGCCGGGCCAGAAGCGGACGAGATCGGGCAGCCCCGAACGGTTGCTGCGGATATCCGCGAGCAGGCGCGTGAACCACAGTCGCAAGTGCTCGGGCGGCAGGCACGCGAGCGCCTCGTCGAGCAGTTCGTCGCTCAGCACGCCCCAGAACACGAACGGCGATTGCAGCCCCGCCTTCGTCGCGAAATGGCGGCGGATCGTGTCGCGATAGGCGCCTGAATCGAGTTGCGCGAAGCACTCAGCGAACGCGTCCGTCCGGCGCGCGGCGAAATCGGGTGCGTGCAGGTCGGCCGGGCCGCGCTGGAACGGGTGGAAGAACGCACCGGGCACCGCGGCGAACACGGGTTCCCAGCACAGCAGCCCGAACAGCGAATTGATCAGCGTGTTTTCGACGTAATGGACCGGCGAAGCCGGTTGCGCAAGATGGTCGCGCACCGCGAATTCAACGCTGACGAACGCATCGGGGCGCGCGAGTACGAGCGTTTCGCGCGGCACGTCCGCGGCGGCGGCCACACGTTCGACGCGCTGGCCGAGCCGGCGCTGCAGGCGCGGCAGCATGCGCTCGACACGCTGGCGCTCCTCGTCGCTCTCGAAGCCGCCGCGCGCATCGAGCGCCAGCGCGAGTGCATCGTCGTCGCGCCCGCAGCGTTCGAGTACGCGGATGCGCCGATGGCGGCTGCCGGGCCAGGCGCTGCGCGCATACGCGTCGAGCGCGGCGGCCCAGTCGGCCCGGCGCTCGCAGGTCTGCCCGAGCGCAAACAGCAGCTTCGCACGGCGCGTCGCGAGCCACGGCTGCGCGCAGCCGACCGCGTCGATCGCATGCATCAGGTCGTCGAACGGCAGATCGTCGGGCCAGGCGTCGAGTGCATCGCGGCACGTCTGCAGCGCGAGATACGTGTCGACGTCACCGCGCTGCTGGAACGCACGCGACGACGGTGCGATCGGCACGCTTTCGTACTGGAACACGCCGAGATCGGCGAGTACGAACTCGCTCCAGTCCTGATGCAGATTGCCGAAGAACATCAGGCGCAGCCGGTCGCACAGCGCGCCCACCGTCACGCGCAGCACGCGATCGCCGGCCTGCGCGCACCACGCGTCGAGCGGTTGCGCGACGTCGTGCGCGGGCCGCAGCCGGTCGAGCCAGTCGGGCTTGCGCTCGCCCGCATGCGCGGCGAGTGCCGGGAAGATGCGCAGCAGATCGGCCTTGGTCGACAGCGCGAACAGTTCGTCGAGCGTCAGCGCGGGCGCCGGATCGACCCAGCCGAGTTCGATGAGCGGCGCGGCCGCGTCGAGCGTGCAGCCGATTTCGTCGTACACGAGCTTGCTGGCGCGGAAGTCGGCCCCGTTGCGCATCAGCATCCGCACGAGCAGCGCGCGTGACGCCTGCGGCAGCGCGGCGAACTGCCGGACGAACGCGTGCTCGTGCGCGTCGAACAGGTCGTCGTAACGCGCGCCGAGCCAGGCCAGCGCGCGTTCGAAATTGGTCAGGTAGTAAAACGCCGGAGGCGTCGGCGAAGCAGGCGTCACGGGGATTGATCACTGTACATTTGTACAGGTCGGAATCATATCAAATGTGACGGCAGATGCCGCACGCCGTATCGTCCCGCGCGGCTGCCGGCCGCGGTCAGAACTGGTAATTCACCGACATGTCGAACACGCCGTTGGTCGACTGCTGCGTGATCGGGCTGCGCGCGGCGCGGCCGACGAGCTGCTCGATCGCGCCGTCGAACGTGACGAACCAGTGCTTGTTCACGAACCAGGCCATCGTCACGCCCGCGCCGAACGACTTGAGCCCGGCCCCCGACGAATAGGCCGGCAACCCGGAACGCGCGGCAGCGCCTTGGTTCACGCCGAACCAGCTGTTCATGTAGCGCGAATCGGCAAACGACACGGTCGGCCCCGCGAACCAGAAGAAATGCTCGTTGCTGCCCGGCAGCGGCATGTACGCGGAGAAATCGCCGACCCAGCCATTCGAGCCGCCGATGCTGCGCCGGATATCCGCGCGCAGCACGAGCGGAAATTCCTTCGAGATCACATAATCGGCCGCCAGTTTCATCACCGGTGCCGCGTTGATGTTGTCGAGGCCGTTCAGGTGCTCGGTATCGTCGGCCGAACGGCGCCCGAGGTCGTAACCGACGGACAGGCTCACGCGCCAGTTCGGCCCGCGCAGCACGTTCGCACCGAGCCCCTCGCCCGTCGACAGGAAGAACAGGTCGCGATAGCGGATGTCAAGGTTCGGACCGCCCAACACGCGATAGCGGTCGGAGCCCGCATAGCGCGGCTGCAGCGTCATCGCGGCCCCCACGCTGATATCCCAGGTGGAGATGTTCGGGTCGTAGAGTTTTTCGAGCGGCACACCCGCCGAGTATTGCCATTCGCCGAGCGGCGAAGGCGTCTGGGCCGACGCGTCGCGGGCACCGGCCGCGGCGAGCGCCGCGCAGGCCGACACACCGGAAACGAACCGGCGTGCGCCGGGCGACAGCAAAGGGCGAGCAACAGTCATCAAGGCGGTCCCCGTCGGTTGCGCGAAACGAACCTGAAGGAAAGCGCATCGCGCTTCTTCGGCTGCAGCGGCTGGCAGCCTGCGGCGCGAACGTAGCGTGCGCTGAATTAACGGACATCCTACGCGACGCGCGCGCAGACGCAAAGCGCCCGCTACGCGCGGGCACTTTGCCTTGCGCAGGAATCGGCGGTGAAGCGTGGAACGCTGGAGAAATCGCCGCCACAGACGTTCGTGTCGTCACGTATCCTTTCCCTGGATGCATTCACCACGAAGTCGTGTCGTCTACCCGCGACGGTGCCGCCGTCCGGGCACGCCGGCACGGCACTTGCACCTGCATCAATGACCAAGGAGGTTCGACCATGACCGCTCACGCCACCGGCCGCGACGACACCGTGTCGCCGGCTGTCGGATCCTTCCGGCTCGCCACATCGCGCCCGCCGTCCGACGACCGGACCGAGGAGCGCATCGACGAGGGGCTCGAAGAGTCGTTCCCGGCCAGCGACCCGCCCGCCGTTGGCGGCGCGACCCGTATCGACCCCGCCAAGCCGTCCGGCGAGCACGAACGACGCAAGCCGCACGCCCCGTCTCCGCCCCCCGATCACGACTGACGCCAGCCCCGGCTCGCGAAGTGCGGCGGCGCAGCGGCGCGACGCACGACACGATCGCGCCCGGCCGCCGCCGCCGGGTCGCGCGTTACGCGACCTTGAAGCGCCCGACCGTCGTCGCCAGCGCGTTCGCCTGCGACTGCAGCGCGGTCGCGGCAGCGGTCGACTGTTCGACGAGTGCCGCGTTCTGCTGCACCATTTCGTCAAGCTGCGTGACCGCGCGATTCACTTCCTGGATGCCGCGCGTCTGCTCGTTCGCCGCGTGCGTGATCTCGGAAATGATCGTCGTCACGTTCGACACGTTGGACACGATCTCGCGCATCGTGTCGCCAGCCTGACGCACCTGCCCGGACCCGGCCGACACGCTCGCGACCGTCGATTCGACCAGCACCTTCACTTCGCGCGCGGCCTGTGCGCTGCGTTGCGCGAGGCTGCGCACTTCCTGTGCGACGACCGCGAAGCCGCGGCCCTGCTCGCCCGCGCGCGCCGCTTCGACGGCCGCGTTCAGCGCGAGGATGTTGGTCTGGAACGCGATGCCGTCGATCACGCCGATGATGTCGCCGATCCGGCCCGATGCTTCCTCGATCTTCTCCATCGTCGCGACGACGTCCGACACGACCACGCCACCGTGCGACGCGATCCGCGACGCGGCCGCCGCACGCTCGTCGGCCTGGCCGGCTGCCGCCGCCGACTGGCCGACGGTCGCGGTGATCTCTTCCATCGATGCCGCCGTTTCCTCGAGGCTCGCCGCCGCCGATTCGGTGCGCGACGACAGGTCCTGGTTGCCCGCCGCGATCTCGTTCGCGGCCGTGCGCACCGATTCGCTCGCATCGCGGATCTGGCGCATCACGTCGTTCAGCTTGTCGACGAAGCTGTTGAACGAGCGTGCGATGTCGGCCACTTCGTCACGGCCGTCGGCCGGCAGGCGCTGCGTCAGGTCGCCGGCGCCCGAGCCGATCGCGGCCATCGCCTGGCGCACTTGCGACAGGCGGCGGAACGCGGTCGCGGTGATCGCGCCGATGATCAGCGATGCAACACCGACGATCACGAGCAGCGTGATCAGCGAAGCGGTCAGCAGCGAGCGCATGCCGGCCGTCGCTTCGCTCTTGTCGAGCAGCACCAGCGCGTACCAGTCAGTGCCCGGCACGGGGCGTGCGCGCACCAGCTTCGCGTCGCCGCCCACACTCACCTCGACGGGCGCGGTTGCGGCCGCGATCGTCGCGCCGTTCGTCGCGCCGAGTTCGGCCGACACGTCGGCGACCGGCTTCAGCGTGAGCTTCGGATCCGGGTGCGCGACCACATGGCCGTTGCTGTCGATCAACATCCCGAAGCTCGCGGGCGTCGGGTGGATCGACTTCACGTTCGCGATCACGGTGTCCATCGAGACGTCCGCGGCGACGACGCCTTTCAGTGCGCCGTCGCGCAGGATCGGCACCGCGAACGTGACGACGAGGTTACCCGTGCCGGCGTCGACGTAAGGCGGCGTGACGACCGGCTTGCCGGCCTGCGCGGCCTGCTTGTACCACGGGCGGCCGGTCGGATCGTAGTCGGGCGGGATGCCGGTCGGGTCGGAGAAGTGGAACGCCTTGTCGGCATAGCCCGCGTAGACGTTCGTGAAGCCGCCGGCGGTGGCCATCTGCTTGAACACCGGCAGCGGATCGGGGGTCAGCGCGGCATCCTGCAGCGACGCGATCATCCGGCTCCGGGTGCCGACCCAGTCGGCGATCCCGACTACGTGGCCGCTTGCGACGGAGGTCAGGTTGCGATCGATCGCATCGTCGTTGTACGAACGCGCGATGAAGTAGTTGATGAGCGTGGTGGCGACGAGCGCGAATACGACGATGGAGACGCACGCGGCGAGGATGCGGGCGCGGATGGACGAGAACATGGCAACGACTCGGTAAGGGAGCGCGAACGCCCGGTGGACGATTTCACCGGGTAAACGGCAATCCCGCCGCTTACTTGAGGCCGCTGTGACAATTCAGTGAAACGTATGACGAAACGCAATGCCGGTTGTCAGGATTTCGTCAGGGTCGCCGCACCCGGCCGGCGCCGGATGCGGCGACCATACCAGCGGTCTTGCGCACGGCGATCGAAAGGGAGTGGGAACAGGCCGGTTCGCTGTCGACGGATGCCTGCATGTCGATCAGGTTCCGGCCCTGGCCAGGCGACGGAGCGCGTCACGGCCGCGGCGTCAGCCGCGGCGCATGCCCGTCATAGGCGGTGGCTCGGACGCGGATCGGATGCCGTGGACGACCCGTCGGCCCGCGTATCGTGGTCGAAATCGTCCTGCTGGCGCATCCGTTCGCGCAGGTGCCGGATCGCGAACACGTGGATGTAGTCGTGCACCCGCGCATCGGACGACAATGCGCGCACTTCGTCGTCGAGCATCGCACGCAACTGATCCGAACCGATCGAGCGCTGTTTGGCGGCTTCCTTGAGTGAATCGAGCAAATTGTCCTTGGACATCGACGGACTCCTGACGGTCGAGGAACGAAAAGAAGTAGATACCGGAAGCTTAAAGACTGAATGGCCGCGCGGCGTGCGATGCGCCGGCGCGTGTTTGCGCACGATCAACGGCACGTTGCGTGCCGCCGCGCCGATCCGTCTCCGAATCGACCGCGCAAGATCCGCGGCGCGAACTGCCCGCGAACGAGACTGGAAGCCCTGCCACGCCACCCCGAGGCGCGGCACCGGCTGACGGGCAAACGATGGAGGCCGCTCGACGCCGATGCAGTGGCGAAGCTAGACCGGCCGAAATCATGCGTCAAGCGACTGCCGCCACGCCTGGCCCATTCGTCGGAACGAACGCGCCGGATCGTCGCCGGGACGGCCGATCGGTCGCCCTGCGTGTCAGCGGATTCCGATACGCACCGCGCAATCCCTGACAGCGACTTCAGCGCGCGCTGCTTGGCAGCGCACGGGCGCCACACGATACTGGTGACATGGACGAAACGTTCATACGGGCAATCGCTCAGCCGGCCATCGAGCCGGCATGCGGGGCCTGGCGCAGGAGACCAACCATGGCACATCGCTACTTACCGGGCCGGGACGGCCAGCGGCACGCGTCGGGCAACGCGCGCGCCCTGCCCGCCCGAGCCGTGTCGGCCGGCAACCGTCCGTCCGACAATATCGACACCTTGCTGGCGCTCGCACGCGAAGCCGGGTTGCTCGTCACGCTCGACGGGCAGATCGGCCGCGAGAAGTACCAGAGCGTCGCGGGTTCGGTGCTCGCGTTGCAACGATTCGCCGCGGCACTCTGCGCGCGGGCCGCATCCGACGCGGCGGTTGTCGCGGAGCCGCGCCGCAAGGCGCGCCCCGGCTGGCCGCATGCAAACCGCCTGCGCAACCGCAGGTGCAGCGCGTGCGCGCCGCTGCATGTGGCGCGCCAGCGGCCGCGGGTGCGCCGCGGCGCGGGCCGCCGGCACGACCTGCGGTCGATGCTTCGCACGCCCTGAGCGCGCAAGCGGCCGGCACGGCACGGGGGCCGTGCGCCGGCTGCGAACCGCGCCACCTCGGCAGCGCCTGCCGCACGCCGTGCCTGTACGGCGGCCGCGCGCCTGCCGCGATCGTCACCGATCCGCATCGGCGCCACCGCGCGCCATCACGCATCGTGACGCGCCGTTCCACACGGCTGCAATGACAACGATTCCTGCGGGGAAAGCAATCCAGACGGGGCCAACGACAACATGAACGAGGAAAGCGGACGGGGTGACCTGCACCCCGCCCGTCCTCCAAGGCAGCCGACGGCTGCCTACCCTCGTGCCAGAGAGTTCTCGGCCGGATGACGCGCCGTGCCCTGCACGTCGCGGCTCCGGAAATTGATGTGACGGCGGCGCATGCACCGCCGATCGCAGGCTGTGACGCTCGCATCGCTGCGTGGCTGCGCGGTGCATCCACGACAGACCGGCCGCGTTGCCGGATGTTCCGTCAAGGTCTCACGCGATACGCGCGCCATTTCTGACGCAGATCAACCCAAGCCCGCTTTGATCGTGACATCGCGCGATTTACTCGGCACCGCGCACGAGCAACACGGGCACCTGGGCGAGATGCGCCACGCGGCGCGCAACGCTGCCGATCAGCCAGGCGGCGATGCCGCGCCGGCCGTGCGTGCCGACCACCAGCAGTTCGGCACGCCAGTGCACGGCATCGCGCATCAGCGCATGGGCCACGTCGTCGCTGGTCGGACGGGTTTCGACGACACCGCGCTTGGTCGGGTTCCCGGTCGCATGGAACAGCGGGCCGATCTTCGCGAGTGCCTCCTCGCCCTCCGCGCGATAGGCATCCTCGAGCGCGCGCACCGGCACGATATCCGTCAGACGAACCGCGCGATCGATCACGTAGGCCGCGTACAGCAACGTCGTCGGCACCGCGAAACCGAGCCCGACGCGCACCGCGTGCAGCGCCGGCTCGCTGCCGTCGACCGCGAACATCAGCCGCTGCAGGCCGCCGTCCGACGGCCGCTCATAGGCGGCCGGCACGATCAGCAGCGCGCAGCGCGCGCGTGTCGTCAACGTGTCCGACATCGCGCCTTCGACCAGCCGCAGCAGCCCGTGATGCGGATTCGCGCCGACCACCAGCACGTCCGCGCGCCACGCCGACGTATCGCTCACCAGTGCATCGGCTACCGAGCCGCCCGTCACCGACGTATCGATGATGGCCTGCTCGACCTCGATGCCGCTGTCGGCGAACAACGCGGCGATCCGTTCTCCGGTGGCTTGCGCCTCGCGCATCATGTCCTCGCGCGCGGACGTCAGCAGCGCGTCGATGCGTGGGATGTCGGGCAAGACGAGGCGCGGGTTGTCGATGGCGCAGACGATGCGCAATCGCATGCCGGGTTGCAGCAGCGTGCGCGCGTAGCGCGCGGCGGACAGCGATTCGGGCGTTGGATCGACGGCCAGCGCGATTCGCGCAAGCGTCGGGATGGGTTGGGCAGGCTGCATGGCGAAGGTCTCCGTGCGTGCGCGTCGTCGCGGAACGACGACGGGAGCTTCGCGCGGAGGCGGCGCGCGGCGGCCGGACAGCCGCCGCGGTCGCGGGGATCGACGGAATGCCACGCGAAGCGCGGACAATCGATTCGTTCAGCATAGGCCGTCCGGCCCGCGCGCGCATGATCGCGATCAAGAACGCGCGGGCTCCTGCCCGTGCCGCTTACGACTTCGTCGGCACCGATACCGCCGGACGATTCGCATAGAACAGCGCATACGTGATGCCGAGCAGCACGATCCATACCGGCCCGATCACGAGCGCGACACGCGTGTCGGGCGTGAACGCCATCAGCACGACGACCAGCACGAGAAAACCGAGCGCGACGAACGAACCGAGCGGATAGAACGGTACGCGGATCGGCAGGCGCGCGATCTTGTCGGCCGACAGCGTGCGGCGAAAGCGCATCTGCGCGATCAGGATCACGCACCACGTCCAGATCGCGCCGAACGTCGACACCGACGTGAGCCACGTGAACACGTGCTGCGGCGCGAGATAGTTGAGCAGCACACCGATCAGCAGCAGCGCGACCGACAAGATCACGCCGTACACCGGCACGCCGTTGCGGTTGACCTTGCCGAGCTTGCTCGGTGCCTGGCCCTGCTGCGCGAGGTTGTAGAGCATCCGCGCGGTGCTGAACAGGCCGCTGTTGCACGACGACAGCGCCGCGGTCAGCACGACGAAGTTGATGATGCCGGCGGCGGCCGGGATGCCGAGTCGCGAGAACGTCATCACGAACGGGCTGCCCTGCGTGCCGATCTGGTCCCACGGATAGAGCGACATGATCACGAACAGCGCGCCGATGTAGAAAATCAGCACGCGCCAGAACACCGAGTTCACCGCCTTCGTCAGCGACTTCTCCGGGTTGCGCGCCTCGCCGGCGGTGAGGCCGAGCATCTCGACGCCGAGATACGCGAACATCACGATCGGCAACGCCGCGATCACGCCGTTGATGCCGTTCGGCATGAAGCCGCCGTGCGCCCACAGGTTCGAGAGGCCGATCGCGACGCCGCCGTTACCGATGCCGAACGCGATCATCAGCCCGCCGCCGATGATCATCAGCACGATCGTGACGATCTTGATCAGCGCGAACCAGAACTCGAATTCACCGTAGAGCTTGACCGCGATGAAGTTCACCGAGCCCATCGCCATGAGCGCCGCGAGCGCCCAGATCCAGTTCGGTACGCCGGGGAACCACATGTGCATGTAGACGCCGACCGCCGTGATTTCCGCCATACAGGTGACGATCCACACGAACCAGTAAGTCCAGCCGGTCAGGTAGCCGGCGAGCGGCCCGAGGTAATCGCGTGCGTAGCGGCTGAACGCGCCGGCGACCGGATTGGCGATCGCCATCTCGCCGAGTGCGCGCATGATCAGGAAAATCGCGATGCCGCCCAGCAGATAGGTCAGCAGGATGGCCGGGCCGGCGACGCGGATCGCGGTGGCCGAGCCGAGGAACAGGCCGACGCCGATCGTCGCGCCGAGCGCCATCAGGTTGATGTGCCGCTCTTCCAGCCCACGGTGCAACTGGTCTTCTGGTTGTTTCAAGTCCGTCTCCTGGCAGCCGCGAACGGGCCGCCGTCATTGTCGATGTCAATGCGCGACCGTTCATGCCGATACCGGCATGCCGAAAACGAAATAATCTCCGCCGTCGTTTTCTAAATAAGAAACGACACGGATACTGCGTCAATCCGATTGGAATCGCCGCGAATTATCCGTATTTTCCGGAACAATCCGGAAAACGGATCGGGCCTTTCACGGAATACGCCCGTGCGGCCCGTGTGACGCGGCTGTGCGCGTGACGGACGGCGACGGGATCAATCGCTTTCGGCGCGAACGAACACGCGTCGAATGTGCGCGATCATGCGCACGCAATATGCAGGCGGGATTATATGGAGAATCAGCGGTTTCACGCCAGTCGATTTTGGTAAAGATCGCGGCGGGTGAAACCGGCGGCGGAATTCGAATGCGCCGAATGCGCGCGTATGCCGCGCGCGGATTTATTTGGACAGCGTCGCGCGCACCGTATATTCGCCTTCGAGCGCGCCGTGTTCCGGACGCACGAAATACCGCGGCGCATCGAGATCGGCCGGCATTGGCTCGACCGGGAAGCCGTGCTTTTCCAACGCATCGAGCCCGCCCTTCAGCGCGCGGATGTTGTGGATCATCTTCTTGCGCTGCATTTTCGCGATCAGGCGCTTCGCGGTGGCCTCGTTCGGGCACACGCAAGAGGACCGGCACGCTGAGCCTGACGGGAAGTGTACCCATCAACCAAGCTTTACTTGGGACACCTCTTAGACAATGGCAGCCATCAGCAAGCGCAAAGGCGCACGCGGCGTCACGTTCAACGTCAAGATTCGTAAGAAGGGATACCCGCTCGTCTCCCGCTCATTCAAGGACGGCACAGAAGCGAAGGAACGGGCCGCAGCCAAGGAACTCGCCATGACTCGCGGCGAAGCGCCCCGCGATCGAACAGCGCACGAAATGACTGTCGGGCAAGCTATCGAAAGGTATTCGAAAGTAATCATGCCCCACCATCGGGGCAAGCGCTCCGAATCGTACCGCGCGATGGCTCTGTTGCAATCGCGCCTCGCTGATGTCAAGTTCGCGGAACTGAATTTAGTCGTGGCGCGATGGCCGGTTGAAAACGGTCACGGGAGGTTCAGTTCTCCGGGAACTCACGATCCTCCGCGCAGTGATTCGGGCCGCGCGTTCGGATTGGGGCGTGCCGCTTGTCGAAGACCCGATGAAGTTCGTACGAAAGCCGAGGGACAACAAGCCGCCAGAACGAGTCATCACCCCGGACGAAGAGGCACGACTCTACGAGGGATGCAACACGGTTCGGAACAAGCTTCTACAACCCGCTATCGAGTGGGCGATTCTGTCCTGTATGAGGCAAGGCGAACAGTTCTCGATGACATGGCCGAACGTAAACTTTGACCAGCGGTTCGTGCTTTTTCCGATGACAAAGAACGGAACAGCGCGGCAGGTTCCGGTGTCACTCCGAATGTTGGAAATTCTTAGATCATTGCCGCGTGGCGCTTCCGATAACGTTTGGGAAGGTCTATCCGTCTTTGCTGTCCAGCATGCGTTTCCAACGCTCGCGAAGAATGTCGGTGTTGAAAACGAACACTGGCATGATTTACGACATATCGGCGTGACACGCCTGCTCAGCAAGGGGCTTCACCAACAGCAAATTTCGATCGTAAGGTCAGTGCGTGCAGTCCGGAACTGCGTACGCGCACTGTTCGCCCTTCGTTAAAACACCGTCTGTTGACCCACTATAGTTCACGCGGGACACCACGTCGTTCGTCATGACAATTCAAACGGTGCATGATCTGCGACGCGTCAATCCGAATCCAAAACCGCTTATCAGTGGATTGCAAAACTCGATGTCCACCTAGAGCAACTAGCCGCAGCTTCTACGGAAATTGCGATGCAAGGAGACGTTGGGCTTGCAGCATAAGGGGATGCTGCCGACATGTGATGTTGGCCTCTGTCGTGAACAGCAGCGGATCGCACGAATCACCAAAAATTACGGTACGTAAAATCGCTTCTTTCAAATAAGCATAGCGAAATTGATAATTTGACGAACCGAAGTCTTGGACCTACCGTAACTGCAAGCGGTGGCGTGACTCTAATCTGATATAACACCTTCAATCCGTACTGATCGTGCAGTGATGTTGTTGCCCTTCAAACCTGATAGATATGAGGTATGTGCATGTCAAATCTGAGAGCAGTTGAGCGGTCAACCAGCGCAAGCAAATACACCGGACTTGTTTCATTAACGGGCTATCACCCATGGGCTCCAAAGTATATCGAGGCGATGAAACACTCGATTGCCGAAGGTTTTCCGGTACTGATTCGCCTGCACAGTGCCGCTGATTATACGGCGCCGGGTTACGACAACGAACGCATTGACCTTGAGTCTCACGCTGTTCTGTTGACAGGCTACGATGACCGCAAAGAAGCGTTCGTCGCCTCCGACCCTTGGGATCGCAAGTGGGGAGGTGGATTCGCCGGGAAGCGGTGGATATCCTATGAAACGATAACCTGCTGCGGTGTTGATTCGAGCCTCGGCGTTTGTTTTTTTGCAGTGCCACCCAAGTTGGATATCTCTGAATCGATCGACGAAAGCGGCAACTTCATGCTTCGAACTACGCTAAGCACTTATAAGCCGCGTATCCCGTTGATGGATAAGGAAAACATGCGAATTACGCATGTTATCGTGTCATGCGTATTGGCCGAAGAAAATCGTCAACGAAAAATAGTTCGCGACGTGAAAGGCAATTGGGCCCTCGATGGTGCAAATGTGTCACTTCAGCTTGCAATCGGCGTAGATATCAAGCCAAATCTCGACATCAACCTGGAAGCTGAGCTTCTTATTCGCGGAGAGCGGCCATACGTATTTGAGGATCGATTATTTGTGCGCCAGCCATACATCGCCAACAAGGGCGCTGCCTCTCAATCTTTATCACGTAACTTTGCAAATATTTCGGCAATTTAATTGAGCAGAGGGAGTGTCTCTTTGATGTTTGATTCTCGGCTTAAGATTGAAAATGAAGGAGCACTCCTTCACATCGCATCGTTGAATCGCATTGCCGGACTCGTCCGCACGCCCATTGCGACACAAGATGGATTGTTCTTTTTCGTTATTGTCTATAGAGAAAAGACGCGGGAATACATTGTCCAGAAATACGAAACGAAAAATCTAAAACTCATTTGGGATGCCGCCATACCGAACGGCGGTTATGGGTGTCCCGCGCTTACAGAAAGTCTTGTCATCGTTCTATCTAATTTTTCAGATGTCGTCGCGATTGATCAGGCGTCGGGTGAAATTAGGTGGAGATTTTGCACTACGGCGCGAGTGCGCTCCCCGGTATCGGTTGATAGTGGAAGCATCCTCTTTTCGAGTGGTGGAACACTGTACAGTCTTAGTTCGGACGGCAGCGTCCAATGGACGATTGAGTCACCTAACACATTCTTCTTTGGAAAAATAGAAATACACAAACATCAGATATTGTCGCTTGCTACCGTCTCTCAGGTTGAGAATGCCGGACATGTCTATTTGTTGAACTTCTCTCTGGATGGTCTTCCAAAATGGAAGACAGATCTCGGAGAGGGCCCGATCATCAGTTCAGACGCTTCCGGCTTCCTCGTCACGCGCAACGATCGCATCTGGACTGGAGCGCCAACTTCTATCAAACAGCTGGACGCTGTCACCGGGCAGGTGCTGAAATCGTTTCGCACCGATGGTAGTTCGGGGCGCCAACTCATCACCAGCGATGGAATAAATGGTTACTGGTCAACTTTGCGCGGAGAGGTGGGTGCCTTTACTATAGAGGAAGGCGAGGTACTATGGCGCCGCAAATTTAGTGGTCCAATAACCACACCTATTTCGACTGGGTCAAACTCCGTCTACTTCGCAGCAGATGGATGGTTGTATCGCCTTTCAAAAACGGCGGGTGATGCTTTGGATCGCCAAGCGATTGGCCATTCTCCCTACAGCGCGCTAACGTATGCAAATGATGGGTCGCTTCTGATAGGTGGAGGGGAACCTCCTTACGACGGCCTTCTTTTTCGCTTCGTGTTCGATTCACGAGTAGATCATTCAATTAAGATAGACTCGTTCTTCTCTAAAACCACAATCGACTCGGACGTTGCACTGCTTAAGATAAACGTCAAATCAAAAAAATGCAGAGTAGTGGAGGTCAAGGCATTCACTTCAATTATTTCAGAAATTCATGCTTTATTTTTGAAGAAGGTAGTGCCGGAAGGATATAGTGCAGAAATCCCACTCAAGGACACTCTCGTAAAGGGAGAATACTGTGTACCCGTGGAAATCCATCTCGCGGACGGAACCGTGCATCATCACGTCGCGCTCCTCGAATTGGAATCGTCATCTCAGCTTCCGAGTTCGTGTTTGATTCGTGATATCCCTGACATCAAGCAGGAAGCGCCGAATTTGAGCGGTGCAGCGATTGCGCAATCACTTTTGTCTCGATACGGTGATAAGCGAAGAAGTCAGACGGATATTCGTGAAATGATCGATTTTGTCCTAAAAAAATCTGACTACGAACCGTTTAACGTTTGGCGCCTTATATTGCGCCGGGTATTAATGACATCAGCAAATAACTATCAAAATCTTCCAGAATTCGGCCGCGAGTAATGACGAAATGTCCATGAGAAAAGTGTTCCTAAAGAAAATCACACAGCGGCCTATATTGGAATTTATTTTTACTTGCCTGGGCGAATTGGGCTTTACGAAGATGATCGTGGCGTTCGTCCTCACATTTATCGCTGCGGCATCTGCATTGGCCTTTCCCGCCGTCTGCGCCTACGCCCTGCGCTCTGCGAATGGACGTCCGGATTTCTTGACGGCTAGCTATATCGTCGCACCGTTGAGCATCTGGTCCATCGCTGAATTGACAGCAGGCTTGATAAACTCGACTTGCCTTCAACACATCAGGTCGATTTCGAAGCGGGTGTTGTATCGACAGACAATTCGCAGGGGCAGGATTTTCTTTAGCACCCAATCGACTGGAGGACTGGACAGCCTGATAAACGTTGCTTCGTTTTCTCTTCGATCATTGTTCGCGGATAGCTTTGTCAATATTGTTCGAACATTCGCTGTCGTTACCGTTCTGGCGGCTTTTATTGCCAATGTCTCAATTAAAATTCTGATTGGATTCTTAGGTTGGTCCGCCCTTTTTCTGTGCATTTCCGTTTGGCTGTCTCGTCGAAACAATACAGATATAGCTGCTGCGGTGAGGTCGACATCTCATGTGTCTGCCCATGTCGTAGACACGTTCGGTAACGTGGAGATGATAAGGTTGTATGGAACGGAACTGGCGGAAATTGCTCGACTCGATACCTTGTTGAAAAACGAATCGCACATCTACGATAAATCTCAGCGACAAATCGAAGTCTCGTCCTTCATGCAGAGAGTGATCGTCATTTCTGCAGCGTTCGCGTCTGCGATCTACTTTCTTTATGATGCGCGGGTTGGCGGTGAGTCGTTCGCTCAGATACAAGTGATACTATTTTTGATTTTTTTTGCATCGATACGTATCGAGTCATTTGGACGAACCTATACTGCGTCACTTGAATACATCGGCAAGCTAAAAAGCTCGCTTTCCGACCTCGGCTATGTGATGGATGATCCGGAAAGCTCATCGGAACAACAAGCGTCGAGTTCATCAGGCTTCGACGTAGAGTTCAAAGACGTCAGCTTTAGTTACGGCGAAAATCCAACGATTCGAAATCTGTCTGTCAAGATACAGCAGGGTGAGAAAATTGGAATCATCGGTCCTTCAGGCGGTGGTAAATCCACCTTCGTTCGCTTGCTAGTCGGTGTGCTGTCACCGGAATCCGGTGAGATTCATATCGGTGCAAAGCTCCGAAAAGAAGATGGTGCGGGTATTCTGACTGGCAAGGTGGTACTCCTTTCTCAAGAGTCGCAGATTCTTCATCGGTCCCTTAGAGAAAATCTCTTGTACGGAGTACCGGAGGATCGAGGTGATACTACACTGTTGAAGGAAGCGGTTGATTTCGCTGGACTTAATCCTCTACTTGACCGGCTTGGTGGGTTCGATGCGGTTGTTGGGGAGCGTGGCATGGCGATCTCTGGAGGTGAACGTCAGCGTATCGCATTAGCTCGGGCTTTTTTGATAGAACCCACCGTTCTTGTACTGGACGAGGCATCGTCGGCGATTGATATCGACTCTGAACGAGAAATTCTTCGCAAAGTGGAAGAGAGATTCGCCAAGTCGACCGTGATTAGCATCGCACATCGCTCTGAGACGTTGGCATACGCTCATCGCGTATTGGTGATCCGTAATGGCACCGTGACGGCTGATGTTCCCACCTCGAGGGAGGATGGCACCGCAAGTTTGGCTCGCTTCTTCGACCATGAAATCTCAGCATCCTGAGCTTTTAGTGGCCGTAGCCACATTCTGAGGTGCACGAGTGGGCTGTAAAGGTGACGATTGCGATGTGTTCTATCGACGTTTCGACGCTAATGCCGTTCAGTTGAGGTTTTTCCGAAGATATCGAACGGCATAACGGGCCGGACGGGATTTTTCGTGCATCACTTCGACAGCGTCGCGCGCACCGTATATTCGCCTTCGAGCGCGCCGTGTTCCGGACGCACGAAATACCGCGACGCATCGAGATCGGCCGGCATTGGCTCGACCGGGAAGCCGTGCTTCTCCCACGCATCGAGCCCGCCCTTCAGAGCGCGGATGTTGTGGATCATCTTCTTGCGCTGCATTTTCGCGATCAGGCGCTTCGCGGTGGCCTCGTTCGGGCACACGCAATAGACGACGATCGGCCGTTTCAGCAATTCCGGGTCGAGCAGATCGGGCGAATCGAGATCGACCGGCACCGCGCCGGCGATCCGGTACGGTTCGCGCTCGCGAATCGCTTTCGGCCGCGCGTCGAAGATCAGCGGCGGCTCGTCCGACGTCATCATCTCGACGAGTTGCGGCGGCGAGATGCGAACCTGCGCGAGATAGCGGCGGAACTGCACACGCCGCACCCACCGGTACAGCAGGAACGTGATGAAGATCGCGAGGAACGCATCGAGGATCGTGCCGCCGCTTGCGCGCACCCACAGCACGAACTGGACGATCTGGTCGTGAATGGCCGCGCCGCCGATCAGCCAGAACGCGGCCCACAGTGACGCGCCGGCCAGATCCCAGAACAGGAACACGCCGACGCCGATCGCGGTCGTGCCGAGCAGCGGCGCCGACACGAGGCCAAGGCCCGGCAGGAATTTGGACAGCACGAGCAACGGCGCGCCGTATCTTTCGAATACGTTACGCGCGAAACGCAGCGTCGTGTCGAGCGACAGCGAGAAGCGCACGAGGCCGTTCAGCAGGCGCCGGCCACGCGTGCGGCCCATGAAGAACCACAGCGAATCGGCCAGCATCGTCGCGCCGATCGCCGCCGCGAACATGCTGACCCAGGACGCCTGCCCCATTGCCGCCATCGTGCCGCCGAGAATCAGCATCGGCACGGCCGGCACCGGCACACCGAGCTGCGTGATCAACACGCTCGCGAACACGGCCCATGGGCCGAGCGACGATGGAATAGCGATGGGAAAGTGCCACACGGCGGCGCTCCTGGAAGGCATCCAGCCGCGCGACGGGGGCCGTCGGTACAGCTGGGCACCGGCCGCCGCGGCACGTCCGCAGCCGACCTGTGCATGACGGGCATTCTAAACGGGTTTGGCCGCGATCGCGCGGAACACGCGCCATCGGCACGGGCTTCGCGCGATGGGTTACACCACCGTGACGGTCACATGTCCGTGCGCTGAGCAAGCTGCACGACGTATTCCGCGTAGTCGGGAAACGCGGCGGCCAGCGCCGCGGCGTCGGCCAGTTCGAATTCCGCGAACTCGAAGCCCGGCGCCACAGTGCAACCGACCAGCGCAACGTGCTCCGGCGCCGCGCAGCGCGCGCCGAACCAGCTCCCGGCCCGCACGACCGCCTGGAACACGGTGCCCGGATGCGTGAGCGGATTGCCGAGCCGGTGAATCGTCAATCCGTCGCGCGCGTCGAGCACCCACACTTCGATCGGGTCGCCCGCGTAGAAATGCCAGACCTCGTCGGAACGGATCCGGTGCCACGACGAATACGCGCCGTCGCACAGCAGGTAGTAGATCGCCGTCGACGCGGCGCGTGGCGCACCGTCGGACGGACGCACGACCGAATCGGTCGCACGGTAGGTTTCGCGGAAATAGCCGCCTTCGGGATGCGGCTGCAGGTCGAACTGGCGAATCAGGTCGGTAGCGGAAATCGGCATGGCGGATGACGTCGGTAAGGTCAGGAACCGGGCACCCGGCGCACGGCCTCGCTTCGCTCATCGCGAACGCGACCGTCTCCCGCCGGATGCCGCTGCGTCGATCGCCGCGGCCATGCGCGCGGCGAACAAGCGGACACCGGTCGATGCTGCCAGAACTGCGTGTCGGGATGCAATCGCGGGCACGCGATTGCGCCCGTGGATGACTCGGGCGCGCCGCCCTCACCCGGCCGATGCGACAGCAACGACAACCGCGCTCACACGCCGTGCGTCGACCGGCGCGTCGTGCGTGTCCGTTTCATCAGACCGTCATCCGGCGCAGGCGCGCGACAGTCGCCGGCCGCGACCGCTCATGCGTCAGCGCCGTACCGCGTGCGTCACGCAGCCGCCGGCGCGCCGGGCTCGCTGTGCCGCACCAGCAGCACGGGCCGGTCGGCCGCGCGCAGCAGCGATTCGGCAACGCTGCCGAGCAGCAGCCGGCGCAAGCCGTGCCGCCCGCTCGTGCCCATCACGATCAGGTCGGCGTCGGCTTCGGCCGCCGTGCGCATCAGCACGGTGGCAACATCCTCGCCGTATGCGTCGAGCGCGCGCACGGTGCCTGGCACTTGCTCCTGTGCGAGCATCGCTTTCGCATCGTCGAGCACCGGCGTCGCGGCATCGGTCGCGGCCGCATCGCCGACGCGCTCGGCCGCGAAGCCCGCATCGACGTCGACGAGCTGCGGCCGATGCTCGACGACATACGCGCAGGTCACTTCGCCGCCGGACGCCGCCGCGATCCGGATCGCCTCGTTCAGCGCGAGACGCGCGCTCGGGCTGCCGTCGAGCCCGACGAAAATCCGCTTGTACATGGTCCGTCCCTCCGACCGGGCACGCGTCGCGCGCTGCGCGACGACGGCCCGTTATCGCCACCCGGCCCGGTGCCGGCTGGCCTGCCGAACAGTCTGCCCCACGTGCCGACGCGCCCGTTGATGCGCGTCAAACGCGGCCGGCGCGCCCGCTGCTTCACGCCGGTTGCCGCAATTTCTAGTGACCCCATTACAAAAAACGTGTAAATCGCGCACAATTTCATCTTGAAAATAGACGTTGCGTGCAGCCGGTGCGAGTTTTGCCCGGTTTTGCTGCGCTGCTCCCGTGCCACGGGGCGGCCCCTGACAACAGAATGGCCATCGAATGACCGCAAGTGGAACCCCGACGCGTGACGCCCGAGGGCCCACGCGCCTCCAGATCATGTTACGCCAGCCGCTCGCGGCCGGCGTCGTTACGCTGTGCGCCGGCGCGGCGCTGTCCCTCGGCGTCGCGCTGCTTGTGCGCGACCAGTGGCAAGGCGCCGTCCATACGCGTTTCGAACGTCGCACGTCGCACGTGACCGCGATGCTCCGCCACGAGCTGCAATCCGGCGTGGCCGTGCTCGAAGGCGCGCGCGGCGCGTTCAGCCTCGTCCCGGGCATGACGCCCGAGCAATGGCGCCGGTATGCGGACACGCTCGATCTCGACAGCGCCCGCTCGCCGGTTCGCCAGCTCGGCTATGCGCCGCTACCGCCCGCGACGCGCGCCGCCCTCGCCGGCGCGAAGCCGATACCGGCCGGCACGCTCGCGACTGCCGCGCTCAGCGCACCGGCGACGAATTCACCCGTCGTGCGCTTCGGTGCGTCCGACGCGGCACCGCTCGCGCGCGCGCTGCAGACCGGCGACATCGCGCTCGGCGTCCACCCGGCCGACGACGACACGTCCCGCGACGCCCGCACCTTCACGCTGTTCCTGCCGGCCGCCGCGTCGCCGCATGCGGCAGGCACGCCGGCCGGCATCCGCGAAACCGGCACCGACGGGGTGCTGTTCGCGGCGTTGAGCCCGCGGCGCCTGATCGAGCGCGCACTCGACGCGGAACGCGGCATCGACGTGTGGATGACCGCCGGCGGCGATCGGCGCCCGATCGTCAGCGTCGAAACGACCACCGACGAGGCGTCGGAATCGCCCGACCTGATGCGGCGCACCGACGAGCTGAATTTCGGCGGCACCGTGCTGACGCTCGCCTATTCCGCGGACGGCCGCCCGAGCGCAACCGGCGCGCAACGCGCGGCCGGCACCGTGCTTACCGCGGGGCTGATCGCCTCGATCGCGTTCGCGGTGCTCGTCCATGCGCTGCTACGCCGCCGCGCCGGCAGCGCCGATTCCGGCGCGAGTAGCCGCGGCATCCTCAACGAGGCGCGGATGATGGGCATCATCCGTTCGTCGATGGAAGCGATCATCACGATCGACGAAAAGCAGACGGTCGTGATCTTCAATCCGATGGCCGAGCAAGTGTTCGGCGTGTCCGCGATGGAGGCGATCGGTGCGCCGCTGTCGCGCTTCATTCCCGAGCGGTTCCGCGCCGCGCACGCGAAGCACGTCGACCAGTTCGGCGTGACGGGCGTGTCCGAGCGGCAGATGGGCCGCCAGCGCGTGCTGTTCGGGCTGCGCGCCAACGGCGAGGAATTCCCGATCGAGGCGTCGATCTCGCAGATCCGCGACGCGTCGGGCAAGCTCTACACGGTGATGCTGCGCGACATCACCGAGCGGCAACGCGCCGAGAACGCGCTGAAGCAGTCGCGCGAGGAATTGCGCGAACTGTCGGCGAACCTGCAGAACGTGCGCGAAGAGGAAAAGACCCGCATTGCGCGCGAACTGCACGACGACCTTGGCCAACAGCTCACCGCGCTGAAGATGGATCTGTCGGTGGTCGAGCAGCAGTTGCGCGGCCCCCGCCATGCGCCGCCCGACGAGGGCGTGCTCGGGCATCTGCAGGGCATGCGGCGGCTGATCGACGCGACGGTCGCGTCGGTGCGGCGCATCGCGGCCGACCTGCGGCCCGTGATGCTCGACGATCTCGGCCTCGTGCCCGCGATCGAATGGCTCGCGAACGATTTCACGAACCGCTACGGGATCGATGTCGAGCGGCACATCGAAACGGGCGGCCTCACGTTCACCAGCGCGGGCGCGACCACGTTGTTCCGGATCGTCCAGGAAGCGCTGACGAACGTCGCGCGCCACGCGGATGCGACGCGCGTCGCGCTGCGGCTCGACGTCGAGGAAGGCTTCTGCGTGTTGCGCGTCGCGGACAACGGCCGCGGCTCGGCGCCTGGCGGCCCGGCCCACGAAGACAAATCGTTCGGCCTGATCGGCATTCGCGAACGCGCCCACATGCTGGGCGGCACCGTGACGATCGACACCGCGCTCGCGCGCGGTTTCTCGATTACCGTCGCACTGCCGCTCAGTACCGTACAACAGGAAACGCTCATCTCATGATCAAGGTGCTCATCGCCGACGACCATACGCTCGTACGCGACGGTCTGCGGCACATCCTCCAGAACGCCACCGGATTCGAGGTGGCCGGCGAAGCCTGCGACGGCCCGTCGACGATCGCGCTCGTGCGCGCCACGCCCGCGCAGGTGCTCGTGCTCGACCTGTCGATGCCGGGCCGCAACGGCGTCGAACTGATCAAGCAGATCAAGGACGAGAAGCCCGCGCTGCGCGTCCTCGTGCTGACCATGCACGCGGAGCAGCAATACGCGGTGCGCGCGTTCCGCGCGGGCGCGTCCGGGTATCTGACGAAGGAAAGCGCGAGCGCCGAGCTGGTCGGCGCGGTCACGAAGGTGGCGTCGGGCGGCGTCTACGTGAGCCTCGCGATGGCCGAGCAGTTCGCGCAGAGCCTGAACGAGCCGGCCGAGACGCTGCCGCACCAGCGGCTGTCCGATCGCGAATTCGACGTATTCCGGCGGATCGCCGCCGGCCAGACGCTGACCGAGATCGCCAACGCGCTGTGCGTGAGCGCGAAGACGGTCAGCACCTACAAGACGCGAATCCTGGAAAAGATGCAGATGCCGCACGAAGCGGCGCTGGTGCGTTACGCGATGCGGCACAAGCTGCTCGACGAAACGGACGACGTGTAACGGACGACGTCCGGCAACGGATGGCGGACGCCACCGGCCGCGCGGCAGGCGGCCCGCCGAGGATGCTTATTTGGCCGGCACCGGGCATGCGAGATCGCCTTCCTCGCAGGACAGATAGCCCTTCAATGTTTCGGTGCGCGCCTTGGTCAGATCGTCGAGGCAGGTCGACACGACCATCGGATACGCGCTGCCGCCCTCGGCATTCGCGCTGGAGAAGTTGCACTCGGCATCGCGGTACGCAATCCACGCACGCTGCGCATTCACGAGCTTGTCGGCGAGCGGCCGCGCATCGCGCAGGCGCGCGGTGACGGCCTGGTAGGTCCGGTTCAGCTCCCCGTCGGATTTCTTGTAGGCGCGATCGGCACATGCGGTCATCGCCGCCTGATCCGTCGCGTCGGCACAATTCGACTGCGCATGGGCGACGTTCGCCGCCAGCGCCAGCGAGCACAGCAGACCGGTCAAGACACGCATGGATGCTCCTGGTTGTTCGTTGAGGTCGGGGAACCCGGTGCCGGGCTTGCCGCGCTGACGCGCATCGCGCCGCCGCCGTGCCGCGGCGACACCGATCGCGATGCTAGCGCACGCGCGCTGGCTTGTCAGCCGGTGTCGCAGCACGCGACGGCTTGCATAACGGCCTTGCGCACCTACACTTGAAAATCGATACGCCGCTTCAGGCCCGCGCTATCGCATCCATCCCGTCTCCGCTTCCGCGCATTCCTCAGCGCATTTCGCGTTCGCATCGCCGAGCGGGGTGACGATTCGTCAGTCAGCTTCCTCCCCCCAGCCCAACGTGCATTCGCCGTCGCCCCCTGGAGGGAATCATGAGCTATCACCTTGAAGGCCGTCTGCTCGAGGTCTGCAACTGTCGCGTACTCTGCCCGTGCTGGATCGGCGAGGATCCGGATTTCGGCGTCTGCGACACGATCGTCGCGTGGCATGTCGACAAGGGCGCCGTCGACGGCGTCGACGTGAGCGGCAACACGATCGCCGCTGTGTGCCGCGTGCCGGGCAACATCCTGCAAGGCAACTGGACGGCTGCGATCTATCTCAGCGACACGGCGTCCGAGGCGCAGGAGCAGGCGCTCCTCAAGGTCTACACGGGCCAGGCCGGCGGCCCGATCGCCGAACTCGCCAAACTGATCGGCAAGGTCGTGTCGATCGAACGCGCCCCCATCACGTTCAATGTCGAAGGCGCACGCGGCACGTTGTCGATCGGCACCGACTACCACGCGGAACTCGAGCCGTACCTCGGCCCGAGCGGCGCGCAGACGACGCTGACCGACACCGTGTTCTCGACGGTGCCCGGCGCGCCGGTGTTCGTCGGCAAGGCGCCCGTCTATCGGTCGAAGAATGCGGCGATCGGCATCGACGTCGATCTGAAGAATCACAACGCGCTGCAGAGCACGTTCCTGTTCGACGCGTGAAGCGCGATCGCACGCCAACGGTCATGGCAGCGTCGCTGCATCGGCGCGTATTTCCGCTCGTGCTCGCGAGTCTCGTCGCGTTCGCGTGGCTCACCCTGTGGGCGTGGACACGCAGTCCGTACGGGCGGTACCTCGACCACGGCGACAGCGCGTTGACCGAACCGTTCAGCGCGCTTTGCCGCGCGCTGCCGGGCGGCTCGCTGTGGCTGCCGGCGGCATTCGCCGCGGCCGGCTGGACGCTGATGATCCTCGCGATGATGCTGCCGACGACGCTGTCGCTGTTCGATGCGTTCGCCCGTGTCGTCGCGAGCCGCCCCGACCAGACACGCCTGCTCGCGCTCGTCGGCGCCGGCTACGTCGCCACGTGGAGCGGCTTCGGCCTCGTCGCGCACGGCCTGCACGGGCTGCTGCTGGCCGGTGTCGCGCACGTGCCGGCGCTCGCGTGGCGTGGCTGGCTGATCGGCGCGACCGTGTTCGCGCTCGCCGGCGCGTTCCAGTTCAGCGGCCTGAAGACGCACTGTCTCGACCGCTGCCGCACCCCCTTCAGTTTCGTGATCAGCCGCTGGCGTGGCCGCACGCCGATGCGTCATGCGTTCGCACTGGGTGTCAGCCACGGGCTCTTCTGTGTCGGCTGCTGCTGGGCGCTGATGCTGCTGATGTTCGTCGTCGGCGCCGGCAGTCTGGGCTGGATGCTGTTGCTCGCCGCGTTGATGGCCCTCGAGAAGAATGCGTCATGGGGGCAGGCGCTCACCGCGCCGCTCGGCGTCGCGTTGTTCGGCGCGGCCGTGCTGATCGTCGCCAGCCACGCGTGAGGCCCTGATGCGACCGCCCGCCTCCGCATTCGCGCTGCATGTCCGGCCGGGCGTGCGCGTCGTCGCGCTGACGTCGATCGCGATGCTCGCGTTCGCGTCGAATTCGCTGCTGTGCCGACTCGCGCTGCAGGCCGGACGGATCGACGCGGCCAGCTTTGGCAGCCTGCGGCTCGTATCCGGCGCGCTGATGCTCGCGATCGTCGCGCGCATCGGTGCTCGACGGCCCGCCCCGCCCGCCGACTGGCCGGCTGCGGCGATGCTGTTCGTGTACGTCGCGTGCTTCTCGTTTGCGTACCTGACCGTCAGCGCGGCCACCGGCGCGCTGATCCTGTTCGGCGCGGTGCAACTGACGATGTTCGCGGCGGGATGGCATGCCGGCGAACGGTTTGCCGCAACCGGCTGGGCCGGGTTCGGCGCGGCGCTTGGCGGGCTGGTGTATCTCGTGTCACCCGGGCTCGCCGCGCCGACGCCGCAAGGTGCCGCGCTGATGACGGCCGCCGGCATTGCATGGGGAATCTATTCGATACGGGGCCGCCGGCCCGTCGATCCGGTCGCGGCAACCGCCGGCAATTTCCTGCGTGCCGCGCCGCTGGCACTGGCGCTGAGCGTCGCGCTCGCCGCCCGCTTTCATGTCACGCCGGCCGGCGCCGCGCTCGCCGCGCTTTCCGGTGCGCTGACGTCGGGCCTCGGCTACGTGGTCTGGTATGCCTCGCTGCGGCACCTCACGGCCATGCGCGCCGCGGCGGTTCAGCTCTCCGTTCCGCCCATCGCCGCATGCGGCGCCGTGCTGTTCCTGTCGGAACAGCCGACATGGCGGCTCGCGCTCGCATCGGCCGCGATCCTCGGCGGAGTCGCGGCGGTGCTCGCGACGCGGGCTCGGCAGGCGAATACCGCGCGGTGACGATGGGTGGTATTGAAGCCCATGCGTGAACCCGTCGCATCGATTTCAGGGATGCCGGCAACGCACGTTTTTTGTGGGTTGGCTCGCGGCTGAAACCCTGGATTCGCCTGATGGAACGATCGCGCAGCCACCCCAATCGCCGGCTCGAAAGAGGCCGGAGATTCGGGCTCAAACCGTCAGTAGCGGTACGCGTAACCGGTGCCGATGTATTCCGCCGTCAGTTTGCTCGCCGTATCCGACAAACCGAGCAACTTGAGAATCTTTCTGGTTCTCCACCCATTGATCAATTCACCGCGGAAGGCCAAAAGCACGAAGAGCGCCACAACAGACATCGTCGTTGCCAGCAGAATCGGCATTGCGTCAAAGAACAGGCCCCATGTGGATACCACGAACGCAAGCACCAAGGCTTGGCCAAAAAATAAAAGCGCGGTCACGGCAAGGTACGCGTAAAGCAAGGATCGGTTGAAAACGGGCTTCAGGCCGTCAGGGCAAGGCGGCTTGAATACGATCAGCCTCGCAAACGGGTTGTGAAGCGCCATCAACAATCCGTTTTCGTCACAGACGGCGTCGACATGCCCGCCATTCTCGATCGAGATACTGCCGAACCAGCCTTTGAGCGCTCGCCCCGCCACCTCTATCTCGATCCAGTAACCCTTGGGTGGTTTGGGGCGGACCCTGTCAGGATCGCTCTGCGTCGCCATGCCATTTTCACTCAGGGCCTCAAACACCAAAGGCGCGAATTCCGCTGCCGTCTCTTCGAATTTTTGAAATTTTGATGCCGAATACGCCTCGCGCGAAAAGCGCAAATTTGACACTGTTCCGCTGACCAAATACAGGCGCATCGCTTCTCCGTTGATCGAAACCGCTATTCCAGCCTCCGGCGATCGTACCCCAACGATGCAACGCGGAAGCGTATCCGGCCTACGTTGCATGCGACATGATTATCGGCACGGGTTGATATCGCATGGACCCATCGCCAGTTTTCGCATGTCCTGCGCTTTCCCCGCGGCTGAAAGCATCGCGCCGCGGCGTTCCAATGCAAAGAGCCCGCACTCCAACCGAGTGCGGGCTCTTTTCAATGCGATGCTTCCAGCGGCGGCACAAGCCGCCGCATGGCAATCGGCTTAGTGGCCGAAGAACACCGACGAACGGTCGGTTGCGGCCGGCACGACCACGCGCTGACCCGACTGCGACACAGCGGCAGGGTTCGCGCCGTAGCCCGTTGCATCAGCTTGCGCGCCGGTGTTCTGCGCGGCGGCGATCTTTGCCTGAGCGGCCTGGATGTTTTCCGGGTAGTTCATCCAGTCGTTCGGGTTGTAGCCCGCCTTTTCGAGCTGGACCAGCTCGGCGCGCACTTGCGCGCGCGTCAGCGGCTGCTGGCTCTGTGCGAACGAGACGACCGGTGCGGCCACCAGAGCGGCCAGTGCAACTGCCTTGATCAGCGACTTCATGATGCGTTACCTCCAGAATTGTTTTGTCAGGCGCTTCGGACTCGGGGTCGTTGCGCATGAGTAGAAGTCTAGGAGGCCACGCTATCAGGGTAAATACTTAAATCGCGAATTCACTGTTGACGAAAAATATACAATCGGCGCGGAATCCATTGAATCATCAGATGATTATCCGCGTTCGCGCACCGAATACCTCAACACGGCACCCCGCGCGCCCGGCCGCGCCTCAGCGCCGCCGATCGGCATCCGACGCCGCCATCAGCCGGTCGAACAGCAGCGCCTTGAGGCGGATCAGGTCATCGGCGCCGATCTCGCCGAATGCCGCGTGATGCAGCGTCAGCGCAGGCGCCGCCGGGTCGGCATGGACGGCCCGCACCGTGCCGTCGAGCGCCAGCCGTTCGACCCGGTCGCCCGCTGCGTACGGAAGCAGCACGCGCAAGGGTTCGCCGGTTGCAGCAATCGGTCGGTCGACGGCAATCGACAGCCCGCTCACGCTGATGTCGTGCACCATCCCGATGCCTTCCGCGCCCTCCGCCCCGCCCGCGCAGCAGGCCGCGATCCGCACCGGCACGCGCGGCTCCGCGCGCGTGCGCAGCCGGTCGACGAAGCCCGGCGGCGACAAAATCAGGAACCGCGCGGCACCCGACGTCTGCACCGACTCGACCGTCGCACCGAAACGCGACACCGCGGCACGGCCGATCGCGACTGCCTCGATGTCGTCGCCACGCGCGAAATCGAACGCAGCGGCCGGCTGCGGCTCGACGAACAGCGCGCCCGACGCGGCGATGCCGATCAGCCGGCAGCGCTGCAGCCCGCGTGTCGCGCCGACCCGGCGGCGGAGGCCGATCGCGGCGCCCGCCGACAACCCCATCCGCGTGGCGTGCGGCACCGCGTCAGGCTCGCGCGGCGCGGCATCGGCATCGTCGCGCCGGCGTACCGGGCGGAAATGGTCGAACAGGAACGCATGCTGCGCGGCATCGCGCAGCGTCGTGCCGGCCGGCAGCAGCGCGGCGCCGTCGGCATCGTAGAGATCGAAGCCGAGCGGGACGCCGGCGGCGAGATCGTCACGCGCGAGCGTGACGTAGTCGGTAGATGGCCTCATCGGGGAGGCGCGGAACGACCGCGCGAGCTGTCATGACAACATGATTACGGCAGCATCGCGCGAAATCTGAACGGCTGCGTTACGGCGAAGTGCCGTTTGCGTCGGACGCAGCCGGTACGGGCGGCTGGGCCGGCGCGGTCGAAGGGGCTGCGGCCGGTGCGGTGCCGAAGCCCGCGTTGCCTCCGCTCGCCCCCGCCGGCGGCTGCGCGGGCTGCGGTTGCGACGCGCCCGCCGACAGCGCGGCGGCCGACGCGGCCACTTCGGACGCCGGCACCCATTCCTCGACGATACCGCCCGATGCCGCTTCGGGCGCCGATGCGGACGATGCGGCCGACGCCGCGCCCGTGTCGGCTTCGGATGCACGCTCCACCCGCTGCGTCCTGACCGGCGCGGGCGCTTTCTTCGCCTCGGGCGGGAACCACGTGTCGAACAGGTCCGTCACGCGCTCGCGCAGCGACGCGAACCAGCCCGGCGACGGCTCGGTATCGAATTTCGCCTTGGTGTCGACGATCCGGGCGCGCTGCCCACGCTGGAAGAAATCGCCGACGATCGGCAGCGCACTATGCGCGCCCTGCCCCCAGTAATCGCTGCGCAACGTCACGCGGCCGTCGTCGAAACCGACCCACGCACCGGCAACGAGGCCCGGCTGCATCAGGATGAACCAGCCGTCCGCGTTGTCCTGCGTCGTGCCCGTCTTGCCGGCCACGTCGCCACGGATCCCGAAGCGCGTGCGGATGCTGCCGCCCGTACCGCGCGTCACGACATCGCGCATCACGCTGAGCAGCGTCTTGTCGGTTTCCGTGTCGAGCGCGCGCTCGGGTGGCGCCGGCGCGTACTCGGCAAGCACGTCGCCCTGGCGGTTCTCGATGCGCGTGACCATCTGCGGCTCGACATACAGCCCGCCGTTCGCAATCGTCGCGTACGACGCGACCATCTCCTTCAGCGTGACCGGGCTGGTACCGAGCGCGAGCGACGGCACGCGTTCGAGCGGGCTTTCGCGCACGCCCATGTCGCGCGCGAGCCTGGCCACGGCAGCCGGACCGACCTTCTCCATCACCTGCGCGGTGATCCGGTTGCGCGACAGCGCGACCGCGTCGCGCAGCGTCATCGGCTTGCCGGTCGGCGGCACGTCGTCGTTCGGCCGCCAGATCTCGCCGCCCTTCAACGGGATCTCGACCGGCTGGTCGATGAACGTGTCGTCCGGCTTCATCCCGTTCGCGAACGCGACGCCATAGACGAACGGCTTGAACGTCGAGCCCGGCTGGCGCCGCGCCTGCGCGACGTGGTCGAACGGTTCGTTGGTGAAGTCGCGGCTGCCGACCCACGCGCGGATCTGCCCGTCGCGCGGATCGATCGCGAGGAAGCCGGCCTGCACGTCGGTCTTGGTCTTGCACAGCGCGCGCATGAAGCCGCGGTCTGCCGCGAGCAGCTTCATCGCGGCCGCGTCGTCCTTGCCGGCGTCCTGCGCGGCCTTGTACTCGGGCGACTCGCGCATGAAGGCGCGGAACACCTCGTTGTCGGTGCCGCAGCCGTCGCGGCCGCTCCATGCGTTGTTCGCGATGCCCTGCAGCTGGTTGCCCTGCAGCGTGAGCGCCTGGGTCGCCATCTGCTGCAGCCGCGAGTCGATCGTCGTGCGCACGATCAACCCGTCCGCGTAGATGTTGTAGTCGTTGCGGTCGGCCCACGCGATCAGCCATTTGCGCAGCTGCTGCGCGAAATGCGGCGCGGGCCCCGGCGGCTCCTTCTGCCGCTCGAAGTCGATGCGCAACGGCCGGCGCTGCAGCTGCGCGAATTGCGCCGGCGTCAGCTTGCCGTATTTCACCATCTGGCCCAGCACCGTATTGCGCCGCTGCAGCGCGCGCTCGGGATTCAGCACCGGGTTGTAGTAGCTGTTGCCCTTCAGCATCCCGACGAGCGTCGCGCTGTCGAGCACGTCGAGCTCATCGGCCGACTTGTCGAAATAGGTGCGTGCGGCCATCTCGACGCCGTACGCGTTGTACAGGAACGGCACCGTGTTCAGGTAGGTCTCGAGGATCTGGTCCTTGCTGTAGACGGCCTCGATCTTCAGCGCGGTGATCGCCTCCTTCACCTTGCGCGTGAGCGTCGGCGCGCGGCCGATTTCGTCCGGATACAGGTTGCGCGCGAGCTGCTGCGTGATCGTCGAGCCGCCCTGGCGGCTGCCCGAGAACGTATGGAGCGCGGCCGACGCCGTGCGCTTCCAGTCGAGGCCGTGGTGCTCGTAGAAGCGGTGATCCTCGGTCGCGATCAGCGCGTCGACCATGTGCGGCGAGATTTGCTTGAGCGGCACCCACTCGCGGTTCGACGGCTTGAATTCGGCCAGCAGCTTGCCGTCGGCGGACAGCACCTGCGCGGGCTGGTCGACGCGTGCCTTGCGGATGTCGCCGATGCCCGGCGTGAACGGGATCAGCACGACCACGTACACCACGAACAGCGCCGGCACGGCGGCGCCCGCGAGCAGCACGCCGCGACGCGTCGGATGACGGACATGGTGCCACGCGGTGGCGGCGAGAGGCTTGACCCGCGCGGCGGCGGCAGCCGCGACGGGTTGGGCGCGCGCGACCCATCTGGCACAGAAGGCACGCACTGACGACACGTTTCGGCGATTCACGCGGGTGGAGCTCGGCTGAAAAGGGTGCATCGTACCAAACTCACGCGGCCCGCCGGACAGCGTTGGCGTCGCACCGGCTCACGCGAGGCGGCTGCGCGGGCGGTTCGCACGCAAAAAAGGCGCGCGCCCCGCAACGGGAACGACGCGCCAAGCCTGGTACTACAAACGGGAGGCCGAGCGAAGCACGGCCGAGCGGCGCGGCAACTCAGCGCACGAGAAAACCGTAGGTGAGCGGATCGCGTTCGTCGACGATCCAGTTCGCGAATCCGCAGATATGCGCACTGCCCTCCACTTCCGGAATCACGGCCGGGATGTCGCCGACCGTCGTTTCGCGCAGCACGCGCCCCTTGAAGACCGTGCCGACGATCGATTCGTTGACGAGCGTGTCGCCGGCCGCGAGCAGCCCGCGCTGGTAGAGCTGCGCAACCCGGCCGCCGGTGCCGGAACCCGTCGGCGAACGGTCGACCTCGCGATCCGCGAACACGCAGCAGTTCGCCTGTGTCGAGCCTGGGTGGCGCGGCGCGTTCGCGATGATCGTGCCGTAGATGTGGTTGATCTCCGGAATCTCCGGATGCACGACCGGGTACTTCGCGTTCGCGGCCGCCTTCACTTCCGCGCCGAAGCGAATCAGCTTCTCCACCGCCGCTTCGCGCACCGGCAGGTCGAACGGCGCGCCGTCGACGTAGAAATAGAACGCGCCGCCGTATGCGATGTCGCCCGTCACGGTGCCGAACGACGGCGTCTCGACCGACACGTCGCGCTGCCAGATGAACGATGGCACGTTGACGAAGCGCACGGGCCCCGCATGCTCGCCGTCCCACTTGACGAACGCCTCGATGAAGCCACACGGCGCGTCGATGCCGACCCGCGTTTCCGGCACCGTGCGCTGCACCCAGCCAAGCTCGACGGCCGCGGTCGACAGCGCGATCACGCCGTGCCCGCAATGGTCGCTGTAGCCTTCGTTGTGCAGGAAGATCACGCCGAAATCGGCGTTCGGCGACACGGGCTCGGTCAGGTAGCCGCCGTACATGTCGGCGTGGCCGCGCGGTTCGAACATCAGCGCGCGGCGGATCTCGTCGGCGTTCTCCTTGAGCCACGCGCGGCGCTGGACGATCGTGTCGCCCGGCAGACGCGGCAGCCCGCTCGTGACGATGCGGAACGCTTCGCCGCCCGTATGGACTTCGACGGTGGAAAGGGATCGGGAAATTTTCATGGTCGATCGAATGCGTTGAAACGAAGAACGGCGGCCGCGCCGCCGTCCGATGGCAGGCTGGCCGCTTACTTCGCGTACGGCTCCGGCAGGCCGTTGCGGATCACGTAGACGCTGGTCGGCGCGCCCTTCAGGTCGCCGTTCGCGTCGAACGAATAGGTGCCCGCGACGCCCGCATAGTTCGACTTCGCCAGCTGGGCGATCAGCTTCGCCTTGTCGGTGGTCGTGCCGGCCTTGACCATCGCGTCGGCGAGCAGCTTCATCCCGTCGTAGTAGTTCACGCCGTAGACCTGCGTATCGGTGTGATACGTGTCGTGGTACTTCTTCAGGAATTCGCGGCCGGCCGCCGTCTTCTCGAGCGCGACGCCGCCCTGCGCGCAATAGACGATCGACGCCGCGTCGCCCGCGACCTTGCCCATGTCGGCCGAGCAGATGCCGTCGCCGCCGAGCAGCTTCGCGCGCAGACCGCGCTGCTTCATCTGCTTGGCCATCGGCGCGCCCTGTGCGGCATAACCGCCGAGGAAGATCACGTCGGGGTTGCTGGCCTTGATCTTGGTGAGAATGCCGAGGAAATCGGTGGCCGACGAATTCGTGTATTCCTGGTCGACGATCTTGATTCCGTTCGCCTTCGCGACGTTCATGAACTGCTCGGCCACGCCTTGGCCGTAAGCGGTGCGATCATCGATCACGGCGGCGGTTTTCGCGTTCAGCGTCTTCGCCGCGAAGGTGGCCATCGTGCCGCCAAGCTGTTCGTCGCTCGCGCCGATCCGGAAGATGTTCTTGAAGCCCTGCTTGGTCAGCGCCGGGTTCGACGCGACCGGCAGCATCGGCACGCCGGCAGTCGAGTACACGCGCGACGCGGGAATCGCGACGCCCGAGTTGTACGGCCCGAGCACCGCGACGACGCCCTTGTCGACGAGGTTCTGCGCGACCTGCACGCCGGCCTTCGGGTCGGCCTGGTCGTCATCGGAAACCAGTTTGAACGTGACAGTCTTGCCGGCGACCTTGATACCGGCCTTGTTGAGTTCGTCGACGGCCAGGCGCGCACCGTTTTCATTGTCCTTGCCGTTCGCGGCCTGCGGGCCGGTCAGCGGCGCCGAATGGCCGATCATCACGACTTCCTGCGCGTGCGCGGAAGTCAGCGCGCCGGCGGCGATGGCCACCGAGAGCGCGGTAACGAGGTGTCGCATGATGTCTCCTGATTGGTTTTGTGTGAAACCAATGTAGGACACGCGTGGTCACCATGCAAGCAATTTCAAAATAAAAACTTCGATTCTGGTCATTTTTCAGACCAGAACGAACGTGACGCGGTCACTTCGGCGTGATGTCGCGCCGCACGCGGCGGATGTGCTGCTCGACATAGAACGCCGCCGCATCGGCGTCGCCGGACACGATCGCCTCGTAGATCAGCCGGTGTTCGGACACGTAGAGCCGGATCCGGCCCGCATCGTAGATACCGTCGTCCTTCAGGCGTTTCCATAGCGGCTGGTCCATCGTCTTCGCGACTTCGTCAGCGATCTTCACCATCAGCGCGTCGCCGGTCATCAACGCGAGCTGCCGGTGGAACAGCCGGTCGCTCTCGTTCCACAGCGCGCGCTGATGCGGATCGTCGACATCGGTAATGGTTTCCATCTGAGCCAGATAGCGTTCGGCGCCGGCATCGGCTCGACCGTGCGCGGCCGCGAGGCGTGCGATCGCGGGCTCGAGGATCAGCCGCACGTCGAGCGTCGACGTCGGGCTGAAATCGGGTTCGGACGCCGTGTGCGTGTCGCCGCGCTGCGCGAGCACGTCGAGCGGCGACGCGACGACGTAGGTGCCCGAATTGCGCTTCGTGAACACGAGCCCTTCGTTCTGCAGCGCGCCGAGCGCTTCGCGCACGGCCGGCCGGCCGACCTGGAACAGCCCCGCCAGTTCGCGCTCGGACGGCAGCCGCGACTCGGCGGCATAGCGCCCCGCGCGAATTTCGTCGCGGATCTTCTCGGCCACCTGCTCGTAGATCTGCAGCGGCCTGAAGCCGCCTTCGAGTGTGTCGGGACGCGCGGACATCATCGTATGGCTCCTGCCCGGTCACGGGCGTGAATCTGGAATGGGTTCGCACTATACCGGAGCGCGCCGGCATCGACGCCATGGCGACCCTTCTGGACAGATATTAGAACCAAAAACAGCGACGCGCTTTATTTTCTGGGTTGCGAGCGGGCCAGAAAGTGGTATAGATTCAATCCACACTGCCCTGTGTCACGGTATCCGGCAGCCCTGTGGCGGGCGCGGCATGCGCCCGTCGTCCACGCTCACCGACGCATACGACGTACACGATGACCGCTCTTTCCCCGATTCCCGTTTTCGATGCGGCCGATACGGCCGCGCTGCTCGACTACCCGGCGCTGCTCGCCACGCTCAGGCAGGCCGTCGCCGACTATGCGTCGGGCGAGATCGTCAGCCCCGAACGCCTGGTCGTGCCGCTGCAGGCCGGCGGCGTGATGCTGTCGATGCCGTCGAGCGCGCGCGACCTCGCGACCCACAAGCTCGTGAACGTGTGCCCGGGCAACGGCGCGCGCGGGCTGCCGACGATCCTCGGCCAGGTCACGGCATACGATGCGACCACCGGCGAGATGCGCTTCGCGCTCGACGGCCCGACGGTCACCGGACGCCGCACGGCGGCCATCACCGCGCTCGGCATCCAGGCGCTGCACGGCGCCGCGCCGCACGACATCCTGCTGATCGGCACCGGCAAGCAGGCGGCCAATCACGCGGAAGCGCTCGCGGCGATCTTTCCCGAAGCGCGCCTTCACGTGCGCGGCACGCGCGCCGACAGCGCGGCTGCCTTCTGTGCCGCCCATCGCGCGCACTCGCCGCGTCTCGTGCCGCTCGACGGCGACGCGATTCCCGATGCGATCGATGTCGTCGTCACGCTGACGACGAGCCGCACGCCCGTCTATCGCGAAGCCGCGCGCGAAGGCCGGCTCGTGGTCGGCGTCGGCGCGTTCACCGCGGACGCGGCCGAGATCGACGCGAACACGGTGCGCGCCAGCCGGCTGGTGGTCGACGATCCGGCCGGCGCGCGCCACGAAGCCGGCGACCTGATCGTCGCGCAGGTCGACTGGCAGGATGTCGCGTCGCTCGCCGACGTGCTCGGCGGCGCATTCGACCGCAACGGGCCGCTGCTGTTCAAGAGCGTCGGCTGTGCCGCGTGGGATCTGGCTGCGTGCCGCACGGCGCGCGATGCGCTGGACGCGCGCCGGGCCGGCTGATTCGGCGGCGCAGCCCGCCGGCCACGTTCGCGCCCCCTTCTCGGCACCGCTTCGGCGGTTTTCCGTACGCGTTGTAGGAATCGCCCTACAACGCGTCGCAGCGGCCTACATCAACTTCCAATTCGGCCGATTTCATTTTCGGCGGCGCAACACGATACTGCCGGCATGAATGCCAGCCAGTTGCCCGCCGCACTTCGGGTGTTTCTCGTCGATCACGCTGTCGCCGTCCGGCAGCGGATCGCGCTGCTCGTCGGCGCGATCCGCGGCGTCGCCGTCGTGGGCGAGGCGGAGGACGGCCAGGACGCGTGGACGCATATCCGCAGCAGCCAGGCGGACGTGGTGATCGTCGACCTGCGGCTGGCGGACGGCAGCGGCCTCGACCTGATCGGGACGCTGTCGAAGGCCGCGCCGCGCATCGTCACGATCGTGCTGACGAATCACTCGGCGCCGGCATTCAGAGAGGCATGCGCGTCGGCCGGAGCCGACTACTTCTTCGACAAGACCGTCGAATTCGACGCCGCATGCCGCGTCATCGAATCCCTGGTGCACGCCCGCGCGCACCACCCCTGACGAGCCGGAGTGACTCATGTCCACAGCCACCGCCTGCGCCGCCGACGTATCCATCACGCCTCGGCCGACGATTCCGCTTCGCGCGGTCACGCGCGCCGACGCCGCAGCCAAACATCCCGCCGCACGCTGCTCGGTGTGCGCAATGCGCTCGATGTGTCTGCCGCCGCACCTGACCGCAGCCGAATACGGCCGCCTCGACGCGATCATCTGCACGACGCGGCAGGTACGCCAGGGCGAAGCGTTGTTCCGCATCGATGATCCGTTCCAGAGCATCTATGCGGTGCGCGCCGGTTCGTTCAAGACGGTGATGATGCATCGCGACGGCCGCGAGCACGTGACGGGCTTCCAGATCGCCGGTGAAACGCTCGGGATGGACGGTATCGGCGGCGGCCAGCACTGCTGCGACGCGATCGCGCTCGAGGACAGTGTCGTGTGCATCATCCCGTTCGGCGCGCTCGAAGCGGCGTGCCGCGAAATCAAGCCGATGCAGCACTTCCTCTACCAGATGCTGAGCAGCGAAATCGTCCGCGAATCGAGCCAGATGCTGCTGCTCGGCACGATGTCGGCCGAGCAACGCGTCGCGCATTTCCTGCTGAACCTGTCGTCGCGCTTCGAGGCGCGCGGCTATTCGGCGACGGAATTCAACCTGCGGATGACGCGCGAGGAAATCGGCTGCTATCTCGGGATGAAGCTCGAAACCGTCAGCCGGATGTTCTCGCGGTTCCATCGCGAAGCGCTGGTCGAAACGCGCGGCAAGCGCGTGCGCATCATCGACTCGCAAGCGCTCGCACGGGTCTGACGGACCCAGACCAAGGCGACGCCTGGCGGCCCGCGCGCCACTGCACGCGATGCTTCATCGCACCGCGCCGCCGGTCACCGCGTTGCGCAGCCCCACCCTCGCACTACCCGCCTGGCATGCGATCAGCGCCTGTTCGGCCTGCATGAACGCACGGCGCAGCGTGTCGTCCACGTCGCTGCCGACACACGCCGGCAGCGGCCAGAGCGCCGTGTCGTGCATCACAAGGTCGAGCCGCACGTCGTACTGGCGCGCGCCATCGGCGGCGGCACGCAATTCGATGGCGAGATGGCAGCCGTCGATCAGCGCGCGAAACCGTTCGAGCCGCACCAGCTGCGCGCCGGCTTCGGCTTCGACCGCGGCGGAACCCGCGAATCCGTGGCAGGCGATCTGCATGCCCACGCCCATGTCGTGTCTCCTGACGGGGCCGCCCGCGCGTCGACCGCCTTGCAAGTGCCGCCCGCACCGAAAGGCGGCGGCACGTGTTGCCCGTGGCACGGCGCGATTGCTTCGATCGCCGTCCGGCCGATAGTCTGCCCGCGCCTTCATCGGCGCGGGACCGTTCATACGTTGAAGGTCTGCGACGTCTTCATCTCGATCCACGTCATGCCCGCCCGCAGCCCTTCGATCATCGCCTCGCGCTCGGTCGGATACGCATGGCTGTGCTCGAACGTGTGATGAAAACGCGCGGCACCGGTGCCATGCTCGACCGATACGCGGCAGCGGAATTCGCCCGATTCGCACGGGCGCGTCTCGACTTCGACGGACCAGTCGCGTTCGTGAATGTTGCCCTGCAGTGTCATGCACCCTCCTGCGGTATCAGTCTTCGAGCCGGAAGTGGCCGCTGTGCAGCAGCACCGGCCGGCCGCCGATTTCCTCGAGCATGCGTCGCGCCATCGCCTCGATCGCCGACCGGTGCCCTTCGAACGCAGCCAGCAGGTCGCGTTCAAGCAGCGACGGCGCGCCAAAATGATCTTCCAGCGCCTCGGCCGTGACCGCGCACTGTACGCAACGTCCGTCGACCAGCGCCGAAAACGCCACGACCAGGTCGCGTGCGCAATATTCGGGGGGTTCCGGCGGGAAGACAATCTGCATCTGTCGGCCTGTCATCGTCGTGATGGCTCCATGACAAGAGCATAGTGGCGCGCGCGCCCGCGCGCTTGACCCACGTCAACCGGTTCGCTGCGCCGCACGATATCGGCACGGCGGCGTGCCGGCGCGACTGCGCGACGCTGCGTCAAACCGCGTTCAGCCCGCGTCGGGCTCGATTGCCGCGCCGCGCTCCGCGAGCAGCTCGCGCAGCACGCTGCGGTGGCAATGGCGTTCGTCGTCGCAGTAACAGCCGATCGAGAACGCGGTGCTCGCTGACAGGGCCGCCAGCAGGTCGAGCACCTTCGACGCATCGCCATGCGCCATCTCCGCGCGGAAGTGACGCCGGAACGCGTTCCACTCGGCATCGGTTTCGGCGGCCTGCGCCTGTGCGACGAGTTCGGGGCTCGGCGACAGCGTCGGCAACCATACATCATAGTAGTTACGCGACGCGAATTCCGCCTTCGGCACGCCGCGCGGCGGCCGCCGCACCGTGCCGATCCGCAGGCCCTCGCCGGCCGCGCGCGGCGTGCCGAGCTGGATGATCCGGATGCCCATGTCGCTCCTTGTCGTATTGCGTCGGATTCCGTGATCGTACCCCCGCGCCTGCCCGAGCGTCAGCCGCGTGGCGCACATTGCGGCCGCCCAACAAAAAAACCGGCTGCCCCCTTGCGGGAGACAGCCGGTTCGGCCAGCCGCGTGGCGCGCCGGAGCGCGCCGCGATCAGACGCCGCTCTTCAGCACCTTGCCGATGGCATCGGCGACGATGGCGACGTTCGAGTCGTTCAGGCCCGCCACGCACATCCGCCCCGAACGCAGGATGTACACGCCGTGCACTTCGCGCAGCGCGTCGACCTGCGATTCGGTCAGGCCCGTGTACGTGAACATCCCGCGCTGCTTCACGTAGCGCGTCAGTGCCTCGCCGCTGACATGGTCGCGCAGGCCGTCATGGATCGACTGGCGCATCCGTGCGATGCGGCGGCACATCGCCGCCAGTTCCTCTTCCCACTGCTTGCGCAGCGCAGGCGTGCCGAGCACGGCCGCCACGACCTTCGCACCGTAGGTTTGCGGGTTGCTGTAGTTCGAGCGCACGGCACCGGCCAGCTGGCCGAGCACGCGGTCGGCGGCAGCGGCATCCTCGCAGACGACGCTCAGGCCACCCACGCGCTCGCCGTACAGCGAAAAGTTCTTCGAGAACGAGTTCGCGACCAGTGCCGGCACGCCGCGGCGGGCCAGTTCGCGCACCGCGAACGCATCCGCGTCGAGGCCCGCGCCGAAGCCCTGGTACGCCATGTCGACGAACGGCAGCAGCCCGCGCGCCTCGATCACGTCGATCAGCTTCTCCCACTGGCCTTCGTCGAGGTCGACGCCGGTCGGGTTATGGCAGCACGCGTGCAGCAGCACGATGCTGCGCGCCGGCAGCGCGTCGATCGCCGCGAGCATCGCGTCGAACTTCAGGCCGCCCGTCGCCTCGTCGTAGTACGGGTACGTGTTCACCGTGAAGCCGGCGCGCTCGAAGATGAAGCGGTGGTTTTCCCAGCTCGGATCGCTGAGCCACACCTGCGCATCCGGGAAGTAGCGCTTCAGGAAATCGGCGCCCACCTTCAGTGCACCGGAGCCGCCGAGCGTCTGCAGCGTCGCGATGCGGCCGGCCGCGCGGGCCGGGTGATCCGCGCCGAACACGAGCGCCTGCACCGCGTCGCGATACGCGGGCAGGCCGACCATCGGCAGGTACGGTTTCGCGCTGCTGTCACGCTGCAGCGCGGTTTCGGCTTCGCGCACGGCGCCCATCACCGGAATCCGGCCTTCGGCGTCGAAGTAGATGCCGATGCTCAGGTTGACCTTCTGGTCGCGCGGATCTTTCTGGAAGTTCTCGTTGAGCGTCAGGATCGGGTCGCCCGGGTACGCGTCGATGTGTTCGAACATGGCTATGTCGGTCTCGTTTGGAAGAATGATCGGTCGTGGCCTGTATCAGCGTGCGGATGCGCTGTCGTGCACCGCATAGCCTGCATTCTTCTGACGGAAGCGATACCCGACCGCGAGCACCGCGAGCCATACCGGGATCAGGTACACCGACAGGCGGAGATCCGGCGTCAGGTACATCACGACGAGAATGCCGGCCATGAATGCCAGGCACAGGTAATTCGTGAAAGGATAGCCCAGACTGCGGAAGGAAGTCTCCTCCCCGGCCGCGCGCTTCGCCTGGCGGAACTTCAGGTGGATCAGGGTGATCATCGCCCAGTTGATGATCAGCGCCGACACGACGAGGCCCATCAGCACCTCGAACGCCTTGCCCGGCATGAAGTAGTTGATCAGCACGCACACGCCGGTCGCGAGCGCCGACGCGCCGAGCGCGGCGAGCGGAATGCCGCGCTTGTTCACCGAGCACAGCACCCTCGGCGCGTTGCCCTGCTGCGCGAGGCCGAACAGCATCCGGCTGTTGCTGTACACGCCGCTGTTGTAGACCGACAGCGCGGCCGTCAGCACGACGACGTTCAGCACGTTCGCGACCACGTTGCTGCTCAGCGCGTGGAAGATCAGCACGAACGGGCTGCCGCCGCTGACGACCTTTTCCCACGGATACAGCGACAGCAGCACGGCGAGCGCGCCGATGTAGAAAATCAGGATCCGGTAGATGACCTGGTTGGTCGCGCGCGGAATGCTGCGCTTCGGATCGTCGGCCTCGGCCGCGGTGATCCCGATCAGCTCCAGCCCGCCGAACGAGAACATGATCGCCGCCATCGACATCACGAGCCCCGACACGCCGTTCGGGAAGAAGCCGCCGTGCTGCCACAGGTTGCGGACGGTGGCCTCCGGCCCTGCGTGGCCGCTCGCGAGCAGCCAGCCGCCGAAGCCGATCATGCCGACGATCGCGGCAACCTTGATGATCGAGAACCAGAATTCCGTCTCGCCGTACGACTTCACGCTCGCCAGGTTGAGCAGGTTGATCGCGACGAAGAACACCAGCGCCGACACCCAGGTCGGCACGCCGGGCCACCAGTACTGCACGTAGATCCCGACAGCCGACAGCTCGGCCATGCTGACGAGGATGTACAGCACCCAGTAGTTCCAGCCGGACAGGAAGCCGGTGAAGTGGCCGACGTACTTGTTGGCGAAGTAGCTGAACGAGCCGGCGACAGGCTCGTCGACGACCATCTCGCCGAGCTGGCGCATGATGAAGAACGCAATGATGCCGGCCACCCCGTAGCCGAGCAGCACGGACGGGCCAGCCATCTTGATCGTCTGCGCGATGCCGAGGAACAGCCCCGTGCCGAGCGCGCCGCCGAGCGCAATCAGCTGGATGTGCCGGTTCTTCAGCCCGCGCTTCAGGCCGTCGCTCTCGTTTCCAGAAACCATGTCTTCTCCACTCTGTCCGCCTCCGCCTGAAGCGGTGCGGCGCGCCTCGGTGTGCCGGGCGCTGTTTTGCTGTGCCGGGGCCGTTCGTGGAGCCGCCGGGTTGGGGACTGCAATCTTCGCGTGGCGGCGCCCGATTCGTGTCGGCATGCCCGCCAGACCGGCCGCCGACTGTCGCCGCGCCCGCCTTGCTGCGTTCGCACACGAAAATCCGGCGTCAGTTTAGCGTCGCGACGACGAAATCGGGTTTCGTAACCCGTTCATGCAAACCCTACATTATGAGATAAGATTGCATCCAGGAGACAAACGAGGAAACAAAAATGCATGAACCGGTTCTGGATCGCCTCGATCGCCATCTGCTATCGATCCTGCAGGAGAACGGCCGCGCGTCGAACCTCGATCTGGCGAAGGCCGTCGGCCTGTCGCCCGCGCAGACGCTGCGCCGCCACCGACGGCTGGAGGAGATCGGCGCGATCCGTCGCTACGAAACCCGGCTGTGCCCCGACACGCTCGGTTTTGGCGTCACCGCTTTCGTGCACGTGACGATGGAGCGCGGGCATATCCGCGACCTGTCGAAGTTCCAGAAACTGGTGTCCGATCTCGCGCAGATCCAGGAGTGTTTTTCCGTGACGGGCGACATCGACTACGTGTTGAAGGTCGTCGCACACGACCTGAAGGGCTTGTCGCAGTTCCTGCTCGAGACACTGATGCGGATTCCCGGTGTGAGCGGCGTGCATTCGAGCGTGTGTCTCGACGAGATCAAGTGCACGAGTGCGATGCCGGTTGAAGCCTGAAGCCACGGGTCGCGCACCCGCCGGCCCGTTCACCTCACCGCTTCAAACGCACTGATCAGCAACGCCCCCGCCGCGATCACCACGCAGCCGGCCGCCCGGCGCGGCGTCAGCCGCTCGCCGAGATACACGCGCGCGATCAGCGCCGCAAACACCACGCTCGTTTCCCGCAGCGCCGACACCGGCCCCATCGGCGCGCGATCCATCGCCCAGATCACGATGCCGTATGCGAGCGCCGCGAACACGCCGCCGCACGCCGCCTTCGCCGTTTCGCCGACATCCTGCGTCAGCCGCAACGGCCCCGCCCGCAGCCGGTAGTACGCGGCCATCATCGCGCCCGTCAGCACGAACATCCACGCGGTATAGCCGACCGTGTTGCCGCTTTCCCGCACGCCGATCCCGTCGACCACGCTGTAGGCCGCGATCGACACGCCGGTCGCGAACGCGGTCGGCAGGACCTGCATCATCCGGTGCTTCGCGTCGCGCCCGCGCTCCAGGCCGATCGCCATGATGCCCGCGCAGATCAGCACGAGCCCGGCTTGCGCGCCCGCATTCAGGTGCTCGCCCGCGAACGCCGCCGCGCCGAGCGTGACGAGCAGCGGCGCGGTGCCGCGCGCGACCGGATACGCGACGGTCAGGTCGCCGTGCTCGTACGCGCGCACCAGCAGCAGCGTATAGACGACGTGCAGTACAGCCGACGCGACGACATAGAGCCAGCTCGCAGGCGTGATCGGCGCGGCGGCCGGCAGGAACAGCAGCGCGAACAGCCCGATCGCGATCTGCAGCACTGTGGCCGACCGCAGCCGGTCGCCGCTGCTGCGGACGAGCGCATTCCATGACGCATGAAGGAACGCCGCACACAGAACAGCAAACAGAACGGGGATCGGCACGTTGAATACTCACTGACGGTCGGCCACGCGGAATCGTCGCCGCAGGGCGTTCATCGTATGAATCCGTCATTCGATTGTCAAAAAACTGGCGCAGCGCAGCACCGTGCGCAAACCAGCCGACTCCGCCCTTTCGCCCGCCCGGCGCGGGATCCGCGGCAGCGGCCCCGCGCGCAGCCGTATGTGACGCAAAAGTGGCATGCGGTCCGCCCCTTTCCGTTCTCTTTCGCTCCGCGTTCCGCCGTAATGAAATCGATACCGCAGCGCAACCATCGCGAAAACACTCCGTCCCCATATCTTCATACGCGACTGTTCCAATGCGCGTGCTCTCTCACGAGCTCCGCGCCGAACCGACACGGCGACGGGGCCGCTCTCCACCATCGAAGACCTTACCTGGAGTTTCCCGATGTTCCGTCAAGCCTTGCTCGTCACCGCCTGCGCTGCCGCAGCGCTGGCGCTGTTCGCCTGCGGCGGCAGCGACGACCCCACGTCGACGCCTGCCGTGTCGTCGCAGGATGCGCTGCAGACCGCCACGCCGATCAAGCACGTCGTCGTGATCTACGGTGAAAACATCTCGTTCGACCACTACTTCGGCACCTACCCGAACGCGACGAACCCGTCGGGCGAACCGGCCTTCACCGCCAAGTCCGGCACGCCGACGCCCAACGGCCTGACGGGCACGCTGCTCACCGCGAACCCGAACTTCACGAACACGGCCAACGGCACCGACGCGGCGAACCCGTTCCGTCTCGACCGCACGCAAGCCGCGACCGCCGACCAGAACCACGCGTACACGGCCGAGCAGCAGGCCGAGGACAACGGCCTCGCCGACCTGTTCCCGAAATACACCGGCAAGGGCTCGTCCGGCGGCGCCGGCGCGTTCGGCACGAAGGGCCAGGTGATGGGCTACTTCGACGGCAACACGGTGACCGCGCTGTGGAACTACGCGCAGCGCTTCGCGATGAGCGACAACATGTACACGACGTCGTACGGCCCGTCGACGCCGGGCGCGCTGAACGTCGTGTCGGGCCAGACCAACGGCATGCAGGTCGTCAAGACGTCCGCGCAGCCGTCGACGCTCGCGAAGAGCTCGTACTACATCAATGACGGCCAGGGCGGCTTCACGATGATCAACGACGTCGACCCGGGCTACGATGTGTGCTCGAGCACGACCGACCAGGCGATGATGACGGGCAAGAACATCGGCGACCTGCTGAACGGCGCGAAGATCACGTGGGGCGGCTTCATGGGCGGCTTCAACCTGTCGACGACGAACGGCAACGGCACCACGGGCTGCGCCCGCAGCACGGTCGCCACCGCCGTGAACGCCGCGACGTCGGACTACATCCCGCACCACAACTGGTTCCAGTACTACGCGTCGACCGCGAACCCGCAGCACACGCGCCCGAGCTCGGTCGCGGCGATCGGCGCGAGCCTCCAGTCGGACGGCAAGACCGCCGAACCGGCGAACCACCAGTACGACACGGACGACTTCTTCGCCGCCGTGAAGGCCGGCAACTTCCCGTCGGTCAGCTACCTGAAGGCCCCGGCCGCACAGGACGCGCACGCAGGCTATTCGGATCCGCTCGACGAGCAGGCGTTCGTGACGAAGGTCGTCAACTTCCTGCAGCAGCAGCCGGACTGGCAGAACACGGCCGTGATCGTCACCTATGACGACTCGGACGGCTGGTACGACCACGTGTACACGGCGCCGACGCGTGCGTCGTCGGACCCGGTCGACCAGGTCAACGGCAGCGGCAAGTGCGGCACGGGCGGCACCACCGGCGTGAACGGCGCGACCGTGAACGGCCGCTGCGGCCCGGGCGTGCGCATTCCGCTGATCGTGATTTCGCCGTACGCGAAGCAGAACTACGTCGACCACACGATGATCGACCAGTCGTCCGTCGTGCGCTTCATCGAGGACAACTGGCTCGGCGGCCAGCGCATCGGCGGCGGTTCGTTCGATGCGACGGCGGGCGACCTGCGCGCGCTGTTCGACTTCACGTCGAAGCCGAACACGACGCCGCTGTATCTCGACCCGACGCTCGGCACCGCATTGAGCGCGGCACCGGCGATCTGACCGGTACGTCGTGACCGCATGGCCGGCGCATCACGCGCCGGCCGTTTCCATTTAACGCGCCGCTTCGTGCGGCGCCCGATTTCCGACCGACAGCATGACAGCTCGCCCCGCGTTCCCGTCTCCCGGCACCACCGGCACCCGCACGCCTTCCCGCCTCCTGCGCCGCGCGGCGTTCGTGATCGGCGCCGCCGTGCTCGGCTACGGTGCGTTCGCGATCGCGTTCCCCGCGCAGGTGCCCGCGGCGATCGGCACCGTCGTCGCCGACTGGACCGGCGCGAACCCGCATCCGGTCGTGCTGCAGCGGCCCGCCGCGCAGCCGCTGTCGGCAGTCGCGCAGCTCGGCCGCGCGCTGTTCGCCGATCCGTCGCTGTCCGCGTCGGGCAAGCAGTCGTGCGCGTCGTGCCACAGTCCCGATCATGCGTACGGCCCGCCGAACGCGCTCGACGTGCAGCCCGGCGGCCTCGCGATGACGCAGCAGGGCTATCGACCGCCGCCGTCGCTGATGTACCTGTACCGCCAGCCGAACTTCAGCATCGGCCCCGATGCCGGTGAAAACGACGCCGCGCCGACCGTTGCGCAGCAGGCCGCGTCGGCGGCCGGCGTCGTCAAGGCGCAGAAGGTGGCCGGCACGTCGGCCGCGCCGCAGCTCGTGCCGCAGGGCGGGATGTTCTGGGACGGCCGCGCCGATACCTTGCAGCAGCAGGCGTTCGGCCCGCTGCTGAACCCGGTCGAGATGGCGAACGCGAGCATCGACGACGTCGCGCGCAAGCTCGCGCAGTCGTCGCACCGCGCGCAGCTCGAGCAACTGTTCGGCGCGCGCGTGTTCGACAGCCCGCAACTCGCGGTGTCGGAAGCGATGTTCGCGATCGCGCGCTACCAGGTCGAGGATCCGTCGTTCCACCCGTACAACAGCAAGTACGACCGCTGGCTCGAAGGCCGCGCACGGCTGTCGCAAGCCGAGCTGCGCGGGCTGCGCCTGTTCAACGATCCGGACAAGGCGAATTGCGCGGGCTGCCACCTGTCGAAACCCGGCAAGGACGGGCTGCCGCCGATGTTTACCGATTACCAGTACGAGGCGCTCGGCGCGCCGCGCAACAAGGACCTGGCGCAGAACCGCAACCCGGCGTTCTACGATCTCGGCGTGTGCGGGCCGTTCCGCGACGACCTGAAGGACCAGACGCAGTATTGCGCGATGTTCCTGACGCCGACGCTGCGCAACGCGGCGACGCGCCACGTGTTCTTCCACAACGGCGTGTTCCACACGCTCGACCAGGTGATGGCGTTCTACAACGAGCGCAGCATCTCGCCGCAGAAGTTCTACTCGCGCGGCGCGGACGGGAAGATCGACGAGTACGACGACATCCCGCCGAAGTATCGGGCGAACGTCGACGTGACCGATGCGCCGTTCGACCGCAAGCCGGGCGACCAGCCCGCGATGACGGCGCAGGATATCAAGGATATCGAAGCGTTCCTCGGTACGCTGAACGACGAGCCGGTGCGGTAAGCCGCACACGCGCCGCGCATGGCGGGGCGCGTGGCACCCGCGCGCCAGGGGTCAGCTGGCGCGCTGCACGCGCGCATGCGCTTGCTGGCGAAGCCGGCCCGCCCGTTTCACGCGAATCGCATCGATGCATGCGTCGAGCCGCCGGTTGCTTTCCGCGATGCCGAAGCATGCGGCACGATCGAACGAACGCGCGGCGAGATCCGCGCGCAGCACGTCGTCGGACAGCAACTGCGCCATCGCATTGGCCAGCGCGTCGACGTCGCCGACCGACACCAGCAGCCCCGCGCGACCGTGATCGAGAATCTCGCGCGGCCCGGTCGGGCAGTCCGTCGACACGATCGCCTTGCCGAGCGCGAGCGCCTCGATCAGCACCATCGGCATCCCTTCGTTCTTCGAGCTCAGGACGAGAATCGACGCGCCCGCCATCAACGGATGCGGGTTGTCCATCTGCCCCATGAAATGCACCCGCGCACCGATGCCGAGCGCATCCGCCAGACGCCGGAGTTCGTCGCGGTATGCGCCGTCGCCGGCCAGCACGAGATGCTCGGGCACGTCGCGCTGCGCGACGAGTTGCGCATATGCGCGCAGCAACGTGCGGTGATCTTTCTGGAGCTCGTCGAGACGTGCGACGGAGACGATGTACGGGACACCGCCGGGCAGTGCCGGGCGCGGCGCCGTCGCGTTTGCGCGAATTGCGTCGATGTCGATGGCGTTGGGCAAGACCGTCACCTGTTGCAGACGGTCGCCAAACATCCGGTCGGCTTCGTCGCCCATCTGCGGGTTCAGCGCGGCAATGCTGTCGTAGCGGCTGTACTGGTCGAGCAGGCGGCGCACGCGGCGACCCTGGCCGCCGAGCCGTGCGACGAAGCTGAAGTGGTTGACGCCGATCCAGGCCACGCCGAACCGGCCGGCAAGGCGCCGCAGCGACAGGTCGTAGTCGACGATGACGTCCACGTTGCGCGCGAGTTCGGCAACGCGCCGCCCGATGTGAGGGCGCACCGCGAGCGCACCGTGGAGATCGCGCGCGATCCGGCCCGCCTTGCCGAGCTTGTGCGCGTGACGGCGATCCTGGAAATAGCGCAGCCACTGCGGACCCACCAGGATCTCGATCGGGATGTCTTCCGGGATCAGTGCGCGAAAGCGCTGTGCCAGCATCGGCGACGCGTACGTAATCGACAGAATCGCGCGGAAACGCTTGCGGTCGAGGATCCGCAGCCACTGGATCAGGGACGATTCGATCCCGCCGTTGCCGAAATCGGTCACATGAAACAGGACCCGCACACGCGTGTCCTCACCCTCGATATACGCCGGTTCGGCCATGATTTTTCTTGGTACTGCGAATGTGATCTGTTGTTCGAAGAAACGCCCGGCCTGCTCTCGGCGCCTTTATAACATAGCGCCTTTCAGTCGCCAAGCAACAAACGTCCGATGGCCTGCAACGTTTGAATCCGTCCCGTGCAAGCGCCCCCGCCGCCGCTCCGTCAGCCGCGTCAAGTCCGCAACCCGGAAGAAACAGTGCCGATTGCGGCCGCCCCATATCGAACGGCCTTGAACGAATGGATGTCATTGCCGTAGCGGTCAGCCCGCCGTTCGTCTGCCGCGCCCCCTCGTTTTCCCCGATCCCGTTCGCCTTGACGCCACGCGCTCCGGCGACCACACTTCGCACATTGCAAGTGTGATCACAGATCGCAGATCAAACCCAGGAGAACCCGCCGTGGCGCCTCGTATCGTCCCGCCCGCCCTCAAAGCCATCGAACAGGAAACGATGGCCGACAAGGTCTACCAGCAACTGCGCGAAGCGCTGATGAGCGGCCGTTTCGCGCCCGGCCAGGCGTTGAGCCTGCGCAGCGTCGCGGAAGCGGTCGGTTCGTCGACGATGCCCGTGCGCGCCGCGCTCACGCGGCTGCGCGCCGAACGCGCACTGGTCGACGGCCCGAACCGCGCGCTCGTCGTGCCGCCGATGACGCTCGACATGCTCGACGAACTGCGCGACGTGCGAATCGCGCTCGAAGGCTGCATCGCCGAACGCGCCTGCGCCCGAATGACCGATGCGCAGATCGCAGCCGTCCGCAAGACCTGCGAAACGATGCAGGCACACGTCGAGGCCGGCCGTTCGCGCGCTTACCTGCAAAGCAACTTCGCCTTCCACAGCGCGATCTACGCACACGGCGCGAGCGAAAGCACGCTCGCGATCGTCGAGAACCTGTGGATGCGCGTCGGGCCGTTCCTCAACATGGTCGCGCTCGACATCCCGCACATGCGGCGCTCGATGGATGCCCACCGCGCGATCGTCGATGCGCTCGAGCGGCGCGACGGCACGGGCGTACGGGCCGGCATCGCACTCGACATCGGCGGCGCCGCGCACGACCTGGCCGAGACGCTGCGTGTCGGGCAGACGCCGCGAACCGCGAACGCGAAGCCGTAGCAGCCGCTTGCCGCGATCGCCCGGTCGCGGGCGGCCGCATCCGACAACATCAACCATGGAGACAACCCGGCATGACAGCTTCCGACCTGCTGAAACCCTATGACGGCCTGCGCGTCCTCGTGACCGGAGGTGCCTCGGGCATCGGCCTCGAAATCGCCGACGCCTTCGCCGAATGCGGCGCGCGTGTGCATGTCTGCGATGCCTCGCAAGCCGCGATTGCGGCGCTCGCGGACCGGCCACCGCGTGCCAGGGCCATCGCGATCAGCGCGACGCTGGCCGACGTATCCGACCCGGCCGCCGTCGAACAGGTGTTCGCCGACGTATCGGCCAGGCTCGGCGGCCTCGACGTGCTCGTCAACAACGCAGGCATCGCCGGCCCGACCGGCGGCATCGACGAAATCGACCCGGTGCAGTGGGAGCAGACCGTCGCGATCAACCTGACCGCGCAGTTCCAGTTTGCGCGCCGCGCGGTGCCGCTGCTGCGCGACTCGAAACACGGCGGCGCAATCATCGCGCTGTCGTCGGTGGCGGGCCGGCTCGGCTACGCGTTCCGCACGCCCTACGCGGCGACCAAGTGGGCCGTGGTCGGCCTCGTGAAGAGCCTCGCGATCGAACTCGGGCCGCTCGGCATCCGCGTGAACGCGATCCAGCCCGGCATCGTGCGTGGCCCCCGGATGCGCCGCGTGATCGAAGCGCGCGCACAGCAGCTCGGCGTCAGTTACGACGAGATGGAAAAGCGTTATCTGGAGAAGATCTCGCTGCGGCGAATGACCGATCCGGCCGAGATCGCCGCGACCGCGCTGTTCCTGTGCTCGCCGGGCGGACACGGAATCACCGGACAGGCGATCTCCGTCTGCGGCAACGTCGAAGTGCTCTGACGCGTCCTGCATCGCTCACCGAAGAGAATTCATCCATGGCAAACGCTCGCAAAGTCATCATCACCTGTGCGCCGACCGGCGCGATCCATACGCCTTCGATGTCGCCGTACCTGCCCGTGACGCCGCACGAGATCGAGACGGCCGCCGTCGCGGCTGCCCGGGCCGGCGCGGCGATCCTGCACCTGCACGCACGCAACCCGTCGGACGGCAAACCGACCCAGGATCCTGCGGTGTTCGCTGAATTCCTGCCGCGCATCAAGGCGCAGACGGACGCCGTGATCAACCTGACGTCGGGCGGCAGCCCGCACATGACGGTCGACGAGCGGCTGCAGCCTGCGCTGCATTTCCAGCCCGAGGTCGCCTCGCTGAACATGGGTTCGATGAACTTCGGGCTGTACCCGATGCTCGAGCGCTTCCGCGAGCTGAAGCATCCGTGGGAACGCGAGCATCTGGAGAAGAGCCGCGACCTCGTGTTCAAGAACACCTTCGCCGACATCGAGACGATCCTCACGCGCTGCGGCGCGAACGGCACGCGTTTCGAATTCGAGTGCTACGACATCTCGCACCTGTACAACCTCGCGCATTTCGTCGACCGCGGACTCGCGAAGCCGCCGTTCTTCGTGCAAAGCGTGTTCGGCCTGCTCGGCGGGATCGGCGCGCACCCGGAAGACCTGATGCACATGCGCCGCACGGCCGACCGACTGTTCGGCAGCGACTACGTCTGGTCGATCCTCGGTGCCGGCCGCAACCAGATTCCGCTCGCGACGATCGGCGCCGCACAGGGCGCGAACGTGCGCGTCGGGCTCGAGGATTCGCTGTGGATCGCGCCCGGCCAGCTCGCGGAATCCAGCGCCGCACAGGTACTGAAGATGCGGCAGGTGCTCGAAGGCCTGTCGCTGGACATCGCGACGCCGGCCGAGGCGCGCGCGATGCTCGCACTCAAGGGCGGTGACGCGGTGAATTTCTGATCGCCGCTTCGCGCCCCAACACCAGGACCCGCAAGCGCAGTGACAAGGCGCCGGCCGCAGCCGGCCGGCGCCAGGACGCCCATCATCGCCCCGCTCCGTTCGAGCGCCGCCGGCGCGGCTCCGTCGTCTGCCCATCCGCTGCGCACGTCGCAGCGGCATCCGCCGAACACGGCGCGCCGTGCTTGCCGCGCGCGCCGGTTCGCCCTTACCGGAGTCGTCCGCATGTCCACCCATCAAGCCCAGGCCCTGCCCTCCGCCACAAGTGACGCAAGCGCGTCGCTGAACCGGCTGCTGTTCCGCAAACTGATGCCGCTGCTGATCGCCGCCTACGTGATCAGTTTCCTCGACCGCACCAACATCGCGTTCGCCAAACACTCGATGGGCGTCGATCTCGGCATTTCATCGGCCGCGTACGGGCTCGGCGCGGGCCTGTTCTTCCTGACCTATGCGCTCTTCGAGATCCCGAGCAACCTGGTCATGCATCGCGTCGGCGCGCGCTTCTGGATCACGCGCATCATGATCACCTGGGGTGCGCTGTCGATCGCCATGGCGTTCGTCCGCGGCGAGACGTCGTTCTACGTGATGCGCCTGCTGCTCGGTGCCGCCGAGGCCGGCCTGTTTCCCGGCGTGATGCTGTACCTGACGTACTGGTTCGGCCGCGAAGAGCGGGCGCGCGCAACCGGTTACTTCCTGCTCGGCGTGTGCATCGCCAACATCGTCGGCGGGCCGCTGGCCGGCGCGCTGATCGAACTCGACGGCGCGCTCGGCTTCCACGGCTGGCAATGGCTGTTCGTCGTCGAAGGCATCCCGGCGATCCTGCTCGCGTTCGTCGTGTGGGCGCGCTTGCCGGATCGCCCGAGCGCCGCGCCGTGGCTCTCCGCGGAAACCGGCCGTGCGCTCGAGCGCACGCTGGCCGCCGAACAGGATGCGGGTGTCACCGCACACGGCGGCCATGCGTTCGGTTCCGCGCTGCGCGATCCGCAGATCTGGCTCGCGATCTTCGTGTACTTCTGCCATCAACTGACGATCTACACGGTGATCTTCTTTCTGCCGAGCATCATCGGTGCTTCGGGGCGCTTCTCGCCGTTCGCAGTGGGGTTGCTGACCGCGCTGCCCTGGCTCGCCGCAGCGATCGGGGCCGGGACACTGCCGCGCTTCGCGCGCGAGTCGCGCCATTCACGGCGGATGCTGTGCGCGGGGCTAATCGTGATGGCGGCCGGGATGGTCGGCGCCGCGCATGTGTCTCCTGTCGCCGGGCTCGCCTGCGTGTGCGTGGCCGCGTCGATGTTCTTCGTCGTGCAATCGATCGTGTTCACCTTTCCCGCGTCACGGCTCGCCGGCAGCGCGCTGGCCGGCGGGCTCGGGCTCGGGCTCGTGAATACGTGCGGGTTGCTCGGCGGCTTCGTCGGGCCGACCGTCGTCGGCGCGATCGAACAGGCCACCGGCAATGCGAAGAACGGGCTGACGCTGCTTGCGGCCGCGCTCGTCGTCGCGGCGTTCGCGAGCCTCGCGCTGCGTCACGGGCACGAGCATGCCGACTCGCGGTCGCCCGGTTGACCGACCGCGCGATTCAAGCCGGCGCGATGCGCGCGTCAAACGCCGCCCGCATCGCGCCCTGCCGCATCAGAACAGATACATCCCCGCGACGAATACGACGCCCGAGAACAGCAGCGTCGTCACGCAGTACCCCATGATGTCGCGCACGCCGAGCCCGGCGATCGCCAGCGCGGGCAGCGCCCAGAACGGCTGCGCCATGTTGGTCCACGCCTCGCCGTACGCGATCGCCATCGCGGCCTTGCCGAGATCGGCGCCGAGCGCTTGAGCCGCCGGCATCACGAACGGGCCCTGTACGACCCAGTGGCCGCCGCCGGACGGCACCGCGAAATTGATCACGGCCGAGCTCAGGAACGCGAGCAGCGGGAACGTGTGCACGTTCGCGATATCGACGAACCACTTCGTGATCACGCCCGCGAGCCCCGAGTGATCCATCAGCGCCTGAATGCCTGCATAGAACGGAAACTGGATCATGATCCCCGACGCGCCGCGTGCCGCGCCGGCCACCGCGCGCGCATAGGCCATCGGCGTGCGGTGCAGCAGGATGCCGGCCGCGAGGAACGCGAGGTTCACGGTATCGATGTCGAGCGCGAAGCCCTTCTGCACGAACTTCAGCACGAGGAACGCCGCGCACAGCGCCGCGACGAGGACCGACAAGGCGCGGCTCTCCTCCATCCGCTCCGCGAACGTCGCGTCGGGCCCGAGCTGGCGCTCGACGCTCGGCGGTTCGGCGAGCAGCGCCGGATCGACGCTGACGACGTCGCCGGGCTTCGGCATCATCATGCGCGCGAGAAACGGCAGCATCACGATCAGGCCGATCGTGATGAACGCGTTGTAACCGGTGAAGATCGTCTGCGACACGGGGATCAGCCCGATGGTCTTCTCCATCGGATTGCCCTTCGTGGCCGCGACGAGCGGCACCGAACCCGACAATCCGCCGTGCCAGCTCAGGAAGCCCATGTATGCGGACGCAACGAGCAGCCGGTAATCGCTGCCGGCGACACGGCGCGCCACTTCACGCGCGAGCATTGCGCCGAGCACGAGGCCGAAACCCCAGTTGATCGCGCAGGCCAGCGCGCCGACGAACGCAACGAGCATCACGCCCTGCCCCGGCGTGCGCGCGGTGCTCGCGAGCGCGACGAGCATGCGCTTCACGGGCGGCGAGCTCGCGAGTGCATGGCCGGTGACGAGAATCATCACCATCTGCATCGAGAACGCGAGCAGGTTCCAGAAACCCGAACCCCACATCGTCGTGAGTTGCGCGGGCGTATTCGGCGTCAGGCCGAACGCGAGCGCGAACGTGACGATCGTCAGCAGGATCGCGAAAATCAACGGGTCGGGCAACACGCGGTGAACCACCTGCGTGAAAAAGCGGGAAATGCGCTGAATCAACTTGAGCTCCTCGTTTCCTGATAGGGACGTCCGCGCGTGTCGTTGTTGGTTGAGGCGCGGAAACGCGCGGATTCTTGCACAGAACCGGCGAACGCGCTTGGGCGCGCGCGGCTGCGATTGCGTGCTGGCGCGGTCGTGGAAACGGGGAGGAAAACGGCGACTGGCGGTGCGATCGGCACCGCCGGCGAACAGGACGGATGCGCGTGCGTTAACGAACAGCGGTCGCTGGTGTGCTCACGGTTGCAACCGAATCGATCCGCCGCTCGGCCAACCGCTGCGCGAACCGGTACGCGACGAGCGACCCGGCCACGGCAAGCAGCATCGGCACGAGGCTGTCGTGATCCGCGCGCGTGAATTCGAGCAGCAGCACGACCGCCGTGATCGGCATCTGCATCGACGCGGCGAGAAACGCGGTCGCGCCGACCAGCGCGCACCCGCCGATCGACGCGCCCGGCCACACGAGGCTCCACAGCCCGCCAAGCACGATGCCGAGCAGCGCGCCGTTCGCGAGGCCCGGCGTCAGCAGGCCGCCTTCGGCGCCCGCGCGCAGGCTGCCGGCCTCGATCAGCACCTTCAGCACGAGCAGCGCCGCGGCAAGGCCGATCGTCAGCGTGCCGTCGAAGGCGAGCGACGCCGGGCCCTTGCCGTTGCCGAGCAATTGCGGAAACCGCATCGCGAGCACGCCGATCGCCGCGAAGTTGAGCAGCGCGAGCACGGGCAGCCGCCCGTCTTTCGGCGCGTTCGCCCGGGCACGCGTCGTGAGCCGCACGAAGCCGTATGCGGCAAAGCCGAACAGCGGCCCGCAGACGATCGACCACGCCACCAGCGGCGTGTTCAGCACGAACGGCGGCACCGTGTACTGATGTTCGTTGCCGAGGCCGATCCACGCGACGGCCGCCGCGATCGACGACGTCGCGACCGCCACGACCAGCGCACGCCGTTCGAACGTGCCGAGCAGCACTTCGAGCACGAAGATCGCGCCGCCGAGCGGCACGTTATAGACGGCCGCGAGGCCCGCGCCGGCGCCGCACGCGACCATCAGCCGGCAATCGTCGGGGGTGAGCCCCGCCGCATGCGCAAGCCGCCCGGCCAGCAGCGAACCGATCTCGCGCGGGGCGACTTCGCGGCCGAGCGGCGAGCCGAGCGCGACGGTGACGATCTGCAGCAGTGCGTGAATCGTCGTGCTGACGAACGGCATCCGCGGATCGACCGCGCGCACCGCGTGACGGATGCTGACGAGCGGCCGGCCATACCGGTACAGTGCCCACCAGCCGCCGCCGGCGACGATCCCGCAGACGATCAGCACCGCGAGCCGGCGCAGCGGATCGGCACCGGTCACGCCGGTGAGGAAGCTCTCGGTGCCGATCACGTGCGCGACGCTGTAGCCATACGCGACGTGCTGGATCGCGTGCAGCAGCAGCGCGAGCAGCATGCCGCCGAGGCCCGCACCGACGCCGGTCAGGATCGTGACGACGGCCACACGCGCGAACGGGCTGGCGGCCGGCGAAGAAGAGGCGGGAGCGGACGGGAGATCGAGGCGCATGGGGTCGGCAAATGGGATCGAAAAGACGGCGCGCAACACGCGCGCCGTCGTCAGGACCGCATCGTAGGCCGGCGCTCATCATGAGACAAACGTATTTTTCGAATCTACTCATGCATTCCATGAATACCTGAAGACAGGCCGGCCGCTACCCTCCGTCGTCCATCGTTCGCCTCAATCCGGATACGTGACGCGCTCCGGTTCGCGGCGCGTGATCACCTTCCCGTGGCGGATCGACAGCGTGGCCTTGGCCCGCCGGCGCACCGCTTCGTAGTCGCTGTCCGCGTCGAGCACGACGTGATTCGCCGGTCGCGCCGATCAACCGCCGTGCCGCACGCCGCGCATGTTGCAACGACGCGACAGGCGCGCCTCGATGAACGGCTGCCACCCGCGTGCGGCCACGCAAAAACCGCCCTCGTCTCGCGCGTGCGGCGCGTCGTGTCAGTTTTGTGAAGGACTCTTGCCGGATCCGGAAAGGTGCGCTCGCGGCCCCCGGTGGCCTTGCGCGCGCGATGCATTCCTATACTTGCGCCGAACTTTCGTTCCCAGTCCCACACGCAGGAGCCTTGACTTGAAAAAAACCCTCATCGCCGGCGCATGCACCGCCGCGCTGTTCGCCCCGCTCGCTCACGCACAGAGCTCGGTGACGCTGTACGGCCTGATCGACGCCGGCATCGTCTACACCAACAACGCCAACGGTTCGTCGCTGTGGCGCCTGAACAGCGGCACCGTCAACGGCAGCCGCATCGGGTTTCGCGGCACCGAAGATCTCGGCGGCGGCCTGAAGGCGCTGTTCGTGCTCGAGAACGGCTTCAACGTGAACAACGGCGGGCTCGGGCAGGACGGCAAGCTGTTCGGCCGCCACGCGTACGTCGGCCTGAGCCAGAACGGCTATGGCACGGTGACGCTCGGCCGCCAGTACGACACGATGGTCGACTTCGTCGCGCCGCTGTCGGCCACGGCCGGCGACTTCGGCGACACGAGCTTCGCGCATCCGTTCGACAACGACAACCTGAACCACTCGCTGCGCATCAACAACGCGGTCAAGTACACGAGCGAGACCTACGCGGGCTTCAAGGTCGGCGCGATGTACGCGTTCTCGAACGCGACCAATTTCGGCGCGAACCGCGCGTACAGCGTCGCGGCCAGCTACACGAACGGTCCGCTGAAGCTGGCCGGCGCGTACCTGCAGATGAACGGCACGAAGGGCTCGACGAGCGCGAGCCCCGGCGCGACCGATGCGGCCGAAGCGAAGAGCCTGAACCAGGGCGGCTGGTCGATCGGCTCGGACCGCATGCGTTCGTACGGCGGCGGCATCAGCTACGGGTTCGGCCCGGCCACCGTCGGCTTCGTCTATACGCGCTCGCAGTACGACAACACCGGCTCGTTCGGCTCGACCGGCCAGGTCGCGTTCAACAACTACGACGTGAACGTGCGCTACGCGGTGACGCCGGCCGTCAGCCTCGGCGCGGCCTACGTGTACACGGACGCCAGCGTGTCGAACCCCGACAGCAAGCACGGCACCGATCCGAAGTGGCATCAGGTCGACCTGCAGGCCGTCTACAAGCTGTCGCGCCGCACCGACGTGTACGCGGAAGCGATGTATCAGCACGCCTCGGGCCGCGGCTACCAGGCGTTCATCAACGGCTCGGGCGGCGCATCGAGCACGGCGAACCAGATCGTCGGCACGATCGGTATGCGCACGCGCTTCTGACCGGCGCGCGGTAGCGTCGCCCGTTGGCCACGAACCCGCGTTTTCACGCGGGTTCGTTCGCTGTGGGCGCCTTGCACCAATGTTGTTCCATCTGGAAGGCTGCCTGCCTGGAATCGGGGTTTTTACGCGCGAGGGTGCTGCGTAGACTGCCAGCAAAGGTCGGGGTCACGCATCGCGCGTCGAACCGGCCGCCCACCCCGTACCCAGGAGAACCTCGTGAAATCGCTCGTCGTTACCACCGCCGCTGCCGTCCTGCTCGCTGCACCGGCCCTGTCGTTCGCCCAGTCGGCAAAGTCGCCCGTCACGCGCGCGCAAGTGCTGCAGGAGCTGATCGATCTCGAGTCGGTCGGCTACAACCCTGCGCGCGGCGAAGCCAACAACTATCCGGATGACATCATGGCGGCGCAGGAACGACTCCACGAAAAGCGTCTCGCGGAACAGAAGGCCGCGCATGCCGCGTACGGCCCGGCCGGCGCGCCGGCAACGGAATCGGGCGCGGCGGCCAAGCCCGCGCTGTAACGGCATGACGATGCGCCGAGCCCGCGTGAACGATGTGTCGCGGGCGCGGCGCGGGTTGCATTCGCGTTCGCGTTGTTTGCGTGAAGAGAAGAAGCCGGCAGCATGCCGACGCGCGTCCGCCGCTCAGGCGGCCTGCGGTTCGCGATCGATCGCGTTCAGCATCTCGACGTCGCGCGCGATCATCCCCGGCACCTGGGCACGCAGCATCTCGACCCAGGTCCGCACCTTCGCATCGACGAAGCGGCGCGACGGATACAGCGCGTAGACGTTCATCTTCTGCAGGATATGCGCGGGCAGTACGCGGACGAGCGTGCCGTCGCGCAGCGCGTCGATCGCCGAATACAGCGGCAGCATGCCGATCCCGATGCCGTCGCGGATCGCGAGGGCCAGCGATTCGGCCGTATTGGTCTGCACCGGCCCCGCGACGTGGATCTGCTCGACGCCTTCGGGCCCTTCGAGCACCCATTCGTGCGTCGGGAACGCCGGCGTGCACAGCGTCAGGCACGCGTGCGCGGCGAGATCCTGCGGACGAACCGGCGCGCCGTGGCGTTTCACATAGTCGGGCGACGCGAACAGGATGCTGAAGGTCGAGCCGAGCAGGTGCGACACGAGTTCCGAATCGGGCAGCGACGACGCGGTCACGACGGCCATGTCGCTCGTGCCGTCGAACAGGTCGGGCATGCGCTGCGACAGCGACAGCTCGATCGACACGTCCGGAAACTGCGCGTGATAGCGCGTCAGCGTGGGCAACACATAGTGGTGGCCGACGCTCGCGAAGCTGTGCATGCGCAGCACGCCGGCCGGCCGTTCGTGCGCGCAGCTCGCCTCTTCTTCCGCGCGGTCGACGTCGGCGAGGATCTGGCGGCAGCGCCGCAGATAGCTTTCGCCGGCCGACGTGAGCGCGAGACGGCGCGTCGAACGATTCATCAGACGGGTGCGCAGGCGCGCCTCGAGCTCCGACACCGCGCGCGACATCGCGCCCGTCGTCGAATTCAGCGATTGCGCGGCGGCGGTGAAACTGCCCGTCTCGACCACGCGCGAAAACACCCGCATGTTTTGTAGGGTATCCATTCCTGTGAGCAACCTGTAGCGGAGCCGCTATTTTCCTCCACTGGATGCGACAGATTGTTACTCCGGCTGCAACTATCGTTTCCCCGCAGCTGCGTTAATGCGCGGGCGCCGCACTCCTACAATCGGCGCCTCAACAGTCGAACGGACCCGTTCGGACGCGCCGCGCATCTCGCCCGGCCCCGTACCGGCCCCCTCTTTTCATGAAGCCACAACCTGCGATCGAGCGACCATCCATCGAACCGGCACGATGGAGGACCTGGCTCGATCCACTCGGCGACGCGGCGCGCGACTGGGCCGCGAGCGACGGACTGATCTGGCTGCACCTCGCGAAAACCGTGTTCGCGGCGCTCCTCGCGATGGGCATCGCGATGCGCCTGGAGATGTCCCAGCCGCGCACCGCGATGACGACCGTGTTCGTGCTGATGCAGCCGCTGTCGGGGATGGTGTTCGCGAAGAGTTTCTACCGCGTGCTCGGCACGGCGGCCGGCCTCGTCGCCGCGCTCGCGCTCGGCGGGCTGTTCGCGCAGCAGCCCGAGCTGTACATGGCCGGCATCACGCTGTGGATCGGCACCTGCATCGCGCTCGCGGTGCGCAACCGCCACTTCCGCTGGTACGGCTTCGTGCTCGCCGGCTACACCGCCGCGCTGATCGGCCTGCCGGCCGTGATGACCCCGCAGACGCTGTTCCAGTCCGCACTCACGCGCGCCGCGGAAGTCGCGCTCGGCATCGCCTGCTCGGGCGCGGTCAGCGCGCTGATCCTGCCGCTCAGCTCCGCGAAGGCGCTGATGCGCTCGCTGGGCAACCGCCACGCGACGTTCGCGGCGTTCACGGCCGGCACCCTCGCGGGCGACGTCGCACGCGGCGATTTCGAGCGGCGCTTCGCCGATTTCGTCGACGACATCGTCGGCTTCGAGGCCAACCGCGCGTTCGCGTCGTTCGAGGATCCGCACATTCGCGCGCGCAGCCGCCGCCTCGCGCGGCTGAACAGCGAATTCATGAACGCGTGCACGCGGCTGCATGCGCTGCACCAGCTCGTCAAGCGATTGCGCGCCAATGGCTCGGACGCGGTGCTCGATGCGCTGGCGCCGCACGTCGATGCGCTCGCGCAGCGCTTCGCCGCGCTGCGCGACGAGCGGCAGCGCGGCATCGCGCCGGCCACCGGCGCGCTGCTCGAATTGCGCCGCTTCCATAGCGCACTGCCGAAAGCCGCGCGCGCATCGCGACGAAACATCGAGGAGCATGCGGCCGGCGGCCTGCTCGACTTCGATACCGCGATCGAGCTGCTGTACCGCTTCATCGGCGAATATCTCGGCTACGCCGATACCTATGCGTCGCTCGACCAGGACGATCACGCGTTCGAGCGCTCGGTCACGCATTACGCGGTGAAGACCAACTCGTTCTTCGTCGGTTTCGCGTTCCTGCGCACGATCGTCGCCGTCGGCGCGATGAGCGCGTTCTGGCTTGCCTCCGAATGGCCGAGCGGCCCGCTCGCCGTGATCGCCACCGCGATCGCGTGCGCGCTCAGCTCGACGTCGCCGCGCGCGCCGAAGTTCGTCGCGCAAATGGGCGTCGGCGCGGCGTTCGCGACCGCCGTCGGCTACGTGTTCCTGTGCTACGTGTATCCGAACATCGACGGCTTCCCGCTGCTGTGCGCCGCGCTCGCGCCGGTGCTCGGCCTCGGCGCGTTTCTCGCGATGCGGCCGGGACTGTCCGGCTACGGGATCGGCTTCGCGGTGTTTTTCTGCCTGCTCGCGGGGCCCGACAACGTGATCGCGTATACGCCCGAGGTGCTGATCAACAACGGCCTGGCGATCGTCATCGCGATGCTCGCGTGTTCGCTCGTGTTCGCGGTCGTGTTCCCGACCCACATGCCGTGGCTCACGGGCCGCATCGCGCACGACCTGCGCCGCCAGGTCACGCTGGCGTGCGAAGGGTCAACGGAGCGCCTCGCGCAGCGCTTCCAGTCGAGCACGCACGACCTGATGGCGCAACTGCGCACGCTGCTCGTGCGGCGCACGCGACAGCATCGCGACGCGATGCGCTGGATGCTGTCGACGCTCGAGGTCGGCCACGCGGTGATCGACCTGCGCGACGAGCTGAACGCGTTCTCCGCATCGAAACCGCCGCAGACACTGCGCTGGGCCGGTTCCGTCGAAACGGTGCTGCACGAACTGCCGCGCTTCTTCGACGATCCGACGCCCGGCCATCATGCGCGCACGCTGAAATCGGTGAATCTCGCGATCCGCGCGGCACAGCACACGCTGCAGGCCTGGTATGCGGTGCCCGAAGAGCGGCACCGCATGCAGCGGATCGTCGGCTGCCTGCACTTCGTGCGCAGCGCACTGCTGGACAAGGACGCGCCGTTCAACCGCCACCGCCATTGACGATCGGTGCGCGCGCAACGGGATCCTTGTTCCGGATGGAAATAAGCTCTACAGCCGCGGTGATTAATCTTTAAGCAGTGCGAGCCTATAGTTTCCTCACTGCCAGCGAGACTGGCACTCACCCAGGAGAAATCAAAATGAAGCCGCTGCACCTCGCCCTCGTTGCCCTGTCGCTCACCGCTGCTGTTGCTCACGCACAGCCGGCACCGGCAGACGTCGCACCGCAACAGGCGAACCGCGCTGAAGCCGTCGCAACCGCGGGCCGCGTCGATCGTTCGCAATCGAAGCAGGAAGACCCGAACGCCTGTGTCGGCCCCGTCAGCTTCTGCAACATCTACTTCGGCAGCTGAGCATGACGCCGCGTCGTCACGGCCAGGCCCGCACCGCCCGCACTGCTTGCGCGGGCGAGCGGCGGCCCGGCCGATCGCCGCATCGCCGCTCCACCCCACGCCGCTTCGATTGAAGCGGCGCATGCCGTTTCAGGCGCCGCGCCCCGGCCGCCAGCCCACTTCGCGCAACGCATCCAGCAAGCGCGCCTGCCCCAGCCCCTCGACCTTCGCCCCGCGCGATTCGACGTCGCCGCCCGCGACGAGCGCATTCACGATCGCTTCCTCCACCGCTTCCGCCGCCGCGACGAACAGCGCGGATATATGGTCGTTGTTGACCATCTTCACGCCGGTGGTTGGTGCCCCCTTGCTGCCGTAGTTCGCCGCCGGCAAGCCGTCGTTGCCCGTTGCAAACGCCAGGAAGATGTCGCCGCTCGAATCCTCCGTGCCGCCGCCGACGCGCGCCAGCCCGACGCTCGCGCGCTGCGCCAGGCGCGTGCACTGGTGCGGCAGCAGCGGCGCGTCGGTCGCGATCGTCACGACGATCGAGCCCATCCCGGCCTCGCCTTGCGCGTCCGGCGCGCGGAACGGCGAAGGCACGTGCCGCAGCACTTCGCCGACCGGGTAGCCGGCCACGCGCAGCATCTCGCGCACGCCGTAGTTCGCCTGCACAAGCGCGCCGACGGTCCAGCCGCCCGCTTCGGCCGCGAGCATGCGCGACGCGGTGCCGATGCCACCCTTGAACTCGTGGCAGATCATCCCCGTGCCGCCGCCCACGCCGCCTTCGGCAACCGGCCCCGACTGTGCGGCAGCCAGCGCGCGCTGCACATGCGCGGCGCTCACGTGCTGCCCCCAGATGTCGTTCAGCAGCCCGTCGTAGGTTTCCATCACGACCGGCATGCACCAGTACACGCGGCCGGCCGCCGCTTCGCGCTCGTTCGCGACGAGCGCATCGCGCACCGCGCCGACGCTGTGCGTGTTCGTATAGGCGATCGGCGTGGTCAGCAGGCCGGCCTCGCGGATCCATTCGAGCCCCGTCGCGTCGCCGTTGCCGTTCAGCACGTGCACGCCCGCGAAGCACGGCGAATCGTGCGCGCCGCCCGCGCGCGGCTCGATGACGGTGACGCCGGTGCGGATCGACGCGTCGCCGTTCTCGACGTTCAGCGTGCAATGTCCGACCCGCACGCCCGGAACGTCCGTGATCGCGTTGAAGCGGCCCGGTGTGCCGAGTCCGATGCGGATGCCGAGATCCCTCGTGCGCATGATGCAGTTCCTCCAGTCTTCTAATGGTTCGGTGTTTCGGTATGGCAATACGTCGATCCGGCGCTCAGAGCGCGCGGAAGGCTTCGCTGTGGCGCGCCCAGACTGCATACATCACGAGCGCGGCGATCAGCAACCCCGCGATGATGAGCAGGTCGGTCGATTTCGTCGCCGTTGCGAGCGTCGTGTAGAGCGTATACGCGGCGCCGGCTACCGCGACAAGCGGCGTCACGGGCCACAGCGGCATCCGGTAATGATGTTCGACGTCACGGCGCACGAACCGGCTCGCCAGCGCGGCCAGCCCGACGACCAGGTAGATCAGCAGCAGCAGGTCGACCGTGAACGCGGTCAGCTCGTCGAGGCTCGACACGAATACAAGCCCCGCCGACGGCACCGCGAGCGCGATCGTCGCGAGCCACGGCGATTCGAGGCGCGGATGGATCGTCGAGAAGGCGCGGTTGCAGGTGCGCGACCAGAGCGCGTGCCGGCCGCTGCTGTACAGCAGCCGGCCCATCGTGATCACGATCGCGATGATCGCGTTGAACACCGACAGGAAGATCCCGCCGCTGACCACGCGCGACACGGCCGGGTTGCTCAGCGAACGCACCACATAGCCGATCGGGTCGGTGCTCTTCGTCAGCTCCGTCAGCGACGGCGCGCCGAGCACGATCGCGGTGAGCGGAATCAGTTCGACGACGAGGATCACGAGCAGCGAGTAGATCACCGCCTTCGCGACGTTGCGGTTACCGCCGCGCAGGTCTTCCGCGAGATAGGCGGCCGAGCCGAAGCCGTTGTAGCAGAAGATCGCGGTGCCGATCGCCGGGACGATCGCGGCCAGCGTCGCCGGCACGAGCGTGTTGCCGCTCGCGACGACCGGCGCGATCAGCGCGTCGGCGCCACGATGCGGCGAACCGAAGCCGAGGCCCGCGATCAGCATCAGCACGCCGATCTCCACCACCAGGAACGCGCCCGTGATCCACGCGTTCGTCTTGATGTTCAGCATGCCGAGCAGGTAGCTGAGCAGCACGATCGTCAGCGCGACCGACTGGTTGCTGAAGTGCGTGCCGAGCGCGTTGTTCAGGTACGGCGCGGCGCCGCTCGCGAGCACGGCCGGGATGAACACGCTGACGGACAGCACCGTGATGAAGGTCAGGTAGCCGGGCAGCGTGCCGAACACGCGCTTGGCCATCACGTACTCGCCGCCCGCGCTGCGGTGCGCGGCGCTGAGCTCCGCGTAGCAGAGCGCGAACGCCAGCGCGAGCACGCCGCCGAGCACGAACGACAGCACGGCACCGCTGCCGGCCTGCTGGATCGCGAACGGCGCGATCACGAAGATAGAGCTCGCGGGCGTCACGCCCGATACGGTGATCATCACCGCATCGCGCACGCTGAGCGTCTGCGACAGCGCGCGCGGCGCGTCTTCCGTTGCAGGCGCCGCTTGCAGCGTGCCCGTCGATTCCGACATCATCGCCATTTCGTTCTCCTGTGCTTGGGCCAACCCTTTGCCACTCTTTTTTGAACGCCCATACTCGGGCCCGATTGATTGCGTGGCAGTCTAGGAAGCCAATTTCAGGACCGCTATTCCCCCTTCGTGTTACGCCCTTCCGGTGGTGGTATGGATCGTCTCTTTTCCGAAATCGCGATGCACCAGGCGCTCGGCCGCGCAATCGATCATCTCGGCCAGCCGCGCTTCTGGCGGTTCCTGGTGCTGCTGCTCAATGAAATGGTGCCGTTCGACAACGCGCTCGCGACCGCGATCGGCCCCGACGGCGTGCCGCTCGTGCTCGACGAATACGACACGGGCGGCACCGATGCCGCCTCACCCGTGCCGCTCTACCTGAACGGCGTGTATCTGCTCGACCCGTTCCTGCAGGCCGCGCACGACGGGCTCGCCGACGGCTGCTACCGGCTCGAGGAAGTCGCGCCCGACCTGTTCCGGCAGAGCGAATATTTCCTCAGCTACTTCCGCGACGCGGTCGGCGACGACGAGATCCAGATCCTCGTGCGGCCGAACGCCGACATGCTGCTGTCGCTGTCGCTCGGCGCGGGCACGCGGTTCGACGTCGAGCCGCTCGGCAAGCTGACGGCCGCGATGCCGTGGGTGCTCGCGGCGATCCGGCAGCACTGGCGGCTGGTGGGTGATGCGGCACGCGCGGCGCCCGACGCCGATCTCGGCGCGCGGGTCGAGCAGGCGCTCGCCCGCTTCGGCGCGGGCGTGCTGACCGATCGCGAGATGTCGATCGCGAGAATGGTGCTGCGCGGCAATTCGTCGAAGGCGATTGCCGAGCGGCTCGCGATATCACCCGAAACGGTGAAGGTGCACCGGCGGCACCTGTACGCGAAGCTCGGGATTTCGTCACAGCCCGAGCTGTTTTCGCGCTTCATCCAGGCGCTGGGGGAAGACGCGGCCGGATGACCGCATCGATGCTGATGGATGGCAACCGGCGTGGAATCGGGCACACTCCGTGAAGTGCCGCATGCCGTGGTCGTCCGGTAATGCCGGTGCGGATGCCCGTCGACAACAAGATTGCCCGAAAACTGGAGCCCCGACTCATGTCGCTCATTCCGATCATCGGACTTGGCTGGCTGTTTCTGTGCGCGATCAGTGCCGCCTCGATCGTGCTCGTCCCGCCCGTGGTGCTGGTCGCCTGCCTGATGGGCAAGAACGTCTGGTCGATCCTGACCCGCGGCCGGCTGCAGTTCGCGTTCCTGGCCTACCTCGGTTCCGCGCCCGTGCCGGCGGTCTTCACGTTCCTGCTGGAAATCGGCGCCACGGCCGGGAATCACGGTGGCACGGCGTCCGCCAGCGAGTATCAATGGAACGAGCGGTTCTTTTTCGTGTTCGTCGCCGCGGCGGCACTGAGCGGCCTGCTGTTGCTGTTGCGACCGAAAGACGGGCAAGCGGCGAACGTTGAACCACCGCAGCCGGCACGTTAGTCGGCGCGAGAGCGCCACGCCATGCCGCCTGCCCGGTTCTCGAGCAGGCGCAGGGGCATGGGCAGCTTCCCGCTACTTCCACTTCGCGCCGAGTTGCGCGAGCCCGGCGTTCCGGAGATCGTCCGGCAACATCACCACGCGGAACTCGCAGTCCGCATTCAACATCAGGAACCACGGCTCCGCGAGCGCCGGGATCTGCGAAGGGTCATGCACGTCGACGATCACGACGGCCCCGCGCCCGCCGCTCTGCTCGGTGAAATACACGGCCTCCGGCTTGACCGCTTCGAGTATTCGCCCGATCACGTCGCCGACGCTGCCGTCGCGCACCAGCGTGTTGAACGGTTCGTGAGGGATTCGTATGTTGAGAAGCATGCGCATGACCATCCTCCTTGGGCTCCGCCCGGCCTGGGCCCTTCAAGCATAGGTGCTGCGCGATGCCGCGCCAGTGGCGCCGACGGCACCCGGCGACACGCATTCACATTCCGACGATTCGATGACACCGCATCGCGCGAACGCCCATCGTTCACGACACGCGCATCCCCCGGGAATGCCGTCGCGGCCGATGCGCCGTCGAATCAGCGCCCCGCTCGCGCGGCCGCACCGCACCACACGCATCACACGGCACCGCCGTCCGCCGCGGGCGCGATCGCGAGATGCAGCGGACGCTCCGGCCGCAGCGTCACGTTCAGCACCGGCCGCGGCGGCATCATGCCGGGCGGCACCGACAATTCGTAGCGCTGCAGGATCATCGCCGCGACGACCGTCATTTCCGTCATCGCCAGATGCTGCCCGAGACACACGCGCGGGCCCGTGCCGAACGGCATGTAGGCGCCACGCGGCGCGGCCGGCGCGTCGTCCGCAAAACGCTCGGGACGAAACACTTCAGGTTCCGCAAACCATCGCGCATCGCGCTGCATGAGTTGCAGCGGCAGCATGAACAGCGTCCGCGCGGGAAACTGCCACGGCCCCAGCACGATCGGCCGCGACGCCCGCCGGCTGATCAGGATCGGCGCGGACGGATACAGGCGCAGCGTTTCCTCGAGCGTGTGCGTCAGGTAGCGCAACGACGATCGCGTCTCGGCGGACGGCGCGCGACCGCCCAGCACGCGCACCACTTCGTCGCGTGCGGCGGCCTGCGCCGCCGGATTCGCCGCCATGCACCAGGCCCACCAGGTCAGTGCCCCGGCCGTCGTCTCATGGCCCGCGAGGAACGCCGTCATGCATTCGTCGTGCACGGACTGCAGCGGCCATCGCCGTGCGTCGTCCCGATGCAGCTTCAAAAGGCGCGACAGCAGATCGTCTGGCCACGCGTGCGTCGGCAAGTCGAGACGCGCCTGCAGTTGCCGGTCGATCAGCCCGTTCAGCACGGCCATCGCACGCGCCTTGCCACGCTTCCACGGCATCCAGTCCGGCGTGCTTGCCGGCCAGTAGAAATCGGCGTTGGCCGCTGCGCTCACCACGCGCACGGCTTCCTCGGCCGCACGCGCATCGTCGCCGATCGCATCGGAGAACATCGTGCGCATGATCACGTCCATCGCCAGCGACGTCAGTGCGCTTTCGATCGGCCAGTCAGGATCGCGCGCGGGCCACTGCGCGAGCGCATGTCCGGCCGTCGCCGCGATCGACGGTACGAACGCCTGCACCGGCTTCGGCATGAAATTCGGCTGCAACGCCTGCCGCTTGTCGCGCCACGCGTCGCCTTCGGCGATCAGCACGCTATGGCCGTGAACCTCCGCAAACACCCGGACGGCTCGCTCCCAGCGCCCGACCGCATCATGATGCGTAACCAGGAGTTCGCGCACGAGCGCGGGATCGGTCACGACCACCGCATGCTCGGGCCACATGCGCAAGTGCATGACATCACCGTAAGCGCGCTGCCAACCGGCCAGCGTGCCGAGCAGGTCGCGCGACATCGCGCGCAACAGCCCCCAACCCGTCAGGCCGGTAGGCGGCCCCGGCGGCCATACGCCGGGCGGGTGAAGCACGGGCGCCGAAGCCGCGGCGTCCGCATGGAATGGACATTGGGAAGTGGATCGCGTGTTCATGGGCCGGATTATCCGAATCGGCATGCGGGCGGTCTTGAACGCAAACGACATCGACACGCGACTGGCCCGTCCCTATACTCCGGCGTCATGTTCTCCGACCCGTCATCGATCTCGCCGTCGTGCCCCGATCCGCTGGCACGCGCCCCCCGCGCGCTGAGCGACGGGCGGTCACCGCATGGGCGGCTGTACCCCGCGCCGGCTGCCCTGCAGGGCGCGGTGGTCGCGATCGTGTTGCACGACACGCGCGGGTTCGAATTGAGCGACGCGCAGCGGCTCTCGCATTTTCCGGCCACGCCGCTCGTGTGCGTGTCGTGGTATCGGGATCTCGACGTGGGCTTCGTCGAACCCACGGCCGACGGGCCCCGGTGGCGCCCCTTCGGTGCCGCAGCGACGCTGTCGGGCAGCCATTCGGCCCCTACCGTAGCCTGGGCGCCGACCGGCGGACGGATCGGCATGATCTGCTTCACCGCCGATGCGGCGCGGGCGCTGTTCGGCATCGCGCTGCCGGACATCCACGACCGCGTACTCGACGCGTACGCGTGCCTCGGCCACGACTGGCGCCCGCTGCTTGATGCACTGGTCGGCGCGGACCGCGATGCCGACGTGCTGGCGGCAATCGAACGTCATCTCGCACCGCGCTGGCAGGCGCTGCGGCCCGCGACGCCGCTGTCGTCGCTCCGCAACGCAGGACGCAGCTGGGTCGAACGCCTCGCGCTGCAAGCGCGCGAATGGCGGCACACCCACAGCCCGCGGCAGGTCGAACGGCGAATCAAGACCTACAGCGGCCGTTCGCTGCGCGAATGGCAAACGCTCGTCAGGACGGAAAGCGCGTTCTTCGCGGCGCGCGACCGGTTCGAAGCCGGCGCCGCGTTCAACTGGGCCACGCTGGCGCTGGACGAAGGGTTCGCCGACCAGGCGCACCTGAGCCGCGAGGTCAAGCGCATTACGGGTTTCTCACCGAGCGAATTCACGCAACGCTTCATCGAGGACGAGTCGTTCTGGATGTATCGGCTGTGGGTGTGACGCGCCGCGTACGGCGCATGGCGCCGGCGTGCAGCGTCGCTTGCCGGCTCTGCCTGATGCGCGAGCGCGCATACATTCCAATAGTAGAATGTTAGGCATTGATCCGAACCCCACCACCGCCCGCATCATTCCAGGAGCCCGTCTTTGAACCCGTCGTCGCCCCCAGAACGCAAAGGGGTCGCCCTTTATGCGCGGATTGCCAGCCTGCTGCGTGGACGAATCCACCAGGGCGAATGGAAGCGCGGCGACCAGTTGCCGCCGATTCCCGAGCTGTGCGCGTTCTATCAGGCGGGCACGATCACGGTGCGTCAGGCGCTGGCCGAACTGAGCGCCGAAGGGCTCGTGAGCAGCGCCCGCGGCCGCGGCACGTTCGTCACGGCCGAGGTCGTCTCGCCGGCGGATAACCCGGCGCTGCGCGCCGCGATCAACGATCCGCTGCAGCTCGCGCCCGGCCAGACCCTGCGCGTGCTGCTGCGCGAAGCCGTGACCGCGCTGCCCGCCGCATTGCAGACGGGCCAGCCGATGCGCGCCGCCTACATGCGGATCCGCACGCTTCATCTGCACGACGGCACGCCTTACGGCGTGATGGACAGCTATGTCGCACGCGAAACCTACGACCGCTTTCCGAAAGGCAGCGACGCGCGGCACAAGGTCGGCTATCTCGTCCGCCAATACAACCGGCTTCCGCTCGCGAAGGCCCGCCAGGAAATCACGGCCGCCTATGCGGATCAGGAAACCGCCGACCTGCTCGCGTCGGACGGCGCCGACTGCAGCATGGCCGACATGCTGATTCGCATGCGCCGCTGGTGGACCGACGGCGACGGCTGCATCGTCCACGCCGGGCTCTATCTGTATCGCGCCGACCGTTTCGTGCTCGACATCACGCACGATCTCGACGGCGACGACCGCAGTGCCGACCTGATCCCGTCGCCGCGCACGGGCGTCCGGAAAACCGCGCGCAAGCCGGCGGCCTGACCCGCTCGCCGCGTCGTCACGCCGACGCGCCGCCTTCGTCGTCGCACATCGCACCGTAGACCCAATGCCGCAGGTCGCGACGAATCCGGTACGTCGTCGACGGCAGCAGTTGCGTCATGAACACGACGATCAGGTCCTCGGCCGGGTCGATCCAGAAGGCCGTGCTGGCGCCGCCGCCCCAGAAGTAATCGCCGACGCTGCCCGGCTGCATCGTCGCGGCAAGATCCTGCGTCACCGCGAAGCCGAGCCCGAAACCGAGCCCCGGATACACGGCCTCGCTGAAACTGGAGCGTGACATCCGGTCGAGCGTCTGGCCGCCCGGCAAATGGTTGATCGTCATCAGCTCGACGGTTTTCGGGCTCAGGATCCGGTGCCCGTCGATCGAGCCGCGATTCAGCAGCATCCGGCAGAAGCGCAGGTAATCGCCGGCCGTCGACACGAGCCCGCTGCCGCCCGATGCCAGCGCCGGCGGCCGGCGAAACGCGCTGGCGGCCGGGTCGTCCTGCAGCACGAGCCCGCCATCGGCACCCGGGCGATAGCACGCGCACAGGCGCTCGGCCTGCTCGTCCGGCACGAAGAAACCGGTGTCGGGCATGCCGATCGGGTCGAACAGCGCCTGCTTCAGGTAATCGGCGAACGGTTGCCCTGAGATCTTCTCGACGAGATAGCCGAGCACGTGCGTCGCGACCGAATAGTTCCATTCGTCGCCCGGCGAGTAGTCGAGCGGCAGCCGGGCCAGATCCGCGATCATGCCGTCGAGACCGCCCGGGTTGCCCGGTTCGCCGAGCGCGAGTTCGCGGTACGCGGCATCGACGTTCGTGCGGGCCTGGAAGAAATACGACAACCCGGCCGTATGGCGCAGCAGATCCACCATCAGCATCTCGCGCGCGACAGGCCGGGTCTGGAACCCGCCGAGGCTCCGCGCGCCGGCCACCGCAACGCCCAGATCCTTCCATGCCGGAATCACGCTCGACACGGGATCGTCGAGCGCGACCAGCCCCTGCTCGACCAGCGTCATGAACGCGACACTCGTGATCGGCTTGGTCATCGAATAGATGCGGAAAATCGCATCCTCGCGCATCGGCTTCGCCCGCTCGACGTCCATCGATCCGGCTACATTCACGTGCGCCAGCTCGCCACGGCGATGGATCATCGTCACCGCCCCCGGCAAGCGCCCGGACGCCACGTACCGTTCGTTCAGCCGCGTGTCGAGCGCTTTCAGCCGCTGCGACGACAAACCCGGATGTGCCACCTTGGTCATGCCCCTGCTCCTGTTTCCACTTCGGTCTCGACACGCCGGAACCCGCGTCACTGCGCTTCAGGCAGCACGCTTGCCCGGCTCAAACATTCTAACAATAGAACTATATCATTTTAGGAAGCGCTCGAACCATCGCGGCTTGTCGGCGACACGCGGCGCGCCGCATCCCGGCCGGTTGCCCGATTCGAGACGCGCGGGCATGATGTCGCGAACCCTGGCGGCGGCCCTGCGAGCCGCTCACCGCAACGCGCCGTAGATCGCGCCGCCCGGGATCCGCTTCGTACACGGCTGCCTCTGCCCACATCCGTCCGCCCATGTCATTACGCGCATTCAGAACGCTGGTCGCCATCGCCCGATACCGGACGTTCGCGCGCGCCGGCGAAGCCATCGGGCTCACGCAATCGGCGGTGAGCCTGCAGATCAAGACGCTGGAAAGCGAATACAACGTGCAGTTGTTCGATCGCTCGCGCCGGCAGCCGGTACTCACCGAGGCCGGCAACATCCTGCTCGCGCAGGCCGAGCAGGTGCTCGCGATGGTCGACCGGATTCCCGATGCGCTCAGCGACGAGAAGAAGCTGGTCGGGCGCCTGCGGATCGGCGCGATCCAGACCGCGCTGTCGGGCCCGCTGCCCGACGCGCTGCTCGCGCTGCGCGCGGCGCACCCGGGGCTGCGCGTGCACGTGTCGGCCGGCATGTCGGCCGAACTGGCGAACCGCGTCGCGGCCGGCGAACTCGATGCAGCCATTACGACGAGCCCGGTGCGCCCGCATCCGGCGGAACTGACGTGGACCACGCTGTACGAAGATCGCTTCTGGCTGCTCGCGCCGCCGGACCATGCGGAACGCGACGCGGTCGCGCTGCTCGACGCGCTGCCGTTCATCCGCTTCGATGCGCAGGCTTGGGCCGGCCGCATGATCGCCGCCGAGCTGCGTCGCATCGGCGTGCGCGTGCGTGAGGAGATGGTGCTGGACAGCGCGGAAACGATCGCACGCATGGTCGCGAGAGGGCTCGGCGCGGCCATCGTCGCGCTCCCCGATGCGACGCTTGCGCGCCTGCCGCCCGTCACGCGCTTGCCGTTCGGCCAGCCGCAGATGGGGCGCGCGGTCGTCCTGCTCGAACACCAGTCGCGTCCGGCCGAACGTTTCGCGCGTGCGCTCGCGGCCGAAGTCACCGCTTCATCGATGAAAATTTCTCATTGAACACCCGATAATTAACAATTATTCCTGTTGCTTGCGCGTGTTAACTTGGTGGCATCGTCACTCTTTCGATTGCGTGTCGCCATGTTGCCCGCCGGATGGATTCCCGCCTCGTTTCGCCGCTTTGCGTGCCAGCCGCTCGCGGCGGCCCGCATGGCCCGCGCAGGCCGCGTGAAGGTGTGCCGATGATCGGCCCGATCCTGCTCGCGCTGGCGCCGGTCGCGCTGCTGGTCGCGTTCGGCCACGGCCTGCGGCGCACGGGCTTCATTGCCGACGCGTTCTGGCCACAGGCCGAGCGGCTGTGCTACTACGTGCTGCTGCCCGCGCTGTTCGCGGACGGCCTCGCAAATGCACGGCTGCAGGCCCTGCCCGTTTTACCGCTCGCGGCAGCGCTGGTCGGTTCGACCGCACTCGCCGCGGCGCTTCTTCTGTTGGTCCGTCCGTTTGTGCGGGTCGACGGCGCCGGCTTCACGTCGGTGTTCCAGGGCGCCGTGCGCTTCAACAACTATGTCGGCACCGCGCTCGCGGCCGGTTTGTTCGGTGCAAAAGGCATCGCGCTCGCGGCCGTGTGCGTCGCGGCGATCGTCCCGACCGTCAACCTGATGTGCGTGCTCGTGTTCGCGCGCTATGGCGACACGCGGCTCGGCGCGGCGGCGCTCGTGCGCCAGATCCTGTCGAATCCGCTCGTCGTCGCGTGCGCACTCGGGATCGCGATGCAGGCTAGCGGCGTGGCGTTCCCGGCGGCTGTCGCGCCGGCCGTGCGCGCGCTCGGCGTCGCGTCGATGCCGCTCGGCCTGCTGTGCGTGGGCGCGGCACTGAGATTCGATGCGGCACGTGCGTGGCTGCAACCGGTGTGCGTCGCGTCGGCGTTCAAGTTCATGGCGATGCCGCTCATCACGCTCGCCGCCGGCCGCCTGTTCGGGCTCGGCGACGCGGCGCTGACGGTCGCGCTGCTGTTCCAGGCGCTGCCCACGTCGTCGGCGTCGTACATCATGGCGCGCCAGCTCGGCGGCGACGCGCCGCTGATGGCCGGCATCACCGCGTTCCAGACGATCGCCGCGGCGCTCGCGATGCCCGTCGTGCTGACCACGCTCGCGTCGGCGCCCGTGTTTCGCTGACGACGCAGCGCCCGATCCGATCCCCCTGAATCCAGCCTGCACGCCGGCCATCGCGCGATTTGCAATCGCGGGCCGCGCACGGTCGCTCATGCGTTGCCGCAGGCGCTCACCGAGAAACCCCGTCACATGAACGCTCCCGCCCCGCCCGCCGCCATCGTCGCCACCCGGCCGCACGCGGCCATCTACGTGAAACTCACGCTCGTCGCGCTGTTCTGGGGCGGGACGTTCATCGCGGGCCGGATCCTGGCCGCGACGATGTCGGCGACCGCCGCGGCCACCGGCCGCTTCGCGATCGCCGCGCTGCTACTGGTCGTGCTGACATGGAAGATCGAAGGCGGGCTGCCGAAGCTGCGCGGCCGCCAGATCCTGACGACCTTCGGACTCGGTGCGACCGGCATCTTCCTGTACAACGTGTGCTTTTTCGCGGCACTCGCGCGGATGCCGGCGGGGCGCACCGCGCTGTTCGTCGCGCTGAATCCCGTCGCCACCGCCGTGCTGCTGTCGATCGTCGTGCGCGGAGAACGCCTGTCGCTGTCGCGCTGGGCCGGCATCGCCGTCGCGCTGTTCGGCGCGCTGATCGTGATCAGCCGTGGCGAATTGCTGCGGGTGCTGACGGATCTCGGCAACACGTTCGGCGCCGGCGAACGCTACATGCTCTGCGCGGTGCTGAGCTGGGCCGCCTATACGGTGATCGGCCGGCGCGCGCTCGACGGGCTGTCGCCGCTGGCGGCCACGACGTATGCGGCACTGTGGGGCCTCGCGCTGCTGATCGTCGCGCACCTGTTCGGTTCGCCCGCCGCCAGCGGCACGCCGCTGACGTGGCAGGCCGTCGCGTCGATGCTCTACCTCGGCGCGATCGGCACGGTGGTCGCGTTCGTCTGGTATTCGCAGGGGATCCGCGAACTCGGACCGGCCCGCGCGGCCGTGTTCACCAACCTGGTGCCCGTGTTCGGCGTGCTGCTGTCGGTTGCGCTGCTCGGCGAGCCGTTGTCGCCGTCGATGCTGGCCGGCGGTGCGCTCGTGATCGCGGGCGTCGCGCTGACGAATCGGGCGAGACGCTGACGCACGGGCATGCGCAACGCGCCCCTCGGGGACGGATGCTTAATACCGGAACGAAGCACGGCGGCGATCGCCATGCCGTTGCGTGACGCCGACGCGCGGCCGATACGCCCCCGATGTTCTCGCAGCCCCGCCAAAAACCGCCTATCGTGAATGGAGCGCTCCGTTCGCCGCCATTCGACCCTGCGTCGCTCGCACCGGCGGCGACGGCACTGCGTTCCGGCACCATTCATCGCGATCCCGGCGCACGCTCGCCCGTGCACGATCGCGGCCGCCCACCGGATTACAGGAGGCCCTCATGAAAGCCGCGCTGCTCGTCAGCTCCGCCCTGCTCGCCATTGCATCCGCTTCGGCGTCGGCCCAAGGCTCGATCACGAAAGTCGAAAACGGTTCGCTCGTCGCCGCGAACGGGATGACCGTCTATACGTTCGACAAGGACAAGGCCAACGCCGGCACCAGCGCGTGCACCGGCCAGTGCGAATCCTTCTGGCCGCCCTACAAGGCCAGTGCAACCGACGCTCCGGTCGGGCCCTACACGATCGTCAAGCGCGACGACGGCAGCCCGCAATGGGCATACAAGGGCAAGCCGCTGTACTTCTTCTCGAAGGACATGAAACAGGGCGACCGCAACGGCGACAACTTCAAGGACATGTGGCACGTGGTGGTACCGTAAGCGTTCTGCCGCCTTCCGCCCCATCCGCGCTGGCATGAAAAAGCCCGCTCCGATCGTCGATCGAAGCGGGCCTTTGCGCGGTCACGTCGGCCGCATTGCGTTGACCGCCGCCAGGCAGGCGGACGACGCATGCAGCCGGGTGGCACGTCAGCGGTTCGACGGGAAGCTGAACACCGTCCCTTCGCGCACACCGGCCGACGGCCAGCGCTGCGTGATCGTCTTGCGCTTCGTGTAGAAACGCACGGCGTCCGGGCCATACGCGTGCAGGTCGCCGAACAGCGAGCGCTTCCAGCCGCCGAACGAGTGATACGCAACCGGCACCGGCAGCGGCACGTTGATACCGACCATGCCGATCTGGATGTTGTCGCCGAAGTAGCGCGCGGCCTCGCCGTCGCGCGTGAACAGGCACGTACCGTTGCCGTACTCGTGCGCGTCGATCAGCGCCATCGCCTCGTCGAGCGACTTCAGCCGGATCACTCCGAGCACGGGCCCGAAGATCTCGTGCTGGTAGATCGGCATGCCGGGCTTCACGTTGTCGAACAGGCACGGGCCGAGGTAATAGCCGCCATCGTGGCCGTCGACCTTCACGCTGCGGCCGTCGACGACGAGCGTCGCGCCCGCTTCCACGCCCGCTTCGACGAAGCCCGTCACCTTCTCGAAATGCTGCTGCGTGACGAGCGGGCCCATGTCGACGCCCGCGCCGTTGCCCGGGCCGACCTTCATCTTCTCGATCTCGGCCTTCAGGCCCGCGACGACCTTGTCACCCGTCTCGTCGCCGATCGCGACGACCAGCGGAATCGCCATGCAGCGCTCGCCGCACGAGCCGTACGCGGCGCCCATCAGCGCGTTCACCGCGTTGCCGATGTCGGCGTCCGGCATCACGACCGCGAAGTTCTTCGCGCCGCCGAGCGCCTGCACGCGCTTGCCATGCGCGCAGCCGGTCGAGTAGATGTATTCGGCGATCGGCGTCGAGCCGACGAAGCTCACCGCCTTCACGCGCGGGTCGGTCAGCAAGGTGTCGACCGCTTCCTTGTCGCCGTTCACGACGTTCAGCACGCCCGGCGGCAGCCCGGCTTCGAGCGCGAGCTCGGCCATGCGCAACGTCGACGACGGCGTGCGCTCGGACGGCTTCAGCACGAACGTGTTGCCGCACGCGACGGCCATCGGCCACATCCACAGCGGCACCATCACCGGGAAGTTGAACGGCGTGATGCCGGCCGCGACGCCGAGCGCCTGGAACTCGCTCCACGAATCGATCGCGGGGCCGACGTTCTTGCTGTGCTCGCCTTTCAGCAGCTCGGGCACGTAGGTGGCGTATTCGACGTTCTCGATCCCGCGCTGCAACTCGCCCATCGCATCGGCGAGCACCTTGCCGTGTTCGGCCGTGATCAGTGCGCACAGCTCGTCGGCATGCTCCTCGAGCAGCGTCTTGAAGCGGCTCATCACGCGGGCGCGCTTCAGCGGCGGCGTGTTGCGCCAGGCCGGGAACGCGGCCTGCGCGGACGCGATCGCGGCTTCGACGGTCAGCTTGTCGGCGAGCGCGACGCTCTTGTGCGATTCGCCGGTGGCCGGGTCGAACACCGGCTGGACGCGGCTGCCGCCGTCGACGCGCTTGCCGTCGATCAGGTGGCCGACGGTGGAGGTTACGTTGCTGTCGTGTTTCATGTATCTGGCTCTTTCGTGAATTCGGTTATCGCTCAGCGCAGGCCGCGGCTCAGTCCACTTCGTTCAGTGCGTCGGACAGCGCGTTGACCAGGTTGTCGATCTCGCGCTTCTCCGAAATGAACGGGGGCGCCAGCTGGATCGTGTCGCCGCCGTAGCGCACGTAGAAACCCTTCGCCCAGCAACGCATCGCGATCTCGTACGGGCGCCGTGCCGGCTCGCCCGGCAGCGCCGCGATCGTCAGGCCGGCAGCCAGCCCGTAGTTGCGGATGTCCGCGATGTGGCGCTGGCCCTTCAGCCCATGCACCGCCGCCTCGAAATGCGGCGCGAGATCGCGCACGCGGGCCACCGCGTCTTCCTTCACCAGCAGGTCGAGCGCCGCGACGCCAGCCGCGCACGCGACCGGATGCGCCGAATACGTGTAGCCGTGCGGGAACTCGAGCATGTACTCGGGGCCGCCCGCGGCCATGAACGTGTCGTAGATTTCCTTCGTCGCGATCACGCCGCCGAGCGGCTGCACGCCGTTCGTCACCTGCTTCGCGAAGTTCATGATGTCCGGCACCACGCCGAACGCATCGGCACCCGTCATCGCGCCGGCACGGCCGAAGCCCGTGATGACTTCGTCGAAAATCAGCAGGATGTCGTGCGCGGTACAGATGTCGCGCAGGCGCTTCAGATAGCCCTTCGGCGGCACGACCACACCCGCCGAACCGGAGAACGGCTCGACGATCACGGCCGCGATGTTCGACGCGTCGTGCAGCGCGATCAGCTCGAGCAGGCGGTCGGCCAGCTCGGCACCGTGCTCGGGCATCCCGCGCGAGAACTTGTTCTCGGCGAGTTGCGTGTGCGGCAGGAAGTCGGCGTCGAGGCCCTGGCCGAACATCTTGCGGTTCGGCCCGATCCCGCCGACCGAGATACCGCCGAAGTTCACGCCGTGATAGCCCTTCTCGCGGCCGATCAGGCGCGTCTTCGTGCCCTTGCCCTTCGCGCGCCAGTAAGCGCGGGCCAGCTTCAGCGACGTATCGGCCGCTTCCGAGCCCGAGCCCGTGAAGAACACGTAGTCGAGGCCGGCCGGCGTCAGGTCCTTGATCTTGTTGGCGAGTTCGAACGATTTCGGGTGGCCGAACTGGAACGCCGGCGCGTAGTCGAGCTGCGCGACCTGGCGGCTCACGGCTTCGACGATTTCCGTGCGGCCGTGACCGAGGCCCGTGCACCAGAGGCCCGACAGGCCGTCGAAGATCTTGCGGCCTTCGCCGTCCGTGTAATACGCGCCCTTGCCCGACACGATCATGCGCGGGTCGGCCTTGAACTGGCGGTTGGCCGTGAACGGCATCCAGTGCGCGTCGAGCCAGGCGGCGTCGGTACGGAGGTTGGTTTCGTCCTGCTGGGCGGTGGTGATGTCGGTCATGTCGGTCGGCGCGGCGCGCCCCTCCTCCTTGTGATGATGTTGCACATTGTCGGGACGCCAATTAGTCTTTTGAATATCGCAATATCAATGTTCACTTGCTCAACTATGCAAGCAAAGAAACCGAAGAGCCGCGCGCTGCTCGGGCAGCTCAGCGACATGGATCTCCGCCTGCTGCGGGTCTTCAAGGGCGTCGTGCAGTGCGGCGGGATGGCGGCGGCCGAACTGGAGCTGAATATCGGCATCTCGACGATCAGCCGGCACGTGAAGGACCTCGAAACGCGCCTCGGCCTCGTGCTGTGCCGGCGCGGCCGCGCGGGCTTCACGCTGACGCCCGAGGGCCAGACGGTGTACGAGGAGACGCTGCGGCTGCTCGCGTCGATGGAAGCATTTCGCAGCAGGATCGACGGCATTCACGACAGGATGGGCGGTGAACTGCACATTGCGGTATTCGACAAGACGGCCACCAACGCGAATGCGCGGCTCGGCGACGCGATCCGCCAGTTCGCCGACGAAGCGCCCGACGTCGCGCTGAACCTGCATGTCGCGTCGATCAACGAGGTCGAGCGCGGGATCATCGACGGCAGCTATCAGGTCGGGATCATTCCCGCGCACCGCAACTCGGGCAGCCTCGTGTATTCGGAGCTGTTCGACGAACGGATGCTGCTCTACTGCGGCCGCCAGCACCCGCTTTACGATGCGCCGCACGGCAAGCTCACGTGGACGACGATCCGCAACCATGCGTTCGCGGGCCTCGGCTTCCATTCGCCGAACATGGAACTGAGTCACCGCGCGAAGCTCACGCGCAGCGCGACCGCGTCGGATCAGGAGTCGATCGCGACGCTGATCCTGTCCGGCCGCTATCTCGGCTTCCTGCCCGACCATTACGCGGAAAGCTTCGAAAACAAGGGGCTGATGCAGCCGATCGCGCCGCACCGGTTTAACTACCGGTGCCGGTTCGTGAGCCTGCTGCGGCGCTCGCCGCGGCCGTCGCGGGCCGCGCTGCTGTTTCAGTCGTGTCTCGAAGCCGCGCATGCGACGGCGCGGCCGGCGGCGTAACGATTGTCGCGGCTGAGTGGCTGAGTGGCTGGGCGCTTGAGCTATTGAGCTATTGAGCTATTGAGCTATTGAGCTATTGAGCGATTGGGTGCTTGGGTGCTTGGGTGCTTGGGTGCTTGGGTGCTTGGGTGCTTGGGTGCTTGGGTGCTTGGGTGCTTGGGTGCTCGGGTGCTCGGGTGCTCGAGCAGCCTGCGCCGGTGTCACGGCCGGTCAGCTACCGTCGTCCGTGCCCGGCTGTGCACGCATGCGCCTCATGAAATGCGTCGCGACGAGCGCCGCCGCAAACCCGGACATCGCGCCGACACCAAGCGCCCAGCGCGGGCCCAGATGGTTCGCGACCCAGCCCGCCACCGGCGCGCCGATCGGCGTGCCGCCGAGCGCCACCGCGAGACGCAGCGCCATCACGCGGCCGCGCATCGCCGGCTCGGTCGACAGTTGCACCAGGCTGTTGGTCGAGTTCATGAAGGTGATCGCGGCGATCCCGGTCAGCACGAGCGCGGCGCCGAACAGCCAGTAGCCCGGCGCCAGCGCGGCCAGCGTGCAGCCGAGCCCGAACAGCGCCGCGCCGATCCACAGATGCCGGAAGCGCGGCCGGTCGCGGCGCGCCGCGAGCAACGCACCGGTAATCGTGCCGACGGCCATCATCGACGACAGCACACCGAAGCCGCGCGCGTCGACGTGAAACACGCTGGCCGCCATCGTCGAGATGAACAGCTGGAAATTGAGCCCGAACGTGCCGATCAGGAACAGCATCACGAGGATCGCCTTCAGATCCGGGCGCTGCCACACGTAACGGAACCCGTCGAGCAGGCTCCCGCGCGTGCGGTCGGCCCGCGCGTGGGCACGCAACTCGTCGGCGCGCAGCATCGACAGCGACACCAGCACCGCGACGAAGCTGAGCCCGTTGAGCAGGAACGCCCAGCCGGTGCCGACCGACGCGATGATGAAGCCGGCCGCCGCCGGCCCGATCATCCGCGCCGCGTTGAACGACGTCGAGTTCAGCGCGACGGCATTCGCCAGCTCCCGATCGGCGACCAGTTCCGCGACGAAAGTCTGCCGCACCGGCGCGTCGAACGCCGACGCGCAGCCGAACAGGAACGCGAACAGATACACGTGCCACAGCTGCGCGACGCCGGTCACCGTCAGCAGCCCCAGCGCGAGCGCGAGCCCGCCCATCAGCGCCTGCGTCGCCATCAGCAGCTTGCGCTGGTCGAAACGGTCGGCTGCGTAACCGGTCCACGGCAGCAGCAGAAGCTGCGGGCCGAACTGCAGCGACATCACGATCCCGACGGCCGACGCATCGTGGTGCGTGAGCTGCGTCAGGACGAGCCAGTCCTGCGCGGTGCGCTGGATCCACGTACCGATGTTCGACACCAGCGAGCCGATCGCCCACACGCGATAGTTGAAGCTGCGAAGCGAGCGGAATACGCCCGCCGCCGGCACGCTCATGGCCGCTCCCGATCGGGCTCGTTGCCGCCGTGCAGCGCACCGAAGTGCCGCGCGAGGAACAGGCCAAGCAGGAGGATGCCCAGACCGAACGCCGCCGCGTCGGCCGTGACCCGGAGATCGAAAGCGCCGACCCGGCACACCAGCACATAAGCGATCACGAGGTTCACGACGCCCCACACGACATTCACGGTGGACGACGACAGCCCGCGCCCGGGCGGATTCGCGAACGGGGTCTGGAACGGCTCGCCGCGCAACCCGCTGACGAGATGCGGCACGACGTTCGCGAGAAACGCGCCGCCGAAGAAATACGACACGAGATGCGGGAGGTTCATGTTCGGGCTGTCCTTTCGGCTAACGGGTCGATGCGGGTGACGGACGCGGCGGTTCCTGGAATTCGGCGAGCCGCTGCAGCAGCTTCACGGCCGCCGCGAGCTCGGCCTGCTCTGTCTCCGACAGTTGTGCGTGCAGCGCGCGGAACAGCCAGTCGTCCTTGGCCGCGCGGTTGGCCTGCAGCACCTTGCGGAAACCGGGCGTGAGCGCGATCAGCGTCTGCCGGCCGTCGGACGGATCGGGCGCGCCGCTGACGGCGCCCAGCGTCTCGAGCGTCGCGACCGTCACGCGCATCGACTGCGGGCGCACGCTTTCGGCGCGCGCGAGCGCCGACACCGTCGCAGGGCCGTCACGGTCGAGCCGCAACAGCACCGACTTCTGCGATGACGTGAGGTCGTTCGGGTGGATCTGCTCCCGCATTCGCCGCATCAGCTTGCCGACCGAGATGCGGAGCTCGCCGGCGAGACCGGCCAGCGGGAAGGCGTCGGAGGGTGGCGTTGGCGTGTTCATGAATTCAAGATAGCAGATATACAGGAAAACTGTACAGTTTGACTGCATATTTCAGGCTGTAAGGAATCCTTTTCGCCGGCGCTCAAGTCGATGCGAAACGTCCGGTTCGGCTGCGCCACCCGGCTCTGCGATAATGCGGGCTCCCCATTTCCGCTCCGCCTCCCGCCATGACGCAGCCGTCCACCCCGCTCTCCACCGACCTGCCGCCGATCTCGTGCCTGCCCGGCGACGCGCTGCCGTGGCTGCCGATGAGCGCCGACCTGCCGGGGCTGGCGATCAAGTACCTGCACATCAATGCGGCCGAGGACACGCTGACCGCGCTGCTGAAGATGCCGGCCGGCGGCACGCTGCCGCGCCACCGTCACGACGGCGAGGTATTCGTCCATACGTTGCAGGGCGCGTGGCGCTACCGCGAATACGACTGGGTGGCGCACGCCGGCTCGACGGTGCTGGAACCGGCCGGCTCGGTACATACGCCGGAAACGCTCGGCGCACCGGGTGAGGACGTGATCACGCTCAACGTGATGCGCGGCGATCTCGTGCTGCTCGACGACGACGGCCGCGAGACCGCGCGCGAGAACTGCCGCGTCGCGCTGCTGCGCCAGCGCAAGCATGCGCGCACGGCGCCGGACGCCGCCGCGCCTTTCGTCACACGTTGAATGCCGGGCGGCAGCGGAGATCGATCGAGCCGCTCGTCACGTAATCGTCAACCGGACAGGAAGAACCCACTGAGGTCCGTGACGGTTCAGCCCGTTTCCCGCTCGTCCGTCCGCGCGTCGCGCCGCATCGCCTGCGGCGGCACGCCGAATCCGCGCACGAACGCCTCGCGCATGTGCCGGCGGTCGCGAAAGCCGTTTTCCTTTGCAATCACGTCCAGCGAATGGCGGCTCTGCTCGATCATCAGCCGCGCGGATTCGAGCCGCAGCCGCTCGATTGCCTTCGCGGGCGACTGCCCCGTTTCGAGCGTGAACACACGGCTGAACTGACGCGGGCTCAGATGGACGGCGTCGGCGAGATCCTCGACGGTCAACGCGCGGCCGAGATGCTGCCGCGCGTAGTTCAGCGCATTCTGGATCCGGTCGGATTTCGGCGCGAGATCCAGCATTTCCGAATGTTGCGACTGGCCGCCGGCCCGCCGCTGGTTCATCACGAGCTTGTGCGCGACCGATCGGGCCGCATCGGCGCCCAGATCCTTTTCCACCATCGCGAGCGCAAGGTCGAGGCCGGCCGTCATGCCGGCCGACGTCCAGATCGGGCCATCGACGATGTAGATCCGGTCTTCCTCGACGCGTATCTCCGGGTAGCTTCGTTGCATGGCGCGGCCGAACGCCCAGTGCGTCGTCGCGCGGCGTTGCGCGAGCAGTCCGGCCTCGGCCAGCACGAACGCGCCGGTACAGATGCCGGCGATCCGCCGCGCGCGCGCGTTCGCGCGACGCAGGAACGCGACGACGCCAGCCGGCGCGGGCGACACGAGCGGATCGTTGACGCCCGCGACGATCCACGTATCGACGGCAATCCGCCCGCGCAGCGCGCGCGTGGCGACCGGCAGCCCGAGCGACGAGCGCACGTCGCCGCCGTCGACCGAATAGTTGTCCATCACGTAGAACGGCTCGCTCATGCCCATGTTCGCGTACTCGAACACCGACTGCGCGGCGAGCGCCATGATCTGAAAGCCGTCGCTGATCAGAAAGCCGATGCGGTGCATGCGCGTTCTCCCGTTCCATCCCGGGCGTGCGGGTCGGCCCGATGTCCTGAATCATACCCATCTACGTCATTTGTGTCGCAACGATTCGAGACCAGAATGGCTTCACGCCATCCGGCCATCCCCATCGAAACGGAGCACATCATGACGCAAGCACATCGCGGTACCGCCCTCGTCACCGGCGCCTCGTCGGGCATCGGCGCCATCTACGCCGACCGCCTTGCACGCCGCGGTTACGACCTGATCCTGGTTGCGCGCAACCGCGACCGGCTGGCCGCCCTCGCCGACCGCATCACGAACGACACGCACCGCAGCGTCGAGATCATCGACGCCGACCTCAACGACCGCACGGCACTCGCCGCCGTCGAGGCGAAGCTGAAACAGGACGCGAGCATCACGCTGCTCGTGAACAACGCCGGCATCGGCACGCACTCGCCGCTGCTCGACAGCGACGTCGACGCGATGACGCGGATAATCGACCTGAACGTGACCGCGCTCACGCGCCTCACCTATGCGGCCGTGCCCGGTTTCGTCGCACGCGGCCGCGGTGCGGTGATCAACATTTCGTCGATCGTCGCGATCTCGCCGGAAACGCTGAACGGCGTGTACGGCGGCAGCAAGGCGTTCGTGCTCGCGTTCAGCCAGTCGCTGCATCACGAGCTCGCCGGCAAGGGCGTGCAGGTGCAGGCCGTGCTGCCCGGCGCGACCGCCACCGATTTCTGGCAGACAGGCGGCCTGCCGCTCGAGCATCTGCCGAAGGAAATCGTGATGCCGGCGTCCGACATGGTCGACGCGGCGCTGATCGGCTTCGATCGCGGCGAACTCGTGACGATCCCGTCGCTGCACGCGGGTGACGAATGGGAAGCATACGAAGCCGCGCGCCGCACGATGGCGCCGCACCTGTCGACCGATACGCCCGCGCCGCGCTACGCGACGGCCCGCTGAGCGCGGGACTTCCCGCAAGTCGAAAGCAACTCGCGCGTCGCCCCCGGGACCTGCTGCGGAACGCGGTGACGCGCGGTGAATCGCCCGCCGTCATCCGCGGTTCGGCAGCGGGTTTGCGGGCGAGCGTCGCTCGCGGGATTCGTCTGCGGGAACATGCGCCGGCGCCTTTCCCGACCGGCGCATCGGCACGCACCGACAGCCGATTTCAGGCCGCTTGCCACGCATTCCGCGCAACAGTAAGCTCTGCGATTACAGTCCCCCAAGCAGCCTCGTTCGACCGGCATTCGTCTGATCACGAGCGCAATCGTCCGTTGCGGAATTCGACCATGCGGTTCCGGATGTTCATCACCGAGACCGGCGATGCGCCGGCCTCCGCGCGCGGCACGGCCGACCGTCTGCCGGCGCTTGCACCCCTGCCTGAACTGGACACCGTCTGCCGTGTCGCGCGTGCCCATTTCGGCGCCGCCGGCGCGTTCATTGCGCGCACCGAAGCCAATGCGCAATGCGTGCTGGCCGCCGACGGCGCACTGCCCGATCCGCTTCCCGATCGACTTCCCGCCGATTGCCTGCCACCCCAAGCCGAGCCGGATCCGGCGGCCGATGCCCGCTTCGCCCTGCCCGCTGCGAACCGCACCGGGCAAGACGACGACCGCCCGCCTCATGCACTGCGGATCGTCGCGGCCTGCGAACTGGCGTCGCCCGATGGCGCGACCCTCGGCACGCTGTGCATCGTCGACGATACGTGTCAGACGCTCGACGCCCGCCGGCATGCGGTGCTGCGCGACCTCGCCACGCTCGCCGCAAGCACGCTTGCCCGCGCGATCGAAGCAAGTGCGTTGCGCGAACGGCTCGGCATCGTCGAGGAACACAGCGCACTGACCACGCTCGCGCTGACCGAAAGCGGCACCGGCGTATGGGATCGCAACGTGGCAACCGGCGAGATCCATTACTCGCCGGCCTGGAAGGCGATGCTCGGCTACGCGCCGCACGAGCTCAGTACCCGGATCGAGGATGCGTACGAGCGGCTGCACCCGGACGACATCGACGACGTGAAGGCCGCGATGCTCGCGCACTTCGAAGGCCGCACCGACTACTACGCGGTCGAGCACCGCATCCGCTGCAAGGACGGTTCATACAAATGGATCTGCAGCCGCGGCAAGGTGATTGCCCGCGATGGCAACGACCGTGCGCTCCGGATGGTCGGGACCACCACGGACATCACCGCGCTGCGCGAGCTCGCCGCGCGGTTGCGCGACTCGGCCGCGCTCGTCACGGATCTCACCGACCAGGTGCCCGGGCTCGTGTTCCAGCTGCGGCAGGCGCCCGACGGGCGCCGCTTCTTCTCCTACGCGAGCGCGGGGGTCGGCGACATCTACGAACTGACGCCCGAGCAGATCGCCCGCAGCGCGGAGGCCGTCGAGACGCGGATCCATCCGGCCGACCTGCTCGCCTATCGGCAGTCGCTGCACGACTCGTCGATGCGACTGACGCCGTGGCGCCTCGAATATCGCGTGCTGCTGCCCGGCCAGGGCCTGCGCTGGCGCGAAGGCGATGCGCGCCCGCTGCGCACGGCCGACGGCGGCACCGTGTGGCACGGCTTCATCACCGACGCGACCGACCGCAAGCACATCGAGGCCGAACTGCACCGGATGGCGACGACCGACCACCTGACGCAACTGTCGAACCGCCACGCCTTCATGCGGCAAAGCGAAGCCGCGCTGCGCAACGTGCGCGCAACCGGCCTGGCCGCCGCGGTGCTGATGCTCGATCTCGATCACTTCAAGGCGCTGAACGACCGCTGGGGCCACCCGGTCGGCGACCGCGCGCTCCGGCATTTCGCGCGGCTGCTGCTCGCGGAAACCGGGCCGGACGGCATCGTCGGCCGGGTCGGCGGCGAGGAATTCGCGATCGTGCTGCCGGAGTCGGATCTCGACAAGGCCCTGGCCTTCGCGCAGCGTGTGCAGCAACGCGCCATGCAGGCGCAGCTCATGCACGAGGATCAGCAGGTCACGCTGACCGTCAGCATCGGCATCGACGCGATGCGGGTGTCGGACTTCGGCGCGTACCAGCCGCTGTCGCGCGCCGACAAGGCGCTCTATCTCGCGAAGGAGCGCGGCCGCAACCGGATCGAGGTGTATCGGGCGTAGCCGACGCGATGTCGGCCGGGCGGCAGCCGCGCCGCGCCCGGCATCCGGCCGCCCCCGTTACGCGACCTATTCGGGACCCGATCGCGTAGGCTGGCGCCCCAGCCCGGCTCAGCCCGACTTGCCATGGACAACGCCAAACGCACGACGCGAATCGCGACCGGCGTGCTTGTCGTCGCATTCATCGAGCTGCTGGCGCTGCTGATCGGCTACCTGTCCGCCAATTCGACGCAGGACCCGTACACCGGCGTTCGCGTGCTCATCACCGCGCTCTTCCGGGCGGCAGGCCTATCGGCCGTCTGGATCATCGCGGCGATCGCCTGCCTGACGATCGACCTGCAGGCGCGCGGCCGCCTGATCGACGGGGCGCTGGTGCTGCACGGCCGGCCCGTGCTGCCCGGGCTGTTCCTGCCCCTCCACTGAATCGCCCGGCAGCCGCCAGCGTCACGCCGCATCCGCCCGCGGCACCGCACGCACACCCAGCAGCATCGCGACCGCACACGCGGCCAGCAGCGCCGCGATCATCAGCATCGCCGGGTCCATGCTGCCCGTTCTCGTGCGGATCAACCCGACGAGCCACGGCGTGATCATGCCGCTCGACACGCCGATGCTGCTGATGAGCGCGATCCCGCCCGCCGCGCCCGCGCCCGAGAAATACGCGGACGGCACGGCCCAGAACACCGGATGCGCGGCGAAGATCAGCATCGCCGCGACCGACAGCAGCGCCATCATCGCGACGATGCTCGGCAGATGCAGCGTCAGCAGCACGAGCGCCACCGCGCCGCCGAACGCACATGCGGCGAAGTGCCAGCGCCGTTCGCGCTTGCGATCGGAGCGCCGCGCGATCGCGATCAGGCCGGCCGCGCCGATCGCGTTCGGCACCACCGACAGCAGGCTGATCTGCACGACGTCGTGAATGCCGAATTCGCGGATCATCAGCGGCATCCAGAACAGCAGCATCAGGAGCGCGGTGGTCAGCGAGAAATAGATGAACGCGAACAGGTACGTGCGCGGTTCGGCCAGCACCTGCCGCAGCGAGTGCGGCGCCGGCGTATCGGCACCGGCGCGGTCGGCGGCCAGGTCGGCCGCGAGCCGTTGCCGATCGGCGTCGGACAGCCAGCGCGCCTGTTCGGGACGATCGCACAGCCAGAACCACGCGATCACGCCGAGCAGGATCGCGGGCGCGCCCTCGATCGCGAACATCCATTGCCAGCCGTGCAGCCCGAGCACGCCCGACATGCCTCGCATCAGCCAGCCCGACAGCAGCCCGCCGACCATCCCGGCCACCGCGACGCCCGCATAGAAGATCGACAGCACCGACGCACGCCGCCGCGCCGGATACCAGTACGTCAGGTAGAACACCACGCCCGGAAAGAACCCGGCTTCGAACAGCCCGAGCAGGAAGCGCAGCACGTAGAAGTGCTTCGCGCTGTCGACGGTGATCATCGCGACCGACACGGCGCCCCACAGGAACATGATCCGCGCAAATGTGCGGCGCGCGCCGAAGCGGCGCAGCAGCGCGTTGCTCGGCACCTCGAACAGCACGTAACCGACGAAGAACAGCACCGCGCCGAGGCTGTACATCGCGTCGGTCAGGCCGAGGTCCTGCCGCATCTGCAACTGCGCGAAGCCGATGTTGCTGCGATCGAGGATCGACACGATGTAGCAGATGAACAGGAACGGCACGATCCGCGCGCCGATGCGCCGGTACAGCGCATCGTCGTCCGTTGCAGCAACGCCGGACGCGACGGCACGCGCGGCGTCCGCTTGAAGAGGGGCTGACATCGATCGTCTCCTCGATGGATTCGGGTACGGGGCGGACATGTGACGCCGGTCGCCGCCGCCCGCGCGCAGCGACCGGCCGTTGCCCGCTCAGTCGCGCGGCGCGCCTTCGCCTTTCACGCCGAGCATCAACGCGACCCCGCTCGCCACCAGCAGCGCGGCCAGCAGATACACGGCGAGATCCATGCTGCCGGTCTTCGTGCGGATCATCCCGATCACCCACGGGCTGACGATGCCGCTCGTGATCCCGATGCTGCTGATCAGCGCGATCCCGGCCGCGGCCGCGTTGCCCGACAGGTAGCGGGTCGGCACGGCCCAGAAGATCGGCAGCGCGGCAAAGATCAGCGTCGCCGCGACCGACAGGCACGCGAGCATCGCCGCGAAGCTGTGCAGGTGCAGCGTCAGCGCCGCGAGCGCGAGCCCGCCGCCGATCGTGCAGCACGCGAAGTGCTTGCGGCGCTCGCCGGTGCGATCCGAGCGGCGCGCGATCAGGATCAGCCCCACCGCGCCGACCGCGTTCGGCACCACCGTGTACAGGCTCACGGCGACGACGTCGGTCACGCCGAAGTCGCGGATCATCAGCGGCATCCAGAAGTTGAGCGTCAGCGACGCGCAGGTCAGCGAGAAATAGATGAACGCGAACAGATAGACGCGCGGATTCGTCAATGCGGCCGCGAGGCTGCGCCGGTCGTGCGCGTCATGTCCGGCGCCGCGCCCTTCCGCGCACAGCGCGGCGACACGCGCCTTTTCGTCGGACGTGAGCCAGGCAGCGTCCTGCGGCCGGTCGACGAGCTTCGTGAACGCGGCGAACGCGAGCAGGATCGCCGGCGCGCCTTCGATCGCGAACATCCACTGCCAGCCGTACAGCCCGAGCACGCCGCTCATGTCGCGCATGATCCAGCCCGACATCAGGCCGCCGAGCACGCCGGCCACTGCCACCCCCGCGAAGAACACCGAGATCGCGGCCGCACGCCGGTTCGCGGGAAACCAGTAGGTCAGGTACAGCACGATGCCGGGAAAGAAGCCCGCTTCGAACACACCGAGCAGGAAGCGCAGCACATAGAAATGCGACGGCTGCGACACGAACATCATCCCGGTGGACGCGATGCCCCACAGCAGCATGATCCGCGTGAAGGTGCGGCGCGCGCCGAATCGCGCGAGCAGCAGGTTGCTCGGCACTTCGCAGAACACGTAGCCGACGTAGAACACCGCGGCACCGAGGCCGTACATCGCGTCGCTGAAGCCGAGATCGTGCTTCATCTGCAACTGCGCGAAGCCGATGTTGATCCGGTCGAGGAACGAGACGACGTAGCAGAGGAACAGGAACGGCACGATCCGCCACGCGATCTTGCGGAACAGCAGTGCGTCGTCCGTGGCGGCCGAGGGGGAAGCCGAAGCGCTCGCGTGTGCGAGCCTCGCTTCGGCGGGAAGCGATTGGGGCATGTCTCTCTCCAAACCGGCTGCACGATTCGAGCGCGCAGCCGTCTCCCAGGGCGTACGTGCGCCCTGCTTTCTTGTGAGATCGGATACGGCGGACGGAAAGACGGCAGGAAGCCGTGGCCAGTCGCCGCTTCAGAAAAAAGGCGGAGCGCCCTGTCGGGTGCCCCGCCTGTGCAAGCCGCTCAGTCCTGCAGCGCGGCCCACATGTCCTTGTCGCGCTGCGCGGTCCAGATGCGCGGATGCGTGATGCCGCTCGCTTCGTCGAACGCACGCGACACGTCGAACGGCAGACAGTGCTCGTAGATGAACACGTGGCCGAACTTCGGGTCCATCGCTTCGCGCGTGAGCGCCATCGATGCCTTCAGGTCGAGCTTCTGCTCGACGGCCTTGCGGCCCTGTGCGAGCAGCGTCGTGACGAAATCCTTCGTGTAGTCGAGGCCCTTGTTCACGTCGGCCGGGTTCAGCAGCGCGGGGCCGCGGCCCGGCACGAGCTTCTCGGCGCCGAGCGCGCGCAGCGCCTCGAGCGTGGCCGGCCACTGTTCGAGCTGCGCGTCGCCGCAGTAGCACGCGGCGTCGTATTCGACGAGGTCGCCCGAGAACAGCACCTTCTGCGACGGAATCCAGACGATCGTGTCGCCCTTCGTGTGGCCCGAGCCGACGTGCATGATCTTCACTTCGAGCTTGCCGAGGAACAGCGTGATCTCGCGCTCGAACACGAGCGTCGGCCAGGTCAGGCCGGGCACCGTCTCGACACCCGCGAACAGGCGCGGGAAGCGTTCGATCTCCGACTTCATGTCGGCCTCGCCGCGCTCGACGATCATCTCGTACGTGCCACGGCTCGCGATCACGTGCTGCGCGCCTTCGTCGAAATACGCGGATGCGCCGAGCACGCGCACCGCGTGGTAGTGCGACAGCACCACGTGCTTGATCGGCTTGTCGGTCACGCTGCGGATCTTCGCGATCAGGTCCTGTGCCATCGCGGGCGTCGCGGTGGTGTCGACGATCAGCACGCTGTCGTCGCCGATGATCACGCCCGAGTTCGGGTCGCCTTCGGCGGTGTACGCATATGCGTTCTCGGACAGCTTCGTCCAGGTGACTTTCTTCTCTTCCAGATCGGCTTGGGAGGCGAATGCTTTGGCCATGTTGCGTTCCGTGGCTGCGAGCCATGTGTTGAGGGGAGTGAGCGGATCTTCGTCTCGCGCCGAATATTTGTCAATGACAAAGTCGCTTGCTATTGTTTAATACGGGTAAACCTGCGGGCTGGCGCGATAAATGGCGTCGGATACCATGCGGGGTTTCGTCAACGGAAGAATCATCGCGTGCAGAACCACGAAGTCAGCGCAGACGACGCGCCGCCCAAGGCGCAGCGCGGAATCCAGAGTGTCGAGGTCGGCGGCCGGCTGCTCGACGCGCTCGCGCGCCGGCGCAAGCCGCTCGGGCTGTCGGAGCTGGCCGCGGCGGCCGACCTGTCGACCGCGCAGGCGCACACCTATCTCGTAAGCCTGACGCGGCTCGCGCTCGTGAAGCGCGACGCGATCACCGGCAACTACGAGCCGGGCCCGTTGTCGCTGCGGCTCGGGCTGATGTCGATCGAGCGCCAGCCGGCCTATCGCGCGGCGCGGCCGCACGCGGCGCGGCTCGCGGAAGCGGTCGGCCTGAGCGTCGCGCTGTCGGTGCCGGGCGCGCTCGGGCCGACGATCGTGCGCATCGAGCACGGCGGCTATCCGCTGCACGTGAACCTGCACGTCGGCTCGGTGATGTCGCTCGACACGACGGCCACCGGCCGCGTGTTCCGCGCATTCGGCGATCCCGCGCAACTCGACGCGATGGCGGCCAGCCAGGCCGGTGCGGGCGCCACGCTCGCGGGCGCCGAGCAGCCCGCGCCGGACGCCGGCGTGCCGCCGGCCGAACTCGACGCGATCCGCACGCGCGGCATCGAGCGCGGCGTCGATCTGCCGAGCCCCGGTGTCAGCGCGATGTGCGTGCCGGTGTTCGACGCGGAGGGCAAGCTGCAGCTCGCGTTGACCGTGATCGGTTCGACGGGCTCGATCGACGTCGACTGGGACGGCCCGATCGCGGCGGCACTGCGCGACGCGGCACGGCAGGCCACCGCATCGCTCGGCGCGGTGCACGACGCACCGCCGCCCGCGTCGGGCCCGGCCCCGGCCGCCCCGCGTGTGCCGCCTGCATTGGCCGACGATGCAAAGGCACAGCGCGGGATCAATGCGCTCGACAGCACCGGCGAGCTGCTGCTCGCGCTGGTATCGGCGGGCCGCGCGCTGCCGCTGCGCGATCTCGCGGCGGCGGCCGGCATGCCGGCGGCGAAGGCGTTTCCGCATCTCGTCAGCCTGCAGAAGATCGGCCTGCTGAGCCGCGACGACGCCGGCTGCTTCAGCGGCGGCCCGCTCGGGCAGGCGCTCGGCCTGATCGCGATGCAGCGCGTGTCGCCGACGCGCGACGCGGAAGCCGAGATCGTCGCGCTGGCCGGCGCGACCGACATGAGCGTGGCGGCCGCGACGTTGGGGCCGCTCGGCCCGACCGTGATTCGCCTCGAAGAGTCAGCGCGGCCACAGCACGTGAGCCTGCAGGTCGGCACCGTGATGTCGCTCGTCAATACGGCAATCGGACGGATCTTCGCGGCCGGCATGTCCGACGACGTACTGGCCGACCTGCTCGCCGACGAGCCCGTGCGCCTCGCGGGCAACGCCGCCGCGCCGGCCGACGACGCCTTCCGCGCGCGGCTCGCGACGATCCGCGCGGACGAACTCGATTTCGCATTCGACGCACCAGTGCCGGGCATCGGAACGGTCGCCGCGCCCGTGTTCGATCACACCGGCAGCATCCGGCTCGTGATCGCGATCATCGGCTCGTCGCGAGGCTTTCCGCGCGGGCCGGACAGCGATCTCGCGCAAGCGTTGCTCGCCGCGGCACGGCGGCTGTCGTGGCGGTTCGGGTGGATCGGCCGGTAATCCGCCGCCTGCTTCCGCCCGCTTCCTTACCGCTCGAATCCCCTCTCTCGTCCCATGCGAGGCCGTGCAGGCACGGCCTCGCCACGCCTGCGCGTCGGAGACAAACCAACCCGAGACTCATGTTGCGAAGCAGCAACACAAAGTGTCAGTAATTCTCATATAACGAAATCGCATTTCACAAAGCGGAGCCGTTTCGCTATGATTAGGGTTATCCCTAACTCGCCACCTATACGGGGCTTCGTCATGCAAACGTCCAATATCTCCGACCGTTCCACCGAATCCACTGGCTGGCTCGCACGTGTGGGCGACCTGATTGCAGAAGCTTGGGCACTCCACCTCGAGAACTGCGAAGTCATCGCTGAAGCGCACGCACGCCTGCCGCACTGAACGGAACGACCGTCCGCCAGTTGATCGCACAACACCCTGCCTGATCCGCTTGCCCGGACGCGCGCCACGAGGCCGCAGCGTCGGGCATCGGCATGCAGTGCACCGCACATCGCCTGGCTATCGGTCGGAAACCGGCCGGGGTTCCCCCGGTTGAATGCGCCCGCAGCGTCGGGCGCGCGTAGAAGTCACCTTGAAGCCGATTCCGGCGCCGATCGGCGTCGGCGTGGTTTTGCCTGACGGTTGCCCGGGCGGGCAGCCGTTATCGAGCCGGCGTGCGATTACGCCGGATCGTCCCGGATGGAAGATTCATCCGCTTTGCCGGCCCGGGTGCCGAACCGCGCGATGCGGCTCGCCCCACGCCCGGTTGCCGTCTTTCCCCGCGCCCACGCGCAGCCAACTGCGCCGTCGTTTCAACGCCGGCCGCATGCTGGCTCCCATCACACCTGAATCGACGGCACGTCCTTCATGCAGCGCAGCGCGAACATCGAGCGGCTGTGGCGGATGCTCGAAATCTTGTACAGCTTTTCGCGCAGGAAACGCTCGTAGCCGGCGGTGCCGTCCACCGCGACCTTGATCCAGTAGTCGTACTCCCCCGACACGAGATAAGCCTCGAGCACCTCGGGCAGTGCAGCGAGTTCCTCGCCGAAACGGGCGAGCGCGTCGTCCTCGTGACGATCGAGCGTGACTTCGAGGATCACGATGTCCGCATAGCCCAGCTTGCGCTGGTTGACCAGCGCGACATAACCGTCGATGTAGCCGTCCACCTCGAGCTGCCGCGTGCGGTTCCAGCACGCGGTGGTCGACATGCCGATCTGTTCGGCCAGTTCGGCGTTCGACAGACGCGCATTTTTCTGCAGTGCCCCGAGGATCTTGCGGTCCTGACTGTCGAGCGTTTTCGGCGAGCGTTCACGTGTGGCCATGGCAAGAAGAATCTTCTACTGAAAACCGGGATTCTATCTGAACGACATTCCGGATTTGTGTCGGTTTGTGTGGAAATGCGGAAGCCTTTTAATCCGGCCCCTTGATATATTTTTACCCATGCCAGCTGTCCGGCACGCTCCCCGCGACAACCCCCTCGCACCGGGACGCACGGCCGCAATCACGAGTTGCGGTGCCGGCCAGCAGGCATGCGATTCCCCGCCGCCCGCGCGCCTATCCGGCCGCGCGGCTTCGGCGCCCGTGTTCCTGTTCCTGCCCTACCCGTCATGTCGTTCAGGCTTTACCTCTCGTTTCTCGCTGCTTCCGCCGTTCTCGTCTACGCTCCCGGCCCCGTCAACCTTCTCACCATGAACCAGGCACTGCGCGCCGGCTGGCGCCGCGCACTGCCGTGCGTCTGGGGCGGCACGCTCGCCGTGCTGCTGCAACTTGCGCTGACCGCGCTGTGTCTGAATTCCCTCGTGCACCTCGACGAGCACGCGCTGACCGTGCTGCGCTGGGTCGGCGCGGCCTACCTCGTCTGGCTCGGCTGCAAGCAATGGCTCAGCCGTGCGCCGGTCGGCGCACCCGCCACGTCGACCGGGCCGGCCGGCGCGGCAACGCCGGAGACCGACTCGCACCGCGCGCTGTTCTGGCGCGGCGTCGCCACCTCGGGCCTCAATCCGAAGACGCTGCTGTTCTTTCCGTCGTTCTTTCCGCAGTTCATCAGCCCGAGCGCCGACTGGAGCCTGAACCAGCAGTTCCTGCTGCTCGCGGCGACGTTCGCGGTGCTGTTCGCGGGCGGGGTCGCGTCGATGGCGCTGTTCTCGCACCGGCTGAGCCGCGCGCTGCAACGGCCGGCGCGGATGCGCGCGATGAACCGCGTGACGGGCGGGCTGCTCGTCGGGATGGGCGCGATCATGGTCGGCTGGAACTGAACCGCCGGCCGGGCGGCCGGCTTCATCGCAGCCGCCGCCATGCCCGTCGAAAAAGCACGCGATCGCCGAATGCTTTAGGGTAGCGGCTGGTTCGTTGGACATGCCCGGCCAGCCGGGCGACTGGATGATGCCCCTCACTACCCGCCTGCGGCGCCTGTTAGCGCCGATCGGCCTGCACTGGTATCTCGCCCTCCTCCTCGCACTCGATGCGCTCATGGTGCTGCGCCCTGTGGTCGAGCATGCCAGGCTCGGCGTGCATCACGCGTGGCTCGTCGATGCGCTGAACCTCGTCGACAACGCCGGGCTCGTCGTCTTGCCGCAAGTGGTCGTCGCGGCCGGCCTCGCGACGATGGCCATCGGCATCGTGCTGCGCGCCCGCGTCGCCTGGGTGCTGTCGATCCTGCTGCTGGTCGCGGCCGCCGCGATCAGCGTGCTCGGCGGCTATCGCAGCCACGCGGTGTTCGTCTATACGGCCGTGCTGGCCGTCGCGCTGCTGTATTACTGGCGGCACTTCGACCGCGCGAGCGTCGCCGCGAGCAGCCTGTTCGCGTTGCTGAGCATCGTGTCGCTGCTGATCTACGCGACCTTCGGCGTGCTGTATCTCGGCGACGAATTCACGCCGCCGGTCCACGATCTCGCCACGGCCGTCTATTTCTCGATCGTGTCGATGTCGACGGTGGGCTACGGCGACATCGTTCCGCACGCGCCGACCGCGCGCCTGTTCACCGCGTCGGTGATCGTGCTCGGCATCACGGTGTTCGCGACGTCGATCAGCGCGGTCGTCGGCCCGGTCATCGGCGGCAATCTGAAACGGATCGTCAAGGGAGGCATTTCGAACGTGATCCGCAAGCATCATTACCTGATCGTCGGCGCGACACCCGTTGCGCATGCGGTGCACGACGGGCTGCGCAAGCGCGGCTACGCCGTGACCGTCGTCGTGCCGGCCGGCGTCGAGCACAACTATCCGGCCACGACCGACCTGATCGTCGGCGATGCGACCGACCACGCGGTGCTGGAAAGCGCCGCCGCGGCGACCGCGCGCACCGTGCTCGCGCTGCGCTCCGACGACGCCGAGAACGCGTTCATCATCCTCGCGATCCGCGAGATTGCACCGTCGGTGCGCACGGTCGCGCTCGTGAACCAGCAGCGCAATCTCGAACGGCTGCGCCTGCTGAAACCCGACATGGTGTTCTCGCCCCAGCAACTCGCGGGCGAACTGCTGGCCAGCACGCTCAACGACGAACCCGTCGACAAGTCGGTGATCTCGCACCTGCTGTTCGGCACCGCCGACGCCGCATGAACGCATGAACGCTTGATCGTGTAACCCGGTGCCACACGGCGGCCGGCGCGTGCCCGGTACAATCGCGCGATGTCCGAATTGCTCACTTACGGCGGCCTGTTCGCCGTGTCGATGGTCGCCGCGACCCTGTTCCCGCTCCAGTCCGAAGCCGTGCTCGCCGGCTTGCTGCTCGCCGGGCGCGAACCCGCGTGGGCGCTGGTGCTCGTCGCGAGCCTCGGCAACGTCGCCGGCTCCGTGATCAACTGGGCGCTCGGGCGCGGCATCGAGCACTTCCGCGAGCGCCGCTGGTTTCCCGTCAAGCCGGCCGCGCTCGCGCGCGCCGAGGGCTGGTATGCGCGCTACGGCCGCTGGTCGTTGCTGCTGAGCTGGGCGCCCGTGATCGGCGATCCGCTGACGATGATCGCCGGCGTGTTGCGCGAGCCGCTGCCGTCGTTCCTCGCGATCGTCACCGTCGCGAAGGTCGCCCGGTATCTCGTGATCGCATGGCTCATTCCGGGTTGACGCGTCGCCGCTGATCCCGGCACGCGCCGCTCGGAAGCGGTCGCGCCCGGACTACCGCTGTCTCGCGCGCACGGCCGGGCCCCGATACCGGCCCGCCGACTCCGATTCCGCCGCACCCTGCCGTGCAGCCGCCGGCGCCGCGATCTCGTCGAGCGAACGGCGATTGGTGCGCGGACCAAACAGCCCGATCGACAGCATCACGACCAGCATGCTTGCGCCGATCAGCACGAACACCGCCGGCACGCCGAGATGCGCGAGGATCAGCGCGATCAGGTAGCTGCTCACCACGCCGGTCAGCCGGCCGAACGAGTGGACGAACCCCAGCGCGCGGCTGCGGATGGCGGTCGGGAAGACCTCGGCCTGATAGGCGGTCGCATTGCTCGCGAGCGTCGTGTTGCAAAATGTGATCAGGATGCCGAACAGGATCACGGCCGCGGCCGACGACGACATCGCGAATGCCGTCCCGAACAGCGCGACACCGAACGCAGTCGCCACGATCAGCCACTTGCGCTCGATGCGATCGGAGAACAGCCCTGCCGCGAGCGGCGAGAGCGGATACGCGAACGCGATCAGGAACGCATAGAGCAGGCTTTGCGTCACGGGCGTGCCACGAGCGGCCAGCAAGCTCGGCAGCCACTGGCTGAAGCCGAAGAAACCGATGCTCAGGCACGCGTTGAACGCAATCAGCATCAGCGTCCGGCCGCGCAAACCGTCATCCCACATCGACACCGCGCGTACGGTGTCCGCTTCGCTCGCCGCGACGGGCGGCACGTCGGGCAGCGGCCCGCCATGCTCGCTCGCGACGCGCGCCTCGATCTTTCCGAGCACCGCTTCGGCTTCGTCCACGCGGCCGCGCATCGCGAGCCAGCGCGGCGATTCCGGAATCCGCGATTGCAGCCACCAGACGACCACCGCACCGCTGCCGCCCGCGAGAATCACCCACCGCCAGCCGGAGATGCCGAGCGGCGCACGCGGGATCAGCAACCAGGACGCGAGCGCGAGCACCGGCATCGCGAGATAGCCGATCGCGAAACACACGGCGAACGCGCGACCGCGCATGCCCTTCGGCACGAGTTCCGTGAGGTACGCGCCGATGGTGATCAGTTCGGCGCCCACGCCGATGCCCGCGACCAGCCGGCACAGATGGATGCCGACCGCCGTCTGCTGTATGCACATCGCCAGGCTGGCGAACGTATAGAGCAGCAGCGAGCCGGTGAAGACGGCGCGCCGCCCGAAACGGTCGGCAAGCCGCGCCACGGCGATTTCGCCGATGAACAGGCCGATGAACGTCGCCGCGCCGAGCGTCGCCTGGTCGGACAGGCCGAACATGCCCTTCGCGCCGACGTGAAAAATCCCGTCGCTGACGAGGCCGGCCGGCAGGTACGTCATCTGGAACAGGTCATAGACCTCGAAAAAACCGCCGACGCTCAGCATCAGCACGAGGCGCCAGATGCAGGCCGTCGGCGGCAAACGGTCGATACGCGCCGTCACGGCAAGCGCGGTTGAGTTGGACATGCTGCTGTCTCCGGAAAGGAATGCGGGGTGTCGCGCCGCGTTCAGACGGTCGCGACCGGATTGACCGGTGAGCCGACGAGGCCGCGCAGATGCAGTGGCGGCGCCGTCAGCAGGAAGCGGTTGCGCCGGTGTTCGCGCAGCCAGCGCGCGAGCGGCGTGAGGTGCCACAGCTCGCCGAGATGGATGCCGAGCTTGAAGAGGCACAGCGCGTGCAGCGGCATCAGCGGCCCGCGTTCGGTACGCGGCAGGGGCGATCGCGGACGCTCTTCGACCGCGTGGTTGTCCGCGACCAGGGCGGCGAGCCCGGACACGTCGATCCATTCGAGCAGGCGCGGATCGTCGCCGTCGAGCACGCAGCAGGCGGCGTGCACGTCCAGCGCGTGGCCCGGCACCTCGGCTTCGAGCAGCAGGTCGGCGAAACCGGTATGCAGGCAGACGATGTCGCCGCGCTCGACGACGACGTCGTCGGCGCGCATCACCGCCATGAGATCGTCATACCCGACCTTGCGACGCGCATCGCCGAAATGATGCCGCAGGTCGATCATCACGCCGCGCCCCTGCACGCCGCTCGCGGCCATGTGCTCGATGCCGAGCGCGCGAGCGCCGCCCACCTGCGCGCCGGCCTCGGGTACCCGCACGTGCTCGCCCATCCGGAAGCCGTTGTAGAACACGGCTTCCGCTTCGCCATCGCCATCCGCGTCGAACAGGCCGCCGACGTGCGACAGCGCGTCCCATTGGGTCGAGAACTGCGAATGCAGGCAGAACGCGTCGTCGCATACGACGTCCGTGGCATGCGCCACCTGCTCGTCCGCGCGATAGCCGAAGTAGGGTTTGTCGTGCAGCAGCGCGGGCATGATCGCGGGCGGCCTCCGCCGCGCGTTGAGCCCGCCGCCATGCGGCACGTCGAGCGGCAGGCTGAGCGAAAACACGCGGCCTTCCCGCACCTCGCGCACGCCCTCCAGGGTCTTCTGCGGCGTGAGCCAGTTGAGACGCCCTTTCTGGTCGTCGTCGCCAAAATCGCCCCAGTTCGAGCCGGGCGGCCGGTGGTTCCAGCGCGGGTTCATGTCGAAGGTCTCCTCGATTGTGTTTGTCGCGGGCCGCGGAAGCGCGTGCCCGTCCGTCGTCATCCGTGGCAGATCACCCCGCGTTCGGCGAGGCGTGCGAACTCGCGCTCGCCCAGCAACGGCACGAGGATCTCGCGATTGTTTTCGCCGAGCCGCGGCGCCGGCCGCCGGAACGTGCCCGGCGTATGCGAGAAGCGCGGCGCGATGTTGTGCATCGGCAGCGTGCCGACATCTTCGTCCGGCAGGTTGACCAGCGCTTCACGCCCTATCACGTAGTGGTCCTGAACAACCTGGCTAATATCATGGATCGGGCCGGCCGTGACGCCCGCCTCCTCGAAGAACGCAAGGTTGTCGGCCAGATCGCGCGCCGCGATGAACCCGCCGACGATCTCGTCGAGTTGCTGCGCATGCTGCACGCGCAGCACGTTGGTGCGATAGCGCGGATCGTCCACGAGATCGGGCCGCCCGATCGCGCAAAACAGGCGCTCCGCCATGGTCTGCGTGGAGCTCGACAGGCACAGCCACCGGTCGTCGCGCGTGCGATAGGCGTTGCGCGGCGCGGTGTTGGTGGAGCGGCTGCCCGTGCGCGGCTTGACCTTGCCGGTCATCGCATAGTTCGCCGCGGACGGCCCGAGGATCGACAGCAGCGGCTCGAACAACGACACGTCGATCACCTGGCCCGGCGCGTCGTTCGCGTCGCGCGCCCACAACCCGACCATCACGGCGATCGCGCCCGACAGGCCGGCCGTCATGTCGCCGAGAAACATCGGCGGCAGCACCGGCTCGCGGTCGGCGAAGCCGTTGATCGCCGCGAAGCCCGAGTAACCTTCCGCGAGTGTGCCGAAGCCGGGCTTGTGGCGGTACGGCCCCGTCTGCCCCCACCCGGAAATGCGGGCGATCACGAGCTTCGGGCGGACCGCCAGCAGCACGTCCGGGCCGAGGCCCATCTGCTCGAGCACGCCGGGCTTGAAGCTCTCGATGAACACGTCGGCATCGCGCACCAGCGCCAGCACGATGTCGATGCCTTCCGGCGTGCGCAGATCGACGCACACGCTGCGCTTGTTGCGCCCGTACACCTTCCAGTTCGTACTGATGCCGCCCGCGCCGACCGCACGCAGCGTATCGCCCTGCTCGGGCTCGACCTTGATGACGTCCGCGCCGAAATCCGCGAGCTGCACGCTCAGCATGTTGCCCGCCATCAGCCGCGACAGGTCGACCACGCGCACGCCCGACAGCGGGCCGGCGGCGTCAGCGTCGAACTGGCGGGCTTGGAGCGGGCCGATGCGGCCCGCGTGACTGGCGCTTTCAATTCCGGCTTGCGCCAAGGGTTCCGACATGACGATTCTCCTGGTGAATTAATCCTGCAGTTCGCCCTGCGGGCCGATTGCCGCGGGCACACTGCCCGACACCGGCAGATCGCCGCCCAGCGTATGGGTCAGTTCGCTCGCCGCGGCCTGCACGCGCGGCAGGTAATCGGCGAGCACCTTCTTGTTGAAGCGATAGCGCGGCACGCCCAGCGAAATCGCGCCGGCGAGCGAACGGCCCACCCCGAATACCGGACAGGCGATCGCCGCACTCTCCGGGTCGCGTTCCGCGATCGACACCGCGTAGCCCTGCTCGGCGATCTTGTCGTAATCGCCGCCGCGCGTGCCCGAGAACGCGAGCAGGATCCGGCCGGCCGCCCCGGCCTCGAGCGGGAAACGGTCGCCTTCGCGCACGTTGGTGTGGACGGCACGCTGTGCATACGCGCGAAACAGGCAGACCCGCTCGTCGCCGTCACGCACGTAGAACGCCGAGGTTTCGGCGGTTTCCTCCGACAGCCGCGTCAGCAACGGCACCGCGTGCTCGCGCAGCTGGAACGACTCGCGATACATCATGCCGAGATGGAAGGTGGCCGGCCCGAGCACATAGCGGCCGTCCGGCATGCGCTTGACGAACTGGAACATCTCGAGCGATTCGAACAGGCGCAGCAACGTGCTCATGTTGAGCCCCGTCGCCTCGCTGACCTGCGCGAGCATCAATCCGTTCGGCGCGTCGCCAAACGCCAGCAGCGCCGACAACGCGCGATTGACGGCCGAAACGCCGCCATCAGCCTGAGCATTCATACCTACCTCGCAAAGAGAAACCGGGGCGGACGGCACCGGGGCACATCCACACAAAAACAAAAGTGACTTTCATTTTTATTGATGTGACTCACCGTGTCAACAGGCAACGGATCGATCACCATCCACGAATCCTCATATTCCCGTTGTTTTTTCGGGTAAACCTCGATATTGACGAACCTTCACGATCCGCACAAAAATGAAAGTCACTTTCATTTTTACGGATTGCCATGAAAAATCTCACCTGCAACGCACCCGGATGGCGCTCGCTGCTGTACGTGCCGGCCCACGTCCCGCGCTTCGTCGACAAGGCCGCGACGTGCGGCGCCGACGCGTTGCTGCTCGATCTCGAAGACAGCGTGCCGGCGGACCGGAAGGCGCTTGCGCGCGACGCGCTGGCGGCGGCCGTGCCGCGCCTGAAGGCGGCAGGCAGCGACGTGCTGGTCCGGGTCAACGGCTCGCTGCAATGGCTCCCGCACGACTTGCGCGCGGCGGTTGCCGCCGGGGCCGGCGGCGTCGCGATCCCGAAAGTCCTCGGCGCATCGCACCTCGAGGCGATCGACGCGCTGCTCGGCGAACTGGAAGACGAACATGGCGTCGCGCGCGGTGCGATCCGCGTGATCGCGATGATCGAGACGCCGGGTGCGTTCGAGGCGAGAGCGCGGATCGCCCGCGCCTCGCAGCGCATCGCGGCGCTGATGCTCGGCGGCGGCGATTTCGCGCTGCACTGCGAGAGCGACGCGAGCGCGGACGTGTTGAACGTGCCCAAGCAGCTGCTGGTCATCGCCGCGCGCGCGGCCGGCGTGATGCCGCTCGGCCTCGCCGGCACACCCGACTCGCTCGACGATCTCGACGCATTCGCCCGCATGGCGCAACGCTCGAAGGCAATGGGATTCGCCGGCGCCACCTGCATCCACCCCGCGCAGGTGCCGATCCTGAACCGCGCATTCGCGCCGACGGACGACGAGATTCAGGCCGCGCAGACGCTGATCGACGCGTACGAAGCCGCGTGCACGGATGGGCGCGGCGCGCTGCGCGTCGGCGGAAAGATGATCGACGCGCCGGCAGTCGAGCGCGCACGACGTGTGCTCGCGCGGCACCAGGCGCCGTCGGGCCGCGCGCAGGCCGCGCCCCGCTAGCGCCCGTTCACGCGCGCGACGTGCCGGCGAACGTGCGTCGCCGGCCGGCACGCGGCCGCGCCCGTCACCGCTGCGGCCGGCGCGCCGCGCGTCTCGCACGCCGGCCGTCCCGTCGATTCGCATGACTGACACAACAACATCAAAAACCAGGAGACAACAATGAAGAAGAAGCTGTTCGCCTTGTGCGGCCTCGGGGTGGCCTCCGCCACCGCGAGCGCACAGGGCAGTCTGACGCTGTATGGCGTCGCCGACATCTACCTCGAGACCCTCACGCACCAGAACGCCGCCACGTCGGGCGGCTCCGGGTCGCTCGTGCGGATGGGCTCGGGCGGAAAAAGCGGCTCCCGCTGGGGCATCAAGGGCTCGGAAGCGCTCGGTGACGGCTGGCAGGCCGTGTTCCGGCTGGAAAGCGGGATCAACCTCAACAACGGCACCAATTCCGGCGGATTCGATCGTTCCGCGTGGGTCGGGCTGCAAAACGACCGGTGGGGCACGCTGCGCCTCGGCCGCCAGTACACGACGCTGTTCGACGTGATGGAACACTATTCGCCGACCATCGCGTACTCGACGATCTACGAGCCCGCCGGCGCGATCGTCGGCCTGAACTTCCGCGAGAACAACATGGCGAAGTACCGCGTGACCTACGGGCCGGTCGCGATCCAGGCGCATTACTCGTTCGGCGGCACGCCGGGATCGTTTCGCAGCGGCGCGGCCTCGGGGATCGGCTTCGAATACACGGGGGCCGCGCTGTCGGTGGCCGCCGCCTACGACAACGTCAACGGCACGCAGCCCGGGAACATCACCCATTTCCGGCGTTATGCGGCCTCCGCGATCTACACGGTAGGCGCGGCCCAACTGATCGCGGGCTTCACCCATGCGAACGGCAACGTGACGACGCCCGGCGTGGTCACGCGCTTCAACTTCTACTGGCTCGGCACGCGTTACCAGGTCTCGCCCACGCTGCAGGTGATCGGCGCGTTCTATTACGAGGACATCGGCAAGCAGAATCCCGCGGCCGGCCAGCCGGCCCCGGACCCCGAGAACCCGAAGCAGATCACGGTGCAATTCAACTACGCGCTGTCGAAAGCCACCACGCTCTATCTGACCAGCGGCTACGCATGGCGCGCCGCGCTCGATTTCGACAACTACAACTACCGCTTCCTCAACTATTCGCTCGCCAGCAACCGCAGCAGTTCGCTCGGCATCGCCATCGGCATGCGCAAGCTGTTCTAGCGCGCCGCCCGACTGCCGTGCGCACGTTTTCCGATCACTCCTTCCCGATGCTCCAGAACATGAACCGACGCCACTTCCTTTCCACCCTGACCAGCGCCGCCGTCGCGGGCGCCCTGCCGTTGCGCACGTCTGCGCAGACGCCCGCGTCGCCCGACAACCTCGCCCATCGGCTGGCCGACTACGCCGCCTCGCTCCGTTACGAGGATCTGGACGCGGCCACCATCGAGACCGTCAAGGCGCATTTCATCGACGCGCTCGGCTGCGCGATCGCCGCCCACGACGAAGCGCCGGTCCGCATCGCGCGACAGGTTGCGCTCGCAACGGGCGGCGGCTCGTCGACGCTGCTCGGCACGGCGCAACGCACGACGCCCGATCTCGCCGCCTTCGCCAATGGCGCCGCGCTCCGCTACTTCGACCTCAACGACGCGTACGCGGGCAAGGAAACCGGCCACCCGAGCGACAACGTCGCACCGTGCCTGGCCGTGGCCGAAGCGCAGCGCGGCAGCGGCCGCGACCTGATCCTCGCGATCGCGCTGGCCTACGAGATCAATTGCCGCCTGATGGACGCGGCCGCGATCAGCCCGCGCGGCTGGGACCACACGTGCTACAGCCTGCCTGCCGTCGCGCTCGCGACCGGCCGGCTGATGGCCTTGACCCGGCCGCAGCTCGTGCAGGCCGTGAATCTTGCAATCAACGGGCACATGGCCCTCAACCAGACGCGCATCCAGGAACTGTCGAACTGGAAGGCGCTGGCCGATGCGGACGCCGCGCGCAACGCGATCTTCGCCACGCGCCTGGCACGCGAGGGATTGACCGGCCCGTCGCCGATCTTCGAGGGCAACGCCGGCTTCTTCCGGCAGATCTCGGGGGCATTCGACGTCGACCTGGCGCAGTTCGGCGGGCGCGGCGGGCGTTTCCGCATCAACGACTGCATCGTGAAGTTCTACCCGGCGCAGGGGCTCACGCAGACGTCGATTCCGGCGGCGATCGACGTTGCCGCGCAAGTCGGTGATCTCGGGCGGATCCGCAGCATCGAGATCGCGACGACGCAGGTCGGCTACGTCACCGCGGGCAAGGACCGGCAGAAATGGGCGCCCGAAACCAGCGAGACGGCCGATCACAGCCTGCCGTACATCGTCGCGCGCGCGATGCTCGACGGCGACATCACGACCGCCAGCTATACCCCGGCGGCGCTGCGCGACCCGAAACTGCACGCGCTGATCGAACGGATCACGGTCGTGGAAGATCCCGCGCTGACGGCGCGCTTTCCGCAGTACGTGCCGAATCGCGTGACGGCCGTGACCGACGACGGGCGCAGGTTCACGCGGGAAGTCGACGACCTGCCGGGCTTCCCGCACCATCCGATGACGCGCGCGGATTTCGAAACCAAGTTCGCCAAGTGCGTGCGGCCCTACTGGAAGGCCGCGCAAACGCGCCGCGCGATCGACTGGCTGTGGCATCTCGACGAACAGCCGGACGTGACGGCGCTGCCCGCGCTGATGACGATCCGTACCTGAACGATGGCGGCCCGGCGGCACGGCCGCCGGATCGACGACGTGCAACCGCCGGCCCGGCGAGCGTGGCGGATTACTGCGTCTTCTTACCCGGCACGTCGCCGCCCGCCAGATCGATCGCCTTGTCCGATCCCACCGCATTGCGCAGCTGGAATTTCTGGATCTTGCCGGTCGAGGTCTTCGGCAGTTCGCCGAACCGCACGGCCTTCGGCACCTTGAAGCCCGCGAGCAGCTGCTTGCAATGCGCGACGATCTCCGCCTCGGTCGCGCTCGCGCCTTCGCGCAGCTCGACGAACGCGCACGGCACTTCGCCCCATTTCGGGTCGGGCAACGCGACGACGGCCGCGACCGCCACCGCCGGATGCCGGTACAGCGCATCCTCGACCTCGATGCTCGAGATGTTCTCGCCGCCCGAGATGATGATGTCCTTCTTGCGATCCTTGATCCGGATATAGCCGTCCGGCATCAGCACCGCGAGATCGCCGGTATGGAACCAGCCGCCGTGGAATGCCTCGTCGGTCGCCTTCGGGTTCTTCAGGTAGCCCTTCATGCAGATGTTGCCGCGGAACATGATCTCGCCGAGCGTCTCGCCGTCGGCCGGCACCGGCGCCATCGTGTCCGGATCGAGCACCGTCGCGCCCGCTTCCAGGTGGTAGCGCACGCCCTGGCGCGCATTGAGCCGCGCGCGCTCCTCGTCGGGCAGGTCTTCCCAGTGCGACTGCTGCGCGCACACGGTCGCCGGGCCGTAGACCTCGGTCAGCCCGTACACGTGCAGCAGGTCGAAGCCGATCTCCTTCATCTTCGCGATCACGGCCGGCGCGGGCGCCGCGCCCGCGACCATCGCGTGCACCGTGTGGTCGATGCCTTCGCGGAATTCGGCCGGCGCGTTCGCGATCGCGCTCTGCACGATCGGCGCACCGCAGTAGTGCGTGATGCGTTCGCGGCGGATCAGGTCGAACACCGTCTTCGCGTCGAACCTGCGCAGGCAGACATTCACGCCCGCGCGCGCCGCGACGGCCCACGGGAAGCACCAGCCGTTGCAATGGAACATCGGCAGCGTCCACAGGTAGACGGCATGCTTCGGCATGTCCCATTCGAGGATATTGCTGATCGCCGCGAGATACGCGCCGCGATGGTGATAGACGACGCCCTTCGGGTCGCCGGTCGTGCCGGACGTGTAGTTCAGCGCGATCGCTTCCCATTCGTCGGCGGGCGGCGTCCACGCATAGTCGGCGTCGCCGCTTGCCACGAGCGCCTCATAGTCGGTCGCGCTCGCGAAGCGCGCGGGATCGGCCGGCATCGCGTCGGCCACGCTGACGATCTTCAGGCCCGGCACCTCGAGCGCCGCGCGATGCGCGAACTCCGCGTATTCGGTATCGACGATCAGCACCTTCGCCTCGCCGTGACGCAGCATGAACAGCACCGACGACACGTCGAGCCGCGTGTTGATCGTGTTCAGCACGGCGCCGGCCATCGGCACGCCAAAGTGCGCCTCGACCATCGCCGGGATGTTCGGCAGCATCGCCGCGACCGTGTCGCCACGCTCGACGCCGAGCCGCGCGAGCGCGCTCGCCAGTTGCTTCGCGCGCGTGTAGGTCTCGCCCCAGGTGCGCCGCACGTCGCCGTGCACGATCGCGAGGCGCTCGCCGTAGACTTCGGCCGTCCTGACCAGGAAGTCGATCGGGGTGAGCGGCACGTAATTGGCGTCGCGGCGGCCGAGTCCGGCCTCGAACATCTGCGTCATGATCCTGTCTCCCGTGTCCTGTCGACCGGGGTGCAGCCACCCCGGATCGTTTTGATGTGGTTCAATTGCCGACAGCCTAACGGGCGCTATTGTGAGCCGTCTGTCATCGAAGCGACAGAGTGCCTTTCACGCGCTGCGCGTTATCCCTATCCTCGCAAACCCGCACCCATGCACGACCCTCTCGCCGCACCGCCCGACGCGCCCGCCCACCCGGCCGACGCCCTTTCCGAACCGGGCCCGCTGCCGGCGCTGGCCACGCTGTTCGGCCAATGCGCATGGTTCCGTACGCTCGCGCCCGAGCACCAGGCGCTCGTGCTCGCACAGTCGCGCGTCGAGCAGTGCGAGGCCGGCGACGTGATCGCCCATCGGCTCGCGCCGTCGGAATACTGGATCGGCGTGCATCGCGGGCTGCTGAAGCTCGCGATCTTCAATGCGTCCGGGCGCGGCTGCACGTTCTCCGGCGTGCCGTCGGGCGGCTGGTTCGGCGAAGGCAGCGTGATCAAGCGCGAGCTGCGCAAGTACGAGGTCGTCGCGATCCAGCGCTCGACCGTGCTGTTCGTGCCGGTCGACACGTTCCACGCGCTGCTCGACACGAGCCTGCCGTTCACGCGTTTCGTGATCCACCAGTTGAACAACCGGATGGGCGAATTCATCGCGTCGATCCAGAACAGCCGGCTGCTGGACGTCGACGCCCGCGTCGCGCAGGCGCTCACGCAGTTGTTCAACCCCGACCTGTACCCGGACACCGGTCCGTCGCTGTCGATCTCGCAGGAGGAACTGGGGATGCTCGTCGGCGTATCGCGGCAGCGGATCAACCAGGCGCTGCAGCAGCTCGAAAAGCTCGGCGCGTTGCGGCTCGCCTACAACCAGATCGACGTCGTCGACCTGGGGGCGCTCGCGCGTGTCGGGATCGAGCAGATCTGAGCGCGGGCCGATGAACGGAATCGCCGCCGACGCAGCGTGCCCGTCCGGTATCGCGGCCGTTTGCCGGCCGTCGCGCCACGCTGCGTTTCCTCTGCTGAATCGGCAATCGGCCGCTGCGCCCCAACCTGACAATTCCGCCAGTTTCGCGACAGTAACCCGTTCCACGCCGACGCCTATCATTCGGGTTCCCTTTACCCACGCCTGATCACCGCCTGTCCCGCTGCCTCCATGTGGATCGTCAATCTCGCGCTCAAGCGCCCCTACACGTTCATCGTGATGGCCATCATGATCGTGCTGGCCACCCCGCTTGCGCTGATGCGCACGCCGGTCGACGTGCTGCCCGCGATCAACATTCCCGTGATCAGCGTCATCTGGAATTACAGCGGCTTCTCCGCGACCGAGATGACGAACCGCATCACGTCCGTGCATGAACGGATCCTGACGACGACCGTCAACAACATCCAGCACGTCGAATCGACGTCGCTGCCCGGCATCGCGGTCGTGAAGGTGTTCCTGCAACCGGGCGCGAACGTGCAGACGGCGATCGCGCAAACGGTCTCGTCCGCGCAGGCGATCGTGCGGCAGATGCCGCAGGGCGCGACGCCGCCGCTCGTGATCACTTATTCGGCGTCGAGCATTCCGGTGATCCAGCTCGGGCTGTCGAGCAAGACGCTCAGCGAACAGTCGCTCGCCGACATCGCGCTCAACTTCCTGCGCCCGCAGCTGATAACGGTGCCGGGCGTGCAGATCCCGTTCCCGTACGGCGGCCGCACGCGTGTGGTCGCGATCGACCTCGATCCGCAGGCGCTGCAGGCGAAGGGGCTCACGCCCGCCGACATCGTCAACGCGGTCAACGCGCAGAACCTCGTGCTGCCAACCGGCACCGCGAAGATGGGCCAGACCGAATACCGGATCGACACGAATGCGTCGGCCGATACGATCGCCGACATCAGCAGCCTGCCGGTCCAGACCGTCAACGGCGCGACGACCTACCTGCGCGAGGTGGCATCGGTACGCGACGGCTTCGCGCCGCAGACCAACGTCGTGCGCCAGAACGGCCAGCGCGGCGTGCTCATCTCGATCCTGAAAAGCGGCGACGCGTCGACGCTCAAGGTCGTGTCGGACCTGAAAACGCTGCTGCCGAAGGTGATCCCGACCCTGCCCGAGGGGCTCACGATCACGCCGCTGTTCGACCAGTCGGTATTCGTCAACGCGGCCGTCCAGGGCGTGATCCACGAGGCGCTGATCGCCGCCGTGCTGACCGCGATGATGATCCTGCTGTTCCTCGGCAACTGGCGCAGCACGCTGATCATCGCGATCTCGATCCCGCTGTCGATCTTCACGTCGCTGATCGCGCTGTCCGCGCTCGGCGAGACCATCAACATCATGACGCTCGGCGGGCTCGCGCTCGCGGTCGGGATTCTGGTGGACGATGCGACGGTGACGATCGAGAACATCGAGCGGCACCTGCACCTCGGTACCAACCTGCACGACGCGATCCTCGAAGGCGCCGGCGAGATCGCGGTGCCCGCGTTCGTGTCGACGCTGTGCATCTGCATCGTGTTCGTGCCGATGTTCTTCCTGACGGGCGTCGCGCGCTTCCTGTTCGTACCGCTCGCGGAAGCCGTCGTGTTCGCGATGCTCGCGTCGTACGTGCTGTCGCGCACGCTGGTGCCGACGCTCGCGATGCTGCTGTTCCGCCCGCAGCAGGCAAGTACCGGCCCCGATCACGCGACATCGCGCTTCGCGCGCATCCACCATGCGTTCAACAACGCGTTCGAGCGGCTGCGTGCGTGGTACATCGTGCTGCTCAGCATCCTGCTGGTGCGCCGCCGCTTCTACGCGATGTGCTTCCTCGGCCTCTGCGTGCTGTCGACAGGCCTCGTGTTCGTGCTCGGCCGCGACTTCTTCCCGAATGCCGATTCCGGCAACATCCGGCTGCACATGCGCGCGCCGACCGGCTACCGGATCGAGGAAACCGCACGCCTCGCCGACCAGGTCGAGCGCGTGATCCGCGAAACCGTGCCGCCGGACGAACTCGGCGCGATCGTCGACAACCTCGGCCTGCCGGTGAGCGGCATCAACCTGTCATACAGCAACGCGGGCACGATCGGCACGCTCGACGGCGAACTGCTGATCGCGCTGAAGCCCGGCCACCGCGCGACCCAGCACTACGTGCAGGCGCTGCGCACGGTGCTGCCGGAGCGCTTCCCGGGCGTCGAGTTCTTCTTCCAGCCGTCGGACATCATCACGCAGATCCTGAACTTCGGCCAACCGGCCGCGATCGACCTGCAGGTGCTCGGCAACGATCTCGCGAGTAACATGACTATCGCGAGCAGCCTGATGAAAAAGTTCAGGCAAATCCCCGGCGCCGTCGACGTGCACGTGCTGCAACGCAACGACGAGCCGACCCTGCTGGCCGACATGGACCGTACGCGCATGCAGCAGCTCAATCTCTCCGCGCAGAACGTCGCGCAGAACATGCTGATCTCGCTGTCCGGCAGTTCTCAGACCACGCCGTCGTTCTGGATCAACCCGCGCTCCGGTGTCCAGTACCCGCTGCAGATCCAGACCCCGCAATACAGCATCTCGTCGGTCGACGACCTGCTCGGCACGCCGATCTCCGCAAGCGGCCGCACGGGCGCGCCGCTGCAACTGCTCGGCAACCTCGTGCAGGTGCGCAGCACCGCGAACCCGGCCGTGATCACGCACTACAACATCCGCCCGGCGATCGACGTGTACGTGAGCGTCGAAGGCCGCGACCTCGGCGCGGTCGCGGGCGAGATCGACCGCATCGTGTCGGATGCGCGCGCGACGCTGCCGCGCGGCACCGAGCTGACGATGCGCGGCCAGATCGAGACGATGCGCACGTCGTATATCGGCCTCGGCGCGGGCGTCGCGATGGCGATCGTGCTCGTCTACCTGCTGATCGTCGTCAATTTCCAGTCGTGGCTCGACCCGCTGATCATCATCAGCGCGATGCCGGCCGCGCTCGCCGGCATCGTCTGGATGCTGTTCATCACCGGCACGCACCTGAGCGTGCCCGCGCTCACTGGCGCGATCATGACGGTGGGCGTCGCGACCGCGAACAGTATTCTGGTCGTGTCGTTCGCGCGCCAGCGTCTCGAGGCCGGCGCGCCGCCGCTCACGGCCGCGCTGGAAGCAGGCGCGACGCGGATCCGGCCGGTGCTGATGACGGCGCTCGCGATGATCATCGGGATGGTGCCGATGGCGCTCGGTCTCGGCGAAGGCGCCGAGCAGAATGCGCCACTCGGACGCGCGGTGATCGGCGGGCTGCTGTTCGCCACCGTATCGACCTTGCTGTTCGTGCCGCTCGTGTTCGGCGGCGTGCATGCGCGGCTGGCCCGCCGGCGCGCGCGCCAGGCCGGACACTGACTTTCGTCCCACTACCCGGTTGATTTGGTTGAATTCATGGAAGAGAAACATCACAGCTCCGTCGGCATCCAGGTGGACGAACACGGCATGCACCTGCCGACGCGCACGTCGGTATCGCGACGCGGGAAAGTCGTCCTGGTCGTGATCGGCGTGCTGCTGGCCGCCGGCGCCGCGCGCACCGTCTTCGTCAACGTGCTGAACCGCAACCGGCTCGACGCGGTCGCCGAGCAGAACACGCGCCAGTACGTGACGATCGTGCATCCGGTCGATGCGGCCACCGGCGGCAAGCTGACGCTGCCCGGCACGCTGCGCGGCTTCGTCGAGGCGCCGATCTACGCCCGCGCGAGCGGCTACGTGCTGCGCTGGCAAGCCGACATCGGCGCGCACGTGAAGCAGGGCCAGACGCTCGCCGAACTCGACACGCCCGAGCTGAACCAGGAACTCGCGCAGGCCACCGCGCAGCGCCAGCAGGCGCAAGCCGCGCTCGCCCTCGCGAAGACGTCGTTCGACCGCGCGCAGCAGTTGCGCCAGCGCGATGCCGTCTCGCAGCAGGAACTCGACGACCGGCAAGGCGCGTTCAACCAGGGCACCGCGAACCTCGCGGCGGCCGACGCGAACATGCGCCGCCTCACCGAGCTGAAAGGCTTCCAGCGGATCGTCGCGCCGATCGACGGGATCGTCACGCAGCGCAACGTCGACGTCGGCGATCTCGTCAGCTCGGGCAACGCGGGCCGCTCGCTGTTCACGGTCGTGCAGGCCGACCGGCTGCGCCTCTACGTGCAGGTGCCGCAGGCGTACGCACAGCAAGTGAAGGTCGACCAGCATGTGAGCGTCGCGCAGGCCGAGCTGCCGGGCCGCACGTTCGACGGGACGATCACGCGCACGTCCGAGGCGATCGACGTCGCGACGCGCTCGCTGCAGATCGAGATCACGCTGCCGAACCCGGACGGTCGGCTGCTGCCCGGCGCGTACGTGCAGGCGACACTGCCGATGACGCCGGTCGGCCGCCTGCAGGTGCCGGCCAATACGTTGTTGTTCCGTGCCGAAGGCCCGACGGTCGCGACCGTCGACGCGAACGGCCAGGTCCGCCTGAAGCAGGTGACGGTCGTGCGCACGATCGGGCAGACGCTCGAAGTCGACGGCCCGCTCACGCCGAACGACCGCCTCGTCACGAACCCGAGCGACGCGCTCACGAACGGCGACCAGGTGATCGTCTCGGCGCCGGCCGCGAAGCCGGCCTCCGGCGCCGCGGAGGCGAAGTCGTGATCGCGATGCGCATCCGCCGGCGGCCTACCGCCGCTGCCACGTCGGTCGCCACTGCCGTTGCGTTCGCGGCCGCGCTCGCCGGCTGTACGGTCGGCCCCGATTACAAGCGGCCCGACGTCGACACGCCGGCCGCGTGGCGGCTCGATCCGGCCGACGCGTACTGGCATCCGGCCGCGCCGGCCCGCGCGCCGCTCGACCCGGCATGGTGGACCGCGTTCGGCGATCCGCAGCTCGACGCGCTGGAAACCGAAGCGCTGCGCAACAACCAGAACCTGAAGGCCGTCGCCGCGCGCTACGACCAGGCGAAGGCGACGCTCGCGTCGGTCGCGTCGGCGCAGTATCCGGCCGTCGGCCTGAACGCGAGCGGCCAGCGCTTCAAGATCTCGTCCGACCGGCCGCAAACCAACTACGCGACACAAAGCACGTCGACCGTGCAGAACGACATCCAGGTCGGCGCGGCCGTCAGCTACGAACTCGACCTGTTCGGCCGCGTGCGCCGCAGCGTCGAATCGGCGCAGGCGACCACCGAGCAGGCCCGTGACGATTTCGCGAACGCGCGTCTCGTGCTGACCGCCGATCTCGCGTCGAGCTATTTCGCGCTGCGCGAATTCGATACCGAGATCGACGTCGTCAAGCGCTCGATCGACCTGCAGCAGAAGGCGCTCGACTACGTGAGCGCGCGCCACGACCTCGGCGCGGTATCGGGTCTCGATCTGCTGCAACAGCGCGCGCAGCTCGACGCGACGCGCACCCAGGCGCAGTTGCTGCTCCAGCAGCGCGTGCAGGTCGAAACCGCGATCGCAACGCTGGTCGGCACGCCGGCCCCCACGTTCTCGATCGCGCCGCGCGTCGTGCCGATCAACGCGCCGGCGCTGCCGACCGGCCTGCCGAGCGACGTGCTGCAACGGCGCCCCGACGTCGCGTCGGCCGAGCGCGCGATGGCCGCCGCGAATGCGCAGATCGGCGTCGCGCGCGCCGCGTATTTCCCGCGCATCATGCTGTCGCCCGATATCGGCTGGGACGCGACCCGCTTCGCGGGCCTGTTCACCGTGCCGGCGTTGCTGTGGTCGGTCGGCGGGTCGCTCAGCCAGCCGCTGTTCGAAGGCGGCAAGCTGAAGGCCGGCGTCGATTTCGCGCAGGCCGGCTATGTCGCCGCGCAGGCCAGCTACCGGCAGACCGTGCTCACCGCGTTCCAGGAGGTGCAGAATGCCGTCACGGGATTGTCGGTGCTCGCCGACGCGGCGCAGCAGGCCGCCGCGGCCGTCGACGACGCGCGCAAGCTCGTGTCGCTCGCTCAGGATCGCTACGCGGGCGGCCTGACACCGTTCATCGACGTGCTGACGGCCGAACAGCAGTTGCTGACGAGCGAGCGGCAGGCCGTGCAGATCCAGGGTCAGCGCGCGGCGCTCGTCGTGTTTCTCGCGAAGGCGCTGGGCGGCGGCTGGGATGGCCATGCTGCGGGTGGCCCGGCACCGGCCGAGGTCGCCACGGCCGCCCCGGCGCTGGCTCCGGCGCAGCCGAGCCCTTAACCGGATTACCCGGACAACGGATTCGAACATGAAAGTCCTGATCGTCGAAGACGAACCGAAAGTCGTCGAATACCTGAAGAGCGGCCTGACCGAAGAAGGCTGGGTCGTCGACACCGCGCTCGACGGCGAAGACGGCGCGTGGAAGGCCGTCGAATTCGACTACGACGTGGTCGTGCTCGACGTGATGCTGCCGAAGCTGGACGGCTTCGGCGTGCTGCGCGCATTGCGCGCGCAGAAGCAGACGCCCGTCATCATGCTGACCGCGCGCGACCGTGTCGACGACCGCGTGCGCGGGCTGCGCGGCGGCGCCGACGACTACCTGACCAAGCCGTTCTCGTTCCTCGAACTGATCGAGCGGCTGCGCGCGCTGACGCGCCGCGCGCGCGTGCAGGAATCGACGCTGATCTCGATCGGCGACCTGCGGGTCGACCTGATCGGCCGCCGCGCGACCCGCGACGGCACGCGCCTCGACCTGACCGCGCAGGAATTCCAGCTGCTCGGCGTGCTCGCACGGCGCAGCGGCGAGGTGCTGTCGAAGACGACGATCGCCGAACTCGTGTGGGACGTGAACTTCGACAGCAACGCGAACGTCGTCGAGACGGCCATCAAGCGCCTGCGCGCGAAACTCGACGGCCCGTTCACGGACAAGCTGCTGCACACGATCCGCGGCATGGGCTACGTGCTCGAGGCGCGCGAGGACGGCGACGGCGAGAGGCCCGCATGAAACGCTCGATCGTCCAGCGGCTGTCGGCGATGTTCGGCATCGTGTCGCTGCTCGTCTTCACGCTGGTGGGCTGCGGGCTGTTCGTGATGATGGAACGCCAGCTGTTCGCCGAGCTGCGCGCGACGCTCGACACACGCACCAAGGTCGCCGAGATGATCGTGTCGCATGCGCTCACGCCCCAGCGCGGGCGTCTCATGCAGGAAAAGCTCGCCGACCTCGAACCGCCCGACGGCTCGACACGCTACCAGGTGGACAGCCCGAATCCGGACTTTCGCTTCGGCAAGCCCGTCGACGGCGTGCCCGTCGGCGCGCCGTTCGGCGCGTTCCAGCAATACGCGCTGAACCACAGCACCTACGACGTGATGACGAAAACCGTCACGGTGGCCGGCAACGGCGAGCGGCCGACGCTGAAGCTGGTCGTCGCCAGCTCGTGCGAACGCACGCAGCGGATGCTGCGCCGCTTCGGCTGGACGCTCGCCGGGCTGATCACGATCGCGACGATCATCGCGCTGCTGCTGAGCCGCGCGGTCGCGCGCTTCGGGCTCGCGCCGCTCGACCGGCTGTCGCAGGACGCATCGGCGATCAGCCTCGCGAACCGCCGCCAGCGGCTGCAGACCGACGCGCTGCCGGCCGAGCTGCGCGACCTCGCCACCTCGTTCAACGGTGCGCTCGACCGCATCCAGCAAACCTACGCGCGGCTCGAGGCATTCAACGCGGACGTTGCGCACGAACTGCGCACGCCGATCAGCATCCTGATCGGCCAGACCCAGGTCGCGCTGACCAGCCGCGACCGCACGGTCGAGCGGATGCAGCAGACGCTGCAATCGAACCTCGAGGAATTCGAGCGGCTGCGCGTGATCATCAACGACATGCTGTTCCTGTCGCGCAGCGACCGCGGCGAACGCGCGACCGACCTGAAGGACGTGTCGCTCGCCGACGAGGTGCGGCGCATGCTCGACTTCCTCGAAATCCCGCTCGACGAGGCGCAGTTGCGCGCCGAGCTGCACGGCGATGCGCGCGCGGCCGTCGATCCGTCGCTGTTCCGCCGCGCGATGACGAACCTGCTGATCAATGCGATCCAGCATTCGGCGCCGGGCGCGACGGTCAACGTGACGATCGTGCGGCGCGACACGCTCGTCGAGATGTCCGTCGCGAACCCCGGCGAGCCGATCGACCCCGTCCGGCGCTCGCACGTGTTCGAGCGCTTCTACCGGCTCGAGGAGGCCCGTGCGAACAGCAAGGAGAACCACGGGCTCGGATTGTCGATCGTGAAGGCCGTCGCCGAAATGCACGGCGGCAGCGTATTCGTCGCCTGTTCGGGCGGCATCAACACGTTCGGGTTCTCGGTATCGACTCAACCCTGTGCCGGCGGCCCGCTGCGCCCGGCCGACCTGCGCGATACCCGGCCGGCGCACGCGCCGCGCGCCCTGCACTGACGGCGGCCGCGCGCGCCGCCGAGGGCAGTTTTCTTCAATACGGGCCGATGCGGCTCCCGTAGTCTCGATGCGACTTTCGATCTTTTGCATGGAGACTTCCAATGAGCATGCTGGTTTCGATGGCCGCGTTCGCGCTCGCCTCGTCGATCACCCCCGGTCCCGTCAACATCGTCGCGCTCAGTGCGGGCGCGCGCCACGGCCTCGGCGCGAGCCTGCGCTACGCGGCCGGCGCGACGCTCGGCTTCGTCGCGCTGTTCCTGCTGATCGGCCTCGGGCTGCACGAGGCACTCGCGCGCTGGCCCGTGCTGACGACGGCCACGCAGTGGTCGGGAATCGCGTTCCTGCTGTATATGGCGCTGCGGCTCGCGCTCGATGACGGCCGGCTGTCGGCCGACCCGGACGTGGCCGGCCCGTCGGCGGCGTCCGGCGCGGCGCTGCAGTGGCTGAATCCGAAGGCATGGCTCGCGTGCGTGGCCGCGATGGGCGCGTATGCGGCCGACGGCGACCGCGCGCAGGTCTGGCAGTTCGCCGCGCTGTATCTCGTGATCTGCTTCGCGTCGATCGCGTGCTGGGGGTATGCGGGCGCGTCGCTGCAGCACCGGCTCGCGAACGCGCGGCGCATGCGCATGTTCAACCGGCTGATGGCGTTGCTGCTGGCCGGCAGCGCGCTTTATCTGCTCGACATCTGACGCAGGCCGTGTCGGGAACGAGCGGTGGCCGGTGCAGGCCGAGCGCCGCTCAGTTCGTCGCGCTGCGGTATTGCCCGGGCGTCGCGGCCGCGATCCGCCGGAACGCGCGCTGGAAATGCGCCTGGTCGGCAAAACCCGCGTCGAGCGCGACGTCGGCGATCGGCCGGCCGCGGCGCAGCTCGGTGCGGCCGTACTGCACGCGGCGATCGATCAGGAACGCATGCGGCGTCATCCCGTAACGCGCGTTGAACGCACGGATCAGGTATGACGGCGACAAATCGGCCTCCGCGCAGATCGCATCGAGCGTGACACCCTCGCGGCAATGCGCGGCGATGTAGTCGGCCGCGCGCGCGAGCCTCGCGTTGTCGTCCCCGGCGCGCGGGCCGGGCAGCTCGCGATCGAGCGCGCCGTGCAGCGCCGTGAAGAACTCGACCGCCGCGCTTTCCTTGCCGAGCGGATCGATGCCGGGCGCGACGAGCGTGCGGTAGAAACTGCCAAATTGCGCGAACAGGTCGTGCCGCTCGGTCAACTTCGGCGAAAAGCCGTGAAAATCGCTGTTCGGATTGCGGCCCAGCGAATGCTGCAGCCGCGTGAGCCACGGCACGTCGACATAGACCATCCGGTATGCCCACGCGTCGGGGCCATACGGATTGCACGCATGCACCTGTTCCGGATCGATGATCACCAGCACGCCGCGCCCGACGTGCTCGTTCGTCGCGCCGTTCAGGTAGGTGCTCGTGCCGCCGACAATCGCGCCCACCGAAAACGTGTCGTGCGTGTGCTTCGCGTAGCAGATCGAGCGCCCGTCGTCGACGGTGCGCGCCTCGATGAACGGCAACGCGGCATCACGCCAGAACGGCGAAGGTACGACGGATCGATGGGTGGTACGGCTCACGCGGCGGGCTCTCGGTCAAGACGGCGAACGCTCACCGTACAAGACTGTGCGGCGCCGCGCAACCGTATCGGCGTATCGGCGTATCGGCGTGTCGCCGTGTCGCCGTATCGCCGTATCGCCGGATTGCCGTATCGCCGGCTTCGACGCCGGATCACCAGATCACCGGCTTCGACGCCGGATCGCGCCGTTTCGCCTAAGCTTTGAATTCCGTCCGCCGCGGCACCGCGGCGATTCCCCTTCATTCCTCTCCCGTCACGCTCATGCATATCGATCTGAAAGGCAAAACCGCGGTCGTCACCGCTTCCACCGCCGGTATCGGGCTCGCGATTGCCGAAGGGCTGGCGCGTGCCGGCGCGCGCGTCGTCGTCAACGGCCGCAGCGACGCGTCGGTGCAGTCCGCGCTCGCGCACCTGCGCGCGACCGTCCCCGACGCGGGCTTTGACGGCATCGCGGCCGACCTGTCCGATGCCGCCGGCGCCGCGCGCATCACGCAGCACACGCCCGCGGCCGACATCCTCGTCAACAATGCGGGCATCTACGGCCTGAAGGCGTTCTTCGATATCGACGACGCCGAGTGGGACCACTATTTCCAGACCAACGTGATGTCCGGCGTGCGCCTCGCGCGGCATTACCTGAAGGGGATGATCGAACGCAATGCCGGTCGCATCGTGTTCATTTCGTCGGAATCGGGCCTGAACATCCCGGTCGACATGATTCATTACGGCTTCACGAAAACCGCGCAGCTGTCGATCGCACGCGGCCTCGCGAAGCTCGCGGCCGGCACCCACGTGACCGTCAACTCGGTGCTGCCGGGGCCGACGATGTCGGACGGCGTGCGGGCACTGCTGAAGGAAACGGCCGACGAAACCGGCCGCAGCGTCGAAGACGTGGCCGTGGAGTTCGTGCGCAACCACCGCTCGAGCTCGATCATCCAGCGGCCCGCGACGCCCGAGGAAGTCGCGAACCTGGTCGTCTACGTGTGCTCGCCGCTCGCGTCGGCGACGACGGGCGCCGCGTTGCGGGTGGACGGCGGCGTGGTCGACACGATCGCATGATGCCGGGCGGGCAAGGCCGCCGCGCTAGCGCGAAGCGGCCTTGCCCGGCGCGAGCGTGCCCTTGCGGTCGGCATTCATGCAGGAATCGAAACCGTGCTGCGTGACGACGCCGGCCCTGTCGAACACGACGAAATACTCGCGGTGATCGTTGCCGTGCTCGATGAAGTAGTTGTAGCAGACGCCGTTGCCGTTGCGGACCATCCATACGCTGCGCGGATTGCCGCCGGCGCGGACGACATCGGCGCGCGTCGCGCCATGCCGCGACGCGGCCCGCGCGAGCGGCGTGCGCGAGTACGAGAACGGTAGCCACGAGTCGAACCACGCACAACCGTGCAACATCAGGCAGCTGGCGGCCAGGGACAGCGTCGCTGCGGGACGGGACATCGTAATCAATCGCATGCTTGGTGAAATCTGCTGCGCCATGCCGGCGTGATCAAAAGCCCCATGCTACTCGACCTTTGGGTCCGGATCGAAAAGAAATGTAGAGAACGTTATCCGGATCCCTGCATTGCATGCCACGGCACAAGCCAGATCGTCGCCCGTCGCGGCGGCCGATATGCACCTGATCGCGCCGCCGTACCGCCGCATCATGCCGCCGCCCCGGCACGCATCGTCATGCAATCCATTCGGCCCACAGCATCGTCAGCACCGTCATCAGCGCGGGGCCGACGAACAACCCGATCAGGCCGAACGTCTCGGCGCCGCCGAGGATGCCGAACAGCACGAGCAGGAACGGCAGCCGCGCGGAGCTGCCGATCAACACCGGCCGCACGAAGTGCTCGGCGATGAACACGACGACGAACCCGAGCACGGCCACCGCGACGGCCCACATCGTCGCCCCCTGGACGAACAGCCACAGCGCCGCGCCGCAGAACACGATCGGCGCGCAGAACGGCAGCATCGCGGCGATCGCCGTGACGAGGCCGAGCAGCGCCGCATGCGGGACGCCGGCCAGCGCATACGCGATGCCGAGCAGCGCGCCCTCCCCGAGCCCGACGACGACGAGCCCCGTCACCGTGCCGAACACGGCCGCGACCATCCGCTCGATCAGCTCCGCGCCGCTGCGCCCGAACGCGCGCCGCGCGCCCTGCAGCAATGCGCCCGACAGCTTGTGGCCGGCGCGCAGGATCACGAACAGCGTGACGAGCATGAAGCCGAATTCGAGCAGCCCGTGCGCGAGCTTCGTACCGAACTGCCGGCCGAACGCGATGAATTTCTCGCTATTGACGCCGTGCATCGCGCTGGCCGCATGCAGCGGATGGCCGAGGTTGGCCTGCCACCATTCGGTCACCTGCGCCGCGCCGTAAGGCAGCCGGCCGACCACATCCGGCACCGGGATGCCGTTGTCCTGGATCGTGCGCAGCCACTCGCGCAGGTCATGCGCCTGCCCGATCGCCTGGGTCGCCGCGACGGCCACCGGCAGCACGACCAGCAATGAGATCGCCGCCGTGATGACGAGCGCGATGAGCGTCGGGCGGTTGCGGAACAGCCGGTGGGATTCGAAGCGCTTCAGCATCGGCCACATCGCGATGGCGATCACGCAGGCCCAGGCGATGGCGGGAAGAAAATCGCGGATCACCCACAGCGCGATCACCAGCAGCGCCGCATACAGGACAGCGCGGGAGATCTGCTGCGTGCGCGGCCGTGCGGCAGAATCAGGAGACGACGGGACATGTGCGCCCATGGCACCTCTGTCGAAATGAAAAAAATGGCGGTTCGCGCCGGCAACCAGCCGGCGCGAACCGCCATTCTATCCATCGGCGCCGGATCGGCGGCGCATCTCATGCGCACGCCGCCCCGGCGACACGCCCGTTCAGGCCACCTTGTCGGCCGTCCGGTAACGCTCGAGCCAGTGCGCGTACGGCGCGGGCAGCGTCCACGACGGACGCTCGACGCCGAGCTGCTTGGCCGCGTAGTACGGCCAGTGCGGGTCGGCCAGATGCGCGCGGCCGACCATCACGAGATCGAGCTGCTCTTCCGCCACCACGCGGTTCGCCAGTTGCGGCGTGTCGATCCCCCACGCGGACGACACCGGCAGCCCGGCCTCGCGGCGCACGCGCTCGGCGATCGGCGCGAGGAACGCCGGGCCCCACGGAATCTGCGCATCGGGCGTCGAGAAACCGACCGACACGCTGAGCATGTCGAGCCCTTCCTGCTTCAACCGCTGCGTGAGCGCGATCGACTCGGCGAGCGTCTCTTCGTCGCGGCCATCGTATTCGATCACGCCGAAGCGCGCGGTCAGCGGCAGATGCTCGGGCCACACCTTGCGGACGGCCGCCAGCGTTTCGACGAGGAAGCGGCCGCGGTTCTCGGCCGAACCACCGTATTCGTCGTCACGCTGGTTCGCATGCACCGAGAAGAAGCTCTGGCCGAGATAGCCGTGCGCGAAGTGCAGCTCGAGCCATTCGAAGCCCAGGTCGCGTGCGCGCTTCGCCGACGCAACGAAGTCGGCCTGCACGCGTGCGATGTCGTCGCGCGTCATGGCGCGCGGCGTCTTCGGCAGGTGGGCGCCGAACGGCACCGCCGACGGCGCGATGGTCTGCCAGCCGCGCGGATCGCCGTCGGCGATATGGTCGTCGCCTTCCCACGGGCGGTTCGCGCTCGCCTTGCGGCCCGCGTGCGCGATCTGGATGCCGGGCACCGCACCGGCCGCCTTGATCGCCGCGACCGACGGCGCGAACGCTTCGGCCTGTGCATCGTTCCACAGCCCCGCGCAGCCCGGCGTGATGCGCCCTTCCGGCGACACGGCCGTCGCCTCGGCGATCACGAGGCCTGCGCCGCCGCGCGCGATGCCGGCCAGATGCACGTGATGCCAGTCGTTGACGACGCCGTCCTCGGCGACGTACTGGCACATCGGCGGCACCGCGATGCGGTTGCGCAGCGTGACATCCTTGAGTTTGAACGGTTCGAACAGGGCAGACATCCACGACTCCTTTGCTTGGTTCTGCAAAACGACTGGGAACGCGTCGTGCAGTACGCACGACGGAACGATTCGGGCCGTCGCAGGGCGGCTTGCGCCCGGCGACGGATACGGTACGGCGCCGGCCCGGCCGGCGCCATCGGCTTGGCGGCTTGGCGGCTTGGCGGCTTGGCGGCTTGGCGGCTTAGCGGTGGCCGAGCAGCGCGAGCAGCGCTTCGGCGGCCGGCTCCGACGATGCGGGGTTCTGCCCCGTGATCAGCAGCCCGTCGGTGACGACATGCGGCGCCCAGTCGGCGCTGCGCTCGAATTGCGCGCCGTTGGTCTTCAGCATGTCCTCGACGAGGAACGGCACCACTTCCGTCAGTTCGACGGCCGCTTCCTCGCTGTTGGTGAAGCCCGTCGCGCGCTTGCCGCGCACAACCGATTCGCCGGTCTGCGGGTTCTTCACGTGACGCAGCACGCCCGGCGCGTGGCACACGGCCGCGACCGGCTTGCCGGCCGCCAGCGCGCGCTCGATCAGGCCGATCGAATGCAGATCCTCGGCGAGATCCCACAGCGGGCCATGGCCGCCCGGGTAGAACACGGCGTCGTAGTCGTCCACGGACACGTCGGCCAGCTTGCGCGTCGAAGCCAGTTCGGCCTTGGCCGCCGCATCGGCTTCGAAGCGGCGCGTCGCGTCGGTCTGGGCGGCCGGATCGTTGCTTTTCGGGTCGAGCGGCGGCTGGCCGCCCTTCGGCGACGCAAGCGTCAGTTCGACGCCCGCATCCTTGAACGCGTAGTACGGCGCGGCCAGTTCCTCGAGCCAGAAGCCGGTCTTCTTGCCGGTGTCGCCGAGCGTGTCGTGCGAGGTCAGGACAACCAGAATCTTCATGATCGGACACTCCTTCGAAAATGGATGGGGAACGGGGCTGCACAACCGGGCAACCCGGCCGGCGCGGCGCGCCTGTCGGTTAGTCAGTTGCGACGCGTCAACGTGCGACCCGCGTATCCGAATGCGACATGCGCCTATTAGACCAGTCGTCTAGAACAATTCAAAATAAAACGACGGCGTCTCGCTGCACCATCAGCATCGCAGCGCGAAATGGCATTTTCGCGTCTTTTTTGCCAGTGCCACGGACGTCGCCGCATTCATGAGGACGGATGATAGCCCCGGATTAGACCGGTCGTCTAGTAAACGGACATTCGCCCCTGCCGTCGTCATGGCCTTTTCGGAGGAGCGCACTCCGCAAGTGGTTGCGGTCGCTCGCGTCCCTCCCCTGCACCGCGCCGGCTAGCCGCGCAACGGACCGTCCGTGTCTCCTGCCTCGATTGCCGGCGCCTCGAGCCGATGCTCGCGCACGCCGTCACCCAGCAGCCGCAGCATCAGTTCCGCCAGTGCGCGCCCCGACGCGTGACCGGTCGGTTGCACGACCGCCGTCACGCGACAAGGATGCGCGATGTCCGGCGGCACGCCGTCGTAGACGATCAGCGACATGTCCTCGCCCAGCCGCAGCCCGCTATCCACGAGCGCCCGAAACGCGCCGCCGCCCGCGATATTGTTGTCGACCAGCAGCGCCGTCGGCCGCTCGGTGCGCGCGAGCAGCGCCCGCACGGCCTGCAACCCGCCGTCGTGCGTAAACGGGCACTCGACCAGCCACGCCGGATCCGGCTCGATGCCGGCTTCGCGCAGTGCCGACAGATAGCCTGCACGACGCTGCGCGGCGAAATTCAGTGCCAGCGGCGCGCTGATCATCGCGATGCGCCGATGCCCGAACGCCGTCAGCCGGCGCACCGCGTCCCGCGCGCCGGCCTCGTTGTCGAAATCGAACCACGCATACGGCTCGGCGACCTGGGTCCGGCCGTAGGCCACGTACGGAAATGCGCTCGCTTGCAGGTACGCGATGCGCGGATCGTCGACCAGCGTGCGCGCGACGATCAGGCCATCGACGAGTTTGCCGTCGACAATGCGCCGATAGGTGTCCAGTTCCGCGTTCGGCCGCGCCGACGCGATGATGAAATCCAGATTGCGTTCCGCGAGCCGCTCGGTGATGCCCGCGACGACCTCGCCGAAACGCGGATCGCCGAGATCGCCCGCGCCGAACGGATAGACGATCCCGATCACGTCCGCGCGCCCGGTCGCGAGCCGGCGCGCGGTCGGATCCGCCACATAGCCCATTTCCCGGGCAGCCCGCGCCACGCGTTCGCGCGTCGCCTCGCTGACGTCGTCGTAACCGTTCAGCGCGCGGCTGACCGTCGTCCGCGACAGCCCGAGCGCGTCCGATAGCGCCTTCAGATTCACCTTCACCGTCGTTCCTCGCATTCCCTATGCCGCACGGCATACCAATGGGCGGCAATTGTTTCCGTTCGGTAGCGATTACCGTCAAATAATTATCTTTTGACGTCCAAACCGGTTTGAAATAGCATCCAAACCGGTTTGGACATCGATGCCCACTCAGCCGTTCACTTTCACTTTCCCTGGAAACGACGACGAGATGACATATTTTTCCTTTTTCCGCCGGACGGCGGTCCAACGCGTGTTCCTCGCTGGCGGCGCACTCGCCGCCTTCGCGTCCGTCGCGCATGCGCAGTCCGCCGGCACGGGCGCGCCCCTGCCCACGCCCCATACGCAGCAGGCCTACGATCCCGAAGGCAACTTCACGATGCGCTGGACCCGCGCTGACATCCGCCAGATCGTCGCGCAGTCGCACACCGCCGGCGCCGACAAGAACTCGCTGCCGCAAGCGCTGACGATGCCGGACATCCCGCAGGATTTCCCGCTGATCAACTCGAACGTGTGGGTATGGGACACGTGGCCCCTGGCCGACCTGCGCGCGAACCAGCTCAGCTACAAGGGCTGGGAGGTGATCTTCTCGCTCACCGCCGATCCGCACGCCGGTTATACGTTCGACGACCGTCACGTCCATGCGCGCATCGGCTTCTTCTACCGCCGCGCGGGCATCCCCGCATCGCAGCGCCCGGCGAACGGCGGCTGGACCTGGGGTGGCCACCTGTTCCCCGACGGCGCCAGCGTCAAGGTGTTCGGCACCGCGCCGATGACCAACAACGCAGAATGGTCGGGCTCGGCGCGCCTCACGAACGGCGACAACGTCAGCCTCTACTACACCGCGACGTCGTTCAACCGCTCGGCGCCCGGCGGCGCCGACATCACGCCGCCGCAGGCAATCATCACGCGCGCCGACGGCCACATCCACGCGGACGACAAGCACGTGTGGTTCAGCGGCTTCGACGATCACAAGGCGCTGCTGCAGCCGGACGGCAACTACTACCAGACCGGCCAGCAGAACACCTACTTCTCGTTCCGCGATCCGTTCGTGTTCACCGATCCCGCGCACCCGGGCAAGACCTACATGGTCTTCGAGGGCAACACGGGCGGCCCGCGCGGCGCTCGCACCTGCACCGAAGCCGACCTCGGCTACGCGCCGAACGATCCGTACAAGGAAGATCTCAACGCGGTGATGAATTCGGGCGCAGTGTATCAAAAGGCCAACGTCGGCCTGGCGATCGCGACGAACCCGCAATTGACCGAGTGGAAGTTCCTGCCGCCGATCCTGTCGGCGAACTGCGTCGACGACCAGACCGAGCGCCCGCAGATCTACCTGAAGGACGGCAAGTACTACCTGTTCACGATCAGCCACCGCACGACGATGGCGGCCGGCGTCGACGGCCCGGACGGCGTGTACGGCTTCGTCGGCAACGGCATCCGCAGCGACTTCCTGCCGCTGAACAGCGGCAGCGGTCTCGTGCTCGGCAACCCGACCGACTTCTCCGCACCGGCCGGCGCACCGTATTCGCAGGACCCGAACCAGAACCCGCGCGAATTCCAGTCGTATTCGCACTACGTGATGCCGGGCGGGCTCGTCGAGTCGTTCATCGATGCGATCGGGCCGCGCCGCGGCGGCACGCTCGCGCCGACGGTGAAGGTCAACATCAACGGCACGTCGACGGCGGTCGATCGAGCCTATGGACGCGGTGGGCTCGGCGGCTACGGCGACATTCCGGCGAACCTGCCCGCGACCGGTGCCGGTCACAACGGCGGCAACGGCCAGTGAAATCAGGATAACCAACAATAACGAACGCTGGTAAAGGCACGGGGTTACGGAGGCGCGTATCGCGCGTGTCGCGTGCGCGCCTCCCCTTTTTTCCCTCCATCCATTGCGCACACCGCCATTGAAAGCGGCATGCGCCCTCCTTTCCCGCTTTGCACGGCGGAGCACGGGACCCCGCATGATATCGACGTCATTTCGCTTTTCTGTCCGGATCGCCCGGATGCTGCTCGCCTGCATGGCCTGCGCGGCCTGTACCCGGGTCGCCGCCACACCTTGCAATGCGCCGGCCGACAACGGCACGCCGCAATGGCGCCCCGCGGTCCACTACACACCCGCGCGCAACTGGATGAACGACCCGAACGGGCTCGTCTACGACAACGGCCGCTATCACCTGTTCTATCAATACAATCCGCTCGGCCGCGACTGGGGCAACATGTCGTGGGGCCACGCGACGAGCACCGATCTCGTCCACTGGCGCGAGCATCCGGTCGCGATGCGCGCGAACGCGACGGAGGAAATCTTCTCCGGCTCGATCGTCGCCGACCGCCTCAATACGTCCGGCCTGGGCAAGCCGGGCCACCCGCCGCTCGTCGCGCTTTATACGAGCGTGTACAAGGCGGGCTCCGGTCACGCGCCGGGCATCCAGGCGCAGTCGCTCGCGTACAGCCTCGATCACGGCACGACCTGGCAGCCGTACGCACACAATCCGGTGCTGACGCTCGATCCGGAATCGAAGCAATTTCGCGACCCGAAAGTGACGTGGTATGCGCCGGGCGGCTACTGGCTGATGACGACGGTCGTCGCCGACGCGCACGTCGTGAAGCTCTATCGCTCGGACGACCTGATCCACTGGACATTCCTGAGCGACTTCATGCGGCCAGGCGTGCCGCACGACGGCACGCTGTGGGAAATGCCCGACCTCGTACCGCTGCCGCTCGACGGCGACCCGGCGCGAATCCGGTGGGTCATGATCGTCAATGTCAACCCGTGGTCGATCGCCGGCGGCTCCGGCGCCATGTACTTCGTCGGCAACTTCGACGGTCGCACGTTTACGCCGGATCGCATTGCGCCCGCCGGCTCCGATCCCGCGCAATTCCGCTGGGTCGACCATGGCGCGGACTTCTACGCAGCCGGCACCTTCTCGGGCGCACCCGGCACACGGCCGGTAGCCATCGCGTGGATGAGCAACTGGGATTACGCGGCGAAAGTGCCGACCGCGCCGTGGCGTGGCGCGACGACCCTGCCGCGCGAACTGTCGCTGAAAACGATCGACGGCGAACCGGCGCTCGTCGTCGCACCGGCCGCCGCGTTCGATGCATGGGCGGACGGCCGTCCCGCCGTCCATGAAGGCGACCTCACGGTCGATTCCACGACACGCGCGCTGTCGGCCACGACGCGCGGCGTCGTCCAGCGCATCACGGTCACGATCGCGCCGCAGCACGCGGCACAGGCGGGCCTGATCGTCCGGCGCTCGGCGGATGGCTCGGTCGGCACGCGGATCGTGTACGACACGGAGAAGCGCACGCTGACGCTCGACCGGTCGCAGTCCGGCGAAACCAATTTCGCCGACACGTTCAGCCGCGAGCACATCGTGAACCTCCCGCTCGAGCATGGGCAGTTGCGGCTCGAGATCGTCGTCGATCGCGGCTCGGTCGAAGTGTTCGCGAACGGCGGCCGCGTGGCGCTCACCGACCTGATCTTCCCGCCGCTCGACGCGGACCGCATCGCCGTGTTTGCCGAGCAAGGCCGCGCGACGTTCTCCGGGCTCACGGTGACGCAGCTCGAAGCCGGTGGTGACAGGCCTGGTGCCTGTACGGCGCGGTGATGGATGCGATGTGAGGACGCCATCCGTCCGACAAGTGGCGGGGACTGCCCGCCCGGCGTCATGCCGGCCGGCTGCAATCCCCGCCGTGGCCTCATCGCTCAGAGCAAGCCCATCCCGCCCGACGCGATGATCTCCGCGCCGACGATGAACGCGGATTCCGGCGCGCTGAGGTGCAACACCGTCGACGCGATCTCGTCCGGGGTGCCGAACCGGCCGACCGGCACGAGGCCCTTGATCTTGTCGGCCGTTGCGTCGAGCGTGGCCGCATCGAACCCGAGCTTGCCGTAGAGCGGCGTCTGCACGGGCCCGGGGCTCACGACGTTCACGCGCACGCCGTTCGGCAGCAGTTCCGCCGACAGCGTCTTCGCGAACGAATTGACGGCCGCCTTGCTAGCCGCGTACACCGACGAGCCGGGCATCCCGATGTGCGCGTTGATCGAGCCGTTGATCACGATCGACGCACCGCGGTTCAGCAGCGGCACCAGCGACTGGATCTGGAAATACGCGCCCTTCACGTTGGTGTTGAACACGAGATCCCACATGGCCTCGTCGCTGTCGGCGAACGGCGCGAGTTTCGCCACGCCCGCGTTGATGAACACGGCGTCGAGCCGTGCCCCCGCCGATGCGATCGCATCGGCCAGCGCGCGGGCCGACGCGACGCTGCCGGCCTCGTTGCGGATCGCGAGCGCGCCTGCGCCGAGCGTTTGCCGCGCGGCCTCGAGCGTCTGCGCATCGCGCCCGGTGATGATGACGCGCGCGCCTTCTGCCGCGAATGCGTTGGCGGCCGCGAGGCCGATGCCGCTGTTACCGCCCGTGACGAGGACCGTCTTTCCTTCGAAGCGTTGCATGATGTTCTCCTGTGAACCGGTGAGTTGACCGTGAACACAGGATGCGCGCGGCGCCCGGCCTTGCCGTACGACGGGTGCGGCGAACATGTGCGAAATCGTCGAACGTGTTTGGGCGGGCGGGTTCGATTGACCCGCTCCGCTCCGTTCCGCGCCGCGTCAGCCGGCCACGTCGATGCCGTCGAGCAGGCGCTGCGCGAGCCTCGGTTCGCGCAATTGCTCGAGCCACCATTGCAGCGCGCGGCCGTCCCGGTCGCCGTGCCACGCGACATACAGCAGGTTCGGCTCGCGCGGATCGGCCGTCTGTTTTTCCACGAGTTCGCCGCGCGCGAGCAACGACGCGACGCGCCTGCGCGGCACCCAGCCGACGCCGAGCCCGTCGCGCTGTGCAAGGATCTTCGCGCGCATCGACGGCACCGCGAGCACGGCTTGGCCGCCGAGCAGGCCATACGCGCGGCCCGCCGCACGCCGCGACGAATCGGCGACGACGACCGCGCGGTGCGCGCCGATCGCGTCCCGCGTCAGCGCACCGCTCGCGGCGGCCAGCGGATGGCGCGGCGACACCGCGAACACCCATTCCATCGCGCCCAGCTCGAACCACTTGAAGCCGGGGATCGCCGGTGGCTCGTTGGTCGCGCCGACCACCAGGTCCGCGCGCCCGTCGCGCAGCGCTTCCCAGGTGCCGCCGAGCACTTCGTGCGTGAAACGCAACGACACGCCCGAGTCGAGCGCATCGAACGCGCGGACGACCGGCAGCAGCGTGTCGAACTCCAGCACCTCGTCGCTGACGATCCACAGCCGGTCTTCCCAGCCGCTCGCGACCTGCCGCACGCGCTGCGTCAGCCGCGCGACGTCCAGTGCCAGCCGTGCCGCCTCGTCGGTCAGCAACTGTCCGGCCGGCGTGAGCTGCAGCCGGTAGCCACGCCGGTCGAACAGCAGCGCGTCGAAGCGCGTTTCGAGCTGGCGCGCCGCGTGCGACACCGTCGACGGCGCCTTGCCGAGCCGCGCCGCCGCGCGCGACAGGCTGCCGGTGGCACGGATCGCGTCGAGCAGCGCAAGTTCGTCTTCGGACAGCATGGGCTCGCTCCGGTGTGGGGTTTCGTGGATCGTAAGGCAGCGGCCAGCCGAGGTCCAATCCGGCGATGCGGTCAGCGGATGCCAGTCGCCAGGATGCCGCGCCCGGTCGGTTCGGCCGGACGCCCCCGCTTCCTCGCCTCATGGCGACCGGTGCAGGCATCCCGCCAAGCCACCACGCAATCAAGCAGCCCGCACCATGCCGCTGCGATCGACTTCCGGTATGCTGGCCGACACAAAATCACGGCAATCGAGGTAACCACCGCGATGGACATCGCCATCCGCATCGAAGGCCGTCACGACCTGACGGGGCAAATCTTCCGGCAACTGCGCACCGCGATCGTCGACGGGCGGCTCGCCGGCGGCGCGCGGTTGCCGTCGACGCGCGACCTCGCGAAACAGCTCGGCGTCTCGCGCAAGACGACGCTCGACGCGTTCGAGCGTCTCGTCGCCGAGGGCTACCTGAATACGCGCGCGGGCGACGGCACGTTCGTCGCCGACGGCCTCGCGCGCGTGCCGCACGCCGCGGCGATGTCGGCGCCGTCGCTCGTCGAGGAAGCACCGCGCGTCGACGCGGTCGATGCCCGCACGCTGTGGGACGATCTGCCCGACGCGCTCTCGATGCCCATGCCGCAGGATTCGCCCGGCTTCGACTTCCGCGGCGGCGTGACCGACAAGGCGCTGTTCCCGTTCGACGCGTGGCGGCGCTGCCTGCATCACGCATTGCGCCAGCAGATGCGCGGCCCAGCCCAGTACCACGACCCGGCCGGCGATCCGCAGTTGCGCGGCGCGATCGCGCGCTATGTCGCGTTCAGCCGCGCGGTTGCGTGCGGCTGGGACGACGTGCTCGTCACGCAAGGCGCGCAACAGGCGCTCGACCTGATCGCCCGTGTCGTCGTGCGGCCCGGCGATGTGGTCGCAGTCGAGGATCCCGGCTATCCACCCGCGCGCGCCGCGTTCGCGTCGCTCGGCGCGACGGTGATCGGCGTGCCGGTCGACGCGCACGGCCTCGTCACCGAACGGCTGCCCGACGACGCGCGCCTCGTCTACGTCACACCTTCGCATCAGTTCCCGCTCGGGATGCCGATGACGCTGGACCGCCGCGTCGCGCTGCTCGAATGGGCGCAGCGCCGCCGCGCAGTGATCATCGAGGACGATTACGACGGCGAATTCCGCTTCGAGGGCCGGCCGGTTGAATCGCTGAAGAGCCTCGACCGCACGGGCCTCGTCGCGTATGTCGGCACATTCTCGAAGACGATCTTTCCCGAACTACGGATCGGCTACGCGATTCCGCCGCGTGCACTGCGCGGCGCGCTGGCCAAGGCGAAGCAGATCGTCGACTGGCATACCTGCACGCTGACGCAGGCGGCGCTCGCGCGCTTCATGCTCGAAGGCGATTTCGCGCGGCACCTGAAGCGCGTGCAGAAGCACTACGATGCGCGCCGCAAGATGCTGATCGCGCATCTGCGCGGCGAACTCGCGCCGTGGTTCGACGCGATCGTGCCGACTGCCGGCATCCACCTCGCCGCCTACCTGAAGCCGGGGCTCGACGAAGCGGCGCTGGTCCGCGGGGCCCGCGCGCAGGACATCGGCCTGTACGGCATCTCGGCGTTCCACGTCGGCGTGCCGGTCCGTGCGGGGCTGCTGTTCGGCTATGGCGGGATCGACGCACTGCGCATCGACACGGCGCTCGCGAAGCTGGCCGGCCTGCTGGGTTCGGGCAGCCTCGGCAACCCGCCACTGGTTACCTGAATTTACCGGAAATTGGCCATTCAAGCAGGCCAGCATGCGCCTTAAAGTGGGTCCTGTCGCGCCACCGTGCGCTCCCACCGAACAAGGACCTGCCATGCAACCGCGCCTGAACTTCTATGCCGCCAGCCCGAATGCGATCAAGGTGATGCGCAACGCCGAGGAATTCCTCGCGAAGAGCTCGATCGAGAAGCCGCTCGCCGAACTCGTCCGACTGCGCGCGTCGCAGATCAACGGCTGCGCGTTCTGCGTCGACATGCACACGACCGACGCGCGCAAGGGCGGCGAAACCGACCGCCGCCTGGCCACCGTCGTCACGTGGCGCGAAACGCCGTTCTTCACCGAACGCGAACGCGCGGCGCTCGAATGGACCGAGGCGCTGACGCTGGTCGCCAGCAACCACGTGCCCGACGCCGTCTGGGAAGCCGTGAAGCCGCACTTCACCGACGAGGAACTGTTCGACCTGTCGATGCTGATCGCGACGATCAACTCGTGGAACCGCTTCGCGATCGCGTTCCGCAAGATGCCCGAGTAAGGAGACGACGATGACTCACGCTACGCTCCTCCGTCGCGCCGCCCTGTGCGCATCGCTCGCGGCCGGCGCCGCGCTGCTGCCGGCCGTCGCCCGCGCGCACGACGCCGGCGACAACGTGCACACGATCATGCAGCAGGCCGTGCCCGAGGCGCCCGGCAAGCTTGCGGTCGTCGCGACCGTCGACTATGCGCCCGGACAGGCTTCCGAGGCGCACAAACACCTCGGCTCGGTATTCGCTGTCGTGTCGAAAGGCGAAGTGCTGTCGCAGGTGAACGGCGGGCCGCTGCATCGCTACCGTGCCGGCGAAGGCTGGTACGAGGCGCCCGGCTCCCGCCACCAGGTGTCGCGCAACGCAAGCGCGACCGAGCCCGCACAGCTTGTCGTGTTCGGGCTGACCGGCGAACACGCGCCGCTGACGTCGCCGATCGATCAGTAACGTCGCGGGCGGCGGCACGCCGAACGGCCCGTGAATCGGGCTGTCGGCGCGGCCCGCGCGCGGGCCGGCCTCAATACACCCGGCCACCGACCGTGGCCGATTCCAGTTCCCGCGTTACGGTGTCGATCCCGCCAACGGCCGCGACCGTTTTGACCACGCCGACACCGGGTGCCCGCCATTCGTCGGCGACGGTCGTCACCCGGCCGTCCGAATCGGCCGCGACCTGCGTGATCCGGTAATGGCATGCGCCGGCGAACGTCTTGCCGTTCCGTAGGCGAACGGTGTCGCGCCCGACATAGGCACGCCGAATCGAAACGGCCGTTTGCTGGCCGTCGGCCGGAACGGTGACCGTATCGCGATATAGCGCCGATTCGTTTCCTTCGAGGCTGATCGCCTCCGCATAGGGCGGCGCATAAATGTCACGCAGCATCAATTTGCCGGCGATGGTCTGATCCTCGCCGTAATACGTGCGCACGCCATGACCGACGCGATAGTAGCGATGCGTTTGCACGATCGAATCGGCCGCGGCTTCGGTTTCCCGTGTCAGCGACATGCCTTGGAACGTGGCCGGCAAATACGTCCGCGTCACGACGCCGTCGTCGGCAATCGGGCTGTGCGCCGACGCGCGCACATACACATGCAGGCGGACGGTATCGCCGTCCCGATAAAGCGGATCGCATTCGGATTTTGATACATCGACCCCGTTCGCGCGGCTGCCCGTCGAATCCGGCGCCGGCCTGTCCGATCCCCCGCACGCGGGCAGGAGCAGACTGGCCAGCGCCGCCATCGACACCCCGGCCCATCTTTTTTTCGTCATGGCTGCCCCGGATACCGCCTTGCAAACAGCAGCCGGTTCCCGACTGTTTTCACGCACGGCCCTCGGTACTGCTTTTCATGTTTGTTTGTCGTGGTTCAAGCGTGTTGCGGGCCGATGATATGATGGCCCGCGCGACGACAGGTGTCTGTGCGTCTCTATTTGTTGCCTTTCCGTTCGACCTGCCGGCATCGCGTTTTTCGCGTTCCGTTTTCCTGTTTCCGGGAATCAACGAAACGGCGTCTTCCCTACCCGAAGGGCAAGCCATGAACAGCCCGTCCGTGCTGGACACCTATCGCGTTTCCACGCTCGGTGCGCCGCCCGCCGAGCGGTTCGACGCATGGGCGGCCGCCAGCGGCAGCTGGTCGTTCGCCGCCCCCGACGACCGGTCGGTGCCGTTCGACTGCCAGTTCGACGCGACGCGCGTCGGGCCGTACACGATGGGCCGGCGCACCTGGCTGAATCCCGACCGCAACGTCGCATACGGGATGGCGCGCACCGCGCGGCAGATCCGCGCCGACGGGCTGGATCACTACTACCTGCTGCTGCATCTCGGCGGCAGCATCACCTGGCAATTCGGCAAAAGGACGGTCGATACGCGCCCGGGCGGCCTGTACCTGATCGACACGGCGCATGCGTTCGACTGCATCGTCAGAACCGGCGACACGGTCATCGTGACCCTGCCGCGAGACCTGTTCCATCCGGATACCGCGAAGCTGCACGGCTGGGCGATGGCGCCGGCGATGGGCGGCATCCTCGCCGACTACCTGCTCGCGTTCCACGACAACCTGGCGGGCTTGTCCGCCGCGCAGGTGCCTTATCTGACGCAGGCGACGACGAACCTGCTGCACGCGTGCGTGCAACCCTGCCCCGACACGCTGATGCAGGCCGGCACGGAGATCGACGCCGCGCTGCGCGAGCGCGCGCGAAGCTACATCGAGCAGCACCTGACCGACCCCGGCCTGTGTCCGGACGCGATCTGCAAGGCGATCGGCGTTTCGCGCCCGAAGCTGTACCGGCTGTTCCAGCCGGACGGCGGCGTGATGAAGCTCGTGCAGCGCACCCGGCTCGTGCGTATCCGGAACAGGCTCGCGGACCCGACCCGCCCGCGAACCCGCATCGCGGATCTTGCATGGCGCTACGGATTCGCCAGCGACAAGCACTTCAGCCGGTCGTTCAAGGCCGAATTCGGGCACAGCCCGCGTGAAACGATCGAGCAGCCCCCTCGGCATTCCGACGAAGCGTCGTTGGGCGCGGTGGCAGCCGCACCGCGCCGCGGGCCGGCGGACGCGACGTTCAGCGACTGGATCGTCAAGGGCAACCGGCGCGCGGCCTGAGCGCGCGACACCCGCGTTCGCGCGCGGCGCTTCTTCTGTAGCCGCTTCCTTCATTCGAACGCCGCGTGGCGGTGCACGACCGTCGCGACACCACGCCCGCACGCGCCGCGATTCGAGCCGCACCTGATCCTGGTCAAGCGCAGCGAAAACCCTTCCTTGAAATTAACTAACTCATCAATTAGCGTCGATTTCATGAACGCGAAATCCACCGTCGCCAGGCCGCGCGGGCGCCGCCCGTCGGTCGACGATTTCGACCTGCGCGACCACATGCTCGACGTCGCGATGCAGTTGTTCGCCGAGCGCGGCATCGCCGCGACGACCGTCGCGCAGATCGCCACCGCCGCCGGCGTCACGTCGGCGATGGTTCACTACTACTTCACGAATCGCGAGCAGTTGCTCGACGCGATCGTCGAGGAACGGCTCGCGCAGGCCATCGCGTTCGTGTGGCGGCCGACCGACCCGCAGATCGAAAACGATCCGTTCGCGCTCGTCGCCGAACTCGTCGACCGCTTCTTCGACGTCACGCGCCGCATGCCGTGGCTGCCGTCGATCTGGCTGCGCGAGATCATCCATGAAGGCGGGCTGCTGCGCGAGCGGATGGTCCGGCGCATTCCGCTCGAACATGTCGGGCGCTTCGCCGAACGCATCCGCTGCGCGCAGCAGGCCGGTACGCTTAACCCCGCGCTCGAACCCGCGTTCCTGTTTCATTCGATCATCGCGCTGGTGATGCTGCCGCTCGCGACCGCGAAACTGTGGCAAAGCGCGCGCGGCGGCCTGCCGCCGATCGACCGCGACGTGCTGCACCGCCACGTCCGCGCGCTGCTCGGTTCGGGCATGCAGCCGCCGGCCGCCGCACCTCGCACGCGGGCCCGCTCGCCGTCGCCGCGGAGGCCGTCATGAACGCGCCCCGCGCGCTGCCGCTCGCGCTGGCCGCCGCCGTCATCGCCGTCGCTGTCGCGTTGCTCGCCGGTTGCGGACGGTCGGCCGGCAACGGCACGACCTACCAGGGCTACGTCGAAGGCGAATTCGTGTACCTGTCGTCGTCGCAATCGGGCACGCTGACGCAGTTGTCGGTCGCGCGCGGCCAGACCCTCACCGCCGGCACGCCGGCATTCTCGCTCGAAGCCGTCAGCGAAACGGCCGCGCTGCTGCAGGCGCAGCACCAGCTCGCGGCCGCCCGCGCGCAGCTTGCCGACCTGCAGACCGGCAAGCGCCCGCCGGAAATCGCGGTCACGCAAGCGCAGCTTGCACAGGCCGCCGCGCAGGCCGCGCGAGCCGCCGCGCAACTCGCGCGCGACGAAAGCCAGTACGCGGCTGGCGGCCTGTCGAAGCAGCAGCTCGACGATTCGCGCACGTCCGCGCAAACCACTGCCGCGCAGATGCGCGAACTGCAGAAGCAAGTCGACGTCGCGCGCCTGCCCGGCCGCGCGCAGCAGGTCGCCGCGCAGGCCGCGCAGGTCGACGCCGCGCAGGCGGCAGTCGCCGAGGCGCAATGGAAACTCGATCAGAAGCGCGTCGCCGCGCCCGCCGCCGGGCGTGTGTACGACACGCTGTATCGCGTCGGCGAATGGGTGCAAGCCGGCAATCCGGTCGTGCAGATGCTGCCGCCGCAAAACCTGAAGGTGCGCTTCTTCGTGCCGGAGGCCCGCATCGCATCGCTCGCGCCGGGGCGCACGGTCGCGATCCACTGCGACGGCTGTGCAGCCGATGTGCCCGCGCGCATCACCTACGTGTCGAACGAGGCCGAGTACACGCCGCCCGTGATCTACAGCAACGAGAGCCGAACCAAGCTCGTGTTCATGATCGAGGCGCGCCCCGCCGTCGCCAACGCGCCGAAACTGCACCCGGGCCAGCCGGTCGCCGTGAGGGTGCCATGAACGCGCCGCCGGCACCGTACGCGATCGACGTCGATCGCCTGAACAAGCATTTCGGCGACAAGCATGTCGTGAAGGACGTGACGCTGCGCGTCGCGCGCGGCGAGATCTTCGGCTTTCTCGGGCCGAACGGCAGCGGCAAGACCACGTCGATCCGGATGATGTGCGGGCTGCTCACGCCCGACTCGGGCAGCGGCACCTGTCTCGGCTACGACATCGTGCGCGACAGCGCGCAGATCAAGCGGCGCGTCGGCTACATGACGCAGCGCTTCTCGTACTGGGAAGACCTGTCGATCCGCGAGAACCTCGACTTCGTCGCGCGCGTGTACGGGATGCGCGACCGCAAGGCGGCCGTCGCGCGCGCGCTCGACTCGCTCGGCCTCGCGAGCCGCGCCGACCAGCTCACGGGCGCGCTGTCGGGCGGCTGGAAGCAGCGCCTCGCGCTGGCCGCGTGCATGCTGCACGAGCCGGCGCTGCTGCTGCTCGACGAGCCCACGGCCGGCGTCGACCCGGCGGCGCGCCGCGATTTCTGGGAAGAACTGCACCGGCTGGCCGCGCAGGGAATCTCGGTGCTCGTCAGCACGCACTACATGGACGAAGCCGAGCGCTGCCACAAGCTTGCGTACATCGCGTACGGCGAGTTGCTCGCGCAGGGCACGTCGGCGGAGATCGTCGCGTCGCAGGGGCTCGCGACCCGTGCGATCACCGGCGCGCATCTGAGCGAACTGTCTGCCCAGCTGCGCACGATGCCGGGCGTCGACCAGACGGTCGTGTTCGGCTCGGCGCTGCACGTGAGCGGCCGCGATCCCGCCCGGCTCGACGCGACGCTCGCGCAGGTCGCCGCGCAGGCCGGCGGGCCCGCCGCGCTGCAGGTCGCGCCGATCGACACCGGGCTCGAGGACGTCTTCATCTTCATGATGGGCCGCGCATCCGGGCCGCCCGGCGGAGCGTCGTCATGAACGCGTGGGCGCGTCTGCGCGACGCATTCTCGGTCGCCCGCTGGTGGAGCATCGTGCTGAAGGAATTCCTGCAGCTGCGGCGCGACCGCGTGACGTTCGCGATGATCGTAGGCGTACCGATCATCCAGCTCACGCTGTTCGGCTTCGCGATCAACACCGATCCGAAGCACCTGCCCACGGCGGTGATCGTCGCCGATGCGAGCCCGTTCGCGCGCAGCTTCGTCGCCGCGATGCGCAATTCCGCGTACTTCGACATCGTCGAGACGCTGCCCGACGAGGCGGCCGGCCGGCATGCGCTCGCCCGCGGCGACGTGCAGTTCGTGCTGAACGTGCCGGCCGATTTCTCGCGGCGGCTGCTGCGCGGCGAGCGTCCGTCGCTGCTCGTCGAGGCGGACGCGACCGATCCCGTCGCGACCGCATCGGCGATCGGCGCGCTGCCGGGCCTCGTGCAACCCGTCGCGGACAAGGACCTGACGGGCCCGCTCGCCTACCTGAACGGGCGCCCGGCCGCGTTCGACGTCGTGCTGCACCGGCTGTACAACCCCGAGGGCATCACGCAGTACAACGTCGTGCCCGGCCTGATGGGCGTGATCCTGACGATGACGATGGTGATGATGACGGGCCTCGCGATCACGCGCGAACGCGAGCGCGGCACGATGGAGAACCTGCTCGCGACGCCCGTGCGGCCGCTCGAGGTGATGACGGGCAAGATCGTCCCGTACGTGCTGATCGGGCTGATCCAGGTATCGATCATCGTCGCCGCGGCGCGCTTCGTGTTCGACGTGCCGTTCGTCGGCGGCGTGTTCGCGATCTACCTGTCCGCGCTGCTGTTCATCGCCGCGAACCTGACGGTCGGCATCACGCTGTCGTCGCTCGCGCAGAACCAGTTGCAGGCCATGCAGCTCGCGGTGTTCTACTTCCTGCCGAACATCCTGCTGTCGGGCTTCATGTTCCCGTTCGCCGGGATGCCGAAGTGGGCACAGTTCATCGGCAACCTGCTGCCGCTCACCTACTTCAACCGCCTGGTACGCGGCATCCTGCTGAAAGGCAACGGCTGGAGCGACCTGTGGCCGTCCGTGTGGCCGGTCGCGCTGTTCACCGTCGTCGTGATGGGCGTCGCGCTGCGTTTCTACCGGCGTACGCTCGACTAGGTGCCGCCCGATGAAACCGGCTTCGCGTCGCCCCTCCTACGCCGCTCGCGGCTGCACACTGGCCGCCGCCGCGCTGCTCGTCGCCGGATGCGCGGTCGGGCCGGATTTCCATGCGCCGGATACGCCTGCCACGCAGCACTACACGCGCGGCGAACCGCCTTCGACGACAGCCGCCGCGGCCGGCCCGGCCGGCGACGCACAGGCGTTCACCTCCGCCGTGCACACTCCTCGGCAATGGTGGACGCAGTTCGACTCCGAACCCCTGAACCGGCTCGTCGATACCGCGTGGCATAACAGCCCGACGCTTGCCGAGGCCCGCGCGCGGCTCAACGAAGCGCGGCAGAACCATGCGGCCGAAGCCGGCGCAACGATGTTGCCGAAAGTCGATGCGAGCCTTTCCGCCACGCGCGAGCAGGTCGACACGACCGCGTTCGGCCTGCCCGCCAACGTGCCCAGCCCGGGGCCGTTCACGCTTTATGACGCGTCGGTGAGCGTGTCATACGTGCTCGACGTGTTCGGCGGCAACCGGCGCGCGCTCGAGGCGCTTCGCGCGCAAGTCGACTACCAGGCGTACATGCTCGACGCTGCGCGCCTGACGCTCGCGGGCAACGTCGTCGCGACCGCGATCCTGCGTGCGTCGCTCGCGCAGCAGGTCGCGCTCACACGGCAGTTGATCGACGCACAAACACGGCAATTGCGCATCGTCGAAGCGCGTTTCGCGGCGGGCGGCGTGTCGCGGGCCGACGTGCATGCGCAACGCGCGCTGCTCGCGCAGACACAGGCGTCGCTGCCGCCGCTCGCGGCCCGCCTCACGCAGTCCAGCCACCGGCTCGCGATCCTGCTCGGCGCGCCGCCGTCCGATGCCGTGCTGCCCGACCTCACGCTCGATGCGCTCGCGCTGCCACACACGCTGCCCGTCGCGTTACCGTCGACGCTCGCGCGCGAACGGCCCGATATCCGCGCGGCCGAAGCCGTGCTGCACCAGGCGAGCGCGAACGTCGGCGTCGCCACCGCGAACCTGTATCCACGCTTGTCGATTTCGGCGGGGATCGGCTCGGAGCGCACGCGCATCGCGGATCTCGTGAGCGGGCTGAATGTGTGGAATGTCGGCCTCGGCCTGACGCAACCGCTCTTTCACGGCGGCGAACTGCGCGCGAAGAAACGTGCGGCCGAAGCGGCGTACGACGCGGCGTTCGCGAGTTACCGGGAAACCGTGCTCGACGCGTTGCAGCAGGTGGCCGACGCGATGCGCGCGGTCGAGCACGACGCGGCCGAACTGCAGGCGAGAGACACCGCCGCGCAGGAAGCGGCGGCCAGCAACAGGATTGCCGGCGACCGTTACGCGGCAGGCGGGATCAGCACGTTCGACCTGCTCGACGCGCAGCGGCAGACGCTTCAGACGGCGCGCGACCGTACGCGCGCGCAGGCCGACCGGCTTGCCGATACGGCGGCGCTGTTCCAGGCGCTGGCAGGAAGCTGGACGGATGACGCGGCGGAGTGAGCGGCGGAGTGAGCGGCGGAACGACATCGGCACCGGCCGGATGCGGCTTCGCCGATGACGGTACCCGGAGGTGCCGCCGCTTCGATGTGAACATGAGACACATTCGCGGCAATGTCACTGGTGGAACGATCGGTACTGGCGCGCCAATTGACCGAGCATGACCGGGCTGAATGTCGGCGTAGCGCTGGGCGCCGCGGCATCGGGTCAGGTCGTGGATGACGGCGGCGCACGAGCCGGATTCGTCGTCGCGCCATGCGCAGGCGCAGCGGTACTGCTCGTGGCGCTGTGGGGATACCGGCGCCTGCGCACGCGCGAGGCATGACCATCTTGCGGACGGCCGGGACACGCCCGCCCGGGACGCCGGGAATCAGGGTGTCGGCGCAGTCCCGCCCGATTCGCGCAGGAGTCGCGACGAAAAAAAACCGGCCCGAAGGCCGGTTTTCATACCGCGTGCCGCAAGCGGCGCTCGCGCGCCGCGCGACATCAGAAGCGGTGGATCATGCCGACGCCGACACCGATCTGGTTCTGCTTCGAACCTGCGCCCACGCCGTCGCCGATCGACGTCGTTGCAGCGATGATGCCGGTCTTGGCGTTGAACGTGTTGCCGCTTGCGTGCTGGTAAGCCTCAACTGCGTACAGGCCCGTGCGCTTCGACAGGCTGTAGTACTGCGACAGCGTGACCTGATGGTACTTCGCTGCGCTCGTGATGCCGTTCGACTGCGTTGCCGCCGTGTACGAGTAGCCCGCTGCGAAGTCCCACTGAGCAGCTGCCTTCCAGTGCAGCACGGCGCCAGCCGTGTTGAAGATGGCCGTGTTGCGGAACGACGAACCGACGCCCGGCGTGTACTGGACGTTCGAGTACGATGCCGAAATGTCCCATGCCGGCGTGAACTGGTAGCCAGCCGTCACAGCGATACGCTGTTGCGATTGCGCGGTGGCGTAGCCGTTGTTGATCGACGACACTGCCGGCTGTGCGCCGTTGCCGTTCGCATCGAGGCCGTTCTGGACCGTCGAGTTCGCGCCCCACACGCCGCCGCCGAGCGTCGCGTTGTTGATCTTCTGATAGCCGACCGCGATGCCTGCCGGGCCGTTCAGGTACTGGATCGCCGCGCTCCACGTCGAGCCACGGTTCGTCGCGCCTGCGACGCCGCCGAACGAGTACGAACCGCCGACCGTGAAGCCGTAGAACTTCGGCGACATGTACACGAGCGAGTTGTTCGCGCGGTAGCTGGTATCCAGCGAGTCGATATCGCCCGGGTGCGCGCCGTAGTAGCCGGTCAGCCAGGTCGTCGGGCTGTACGGCGACAGCAGCGTGTAGTACGCGGTGTACTGGCGGCCGGCCGTCAGCGTACCGTACGTGTTGTTGGTCAGGCCCACCCACGCCTGACGCGTGAAGATGCCGTTGGTCCACTGCGACGAGCCGTTAGCCGTGTTGACGCCAGCTTCCAACTGGAAAATCGCCTTCGTGCCGCCGCCGAGATCTTCGCTGCCCTTCAGGCCGAAGCGGCTGCCTGCCCACACGCCGGTGGACATCTGCACCTTCGAGTGACCACCCGAGGTTGCACCGACTGCCGACGAGTTGTTCTGGTAAGCCAGACCGTTATCGACGATACCGTACAGGGTCACGCTGCTCTGGGCGTGAGCGGCGGTAGCGGCTGCAAGGCCAGCTGCCGTCATGGCAACAGCGACGCGCTTTTTCATTGATTCTCCGTCCTCAAAGAATGTTTCTTTTGTGGTGTGGTTTTATGACCTGACACATGTGCGAGTACATGCCGGCGCAATTCTGACGGATTACCGATTATTTCCCAACACAGCAGTCGGTCATCGTATGATCGACGCAACGCGCGGGTTCACCAAACGGTTACATAACACCTGAAAACGCTTGCACGGCGGGCCTCTCCGGCATTTCCCGGTGAAAACCCTAGCTTTACATTTTTACGGGTGCAACGAGACCGTCGGATGTCGTCAGATGCCTTCGGCAATATCCATCTTACAAATGCGCGACCGCGGCTGACGCCACGATTCACGCCGCCGCGCAGGATCGCTGACGTTCATGACACCCACATTTCGTGACACGAAATAATGAAAACGTTTTAGTCGAAGCCTGGGAGATGGACGGGAGCGGCCCGGCGAACGCGGGCCGACAGGCGACGCCGGCACCTGTCGTGCCGGCATCGTTCAGTGCGATTCAGCGCGTGGCCGGTTGCACCAGGTGCGCGCTCACCGCATCGGCGAGCGCGGTCATGCGCGCACGAATCGCGGCGTTCGAGCCGACCAGTGCGAGCGACGACGCCATGATCCGGTAGACGCGCTTTCTCGGCACCTTGGCCGGCTTCGCCGGATCGAGCCACGCGTCGTGGCCGGCCAGCAGCTCGAGCGTTTCGAGGCCGATCATGATCGGCCACAGGCACGCGAGCCGCAGCCGCACGAAGCGGCGCGGGATCGCGAGCGTATACAGGCAGGCGTCGCGATACTGGTCGAGCGTCACGCGCAGCAGGTCGACGAGTACGCCGCGCGCACGCGCCGACGCGTCGGGCGCCATCAGGTCGGCGACGCGGAGCCCGTGCGCGCCCAGCACGTCGTCGGGCAAGTAGCAGCGGCCGATGCGCAGATCCTTCCCGCAGTCGCGCAGGATGTTGGTCATCTGCAGCGCCTTGCCGAAACGGATGCCCTTCTCGCACATGTCCGGCAGGTTCCAGCCACGCGCGGCCGGCGTGTGCATGCCCGTCATGTCGGTCCAGAACTCGCCCACGCAGCCGGCGACGAGATACGTGTAGCGGTCGAGTTCGGCGCGCGTCGGCAGCGACGCGACCTGCCCCGACTGCTCGTCGGGAAACGTGCGCAGGTCGAACACCATCCCCGCCGTCAGCGTCGCGACGACCTTGCGGATCGACGCGCGATCGGCGTCCGGCTGCGTGCGCAGCAGCGCGAGCATCGGCTCTATCGAGCCGAGCAGCACGTGTTCGTGCGAATCGGTCTGCATCCGCGTCACGTCCTCGAGCGCGCGCGACAGCGCAACGCCGTCACCGAGCCGTTCAACCTCGTCGCGCAGGTCGGTCAGCAACGCCGCCCGGCGATCGGGGGCGACGAGCGCCGTGTCGGCGATCGTGTCGGCCGCGCGCGCGAGCAGGTACGCAAGGCCGACCGGGTCGCGCATGCCGTCGGGGAGCACGCGCAGCGTCAGGTAGAAGGAGCGGGAAACGTTCTTCAGCAGGTCGCCGAGCAGGAAAGCGGAATCAGTTCGAGTCGTCATGGGTCGGGAAAAATCGGCCGGCGCGGGCCCCGGGCGCACACGGGCGCCGGGCGCCCGCACCGGCCCGCGAGTCGCCGCATCGTCGCGCCAGGCGGGCGTCGGCCCCGGCGCGGCGATGCAAAATTCCCGCAAGTTTAGTGCATCCGGCGCGCGGCCTGCCCGAGACGGGCGGAATGCGGCATGCGCCAGGCCGCCGCCGACAGCCCTGTCGCGGGCATCGCGCCCTAAAAATATTGAATGGAAAGGTGAAAGCAATACATATGTAATTATTCGATGCGACGATCGCGTCCCATTCGACTCCGTGCGACACGGCACGACAGCCGCACCGCCGGAGCGACCGCCCCTTTCCGACTCCCGTTTCGAAGGTTCACCGCCATGCTCTTCAAGCGCCCGACCTCCCTGCGCTACGTCCCGTTCGCCTGTGCCGCCGCGTTCCTGCTCGCCGCCTGTGGTGGCGACGACGACGTCGTGTCCGATCCCACCCAGCCGATTTCCGCGAAGGTCCAGGTGGTCGGCCATCGCGGCGCGAGTGCGCTGCGCCCCGAACATACGCTCGCGTCGTACCGCAAGGCGATCGAGGACGGCGCGGACGTGATCGAGCCCGACCTCGTGTCGACCCGCGACGGCGTGCTCGTCGCGCGTCACGAGAACGAGATCTCGGGCACGACGAACGTGTCGACGCTGCCGCAGTTCGCGAGCCGCAAGGCGACCAAGACGATCGACGGCGCGGAACTGACGGGCTGGTTCACCGAGGATTTCACGCTCGCCGAGCTGAAGACGCTGCGAGCCCGCGAGCGCATTCCGCAGGTGCGCCCCGCGAACACCGCGTACAACGACCAGTTCGAGATCCCGACGTTCGACGAGATCGTCGCGCTCGCGAAGCAGATGTCCGCGCAGACCGGCCGCACGATCCACCTGTATCCGGAAACCAAGCATCCGACCTACTTCCAGTCGATCAACCTGCCGCTCGAAGACCGTCTCGTCGATGCGCTGCTGAAGGACACGTACACGGCGCGCACGGCGACCGTCTACATCCAGTCGTTCGAGGTCGCGAACCTGAAGACGATCCGCAACCGGATCAAGTCGAGCCAGCCGAACTGGAAGCTCGTGCAGCTGATGGACGAAGCCGGCCAGCGCCCGTACGACTTCGTGAAGGCGAACGACAAGCGCACCTACGGCGACCTGTCGACACGCGACGGCATGCGCGAGATCGCGACCTATGCGAACGGCGTCGGCCCGTACAAGACGTCGATCATCGCGGTTGCCGCGGACGGCACGCTGCAGCAGCCGACGCCTTACGTGCGCTATGCGCACGAGGCCGGCCTCGTCGTGCATCCGTACACGTTCCGCCCGGAGAACAACTTCCTGCCCGCGTCGCTGAAGGACGGCGGCACGCCGGCCACGCGCAATACCGCCGGCTCGGTGCGCGAAATCCAGGCGTACCTGCGCGCGGGCATCGACGGCTTCTTCACCGACGATCCGGCCGTCGGCCGCACGGCCGTCGATACGTTCAAGCGCTGACACGCGCAGAACGTGCCCGTCGTGCGGTAACGGGGCGCGGCGCACTGCGTGCCGCCGCGCCCCGTTTCGCCGCCTCGGTCAGATCACGTTGAAGTGATGCGTACCGTCCCGCTTCAACTGATCGACCAGTCCGTACTCCCAGTCGAGATACGCCTGCATCGCGGCCGCCGCGTTGTCGGTGCCTTCGTACGGGCGCCGGTAGCGATCGACGCGCGGTGACGCCAGATGCGTCTCGCCGCTTTCGAGCGGCAGCCCGGCTTCGATCCACGCGGCCGTGCCACCGGTCAGCACCGAGATGTCAGCCGAAGCCGGCAGCAGCGCACGCGCATCGTCCGCCGCGAACCGCGCCAGCAGGCTCGACCCGCACGTGAACACATAGCGCTTCGCAGGCGGAATCGCCGCGAGCGCGTCGCGCAACTGCGCACGCACGGCGAACCACGCGCCCGGGATATGGCGCTTCACGTAGTTCGCGCTGGCCGTCACGTCGACGATCGCCAGCTCGCCGGGTGCTGCCTCCTTCAGCCAGCCCGCGAGCGTCGCGGGCGATACGTCCGTCACGGGCGGCGTCGCCGGTACGTCGCGCGGCGGCTGGCCACGCTCGCCGAACTTCGCCGTACCGTCCTCCGGCTCCACGACGCGCACGTCCCAGCCCATCTGCGCGAGCCACGACGCGGTCATGTCGGCGCGCACGCCGTCGTCGTCGGCGAGCACGATCCGCGCGCCGCGCACAGCCGCGTGATGATCGGTCTCCTGTACGAGCTGGCCGCCCGGCGTGCTCAGGAAGCCCGGCAGGTGGCCGGCTTCGTATTCCTCCGGCGCGCGCACGTCGAAGCGGTACAGCGTGCGGCCCGGTTCGTCGAGCGTGGCGACATCCGCGAGCGCGATGCGCGGCACGCCTGCGCGTTCGGCCACCGAGCGCGCCGCCTGGCGTGCGTCGGCACGCTGCGTCGCGTCGATGTCGTCAGGAAAGCGGCGCGCTGCGCCACGCTCGAGCGTCTGCCCCGCGAGCGTCCAGCCGATCGTGCCGTTGCGCAGCGCGGCGACCGGATTCGGCAGCCCCGCGTTGACGAGCGACTGCGTGCCGATGATGCTGCGCGTGCGGCCCGCGCAGTTGACGATCACCTGCGTCGCCGGGTTCGGCGCGAGCGCGCGTACGCGCAGCACGAGTTCCGCGCCCGGCACACTCGTGGACGTCGGGATGTTCATCGTCTGGTACTCGTCGAAACGGCGCGCGTCGACGATCACGACGTCGGCCTTCGCGTCGATCAGCGCCTGCACCTCCGGCGCGGACAGCGACGGCGTATGCCGCTCGGCCTCGACCCATTCGCCGAACGACTTGCTCGGTACGTTCACGTCGATGAACAGTTCGCCGCCCGCGGCGAGCCAGCCCGCGAGGCCGCCGTCGAGCAGCCGCACGTCGGTATAGCCCAGTTGTGCGAGCTTCGTAGCCGCGCGCGGCGCGAGATCCTCGCCGTTTGCTTCGCCGAACACGACGATCGGCGTGTCGCGGCGCGGAATCCGCGTCCATGCGTCGAGTTCGAGTTTCGACAGCGGAAAGTTGGCGGCCCACAGCGGGTGGCCCTGCGCGTACGGATCTTCCTCGCGTACGTCGATCAGCGCGATCTCGTCGCGGGCCAGCAGGCGTGCGCGCACGTCGTGGTACGACGCGACGGGAAAGCGGGAAGTGGAATCGGCGGATTGCGTCACGGTGTCTCTGTCTTGAATGCGTTGAAGTCGGTGAAGAAAGCGGAACGGATGAATCTTGGGCCCGCCGGCGCGTGCGGGCAACCGGTCGCCCGCAGCCGGTCGCTTGCAACCAGCCGCGCCGGCGGGCGTTGTATCAGGCGTTCGAATAGCCCGACACGAAAGGTTTCACGGTACCGTCGTCCAGGAACACCGCGCGCTCGACCTTGCCGATGTTCGCGCCGTACACGTGGATGCTGATCGAGACCTGGTCCGCGAACGCGTTGGTCACGCGATGGACGTCGCCGATGCGCGGCGACACGGCCTCGATTTCGCCCGGCTGCAGCCGCACGGCGTCGCCCGCCGGCACGGGCTTGCCCGCTGCGTCGAACCGGTACGGCTGCGAGAACTCGCCGCCGCGCAGCATCCCGATCAGCCCCCACACCGTGTGGTTGTGGATCGGCGTCGTCTGGCCGGGCCCCCACACGAAGCTGACGACCGAGAACCGCTCGTCCGGATCGAGATACAGCAGGTACTGCCGATAGCGCGCGGGGTCGGGCTGCGCGAATGCGTCGGGCAACCAGTCGTCGTGTTCGACGAGCGCGGCAAGCAGCGCGCCGCCCTCGTCGAGGATGCGCGCCTCGTTCGCGCCGGACGCGAGCAGCGCGCCCAGACCGTCGACGAACGGCCGCAGCGGCGTCTGATGCAACGAAAGCGTACTCATCGGCTGGCTCCTCGAATATGATGCCGAATATGATGGATCGTCATGATGCACCCGAAAGACCATGCAGAACAAACATGAAAATTAGCGATATCGACGCTTTTGCAGCGGTCGTCCGCTGCCAGACCCTGAGCCAGGCCGCGGCCGAGCTCGGGATGACGCAGCCCGCGATCACGCGGCGCGTCCAGAATCTCGAGGAAGCGCTCGGCGTGATCCTGCTCGATCGCAACACGAAGCCGCCCCGCCCGACCGACATCGGCCGGCAGGTCTTCGAGCAGTGTCGCGCGATCCTGCGCGAAGTCGATGCGCTGCGCGAACTGACGGCCGGCGAGCAGCCGCCCGCCGGCGAATTCCGGATCGGGCTCACGCAAGGCCTCGGCGAGTTGATGCTGCCCGCGCTGATCGCCGAACTCGCCGCGCAATGGCCCGCGCTCGCGACGCAGGTCACGACCGCGTGGGGCGGCATGCTGGTCGAGCGCGTCGCCCGCCGCGAACTCGATGCGGCGCTCGTGTTCCTCGCGCGCGAGATGGTGCTGCCGGCGCAGGTCGAGGGCGAACGGTTGCTGGCCACGCGGCTCGTCGCGGTCGGCCGCAAGGGTGACTGGCCGCGCCGCAGCTACCGGCTCGCCGATTGCCACGCGCATGGCTGGGTGCTCAATCCCGACGGCTGCGGCTTTCGTGCGGGCTTGCGGCGCGCGCTCGACGCTCAGGGCCTGCCGATGCCGGTCACGCTCGACACCTACGGCCGCGACCTGCAGCTGCAGAGCGTCGCGAACGGCTTCGGTATCGGGCTGATGCCGCTGCCGCTTGTCGAAGGCAGCCCGCTGCGCGATGCGCTCGACATCGTGCCGCTCACCGATTTCAAGCCGCAGATCGATCTGTGGTTGCTGCGCCGGCACGATGCGGCCCGCTTCGATGCGCCGCTCGCAGCCGTTGCCGCACATGCGCGCACGGCGTTTGCTTTGCCCGAGCAGGCGCACGGCAAGGCTGCGTGACCGAACCGGGCGGCGACGGCATCGCGCTGCCCGATCGACGCCCGCGCCAGCCCTGCTCCGCTCACGCATCGCCGCGGCCGCGTTCGGTCTCGTTGACCGACGCCCCGCCTGTTTTCGTTTCGCCCTTCGTTTCGCCCTTCGTTTCGACCTTCGTTTCGCCCGTCGTTTCGCCCGTCGTTTCGCCCTTCGTTTCGCCCTTCGTTTCGCCCTTCGTTTCGCCCTTCGCTTCGACCTTCGCTTCGACCTTCGCTTCGACCTTCGCTTCGACCTTCGCTTCGACCTTCGCTTCGACCTTCGCTTCGCCCTTCGCTTCGCCCTTCGCTTCGCCTTTAGTCTCGCCCCGGCTCACCGCCTCGAGCACCGCACGCCCCGCCGCCACCGCGATCGCATCGTCCTGCGGCGTATGCACGCGGCTGCACAGTACGTCCCGGTAGTGGCGTTCGAGCGGATTGGCGCGGCTCAGCCCGTGATTGCCCGACAGCTTCAGCGCCTGCTCGACCACGCGGATCGCGTGCTCGGTCACCGTCCGCTTGACGAGACCGCTCGTCGTGACCGACGGCGCGTTGCCTGCGTCAGTGCGCGCAATGTGATCGTCGAGCAGCACACGGTTCACATGCAGCCAGCCCTCGATTTCGCCGACCGCCTCCTGCACGCGCGGCAGCGTTGCAAGCGGTGCACCCAACCCGCTCGGCGCGCGCGTCGTCGCGAACCCGACCAGCCAGTCGCGCGACGCACGCGCCACCGCGTCGTACAGGCTGCCGAGCAGCGCGACCATCCACGCCTGCTGGTCGGCCTGCGCGTCGGCATCCGCGTGGGTTGCGGCCGACACGGCCCAAGCTTCCGGCGCACGTACATCGACCGCATGATCGGCCGATAGCCACACGTCGTCGAACACGACCTCGTGGCTGCCCGACGCGCGCAGGCCGAGGTGATTCCAGCTTTCGATCACGCGGATGCGATCGCCATCCGCATCGCGGTCGCGCGGCACGAGAAACACGCCGACCCGCGGCGCCGGTTCATCGGTGCGCGCCCACACGGCCAGCCAGCGCAGCGCCGGGATCCCGGTGCTGTAGAGCTTGTGGCCGGACAACCGCCAGCCGTCGCCGTCACGTCGTGCAATGGTTTCCGGCAGACCGCCGCGCGACGGCGAGCCAAGCGCGGGCTCGACGCGCAGCGCGTTGATCAGCGCGCCGTGCGTGACCGCGCTGTCGAACACCGCCCGCCGTACTTGCGCCGGCCAGCGGTTGTCGGCGCGGCCGAGCGCGCGATGCTGCAAGTACGTCATCGTCAGTACCAGCGCGGTCGCCGGATCGGCCCGCGCGACAGCGGCCACGATCCGGCTCGCCTGCGCGAGCGTCGCACCGCCGCCGCCATGCTCGCGCGGCACGACCTGCGCGATCAGCCCCGCGCGATGCAGCCGAGCAAAGTTCTCGTGCGGAAAGCAGCCGTCGACGTCGTTGCGCGCCGCATCGGCAGCCAGCGCCGGCGCGAGGCCGTCGAGCAGCCCGGCAACGCGCGCGTCGTCGACATCATCGGTGGGCAGGAGGCGCAGCGAAGGCGGCTGCGGTGACGGCGAGGAAGCGGCAAGGCTGGCGGACATCGAAACGGATTCCCTGGGTAATACGGAAAGACGGCAACGGCGACGGAAAGACGGCAACCGCGGCAAACGCCGCAACAGCGGCAATCGATCGCCACGCGGCGCGATTCTCACGACATCGGCGATCCGGAACGCGCGGCGCCGGATGCGCCGGCGCCCGCGCCCCCGATCGTTCGTGAGCCCACAGCGTATGCGCAGCGCTCCCCCGCCCAAACCATGCAAATCTGATATTCAAATCGGGATTGATTATTTCCATTCCGCATGATCGCGGCGTTAACCTGCGCTCCATTCCTACCCGGCCGCGCGCCGGGACGTCCCTGCACCGGAGACCCAGATGAGCGTCGAATTCATCGGCATGATCCAGAGCCAGAAGCAGTCGGAGATCCACCCGCCTTCCGGCCCCGTCGTCGATCCCGACTACGTGCGCGACTTTGCACGCGCCCACGAGACGGCCGGCTTCGACCGCATCCTCGTGCCGCATCACTCGACCGGCCCGTCGGCGACGCTGACGATCGCGTCAGCGGCGGCCGCGACCGAGCGGATCCACTTCATGCTCGCGCATCGCCCGGGCTTCACCGCGCCGACGCTCGCCGCGCGGCAGATTGCAACGCTCGACCAGTTCAGCCGCGGCCGGCTCGCCGTGCACTTCATCTCCGGCGGCTCGGACAGCGAACAGCAACGCGACGGCGATTTCCTCGACCACGATGCACGCTATGCCCGCACCGACGAATACCTCGGCATCCTGCGGCGGATCTGGACCGAAGCGCAGCCATTCGATCACGACGGCACGCACTACCGGTTCAAGCAGGGCTTTTCAGAAGTGAAGCCGTTCCAGCAGCCGCATGTGCCGATCTATTTCGGTGGCGCATCGGAAGCCGCGCTCGAAGTGGCCGGCAAGCACGCGGACGTCTACGCGCTGTGGGGCGAATCGCTCGACCAGGTGCGCGACCTGACGACGCGTGTGCGCGCCGAAGCCGCGAAGCACGGCCGCCAGGTGCGCTTCTCGGTGTCGTTCCGCCCGATCCTCGCCGCGACCGAAGACGAAGCGTGGGCGCGCGCGCATCGCATCCTCGACGAAACACGCCGGCTGCGCGAAGCGGCCGGCCTCGGCGCCGGCGGACCGCAGCAGAGCGAAGGCGCGCGCCGCCTGCTCGCCGCGGCCGATCGCGGCTCGCGCGTCGACAAGCGGCTGTGGACCGAGATCGCGAAGCTCACCGGCGCGCGCTCGAATTCGACCGCGCTCGTCGGCACGCCCGAACAGGTCGCCGATGCGCTGCTCGACTACTACGACCTCGGCGTGACCACGTTCCTGATCCGCGGCTTCGATCCGCTCGAAGACGCGATCGACTACGGCCGCGAACTGATTCCCCGCGTGCGCAGTGCCGTCGCCGCACGCGACGCGGCACGCCGCGCGGCCTGAGCCAACCCGGGAGACCCATCCGATGTCCGCCGTTCTGTCCACGCCCGAACGCACTGCGTCGGGCCTCACGCTCGCCGCGTCGCCGCGCCAGCATTTCTGGTTCGATCCACCGGCGCCTCGCATCGACGTCGCCGCCGAGCGCCGTCACCGTCAGGAACGGCTCGCGGCCGCATTCCGCCTGTTCGCACGCTTCGGCTTCGCGCAGGGGCTCGCCGGCCACATCACCGCGCGCGACCCCGAACTGCCCGACCACTTCTGGGTGAATCCGCTCGGCGTGCATTTCTCGCAGATCAAGGTGTCCGACCTGCTGCTCGTCAATGCGCGCGGCGAAACCGCGATCGGCACGCGGCCGCTGAACAAGGCCGCGTTCGCGATCCATGCGGCGATCCATGAAGCACATCCGCACATCGTCGCCGCCGCGCATACGCATTCGACGTACGGCAAGGCATGGTCGACGCTCGGCCGTCCGCTCGATCCGCTCACGCAGGACGCGTGCGTGTTCTACGAAGACCACGCGCTGTTCGACGACTTCACGGGGATGGTCGTCGATACGAGCGAAGGCGCACGGATCGCCGATGCGCTCGCGAAGCCGGACGGCACCACGCACAAGGGCGCGATCCTGAAGAACCACGGGATCCTGACCGCCGGCCCGACCGTCGAGGCCGCCGCGTGGTGGTACATCGCGCTCGACAACGCCGCGCACACGCAGTTGCTGGCCGAGGCGGCCGGCACGCCGCAGCCGATCGATCACGCCACCGCGCGCCACACGCATGGCCAGATCGGCGGCCCCGAGGGTGCGCTGCATGCGTTCGACAGCCTGTTCGCGCGCGTCGTCGCCGACGAACCCGATCTGCTCGACTGAACCCTTTCCGCACGACCGGAGACCAGACCACATGACCCGAACCACCGCATCCGCGCCCGCCGATTCGCATGACGACAAACGCCGCAAGCTGCTGCGCGCCGCCGGTGCCGCCGCGCTCGCCGCGCCCGCGATCACGCTGGGGCGCAAGGCCTGGTCCGCGCCGCCGCTGAAGAAGCTCACGTTCGCGTGGAACCAGAACGCGTTCTGCCTGACGCCGATCGTCGTCGCGCAGGAGCGCGGCTTCTTCGAGAAGAACGGCCTGAAGGTCGAGCTGATCAACTACAGCGGCTCGACCGACCAGCTGCTCGAATCGATCGCGACCGGCAAGGCCGATGCGGCGGTCGGGATGATCCATCGCTGGCTGAAGCCGCTCGAAGCCGGTTTCGACGTGAAGATCATCGGCAGCTCGCATGGCGGCTGCGTGCGGCTGCTCGGCGCGAAGGCGGCCGGCGTGACGACGCTGCAGGCGCTGAAGGGCAAGACGGTCGGCGTCAGCGACCTGGCCGCGCCAGGCAAGCATTTCTTCTCGATCCTGCTCGCGAAGAACGGCATCGATCCCGAGCGCGACATCACGTGGCGACAGTATCCGGCCGACCTGCTCGGCGTGGCGGTCGACAAGGGCGAGATTCACGCGATCGCCGATGGTGACCCGAACCTCTATCTGCTCGAAAAGCGCAGCAACGAGGCGTATACCGAACTCGCGACGAACCTGTCCGGCGAATACGCGCGCAAGGTGTGCTGCGTGATCGGCGCGCGCGGCGACCTCGTGCGCAACGACCGGCCGTCGGCCGCCGCGCTCGCGCGCTCCATCGTGCAGGCCACCGAGTTCACGCACGACAACCCGAACGAAGCCGCGAAGGTGTTCGCGAAGTATTCGCCGAAGATCAGCCCCGAGGACCTGCGCAAGCTCTACGCGACGCTCACCTACAACCACCACCCGACCAACGTCGACCTGCAGCAGGAAATCGCGTTCTACGCGGACGACTTCCGCCGCATCAGCGTGCTGAAGAAGAGCACCGACCCGCAGCGCTTTGCGCAGCAGGTCTACGCGAACGTGCTGGGGTAACGCGATGTCGACGATCGAACACGCTGCCCCCGCACGCACCGCGGCCGCCCCCTCCGGCGGCAGTGCCGCTGCATCCGCGCCGCGCGTCGCGTGCACGGTGTGCGAAGCCACGCTCGCCGCCGAAGCCCGGCGCGCACGCACCTGGCCGACCGGTATCGTCGCCGCGCTCGCATGGGCCGCGCTCGGCGCACTCACGCGGCTGTGGCCGAACCGCGTCGTCGGTTTCAGCGACTGGGCGTACACCGACGAATTCGCCGTCGGCGCGTGGACGATCGCAGCGCTGCTGCTCGTCGCCGCGACGCTCGGCCATCTCGTCCCCGCAACGCGCACGCGGCTCGCGCGGGTGCGGCCGGCCGGCCCATGGCTCGTCGCGCTGCCGCTCGTGCTCGCCGCGTGGGAAATCGTCACCGCGAAAACCGGCTGGCTGCCGACGCCGTTCTTCGCGCCGCCGCAAGCGCTGATCGAGGTCTACGTCGACGACTGGCCGCGCCTGCTCGGCAGCGCCGGCAATACGCTGAAGCTGCTCGCACTCGGCTTTGCGTACGGCGTCGCGGTCGGTTTCGCGGTCGGCGTCTCGATCGGCTGGTCGCGCCGGATTGGCTACTGGGTGCATCCGGTGCTGCGCGTGCTCGGCCCCGTGCCGGCCACCGCGTTGTTGCCGCTCACGTTCTACTTCTTCCCGTCGAGCTATTCGGCCGCCGCGTTCCTGGTAGCGCTCGCGACCGGCTTCCCGGTCGCGGTGCTCACGTGGTCGGGTGTCGCGAGCGTCAACAAGCAGTATTACGACGTTGCGCGCACGCTCGGTGCGAACGCGCGCTTCCTCGTGCTGCGCGTCGCGATTCCGGCCGCGCTGCCGCACGTGTTCGTCGGCATCTTCATGGGGCTGAGCGCGTCGTTCACGGTGCTGGTCGTCGCCGAGATGATGGGCGTCAAGTCCGGGCTCGGCTGGTACCTGAGCTGGGCACAGGGCTGGGCATCGTACGTGAACATGTATGCGGCGCTGATCGTGATGGCGCTGCTGTTTTCCGGGCTGATCGCGCTGCTGTTCGCGGTGCGCGACCGCGTGCTCGCCTGGCAGAAAGGAACCGTCAAATGGTAAGCGCCGCCGTACTCGACTCCTCCATTGCCGCTGCGCCCGCCGCCACGACACTGCGCGGCGCGCGCATCGACATCCGCCGCGTGAGCCATGCGTTCGACGGCCCCGGCGGCGCGCTGCCGGTGCTGAACGACGTCACGCTGTCGGTCGCGGCCGGCGAATTCGTCGCGCTGCTCGGCCCGAGCGGCTGCGGGAAATCGACGCTGCTGCGCCTCGTCGCGGGCCTCGACGCCGCGCGGCAAGGCACGATCGCACAGGACGGCGTGCCGATCGAACGACCCGATCCGTCGCGCATCGTCGTGTTCCAGGACCCGACGCTGTACCCGTGGCGGCGCGTGCGTGCAAACGTCGCGCTCGGCCTCGAGGCACGCGGCGTGGCGCGTGCGTCGCAGCATCGCGTCGACGATGCGCTCGCGCGCGTCGGGCTGCAGGAATTCTCGAACGTGTTCCCGCACCAGTTGTCGGGCGGGATGGCGCAGCGGGTCGCGCTGGCCCGCGCGCTCGTCAACGATCCGCGCCTGCTGATTCTCGACGAGCCGCTCGGCAAGCTCGATTCGCTGACGCGGCTCACGATGCAGGCCGAGCTCACCGCACTGTGGCAACGCGACGGTTTCTCCGCGCTGCTCGTCACGCACGATGTCGAGGAAGCGCTGTTCCTCGCGCAGCGCGTGATCGTGTTCGGGCCGCGCCCCGCGCGGATCGTCGCCGAATTGCACGTCGACCTGCCCTACCCGCGCCATCGCGGCGACCCGCGCCTCGCCGAACTGCGTCACGACGCGCTGCGGCACCTCGGGCTCGATGCGAGCTGGTAGATGCGCGGTGCCGTTCGACGATGGGCCGCCCCGCGGCGGGAAGGGTGCCGATGAACGCGCCGACGTTCGCCGACTGGGCGCTCATGTTTCTGCAAGGGCTGTATCGCGCGCAGAACGCGCTGGCGCGCGTGCTGCATGCGCTCGGGCTGACGGGCGACGCCGACGGTCAAGCCGCGTGGCCGTGGACACACCGCATCGCGCTCGAAACGCTGCGCATCGACGCGGGACTCACGCGGCAACTCGCGTTCGCCGCCGCGGCGACGACGCTGGCCGTCGTGCTCGCGTGCATCGCGTTCGCTTCGCGCAAGTGGCGTGTCGCGTCGGCGCTCGCCGCGCTGGCCGTTGCGTGGTTCGCGCCGTGGCCGCCGTCTTCGCTGTGGCTCTCGCCCGCCGTGCCGACGAGTTTCCAGCGCGATCCCGCGCCGTTTTCGGTATCGAACGTGATGCGCGGCGCGCACCTGTATGCGCAACACTGCGCGGCGTGCCACGGCGCGGACGGACGCGGCGAAGGGCCGCTCGCGGCCACGCTCTCGCACTGGCCGCCGACTTTCGCCGGCGCGCTGCTCGCCCGCCGTCTCGACGGCGAGCTGTTCTGGCGCGTGCGCCACGGCACGCGCGACGAACACGGCGTGTCGACGATGCCCGGCTTCGCCGCGACGCTCGGCCCGCAGGACACCTGGGCGCTGCTCGACTACCTGAAAGCGCTCGCCGCGGGCAGCGGTGCGCAGGCGGAAGGCGCGTGGCCCGTGCCCGTCCCGCTCCCGGCGCTCGACGTGCGCTGCGGCACCGCCGCACCCCAATCGCTCGAGCGCTGGCGCGAAGGCCAGCGCGTGCGCATCGTCGCGCTCGCGCCGGGCGCGACGCCCCCGCCGGAAGATGCGCGCTGGCAAACCTTGCTCGTCACGGCAAGCGGTACGCCGCCCGCGGCGCAGGCGGCCGGCACCGCGCGAGCCGATTGCGTCGCATCGACGCCCGACGCATGGCTCGCGTTCGCGACGATCGCCGGCGTGGCGCCCGACGCGCTCGGCGGCACGCAGCTTCTCGCCGATCGCCGTGGCTGGCTGCGGGCGCGCGCGTTGCCGGGCAGCGCCGGCTGGTCGGATGCCGACCTGCTGTGCCGCTCGGACGCCACGGCACAACCGGCAGTACCGGCAGCGAACCGCGATCCGCTGACCGCGCTGCTGCTGCGCGTCGACACGGAACCCGTGCGCGACGTGCAGGCCGGGCTCCCGCACTGAGTGAATCCCTGAACGTCTCCTCCAACCGAACTTCACGATGAATCCAACCCGACGCCATTTCCTCGCGCAAGCGAGCGCCCTCGCCACGATCGCCGCGGCCCCGGCTGCACTACGCGCGCAATCGGGCACACGGCCGCTGTTGCGCGCCGGCGACCAGAAAGGCGGGCTGCGCGCGCTGCTCGAAGCGGCCGGCGAACTGAACGGCCTCGCGTACGACATCGCGTGGACCGAGTTCCCGGCCGCCGCGCCGCTCGCCGAGGCGCTGAACGCGGCCGCCGTCGACTGCGGGCCGATCGGCGACGCACCGGTGATCTTCGCGCTCGCGTCGGGTGCGCGCATCAAGGTGATCGGCGCGAACCGTTCCGATCCGTACGGCACGGCGGTGCTCGTGCGGCCCGATGCGGCGCTGAAAGGCGCGGCCGACCTGAAGGGCAAGCGGATCGGCACGACGCGCGGCTCGATCGGCCATTTCGTCACGCTGAAGGCGCTCGACGCGGCCGGCCTGCCGCCCGACGCCGTCTCGTTCCGCTTCCTGCCACCGGCCGATACGATGCTTGCGCTCGCAACCGGCTCGATCGACGCGTGGGCGACCTGGGAACCCTATACCGCGCTCGCCGAAACGAGCGGCCGCGCGCGCGTGCTCGTCAACGGCCGCGGACTGTGGTCGGGCCTCAGCTACATCGCGGCGACCGACGCGGCGATCGCGTCGAAGCGCGACGTGCTGCACGATTTCCTGCGGCGCGTCGTGCGCGCGCAGGCATGGTCGTACCGGCACGTCGACGCGTATTCCGCTACACTCGCGCGCATCATCGGCATTCCGCCGGCGGCCGCCAGGCTGCAGTTCGAGCGCCGCAATACGCGCTGGCTGCCGATCGACGCGACGGTCATCGCCGAACAGCAACGCACGGCCGACTTCTACCTGAAGGCGGGGCTGTTGCGCCAGCCGCTCGACGTGCGCGCGACGTTCGACCCGGGCTTCCCGCTCGCATGACCGGCCGCTCGACGGCGTGCAGCCGTCCGACCGGCTTCGGCACGATCTGGCACAATCGCAGTCTCGCCATCCGCCTTCAGCCAGCGTCATGCCAGCCATCGCCGAACTCTTCGTCTATCCGATCAAATCCTGCGCCGGCATCGCGCTGTCGCGCGCGCAACTGCTCGAAACGGGCCTGGCGTACGACCGCCACTGGCTGATCACCGACCCCGCCGGGCAGATGATCACGCAGCGCACGCATCCGCGCCTCGCGCTGATCCGCACCGCGCTCGACAGCGATGCGCTCGTGCTGAACGCACCGGGCATGCGCGAGATCCGCACGCCGCTCGACGGCGACGTAACGCCCGCCACGCCGAAAATGGCCGCGACCGTCTGGCGCGACACCGTCGACGCGATCGACACGGGCGCCGAAACGGCCGCGTGGCTCACCGAATTCCTCGGCATGCCCACGAAGCTCGCGCGCTTCGGGTCCGACACGCGCCGCGGCTGCAATCGCAAATGGACCGGCGAGATCGATACGCACACGCAGTTCGCGGACGGTTACCCGCTGCTCGTGATCGGTCAGTCGTCGCTCGACGACCTGAACGCGCGGCTCGCCGCGAAAGGTGCGCCGGCGATTCCGATGAACCGCTTCCGCCCGAACATCGTCGTGTCGGATCTCGCCGCATACGAAGAGGATTTCGTCGAGCATCTCGACACCGAAGGCGCGACACCCGTGCGGCTGCGTCTCGTGAAGCTGTGCACGCGCTGCCCGATGCCGACGATCGACCAGGTCACCGGCGCGCCCAATCCGGCGTGGCCGCACGAGCCGACCGACACGATGCAGACCTATCGTGCGAACCCGAACTTCGACGGCGAACTGACATTCGGCATCAACGCGATCGTCGTCGAAGGCGCGGGCACGTGGCTCGAAGTCGGCCAGTCGCTGGAAGCGGAGATCGGGTTCGGCGATTGAGCCGCGCGTGCGGAACCGCTCGCCCCTTCAATGCCGGGAAGCCGCCACTCACAGCCAGCGCGTCCCGCATCGCTAGTCGCCATCACGCGGCGCGCTGCGCCGCATCGCTCAGCGCCGGCAACCGGATCGTGACAACCAGCCCGCCGCCGGCCGCATCGGCAAGCGTCACATTACCCTGATGCACGCGCGCGATCTCGCGCACGATCGACAGCCCGAGCCCCGTCCCCTCCACCGTCTGCGTCTTGCTGCCGCGATGGAAGCGCTCGAACACGGCATCACGCTCGTCCGCCGGAATGCCCGGCCCGTTGTCGATGACGTCGAGCCGCGCATGCTCGCCATCGCGCGACACGCGCACCGTAATCACCGCCCGGTCGCCCGCATAGCGGATCGCGTTGTCGATCAGGTTGCCGATCATCTCGCCGAGCAGGTCGGACTGCCCGTGCACGTCGAGGTCGGCCTCGTGCTCGAAACCGAGATCGATGTCGCGCGCGCGTGCAACCGGCGACCAGTCGAGCGTCACGCTGCGCGCGAGCCGGTGCAGCGCGACCGGCTTGTGCGCGACCGCATGGCCGCTGTCCGAATCGAGCCGCGACAGCGACAGCAGTTGCTGGACGATCTTCGCGGCCTGCCGCACCGCGCCGTTCGCGCGCCGCAGATGCCCGTTCGCGCGCGGCTGCTCATCGGGCCGCAGCGCGAGCTCGACGCCGGCCTGCACGGCCGCGAGCGGCGTCTTCAGTTGATGGGCCGCATCCGCGAAGAAGCGGCGCCGCGCGACCTGCATCCGCTGCGTGCGGCCGATGTACTGATTGATCGACTCGACGAGCGGCGCGAGTTCGCTCGGCACCGCGCCGGTATCGAGCGGCGTCGTATCGTCCTCGCTGCGCGCGGCGACCGTGGCCGACAGCCGGTTCAGCGGCCGCAGCCCGCGCCCGACGCCGAGCCACACGATGCCGAGCGCCAGCACGACCAGCAATCCTTCCTGCAGCAGCGACCCCATCAGGATCTCTCGCGCGAGCGCCTGGCGCGCCTCGATCGTCTCGCCGACCATCACCCACACGATGCGCGACTGCGCGGTCGGCACGTCGTGCACCGGGATGCGCAGCGCGGCCATCCGCAACTGCTCGCCGCGATAGACGACGTCGTAGTAGCGCGTGACGAACAGCGCGCCGTCGCCCGCGTCGCGCCCCTGCGGCAGCGGCAGGTCCGGATAGCCGGTGATCGTGTGGCCGTTGTCCTCGCGGATCAGGTAGTAGATCTTGCCGCCGTCGCTCGATTCGAGCATTTCGAGCGCGAGATACGGCAGGTCGACCTCGATCTCGCCGTCATTGAGCCGCACACCTTCGCGGATCGACTTCAGCGACGACGACAGCGTCCGGTCGAACGCGACGTGCGCGGCGTTCATCGCGCGCTGGTACGTGAGCCACGAGTCGAGCGCGAGCAGGCCGAGCAGCGGCAGCAGCAACCACAGCGCGACCTGGGTGCGCAGGTTCGGGCGGGTCACTCGCCCCCCCCGCCAGGCCGGCCGATGGAGCATGGCGGAGCATGCGCGGCGCGCTTCGCCGCGCCCGCGCGGTCGGCCGTGAATGGCATGCGTGTCGTTGGCGGGTCGCGAACGTGTCGATCCGGCGTAGCGAGTCAACGCGTCTACCGGCCCCGTGCAAGGATCGTGAGCGCGGCGGTGGCTCACTCGGCCGCCTCCGCCTTCGCCTTCGCTTCGAGCAGATAACCGAGCCCGCGCAACGTGACGATCGCGACTCCCGTGTTCTCGAGCTTCTTGCGCAGCCGGTACACGTAGATCTCGATCGCATCGGCGTTGACCGACTCGTCGAGCCCGAAGATCTTCTCCGACAGCGTGTCCTTGTTGATCGCACGGCCGTTGCGCAGGATCAGCACCTCGAGCACCGAGCGCTCGCGCGGCGTGAGCGACAGCGGCTCGCCCGTGAGATGGAAGCTGCGGTCGATACTGTCGTACGAAAGCGGCCCGCATTCGACCCGCGAATGCTCGTGGCCGAGGCTGCGGCGGATCAGCGCGCGGGCGCGCGCCTCCAGTTCGGTCAGTTCGAACGGCTTCGCGAGATAGTCGTCGGCGCCAAGATCGAGCCCTTTCACGCGATCCTCGACCGAGCCGTGCGCGGTCAGGATCAGCACCGGCACCGGATTGCGCCGCGCGCGCAGCCGCCGCAGCACTTCCAGCCCGTCGAGCTTCGGCAGCCCGAGATCGAGGATCACCAGCGCGTAATCCTGCGTGCGCAGCACGTGGTCGGCCGCCTCGCCGTCCGCCATGTGATCGACCGCGAAGCGCGCCGCGCTCAGCGCGTCGTTCAGCGACTGGGCGAGGTTCGGATTGTCTTCGACGAGCAGCACACGCATGGGGATTCCGGTAAGGTCAGCGACAGGTCGCTACATTACATGATCCTTTCCATGCCGACGCCTCGCGGAAACACCGGTTGCGCCGCCGGCGCGGGCGCGCGTCGGCCGGGCCGGCCGACCATCGCTCAACGCTCGGCGGCGGGCCGGTTCCGTGTCGCGAAGCGTGAACCGTCGCCTGCGCGCCGCCGCTCGCGCAGGCCGACCGCCACCGCCACGAACGCGACGCTCGCGCCGACCGTCACGACGATCATCGGGCGCGCGGTGCCATCCGACAGCCATGCCAGCACGCCGCCGCACGCGGCCGTGATTCCCATCTGGATGAAAAAGAACAGCCCGGACGCCGTCCCGGCGATCGTCGTGTACGGCTGCATCACCGCAAACTGGCAGGCCGGAATCGCGATCCCGACGGCAATCATCACAAAGAACATCGGGACGACGAGCGCCGCCACCGCCGTCGGCGCGATCGCACCTCCGATCCACAACGCGACGGCGCCGGCCAGATTGACGCCCGCCGCCACCGCAATGACCGAATCGGCCTTCCAGCGGGTGCCGGTCCGCGCGAACACGTTCGAGCCGATCAGGTAGCCGAGCACGGTCAGGCCGAAGATCGCCGCATACACCGGGCCGGATACGCCGCGTTGCCGCTGGAACAGCGTCGACGATTCCGCGATGAACGGGTAGTACGTGCAGTACGCGAAACTGATGGCGAGCGAGTAGCGCAGGAAACGGCGCTCGCGCAGCAGGCCCGCGTATGTCCGCAGGAGCCCCGCGCCCGGCGTCGGCCGCGCGTCGCTTTCGCGGGTCTCGGGCAGGTAGCGCAGTACCATCGCCGTCGCGATGAGCCCACCCGCCGCCAGCCATCCGAACACGCCGCGCCAGCCGAGCCACTCGGCAACCGCACTGCCGGCCAGCGGCGCAATCACCGGCGACAGCGCCATGCCGGCCGAGATCCGGCCCAGCATCGTGGCCTGCATCGCAGTCGGGAAGCGCTCGCGCACGATCACCCGCCCGACCACCGTTCCGCTGCAGCCGCCCAACGCCTGGAAGATGCGGGCGGCGACGATCGCCGTGATGCTGGTCGACCACGCGCAGGCGACGCTCGCAACCACGTAGAGGCACAAGCCGCCGAGCAGGACGGGACGGCGGCCGTAGCGGTCGGACAACGGCCCCGACACCAGCATCGACAGCGCATAGCCGACCATGTAGAGGGTCAGCGTGAGCTGCAACTGGGCGTCGGTGCCGTGCAGCGCGTCCGCCATCGCCGGCAGCGACGGCAGGTACGCATCGATCGTGACCCGCGGCAGGCACACGACGAGCATCAACAGGAACAGCCAGCCCCACTGGGGTAATGAACGCGTTTTCATGCGGTGAGCCCGTCTCCGGTCGGATTGATGTGGTCGACAGCAATCTAAGGTCAAAGTGATATAAGCTGAAGGGCCATTAAATCCAGCATTGACTAGACCACTATGGCACGAGGCAAAGCCGCGATTCCGCTCGATCTGCCGTGCCCCGCCTGGCTGTCCGCGGGCAGTCCGCAGTCGAAGCAGGAGTGCATTGCCGACACGCTGCGCGACGCGATCCTGAAACGCCTGCTGCCCGGCGACAGTCCGCTGCCGTCCAGCCGCACCCTCGCCGCGCGCTGGGGTGTCGCCCGGGGAACCGTCGAAGCGGCGTACGACCGGCTGTGCGCCGAGGGCTACATCGCCCGCACGCAAGGATCGGGGTCGCGGGTATGCGCGGTGGTGCCGGACAGCTATCTGCGCGCGGCCGCGCAGTCGCGCGACAACGGCCTTCCCGCTTCCGACCCGCGGCCCGCACCGCCGCGCACGACCGACGCCGCCGCGCCGGAACAAGGCGTGCGCCCGGGCGTTCCGTTCGTCGCGCGGCTGGCCGATCCCGGCCTGCTGCCGATGCAGGAATGGAAGAAGGCACTCGGGGCCAGCCTGCTTGCCGCGACGGCGCACGACCTCGGGGCGACGCCGGCACAAGGCGTCGAAAGCCTGCGCAATGAAATCGCCGCGTACCTGCGGGAATACCGCGGCATCCCGTGCGATGCGGCCGACATCTTCATCACGACCGGCATCCGCCATTCGATCGATCTCGTCGCGCGCACGCTGCTCACGCCCGGCTCGACGGTGCTGATGGAGGATCCCGGCTATGCGTCGGCGTGGCAGATTTTCACGATCGCGGGCGCGACCGTGATCGACGTGCCGGTCGATCGGGAAGGCATCGACACCGGGTTGCTCGATCGGCATCCCGACGCGCGCGCGGCCTACGTGACGCCCGCGCACCAGGCGCCGCTCGGCGTCACGATGTCGGTGTCGCGCCGGCTCGAACTGCTCGACTGGGCGCAGCGCAACCGCACGTGGATCATCGAAGACGACTACGACGGCGAATTCAGCTACCAGACCGCCCCGCTGCCCGCGCTGAAATCGCTCGACACGTGCGATCGCGTGATCTACTGCGGCTCGTTCAACAAGACGCTGTTCTCGGGGCTGCGCATCGGCTTCATGGTCGTGCCGGCGGAACTGCGGCCGGCGCTGTCGGCCGTGTGGCATGCAACCGCGCGCTCGGTCGGCGCCGCGCCGCAGCTGGCGCTGGCCCGCTTCATCGCGCACGGCGATTTTGCGAAGCATCTGCGTGCCGCGCGTCACGCGTACCGCCAACGACGCGACATCGTGCTCGACCAGCTGGCGAAACACGCCACCGGGCGGTATTCGGTGTCCGGCGAACACGCGGGCTTTCATTTCGTGCTGTGGCTGCCGCCCGGGATGGACGACGCGACGTATGTCGCGCAAGCCAAAGCGGACGGCATCGAATTGCAGCCGATCCACGGATTCTGTCGAAGCGCCCGGTGCGAAGCGGGCGTCGTCGTCGGGTACGCCGCGCTGACGGCCGCGCATGCGCGGCATGGCGGCCGGCTGCTCGGCAAGCTGCTCGCGCAACCCGCATAGCCGCCCCAGCCATCCTTGCCGCGCTCGCCGGCAACCCGCCTTCCTGCCTTGCCAGATCGTGCCGCGCGCCGCGAAACGCGCGGCCGCCGCCGCGTCGACCTCGGGAAATCCATGACACAAACGACGCGATTGTGAACCGAAATGAAAGCAGGCTGAAAGTGCGCCGCAATTAACATCCGCTCCACTCGAACAACACCTAGACGTAACTGGAGGAAGACATGCCGTTTGCACCGAAGCACCTCGCCGCCGCGCTGGCGGTCGTTCTGGGCACTGCCGCCGGCAGCGCCGCCGCGCAGGTTCCGGCCGGGTATCCGGGGAATTACCAGGGCGTGATCGACGCCGCGAAGAAGGAAGGCAAGCTGATCGTCTACTCGACGACCGACACGGGCCTCGTGCGCCCGCTGATCAAGGACTTCGAAAGCCTGTACGGCGTGAAGGTCGAGTACAACGACATGAACAGCACCGAGCTGTACAACCGCTACATCAGCGAAAACGCGGCAAGCAGCACCAGCGCCGACGTGCTGTGGAGCTCGGCGATGGATCTGCAGGTGAAGCTCGTCAACGACGGCCTGATGGCCCCGTACGACTCGCCCGAAAGCGCGAACGTGCCGCAGTGGGCGCAATACCAGAAGCTGGCGTACGGCACGACGTTCGAGCCGCTCGCGATCGTCTACAACAAGCGCCTGATTCCCGAGAACGAAGTGCCGAAGACGCGCGCCGACCTGATCAAGCTGCTGACCACGCAGGCCGACAAGTTCAAGGGCAAGGTCACGACCTACGACATCGAGAAATCGGGCGTCGGCTTCAACTACCTGACGCAGGACGCGCACGTGAACGAGAAGGTCACGTGGGAGCTCGTGAAGGCGATCGGCGCGACCGGCCCGAAGCTGCAGTCGAGCACGGGCGCGATGATGGAGCGGATCTCGTCGGGCGAGAACCTGATCGGCTACAACATCATCGGTTCGTATGCGTATGCGAAGGCGAAGAAGGACAAGTCGATCGGCTACGTGTTTCCGAAGGACTACACGCAGGTCGTGAGCCGTCTCGCCACGATCTCGAAGAAGGCGAAGAACCCGAACGCCGCGAAGCTGTGGGTCGACTACCTGCTGTCCAAGCGCGGCCAGACGCTGATCGCCAACCAGGCGAACCTGTACGCGATCCGTGCGGACGTGACCGGCGAAACGTCGGCCGCGAGCCTCACGAAGGAACTCGGCGATTCGCTGAAGCCGATCCAGATCGGCACCGGCCTGCTCGTCTATCTCGACCAGTCGAAGCGCCTCGCTTTCCTGAAGCAATGGCAGCAGGCGATCAAGCGCTGATCGGCTGATCCGCTGACTGCCGGCCGCCCGCCGCACACGGCGCGGGCGGCCCCTTCCCCTTACCGACTTCCTTGAGGCGGCCATCCGGATGGCCGCAGGGGCGAACTCATGCTTTCAACCAGCACCCGCGGAACGGCACCGGCCGTTCCACCCACTACCGGCCCGCGCGACGCGATTCCCGCGCTGCCGGTCAACAGCCTGCGGCCGCTCGCCGGCATGCTGCGCTGGATCGTCGTCGCGGTGCTGACCGTCGCGGTCGCACTGCCGCTCGGCTTCATCCTGTTCCAGAGCCTGCTGTCCGCGCCGTTCTTCGATGCGAACAAGACGCTCGGCATCGAAGGCTTCCGCTTCATCTTCAGCGATCCCGACTTCTGGTCGGCCGTGAAGAACTCGTTCATCATCGCCGGCGGGATGCTGTTCATCTCGATCCCGCTCGGCGGCATCCTCGCGTTCCTGATGGTGCGTACCGACCTGCCCGGCCGCCGCTGGCTCGAACCGCTGCTGCTCACGCCGGTGTTCGTGTCGCCGATGGTGCTCGCGTTCGGCTACGTGGTCGCGGCCGGCCCGGTCGGCTTCTACTCGGTGTGGTTCAAGGAACTGTTCGGGGTGCAAAGCGTGCCCTGGAACGTGTACTCGATCTTCGCGATCACGGTGATCGTCGGCCTCACGCACGTGCCGCACGTGTACCTGTACTCGTCGGCCGCGCTGCGCAACCTCGGCTCGGACGTCGAGGAAGCCGCCCGCGTGACGGGCGCCCGCCCGTTCCGTGTCGCGCTCGACGTGAGCCTGCCGATGACGATGCCCGCGCTGCTGTTCGCCGGCGTGCTCGTGTTCTTCCTCGGCTTCGAGGTGTTCGGGCTGCCGCTCGTGCTCGGCGATCCGGAAGGCCACCTCGTGCTCGCGACCTACCTGTACAAGCTGACCAACAAGCTCGGCGTGCCGTCGTATCACCTGATGGCCGCGGTCGCGGTGTGCATCGTCGCGATCACGTTCCCGCTCGTGCTGCTGCAACGCCGCCTGCTGAAGACCGCCAACCGCTTCGTCACCGTGAAGGGCAAGGCCGGCCGCGCGACGGTGCTGCCGCTCGGCGTATGGCGCTGGGTCGCGCTCGCGATCGTCGCGCTGTGGCTGATGCTGACCGTGATCGTGCCGATCTCGGGCATCGTGCTGCGCGCGTTCGTGACCAACTGGGGCGAAGGCGTCGCGCTTGCCGAGGTGCTCACGCTGTCGAACTTCATCGAGCTGTTCGAGCAGGACAACCTGGTGCGCGCGATCGTCAATACGCTCGGCATCGGCGTGATCGGCGGCGCACTCGCGATCGGCTTCTACTCGCTCGTCGCGTTCGCCGGCCACCGCCGCCCCGACTGGGCCACCAAGCTGCTCGACTACCTCGTGCTGCTGCCGCGCGCGGTGCCCGGCCTGCTCGCCGGTCTCGCGTTCCTGTGGATCTTCCTGTTCGTGCCCGGCCTGCGCGAGCTGAAGAACTCGATGTGGAGCATCTGGATCGCGTACACGGTCGTGTGGCTCGCGTACGGGATGCGGCTCATCCAGAGCGCGCTGCTGCAGGTCGGCCCCGAACTCGAGGAAGCCGGCCGCAGCGTCGGCGCGACGCGCAGCCGCGTGTCGCTCGACGTGACGCTGCCGCTCGTGCGCTTCGGCCTGCTCGCCGCGTGGCTCCTGATCTTCATGATCTTCGAGCGTGAATACTCGACGGCCGTCTACCTGCTGTCACCCGGCACCGAAGTGATCGGCGCGCTGCTCGTGTCGCTGTGGGCGACCGGCGCCGTCGACCAGGTCGCCGCGCTCTCTGTCATCAACATTGCGATGGTCGGCGCCGGTCTCGGCGTGGCCCTGCGTTTCGGAGTGAAACTTCATGGATAAGCTCATCGTCGACGATCTGCACCTCAGCTACGGCACCAATCCGATCCTCAAGGGTGTGTCGTTCGAACTGAAGGCCGGCGAAGTCGTGTGCCTGCTCGGCGCGTCGGGCAGCGGCAAGACCACGCTGCTGCGCGCGGTGGCCGGCCTCGAACAGCCATCCGACGGCCGCATCCAGCTCGACGACCGCGTGTTCTTCGACGGCGCGCAGCGCGTCGACCTGCCCGTCGAGCAGCGCTCGCTCGGCCTCGTGTTCCAGTCATACGCGTTGTGGCCGCACCGCACCGTCGCCGACAACGTCGGCTACGGGCTGAAGCTGCGCCGCGTAGCTCCTGCCGAACAGAAGCGCCGCGTGCAAACCGCGCTCGACCAGCTCGGCCTCGGTCATCTCGCTGAGCGCTTTCCGCATCAACTGTCGGGTGGCCAGCAGCAGCGCGTCGCGATCGCGCGGGCGCTCGTCTACAACCCGCCGGTGATCCTGCTCGACGAGCCGCTGTCGAACCTCGACGCGAAGCTGCGCGAAGAAGCGCGGGCGTGGCTGCGCGAGCTGATCGTGTCGCTCGGGCTGTCGGCCCTGTGCGTGACGCACGACCAGACCGAGGCGATGGCGATGTCCGACCGCATCCTGCTGCTGCGCAATGGCCGCATCGAGCAGGAAGGCACGCCGGCCGAGCTGTACGGTGCGCCGCGTTCGCTGTACACAGCCGAGTTCATGGGCAGCAACAACCGGATCGATGCGCGCGTCGCGGCGATCGACGGCGAATGCGTGACGCTCGCGGGCGACGGCTGGGAAATCCGCGCGCTTGCACGCGACACGCTCGCGCCGGGCCAGGACGCGCAGGCCGTGATCCGCCTCGAACGCGTGCAGGTCGCCGACGGCCCGGGCGCGAACCGGCTGCAGGCCGACCTCGTCACGTCGATGTATCTCGGCGACCGCTGGGAATACCTGTTCCATTGCGGCGACATGCGCCTGCGCGCGTTCGGCCACGTGCCGCGCGCAGCGGGCAAGCACTGGATCGAATTCCCGACCAACGACTGCTGGGCGTTCGCGAAAGCGGGCTGACCCACGCGGCGGCCCGCTCGCCGCCGCGCATGCACGCCGCGCGCATCGCGCCATCCGATGACACGCAGGTCCGGCGGACGCCTCCCCCGCGTCCGCCGCGGCGTGCTGCGCGCCGCATCCGCTTCCCCCTGTTTCACCCACTCACAAGAACCAAGGAGACACCGTCAATGAAGTCACGCGCAGAACGTTCCCTTCGCGCCGCCGTCCTGACCGGCTCGGCCGCCGTCGCCGGCCTCACCGCAGGCGCCGCGCACGCGCAGTCGTCGGTCACGATGTACGGGATCATGGATGCCGGCATCGAGTTCGCCAACCACGCGGCGCCACAAGGCGGCAATTCGTACAAGCTCAAGTCCGGTAACAAGAACACGTCGCGCTGGGGCCTGCGCGGCGTCGAGGATCTCGGCGGCGGGCTGAAGGCCGTGTTCCGTCTCGAAAGCGGGATCGACCTCGCAAACGGTGCGTCCGACGACGGCCCCGACTCGATCTTCGGGCGCCGCGCAACCGTCGGCCTGAAGGGCAAGTGGGGCGAGATCTCGCTCGGCCGCAACTTCACCGTCACCTACGACTACATGCTGCCGTTCGACCCGATGGGGTATGCGCAGAACTATTCGTGGGCGACGTCGTCGATGGCGACCGGCGGCCGCAAGGACGGCATGTTCACGCGCTCGTCGAACGCGGTGCGCTACGACGGCGAATTCAGCGGCTTCAAGTTCGGCGCGATGTACGGCTTCGGCAACGTGCCCGGCAGCGTGAAGACCAGCTCGAAGTACGACGCGGCGATCGGCTACGAGGGTGGCCCGTTCGCCGCGGTGGTCGCGTTCGACCGGCAGAACGGCGCGTCCGACAGCGTCACGCCGGCCGATCCGGTCAACTACATCCAGGGGATTCATGCGGGCCTGAGCTACGACTTCGGCAACCTGAAGACGATGGCGGGCTATCGGAACTACAAGCGTGCGTATCGCACGAGCGCCGCGAACCAGCTGAGCGACATGTATTGGCTCGGCGGCTCGTACCAGTTCACGCCGACGTTCTCGCTGATCGGCGCCGTGTATCACCAGAACATCAAGGGCGGCACGGACGCCGATCCGACGCTCGTGTCGATGCGCGCGCAGTACGCACTGTCGAAGCGCACGGTGCTGTACGCGGCCGGTGCGTTTGCGATCGGGCAACATGGACAGAAGGTGGGCGTATCGCGTGATGTCAACGGGTATGGCACCACGCAGGTCGGGGTGACGGCGGGGATTCAGCAGCGCTTCTGAGCCGGATGCGGCGGGCGTGTGTCGCACGGGGCTGTCTTTTGGCCTCACGCGCGGTGGCATGACGGTGAATCCCGGATTGTCGCCGCACGGCTCGACCAAATGGGTCGAATGGGCCGGCATCAGCGCGCGGACGATGAGCCGCCGCTTCGTCACCGAATTGGGGCTGACGTTCGCGCGGTGGCGTCAGCAGGCCAGGCTGCTGCGGGCGCTGGAGCGAAGGTGGGGAAGCGATTTCCGACGTGACGAGCGAGACGTTCCGATACGACCCGACTGGAAACCTGCTGGCCAGGATGACCGGCGACGTGACAGAAACCGTACTCGCGGACAACGAACAAGGTGTAATCGGCGACCGACTAACGCGCTTTATTTCGATCGACACAGCGACACAAACGCTGCTGGAGTTCGCTTACGACGGTCACGGCAACCGGATAGGGCGAACGGCCCAACTCATGACGGACATACCATCAGCCAAATCGACGCCGAGCTTGCTCGACAGGCTGCTGTCACGCCAAGACACTCCCGGAGCGAACACGGCGGCATCGCCGCCGCGCGTAACGCGCTATCGCTACGATGGTGGGCATCAGCTTATCGGCATCGAGTATGTCGATGGCGGACGCACGGAATATTGCTATGACGCGATGGGGCGGCGAATCGCAAAGGTTCATACGCCTGCCGGTCAGCCGTCACGCATGACCCTCTTTGTGTGGGACCGCGACTGGATGCTGCAAGAGGTGCATGCGGGCGCGACCACGCACGATGACGCCGTCGTGACCTATATTGCGCATCCTGATCATCAGGGCCCGCTCGCACGCCTGGCAGATGGCAAGCGCTATCACTATCTGAACGATCACTTAGGTACGCCGCAGGAACTGATCGATGACGACCGCAATGTTGTGTGGGCGGTGGATTTCGAGGGTTACGGGCAAACTCAACATCAGATTGTCGCCGAGATCGACAACCCAATTCGGTATCCTGGACAGTATCGCGATATTGAATCCGGGTTGTACTACAACCGGCATCGGTACTACGATCCAGAAGTCGGACGATATATCAATCAGGACCCTATTGGACTGCTAGGCGGAGCGAACCACTACGCTTATGCGGATAATCGGCCGGGAGAGTCCATCGATCCGACTGGGTTATTTACCATGGCGGCAGGCGCTGAGCTGGGCGCTGCCGGCGGAACCGCCGTGTTTCCAGGAATCGGCACCATTGTCGGTGGCTTGCTGGGAGCCGTTGTCGGTGCCGGAGCGATGATCTGGATGGCGAATGCGGTCTCCAATTCCGGAACACAGAGCGCAACAGATGCACGCCAGTCCGAGTACGAATATGCTAAAGGCATCTGTGATACACCTCCTCCTGGCAGTAACGACTGTTCGACACTTTCTCGACAAATCGACCATGCCGAGAAGTGCATTAAATTGTACGAGGCATGGGATCAAAAGTGGCTACCAGGGCGGCATGACCAAAAGCTTGCCGGTTGGAAAAATCGCCTTCGGAATCTGAAGGATGATCACAATAGGAAATGCACGCAAAAATGTCCTCAAAAGAGCAACTGAAATCTGTTTTTGAGAAGTACAAGACCCACCCTGAATTTTTGGGCCTTGAACTGACCGACCCAAATCAACGAGGAGCGGTGGACGATACTCTCTTGCATCTTGCCGCGCGCAAGGGTGCCATTGACGATATGAGGGTGTTGATTGATGCTGGCGCCGATGTGAACATTGTAGGTGACTTGGGCAATACACCGCTTCATCAGGCAGCAATGATGAAGCAAGTAGAATCGGTTAAATTTCTTCTGAAATGCGGAGCCAAGAAGCAAATGAAGAATGAATTCGACCAAACGCCTCTGGACGTTGCTGATATCAGCAAAAACGCCGAAATAATTCGCCTCCTGAAAACGGGCAAATAGATCTGCTTCGCAACTTCGATACCGATTTCATGGCATCGAGCATCTACCTCGACGCTCCTGCCAGGCAATCGAACGATATTGTAGGATTTCATTTCTGAACGGAGGCATCCATCACTATGAAGGCCATCATCCGCAAAGGCGACACAACGGATCACGGCGGTATGGTGCTCGAAGGCTTTGGACTTTCGAATTTGAACGGCAGGTCCGCATCTGGCGTCGGCCACATGGTCTCGTGTCCGAAGTGCAACGGCGCTTATCCAATCGTTCAAGGCTCGAGCCAGTACACGATCGAAGGCCGCGCGGTAGCGCTGGACGGGATGACGACCGCATGTGGCGCGTCATTGATCGCTAGCCAACAAGAATTTCTGGCGAACGAGTGACATCACCAGCATTTCGGATAGGTCGTCACCAAGTTCCTCTTTTGGCGGAAGTCAGTCATAGCCCATGCAGCCCATCTTCGGATCAACGGCTTTGGCACGCCCCTCGCTCCACACCTGCTTCGCTTCGCCAGGACGACCGGCCTCCGGCATGCACTTCCGCTATTGGATCAGGCTCATTTGCCCGCCTCGTGATTCAACGCCTTATCCACCTTTTCTTGCAGTTGCCGGTCGTATGCCTCGGCCGCTTTGTCGCGCTCGCGCAGCGCCTGCATCTGCGCGTTCGCCGTGGCGTCGAGCACACCCTGAACGACATACGGATCGTTGCTGGCCGGCTTGTCCAACGAACTGCCGTCGTCGACGCGGACGCGAATCCGGTCGTCCTCGAGGAACTGCACCACGAAGTTGTACTGCGTGGGTCCATACGGCGGCACTTTTGCCACGGCTTCGAGCCATTGGTCGCCGCTACGGTCGTTGGCGTCGTATGGGTGCGAGTCACGCTCCCAACGCACGTGCACCGTCATGCCGTCGCGCCACTTCTCCGGCACATAGACGCAGCACGATTCGGAGCCACCACCACTCGGTTCCCCGGTCTTGCCAACCGGTGCGATGTTCGGACCTCCCCCGCTTCGACCTTCGGAATCCGTGATGGAGAAACTTCCAACCCCATACGATGCGTAATTCAATCCGCTGACCGACGCCGGATTCTCGACCGCGCTGGCTGCAGGCACCACCGGTGCGGTCGCGCCTGCCTGCGACGCCCCCTGATGGCAGCCGGCCACCAGCACGCCTAACGCGAGCGCAGCCAGAAACCGCACCGGCATGGCTGCTGGTCGCGCGCTGCGGCGCGCTGGAACGTTTTTCATTGAGCGAATCAACTTGCTTCCTCGAACTGCTTGCTGACCGGCATTGACCCGATGAGACTTGTCGCGCGCTCGAAACCTCATCGTGTGCGCGGCGTCGCTCTTGGTCGCCTCGTCGGCTAAGTGACCGCCTTCGCGGTATTGATCAGCGTTTGTATATCGCCGTTCCATTTGGGGAGCGGCGCTGGCGGCAAGGGCAATATCTTGTCCAGGTTGGGAAGCTTCAATCGCCCATCGTAAAGTTTCAGGCCATCGGCGACTTTGCCGTAGCGTCGAGCACGTGCCTTGTCGATATGGCCGACCAGGTTGGTGCCATTGTCGAGGTCCATCCCGTCAAATTCCGCCGCAAGGCTATCGGCACATTTGGCGCTTCCCAGCTTGACGCCTTCATGCAAGACGTTCAGTGCACGGCGTTTTGCCTCGAGCGTATTGGGACGGGCGTAGATCAAACCCAGTTTCTCTGCGGCATCGCCATATCCCTGTGCCAGCGCACATTCGAGCATCCGGGTTCCCACCTCCTGGTTGGCCCAAAAACCTTCGCCGGGGTTGTCGTAAGACGCAGCCAGCTTGTAGCCAAGGAAAGCCATCGCGGCCGGACTCCCCAGATCGGCGGCTCGCTGGAAAAATGCGTACGCCCTGCTGGCACCGCCGCCCTTGACCACCCCGTCGAGGTGATAGATGCCCATCCGGTCGTATGCATCGGGAATATCGAGCCTCATGACCTTCTCGACCCACTGAATCGCGGCTTCGGGATCGTGTTCCGGTACGCCGGAACGATTGCTCAAAATCAGCGATGCGAGGTTCAGCATCGCCTTCCAGTGGTTTCTTCCAGCGGCCTGTAGATAGAGCTGATACACCTTCGCATAGTCGATGTTGTCGGCAGGTACCGCCGGATCGTCCAAGATCAACGCTTGCTGAAACCACATGTCCGCCTGCGGATCCACTGGAGGCACCCGTTGCGCCTCAACTACGCAGGTGAAGTCTTTTCGATGTGGATCGAAGAGCGGCAGTTTTTCGTCACGTGGAAGATCAGACGTAGCAGTGGTCCACTGATGACCGGCGGAAGTCAGGGCGCCTGCATGCGCCGTGGTGACGAGCAGTAAGGTGGCGACGGCGAAGCGCAATGTATCGATCAAAAATTTCACGCGCGGCCCGACTCGCCAGCACCACCAATACCGTCACCATTTGACACGGAGGTCGAACCGTTCGGCATCGTGGCCGACAGGCAGTCGACGAACAGCAACACAAACCCGGTCATTGGTTGCGGACCTGCATGTTGGATGTCTTGATTCTTGCTCATCCGTCGATTCCTGCGCCTGAATGTATCTGGCCTATCTTTCGGATGGCCGCTGTATTAAATAGCATCGCCATGAGGCAATTCAAATGCTCGGTTACTCAGATTCACCGCAGGGATATCAACCACTTCAGCTGCACTTGCGCCCTATCGATGGCCACGCTTCGCTGACTCAGCGTTGCAATGGCGGCCGTCACGAGCGCACTCTTTTTCATTGGCATGAGATGGGTCCTCCAGCGCGATTCTAACCGTCCTCAGATCAGTGAAGCATTGAGGTTGGCAAGACCTCGCACGATCAGGGATGCTGTGGCGCACGCGGCCGAAGAACCAACGGCCCATGAAGATCATCAACGCGCTGGCCACGAACCTCGTGGACAGCCGGCAGCTGGAGGGGTGGGCCGGCATCAGCCCGCGGACGACGTATCGCCGCTTCGTCACCGAGTCGGGGCTGACGTTCGCGCAGTCGCGTCAGCAGGCCAGGCTGCTGCGGGCGCCGGAAAGGATTGCCGATGTCGCGCCGGTGACGACGATCGCGCTCGATCCCGGGTACGACAATGCGAGCGCGTTCATCGACATGGTCCGGCGGGCGTTGGGGATGACGCCGGGGGGGATATGGAGGCGGGTTTGCACCGCGACGGATGGGTGTGCCGCATCAGCAGGCGGAAACCGCCAGCCGCTACCGGTTCGTCAATACGTCCCGTCCCGCCTCTTCACGGCCTCGCCGCCCTTCCCCTTGAACTGCGCAGCCAACCGCTCCGCACTCCTCGCCAGCAGCGTCGTATCCACCCCGACCGCGACGAACAGCGCTCCCGCTTCCAGATAACGCCGCGCGGCCGCCTCATCCGCGCTCAGGATCCCCGGTGCCTTGCCGGCCTCCTTGATCGTCCGGATCGCGCCGTCGATTGCCGCCTGCACATCCGGATGCCCCGGATTGCCGAGATGCCCAAGGTCTGCGGCCAGATCCGCCGGCCCGATGAACACGCCGTCGACACCTTCGACCCGCGCAATCGCATCGATCGCATCGAGCCCCGCCTGCGTCTCGACCTGCACGAGCACGGCCATCTCGTCGTTCGCGCGATGCAGGTAGTCGCCGACACGATTCCACCGCGACGCACGCGCCAGCGCGCTGCCGACACCACGAATGCCATGCGGCGGATAACGCGTCGCCGCCACCGCCGCGCGCGCTTCATCCGCGCTCTGCACCATCGGCACGAGCAACGTCTGCGCGCCGAGATCGAGCACCTGCTTGACGATCACCGGATCGTTCCACGGCACACGCACGACCGGATGCGACGGATACGGCGCGATCGCCTGCAGTTGCGCGAGGATCGTCGGCACCGTGTTCGGCGCGTGCTCGCCGTCGATCAGCAACCAGTCGAAACCGGCGCCCGCAACCACCTCGGCGCTGTACGGATTCGCGAGCCCGAGCCACAGCCCGATCTGCGCATCGCCGCGCGCGAGCGCGGCCTTGAAGACATTCGAAGGCATCTGCATCGTTCGCTCACCTCATTCGAAGTAGCACTGGATCGTCCCGAGCGGGCCGTAGTCGACGCTGAACGTGTCGCCCGGCCGCGCCGCGCACGGCCGCGTGAACGACCCGCCGAGCACGATCTGCCCCGGCTCCAGCGCGACGTCGAAGCGCGCGAGCCGGTTCGCGAGCCACGCGACGCCGTTCGCCGGATGGTTCAGTACGCCGGCCGCGACGCCCGTTTCCTCGACCACGCCGTTGCGCGACATGATCGCCGCGACCCAGCGCAGGTCGACGTCCTGCGGCTTCACGGGCCGGCCGCCGATCACGACGCCCGCGTTCGCCGCGTTGTCGGCGATCGTGTCGAACACCTTGCGCGGCCGCTTCGTGTCGGGGTCGATCGACTGGCTGCGCGCGTCGATGATCTCGAGCGCGGGCACGACGTAGTCGACCGCGTCGTACACGTCGAAGATCGTGCAGTCCGGGCCGGTCAGCCGCTTGCCGAGCACGAACGCGAGCTCGACCTCGACGCGCGGCACGATGAAGCGGCCGGTGGGAATCGTGCCGCCGTCGGCGAAGAACATGTCGTCGAGCAGCGCGCCGTAGTCCGGCTCGTCGATCTGCGACGTGTTCTGCATCGCCTTCGACGTGAGGCCGATCTTGTGTCCCTTCAGCGTGCGGCCTTCCGCGAGCTTGAGGGCCACCCACGCGCGCTGGATCGCATACGCGTCGTCGATCGTGATGTCGGGATGGTCGAGCGAGATCTGGCGGATCTGCTGGCGTTCGCGCTCGGCGTCGTGCAGACGCTTCGCGAGCTGGTCGATGATGGCGGGTTCGAGCATGGTCGGATCGGGAATGGGGTTCAGCCGGCCCGCTTGTAGCGGGCGTGAATGTTGTTGTGCTTGTACGAGCCGCTTTCGCTGAACTCGGTCAGCTCCATCGACAGCGCGAGGTAGCGTTTCGCGTACAGCTCCGCGAAGTGCGCCTTGACCGCGTCGAACAGCGCATCGCACGCGGCCTTCTTCTGCGCGTCGGTGCGGCCCGAGCCGATCTTCAGCATCACGTGGACGAATGCGTCGTCCTCCGTGCCGTCGGCCACGCAATAGTCCTGCAGCTCGATCGCGCGCGAGCGGATTCCGCCTGTCGGGAACACGCCGCCCTGTGCGATCAGCGTTTCGTTGATCGTGCGCAGCAGCGCGGGAATGCGCGCGTCGTCGCGGATGTTCGCGGTGTATTCGACGACGATATGGGGCATGTCGAGTCTCCTGTCGAATGCGTGGCGCGACGCTCAGGACAACGGAAAGATCGCATTGATCTGCCCGGTACCCGAACTCGCGAAATAGTCGGTGACGATCTCGACGGGTTTATCGTAGCGATCCCAGCCGAGCAAGCCGAGCAGCATCGCGGTGTCGTGCATCCCGCCTTCGCCGTGGCAATGCGTGTTGTACTCGGGCAGCATCGCGCAGAAGGTCTTGAAATCGCCCTGCTTCCACAGCTCGACCACGCGCAGGTCGACCTGCCGGAAGAATTCTCGGCTGATCTGGTGGATCGATTCCTCGGGGCTGCCGTTGTCGTTGAAGCGATGCGACAGCGACCCGCTCGCGAGGAACGCGACGTTCGAATCGCTCTTCTCGATCGCTTCGAGCAGCGCCTCGCCGAAGCGCCGGCTTTCGTCGAGCTGATGCCACATGCACCAGCCGGCGATCGACACGACCTTGAAGTGCTGGTCGGCGTTCATGTAGCGCATCGGCACGAGCGTGCCGTATTCGAGTTCGAGGCTGTCGATCTCGTGCGCGCGCGTTGCGATCCCGCGCTCGCTGGCCGTCTCGGCGATCAACTGGCCGAGCGCCGGGTTGCCCGGATATGCGTACTCCATGTCGCGGATGAAATGCGGTAGCTCGTTGCTCGTGTACGTGCCCGCGAACCGCGCATTGCAGTTCACGTGATAGCCGGCGTTGACGAGCCAGTGCACGTCCGACACGACGATCGTGTCGACGCCGAGCGCGCGGCAGCGCTCGCCGATCAGTTGATGGCCGCGGATCGCCGCTTCGCGGCAGCCGTGATGCCTGCCGGGCAATTCCGACAGGTACATCGACGGCACGTGCGTGATTTTTGCGGCGAGGGACAGTTTGCCCATCGTTCAAGTCTCCTGTCGGCTGGAGTTAGCGCTTTAGCGCTTACTCCAGCCCCATGCTTCGCGGTCGGCTGGAGTTAGCGCTTTAGCGCTTACTTCAGCCCCATGCTTCGCGGTCGGCCGGAGTTAGCGCTTTAGCGCTTACTCCAGCCCCATGCGTGGCCGGCGTGCCGGCTAAGGAATCATTCGTGCTGCCAGACGACCCTCGCCCGTTACACGCCCCAGCGCGGAATGTGGTGCGAACCCATCGAGATGCACACGTTCTTGATCTCCGCGAACACCTCGAAACTGTACTCGCCGCCCTCGCGACCGGTGCCCGATTCCTTCACGCCGCCGAACGGCTGGCGCAGGTCGCGCACGTTCTGGCTGTTCACGAACACCATCCCGGCCTCGATGCCGCGCGCGAGGCGATGCACCTTGCCGACGTCCTGCGTCCAGATGTACGAAGCAAGACCGTACGCGGTGTCGTTCGCGAGCCGCAGCCCTTCATCTTCGTCCTCGAACGGAATGATGCACGCGACCGGCCCGAAGATCTCTTCCTGCGCGACGCGCATCCGGTTGTCGACGTCGGCCAGCACGGTCGGCCGCACGAAGTTGCCGTTGCGCAGATGGTCGGGCAGGCCCGCCGGCTTGTCCGCGCCGCCCGCAACCACGCGCGCGCCTTCCTGCTCGCCGATGCGGATATAGCCCGTGACCTTCTCCCAGTGCTGCCGCGTGATCATCGCGCCGAGATTCGTGGCCGGATCGGACGGATCGCCAACGATCAGATTGTTCGCCCGGCGCGCGAATTCCTGCACGAAGCGGTCGTAGATCGTGCGCTGCACGAAGATCCGCGAACCGGCCGTGCAGCGTTCGCCGTTGATCGAGAAGATCGTGAACAGCGACGCGTCGAGCGCGCGATCGAAATCGGCGTCGTCGAAAATCAGCACCGGCGATTTGCCGCCGAGTTCCATCGAATACTTCTTGAGACCGGCACGCTCCATGATCCGCTTGCCGGTGACGGTGCCGCCGGTGAACGACACCGCGCGCACGTCCGGATGGCGCACCAGCGCATCGCCGGCCGTCGCGCCATAGCCCTGCACGACGTTCAGCACGCCCGGCGGAATGCCGGCTTCGAGCGCGAGGCGGCCGAGCTGGTCGGCCGTCAGCGGCGACAGCTCCGACATCTTCAGCACGGCCGTGTTGCCGAGCGCGAGGCACGGCGCCGTCTTCCACGTCGCGGTCATGAACGGCACGTTCCATGGCGACACCAGCGCGCACACGCCGACCGGCTGGTACAGCGTGTAGTTCAGCATCTGGTCGTCGACCGGATAGGTGCGGCCGTTCATCTGCACGCACACTTCCGCGAAGAAGTTGAAGTTCTCCGACGCGCGCGGAATCAGCTGCTTGCTCGTCTGCGCGATCGGCAGGCCGGTGTCCTGCGTCTCCAGCGCCGCGAGCATCGGCACGTTCTTCTCGATCAGCTCGCCGAGTTTGCGCATCAGCTTCGCGCGCTCCTTGGCCGGCGTGTTCGCCCATTTCGGGAAGGCTTCCTTCGCGGCGCGCACGGCCGCATCGACTTCGGCCTCGCCGCCCGATGCGACGTCGGTGATCACATCGCCCGTCGCGGGATTCAGCGTCGTGAACGTCTCGCGGCTTTCGACTTCGCGGCCGTCGATCCAGTGCTTGATGGTCATGCTCTCTCCTTGGGCGACGGGCTCAGCCGGCGCGATAGTAGTCTGCTTCGCCGACGATCGTGTTCACGAGCCGGCCAATCCCTTCGATCTCGGTCACGACCTCGTCGCCCGGCTTGGTATCCGCCAGCCCCTCGGGCGTGCCGGTCAGGATCAGGTCGCCCGGCGAGAGCGTCATGAAGCCGCTGATGTGCTCGATCAGCGCCGGCACGTCGAAGATCATGTCGCGCGTGCTGCCGCGCTGCGTCTCCTGGCCGTTCACCGTCGTGCGCAGCGTCAGGTCGCCCGCATCGCCGATCTCGTCGCGGCTGACGAACCACGGCCCGAGCGGCGTGCAGGTGTCACGGTTCTTCACACGCAGGTTCGGACGGTAGTAGTTCTCGAGATAGTCGCGGATCGCATAGTCGTTCGCGACCGTATAGCCGGCCACGTAGTCGAGCGCCTGCGCGCGGCTCACATTGCGCGCGGGCCGGCCGATCACGACGGCCAGCTCGCACTCGTAATGCATGTGGGTGGCATCCGCCGGGCGCACGGTGCGCGACCGGTGGCCGATGAACGTGTTCGGCCCCTTCAGGAAGATCAGCGGCTCGCTCGGCGCCTTGAACGCGAGTTCCTTCGCGTGGTCGGCATAGTTGAGGCCGAGCGCGAACGTCGTGCGCGGCGCGACGGGCGGCAGCCATTCGACCACCTCTTCCGCAACGACGCGCCCCGTATCGAGGCGGATCGCGCCGTCGCCGGCCGGTTCGGCTGCATGCAGTGCGCCGTTGTAGATCACGCGCGCCGTCTTCATCGTGCTTCCTCCGCAATCAGCGTGTGCCGCAACGTGCCGATGCCGGCGGCGGCGATCTCGATCGTGCTGCCCGCGCGGGCGCGCGGTGCGCCGCCCGCGACGCCGAGCAGCAGTACATCGCCCGCGTCGAACGACATGAAGGCCGTCACGTCGGCGATCAGCTCGCGCACGGGGCGAATCAGCGTGGCCGTCGAAGCGGACACGGCCACCTCGCCGTCGATCCGCACGGTCAGGCCGATCGCATCGACATCGCCCAGCGCGGCGGCCGGCACGATGGCCGGGCCCAGCGGGCAGAAACCATCTCGGCACTTGAAGCGCACGGCCGGACGGTAGTAATCGGGATGCGGCACCGACACGTCGCTTGCGAGCGTGAAGCCGTGCACGTAGTCGAGCGCCCGGTCAGCCGGCACGCGGGTCGCGCGGCGCGAAAACACCACGGCCACCGACGCGCCGATCTCCAGCGCGTCGACGCCGGCCGGCACGACGACGGCCGCGCCGTCGGCCGCATGCGTATTGGCGGGCTTGATGTACAGGATCGGCGCCTGCGGCGGGCGGCCGTAAGGCGGCGCGTCCACGGCATCGCCGAGTGCGTCGAGCGCCGCGCGCTCGTTGAGCAGCGCACCGTAGACGGTACCGATGGCGACCGGCAACGGCGGCGCCGCGGCGGTCGTGCAAGACAGCTCCATGCGTCATTCCCCTGCCGCGCGTCGCGGCGCATCGTCAATAGTTAACATCTTAAGTAAACAATCGGGCGCTGACAACCTCGATTACCCTGATATGCGAAATTCACTACCCGCGGCTGTTAAGATTGATGCGTCCCCGTCCACTGCTCACCCCGATGAACCGAACGCTCGACCATCGCAATCTGGCCATGCTGCTGCTCGAGGCCCGCGAAACGCTGATGGGTCTGTTTCGCCCCATTCTCAAGGAATTCGCGCTGACCGAACAGCAATGGCGGATCATCCGCGTGCTCGACGGCGAGCCGGCACATGCGCTCGAAGCGGGACAGATCGCGCGGCGCTGCTGCATCCTGAGCCCGAGCCTCACGGGCGTGCTGGAACGGATGGAGCGCGACGGCCTGATCACGCGCACGCGCGCGCAGGAAGATCAGCGTCGGCTGCTGGTCAGCCTAACGCCGCAAAGCAGGAAACTGGTCACGGAAATCGGTCCGCGGATCGACGAGCAGTACCGGCAGCTCGAGTCGCGGTTCGGCCAGGACGGCCTCGAAGACATCTATCGCGCGCTCGACCGGCTCATCGAGCTCGGCGGCAACACGTGAGAACGGCCCCCGTTCCCGCCAGCGGCGGAAACGGGGGCCGATGCGGCGCGGGCGATCAGTGCACCGCGCCGCGCATCAGCTCGGTCACGGCCACGCCACGCGACGTGCGCATGCACTCCTCGACATAATCGATGAACGGCAACGGCTCGAAATCGATTTCGTCGCGCACGCGGCGGTTGTCGAACACGCGATCGACCGTCGCGAATTCCCCGCAACGCTGCAGCGCCCGGCCGATCACGCGCTCGAGGGCCGGATCGGTCCGCCCGAGCACATCGCGCACCACGAGCGGCAATTCGGCCGGTGCACATGCCGCGTAGCGCGGCGCGCCGGTCATCCCCGCCGCCTCGTCCATCGCACGCACGATCTGCGCGACCTGCGGCGCCTCGTCGCCGGCCGACACGTGATACACGTCGTGCGCGAGCGTCGGCTTGACGGCCAGCAGCATCGTCGCGCGCGCCACGTCGTCCACCGACACGATATCGATGCGCGTCATCGGCCGCGCGGTGAAGCGGCGCGCGGCATGCGCCAGCCGGAACATCCAGAACGAATTCGGCGCGGGCCGCGTACCGAGCACCGTGTGGCCGACCACATGCGACGGCCGCACCACGACGAGCGGCAGCCCGAGTGCACGCAGGCGCTGCTCGGTCTGCGCCTTCGCGTGCAGGTAGTCCGCCGCGAGCACCGCGCCCGGCAGGCCTTCCTCGTCGCGCGCGACGTCGTTCGCCGCGTCGCCCGCCGTCTCTTCCTGCACGATCCCGCCGCGGCCCGCATGCGCGTAGGCGGTGCCGACATACACGAAGCGCTGCAGGCGCGGCGCCCGTGCGAAGCGTTCGGCGAAGCGCACCGCATCGGCGATGTCGGCCCGCAGGTGCACGCCGTCGGCCGGCGACGCATGGCCCGCGCAGTGAATCACGTGCGTCGCGGCGGCGAGGCGCGACGCGTCGGCGCCCTGCCATACGTCGCCGAGCGCACCGACGATCACGTTCGCATCGGTCAGGCGCGACGCCCAGTACGGCGCCAGCCCCGCACGCAGCGCCGCTTCGCGCAGCCGCGCGACGGCGTGGCCGCGATCCTGCGCACGCACGACGCAGACGATGCGGTCGAGCAGCCCCGCATTGACGAGCGCCGTCAGCACGGTACTGCCGATGAAGCCGGTTGCGCCGGTCAGCACCAGGCGCCCGACGTTCGCCGCCGCGACCGGTGCGCTGGCCGGCGACACGAGGCTCGTCCGCCAGTTGAGCGACAACGCGGTTTTCCAGATCAGCACGATAGTCTCCTTCGATGAGTCGGCCGGGCGGCGCGATGCCCGCGGTTGCGGGCTGCGCACGGCTCACCGGCCGGGCCGGGGCCTGACGCGCGCCCCGGCAGTCCCGATCGGGCGTGCGGCCCGCGATCGCGTCGATCGCGTCTCTGGCACGAGGCGGCGGCAGCCGCCGAGGACGGGCGTCCGCGGCACTGGATCGGGAAGATTCCAGTGTGGGGCCCGACCGCAGGCAAGTCTGTCCCGAAAGTTTCGTGAAAGTGTGCCGATTTGTACGCGATTGTCGGAGTCTGTCGTACCGGCCGCGCCGTCAAAACGCCGCAACATCCGATCGGGCCGCCTTCCGACGATGCGGCACCACCGCGGATCGGCCCGGTTTCCGCAGCCGGCCGCGCGCGACAGATCGACGCGCCTCCCGGCCATGTCATCCCATGTCTCGATGATCGCCCCGGCCCCCATCGGCATCGCGATCGCCGGTGCGCGCGTGTTTGCGCGCACCACTGGAATAACCATGAATCGTCAGACGTCGTTCCATCTGAAACCGTAATGAACTCAATACGGATTTATTGCGGTTTATCACTTGCGTTTCACACCAGTCTATCTAGACTGTTCAAGTCAAAACGGTCGAATGTGTCATTTTTATAGGAGACGATCACAATGCGCCTCACCATTCGGATTAATGGCAGCGAATCGGCAACCCGGCATTCCTTCGCGGTACTGTGGGTCGATACTGACGAGGGGCTGTGGTCGCGCGAGGCACATCAGGGCATGGATCTTCCGACCTGGGGCAAGGTGCGCGATGTCGAGGGCGCGATGGCGCTCTGCGCGGCCGACGGCGGGAATGCCGTGTGCCAGTTGAAGGGACTGTCGTTCGATGCGACGCAGCGCGAACAGGGCCCCGCCGTGCTCGCCGGCGATCACCCCGGCGCGTGGCGGCTGCAGGCCGTCGATCGTTGCACCAGCGAGCCGGAATACCACGAGTTCATTTCCGTCGCCCGATAGAAATCATCGATGTAATTCGTCTGCGGTTTTCGGGTTTATTCCGGTTTCAACGATATTCATTTCGATATTCAGCATTAACGGCGCCCCATATCGGGGCGTTTTCATTTTCCGGTTCAAATAAATAACCGTGCCCCGGGCAATTGATCGCATACCGGGGGCGGCCGGTATCGGCCGTCCCCGGGATCGCGCGCCCGGATCGACACGCAGCAAATCGCCCGCCTTGCCTCGCCGGCCGCGTCGCGTCGGTGAAGTGCCGCATCCCCCGCCTTTCCGCCCCGATTCCGCCCTTTGCCGGAGCACCGATACCCGCTTTTTCTCAGGGCCGGAACACACTTTCCCCACACGGTGTTTACTCATTTATTACAATCGCATTATTCAGACTGACTAGCCGCCCTCCGGCGGCCCGACCCGGCCATTGCATGAGCGTGAAAAAGAAGACCCACCCCGCCGATCCGTACGCGGCCGCGACCAAGAACCCCATGCTCGCGTCGCGCCTGCCGATGTGGCGCTCGAAGCTGATCGTGATCATCGTGTTCCTCGCGTTTGCCGCACTGATCGGCCGCGCCTTCTGGGTGCAGGTGGCGAACAAGGAGTTCTATGTCGGCCAGGGCCAGAAGCGCTACCAGCGCACGATCGAGCTCGACGCGACGCGCGGCAGCATCGTCGACCGCAACGGCGCGATGCTCGCCGTCAGCCTGTCGACCTATGAAATCTGGGCGAACCCGAAGCAGGTTGCCGACACCGACTACCCGCAGATCTCGAAGCTGCTCGACATGCCGCTCGTCGAGGTCAAGCGGCGCCTCGGCAACGACAAAACGTTCGTGCTGCTCAAGCGGCAGGTCGATGCGGACACCGCGGGCAAGCTCGACAAGCTGGCGATCGACGGCATCACGCAGATCGCCGATTCGAAGCGCTTCTACCCGGAAGGCGAATCGGCCGCGCACGTGGTCGGCTTCACGAACATCGAGGACAAGGGCCAGGAAGGCGTCGAGCTCGCGGCGAATGCACGCCTGGTGGGCACCTCCGGGCAGCGCGAGGTGATTCGCGACCGGCTCGGCCGCATCGTGTCGGATACGCGCCCGCTCGTCCCGGCGCAGCACGGCGCGACGATCGAACTGACGATCGACCGCCGCATCCAGCAGCTCGCGTTCAGCCAGCTCAAGGCGGCCGTGGTCGAAAACAACGCGGTGGCCGGCAGCGTCGTGGTGCTCGACGCGCAGAACGGCGAGATCCTCGCGCTCGCGAACTACCCGACCTTCGACCCGAACGACCGCGCGCGCCTCACCGGCCAGCAGTTGCGCAACCGTGCCGTGATCGACACGTTCGAACCGGGCTCGACGATCAAGCCGCTCGTCGTCGCGCTGTCGATCGACGAGCGCAAGGTCACGCCGAACACGATCATCAACACGTCGCCGGGCACCTACAAGATCGGCCCGGCCGTGATCCACGACACGTCGAACCACGGCTCGCTGACGGTATCGCAGGCGCTGCAGAAGTCGAGCAACGTCGCGCTCGCGAAGCTCGCGCTGAACCTGCCCGCCGAAACGATCTGGAACAAGTACCAGGAATACGGGATCGGCCGCGCGCCGGAACTGACGTTCCCGGGCGTCGCATCGGGCCGGCTGCGCGGCTACAAGCGCTGGCGGCCGATCGAACAGGCGACGATGGCGTACGGCTACGGCCTGTCGATGTCGCTGCTGCAGATCGCGCAAACCTATACGGCCTATGCGGGCGACGGCACGCTGCATCCGGTGTCGCTGCTGAAGAACGGCACCGACCAGCAGACGATCGACGCGCATCGCGGCCACCGCGTGACGTCGGCGCAAACGGCCGCGTCGATCCGCTCGATGCTCGAGATGGCGGTCGGCGAAGGCGGCACGGGGCGCCGCGCGCGCGTCGACGGCTACCGGATCGGCGGCAAGACGGGTACCGCGCGCAAGCAGGTCGGCGCGACCTATGCGAAGGGCAAGTACCGCGCGCTGTTCGCGGGGATGGCGCCGATGAGCAACCCGCGCCTGATCGTCGCGGTGATGATCGACGAGCCGCGCGGCAAGGGCTATTACGGCGGCACGGTGGCCGGCCCGGTGTTCGCATCGGTCACGAGCGGCTCGCTGCAATTGCTCGGCGTGCCGCCCGACGCACCGGTCGAGCCCGAGAAGACGCCGCCGGCAAAGGCGATTGCGCCGCAGAAGACGGTAGCTGCACCGAAAGCGGCTGCGCAGACCAAGACGGCCACTGCGCCGAAAACCGCCGCGCCGCTGAAGACTGCCGCGCCGTCGAAAGCGCCGGCGCAGGCAAACACGGCGGCGGGATGATCGGCGCAGCTCGCGCGACGCGTCGGCCTCCGGCGCGCGCGTGACGCCCTCACCGACTCGTCGCCTCCACACCCGTTCCCGCCGCCGGGCACCGTCCCACTTTCTAGGAATGCCGCGCATCATTTGAGCGTTCCCGCTCCCTCCTCCTACAATTTTTCCGCGCGTCGGGCAGCCCTGCCCGCGTGCGCGATTACAACAAAGGAGAGACACGCATGCGATTCCACTGGAAGACGCTCGCACTGGCCATCGCGAGCGCGGCACTGGTCGGCGGGGTACCCGCCCATGCCGCCGACCCCGCCGACGTGAAAATCGGCTTCCTCGTCAAACAGCCGGACGATCCGTGGTTCCAGGACGAATGGCGCTTCGCCGAACAGGCGGCGAAGGAAAAGCATTTCACGCTGATCAAGATCGCGACGCCGAGCGGTGAAAAGGTATCGACCGCGCTCGACAGCCTCGCCGCGCAAAAGGCGCAGGGCGTGATCATCTGCGCCCCGGACGTGAAGCTCGGCCCCGGCATCGCCGCCAAGGCCAGGCGCGCGGGAATCAAGCTGATGTCGGTCGACGATCAGCTCGTCGACGGCCACGGCGCACCGCTCCAGGGCGTGCCCCACATGGGCATCTCCGCGTACAAGATCGGCCAGCAAGTCGGCCAGGCGATTGCCGACGAGACGAAACGGCGCGGCTGGAATCCGGCCGAGGTCGGCATCATCCGGATCGCGTACGACCAGTTGCCGACCGCGAAAGAGCGCACGACGGGCGCGGTGGACGCGCTCAAGGCCGCCGGCTTTCCGGCCGCGAACGTGATCGACGCCCCCGAAATGACGGCGGACACCGAAGGCGCATTCAACGCGGCGAACATCGCGCTCACCAAGCATGCGAATTTCAAGCGCTGGGTCGCGTTCGGCTCGAACGACGACACGACGGTCGGCGCGGTGCGCGCCGCCGAGGGGCGCGGCATCGGCGCCGACGCGATGGTTGCGGTCGGCATCAACGGCAGCCAGGTTGCGCTCAACGAATTCGCGAAGCCGAAGCCGACGGGCTTCTACGGCTCGATCCTGCTGAATCCGCGCCAGCATGGCTACCAGACGAGCGTGAACATGTACGACTGGGTCACGAAGAACCAGGTGCCGCCGCCGCTCGTGCTGACGTCCGGCACGCTGATCACGCGCGACAATGAAAAGCAGGCGCGCGCCGCACTCGGTCTGTGAGCCAACCCAAGGAGCCGACATGACACGCACCACCCTCGTGACGGGCGCCGCCGGCGGCATCGGCCAGGCGCTGTGCCGCACCTTCCTCGCGGCCGGCGACCGCGTGCTCGCGCTCGATCGCGACCGCGCGTCGCTCGACCGCTTCCTCGATACGCTCGGCAACGCGCGCGCGACGCCGGTCGTCGACGACCTGACCGACGCCGAGCGGCTGCGTTCGATGCTCGAATCGCATCCGCAAGTCGACGTGCTCGTCGCGAACGCGGGCACGGCGGCGTCGACCACGCTGCGCGACACGACGCCTGCCACCTGGCGCACGGATCTCGACGCGAACCTGACGGCCACCTACGTGAGCGTCGAAGCCGTGCTGCCCGGCATGCGTGCGCGCGGGCGTGGCGCGATCGCGATCATCGGTTCGGTCAACGGCGTGCACGCGCTCGGACATCCGGCGTACAGCGCGGCGAAGGCCGGGCTGATCAGCTACACGAAATCGCTGGCGATCGAATACGGCCGCGACGGCGTGCGCGCGAACATCGTGCTGCCGGGCACCGTGAAGACGCCCGCGTGGGAAGCGCGCGTGCAGCGCAACCCGCAGGTGTTCGAGCAATTGAGGAAGTGGTATCCGCTCGACGATTTCGCGACGCCCGACGACGTCGCACAGGCCGCGCTGTTTCTGTGCTCGCCGGCCGCACGGATCATCACCGGTGTCGCGCTGCCCGTCGATGGCGGCCTGCTGGCCGGCAATCGCGTGATGGCGCAGGAACTGACGCTCGAGACGTTCTACTGATCCTGAACAGGGACGCGGGGCCGGCGGCCGCCCGGGCCGCCGCGCCCTGCCCGGTGCGCGGCGCGATCCCGCCTGCGGTCAATGCGCGGCGGCCGCAGCCGGCTTCACCATCCGGCCGAGCACGTGCTCGGTCATCCCGCGCGCGAGCTCGGTCTCGCCCATGAACACGGTGCCGATGCCCTCGTTCGACAGCAGCGCGGCCTCGTCGCCGCTGTTGGTGCACAGCACGACCTCGAGCGCCGGATTGAGCGTGCGCGAGATCTCGACGATCTGCCGCACGTCGAACACGTCGGGCAGCGTGACGACCAGCATCCCGGCGCGCGCGATATGGGCCTGCACGAGCACGATCGGCTCGATCGCATCGCCCGACACGGCCGCGACACCTTCCTCGCGCAGCTTCTCGACGAGCTCGCGATTCTGCTCGACGACGACATACGCAATGCCGCGCTCGTCCAGCGCGTGCGCGATCCGCGTGCCGACCTTGCCGTAGCCGACGATCACGACCTGCCCGGTCAGGTGCGTCTGCGGCGTCGACATCGGCAGCGCGGCGAGTGGATCGTCGCGGGCCTCGAGCTTGCGCGCGAACGCCGAATGCTTGCGGATCCACGCGAGCGCCGGATCGATCATCGCGAACAGCAGCGTATTCATCGCGATCGAGATCAGCGCGACCGCCAGAATCAGGCTCTGCCCCTCGGCCGACAGCAGCCCGAGCGCGCGGCCGAGCCCCGCGAGGATGAACGAGAACTCGCCGATCTGCGCGAGGCCCGCGCCGACCGTCAGCGCGGTATTCAGCGGATAGCGGAACGCGATCACGAGCGCGACCGCCGCGAGGGTCTTGCCGACCAGCACGATCGCCGCAACCTCGATCACGTGCAGCGGCTCCGCGAGCAGGATCTTCGGGTCGAACAGCATCCCGACCGAAATGAAGAACAGCACCGAGAACGCATCGCGTAGCGGCAGCGTCTCGTCGGCCGCGCGCCGGCTGAATTCCGACTCGCGCATCATCATCCCGGCGAAGAACGCGCCGAGCGCGAACGACACGTCGAACAGCTTCGCCGCGCCGAACGCGATGCCGACCGCGGCCGCGATCATGCACAGCGTGAACAGCTCGCGCGAGCCCGTGCGCGCGACGAGCCACAGAATGCGCGGAAACACGCGCTTGCCGACCACCAGCATCAACGCGATGAACGCCGCGACTTTCAGCATCGTGACGCCGAGCGTGCTCCACACACTGCCGCCGGCCGCATGCGCGTCGCCGGGCGGCGTGCCGCCGAGCAGCCCTGCGACGGGCGGCAGCAGCACCAGCACGAGCACCATCACGAGATCCTCGACGACGAGCCAGCCGACCGCGATGCGCCCGTTGACCGTCTCGACCAGCCCGCGCCCTTCGAGCGCGCGCAACAGCACGACGGTACTCGCCACCGACAGCGCCAGCCCGAACACGAGCGCCGCACCGACGCTCCAGCCCCAGGTAAGCGCGAGCCCGCCGCCGAGCAGCGTGGCCACTGTAATCTGGACGATCGCGCCCGGCAGCGCGATCTTGCGCACGGCGAGGAGATCGCCGAGCGAGAAATGCAGGCCGACGCCGAACATCAGCAGCATCACGCCGACTTCGGCGAGCTGCTGCGCGAGCGACAGATCGCCGACGAAGCCGGGTGTACCGGGACCGATCACGATCCCGGCGAGCAGATAGCCGACGAGCGGCGGCATTTTCAGCAGCGACGCGAAGTAACCGAAGACCATCGCGAGACCGAAACCGGCCGCGAGCAACGCAATCAGGCTGACGTCATGAGGCATCCCCCCTCCCGAGTTCTTGTAACTATTTAGTAAGGTTCAAGAACGAAAGGATAAGGGATGAGGCGGAAAAATGGCGCGCCACCGCGAAAATTTCACGCGTTGGCGCGCCTTTGCGGGGTGCAACCCCGGCGCAATGAAAGGCGCCGCGCGGGTGCGGCGGCGCCTTGAAGCAAACCGGACAGGCGGGGCTGGCGCCCCGCCGCCCCGTCAGCGCGACGCTTGCGGGAACCGCGCGCCCGGCGGCGGCTCGGGCCGGGTCGACGGCACGCTCTTGCGCACCTTCGCGACCTGTGCGGCCGTCACCGGCGCCCCGGTGTTACCCCAGCTCGTGCGCACGAAGTTGGACACGTCCGCGACTTCCTGGTCCGACAGGCGCCAGCCGAACGGCGGCATCGTGAACGTCGACGGCGCGGTGCGCGTGCCCTCCAGCGCACTGCCTTCCAGCACGACGTGGATCAGCGAGGTCGGATCGTCGCCCTGCACGACCGGGTTGCCGGCGAGGGCCGGGAACACGCGCGTGTAGCCGTGGCCGTCGCTGCGGTGGCAGGCCGTGCAGTTGTCGCGATAGACGGCTGCGCCCGGCTTGCTGGCGTCGCCGGCCTGCAGCGCCTTCGCGGCAGCCGCGTCGTACACGTGGGGTTGTTCACCCTGCACGCGCGGCGGCAGCGTCTTCAGGTAGCGCGCGATCGCGTTCAGGTCGTCGTCGGTCATGTGCTGCATGCTGTGACCGACCACGTCCGTCATCCCGCCGAACGCGGCCGTGCGCAGCGTGCGGCCCGTCTTCAGGAACTGCACGATCTCGGTTTCCGTCCACGTACCGAGGCCCGTGCGCGGCTCGCCGCGCAGGCTCGTCGGCACCCAGCCGTCGATCGCCGCACCGCCGGCCAGGAAGTCCGGGCCGTCCGCGTCGGTCAACCCGCGCTCCTGCATGGTCGGCGCGCGCGGCGTATGGCACGCGCCGCAGTGGCCGAGACCCTGCACGAGATACGCGCCGCGCGCGACCACCGGATCGGTGTACGGCGCCGCGTTGAACGGCTTCGGCGTCGGCGCGAACATCTTGCGCCAGATGCCGAGCGGCCAGCGCATCGACAGCGGCCACACGATGTCGACCGCGCGGTTCTCGTGCTCGACGGGCGCGACGCCGTGCATGAAGTACGCGTACAGCGCCTTCATGTCGTCGTCGGTCAGGCGTGCATAGGACGGGAACGGCATGGCCGGATACATCGTGTCGCCGTTCTTGCGCACGCCCTCGCGCACCGCGCGCGTGAAGTCCTCGGCCGTCCAGCCGCCCAGGCCCGTTTTCGGATCCGGCGTGATGTTCGTCGAATAGATCGCGCCGATCGGCGTATCGAATTTCAGCCCGCCCGCGAACGGCTTGCCACCGCTTGCGGTGTGGCATGCGATACAGTCGCCCGCTCGCGCGAGGTATTCGCCGCGCTTGATCAGGGCCGCGTCGGCGGATTGGGCCGCGGGTGCGGCCGCCGGGCCGGAAGCCGCCGCGGGCGCTGCCGGCTGCGCGAAGGCCGTCGAGCCTGCGAAGCCGAACGCCGCCCAGGTCGCGCCGGCCGCCAGCGCGCGCGACACCCGGCGCGCGACGTTGTGGTTCATCGTCCTCTTCATACGGTCACCAGCGGGGCAGGATTTTTCAGGTATTGCTCGCGGATCGCACGCGCCGACCAGTAGGCCAGCGCCGCGATGATCCCGGTCGGGTTGTAGCCGATGCCCTGCGGCAGCGCCGACGCGCCCATCACGAACACGTTGTGCACGTCCCAGCACTGCAGGTAGCGGTTCAGCACGCTCGTCTTCGGGTCGGTGCCCATGATCGCGCCGCCGACGAGGTGGGTCGTCTGGTACGCGCGCGAATCGAAGTGCTTGCCGAACTCGCGCGTCGACACGCCGATCGCCTTCGGCCCCATCGCCTCCGCGATCTTCTTCATCTGCCCGGTCACGTACTGCGCCATCTTGATGTCGTTGTCCTTCCAGTCGAACGTCATCCGCAACAGCGGCTGGCCGTACGAATCGCGATAGGTCGGATCGAGGTCGAGATACACGTCGCGGTACGACATGTTGGTGCCGTGCGCGTCCATCGAGATCGTGTGCGCGTAGTTGTCCTTGACCGCCTTCTTCCACGCCGAGCCCCACTGCGGCGTGCCGGGCGGCGTCGCGATGCCGCTGATCGGCTTCACGCCGGCCTGGTTCACCCACAGCGGCGAGCCGCCGACGAAGCCGAGCGGGCCGTGGTCGAAGTTGTCCGCGTTGAAGTCATCGACCGCGACGCCGTTGCCGCCCGCGCCGATGAACGGGTTCGTGTAGGTGTCCTTGTCGAAGAACGCCTTGATCGTCGACAGGTTCTGGTACGCGAAATTGCGGCCAACGACGCCTTCGCCCGAGATCGGGTCGTACGGCTTGCCGATGCCCGACAGCAGCAGCAGGTGCACGTTGTGATACTGGAACGCGGCCACGATCACGAGATCGGCCGGCTGGTGCACTTCACGCCCGGCCGGATCGACGTAGGTCACGCCCGTCGCGCGCTTTTTCGTGTCGTCGAGGTCGACGCGCAGCACGTGGCACTTCGAGCGCAGCTCGAAGTTCGGCGCCTGCTTCAGCGCGGGCAGGATGTTCAGGTTCGGCGACGCCTTCGAGTACATGTAGCACGCGTAGCCGCTGCAGTAGCCGCAGAAGTTGCACGGCCCCATCTGCACGCCGTACGGGTTCGTGTACGGGCCCGACGTGTTCGCCGACGGCAGCCGGTACGGATGCAGGCCGAGCGATTTCGCCGCGTCGGAGAAGCGCTGCGCCGAATACGTGTTGAGCTGCGCGGGCAACGGGAAGTTGTCGCTGCGGTTCGCTTCGAACACGTTGCCGTCGCCGACCACCTTGCCGCCGACCTTGTACGCCTGCCCCGACGTGCCGAACACCTTCTCGGCGAAATCGAAATACGGCTCAAGCTCGTCGTAGGTCACGCCCGTGTCCTGGATCGTCATCCCTTCGGGGATGAACTTCTTGCCGTAGCGCTCTTCATAGTGGCTGCGCAGGCGCAGCTCTTCCGGCGTGATCCGGAAATGCACGCCCGACCAGTGCAGACCCGCCCCGCCCACGCCTTCGCCCGGCAGGAACGCGGCGAGCTGCCGGTACGGCAGCGCGGTGTCGCTCACGCCGTGGCGGATCGACACCGTCGTCTTCGACAGGTCGAGGAACAGCTTCTTGCGGATGTTGTAGGTCAGCTCGTCGATCGTGTTCGGATACGCGCCGTCCGGGTAGGTGTCGCGATACTCGCCGCGCTCGAGCGCGACGACATTCAGGCCTGCTTCGGTCAGTTCCTTCGCGAGAATCGCGCCGGTCCAGCCGAAGCCGACGATCACCGCATCGACATGCGGCTTTTTCTCTGCGGCCATCAGCTGCGCTCCCCGTTGATCGAGACGGGGCCGTACGGATAGGGCTTGCCGCTCTGGTTGACGAAATCCATGAAGTCCGCGCGCGCGCCCGGAAAGCCGATCATCTTCCATGCGGCCATGTCGTAATTGCCGCCATGCACCGGATCGCAGAAGTAGCCTTCGCGCGTGTTCTGCAGCAGCTGGCCGAAGAACACGCCAGGCGGCACGTCGTCGATCTGCGCGCCACCCTTCTCCAGCGCGCCGAGCACCGTTTCGCGCGTCGGCGCGTCGAGATCCGCGAACGCCTTGCCGTGGGTCTTCTCGCAATAGCGGTTGACCGCCGCGATGCCGAGCCGGTAGATGTCGCGCGGCACCAGCTTCAACTGGTAGCCGAGCTCGGGCACGCCCTGCTGGAACGGCCCCTGCATGTACCAGGTCGCGCCGTGCGCATACGGCGTCTCCATCTGGCGGTCGATGAATTCGGGCACGCCCGATTCGAGCGCGCCGGGGCCTTCGGCGTCGGCCGGAATCAGCCGGTCGACAGCGGCCTGGACGAACGCCCATTCCTTCGCATCGAAGAAGGTCGGCTTGTACGGCGCGCGTTCGGCGTTGGCCGATGCGCCGGGCGCGTTGCCGGTCGTCGCGGACGGCGACGACGAGCGCAGGTCGCAGCCGGCGACCGACGCGATCGGCACGAGCGCGACCGACGTGCGCAGGAAACGGCGGCGCGAGTTGGGTTTGTCAGGTGACGTGGACATGGTCGGATGTTGATCGTTGGGGATCGGGGCCCGGACGCGCGCACTCCGCATGCGGTACGTCCGGGATGGCAGCCATGCCGCACGCGGCTGGCCGTCCTGTTGTTTCGTCTGTTGCGAACAACCTCGATGCAGGCACCGCTCGTGCAACGCGCAGCAGCGCCTTCATGCAGCCGCGCAGCGCGCCGGTTCAGGCTGCGCCGCACGGATCGACCTCTCACGGGTCTTATCGTCTGACAAATACCGGCATCTGCCCGTATTTGCCCCTCATCGCTCATGACCCTCATTCAACTTAGACGTCACGTTTGCCGACAGCAAGCGCGACGTGCACGACCCTCTTTCGGATCCGGCGACAAGTGCCGCGGATTATATATGGAACCGGTTCCAATAAAAGACGCGCCAATGCAATTCAATGCATTGAAAATCGCAACAATTGAAAAATCCGGAAGCCGGAACGCGCAAGGATCGCGCGATTACCGGTCGATGCGGGCGTCAGGCAGAGGATTGTTGTGCGTCGAGCTTCGCCGAAGCCTGTCTCTTTCCGGCCACACGGGGTAGCCGAGGGGGCCGGTTTGCATGTCGGCCTGGCAGCCGCCGCGCCTCATGCGTACCTGGAAGAAAGAACTGCCGGCGCCCGTCATCACGGGCATCGGTCGGCGGACCTCCGGACGGCGCTGGCCGTCGGCACGCGCGACGGCGTGCCCGTGACGTTCGAGGTCGATGCACCGCGCGTGCATCGGCAAGGCCACCTGCGCTTCCTAGCTGAAAACGGCGCTGGGCTGACCGACGCCGTGCCGGCGGGATTCCTTATGGAGAGGGGTACGCCAGCGCGCCGGGACGCGCGCTCACCACGGCCAGAACATCGACGCGATGGACAGCGACAGTGCCGCGCAAAGCGGCGAGTAATACAACGTGTCCATCCGCGCGAAACGCGACCCGCGAATCCGCTTGAAGAAGCCGACGTAACGGAAATCGCCGACGGCCCGCACCGCGAAGATCAATGCGAGCGCAACGACCGCGAACGTGATCGAGCCGTGATACGGGTTCAGCCCCAGCCAGCCGGCACGCGCGGCAACCACGCACGCGCCGCCCAGCAACGCCGCCGCGACGGCGAGCGTGCCGATGGCGGTCGGCCGCAGCAGCGGTTTGCCGTCCTGCTCCGGAATGGCCGCTCCCTTGCCGCGCCGCCCGCCCAACGCCCAGTAGACGTGAATGAGTGCGATTGCGCAAAGCGTCGGCACGATGAAATACGCTCCGGTCATGGCGGTCAGTGTCCTCGTCTCGTTGTCTCGTTATCTCGATGTGTTGTCGGCAAGGTTCCGGCACGCGGCCTCGGCCCGCGACACACGTGACGATACCGAAACCCGGCAACACATGCATTGCGACGTCCGGTCGCAACCCGCCACGACGCATGTTGCGATGCAGTGCGCGCGCAGGCGCACGCGTGCCGGCCGCTTGACTTCCCTCCGCGCACTACTACCCTGTTATTCCAGTACTGCGGTCGATACGCCCCTGCGCGATCGGCCGCACGTGCATCGTTCGCCGCATCGCGCACCTGCACGACAACGATAACGAAGGCCATGGAGGCGACTCATGCTGATCGGTGTGCCGAAGGAGATCAAGAACCACGAATACCGTGTCGGCCTCACGCCGGCCGGCGCGCGCGAACTGACGCGACACGGCCATCGCGTACTGGTGCAGCGCGGCGCGGGCACGGCGATCGGCCTGCTCGACCACGACTACACGGCCGCGGGTGCATCGCTCTGCGACGGCGCCGACGAAGTCTTCACGCGCGCCGACATGATCATCAAGGTCAAGGAGCCGCAGCCGGCCGAATGCGCGATGTTGCGTCGCGGGCAAATCCTCTACACGTACCTGCATCTCGCGCCCGATCCCGAACAGGCAGCCGCGCTCGTGAAGTCCGGCGCCGTCTGCATTGCCTACGAAACCGTCACGGGCCCGGGCGGCGGCCTGCCGCTGCTGGCGCCGATGAGCGAGGTGGCCGGGCGCATGTCGATCCAGGTCGCGGCGACTCACCTCGAAAGCCCGCGTGGCGGCCGTGGCCTGCTGATGGCCGGTGTGCCCGGCGTGCCGGCCGCGCATGTCGTCGTGCTCGGCGCGGGCGTGGTGGGCACCGGCGCACTGCAGATGGCGGTCGGCCTCGGCGCACGCGTCACCGTGCTCGACACCAACGTGAACCGGCTGCGCCAGCTCGACCTCGTGTTCGCCAACCGGATCACGACCGTCTGCTCGAATGCGCACACGATCGACGAAGCCGTGCGCGATGCCGATGTCGTGATCGGCGCGGTGCTCGTGCCGGGCGCGTCGGCGCCGCGGCTCGTCACGCGCGACATGATCGCGACGATGCGTACCGGGGCGGTCGTCGTCGACGTCGCGATCGACCAGGGCGGATGCTTCGAGACCTCGCATGCGACGACGCATGCGGACCCGACCTTCGTCGTCGACGGTGTCGTTCATTACTGCGTCGCGAACATGCCCGGCGCAGTCGCGCGCACGTCGACCTTCGCGCTGAACAACGCGACGCTTGGGGCTGCGCTCGCGCTCGCCGACAAGGGCTGGAAGCAGGCGATGACCGACGATCCGCATCTGCGCGCGGGGCTGAACGTGTGCGACGGGCACATCACGTACGAAGCGGTCGCGCTGGCGCTCGGCCTGCCCTATGTGCCGGCGGCCGACGTGCTGGCATGACGTGACCGCACTTACGCATCGCTGATGGCTGATGGCTGGCGGCACGCGCCGCCGGCCGCGTTCACGCGCCCTTCGCGCCGCCGCGCTTCGACGCGCCGTGCGCCCCCATCGTGCGTGCAAGCAGCGGCCTCAATTGCGCAAGCGTGCGCGTGTTCAGCACGTCGGGCCGCGTGAGCCAGCCGCGTCGCGCCTGATCGACGCCGTAAGCAAGATTGTCGAGTTCGTCCGTGCTGCACGCATCCGAGCCGATCGCCACCGGCACACCGGCCCTCGCGGCCTCGCGGCACCAGATGTCCGGCAGGTCGAGCCGCCGCGGCTGTGCATCGAGTTCGACGAAACAGCCGCGCGCCGCGGCGTGCGCGATCACGCGCGGCACGTCGAGTTCGCATGCGTCGCGCTCGCCGAGCACGCGGCCCGTCGGGTGCGCGAGAATCGTGAAATGCGGATGGTCCATCGCGCGCAGCATGCGCGCGGTCTGTGCATCGCGCGACAGCTCGAAGCCGTCGCGTACCGCACCGACCACGAGATCGAGCCGGCCGAGCATCGCATCGGGCACATCGAGGCTGCCGTCCTCGCGAATGCCGGCCTCCACGCCCTTGAGCAGCACGAAATCGTCGAACGACGCGTTGAGGCGATCGATCTCGTCGAGCTGGTGCGCAAGCCAGTCGAAGCTGTTGCGACCGCCGCCGGCATGCGATGCCCGGTCGGTGATGGCCAGGTACGCGAACCCGCGTGCGCGTGCCGCATCGGCCATCGCGCGCAGGCTGTCGCGGCCGGCCGATGCGTCGGTATGCGCATGCAGGTCGCCGTGGACGTGCTTGCGCTCGACCAGCGCCGGCAGCGTGCCCGCGCGCGCCGCGTCGATCTCGCCGCGATCCTCGCGCAATTCGGGCGGCACGTCGTGCAGCCCGATCGCCGCGTAGACCGACGCCTCGGTCGCACCGGCGATCCGTTCGTCGCCGCGAAACACACCGTATTCGTTGATCTTCAGCCCGCCGGCCTGTGCGATCCTGCGCAACGCGATGTTGTGCGCCTTCGATCCGGTGAAGTAGACGAGCGCCGCGCCGAACGCATCGGCATCGACGACGCGCAGGTCGACCTGCAACCCGCTGGCGAGCACGACGCTCGACTTTGTCTTGCCGTGCGCGAGCACGCGCGCCACCTCGCCATAGCCGACGAACGCTTCGGCGACGGCGACCGGATCGCGTGCGGTGACGAGGATGTCGAGATCGCCGACCGTCTCGCGGCGGCGGCGGAAACTGCCGGCCGGCACGGCCTTGCCGACGCCCGCGATCGCGCGCAGGCGTTCGAGCAGCGGCAGCAGCGCGTGCGCCGCATCCGGCAGCAAGAAACGTTGGGGCTCGCGCTTCAGCCGGTCGTCGATCGCTTCGAGCAGATGCGCTTCGGTTTTCGCGCCGAAGCCCGGCAGCTCGCGCACGTGCCCGCTCTTCGCTTCCGCGCGAAGCTGCTCGAGCGAATCGACGTGCAGTGCGTCATGCAGCGCCTTCACGCGTTTCGCGCCGAGCCCCGGCACGTCGAGCAGTTCGACGATCGCGCCCGGCAACGCGTGGCGCAGCGTTTGCTGCAGCTCGCAGGTGCCGGTCGCGGCGATCTCGCGCAGCTTCGACGCGAGGTCGGGCCCGATCGACGGAATCTTCCCGAGATCGTCGCCATTCGCGATCATCGTCGGGATATCGCGCCCGTAGTCGGCAATCGTCCGTGCGGCGTTGCGGTAGGCGCGCACCCGGAACGGATTGGCACTCTGGATCTCGAGCATGTCGGCGATCTCGGCGAACACGGCCGCACACCCGGCATTGTTGATCGGCATGATCGGCGTGGCTCCCTTCCACGTGGATGGCGCCGCGCGCGTGCGCGACGGCGTCTGCCCGCCCGGCGCCGCATGCTGACACCGCCGGGCGCCCGTTCGTCATCGTACGCCGGCCGCGTATCGCGTGCAGCGCCGTTCCGGTCGCAGCGTCAACGTCAGAGGGAGGCGCGCGGCGTCGTGGCGTACTGCCGCTCGTGGATCGACTGGCAATGCGTGCAGCGTTCGGCGGCCGGGCGTGCCAGCAGGCGCTCGTAGCCAACCGAGCCGTCGCAGTCGATGCATTCGCCGTAGCTGCCGTCGCGCATCCGCTGCTGGGCGCGGCCGATCGCGCGCAGTTCGGTCAGCTTCATGCCGATCAACGCATGATCGACGTCGACGAACAGATCCGCATTCGCCTCGTCGCCCTCGTCCGGCGCCGCGCCGGCAAGGTCTGCATAGGATTCCGACGCGCGCTGGTCTTCGCTCGTGCGGATCTCCGCACGCAACGTCTGCTCGCTCTCGTTCAGCCGCCGTTTCAGCGTCTGCCGTTGTTGTTCGTCGAGCGGCATGGCAGTCTCTCCTGTTCCGGGTTCCGCGCGGAGCATTGCGGCGCGCGGTGTCGCGCCGGTGCGCGGCGGGCAGGCGTCACCGCCTGCCACCGTGTCCGGATGTGCGCCCGGAGACAAGAACTGCCGGACGCATTCGACGCAGGATAAACCCATTGAACACGCGTGTGTTGACCGGAATCAGCGTGCACTGCAGCGCTCGCCATGGGTTTGCTGAAACTGGGGACGGACGCGAAATCACGACACGATCGCACCGTGAAGCAACGCGTCCGATGGCGAGCGCAGGCTCGAACGCCGCGCCCGCCGCCGGCATGCTGCTGCTTCGGCGGACTGCGCGCTCAGCGCACGTCCTCGCCGAGCCACTGCTTGCTGATCGCGCCGTACTCGCCATCCTTGAGCATCGTATCGAGCGCGGCGTTGATCGCATCCAGCAGTTTCGGGCTGTCCTTGCGCACCGCGATCCCCATCTTCTCCGGATAAAGCAGCGGCCCGGCCGGCTTCGCATCGACGTGCTTGTCGCGTATCGTCAGGATGCCCGCGATGCGGTCGGTCACGAATCCTTCGATACGGCGGTTCTGCATGTCGATCAGGATGTCGGGCAGCCCCTTGTAGGTCTTCACCTGCACATCGGGCCGATTCTTGCGCAGCCACGCCTCATACGTCTCGCCGAGCGTGACACCGACCACCTTGCCCTTCAGTTGCCCGATGTCCTGCACGGTGCTGCCCTTCGGCACGAAGAGTTGCGCGCCCGAACGATAGTACGACCGCGTGAAATCCACGGCCTTCAACCGTTCGTCGGTGATGGCCAGGCTGCCGATCACGGCGTCGTACTTGCCGGCCAGCAACCCGCCGACGATGCCGTCCCAGGCGGTCATGACCGGGACCGGCTTCGCGCCTAGCCGGTTCGCGACGCGGTTGCCGATATCGACGTCGAAGCCGGTCAGCTTGCCCGACTCGTCGATAAAGCTGAAGGGCGGATACTTGCCGGTCAGTGCGAACGTCAGGTTGCCCGTGTGCCGGACCCTGTCGAGATCGTCGGCGTGGGCCGCGACGCTGGCAGCACCGATGAGCGCCGCGCAGGCCACCATCGTCAATCGTTGCATCAAAGTCATTTCCAGTCTCCAGAATGTCGATTTGATCGTGAGTCGAACGCGGCGACGCGTTCGACGTGGCATCGCGCGGCCACTAGCGGTGCGCGACCTCGAACAGCGCGGCGGCGCCCTGCCCGCCGCCGATGCACATCGTGACGACGACACGGCGTACGCCCCGTCGCGCCCCTTCGAGCAACGCATGGCCGACCATCCGCACGCCCGTCATCCCATAGGGATGACCGAGCGCAATGCTGCCGCCGTTGACGTTGACGGTTTCGTACGACAGCCCGAGCGCATCGACGCAATGCACGACCTGCGACGCGAACGCTTCGTTGAGTTCCCACAGGTCGATTTCGGCAGGAGACAAACCCGTGCGCGCGAGCAGCTTGTGGACGGCCGGCACGGGGCCCACGCCCATCTCGTCGGGCCGGCAGCCGGCTACCGCGCACGCGATCATGCGCCCGAGCGGCGGTGCGTCCAGCGTCCGCAACATCGCACCGGATACGACCGCGCAGGCGGCCGAACCGTCCGCGAGCGCACAGGCGTTGCCGGCCGTCACGGTGCCCCCGTCACGCACGGCATCGAGCGCGGCCAGCGCGTCGACCGACGTACCGGGGCGCCTGCACTCGTCTTCGCTCACCTGTAGCCTCCGCGGCACGCTGTCGCCGCTTGCCTTGTCCCGCTCGAGCTTGCGCACGTCGACCGCGACGATTTCATCGCGCAGCCAGCCCGCTTGCGCCGCATGCGCAGCGCGATGCTGGCTGAGCGCCGCGTAGTCGTCCTGTGCGCGACGTGACACGCGATATCGACTCGCGACCACATCCGCCGTCTCGACCATCGGCATATAGGCGTCGACGTGTCGGGCCAGCAACTGTTCGTCCTGCTGACGGTAGCGATTCATGTGTGCGTTCTGGACGAGGCTGATCGATTCGACGCCCCCCGCCAGAATCGCATCGGCCTCGCCACCGGCGATTCGCGCCGACGCCAGCGCAACCGACATCAGTCCCGACGCGCATTGCCGGTCGACCGTCATGCCCGGCACGCTGACGGGCAGATCCGCCGCCAGCGCCGCCAGCCGGCCGACGTTGTAATACTGCGTGCCTTCCGGCAATGCGCAGCCGAGCATCACGTCGTCGATCCGTTCCGGATCGAGGCCACTGCGCGCCACCGCGGCGCGTAACGACAGGGCGGCAAGGGTCGGCGACGTCGTATCGTTGAACGCGCCGCGAAACGCACGCCCGATCGGCGTGCGTGCATATCCGACGATCCATGCGTCGCGATCGGTGTACGTCATGCGGCCTCCCGGGCAACGGTGAAGTCGGCATCGGTCAGGTTCCGGATGTCCGCCACGCTCATCGCTCCCAGTCGCTCGACCAGCGTCAGCCCGTCCGCGTCGCACCGGAATACCGCGTGTTCGGTGATGACCATCGCGACACGGCGTCGGGCCGTGAGCGGCAACGTACATTGCTCGACGATCTTCGGCCGGCCGTTCTTGTCGGTGTGCGGCATCGTCACGATCACGCGGCGCGCCTTCTGCGCGAGTTCCGCGCCGCCGCCGATACCGGCCACGAGGCCGCCCGGCACGAGCCAGTTCGCGAGGTCGCCGTGCGCCGACACCTGCAACGCGCCCAGGAACGTGATGTCGACCAGCCCGCGCCGGATCATGCCGAACGACTCGGCGCTGTCCACGATCGCGCCGCCCGGCACGACCGACACATAGCCGCCGCCGGCATCGATCAACTCGCGGTCGAGATCGGCCGCGCACGCGAGCGCACCGACGCCGACGATGCCGTTCTCCGAGTGGATCCAGGCGGCCGGCGGATCGCCGAGATACGACGGAATCAGGGTCGGCAAGCCGATGCCGAGGTTGATCAGTTGCCCACGCGCCACCTCGCGCGCGGCCCGGCGCGCGATCACGTGGCGCGGGTCAGCGCTGGATGGGCTGGTATTCATCGCTGTCTCCGTCGATCTGGATGAGGCCGTGCACGTGAATGCCCGGCGTATGGATGTCGTCGGGTGCCATGGGCGTCGCGTCGACGACGCGTGCCTCGACCAGCACCCGATCCGCGGCCATCGCCATCAGCGGCGAAAAGTTGCGCGCCGCGCCGCGAAAGCGGAGGTTGCCGCCGGGATCGGCCCGGTCGGCGCGGAGCAGAGCGAAATCCGCATGCAGCGCGGATTCGAAATACAGCGTCCGTCCATCGACCGAAATCGTCTCGCGCGTCACGCCGAGTTCCGGCGGCAGTTCGATATCGGTCACCACGCCGGGCAGGCCGACGCCCGCACAGCGAATGCGCTCGGCGAACAACCCCTGCGAAAAGAATTCGACCTGCAGCGCGCCGGACAGGTAGGCGCGCCGCGCGGGCCCGCTCAAGCCGAGATGCGTGGTCAGCAGCCGACGCACGACACCGGCCTCGATCAGTCGCGACACGCCGTAGTTGTCCTGGTTCGCGTCGTTCTTGATGATCGTCAGATCGCGCTTGCCTTGACGTTGCAACTCGGCCAGCAGCGAGAACGGCGTGCCCGGCGACCCGAACCCGCCGACCATGATCGACGCGCCGTCCGGGATCGGTGCGACCGCGTCGGCCAGTTGCATGCGCTTGTCCATGCGTGGGCCCCTCATCGCCCGAGCGTCCGGAATGCCCGGTCGAGCCGCTCGACGATCTCGTCGCATTGCGCGCGCGTGGTGATCAGCGGCGGTGCAATCAACGTATGGTCGCCGGTTTCTCCCATCAGCGACTTGCGCGGATAGACGATCACGCCCTGTTCACGCGCGGCGCGCGTCACCTGCTCGCCGAACCGGAGCGCCGGGTCGAACGGGGTTTTCGCGTCGCGATCCGACACGTACTCGATCGCCTGCAGAAAGCCGCGTCCGCGCACGTCGCCGATGAAGTCGTGCCGCGTCGCGAGATCGTCGAGCAGGTTGCGCAGGTAGTCGCCTGTCACTGCCGCGTTCTCCACCAGCCCCTCGCGTTCGATCACGTCGATCACGGCCAGCGCCGTCGCGCTCGCGAGCGGATTGCCGGCATAGGTATAGCCGTGCTGGAACCCGCCCGACGCCAGGATCGGGTCGGTCAGCTCGGCCCGGGTCACGATCGCCGACGTCGGGTAGTACCCGGCGCCGAGCCCCTTGGCGACACACAGGATGTCGGCGTCGACGTTCCAGTGCTGAAAGCCGAACCAGCGCCCCGTGCGGCCGATGCCCGTCATCACTTCGTCGAGAATCAGCAGGATCCCGTGCCGCGAGCAGATTTCGCGGATACGCTTGAAGTAGGCATCGTGCGGCACTTCGGCGCCCGTGCTGGCGCCGCCGATCGGCTCCGCGACGAAGGCGGCCACCCGTTCGGCACCGACTTCGCGAATCGCCGCGTCGAGTTCGTCCGCACAATCGAGCGCATGCTGTTCCGCGCTCGTGCCGGGCGGCACGCGATACTGCGTGGGCGAAGCAACCTTCGGATAGAGCTGGATCATCGGCTCGAACGGCCGGGTAAGCGGCGTGTAGCTCGTCATCGCGAGCGCTCCCATCGTCGAGCCGTGATAGGACGGCTGACGCGCAATGAACACGCTGCGCGCCGGCTCGCCGCGGCATACCCAGTACTGGCGTGCAAGCTTCAATGCCGATTCGACGGACTCCGAGCCGCCACTGGAGAAGAACACGCGATCGAAACGGCCGCCGGCGAGGCCGACGAGCTTCTCCGCGAGATCCACGGCGGGCTGATTCTCGAACTGTGTGCGGTACGAGAACGCGACCTTGTCGAGCTGCGCGAGCATCGCGTCGCGGATGGCCGGATGGCCGTGTCCCAACTGGGCCACGATGGCGCCGGAACACGCGTCGATGTGACGTTTGCCGTCCGTGTCCCAGGCATAGATGCCTTCGGCGCGCGCGATGGTCGGCAACTGCACGGCAGACTGGTAAAAGAGATGGTCGCTCATTGACGTCCTTTTCGGGTTGCGTAGGGGGATTCGATGTCGCGCGCACTCACCGGATGTCGGCAAGGAACGCCTGGGTCCGTTCGTGCGACGGCCGATGGAAGATCTCGGACGGGCAGCCGTCCTCGACGATCCGGCCGTCGGCCATGAAGACGACGCGATCCGCCACACGCTCCGCGAACCGCATCTCGTGCGTGACGACCATCATCGTCATGCCGGCCTTTGCCAGCCGCTCCATGACCGCCAGCACGCCGCCGACCATCTCGGGGTCGAGTGCCGACGTCGGCTCGTCGAACAGCATGGCGTCGGGCTTGAGGACCAGCGCCCGCGCGATCGCGACGCGCTGCTTCTGGCCACCGGACAGATTGCCGGGATAGACATCCTGCTTGTCGAGCACGCCGACCTTGTCGAGCAGTTCCCTCGCTTCGTCGCGTGCCTGCGCGGCCGTCATGCCGAGCAGCTGCATCGGCGCGAGCGTCAGGTTTTCGAGCACGGTCAGGTGCGGGAACAGGTTGAAATGCTGGAACACCATGCCGACCTTCATCCGCATCGTATTCAGGTAACGCTCCTGGGCACGGTGTCCGCGGGCAGGATCGTTGACGAGACCGCCGAGCACCCTCACCTCGCCCCGCGTCGGCGTCTCGAGATGATTCACGCAACGCAGCAGCGTGCTCTTTCCCGATCCGCTCGGCCCGATCAGCACGACCACCTCGCCCTTGCGGACCTCGAGTGATATGCCCTTCAACACGTGGAGCGCGCCATAGGTCTTGTAGATGTCGCGCAGGACGATCTGCGGCTGGGCCCCGTTCATGCGCGACCTCCCTTCAGGATCAGACGCTGTTCGAGCTGGCGCAGCGCCATGCTCGTACCGGTGGTCAGCAATGCATAGATCATGGCGCAGGCGAAATAGAGTTCGAATGGCTTGAAGGTCGCGCCGACCAGTTGCTGTGTGCGCATGAACAGCTCCGCGAGCGTAATGGTCGACACGAGCGACGTGTCCTTGGTGAGAATGATCAGGTTGTTGCCGAGCGGCGGCACGATCAACTTGAGCGCCTGGGGCAGCACGACGAGCCGCATCGTGCGCGCGGCGCCAAAGCCCAGCGACCGCGACGCCTCGATCTGCCCGTGCGGAATGGCGAGGATGCCCGCACGAATCGTCTCCGCGTTGTAGGCGCCGACGTTGAGCGCCAGACCGATCACGCCGGACGTGAACGGCGACAGCTCGATGCCGAACTGCGGCAGCCCGAAATAGATGATGAAGAGCTGCACGAGCAGCGGTGTCGAGCGGATCAGCCAGATGTAGGCGCTCGTGGCATCACGCAGCACACGATGGCGCGACAGGCGGCCGAGCGCGGCGCCAAGGCCGATGACCAGGCCGAATACGGTGGCGAGCAGCGTCAGCTCCACCGTCACGGCGGCCGCTTCGAACAGCATCGGCAGGTACTTGAACACGAGATGGAAATCGAACATGGCATGGCGGACAGCGCGCTGCGCGGTGGCGCAACGGCGCTGAAAGTGTCTCCGTAAGATGAGTGACCGATTTGATTCATCATCTGCCGACAGCTCGAAAGCCAAGACAGCAAAAGGAACCGGCCTGTTGTTTGACTGGATCGCAGTCTCGCTTTGAATTATTTTTCGGTCAATATATGATCTTTTTTAATCAATTGATTGACCGGAGCGAACATGCGGAGCGACTTCAGCCTGCGCGACATCGAAATCTTCCATGCGATCGCCACGGCCGGCTCCACACGGCAAGCGGCCGTTCAGCTCGGCATCACGCAGTCGGCAGTCAGTCATGCCCTCGCGCGGCTGGAGGACAGCCTGCGGATCCGGCTGTTCGCACGCGAGAACCAGCGCTTGCAGATCTCGCCGGCCGGCCGCTACATGCTCGACGAGGCCGTGCAGTTGCTCGACCGGCTGAATCGCATCGAAGAGGAAATTTCGCTGTTGCAGGACAACGGGGTCGCGTCGCTGCGCATCGGGTGTGCGCCGGGGCTGTGCCACCGCTTCGGGCCCCGGCTCGCGCAGCAGTATGCGCAGGCGCATGGCGGCACGGGTGTCGCGCTCGACGTCGCCGCGAGCGGACGGCTCATCTCGGATGTGGAAGGCGGCCGCCTCGATCTCGCGATCGTGTCCTACGAGATCCACGAACCGGGCCTGATCTTCGTGCCGGTGTTCGGCGCGAAGATGGTCGCGCTGCTGACGCGCAAAAACCGGCTTGCCGCGCGCAAGCTGCTGACCTACGACGATCTTGCCGATCAGCAGTACATCAAGCCGATCCAGTCCGACCATCTGATCTACGACGATTCAAGCGATCGCCGCCGGCTCGGCTACGAATTGCGCGTCAGCATGAGCTCGCTCGGCGAAGTCATTCGGCTCACCGACGGCGTCAGCCTGCTCAATGCGCTGACCGCCGCCGACCTGTGCGCCAACCGCGAGCTGGTTGCGCGCCCGTTCGATTCGAGCCAGTGGTTCAATTTCTACCTCGTTCACCAGCATGCGCTGAAGAACAACCCGGCCGTGCGCGACGTGCTCGATATCGCGCAGGCGTGCGTCAGGGATACCGCCGAGCACTCGGCTTATCCCGACGCGTTCGTGATGCGCTGACGCGCGTTCCCGCCGCCGCCGCGCGCCGCGAGGCGGAGCACGGTACGCGCGGCGGGCACGTGCAACGGCGCGCCGCACTCGCATTCGCATTCGCTCCCGACGGAAGGCCCGGCCAACGAACCGGCGGCGTTCCGGGGCCAGGCTTCGTCAGAACGCGTTGCGCCCGATGAAGCCGCGCACGACCGTCAACAGGATGATCTTCATGTCGAACCAGAAGCTCCAGTTCTGCATGTAGAACAGATCGAACTTCACGCGCGCTTCCATCGCCTCGACCTTGCGCGTCTCGCCGCGATAGCCGTTCACCTGTGCCCATCCGGTGATGCCGGGCCGCACACGGTAGCGGTACATGTAGCAGTCGATCAGTTGCCGGTAGAAATCGTCGTGTTCGATCGCGTGCGGACGCGGGCCGACGACCGACATCTGCCCGAACAGCACGTTGAAGAACTGCGGCAGTTCGTCGAGCGACGTGCGCCGCAGGAACGCGCCGACGCGCGTGATGCGCGAATCGTTGCGCGACGCCTGCCGCACGACGCCCGGTTGGTCGCGATGCACGCGCATCGTCCGGAACTTCAGGATGTCGAACTCCCGGCCGTCGACGCCCTTGCGGCGCTGCCTGAACAGCACGGGCCCCGGCGATGACAGCTTGACCGCGATCGCCAGCATCGACAGCAGCGGCAGCAACGGAATCAGCACGCCGAATGCGAACAGCCGGTCGAACGCGAACTTCGCCCACAGCTCCGGCGCCGAGCGCGGCGTGGTCGCGAGATTGATCGCCGGCATGCCGAGCACGTCGGTCGCCGAGCGATCGACCACCGCCATCTGGCGCACGTCGGGCAGCAGCCGCAGCTCCACGAACTCGTCGCGCAATTCGCGGACGATGCGCTGGATCCGCCACTCGTGCGACATCGGCAGCGTGAGCCATACCTCGTCGATCTCGCCGCCGCGAATCAGGTCGCGCAACGCGTTCCAGTCGTCGATCACCGGCACGCCGCCGATGCCGCCGGAGGCTGCCTGCGCATCGTCATCGAATACGCACACCGCCACGAACGGGCCCTGCGGCGCGAGTTGCATCCGCTCGACCGCGACACGCCCGTACGCGGTTGCACCGACTACCGCGACGCGGCGCTGCCGCGCGCGCGGGTCGTCACGCGTCAGCGCGAGCGCCAGCAGCGCGGCGCGGCCCAGCAGCAGCGCGGCATCGCCGGCCAGCACCGTGCGCACGATCCAGCGTGTCGTGACCGTGCCGCCGCGGTTCATGATCCACGTCGCGGCGGCCACCGTCAGCACGCTTGCGCAGACGAGCGCCACCATCGTCTGCGTCAGCGCATGCGTGCCACCTTGCGGCGCCACGCTGCCGCGCACGCTGCGCAGGTAACGCGGCAGCAACGCCACAGTCAACACGCACAACAGCGCGATCGCGCCGCGCTGCGCATCGGACAGCTCGCGCCACGCGAGGCCCGACGCCGCCTGCGCCGCGAGCGCGCCCGCCAGCACGAGCACGACGTCGGTCGCTGCGATCGCGGCACGCCGTATCGCATTGGTTCCACCGGACCTCGACTGCATCGTCACGCACCATGTGCCGGGAACCCGCAACGCGCCTCCGGCATGCGGGAGCGAATCGGCGTCGACCTCGCCGTCCCGCGCGTGCCGAGCAACCTGCGATAGTCGGCACGAATCAGGTCGTAGCATTCACACGCGTGATGTTCGAGGCCTTCGCGGTCGAGCACCGTGATGCGGCCGCGGCGCTGCCGGATCAGCCCGGCTTCCTGCAGGTTGCCTGCCGCTTCCGTCACGCCTTCGCGCCGCACGCCGAGCATGTTCGCGATCGTCTGCTGCGTGACGGCCAGTTCGTCGCCGTCGATGCGATCGTGCGCGAGCAGCAGCCAGCGGCTGAGCTGCTCGCTGACCGAGTGATGCCGGTTGCACAGCGCGCTGCGCGAAATCTGCGCCATCGTCGCCTGGCAGTAGTTGAGCAACAGACGATAGGTGGCCGGCGATCGCTCGAATTCGGCGCGCATCACGCAGCTCGGCACGCGATAGGCCATCCCGCCAATGCGAACTTCGACCCGGTGCGACACCGAGGCGCCCCCGGCCAGCGTGGCCAGCCCGACCACCCCCTCGCGGCCGATCTGCGCGACCTCGACCATCGCACCGTCCTCCATCAGGTGCTGCACCGACATCATTGCCGTCGTCGGGAAATGCACGTGGCGCATCGGCTCGCCGACCCGGTCGAGCGCCCCGGCCTTGACCCGGACCAGTTCGAGATGCGGTGCCATGGTGCGGATGCTGTCCTCCGGGAGGGCTGCGAGGATGGCGTTCGCCGAGTAGCTCGAGTGAAGATGAAGCATGTCTGTATCCCTTTTATTGTCCGCGCCGCCTGCAGCCGCGTGCACGGAACTCGTTATCGCGATGCGCGCCTGGACGTTGACAGTGGTTGCGGCCCACAACCCTGATTCCGACCGACCATCGGCTTGTCGCCGCCGGATCGAGTCGGCCGTCCCGTTTCGACACGCCAGCCCGAATAAGCGATTTACGTGCCAATACATGCCCATCCTTAATATGTGAATCACGCCGGATTTAGATCGCCCGAATAATCGGCTAAAAAACAAAAAACCGTCTCATTTCCGGACACTCTTCCGAACGACGGACACTGCACGCCATTTGACTGATCATTTCGTTTGCATCGAACCGAGGCAGCCGCACCGGCGTCGCGAGGCTTGCCGTTCATATACTTACAGTCCATTTTCAATTGTTTACATGACGTACTGGACAACACTCCGCAGTGACACCCCACCTCACACGGTTGTTTGAAACTGTCTCAAATTTGAATCGACGCACTAATTCAAAACTCTGTTACCCACCGCACACTTCTCCGACAAGCCTTTGATTGATATAGACATTCTTGCGCGCACCATTTATTTGTCAAATAATGTTCAATGTACAGCAGGCACTTTCTCCACGCGATGCGCGCCACCGCCCGATTGATTCACGACCGACACCGAATGAATGCCGTCAGTCGCATTCTGTTTTCGGATGATTAATTCCGACGGAATGAATCATTAAATCCGGATAACGTTTGCACTCGGGAGAAAATCGTCAAACTTTGTGAAATGACGCAATGTGCAATTGATCGAATTCAATGGCGTGCTAGCCTTTTCTCCAGCACCGCCACTCCATTCATGACGAACACAAGTCCGCACGAGCGTGCGAATTCCCCTTTCCGGGGTATCGCCGCGACGACGCGCGACCGCCACCCTACGAGGATGCGCCGTGACTCACCAGGCCCCTGACGCCGTCGCGTACGCGAACGGCATGATCGAGCTTTCCCACAGCTTCGACGCGAACCGGTTTCTCGCGGCCATCGACCGCGACGAGCTCGCGACGCTGGCGCCCCACCTTCAACTGGTCCACCTGAAATCGGGGCAGGTGCTCTGCGAACCCGGCGAGATGCTCGCCGCGGTCTACCTGCCCGTCACGACCGCCATTTCGCTGCAGTACGTGTCGTCCGGCGGCATGACGCTCGAAGTCGCGGAGATCGGCAGCGAGAGCGTGGTATGCGACGACGTGATCGGCGGCAGCGGCCGGATGCCCTGCCGGGCCGTCGCCTGCCGCGACGGTTTCGTCTACCGGCTCGACCGGCGCGTGTTCGCCGCCGCGTTCGATGCGTCGCCGGTGATCCGCCATCTCGTGTTCGTCTGCGTGCGCGTACTGATGGCACAGGTCTCGCAGATCACGTTCTGCAGCCGCCATCACGTGCTCAAACATCAGTTATGCAGATGGTTCCTGCTGGCGTACGACCGCACACGCAGCATCGAGATCCAGGTGACGCACAGCATGCTGGCGCAGATGCTGGGCGTGCGGCGCGAGACGGTCACCGATGCGGCCGGCGAAATCCAGAAGCTGGGCCTGATCCGGCAATACCGTAGCTCGATCGAGCTCGCCAACCTCGACGGCCTCGAAAAAATGTCGTGCGGCTGCCGGGCGATCGTGCGCGACGAGATGAAGCGCATCCTGTCGGCCGACTCGGGTGTGCCGGCCGCATCGCGCACCTGACCGGCCTGCCCGCTCGGCGCGGCGCGTCGGTGCGCGGGGTTAGCTGTTTGTAGGGTGGCGAACAGAACGCAGTGTCTGCCAATGGTCTACTGATGCCGGACTGCCGGGGGGACGTCAGCGCGTATCGCGCGTCTGCCCGAGCGGACGACACCACGCACGCCGGAGCAGCACGTGAAAAACGAAATCAGAACCATCCTGAAGCACGTCGCCCACCTCGAAGCCGCGATCGATTCGATCGGCGACGGGGACGACCTCTACGAAGCGGGCCTCTCCTCGCTCGACACGATCCAGCTGATGCTCGCGATCGAGAAGCAATTCAACATCGAGATTCCCGACGAGATGCTGAACCGCAACCTGTTCCGCAGCATCGATGCGCTCGCGGACACGATCGCCACGCTGCAACGCACCGAGCATTCCGCATGAGCGCGCTGCTTCCCGAACTCGCGTCCGACAGCGATTCGCGTCGGCTCGACGAGGCCGCGCATGCCGTCGCGCAGATCGCCGCCCAGCACGCGGACGCGGTAGACCGCGACGCGCGCTGCCCCGTCGAGGCGATCGAGGCGATGCGCGCGCGCCGCCTGCTCGGCGCGATGGTGCCAACCCATCTTGGCGGCGCTGGCGCGTCGCTGGAAGACGTCGTGTCGGCCTGCTCGATTCTCGGCCAGGCCTGCGCGTCGTCAGCGATGGTGTTCGCCATGCACCAAATCCAGGTCGCGTGCATCGTCGACCACGCGGTCGACCAGGGCTGGCACAAGCTGTTCCTGCAGCAGCTCGTGCGCCATCAGTGGCTGCTCGCATCGGCCACGTCGGAAAACGGCGTCGGCGGCAACCTGCGCGCAAGCCAGTGCGCGCTCGAAACCGACGGCGGCGAGTTCCGGCTGCGTAAATCCGCGCCGACGATCTCCTACGGCGACTATGCGGACGGCATCCTCGCGACCGCGCGACGCGATGCGGACGCGCCGGCTTCCGAGCAGGTGCTCGTCACGCTGCTGCGAGACGGCTACACGCTCACGCGTCGCGGCGAATGGGACACGCTCGGGATGCGGGGCACCTGCAGCAACGGCTTCGAGCTCGACGCGCAAGGCGCCGCCGTCCAGTGCCTGCCGGTGCCGTTCGCGAAGATCGCCGAGGAAACGATGGTGCCGGTGTCACACATCCTGTGGGCCGCGGTATGGATCGGCGTGGCCGGCGACGCGTTCCATCGCGCACACCAGTTCTTCCGCGCGCAGGCACGCCAGACCGACGGCGCGCCGTCGCCCGCGTCGCGGCGCATCGCCGAGTCGCTCGCGCTGATGCAGGCGATGCAGGCCCGCGTCGACAACGTACTGCGCCTCCATGCGAATGCGACGGCGCGCTCGTGGTCGGCCGGCATGGCCTGGGCCGCCGAGATCAACACGCTGAAGACCTACGTGTCGACGACCGCGCTGGAAGTCGCGCACCAGGCCATGATGATCTGCGGGATGGCCGGCTACAAGCAAGGCACGCCGTTCAGCATCGGCCGCCACATTCGCGACCTGCACGCGGCGCCGCTGATGATCAGCAACGACCGCATTGCCGCCAATACCTCGAACCTGCTGCTCGCACTGCGTCCTGCGACGCTGGAGAAACATACGTGAACGATCGCCTTGCCGTGCCCTCCTCCGCTCCCGCCGACGCGCCGATCGACCGCGCGGGCGTCAACCCGCTGCGCGACGAACTGATCGACGCGGGCCTGCTGGTCTCGACCGGCATCCAGGGCCTGTTCGGCCGCAGCGAACGATTCGAGCGCGTCGTGGAAGCGCTCGATGCGTTCGTCACGCGCATCGGTGCCGACCAGCAGGCGGAAGTGCTGCGCTTCCCGCCGGCGATGAGCCGCACCGAGTTCGAGCGCAGCGAATACATGAAGAGCTTCCCGCAGCTCGCGGGCAGCGTGCATGCGTTCTGCGGCGACGAGCGCCAGCACCAGCGCGTGCTGCAGTGCCTGGATCGCGGCGACGACTGGACGGAAAGCCAGAAACCGACCTATGTCGTGATGACGCCGGCCGCGTGCTACCCCGTCTATCCTGTCGTCGCGCGTGCGGGCGCGCTGCCGGCAGACGGGCGGATCGTCGACGTCTTCTCATACTGCTTCCGCCACGAGCCGTCGCTCGATCCGACCCGGATGCAGCTGTTCCGGATGCGCGAATATGTGCGGATCGGCACGCCCGAGCAGATCGTGGCGTTCCGCGAGACGTGGATCGAACGCGGCACGCGGATGATCGAGGCGCTGCGCCTGCCCAACGCGATCGATCTCGCGAACGATCCGTTCTTCGGGCGCGGCGGCAAGATCGTCGCGAACAGCCAGCGCGAGCAGAACCTGAAGTTCGAGCTGCTGATTCCGATCGAACACGACGATCGCCAGACCGCCTGCCTGAGCTTCAACTACCACATGGATCATTTCGGGCTGCTGTGGGACATCCGCACCGCGACGGGCGACGTCGCGCACACCGGCTGCGTCGGCTTCGGCCTCGAACGGCTCACGCTCGCGCTGTTCCGCCATCACGGCTTCGACCTCGATGCGTGGCCGCGCGACGTCCGCGACGTGCTGTGGGGCACGCCATGAGATTCGTGTCCCGCGACGGCGAAGACGCGTCGTTCGAGGATGTGCGCCACCGCGCGCGCCACTACCGGCCGCATCCGCTGCACAGCCAGGAGATGGTCTGGAAACAGACCAACTGCTACGTCGACATGTGGCTCGAGGTGCTCCGGTGGTGGGGCTTCAATCCGTACGCGGCGCTGCCGTTCACGATTGCGCTCGACTTCGAGGGCGACCAGTTCACGTTCTTCAAGTTTCCGCACGACGAACTGGAGCGGCTGTACGGCATCGTCGTGCAGGAGCACTCGATCTACGAACCGCTCGACCGGCACATCGAAACGCAGGTCGCGCGCGGCCACCTGATGATCGTCGAGGTCGACGCGTGGTTCCTGCCCGATACGCGCGGCAGCAGCTACCGCATGCAGCACACGAAGACGACGATCGGCATCGATGCGATCGACCGCGCGAAACGCCAGATCGGCTACTTCCACAACAGCGGCTATTACGTGGCCGAGGATTTCGACTACGACGGGCTCGTCGGCGGCAGTTCGCCGATGACGCTGCCGCCGTACGTCGAATGCGCGAAGCGGCGGTTCGCGCCGCTCGACGAGCGCGCGCTGTGCGAAACGTCGCTCGCCGCGCTGCAGCGCCACCTGCGGCGCCTGCCGGTCGTCGACCCGATCGCCGCGTTCCGGCGGCAGTTGCAGACCGACGCGCGGACACTCGCCGACTCACCGCTCGAGCACTTCCATGCTTACTCGTTCAATTCGGTTCGTCAGCTCGGCGCGAATTTCGAACTGTTCGGCCACTACGCGCGCTGGCTGCAGGCCAGCGGCTGCGTCGGGCCGTTCGCCGAGATCCGCGCCGCGTGCGATCGCATCGCGTCCGAAGCGATGGTGCTGGAATTCCGGCTCGCACGCGCCTGCGCGCGCGGCAAGGAGGAGCGCGGCGACTCGACGCTCGAAGCGATCGAGGCCGCCTACTCGGATGTGGTCGCCTGCGCGCGGCAGATCGGCTTGCCGCTGCGGCACATGACGCCCGTGCGCAGCGACACCGCGGCACCCGTGCCGGTCATGCGGTGACGCGCGCGCGTGCCCTGCCCGCGTGGTCGATGCTGGCGACGGCCGCGGGTGCCGCACGGGAACCGCGCGACCTCCTGGCCGCCGGCGACGACTGGATCCCGGCGACCGTGCCCGGCACGGTCGCGCAGTCGCTTGCGCTCGCCGGCCGGCTCGACGAAGCCGGATCGCTCGACGAGCGCGACCACTGGTACCGGATCGAACTACGCGGACACGGGCCGCGCGTGCTGCGCTTTCACGGCCTTGCGACGCTCGCGCAGGCGTGGCTCGACGACACGCCGATCCTCCACTCCGACAGCATGTTCGTCGCGCATGACGTCGCCGTGTCGCTCGACGGCACGCACCGGCTGACCCTCTGTTTCCGCGCGCTCGCCCCGCACCTGCGCGACGCGCGCGCGCCGCGCCGGGCGCGCTGGCGCACGCGGCTCGCGGAGCCGGCGACACTGCGCACGATCCGCACGTCGCTGTTTGGCCACATGCCGGGCTGGTTCCCGCCGCATGTGCCGACCGGCCCGTGGCGGCCCGTGGACGTGCTCGATCCGGCCGACGGACCCGTTCTCGTCGATTGCGACCTGCGTGCGCGCATCGAAGGCGACACGGGCTGGCTCGACGCGGAACTGACGTTCGCCGCACCGCTGCCCGACGCGCTCGCGGCACGGCTGTCGTGCGGCAAGCACCATGCCACCCTCGAACGGGCCGGCGCCGACCGTCTGCGCGCAAGCGTCGCGGTGCCCGACGTGCGCCTCTGGTGGCCGCATACGCATGGCGAGCCGGTACTGTACGACATTGCACTGCATATCGGCGACGAACGGCGGCCGCTCGGCGAGACGGGTTTCCGCACGATCGAGGTCGACGCCGGTGCCGACGGCAAGGGTTTCGGGCTGCGCATCAACGGCGTGCCCGTGTTCGCGCGCGGCGCGTGCTGGAGCAGTGCCGCGCCGCTCGCGCTGCATGCGGACGACGCCACCTACGCCCGCCTGCTCGGGCTCGCGCGCGACGCCGGCTTCAACATGATCCGCGTCGGCGGCACGATGACCTACGAGGCCGATGCCTTTCACGCCTGGTGCGACCGGCTCGGGCTGCTGGTCTGGCAGGACTTCATGTTCGCGAACTTCGACTATGCGCTCGACGATCCCGCATTCGCGGACAACGTCGATCGCGAAGCCCGGCAGTTCCTCTCGCGTCACGGCACCTCGCCGTCGCTTGCCGTACTGTGCGGCGGCAGCGAGATCGCGCAACAGGCCGCGATGTCCGGGCTCGGGCCGAAGCAGCGCTTCCTCGAGTTGACCGCCGACCGGCTGGCCGGCCTTGCGGCCGCGCGCCGGCCCGACGTCCCGTACGTGCCCGATTCGCCCGACGGCGGCGTGCTGCCGTTCGCGCCACGCGAACGCGTGTCGCACTACTACGGCGTCGGTGCGTACCTGCGCCCGCTCGACGACGCGCGCCGCGCGGACGTGCGCTTCGCGAGCGAATGCCTCGCGTTCTCGAACGTGCCGTGCGATACGACACTCGCCGAGCTCGGCTGGCCCGGTGTGCACGAGCCGCGCTGGAAGGCCGCCGTGCCGCGCGACCCCGGCACGTCGTGGGATTTCGAGGACATTCGCGACCACTATCTGCAGACGCTCTACGACGTCGCGCCCGACCGGCTGCGGCGCGAGGATCCGGCACGCTACTTCGAGCTGTCGCGCGCGGTGATCGCGGACCTGATGCGCGACACGTTTTCCGAATGGCGTCGCACCGGCTCGCGCTGCGCCGGTGCGCTCGTCTGGCAATTCCTGGACGTGATGCCGGGCGCCGGCTGGGGCGTGATCGACGCCGCGCATCGGCCGAAATCGGCGTGGCATGCGTTGCGCCAGGTCCTGCAACCCGTGCAGGTGCTGCTCGTCGACGAAGGCTTGAACGGGCTCGACGTGCATGTCGTCAACGAGCGCCCTGCGCCGCTGTCGGCGGCGCTCGAGCTGGTCGCGCTGCGCGACGGCCGCACGCCGGTCGCGCGGGCCGGCTGCCCGGTACGGATCGCGGCACACGACACGGTACGAATCGGCTCGGCCGAGTTGCTCGGCCGCTTCTTCGACTGGACCTATGCGTACCGTTTCGGGCCCTGCGAACACGACACCGTCGTCGCGACGCTACGCGCCGACGACGGCACGCTGCTGTCGCAGGCGTTCCATTTCCCGTCCCGCACGCACCCGGCCGTGCTGGTGCGTCGCGAACTCGGGCTGGAGGCGTGCGTGTCGCGCACCGGCGACACGTGGCACGTCGACATCGACACACGGCACGTCGCGCGCCATGTGCAGATCGATGCGCCGGGCTTCATGCCGCGCGACGACTGGTTCCATCTCGCGCCCGGCACGCCGGCGCGTGTCGCGCTCGTGCCGCTTGAAGTGGCCGGAAAGCACCGGGCTGCGGCCGAGGGGCCGCCGGTGGTGGACATCCGGGCCGTGAACGCCGCGCGCTCGGTGCGCGCCACGCAGGCCGGTTGACGCGACGCTCGCGGCTGCCGAAAGCCGCGAGCGCCCCGGTCGAATCTCAATCGGACGAACCCGTCCCGCGCGGCCGCTCGATCCCGTAAGCCTCCATCCAGCGATACAGCGTCGCGCGCGACACGCCGAGCTCGCGTGCCGAAGCCGCGACGCGCCCGCGCGTGCGCAGCAAGGCGGTTTCGATTGCCTCGCGCTCGATCGACTTGCGGATGTCGGCCACCGACGGCGACGCGGCATCGAGACAGTATTCGAGTTCGAGATCCTGCGCGGTAATCAGGCGCCCTTCCGTCATCACGACCGCGCGGCGCACGCGGTTGATCAGCTCGCGGACATTGCCGGGCCAGTCGTGCTTGTAGAGCGCCGTGATCGCATCGGTCGAGAAGCCGCGCACGCGATGGCGCGCATCGCCGCGGAAGCGTTCGAGCATGTGATGCGCGAGCAGCTCGATGTCCTTGCCGCGCGCGCGCAGCGGCGGCTGGTCGATGCGCATCACGCACAGGCGATGGAACAGGTCCGGCCGAAAGCGCCCTTCCTCCATGGCACCGCGCAGGTCGACGTGCGTCGCCGATACGATCCGGACATCGACCGGCACCGGATCGCTGCCGCCAAGGCGATGGATGGCGCGCTCCTGCAGAAAACGCAGCAGGCTCGCCTGGCTCTCGTGCGGCAGGTCGCCGATCTCGTCGAGCAGCAGCGTGCCGCCGTTTGCCGCTTCGACATAGCCGATCTTGCGCGCGTTCGCGCCGGTAAACGCGCCGCGCTCATAGCCGAACAGTTCGGACTGCAACAGATGGGGCGGAATGGCCCCGCAGTTGACCGCGACGAACGGGCCGTTGCGGCGCTCCGAATGGCGGTGGATCGCGACCGCCGTCAACTCCTTGCCGGTACCCGTTTCGCCGAACACGAACACCGGTGCATCCGTGCGCGCGAAGCGCCGCACCGTATCGAACAGCCGCAGCATCGCGCTGCAGGTGCCGACGATGCCTTTTTCCTCCGATTCGAGACGCTCCCGGTCGCGCGCGAACAGGCACTCCATCCCGTACGCGTGGCCGACCGTATCGGCGATCCGCTGGTGCGATGCGGGCAACGTGACGTAATCGAAGCAATAGTCGCGCAACAGCGCACGCACGTTCGGCGAAGCGGTCTGGCCGGCGTCGACGAGTGCGACCCAGACGACGTCGCGCATCGACGCGCAGGTCGACGCGATGCTGCCGATCGCGTCGGCATGGCCGCCGCTCAGGTCGAGGATGCCGCAGGTGATTTCGCCGGACGTTTCGCGCAGCTCGCTCGCCTGCGCGACGATCGACACTTTCCAGTCGCGTCGCGCCAGTTCCTTTCGCAGCATGACGGACGGCGACTGCGTCCAGTAAATCAACGGACGCTGCCCGTTACCACTCCCCGCGCCGGCGCTCTTATCGCGCGTTATTGGCATATTCATAGCGAACCATCACTTTCTCCACTCCGCGAACCGTTCGCGTGCGCTGCGGCCGGCGGCGCATGGCCGCCTTTCCGCGCTGCGTTTCCGCAGCTTTGGCGAAGATCGAAACTGCACACGGCGAGAGCCCCCGGAGGTCGAGCCGGATGTCATCCGGCCTCGTTGTCATCGAACTCGAAGGGAACGCGCGGCTGCGGGAGCCACGACGTTCCCGCTTTGACGCGACCCGCCATCCAGGCGGCGCGCGTCGGCAGACGGGAATGCCGTCGGCATGTGCGTCACGTCGTACACGACAGTTGCGCCGATGCTGAACCGGATGGCCGCCACCCCGCTACCGGAATGACCGCCGCATTTCATCTGCTTCTGAATTTACACCCCGTTTGGAGATGGTCTTGTTACCAAAAGATAAACCTGAATCAGCCGGTTACGCGACCGGTCGCCCTGCACGACTCACGCGTTTGACCACTGAGATTTGATTATCTACGAGCATTCCAGTCAATCAGTGGCAAATACTACTTTTCCGCAAAATGACGAGGGACGATTGCCCGTGATTTCCGTCGAAATCCCGGGGAAAGGCCGGTACCGCATCCCACTCGCCGCATAATCGCGCCCGCCGCCGGAAAGCCGCATCGTATCGCTGCAGTGCACGGCCCGCTCATCCTCCATGCGGCCGTTACATGCCGTAATCAACCGCGCCCCATCGCGCCTCGCAGGTCGCGGCGCCGACGCGGGGCGACACGCATGTCGCTCGCGCCGATCGTTCTCCGGCGCATCGTCGCGACCACGCGTGAAATCGGTTGTGCCGGCACGTATCTCCCGCAGTGCAGCATGGCTATCCGACGCGCGGCGTGCAGGCACGCCGCGACTATGCGTTGAATTCCGTCGGCGCGAATCGGGCCTGCGCGTGGTCGTCATTGGCCAGGCCGCCTCGCCCGACCGCAAGCGGCAACCACGGCAGATCGCTGCGGTAGCGCATGCGGTCAAGCAACGGCATGCGGATGAAGGACGTGTGCGCCGCACGGGCACGCACGATCCTGAAGAAATACGACGAGGCTGCAGCGGGTCGGCGTGCGCGATGCTGCCAACCGCGTGCGTGAGTGTGTGCCCGGCACCGCTACGCACGACCGGCCTGTCGTGAACGCTCGCAATTTTCAAGTCCTGCCCCCGGTTCTTTATTGACATGCGATGTTGACTGGCCACGCATCGAGGCGGGCCACCAGGATGCGGCCATTATGGAAAAGCACCGGCCGCCGCGGTGTGTGCTACCGCACTTAGCGACGCTCGCGCGGCAGACTCCGGCTGCGCGTGCCGCGCTTGCCGTGCGAATCCGGATCGTGAGTACGCTTTCGAACAGACCAACGCACGGCCCGCCCGGATGATGAGGATCGCCGCGCCGCACGGAACGATCGCGTCCGTGCCGCACGGCGTGCCGAAGGCATCACGCGAGGACAGCATCATGGAATGGCATTGTTGTGAATTCGAACACCTGGGCGCCGTCGATCTCTATGCAATCCTGCGCGCGCGCAACGCCGTGCTGGTGGTCGAAGACGCGCACACGCATCTCGACATCGACGGCAAGGACGCGGGCGCGCTGCATGTCTACGCGAGCGTGCGCGACGGCGACACGATGGAAGTCGCGGCCTACGCACGCATCCTGCCCGGCGACGACATCGATCCGGACGTCATGATCGACAAGGTGCTGACGAGCGAGAGCCGTCGCGACGACGATACGCTCGAGCAACTGATCGAGCGTGCCCTCACCGCCGCGCAGGCTGCGTGGCCCGACGCCGCGGTGCGCACGCATGTGCCGGCGCCGCGCCAGGCGTTCTACAAGCGTTTCGGATTCCGCAAGGCCTACGGCCCGTATCTCGAACAGGGTGCGCCATTCGTCGGCCTGGTCCGGTCGGCCGACCGCGCCGCAGGCGCGCTCCGTAACCTGCTGGCCCGGACCGTGTCGGCACACCGGTCGCGCGACGACGATGCGCGTACCGACAGCCATGCACACAACCGGCTGCCCGCCGACACTGGAGCCAATCGATGACCCGCACCCTTCGCCCGGTTCCTGAACCCGACCTGCCACGCATCCTGCCCGTGATTCTCGCAGGCGGCTCCGGCACGCGACTGTGGCCGCTGTCGCGCGAGCAGTATCCGAAGCAGCTGATCGAGCTGATCTCGAACGAATCGCCGTTGTCGGCGACGGCGCGCCGCCTGAACGGCATCGCGAATGCGTCGCTCGGCGACACGCTGCTGCTGGTCTGCGGCGAACAGCATCGCGTCATGAGCGCCGCACAGGTGCTCGGCCGCGCGGCGCCCGCCCGCATCCTGCTCGAACCGGCCGCACGCAACACCGCGCCCGCGCTCACGCTGGCGGCACTCGACGCGAGCCAGCTCGCAGACGATCCCGTGCTCGCGGTCATGCCGGCCGATCACGTGATCGCCGACGTCGGCGCGTTCCAGGACGCGATCGCGCGAGCGGCGCACTACGCGCAGGAAGGCGCAATCGTCACGCTAGGCGTGCTGCCGCGGCGCGCGGAAACCGGCTACGGCTACATCCAGGTCGGCGAGCCGCGCGCGGGCCGCCACGGCGGCCAGGGTGGCTACGCGATCGGGCGCTTCGTCGAGAAGCCCGACGCGGCGCTCGCCGAGCGCTACCTGCAATCGGGCGACTACTGGTGGAACAGCGGGATTTACGTCACGCGCGCATCGGTCTGGCTGACGGCGATCGCCACGCTCGCGCCGGACATCCATGCGGCCTGCGAAACCGCCTGGCGGGCGGGCATCGCCGAGGATCCGTTCTTCCGGATCGATGCGGCGGCCTTCGACGCGTGTCCGTCGGACTCGATCGACTATGCGGTCATGGAACGGCTCGCGGAACACCGCGAACTCGGCATCGAAGGCATCGTGGTACCGCTCGCGGCCGGCTGGTCGGACGTCGGCACCTGGGATGCGATCTGGGAAATCATGCCGAAGGACGATCACGGCAACGTCGCGCGTGGTCCGATCGTATTCGAGGACACGCAGGACAGCCTCCTGCGCTCGGAGGGCCGCCTGATCGCGTGCGTCGGCATGAAGGACGTCGTCGTGATCGAGACGCCCGACGCCGTGCTGGTCGCGAACAAGCACGACGTGCAGCGCGTGAAGAACATCGTCGCGCGCCTGAAGACCGAACGGCGCCCGCAGGCGAGCGAGCACCGCAAGGTGCAGCGGCCGTGGGGACACTACGATTCGATCGATCTCGGCGAGCGCTTCCAGGTGAAGCGGATCGTCGTCGAGCCCGGCAAGCGGCTGTCGCTGCAGATGCACTACCACCGTACCGAGCACTGGATCGTCGTGCGCGGCACCGCGAAGGTGACGCGTGGCGATGAGACGTTCCTGCTCTGCGAGAACGAGTCGACGTACATCGCGGCCGGCGAACTGCATCGCCTCGAGAATCCCGGCCGGATTCCGCTCGAAATCATCGAGGTGCAATCGGGCGACTATCTCGGCGAGGACGATATCGTCCGGTTCGACAATCAGTATGGCCGGCCGACCGGCGCACCGCAGGAGCCGGATGCGTCAAAGCCGGCCGCGCGTGCCCTGCCGACGGCGAACGATGTGCGATGATCGTGCCGCCGTTGCCCGCGCGCGTCAGCGCACGACGATGGCCGCCGACACGACGTTCTGGATGAACGGCTTGCCGACCGCCTTGATGAAATAGGTACCCGCCCGCCCGTCCTGGAGCGGAATGCTCGTCGTGTCGGCCGGATAGCGGCCGGCCAGCCTGAACGACGCAGCGCCGAGCTGCTCGTACAACTCGAGATGGTCGACGGTTTCCTGATGGGTGATCCGGACGGCCACACTCGCGCCCACCGGCTGCGCGTCGATCGCGGTACAACTGGCAATGCCGGGCTCGAGCGCGCTCCCCTCCTCATAGTCGTTCCATGTAATCAGCTGGACGAACGGCAACTGCTGCCGCGCGCTGTAGCGCTCGTTGATGGTCTTGAACGTATCGAGCCAGGTCTGGCCGCACGATGGGGCAAGAAAGCGTGGCGCCGCGGCGCCCCACGGTGCCTTCGTATCGTCGAACGCGCTCCATACGCCGCCGACCGTGATCGTCCCCGGCGGCTGGCTCCGCGCGACGTTGTAGAAGCGCTCGCGATACCGCAGGTCGTACCGCGTGCCAGCTGCCTGCGGCAGGGTCCGCGAGACCGGCTGCGTCCACACATACGCACCCTTGCTGTACGGAAAGTCGAAGCCTTGCACCAGCGTATGGAGCCAGTAGATGTCGGGATACGCCGCGTGAATGCGTGCCCAGTCGGCCGGCTCGAGTGTGTCCATCCCGAACTCGGACACGACCGGATGGCCGTCGTAACGCAGATACTGGTCCGACGTGAAGTATTCGCGGCTGATGTAAGCCAGGTTGTTCAGGATCGTCGCGGTCACATCGCAGCCGCGACACGCATTGAACTTGAAGGAGCCGCTGTCGATCATGATCGAGAACGTCATCCCGGGAAACTTCGCCAGTTCAGGCAGGGACGCCCGCCAAGCCGTGTCGACGAAATTTCCCTGGCCGTACCAGTCGATGATCACGCCGTCGACGCCTCGCGAGCGCATGTCCGCGAAGGTACGAAAGGCCTGTCGCGGGTCGTCGGATCGGTAGCCGACGTTCAAGCCGCGCGGGTCGGGCCCCCACCACGGCAGGTAGTGGGCCAGCACCTGCGTCGTACTGCCCGGGTACAGCAACGTATGCACGTCGACTTTCGATATCGATGACGTTCCGGCGAGGAGCCCGTTCGACGAACCCTTGAATTCGCGGCTCGCGGACGTATTGGCCGGCGCGAGCGCCGCCACCCGCACGCCGTCATCGCAGTAGCCGTGACCGGCCGACAACGCCAGTACGCCAAGCGCGACCGCCACGATGCGTCGATGTGCCCGCATGACATTCCTCTTCACTGAGTCTCGGGCCGCGCGGCGAACGCGCGGCCGGTAGTGTCCGGCGACGAACCCACGCCGCGCCCTAGTCCCTCTGCTGCCCGCCGAGCCCCATCCACGACGCAAGCTGCGCCGCGTAGTGCGCCGGCGTATAGGCCGAACAGTCGTAGCGCCGACCGGCGGTACGCAGGTGACGGTCCAGTTCGTCGAGCGCGCCCGTCAGGCCGGCCGGCGAATTCCGGTACAGGATCTTGTTGCCGATCTCGCTGCCGAACGTCGACAGGCTGCCGATTTCGTGCGCGAGTACCGGCAGCCCCAGCGTTGCCGCCTCGACCATGACGAGCGGCGCGTTTTCGGCCCAGACGGACGGTAATACCAGCGCGTCGTGCGCGCGCAGCGCATGGAACAGCGCGTCGTGGCCAAGCCGACCGGCAAAGCGCAGCCGTTCGGCCTGGACCAGATCCTGGTGGCGTGCTTCGAGCTCCGCGCGCAGCAACCCGTCGCCGTACAGCGTCAGGCTGCCGATACGACGGAAATCCGTCCGGCGCGCCAGTTCGATGAATTCGTGAATGCCCTTCTCCGGGGCGAGCCGCCCCACATAGGCGAGATCGAACTGCTCGCGCGCACACACGCGCGGCGGGAAAGGCTCTGCCAGCTGGCTCACCGGATTCGGCAGCACCGCGCTTTTCGTGATGCCTCGCCGCGCCAGTACCGTGCGCATATACGGACTCGGACACAGGAACAGGTCGAATACGTCGCGCGGATCGCAATACGCGTACACCGCATGCCAGTGCAGCTTCTTCATCGCATCGTAGATGCGGCCCTTCGTGCTCGCCAGCGCGAACAGCCGCGCCGGATTCGACAGCGCATCGACCGGGACGGGTACCGGGCGGCCGTCGCGATAGGTCAGCATGTTCGGGTTGTAGAAGACCAGATGGTAGTCGTGGCACGTGAGATACGTGCGGAATCCCTGTTCGCGGCGCCGCCGCGCGAGTACCGGCAGGATCGATTGCGTCAGCAGGTTGTGATAGTTGTGCACGAGCACGCGATGCGGGCGCACCTCGTCCAGCAGCGCCGCCAGCGCGCTCGACGCGGCGCGGTTCCAGCTACGCACGAGCGTGCCTTCGCCCGGCGGGAAATTCGTGTCGTCGAACGAGTACACGTCGACGCCTGGAATGTTTCGCAGCACCTCGATGGAAGTCTGGTAGACCTCCTCCGCACCGCCCTTGCTGCTCGCGTAGTCGTTGATGACGACAACGCGCGTGGTTTCCGCGCGCGAGCCGGTCGACGGGAAAGCGTTCAATTCGGTATCCGGAGCGTATGTTGAACAATCCGATTTCGCGGCACACCGCCGCAGCCCTCAGGCACCTTTGCACTCGCCAGCATCCTCTCCACTCCGTACAGTCCATTCATGTCCGCAACACGCGGGTACCCCTTCAAGCCATCACGCGTGCGTTCCCGTCAGTGTCGGACCGGGTCTTGCACAGCGTCGACCGGACGCTTGCCGATCAGAAAACTGCCGATCCCGAAAAAGCCCCCCGCCGATTCGTCCGACATTGACAGTGCGCTGCCGCATGTCGAGCCACTGCCGGGCGCCCACCAGCGACACGAATCGCCTGGCGTGGTGCGTCTGGATGACGGGCAGGACCGCGACGACGCGCATCGCGTCGATACGGTCCAAACACCCGGGGCTTTCGGGATTCATCGTCAGGGTCGCACAGCGGCCGAGCAGTGTCGTCGAAGACAGACGAGTGACTCTATCAACGCACCGCCTCGCCGACTGTGCGACATCTGACACAGCCTCCGGCGGCCCCGAATCACGCGGGCGATTCGGCCTTGACGATCCGCCCTACCGGTGCGCGACGCGCATCGAGCCCCTTGACGAACTCGCTGCACAGTCCGACCACCGTGTCGGCCGCATGCGAGCTGAAGACGCTGTGATCGAGATCGTCGAGCACGACGGCGCGCGCGCCCGAAAACCGGGACAGCCGCTTGCCGCGCGGGCCGAAGTACGTCGTCATCAGGTCCAGGCTGGTGTCGTATGCGCCGCACACGAACAGCGTGCTCACCTCCTTGCGCTGCAGCGTGCGCAGGATGTCGTGAGGCTCGACCGGCATCGTCTCCGCGCACGACCATCCGGCAAGCCGGCGCCGCCACGCGCCGATCCTGACGGCCGCGCGCGTCGTCACGCGCTTCAGCACGAGCCGGACGAACGGCATGATCCGGCGCTTGCCGGCCAGCACCTGTTTCCATTTCTCGAGCTCGAAGAACGACGAGCGGTAGCCGGCCATCGAATTGGGACGATGCTGGCGCAGCGCGTCGGTCGACAGGCCGTCGGGCATGTGGAAGCTCTGCAGGTTCACCGAGATGACGCCGGACAGCGCCCGCCCCACGAGCGCCGCGCGCAACGCACTGTATGCGCCCGAGCAGATGCCGAAGGACACGACATGTCGATATCCTTGCTCCTTCAGCCAGTGGGCAGCTGTCGAGACATCCTCGACGACCGCGCTCGAATAGACCGGCTGACGCACGTCGTCCGACGTGCCGTCGCTTACTGATGAACTGTCGCCGATCCCGCGGCCGTCGAAGCGCAGCGACGCGATGCCGCGCCGCGCCAGCTCCCGCGCGATCCGCACCGACAGCCGGCTATCGCCGACATGCGCGCTGGCCGACGTGTTCGTGATCAGCAGAACCGGCCCGCGGTCGTGCATCGCATGCGGCATGCACATGATGCCGAACAGGCCGGCCACACCGAACCTGACCGGCTGTTCGCAGGCTTCCGGCGTGCGGAGCATCAGGTCGGCATCCTGGCCCGCGTTCGATACGGCACGGGGCGGCGGGGCCTGCCGGACCGCCGTGGCCGCGACCCAGTCGACCACCTCGTCGAACACCCGCGTGGGCAGGCTCGAGAACGTCGTCTCCTGCATGAACGCGGCATAGCCTTCGAAGGACCGGCGCTCGACCGGGCCGCCCAACCCTTCGAGCCGCTGGTGCAGCGATTCGCTGCCACCGCCATTCACGTCGACGATCAGCGTGCCCGACGCTGGCGCGCCGGTGCTGTCCTTCAATGCGTCGACCGCGTCGAACGCATTGAGCCGCGCGCGGAACTCGGGACTGTAGACCTGCCCGAGCACGTTGAACGGCGCGTCCTTCGGCTGCGCCTCCCGCAACGGTGCCGGCAGTCGGTCGAGCCAGATATTGCGCATGATCGACAGCTCGCGCACGTAGCTGCGCCCGCTTGCGACCGGCGCCAGCAACACGAGCTGGTCGACGTCGCATCGACCGGCCGCCAGCAACGCGAATGCCGCGCCCAGCCGCAGGCCGCACAGCGTCACCTGCGTCACGCCCGTTTCGTCGCGCAGCCGCGCGATGGCCGCGCACACGTCGTCGACGGCCGTCTCGAACTGGTCGCTCGCGCCATCGGCCCCCGCGGAATCGCCCGTGCCGCGGTAATCGAAGCGCAGCACCGGCATCCCTCGGCCGGCCAGGCGGTCTGCGAGATTCCGCATGCCGCCGTGACTCCAGACGGATTCGTGTCCATAAGCGTTGCACAGGACGACGCCCCGCGTCCCGTTGCCCGGATGCAGCCATCCGAACCGCCCGCCAAATATGATCGGTCTCATTTTCTATTAGGTATCGGTGAAGAATGGTTATGGCGTCCTTCGGCCGAACTGCTGAATCGATCGGCCGAAGGACGGCAAATCGCTCGCGGAAGACGTTCCCCTTTCCGGCGGCCACGCTGCACATGCGAGGTCCGGAAGCCGGTCGTCCGCGAGTCGTTCAGGTCACGACATCGATGCCCTCCTTTGCACTGTGTTGGCCCGTCACGACGGGCTGTCAGGCGGTGGCGCGATCAGCACGCGCCACCGCCCGTCGAATACCGGCATGCTGAAGTGCTGCTCGCAATAGGCGGAAAAGCGCGTCGCCGCTTCCACGACATGCTCCAGCTCCGCGGCCGGCTCGATGACGAACCGCTCGAGCCGCGCTTCGCTCATCGCAAGCGCGTCGTCGTGGAACCCGAGCCCCTCGAAGGCCGCTGCGTTCCCGACCGGCACGCAGCCGTACGACACGGCTTCCAGCACCTTCGACTTGATGCCGCCGCGCAGGAACGCGGGGCACAACGCAATGGAGTACGCGGTATAGACGTCCGCCTGGGTCGGCGCGAATCCGGCGAACTCGACGTTCGGCACCGGATCGTAGCGACCGGCCATGCGCCCGTAGATCACCAGCGGCGTCGCCGGCCCGACGCGCGCCCACAACGCCACCAGGTACTCGATCGCAAGCCGGTTCTGCAACTGCCGGTCCGACCCGATGAATACGAACCGGAACGGCGCCGCCGGACGCCGCATCGGCAGCAGCGCATCCATCGGCGGCGCGATCACGTGCGCCTTCACCGCTTCGTCGTTCGTGAGCGACTGCCGCAACGCGTGCGCGTCCTCCACGGAGACGAGCGTGACGGCATGCGACGACCCGATCGCCGCCCGCTCCTGCCGCTTCAGCGCATACGCCTCATAGCCCAGGATGGCGTTGCGGACCAGCTTCGCGTTGGCGAGCCTGACGAACGGCCCCGGTAGCGACTTCTCCAGATATCCGGCCGACAGCGGAAAATCCTGCTCGCGCAGGATGTCGGCGCGACGCGACATCAGGTCGTCGAAATCCACGACGATCCGGCAACCGGGCACATGGCGCCGAACCAGGATCGCGTAGTCCACGAGCCGGATGCCGTCGAAATAGATCACGTCCGGCTTGAATGCGTCGACGGCGCGAAGCAGCGCCGTCCGCTTGCGCGGATGCGAAAACATCGCCACCTGAAGCGCGCACGGCGCGCCGCGCAACACGCTCCATCCCACCCGCACCGCCGCGCCGATCTTCGCGCGGATACCGCCGTCTTCGAACACCGAGCGGATCTTGAATTCGGCCACTTCCGTGTGCTCGCCGATCGCCTTCCGGATGAAGCTCAGCGTGCGCTCCCGCCCGTTCGATACGTCCTGCGGAATGTCCCGCGTCATCACCATCAGCACCCGGCTTTTCACGAGCGACCTCCCCATCGATCCCAAACCCTCTTTCTTGCATGCGGCGCGTGCCGATCGCGGCACCCGCGTCCGGCCGGTTGCCGGCGCAACAAGGCCCATGTCCGCACGGAACCGGCCGTTCATGAACGCACCCTGTTATGGAAGAGATAGCCAAGCACGACACACCAGAACACGACGAGCGAGACGGCAATCCCCGTCGAAGGTGCATACATCACCAGCGCGCGCGGCATGACGAACGGCGCGGCGACGATCGCCGCGACGATCAGCACCTGCTTGATCATGATGAGCCGGTAGCGGCGCACGGCCAGGAGCCACGTACTCAGCCCAGCATCGACGAACGTGGCGATCGAGCAGCCGGTCGCGTAGATCATGATCGGCACGCCGTCGACGAACGCGGGCCCGTAGATCGTCAGGAACACCGTGCGGCCGATGAACCAGCTGCCGACCCACGCGACACAACCGACGAGGCCGAGATACAGGCCGAGCTTCAACGCCTTGGCGCGCACCAGCGACTCGGTCCGCGCCGCAAAGACCATGCTCGGCGCCAGCGCCAGCGCCAGCGTCGTGCCGACCGAGTTCCACTGTTCGACCAGCGACGCCGCCGACGCGTAAATACCGAGATCGGCCTTGGAGACCAGCACGCCGAGCAGCAGCCGGTCCATGCGCAGGACCAGCACGCTGGCCGCAATGGCCGGCCAGATCCGCAGCCCGCGCACGACCAGCGCTTTCGTGACGGCCGCGCTGCCGCGGAACGATTTCGGCGACTTCAACGCCAGCGCGCGATAGCGGCTGAACGGTGCGGCAGCCGCCACGCATGCCTCGAGCGGCCATGCGAACGCAGCGACCACCACGCCCATCGACGCGTGTGCCGCGATGTACAGCCACAGCACGCGGACGCAGCTTGCATAGGCCCTCGCCCGCGTGATGACCCACGGCCTGGACTCGGCATAAGCCATCAACGAACCGAGCGCGATCGGCTCCACGATCAGCGCAAAAGCCGCGATCAACGTGAGCTCGGACACGCTCGACGGCCGCATGACGATCACCACGATGCCCATGAACAGCACCATGACGGCCAGCGTCAGCGTGAGCCGCAGGCGGAACGCGCGGTAGACGACCATGTGCCGCAAGCGCGGATGCTTGCCGAGGATCGGCTGGATCACCTGTGCGCCGAAAATCAGCGCAAGGCTTCCGATCACGTACGCGAGCGACAACGCGAACTGCAGCTCGCCGAACAGTCGCGCGCCGTAGATGTTCGCGAACAGGTGATTGCTCGCGATCGCCGCGAGCGCCCCGATGATCTTTTCGCACACCACGCCCGCGAACGACGAAAACAGAAGCCTGACGAACGCGTTCAAGATGCCCCCGTGCCCATCCGCTTCGCGTCGGCGTTCACGTGCCGTGCATCGATGCAATACCACCAGACCAGCGCGATCGCCAGGTAGAACAGCGTGCGCACACCGAACAGCGTCCAGTAATCGCCTTGCTGGATCGCATAGGTCGCGTACGCAAAGATCTTCGCGAACAGCCACAGCATCACGACCCCGCCGCGCATCGCGATCCGGATCAGGATCGCGCTCGCCGCGCCGTAGATCGCCCCCGTCAACGCGACGAACAGCGCGCCGCCCGCGTAGCCGAACCAGTAGACCGGCACCGCCACGTTACCCATCGTGAACGTGACGTCGTCGAACACGTACGCCTTCAGGATCTCGGGCGTGCCGTACGACAGCATCAGGTCGCGCAGGCCGCTCACCGGCGCACCGCTAAAGAACGTCGGCTCGGTGAACGAGCCCAGCGAACCCAGGAACCGCCCGAACGCCGCCATGCCGCCCAGCGTCGGTGCGCTGAACAGATGCGCGTCGCCGTCCACGACGTACCACGCCTGCCCCTGTTCGAGAAAGCGCGACACCACCGTCTCCGCGATGTCCAGCCCTTGCCCCCGGTATGCATAGAACACGGACACGCTACCGATCACGAGCGCGATGGCCGAGCCGATCCCGAGGTAGCGCATCACCGGCTTGCCGTTGATCGCGTGAATGGCGATGAACGGAATCAGAAACGTCAGGCACACGTGCAGGACGGCCATGAACTGCTCGCCGTGCAGTGCTTCGAGCACCAGATCGGCGACGATCAGGACGACGGACACCCATCGCACGACGCGGTTCGAGCTCGTGCAGAAGGTGCCGAGGAGCACGGCAACGAACGTCTGGTTGTTCAGGAACAGGTTGAACAGCGAGCTGTTCGACGCATCGTTGCGCAGCGCGTAGCGGTTGATGCCGCTCAGCACCGCGAAGCCGCCCGTCAGGCCCGCCAGCACGCCCGTCACGAGGATCGCGCCGACCAGCCCCAGCCCGAGCGCAACGCTGATCGGCTGGCGCGTCATCCGCGCGCGGATCGGCACGTGCACGTCGCGCTCGTTCAGGCACCGCTCGAATGCGTACAGCGCGCACGCGACGAAAATCGCGTAGAACGACAGCAGCCGGCTGAACGCGCCGTTCGCGACACCGAAGATGTCCGTTTCCCGCAGGAATCCGCCGGATTCGATTCCCACGCCCGCAACGAACGCGGTCAATCCGATCACCAGCGGGTAGAGCATCGACACGGCGAACACCGGGCGGGCGACGACCAGCGCAACCAGCCCCGCGACCGCCACCAGCAACGTACAGGTCGCGCTCGGCGCCATCGCGCCGAGCGCCGGCAGCATCGCATTGATCGCCAGCGCGAGGACGAACAGTGTCGACACGGCCAGCCCCGCGAATGCCGCGGCCCGGCCGTCGGCCTGAATCGTGCGCGTCACCACCTCTTTCACGCTTCCGCCCGGCCTGCGCGCGGTCGCTCGAGCACGGCCCGGTCCAGCGCGTCGCGCAATTGCGCGCTGACCGCGCGAGACGAAAAGCGCTGGGCGTTGGCCCGCCCGGCGCTCACCAGTTCGGCCTGCAGCGACGGAGTGCCCGAGACGCGCTCGATCTGGCGGCCCCATTCAGCGGCATCCATCAGATCGGCAACGGCCACGAACGACTCGCCCATCGTGTAGCGGTACACCGGCAAATCCGACGCGACGACCGGAAGGCCGACGAGCTGCGCTTCGATCACCGTGCGGCCGAAGCCTTCGTGCAGTGTCGGCGACACGTACAGATCCGATGCCTGGAAGAAGTAGCCGAGATCCTCGTCTTCCACGCTCTCGACGAAATGCACGGCGATTCCCGCCTGTGCGGCGATGTCCCGGCATTCGTCGCGATTGGCCTGGTTCTGTGCGCTGCCCACCCGCAACACCATCACGTCCTTGCGCCCGAGCGATGCCAGCGCGCGAAACAGCGTCGCATTGTTCTTGCGCGTTTCGTCCGAACCGACGTTCAGCACGACCAGCGCCGCGTCGACGTGGATGCCGAAACGCGCCAGCAGCATCGCTCGCGCCCGTTCGCGCACGGCAGCGTCGATCGGCGTATAGCAATCGTCGACCGCACTGGCCACGACCTGTATCCGGTCGGCGCGGATGCGAAGGTCCGCCAGCGCTTCCTGCGCCGTCATGTCCGAGGGCACGAGCACCACATCCGCCGTCGCGATCAACGACTGCGTCAGCTTCATGTACGCGTTCTTCAGCTTTTCGACGACGCCGCGCACCTGCCCCGGACGCTGCACGTGATGCAGCACGATGCCGACCCGGCCACCCGCCCACCGGACCAGCGGAATCATGAAGGCCAGGTCTTCCTGGTACAGCATCACGAAGTGCCCGGCGCGCGCCGCCGCGACCGCACGCAGCGGATACAGCACGAACTGCGTCCAGTAGCGCCGAAACGAGCGCGGCTCGGCCGGAATGTCGGTCGGCTCCACGTCAAATCCCGCCAAGGCCGGAATGAAGTCGATACATTTGAGGCTGTATCGCATGACGCCGTTCCAGCTCACCGGCCGCGGCCCGAGAAACCACACGATCCGCACCGCCTGCGCCACGCGCCGCAATCCATCCTTGCTTGCCATCGAATCACTCATGCGATACGCCCCTCACCCAATACCATGGAATCACCGGTTCGATCAGGCGCGCGCCGCGGCGAAGCCGGCGCCGATCCGGCGGACGCCGCGCAACGGCGACGGCGCGAAACCGTTGAACACCAGCCCGTCGATGCGCACGCCGATCTTGCCCAGGCTGTCGAGCGCGTCCGTGAGGCCGGCCGAGTTCGCGGAACCCTGGCGGGCCACCAGCAGCGTCATGTCGGCCACGCGCGACAATGCCGCGAGGTCGGCTACCGGCGAAGCGGACGGTGCATCCACGATGACCATGTCGTAGTGGCTCCGCAACGACGCGACCAGCGCATCGAGACGTGCCATGTCGAACAGGTTGCGCGTCGACGCCGCCTGTTTTCCGGCGGACAGCGCATCGAGCCGACCGTCGACGACGGTGATCGCGTCATCGACGGGCAGTTCGCCCTTCAGTACGTCGAACAGGCCTTTCGTCGCCTTGACCGGCAAATAGCGATGCAGCGCCGGCGCGCGCACGTTGGCATCCACGATCACCGTCTTGAGCCCCTTCTCGGCGTACAGGTACGCGAGATTGGCGGCAATCATCGACTTGCCCTGCGCCGGCGCCGCGGACGACACCAGCACGACCTTCGCGTCGCCGCCATACGCGGCCAGCCGGTGCCGCAACGTCAGCGCCAGGCTGTCCATCGCGTCGGCCAGCGGCACGTCGGCCGGTTCCTTCGTCGCGGTGAATGCCGGTGTGCGGTCCGCATCCGCTTCGGCCTGGCGGCGCGAATTCGGCAGAACGCCGAGCATCGGAATGCCGAGCGCCGCTTCCAGGTCGTGCGGATCCCGGATGCGCCCGGCCAGCAATGCGCGGCCCTGCGCTGCGAGAAAGCCCAGTATCAGTCCGGTCACGGCACCGGCCAGAATCGCGATCAGGCGCTTCGGCCGAATCGGCTTGTCGCCGACGACGGCCTTGTCGACGATCGACGCGTTGCCGACCGTGCCGGCTTCCGCGATCTGCAATTGCTGCGTGTTGTTCAGTAGCCCGACATAGAGCTGATTGTTGACCTCGACGTCGCGCGCCAGACGCAAGTACGTCTGCTGTTGCGACGGCAGCCGTGCCGCCTTTTCCTTCAGCACCGCGGCCTGCGCGTCGAGTTCCTTCAGCTTGTTGGCCGCCGCCACGACCTGCGGTTGTCCCGGCACGTATTTCGACAACAGGTCCTGGTACGCGAGCTTGGTCTCGAGCCGGGACTTGTCGACGAATGCCAGTTGCTCGACGAGCAGCCGGATGTCGCCCTGCGCGTCGATCGAGCCCTGCTGGTTGCGAAACGCGTTCAGCGCCTGTTCGGCCTGTTGCAGCCGGGCCTTGACGATCGGCATCTGCGCATTGAGGAACGTGAGGCTGCGCTCGGCATCGTCGGCGCGGCGTCTCGCGTTGAAGTTCAGGTAGGCCGCCGCGATTGCGTTGAGCATGCGCGCGGCGAAGACCGGATCGGCGTCCTCGAAATTCAGCTGCATGATGCCCGACTGCCGCTTCGTCTCGGTCACGCCCAGCTTCTTCAGGATCGCTTCCAGACGGACGTCGGTCGCGACGCGCCGCACGCGGAATTCCGCACCGGGGCGCGCAACGACCCGCGCCACGTCGACGCGATAGCCGTTGCTCGCGCTCGGCACGCCGACCACGCCGCTCAGCACTACCTGACCGCTGCGGTCCTTCAGCCGAAACCGGTTGCCGTCGAGATATTCGAACGCCAGCGCCTTGCCGACCTGCGCGGCCGGTACCTCGAACGCCCTGAACTCCAGGCGCTCGCCGCCCCATGCCCACGACGACATCCCGAGCGGCGCCTCGACGAGACCGTTCGCGTCCTTCGGCATGAGCGAACCGATGAGGCCGCCGACGACCGGAAACCGGTTCTCGACCGACACCTCGGCCTGTGCGGCTGTCGCATTCATCGCCTCCAGGACGACCGAACGCGAGCGGACGATGTCGATCTCGCCGACCACAGCCGAATTCTGGATATCGAGTGCCTTGGAGATCGACGACAGCGATCCCAGTGCGCTGGCCTTGTTCTCTTCGATCTGGATCAGCGTGTCGGCCGAATACACCGGCGCTGCCGCAATCGCATAGACGATCGCCAGCAGCAGGCAGGCCGCGAACACGGCCGCGAACGGGCGCCCGTTGTCGAGCACGTTCTCCAGCATATCGACCGACGACAACCGCGTCGCATTCCGGCCGGCGTGTTTCGTTTCGTTTTCATGCCCGGTAAATGCAGGTCGATCCATCTTCATGCTGAACTCCAGAATGGAAGATCCGGCTGGCTTCGCCGCTTTACGCGCGTTGTTGTTCACGTTCATGTCTTTGAAAATCCGGCTGGAATCCCTTCAGTGCCGATCCGGGAAGCACCGCGCCGGGAACCTGGATTCCCGGTGCGTTTCCGCCCGGCCGGCGCAACGGCCGGCAGCCCGTACTCGAGCCCTCGCTCGTTTCATTCCGGCGTGCAGTCGTCGATGCTGCCGCCACCTACGCCCCCGCGGCGGCGATTCCCGTGCCCAGCAGCGCCGCACCGATGTCGGCCAAGCGTGTAACGACGTCGGCCGTCGGATCGGCTTCCGCATGGCCGCGCGGGTCGCCCACCAACAGGAAGCGACGCCCGACGCCGGCCCGCGCGCCGGCATCGAGATCGGACTGCTTGTCGCCGACCAGGATCGACGCGGACAGGTCGATACCGAGATCGCGCCGCGCATCGTGCAGCATCCCGGGCTGCGGTTTCCGGCATGTGCACGCTTGCCGGTAGCGGCCCATCCCGGCCACCGGGTGATGCGGGCAGTAATAGACGCGGTCGATTCTCGCGCCCCGCTCGTCGAACCTCCGCCGCATCCAGTCCATGAACGCGACGAACTGCGACTCCGAAAAATACCCGCGGCCGATACCGGCCTGATTCGTCACGACGACCACCTGGTGACCGGTCGCATTGGCCAGCCGCACGAGGTCGAAGATGCCGTCGACGAATACGCAGTCCTGCTGCCGGTGGACATAGCCGGTGTCGACATTGATCACGCCATCGCGATCCAGGAACAGTGCCTTACGCTTCACTGGCTCGCATCTCCAGCATCGGCGGAATGACCGTTTGCGCACGTCGGTAGTCCGCCGGCACACCGATATCGATGAATGTCGTCACCTCCGGGAACACACGGATGTCGAGCGCCTCACCCCGATCGCACAGGAAGTCCTGCTCGAACGAAAATTTCTCCGGCAGCACGAAACCGAGCAGCGTTCGCGCGTTGACGACATACGTGCCCGCATTGATGTAGCCCTGCGCCGGGCGCTTCTCCCGGAATGCCGACAGCCTGCGTGAGCTCGCGTCGAATTCGAGCGTGCCGTAACGCGACGCATCGTCGACCCGCGTCGCCGCCACGACGAGATCGGGGCACGTCGCGCGATAGAACGCCGACAACGCCTGCAAATCCAGGTTCGACCACGTATCGCCGTTCATCACGATCATGTCGCGCTCGCCATGGGCCTTCAGCGCGTGAACGATCGCGCCGCCGGTGCCGAGCGGCTCGTCCTCCTCGACCACCGAAATCGCGATGCCGAAGTCGCGCGACGTCACGAGCGCCTTGATCGGACCGCTGCCGTAGCCGAGCGACAGCACCACCTCCGTCACGCCCTGCTGCCGGAGCCCTTGCAGCATCCAGCACAGAAACGGCTCGCCGTCGATCGGCGCGAGCGCCTTCGGCAGCGCATCGCCCAGTACCGGGCGCAGCCGCGTGCCGAGGCCGCCGGCAAGGATCAGGCAGGGCAGCATCGCGCTCATGCGAAGATCCGCTCTTCGACAATGCCGCAGATGATGTGGCCGCACACGAGATGCCCTTCCTGGATCTTCGGTGTCGATGCGGACGGAATCTCGATGCAGAGGTCGGCACGCGTGCGCATCTCGGCGGCACCGGGCCCGTTGCCGGTGAACCCGACCGAAAACATGCCGGCCGTCCGGGCCACTTCCAGCGCACGGAGAATGTTCGGCGAACGCCCGGACGTCGAATACGCCCAGAAGATGTCACCGGGGCGTCCCGTCGCCTGGATCTGGCGCTCGAACAGCTTCTCGTAGCCGTAGTCATTGCCGATCGCGGTCATGACCGAGCTGTCCACGGTCAGTGCAAACGCCGCGAGCCCCGGCCGGTCGAAGTTGAAACGGCTGACGAATTCGCCGGCGATATGCTGGGCATCCGCCGCGCTGCCGCCGTTGCCCGCGAGCAGGATCTTGTTGCCCGCGCGCAGCGCCTCCGTCACGCGCCCGGCCACCTGCTCGATCCGCGCCAGTTGCTCCCCGTCGGATACGAGCGCCGTCAGCACCGACAACGTCTGGCGAATTTCGCTCTCTACCGTGATCGTCATTGTTTCTTTCTCCACGACTGCGCACCGATATCGGTGAACGTACAGTTGAGCACTTGCCCATTGATTCCGTTGCATGCATCCAGCGCGCGCATCACGGCCGACCGTTCGACCGGATCGACGAAGAACATCATGAAGCCGCCGCCGCCCGCACCGGACACCTTGCCCGCCTTCGCGCCGGCCCGCACCGCGACGCGGTACAGATCGTCGATCATCGAGTTCGAGATGTTCTTCGCCATCCGCTTCTTCGATTCCCACGCGTCGCGCATCGACGCGGCGAACGCGTCGAAATCGGCGCGCAGCACGGCTTCCTTCATCCGAACGGCCTCGTCCTTCACTTCGTGCAGCGCGGCCAGCGAATCGACCACGCCTTCCGCCACGTTGCTGCTCTGCTCCTTGATGATGTTCGCCGACTCGCGCGAGACGCCGGTGTAATACAGCACGAGCGACGCCTCCATCTCGGCCTTGATTTCCTGCTTGATACGCAGCGGATTGACGATCACGCGATCGCCGTAGAACTCCATGAAATTCAGCCCGCCGAACGTCGCCGCGTATTGATCCTGCTTGCCGCCGGCCAGCCCGAGATCCTCCCGCTCGATGTCGTGTGCGAGGTGGGCGATGTCGTATTCGCCGAGCGGCAGCGACAGCAGTTCGCAGAAGGCCCTGACCAGCGCGACGACGATCGTCGACGACGATCCGAGCCCGGATCCCGGCGGCGCTTCGGAGCACGTCGTGATCGTGACGGCCAGCGGGTGGCCGCCGTGGAAATCGCGGACGATCCGGTTATAGACGCCGACGTGCAGCCCGAGCCCGTTCTGCACCTCGAGCACCGGCGACACGGGGCCGATCCATCGGGTGTCCGTATCGGCTGCGACCAGCTCGACCTTCGCGTCTTCGCGCGGCGCGATCGACGCGTACGCAAACTTCTCGATCGTCACATTGAGCGTCAGACCGCCGAACTGATCCGAATAAGGCGGCACATCGGTTCCGCCGCCGCCCAGACCCAACCGCAAAGGAGCCCTCGAACGGGCAATGAAGCGTGTCATGAAATCTCTCGCAGACAATGAGCCGGACGCCGGCACGATGCCATTCCCGCCCCCGCACATTCCGCCGGGAATGCACGGTCATGTTCGTTGGTGCCACTATGCGATAGATGTCCGGCACGCTGCGTGCGATGGCTTACATTAAGCCGCCGCCGCAATTTCCAGGCGTCCAACCTGCGTTACGCTCTGTTCGCGATCGGCACGGCGACGTGCGAAGCAACATGAAAAACGCCGGCACGTTCCCGCCCTCGCACGACGACGTCCTTCCGTCATTGCCAGTTTTTGACAATTGCCGTCGGGAGCGATGCCGCGGTGGAACACGCGCCGATTGCCCGGTGCCTGCACGCCGCCGGGAAGCGTCATCACGATGTTCAGAGCGAAACGGGCACGCGACGAGCGACTCGAATTCGATCCGGATAACGTATCAATCGATTCATCGATGCTGGACACAAAAATGAAAAACGTTCTACCGTTCGATTCCGTGGCGCCGGGCCACGCTCGCACTGCCATGCGCGGCATGTGCATCGCGCTCTCCTGCGCGACCGTCGCGGTGCTTTCCGCATGCACGGTCGTGCCGGGGCAGCACATGAGTTCGACCGCGTTACCGGTCACGACCGCCGACAACGGCGACGTGACCAGCGACATGCAGGTGCCGGTCAAGCAGATCGACCTGACGCAGATCGAGCAGCTCCGGGCCGAGCAGAAGCGCGCCCCCGCTGCGTCCATCCCGCCGAACCTGTTCGCGAAGTCGGACATGTACCGGATCGGCGCCGGCGACGTGCTGCAGATCACGGTGTGGGATCACCCCGAATTCGCGACCGCCGCCGGGCAGCCGACGCAGAACACGAAGTCCGCGGACGCCGCGCCCGGCTTCGTCGTCGACAGCAGCGGCAACGTGCAGTTTCCGTACGTCCCGCATCCGATCCAGGCCGTCGGAAAAACCGTCGCGCAAATCCAGCACGAGGTCAGGACCGAGCTCAGCAAGGTGTTCGTCAAGCCGCAGGTCACGGTTCGCGTCGCTTCGTTCCGCGCGACCCAGGTCTATATCGACGGCGAAGTGCGCAATCCGGGCGCGCAGGCGATCAACGACATTCCGATGACGCTGATCGAAGCCGTCAGCCGCGCGGGCGGATTTGCACCGACCGCGGATCAGAGCCGCGTCACGATTACCCGCAACGGCACGATCTATCCGCTGAACGTCGCGCAGATGATGAAGACCGGGAAGAATCCGGCGGACATCATGCTGAAACCCGGCGACATGCTGCATGTGGACGCGCGCGACGACAATCCCGTGTACGTGATGGGCGAAGTGGTCAGGCCGCAAGCCGTCGCGCCGCTGCGCGACGGTACGCTCACGCTGAGCGAAGCGCTCACGCAGGCCGGCCAGCTCAACCAGCAGACCTCGAATGCCAAGCAGGTGTTCGTGCTGCGCAAGGCAGCCGATAGCGCACCCGTCATCTATCACCTCGACATGCAGTCGCCGGTGTCGATGCTGCTGGCGAACCAGTTCCCGCTGGCGTCGAAGGACGTCGTCTATGTCGACAACACCGGGCTCGTCCGCGCAAGCCGCGTGCTGAACCTGCTGCTGCCGGCGATCAGCGCCGGGTTGACCGGCGCGCTCGTCACGAAGTAAGTCTCCGCGCATGCCGGCCGTGCCGGCCTGCGCGAACCCGGTCCGGTTCGATGCGCACGCAACGAACCGGACCACCCTCTTCGACGCGTTTCCCTGCGCAACCGCGTTTGCGCAGGTACTTCTTACCCCGCCACACGTCCGCAATCGGGAACGATGACCGCGTTTCCGTCTCGTCGCGCGACCCTGCCGAAGAAAGATCGGACGTATCGGTATAAACACCGATGCTGTAGTCAAACTACATTCATACCATTAGTCGCTGCAGAGGATCGCTACATCCGATTCGCCAGCGTCGGGCGGCCCGTGCGTCACCGTCCGCGTGTACCGGTCGAGCCCAACCGGCCGTAACGATTCCCTGCCTGTCTTGGCATGCCGACGCGCCACCACCCAGCATCGCCAGCCGAATGCGTCCGGTGCGAATCCATTGGACGTGCGCAGCTCCAGACATCATCCGAATAACCGGCAATACGATCATGGAGAGCAACATGCGGGACACACTCTGGCCGGCCGTCGTGCTGGCAGCGACCCTCTGCACCACCGCCTACGCGGGCGACGCCGATTTCAACGCGCAGGGCGACGCCACCGATGCGTTCACATCGGCCGCGGCGGTCCGGCGCGCGGACCTGCTCGTGCGCAAGATGACGCTCGATGAGAAACTTCAATTCATTCATTCGCAATACGAAATGTCAAAGGTGCCGGGTGGCGGCGCCGGCTACATCCAGGGCGTGCCGCGGCTCGGCATTCCCGACCTGAACATGGTCGATTCGGCGACGGGTTCCGGCAGCACGTCGCAGGCCAGCACGACATTCCCCGCGACGATCGCCGTCGCCGCGAGCTGGGATCGCCGCCTGTCGTACGACTACGGCAAGCAGGTCGCGATCCAGTTGCGCGCGCAAGGGTTCGGCATGGGCCTCGGCGGCGGCACCAACCTCGCGCGCGAGCCGCGTGGCGGGCGCCTGTTCGAGTATCTCGGCGAGGATCCGCTGCTGGCCGGCGACCTGCTCGCCGAACGCACGCTCGCCACGCAGCGGCAGAAAGTCATCGCGACCATCAAGCACTACGCCGGCAACGAACAGGAGCACGGCCGGATGGGCGGCAACACGCAGATCGACGAGCGCACGCTGCGCGAGCTTTACCTGCTGCCGTTCGAGATCGCTGCGAAGCGCGGGCGGCCCGGCAGCGTGATGTGCAGCTACAACCGCCTGAACGGCGCGTATGCGTGCGAGAACCCTCACCTGCTGAACGACGTGCTGAAGAACGAATGGGGCTTCCAGGGCCAGGTGCAGTCCGATTGGGGGGCGACGCACAGCACCGCCGCCGCGATCAACGCCGGGCTCGACGAGGAGGAAGACGTCGGGCCGAGCGTGTACCTGACGCCGGCGGCCGTCAAGCAGGCCATCGCAAACGGCTCGGTGTCGACGGCGCGGCTCGACGACATGGTGCGGCGCAAACTCGCGGTGATGATCCGCGTCGGCGTGATGGACGATCCGGCCAAGGGCGGCGGCACAATCGATTTCGCCGCTGCGAACCGGTTCGCGCAGGCCGCCTCCGAGCAGTCGATCGTACTGTTGAAGAACGACGGCAACCAGTTGCCGCTTGCCGCGTCGGCGCTGTCGCATATCGCCGTGATCGGCGGCCATGCCGATGCGGCCGTGCTGTCGGGCGGCGGCTCGGGCAACACGCGCGCCCCTGTATCGGGATCGTTCGCGGGCTGCGGCGGCCTGACGTTCGGGTCATCGACGGGATGCAGCTGGTGGCGCAATCCGTGGCTGAAGGTCGACGTGCCGATCGTCGCGGCGATCCGCGCGCTCGCGCCGGCCGCGCAGGTCACGTATGCGGGCAACAGCGACCAGCAGTCGCCGTTCCGCGCATACACGCAGCAGGAGATCGACCAGGCCGCGGCACTCGCGGGCCGTTCGGACGTCGCGATCGTCGTCGTCGCGCAGCCGGCCGGCGAGGATTTCGGCGATCTCCAGAGCCTGAGCCTTGCGAACCCGTCGAACCAGGATGCGCTCGTCGAAGCCGTCGCGCGCGCGAATCCGCACACGGTCGTCGTCGTCCAGAGCGGCAACCCGGTGCTGATGCCGTGGAAGGACCAGGTGTCCGCGATCGTCGAGGCGTGGTATCCGGGCGAAGCCGGCGGCAAGGCGATCGCGAACGTGCTGTTCGGTGCGGTCAACCCGTCCGGCAAGCTGCCCGTCACGTTCCCCGCGCGCGATCAGGATTCGCCGGCCTGGGGGCAAAACGGGGCCTTCGACAACGATCCCGTCTATGCGGAAAAGCTGAACATGGGCTATCGCTGGTATGACGCGCGCAACATCAAGCCGATGTTCGAGTTCGGCTACGGGCTGTCGTACACGCACTTCGCGTATTCGGGGCTGTCGGTGTCCAAGCAATGGGACGGGTCGCTGAGCGTCGCGTTCACGGTGCGCAACGACGGACGCGTCGCCGGCGCGGAAACGCCGCAGGTCTATCTTGGCGTGCCGTACAAGGACGAACCGCCGAAGCGGCTGGTCGGCTGGGAGAAGATCCGCCTGAATCCGGGCGAGACGCGACGTATGCGCGTGACCGTGTCGCCGCGGATGCAAAGCGTGTGGGATACGTCGCGTAACGGCTGGCGCGTGGTGCCGGGCGGCACGGTGTATGTCGGTGCGTCGTCGCGGGATATCCGGTTGCAGGGGCACTGAGCGGGAATGACCCTACGGAAGCGCCGCGCACGCCGTGTCCGGCCCTTCCGTATTCCCCCTCCGCACCGGCGAACCTTACCGGAACAGCAACGCCAGCAACGTCGCGAGCGCGGCAATCGCGGCGATCCCCGCCGCCATCCCGGCCAGATGCGCGGCGACCACCAGTCCGGCCGGCAATCGCGCCAATCGCGCGCCGCTCGCCCCATCCGCCGGCCCGGCCCGCGATTGCGACGCGACGCCGTCCATCACACTCCGCTCCCCTCGAGCGTATCGAGCAACGGCCGGGCCAGATGCAGGACCTGGTACACCGTGCCCGCGCCGCCGTCGTCCGGTTCGTGTTCCGAAACGAGCACGCGCGTCAGCCGCCAGCGCAGCGGATCGAGGCTGACGGCGGTCGCGACCGTGCCCTGCCGCGCCGCCGCTTCGCGATTGCGTGCGACCTCCCGTGCCAGCATCGCATCGAGGTCGGCATCCGCCGGAATATCGATCGCTTCCAGCCGCACGAAGCGCGCCGTCGACGCACTGCCCTTGCGCGCATCGAGCGCGACCTGCACGTCGATCGGCGCGCGTCCGAAACTGTCCGTCACGACCCGGTAGCGGCCGTCCGTGACGAACCCGGCGAACGCTTGTTCATTGCGCCACAGATAAAGCGATGCATAGCCGTTTTCCGTCGCGCCGTGGCGGCCGGCCTCGCGCAGCAGGAACCCCTTGAACACCAGATCCGGCGTGTCGTCCCAGAGCCTGCCGCGCTCACGCACGCGATTGCGGATGATGTCGAGGTCGTAGTCCGCCGGCAGGCGGTGCACGTAGTACGCGGTCAGCATGATCGACTCCTGGGAAAGAAAAGGGAGATTCCGAACGGCTTGAGAACAGCGTAGAAGACCTTGAATCATTTGAAAATACGATGGCAGAATATTTCAATGATTTGATTTCTCAATGGATGAGTGTGCGATGAAAACGCTCGACATCGAAGCCGTGCAGGCGTTCGTGCTGACCGCCGACCTCAAGAGCTTCACACGGGCCGCCGAGGCGATGGACACGACGCAGTCCGCGGTGAGCCTGAAGATCAAGCGGCTTGAAGAGGGCCTCGGCCGCCGCCTGCTGGAACGCACGCCGCGGCAGGTTCGCCTCTCGGCCGACGGCACCGCGTTCCTGGAGCCGGCGCGCGAACTCGTGGCCGCTCACCAGCGTGCGATCGGCGCGTTCGGCGCCGGCCAGCGGCGGCTGGTGATCGGCGTGAGCCATCATGTCGTCGGCGCCGATCTTCCGATGCTGCTTCGGCGCATGAGCGAGGCGGAACCGGGGCTCGTGCTGGAGATCCGGGTCGCCGCATCGCGCGACGTGCTCGATGCGTTCGACCGTGGCCAGCTCGACGCCGCCGTCGCACTGCAGCACGACAGCCGGCGGCTCGACGGTGAAACCCTGCTGTCGGAATCGTTCGGCTGGATGGCCGCGACCGACTTCGAGTACCATCCGCCGCAACCGCTGCGGCTCGCGACGCAGGCCGAGCCGTGCAGCGTGCGCCGCATGGCGATTGGCGCACTGGACGAAGCCGGCGTCGCCTGGACGGAAGTGTTCGTCGGTGGCGGCGTGGCGACGATCGGCGCGGCGGTATCCGCGGGGCTCGCGGTCGCCGCGCTCGGGCATCGCGTGGCGCCCGTCGGATCGGTCGACGTGGGTGCGCGATACGGGCTGCCGCCATTGCCGACGCGCGACGTGGTGCTCTACTCGAGCCTGACCGATGCGCGGGCCCGGCAGGCGCTGCGCACGCTCGGTGCGGCACTGCGTTCGTCGGTCGGCATACGGTGATGTCGCGCTTGAACAACCCGGAGAAAAACATGCGTCCGCTGGACGAACTGGTAAACGAACGCGAATCCGCGCTCCCGACTTTGATCGAGTGGGCGGCAGCAGCCCGTCACCGTTGCGAAATACTGCCCGCATCCGATCGGCGTGGCGAAGTGCTTTCAGCGCTTCAGGTATCCACCCGATCGACCCTGGGGGCAATCGCCTATTCGACCGGCGGCATCCTGGTGGACGGTGGCTACCTTCGTCTGCTTGGCTCGGGCCATCCCAGGCTGCTCAGGGACATCGTCGGCTGGAACACCGGGCGATCGTCCGGCTTTCTATTGATCGCAGACGATGCCGTCGGCGGCTTCTTCGCGTTGAACGGCGGCGCACTCGGGGAAGACACGGGTTCGGTGTATTACTTTGCACCCGACACGTTGAGATGGGAGCCGCTCGAGATCGGGTATAGCGACTTCGTGCGGTGGTCGCTCAGCGAGAAGCTGCACGACTTCTATGCGAGCTTGCGCTGGCCAGGCTGGCAAGCGGATGTCCTGCATCTGACGACGGATCAATGCTTCAACTTCTATCCGTTCCTGTGGACGAACGAAGGCTCGGTGGAGCACAGCAGCCGCAAGGCGGTCAGCGTTTCCGAGCTGTACGCGCTTCATGTCAGTCCCGGATCCGCGGCGTCACGACAACCCTAATCGGGCCACAACCGTTGAATAGCCGCCACCCGCTAATTCGGCGGCTGCCATAAATTCTTGTCGCGCAGACAGCGATCAATCGGAATGAGGCGTGCCCGGCGCATCTTCGTCACGTCGCCACCGTCAACGGACTCGAATACCATGCACGCGCATGTCAGATAATCCTCTTCGCGAACCGATGAATACGTATACGACTTCGTCGTATTCGGATACATGTCCGACTGACGAATGACCGGCCATTGCCCGGCCTCCCTGTCGACCATCCAGATCCGCTCGCTGTCATGAAACTCGATTGCATTGTTCTTCGACGAATTCCTCGATAGATCCAGCCAGCCACATCGATCCCCTGACGCGTCAGCATGGATCGGGCACATCAACACCAACGCCGAATACAACATGCCGATCCATGTCTGAATACGGGGGACGAGCCACCACCGGGTATCGCGCATTGCCACCTCGATCAGGGTTTCGGGGCAAATTTCCATTTGCCTTCGCTATATTCCAGCGATACATACTTTTCCAGCCCGATGCCCCAAATCGTCATATCGCCGAGCCTGCGAAACGGATAATATTCGGCCTCGTTACGGACCTTGTGTCCGTGCAACTGCATATCGATGGCATTTGCCCAATCGTCGAATCCCTGCTCAGCCCGTATCGAATACCTGACATCCGTCCTGTACGCACCATTAAGATCCTTGTAGACGCTCCCGTTGATCCTCGACCGGTCCGACGAATCGCCGACAAATAAATCCGCCTCGAGCGACGTGAAGTGATCGTACACATAGCGCCCAAAGCAAAGGGCCTTCGACGAACTGCCAGCCCCGGATGGTCCGGCTTGATTGCGCTGTTCGCGCACATACGGCTTCGCTTGCGGAACAATGTCGTAAATCCGCTTTTCGTGCGGATAGAACTGAACGGGCCCGGCATTCCTGTTCTGCACAACCCTCCTGGTGACGAATCCGGCATCGGCCAGCGCCTCCATCAACGCGAGCGTATATTTGATCTCGGTGTACACCGGCGCGTCGAAATCGTAGACGACTGGCCAGTTCCGATAATCGTCGCAAACTTCGTCGGTCGTATAGCGCAACGCGTCCTGACGTGCAAACGCTTCTGCCTGAGATTGGGAGGGGGGACTCGGGAACGTGATCTGAGGCTGACTCGATGGCTTCGAGCACCCATAGCCTGCGGTGGCGAGCACAACGACTGGAACCATCACCATGGATATCGTCTTGAATCGCGTCTTCGCTTTCACGATCAATCACTCGCTGCAGTTTCCGGAAGATGTGTGCTGCCCGGCCGAATTGTTTCGCCACGTATCGGTTCGTCGTGGTTAACCGGAGCCGCCGCACTGTATACCTCGTATACAGCGCGGCGGCTTATCGAGCGGCTCGCACTTCCCTACGATGTCGGCCGTGAGTTGCACTGCTTCCAGCCCGGATTGACTCCTCGGCGTATTCAATTGAGCCACCCAAAGCCCGACCGACCATCATGATAAGCGAATCACCGATCCAGACGCACAGTTTTCACAGCGACGATCCGGATGAGGTTTCGGATTTCATCGAGAAAATTTATGCGGATAACCGCTTTCGCGCACAGCATGCGGATCGAAAGGCCGTGAATATGGGCGGCCAGGAATGGAACGGAATCGGCATATACGACGTCGATTACGAGATGCCGTTTCATTTCCACTCGTCGGAACCGCGTCCCAATTATTTGTTCCTGTCGTGCCTTCGCGGTGGTTCGACCTATACGAGCGGCGGAACGGTCGCACAATGTGCGGTCGGTGACGTGATGCCGATTTCGTCGACCGGCATGTCGGCCTGTTTCACGCAACCCGAGGGTATCGGCCATCTGTCGGTGATTCTCGATGCTGGCGATCTGAACGACTTCGTGTCGCAATGGATCGGCAAGCCGCTTGCCGCGCCGGTCAGGTTCGACATGAAGCCGCTCGCGGCCGACGCGGCCATCGAATGGAATGCCGCGGCGGACTGCCTGCGCCGGATGATGCGGTTGACGCCCGCACCGGAGGCGGCCATTCGTGCACTGTACGAGCACATGCTGAAACACATGATGTTGCGGCACGGCAGCAACTACAGCGCGCTGTTTGCGACGGATACCTGTGCGACCGAACACACCGCGCGTTCCGCGGTGGCGATGATCGAAACCGATCCGATGCGATGGAAAACGCTCAGCACGATCGCACATGCGCTCGGCTGCCCGACCGGCGCGCTGGAAAACGCGATCCGCCGGCTGACCGGCCAGCCTTCGACCGTGCTGTTTTTCGACGGGCGGCTGTATGGCGTCCGCCGTGCGCTCGCCAGAGGCGACGGCAGTTTCGTCGGCACCCTGAATGCATTTGGCTTCGCGCCGTCCCACCGCTTCGTGAGCGCCTATCGGCAGCGCTTCGGCGAGCCGCCGAGCGCGACTTACCGGCGCAATCCGAACGCGGCCGACATCCGCAACGATTTCCGCGGGCTCGCCGATACGTTGTGTGAAACGAAGGTCAACCGCTTCATCGACGAGTCCCTCGGCAAACCGATCGGCCTCGCCGACCTCGCGCGTCTGGCCGGCCTGAGCGAACACGCGACGATCGCCGCGTTCAAGGAGCAGTTCGCCCGCACGCCGATGCAGTACGTGATCGAACAGCGTCTCCAACGTGCGCGCTGGCGACTGTGCCACACGTCCGCGAGCATCTTGTCGATCGCGCTCGAATGCGGATTCGGCAGCCAGAGCTATCTGACGATGCTGATCAAGCGGCATTACGGCGTCACGCCGCGTCAGCTTCGCCTGTCGGCCACGACGGCCCGCAGCGACAGCAGCGACCGGTAAACCGTGTGCGGCGCGATTCACTGCGCCGCAACGGGACAGTTCGTATCACCTTCGCGGCAGTCGAGATAGCGTTGCAGCGCCGCCGATCGCGACTGCGTCGTTTCCTCCAGACATGCTGCACGCGCGAGCGGCTCGGCCGAGCCTCCCGCCACGCCGATCGTCTGGAACGCGCATTCGGTATCGCGAAACGCGATCCATGCGCGCTGCGCTTCCGTCAGCTTCCTCGCACCGTCGCGATCGCCCTTCAGCCGGCGCTGCAATGCGCGGTAGCGACGGTTGAGCTCGGCGTCCGCGCGCGCATAGCCACGGCTCGCGCATTCATTCATCGCGCGTTGATCCTGCGGATTCGCGCAGTCCGGCGCCGCATGCGCATCGCGCGTGGCCAGGACAGCCAGCAGCAGCGCGACTGGCGCGAGCTTCGAGCGGATCGTCATGTGTTCGTTCCTCCAGCTTGATCGCGATACGGTCGGTTCGCACGCCGCGTCACTGCGTGGCGCCCGCGTCCTGCGCACGCCATGCGCGCCGCTGTTGCGACAACCGGCTCGCCGCCACCCGCGCGGCCTTCCACCACGCGAACGGCCGCGGATCGGCAAGCATGCTGAGCGCGCGTGCATAGTCGAGCGCGAGGCCCGGCGTCCACGCCATCGTCACCGCGCGCTTGCGAATCTGCGCGGCCACCCACAGCTCCGGCGTGACGAGCACACGCAGAAAACTGCCCCACCCGGTCCCGCCGCCCCGCAACCGGCCGACCGCTCCGTCGAACGCCGCCTCGAGCGCGTAGGCGACGGTGCTCGAACAGTTCCGGTGCGTGAGGTTGTACGTCGTATTCGCGCGATAGCGCTCCCAGAATGCGTGCAGCTTCGCGGGGTCGTAATTGCGGATCCGCACGCGCACCGTCGACGGGCACCATGCCTTCGACTCCGTCGCATAGTCCGGTTGAAACAGGCCGGGCACGTCGTTCTCGCGCGTCGCGCGCAGGATGCGCCCGAACTCCGACGGCAAGCGGTCGATCTCGCCGGCCGGATACAGGCTGATATAGATCCCTTCCGGGGATTCGAGCGCCGCGTGCCCGGTCGAGATCGTGCCGTTGACGTCGACCGCGGCGATATAGCGGTCGACCACCGGATGGTGCTGAGCCTGCGCCTTCGACGAGCCCGCCGGCGTCCACACGTGCACGGTCAGCGCACGCTCGTGGTCGGCCGGCGGGCCGTCCCATTCATTACGATCGAACCGGCTCGCGCGCGTGGTCGAATCGGCGTCAGGCAGCAACGCGGATCGCCGCGACACGTTGAATGCCGGATTGCGCTCGAGACGCCGCACGCGAGCGGCGAGCGTCAGCATGTTGATACCGCCGAAGATCAGGAACAGCCCGAGGCAGTACGGCAACGTGCCCGCGTAATGCGTCGGATAGGGCTGGTAAAAGAACCCCGCGATCAGGATCTCGAAGACACCCCACGCGACGGCGGCCTTCCAGCGGCGATACCGGACGATCCACGCGGATACGCATTGCAGCAGCCCGTCGACGAGAAACAACGTCCCGAAGATCATCGACAGGATCAGGTTGCCGTGATGGTGTCCGGCAAAGATCAGCACCGAGGCGGCGACGACCGCGATGCCTTTCACGTAGCGCAGCGCGCGTTGCCCGCCGACGCCGGTCCACGCAACCGCGAGCGTCGCCAGCCCTTCGAGCAGGAACAGCCACGCGAACAGCGTGATGGGGAAATGCATCGCGCCGTCGAGTGCATCGACGAATACGACAAGCCCCGCGACCGCCCACACAACGCCGATCCAGAAAATCCCCGTCGCACGCGTGCGCAGATAGTCGACGCCCAGCAACAGCATTACCAGTCTCACCATGGTTCCTTACCTCATCGTCGCCGGCCGCGACTGCGCGATCCGCGTGTCGCGAGCCTGCGGTCGGGCGCGTGCTTCATTTAGCGTATGTCCGTGCGAGCGGCAGCGACGCGCGGATCGCCGCGGAGAAATCGCCATCGATCGTCGCGCCGGGCGGGCGTCGAATCAGGCTCACCGTCTTCAGTGCGTCGAACGGCATCGATGCGTCGAGCAGGCCGAGATCGTGCCCGTATCGATCCGCATAGCCGCTCAGCAAGACCATCCAGCTGTATCCGACATCAGGCGCAACGGCCCTGACGTGACGCAGGATGTTCGTCGTACAGTTGTTGAACAGCGTGTTGTAGAACTCCGGGCGGTGTTCGAGCGCATGCACGCGACGCAGGTAATCCGCGAACAATGCGCGCGCGGTGTCGGACGTGACGTGCGCACGGAACAGATAGACGCGCTCCTTGCGCACATCGCTGCGTACACCGATCAGGTCCCGTTCGTCGGCGACGACGTACACCAGGTCGTACAGCGGCAGGAAGCCTGCGTAGGGCGAATAGCGTTGTCCGTGCCGCCGGCGCGTCTCGATCGAGATCGCGACGTATCGGCCGTCGTCCAGCCCGAAGCTCAGGAACACGTGCGCGATCGCCTCGGCAGTCCAGCGCGACACGACCAGATCGACCGTCGTCACCGCATCGAGCGCGAACGTGGCGTCGTAGTACGCCGGCACGCAGTCGTCGCGCGTCCGGTATCGGAAGTTGCGCACGTCGCGCACCGTGACGCGCGCTCCGCGCCATTCGACACGCGCGGCACGCGCGTATTCCGGCACCCACACGGCCGGCGCGCGCGCAAACCGGATCAGCGACGACAGCGGGTTCATTCCAGCCCTGTCGCGGCGTCCGGTCGCAGCAAGTCGTCGCCCGCGGCGCGATCGCCCGAACCGGATGCGCGCAGCGCGGCAATGCGGCACGTTGCCGTCGATTTCGTCATGTCGATCCCCCCGGTATGCAGTCAGCGAAAGCGTGGCGACACCGATGCCGCGCGATGCCGCTTCGAATGTCCGGCGATCGCGTGCGTCGGCCTGTTTGCCGATTCCATTTCGACCGGAAACGCGCTTTTCAGGCATTTCGACGAAGAACATGCAAAGCGGCGCGCGAATCCCCAGTTCGCGCGCCTCAGGTCCGCACCGGCCGCGATCTTGAACGCGCGTCGAATGCGGCGCACGGCGCGTTACTTCGTCGTGTACCCGCCGTTGATCAGGACGGTCTGGCCGGTGATCCACCAGCCGTCACTCACCAGATGACGAATGAACGGCACGACGTCTTCGATGTCGGTGAGGCCCGTCGCGCTGAACGGCGACAGCGCGGCAGCCGTCTTGTGATAGGCAACCGCATCCGCCCCCTCGGCAGGATAGAAGAACGGCGTATCCATCGGCCCCGGCCCGACGGCGGTCACGGAAATGCCCCGCGCGCCGAATTCCTTTGCCGCCGCGCGCGTGTAATGCTCGACCGGCGCCTTCGTGCCCGCGTATGCCGCGTAGAACGGCGTGAACGCACCCAGCAACGACGTGACCAGCGTGACGATCTTGCCGTTGTCGTTCACGTGCTTGCCGGCTTCCCGCAGAAAGAAGAATGCCGACTTCGCGTTGACCGCGCTCATTTCGTCGTACTCGGCCTCGGTGATCTCGGTGAACGGCTTTTTCAGCACCTTGCCGACCGTGTTGATCGCAATGTCCGGCCGGCCGATCGCCGCTATCGTGTCCGTGAACAGCTTCTCGACCGCGCCCGCGCTCGTCAGGTCGGCCTGGAACGCGACTGCCTCGGCGCCGGCGGCCCGGATCGCCGCGATCGTTTCGACCGCATCGGCCCTCGAGCGCTCGCTGTTGTAATGAATCGCAACCGCTTTCGCACCCTGCTTGGCCAGATCCCGCGCAATCAGTCCACCAAGATTCTTGGCGCCACCCGCGATCAATACCGTCTTGCCCGTAATCTGATGATCCGCCATCTCCACTCCCCGAGTTTCCGGAAACACGCCGCCTGCATCGGTCGATGGGCAACACAATTCCGCGATTGGTAAAAAGCGGGCGCCCTGAACGATTGAATCGCGTACGCTAATAATCCAAAGCTCATGGCGGCAGGACATACCGATTCCGGATCAATCAGCGAGCGAAAAAATAACGCAGGCAACGCACCGTGCGCCGAAAATCCTACATCTGACGTCACCCATAAATTTCCATAAAATCATCGAATTTTTTTGAAAGACGATCGCCTCGTGCTGCGGAACAATCGAGCCGCCTTCAGGCAAGAAATTGCGGCTTTTCTTCAGACAAATTCCGACGCAACTCCGCATCGTCGTTCAGGGTGTGCGTCGCTCAGATGACAACGTCATTCTTTCGGGCAGGTCCCACCGCTCATGAACGAAATCATTCGCCACCTTCAGACGACCCGCAGCATCCCCAAAGGCTATCTGGAGGCCATCGATATCTCGAAACCGCTCGACCGCCACGATATTTTTGACGTATTGGCTCGCAACGTCGCGGTGTCGTACCTCGAGAGCAGGTTCCCCCTTCCCGTTGGCTTCGATCTGATGCAGCAATTGGTGAGGCTGTCGAATTTCGACTTGTCGTCCTACACCTGGGACATATTCGAGGCTTTCGCATGCGGCGCCTATCGCACCGACGCCTATCCCGTCGATCTGGATCCTGCAATCCATCACACGATACCGCGCCTGCACAAGGTACTAAACCTTCGTTGCGACAGCTTTTTCGCAACGCAGGCAGCCAACCTGCGCACCAATTGAAGCCGATCGAAAGCCGGTTTCCGTCGGTGGCTCATCGGGCATGACGACTTTCTCCTGACGCTGGAATATCCGACGAACGAGTCGAATTTTCATCATGCTCTTGCGCAGCATCAGGGCGACTCCGACGTCGCTCCGATGCTGGTTCCCCTGCGTCGGAAACACGCGCCTTACTGAGATCCGGCACAAGGCTGCCCCTGCGACGGCACGCCGACCAGGTCGGATAGATGTATCCGGTTCGCGAGATCGATTACGCCGAACTGGAAATTGAAATTTTGATAAAAATTCTTGTCCGCCGAACTCGGGATCGATTCCTTCTTGAAGACCATCGCCGTTTCACCCGGCATCTTTATGATCTGATTTTCATTTTTTAACCAGACGTCATCCTGCCAGGTCGAAGCAACCAGCTTCCAACTCGAATCGACCGGCTGTGCGTGCCCGACCGCCGAACTCAACGTTGAAATGTAGTTCGATACGGTAATCTGCCCCGGCTGCCCATTCTGAACCAGCAGGAAACCATCTTCGGATCTGCCGTCCTCTATTTTCGTGACGGGTATCACATATTTCGCATCACGCTCGACTTCCGGCGTGTTCGTCGGAATCATGGAAACAGGCACGCCATTGATCGTCGGGATCCCGCCGTTACGATTGAACTTCACCTCCCTGAAATCGTCCGGGTCGAGATTGACATCGCCTGCCGAAATCGGTGACGCGGCATCGATACTGAACATCGCGGTCACGTAGTCGCTTGTATCCTTGCTTCTCCAGTAGGTAATCTGCGCCAGCGGCGTTTCCGTTTTCCAGGTGCCGAGCAGCGAAGCGTAGGAAGACACGACATCTCCGGTGCAAACCGGTTTGCTGATATTGATAGCCACATCCAGCGCCGTTGCAAGCGCCTCGGCATAGTCGCCGATGAAATTCCGATACCCGCCCTGCCACGTTCCAAGCTGCGCGTAATACTTCAACTTGGCGGGATCATAGATCGACATGGCCGGCATGAAGATGTTCAACCCGGCCACGTCTGCGCGCGCAGAGCCGACACGCTGATACACAACCGCATTCTTGATCCGTGCCCCAACGGCTGCGTCGTTGGCAGTCAACGGCGGTTGCAAGCCCGTCAACCCTCTGGAAAGTTGCAGCAGATCCACGACGTCTGTTTTGGCGATCCAGTCGGTCGAGAACGACTGAATTTGTGACCGTATATCGGCCATTTTGGTCGCAAGATACTTTCCCGATCCAAGCTCGTCGCCCAACTGATTGACCACCTGAAGCAGAGGATCGATCTGCTGAAGATCCGTAACCGAGAAAGTGAAATCGACCGTCGATATTCGCTTTTCTGTCACATCATAGTAAGAGTCGGCGATCAATTTTCCGAGCGCCAATCCGTCCATGCGGGGATCGTTCGCGAGGCCTGAAGCGATCGCGGCGTAATCCCAACTGCCGTATTCGAGATCCTCCGATGCAGCCAGATAGCGCCCGAAGGGTTTCACGGCCGCCGCTACCTCGACGCTCGCCATCATGCAGGCGTCGAATCCGATCAGATCGAAAGTCGCACCGGTCGAACTATTCGCATTCCTGAAGGCTGAAACCAGCTGATCGAGAGACAGGTGCGAGTTCTCTTTTCCGGCATATCCGAATCCGTCATAGGCACCGCCATGGTCATTCAGGATCACGGCATAGCGTTGAGCCGGATAGGCTTTGATACCCCACACCAGAAAATCCTGCAGCGCATCCGGCTTCGTCAGATCAGCTTGTGCGGGGGGATCATCGAGTTTCGTCCGTCGGCCGCCGGCGATGAGCCAGCGCTGCACCTTCGTCCATATGACATCACCATGGCTTTGGGTCCCCGCCCCGGTGGTCACGACAAACCTCACCTGATTGCCGGCGCTAGTCTCGGTCATCTGATCCAGACTAGCCTGGGCCGAATCCGTCAGATCGGACCCGATCAGGTACACCAGTACCGTACGACTGGCCTGTCCGGACGAGTCGATTTCATTATCTCCGCCACCGCAAGCAGCCAGCATGAGACCGAGCACTGCACCGGCGAGATACATCAATACGCACTTGCACATGCGTCGCGAAATGACCGTCATCTTTACCCCCGTATTCCAGATCGATATTTCGGCTGGACGAGCGTAATTGACAATCCTCGTCATTTCTTTCAGAAAACTTGTAGAAAATCCTGAAACGGCAAGCCCGCGAATGGCATCGGTCGCCAAGACTTGCCGACGTCCCTATCCCAATCCTCACCCATCGTGACAACTTGCTGCCGCTTTTCGCGCCCCCGGGCCTCATGGGCGACGCGTTGCTCCGCTTTCAACACGCGCGGATCCTTGCGTTCGTCGACAAGCGTCTTCATCCTCGTGACTTCCGCACGCGCGGCCGCGAGATCCCATGCTCGCGGATCGCCAATGATCAAACGGATCGTTTTTCCGAAGAACCGGGATTCGAGCACAAATGCCAGCACGCCCGACGAGGGAACGCACTATCCCAACCCAGGCGCTTTCGCGTCCCGGTAGATCGTCTGGGTCGCGTTCCGGTCGCAACGAAATGCAACGACGCGCGCCACGGTAAAATTCTCTCTTCATTTCGCCCCATCCATGTCGGCTGTATGTAGGCAAGTCATGCTTGCACGGGCCAACATCGATCAACATAAAATCAAGCAGCCGACTAAAAAGTTGTTGATTTTGCTACACTTTTTTTCACCCGGACAATGACCTACTCGCTCGCCACCACCTACATCCGGGAACTCGAGATCCGCAAGAGCCGCTTCATCGCGTACGCGATTCCCGTCGAAGACCGCGACGCGGCCATGCAGGTGCTGCAACGCCTGCGCGACGAGCATCCGGCCGCCACCCACGTATGCTGGGCACTGCTGGCGGGCGGCCAGTCGGGCATGTCGGACGACGGCGAGCCTTCGGGCACCGCAGGCCGGCCGATCCTGGAAGTGCTGCGCCATCACGATCTCGACGGCGTGCTCGGCGCGGTCGTGCGTTACTACGGTGGCGTGAAGCTGGGCGCGGGCGGGTTGGTCCGCGCGTACACCGATGCAATCGCGTCGGCGCTGCTCGATGCCGAGCGCGTCGAACGCATCCGCTACACGCGGCTCGCGATCGAGATCGGCTATCCCGAGGAGGCACGCGTGCGCCGCTGGATCGAACAAGCGGGTTATGAGCTGGTGGACAGCGCGTACGGGATGACGGTGAAGCTCGTGATCAAGCTGCCCGAGACCGCCGCCGGGAATGCGCGAACCGAGTTGTTCGACCTGACGCAAGGGCGATCGGGCTTTCCCGATCTGTGACGACCGGCAACCGCCCGCCGCGTCGACCCGGCTGCCTGCAAATTCCACCGAAAAATCAGACTCATCCGATAGAAAAACCGCGCGCCGCCACTTAACCTCACCGGGTTCCCGGCGACTCGCGCCACCTACGTCTTACCCGCAGGCCGGCACAGGCAGCACGCATCCGCCACCGGCCGAGTCGGCACGCCAAGGCCGGGCGTGCCGACGAGCGGTTCGTCACGCGTCGCCCACAATCAACACTCGGCTACGGGATAACGGACGCATGCATCAGATTCAGACACTGCAAGCCCAGCTTGCGGAACTCGATCGGCGCATCAAGGCGGCACGGAGCCGCGAACGCAGCGCGGTGCTGGCGCAGGTGCGCGAGCTCGTCACAAGCTACGCGCTGACCGCACGGGAAATCTTCGGGCAGGGTTACAGCCATCGTGCGAAGCTGTTCACCGTCGGCGTGAAGTATCGCGACCCGGCAACCGGAGCGACCTGGAGCGGGCGCGGCCGCGCACCCGCATGGATCGTCGGGCGCGACCGCACCGCGTTCCTGATCCGGGAGTAACGCGCGCCGCATTGCACGGCGCGCCCCTTCATCGCATCGAACCCGCCACGACCGTTCAGTAAGTATCCGGCACGATCATGTCGTCCGGCGTCGGCCGGCGGATGTAATCCTCGTGATGCTCGCGCGGCGGCAGGTCGATCGGCGCGTGCGGCACCTCGTGATACGGCACCTGCTGCAGCAGATGGTGAATGCAGTTCAACCGAGCGCGCTTCTTGTCGACGGCCTGCACGACCCACCACGGTGCTTCCTGAATATGCGTGCGCTGCAGCATCTCTTCCTTCGCGGCCGTGTAGGCTTCCCAGCGGCGGCGGCTTTCCAGGTCCATCGGGCTCAGCTTCCACTGCTTCAGCGGATCCTCGATCCGGCTCTGGAAGCGCACTTCCTGCTCGTGATCGGTGATCGAGAACCAGTACTTGACGATCTGGATCCCGCTGCGCACCAGCATCTTCTCGAACTCGGGCACCGAACGGAAAAACTCCTCGTATTCGTCGTCGGTGCAGAAGTTCATCACGCGCTCGACGCCCGCGCGGTTGTACCAGCTGCGGTCGAACAGCACGATCTCGCCGCCGGCCGGCAGATGCGCGACATAGCGCTGGAAATACCATTGGGTGCGCTCGCGGTTGCTCGGCGCGGGCAGCGCGGCAACCCGGCAGACACGCGGGTTCAGCCGCTGCGTGATGCGCTTGATCGCGCCGCCCTTGCCGGCCGCGTCGCGCCCCTCGAAAATGACGACGAGCCGGTGCCCCGTGTTCACGACCCAGTCCTGCAGCTTCACGAGTTCGCCCTGCAGCCGGAACAACTCGCGGAAATACTCCTTGCGCGCCTCGCGACGCTCCTGCGAAAACAGCAGGTCGTCGTTGTCGTCGAAGCGGCGATCGTCGAGCTCCATCTCGAGCTCTTCGTCGTAGGCGTCGACCAGATCTTCCTCGAAGCGGCGCTGGCGCGCCTCCATCGATTCCATATCGGTGCGGTCGTCGGTCTCGGTACGGGTATCGTTGTCGCCCATGGGGCCTCCTTCCATCATTGACGCAGTCAAACGCCGCCATTATCCCAGTGTCGCGCGTCAAATTCATGAAAAAAAGGGCCGGCGCACCGGTCAGAAGCGGTACGCGAGCAGGACGCTGGCCAGCACGGGGTTCGCGGAGATATCGAACGTGTTCGACGCGAGCTGCCGATTCGGCTGGTCGATATCCAGCGTAATCTTCGTCCGCAACGGGATATAGGTCACCATGCCGGTGATCCAGAACTGGCGCGTGATCTGGTAACTCGCACCGACGGTGAACACCGGCTCCCACACGCTCTTCACCTTCGCCGATACATTGGTCTTCCCCGACAGCAGCAGGTCGCCGCCGGCATCCCAGATGCGCTGGAACAGCGACGGATCGAGCAGCAGCGACTGCAGGCTGCCGATGTCCCCGCCCGCCGCGAGCAGCCCGCCGAGCGACGCGAGCTTGCGCTGGAACACGGGATTCAGGTTCGTGTTCGTGAAGCGCGTATAGCTGATGCCGATGCCCGCGAAAGGGCGGAACCGATCGTCGCGCTCGCCGAGGTAATACTTGAACACAAACGACCCGAGCCACGCGCGCGTGGTCGCGAGCGGGTTGCTTTGCGTGTTCGCGAGATCGATCAGCGGAAAGCGCCCCTGGACACCGGCAAAAATCCGGTCGAGCGGCAGCGCGATGCTGCCGTTCCCGCGCAGCGTCAGCACCGGCGGGATGCCCCCGCCGAGTTCGGCCGCCCAGTTCTCCGAGAAAAAGTGAGTAAACGTGAACGCCAGCGTGTTCGTATTGCTGAGCGACAGGCTCGAACCCTGGTTCTGGAAGCTGTTCAGCCCGAGTGCGTCCGTGTGCGTCGTCACGGGCGTCGATCGGCCGGTCGTGCCGACGAAGTGCCAGCCGAGGCTGACCATGTTGCGATCGTCGCCCATCAGCTGCGTCAGCAGCGGCGGCGCCTGGGCGGCCGGCAGGTCGGGCAGCCGCGACGGGTCGATCGGATGCAGTTCGTACGGCATCCGGTCGGCGTGGACGACGCCGCGCGCCGACGCATCGTTCGCTGCATCCTGCGCGGCGCCCGGATGGCAGCCGGCACCACCGTCACCGCCGCTGCTGCCGCTGCCGTCGTCGAAGCCGATGCCGTCCGTGCCGTCGTCGCGCGTGGCCGCGCAGGCGCGCCCCGCCCCACCGGTTCGCTGGCCGAGCGTGATCTTGCGTGCCGTCAACGGTACCGCGTCGGGTCGCGGCCCATCGACCGAATCGTCGCGACCGCGCCGGGCCGGCCCCGCATCGGTCGCCCACGCGCTCGCATCGAACCCGTCCGCGTCGCCGCCCGGCCAGAAGCCGATCCCGTCGGCACCCGCCTGCCAGCGTGGCTCGGCGTCACCGTCCGGCTGCGGCGCGCCATGCGCGGCGGCCGCGCAGGCGAACAGCGTCGCGCCGAGCCAGCGCGACAGCGGACGCACGGCGCCCGGCCGCGCGCGGCGGCGGTCCTTGTTCCGGCTCGCCATCGGCTCAGGCCGGCACGCCGAACAGGCGTTGACGGATGCGGTACAGCGGCTCGAACAGCCATTCGAGCAGGCTGCGCCGCTCCAGCACGATGTCGGCCTTCAGCATCATCCCGGCCCGCAGCGACAGCGGGCGCCCTTCGAATGCCGGCGTGCGGTCGGCCAGCTCGACCCAGGTCTTGAAGTAGGTCTGCGGCGTGGCCGCATCGCCCGGCAGGTTCAGCTCCTTCGCGGAAAACGCGACGGGCGAGATCGACAGTACCTTGCCGCGATACGTGCCGAATTTCTCGACCGGATAGCTGGCGTACGCCACCTTCACTTCCTGCCCCTTCTTCACGAAGCCGGCCTTCGACGACGGAATGTAGACCTCGGCGATCAGCCCGTCGGCCTTCGCGGGCAGGATCTCGACGACGCGCGTGCCCGGCGGGTCGATCACGCCGCCCTGCACCACGTCGAGCCGCACGATCTGCCCGTCGGCCGGCGCGTACAGCACCTGGTTCACGTTCTCGTCGATGTTGTATTCCTTCGCGTTCAGCTCCTCCTGCTTGATCTTCAGTTCCGCGTTCGCGCCGTCGTACTTGCTCTGCATCGTGTCGAGGTCGCCGCGCAGCTTCATCGCATTCTTCGCGAGCTCGGCGCGGCGCAGCAGCAGGTCCTGGTACGCCTGCCCGGCCTGCAGGTACTGCGTGTTGACCTGGTTGTACTGCTCGAGCGTCACGACCTGTTCGTCGAGCAGCTGCTTCACGCGCGCGCGCCGTTCGCCGTACTCGTCAACGATGCGCTTCTGGTCCTGGATCTGCCGGTCGATCAGCCCGCGGCTCTCGCCCTGCGCGGCGATCTGCTGGTTGATCTGCTGCACCGACGACTTGTATTCGAGCCGCGCCGCGTCGATCTGCTGCGTCACCTCGACGCGCTGCCGGTCGAGTGCCGCGCGCATGCCCTGCACGTTGTTGGCCTGGCTCACGAAGCTCGTGTCGCGCGTCACCGCCAGAAGCCGCTGGCCGGCCTTCACGTGCTGGTCCTTGCCGACGTAGACGTCGCGCACGGCCCAGCCCGGCGGCGCGCTGACGCCGATCAGCCCCGAGCGCGGCGTCAGCATCCCCGACACGCTCTCGGTGTTCGCGTAGCTCAGCTCGACGAGCGCAATCACGAACATCGCGAACATCGTCAGCGACAGGTAGCAGAAGAACCGCATCGACACCGGCACATCGACAACGCCGTGGATCACGGTGCCGAAGGTCGTGCCACGCGCGAGCTTGCGCGACGGCTTCTGTTCTCGGAGGGCGGAGTTCCAGGTCGGCATGGGGCGGGCTCGTCAGGAGCGACGCCGCGCGGCCGCATCGAGCAGCGGCGCCGGCATCAGGTAAGGCGTGAAGTGTTCCCAGAAATGCCATTGCTCGGGCTGGCGCACGAGCGCCTGCTCGAGCCGGTCGACGATGCGCTGGTGCGTCGCGCGCACGGGCGACGCGTCGTCGTCCGCGCCGAGCATCGGCGCAAGCGGGCTGGCCGCGAGCTCGGCGAAATGCACCGCGCAGCGATCGCGGAACGGCACGCCCGTCGCATACGCGACGAGCAGCGGAATCCCTTGCTCGACCGCGAGCTTCACGCCGCCGCCGGCCATCCGCACCCAGCGTCCGCCGAGCCGGCAGCGGTTGGTCTTGCCGAACTTGCCGTGCAGGTCGGAGAACAGCAGGAACACGGGCGCCTCGCGGCGCAGGCTCGTGATCAGCCGGCGCAGGTGCACGCGCTCCTCGATGTCGATGAATTCGACATCGCCGGCACCGTATTCGGCGACGAGCCGCAGCGCATCGTCGAAGAACGCGCCCGGCGCATCGCGATGCAGGATCACCATCAGCTTGCGGTCGTCGGGAATCATGAAGCGCAGCTTGGTGACGAACAGCATCAGGTTGCCGAAGTGCAGCCCCGCGAGCATCAGCGGGCCGCCGCGCGCAAGCGCCGCCTGCAGCTGCGCGTCACCTTCGCACGCCATCCCGTCGATCATCGACTTCATCGATTCCAGACTGTGCGTGCGCAGCTTGAGCCCCGCGAACTCGGCCTCGAACAGTTCGCGCACGATCGCCGCCGACACGTCCCGCACGCGTCGCGGATCGTCGTTCAGGTGCGCGCTCAGCATGTAGGCGACCGCGCGCTCGATCGACTCGCGAATGCACGGAAAGCAGCGCAGGCATGTATCCGAGCACCAGCGCATCAGCCGCAGCCCGCGTGCGGGCGACGTGCGCAGCGCGACGGCGCGCACCACGCGCCGCACCAGGAACGCATACGAGAACGGATTGAGCAGAAAGAGTCGTCCGAGCATCACCGCGTCTCCTCGGCCGAACGCCACGCGTCGGTCGCATCGGCCAATACGCCGTCCTGCATCTCGTAGATCCGGTCGACCATCGACAGGATCGACGCATCGTGCGTGACGAGCACGATCGTGCACGGCAGCGTCAGCACGTTGCGGCAGATCTCGTGCGTCGTCGCCTGGTCGAGGTTCGACGAAAATTCGTCGAGAATCAGCAGGCGCGGCTCGCAATACAGCGCCCGCGCGATCAGCAGCCGCTGCATCTGCCCGGCCGACAGGAATTTCTGCGTATCGCCGAGCGGCGTGTCGTAACGATGGTCGAGCCGCTCGATCTCGTCGTGGATGCACGCAAGCTTCGCCGCGTCGAACATCGCGCCGATCCGCGGCGCGGGCGCGAAGTTCGTGATGTTGTCGCGGATCGTCCCGCGAAACAGCTGGTCGGACTGCGTGACGGCCGCGAGATGCTTGCGGTACTGCCGCAGGTTCACTTCGGCGAGATCGACGCCGCCGACGAACAGCGTGCCGGGCTCGGGCCGCACGAGCCCGCAGATCAGGTTCAGCAGCGTCGTCTTGCCGCTGCCGGTGCGACCGACGATCGCGATCTTGCTGCCCGCCGGCACGTCGAGCGCGATGTCGCGCAGGATCGGCCGGTGGCCGCCCTTCGGCGTGTACGACAGCGCGCGGATCGACAGCGCACCGTCGAAGCCGTCGACCGGCCGCACGATCGCGTCCGGCGCGGGCTCCTCGGTCTCGGTCTGCAGCACGTCCGCGACACGGTCCATGTGTACCTGCAGCACCTTGCGGCGCACGTAGAGCTGGATCGAATCGATGAACTTGTCGGCGAACAGGTTCTTGTACTGGATGAACGCGTAGATCACGCCGATCGTGCTCTGGCCGTGCATCACGAGCCACGCGCCGTACGTGACGATCACGAGCTGCTCGACGTGCACGATCCCCTTCGACACCGCGTCGAACAGCAACTGCAACCGCTCCTGCTGGCGCATCGCCTGCAGCTTCTGCGTGAACGCGTTGATCCAGAGGCTGCTGCGTGCCGTCTCGGCCGACAGCAACTTGATCGAATGCGCGGAGCGGATGTTCTCGATCAGCAGCGCGTCGGCCTCGGCGCCGCGCGTGAGAATCTGCGACATCGCATCCTGCAGCTGCGGCTGGATCGCGAGCCGGCTCAGCGCGAACAGCACCATCCCGGCCAGGCTGATGCCGGCCAGCACCGGGCTGTAGTACAGCATCAGCACGAGCGTCAGCGTACAGGTCACGATATTGAGCAGCCCGCCAACCAGCCCGTCGACCAGAAAGCGCCCGACCTCCGACACCGACGACACGCGCGAGATCGAATCGCCGGTGTTGTGGAACAGGAAGTAGCCGATCGGCAGCCGCGCGAGATGCCCGACCATGTTCGCCGACAACTGCTGCGACACGATGTTGCGCAGGTAGCTCTTGATGTTGCCGACGAGGTTCGCGTAGAGCGTGTCGAACAGGAACACGATCGCGAACAGGATCGTCAGCAGGTACAGGATGTCGACGTCGGTCTTCTTCAGCGCCTCGTCGATCGTCAACTGCACGTACGACGGCCCGAGCAGCAGCAGGAGCTGCGCAGCGACGCCGCCTGCGATACCGATCGCGAGGCTCTTGCGGATGCCGGTCAGCCCTTCGAGGTAGTCGCGCAGCCGGATCCGGTCGGCCTGCCCCGCCCGCGTGAAGCCGATGTCCGGATTCAGTTCGAGCGCATAGCCGGTGATGTGCGTGAGCGCCTGCGCGAGCGGCAGCTTCGTCTCGCCGAGCGCGGGATCGACGATGTGCACGCTGCCATAGCCGACCTTCGTCAGCACGACATAGTGGTTCATCCCCCAGTGCAGGATGCACGGCGTCTTGAGCGCATCGAGTTCGCCTGCGTCGAACTGCAGCCCGCGCGCACGCAGGCCGAGATCGTTCGAGATCTCCATCAGGTCGAAGAACGACAGCCCGGAATCGATCCGGACCGGATAGCGGTTGCGCAGCGTGCGCAACGTCGTTTCGCGCCCGTGCCACGACGCGATCATCGCGAGGCAGGCCAGGCCGCACTCCGTCACCTCGTCCTGCAGGACCGGACGGACTTTACGCGTATTGAAGAGCATGGTCGGGCACCCGGGGCGCGACGACGCGCCGCCCGGGCCTGCCGGTAGCGGGCCCGTGGCGGGTCGTGCGCGATACGCATGGGCGCAGCCGGCACGCTGCCGGCTGCGACGGAAGATCGGTGTTACCGGCCGCTGGGCGGGCCGCTCAGCGCGACGAGCCGAGCGACATCCGGAACTGTTCGACGGCGCGGGTCTGGTACTGGGTCATCAGGCCCTGGAGCGTGGACCCGATCGACTGGTTGACGAGATCGACCGTATAGGCGGCCGAATTGGAGTAAAGCGACGCGCCGCCGCGAATCTGGCGGGCCTGTTCTTCCGTGATGTCTCGCATTTGTTGTGGCCTTTATATTGTCGGAATGCCCGCCACCGTCAGCCAATTGCAATCTCAATGGCTGTTTACTTTATTACGGGGATAATCCGGCACTCCTGCCTCCTGATAATCGCCCGAACCGAAAATAATGCATTTCGGATTCGCTTTATTTCCACTGCGGCGATCGATTCTTTTGCTTCTGTTTCGCAGCATTTCGCGCGGGGGGCGCCTCCCCGCGCACGGCGGTTACTTGCCGGTGTTATTGAACGTCTTCGGGTTCTGCAGGTAATTGCCGAGGCTCGGCAGGAACTGGCCGAGCGCGGTCACCACCGGCGCGGCGTCAACAGCGAGGCTACCCAGCGAGCTGATCGCACCGCCGCCATGCACATTCCTGACCTGTTCCGTCGTCATGACCTTCATCATTCTCTCCTCGTAAAAAATAAAGATGATGCAAAGAACCTTCATTGAAAGACAAACGGCTTTTAATCCCTAGCGACTTGTTAATCTAATAATCACTGCGATTACGAGCCGAAATCAGGCTATCATGCGAGCGCATCGGAATTCAATGGAGGACACACTCTTACAGGCGCGTTTTCCGATGCGTCACGGATGGCAGGCATTCACGCTGTTTGAATTTCAATTTCAAAACGTTTAAATCCCGCCGCAATGCGTTGCGGCACGGGCAGGAGACGGAGACGGCCATGTTTGAAACGAGGCGCGCGAATCGCGGATCGGCGACGCGGAATGCGGGTAATTCCCTATCAAGTTTTTCGACTAGGTGGAATCCCCGACTTGCAACCGTAACATTGTTCGCTGTAACGATAGCCGGCATGTCCGCAAACGCGCGTGCGTTCTGCCTCGACACTGCGTTCCAGTACGCGGCCGTGCACGATCCGCGCTACCTGCAGGCGCGCAGCGAATACGACGCCGCGCGCCAGAAATTCCCCGAAGCACGCGCGCAGATGTTGCCGCAGGCCGCCGCGCAACTCGAATGGGGACGCTACGGTACGCACGCGAATTTGTTCGGCATCGACGTCAGCGGGTCGAGCAATGCAGCCTACGGTTCCGCGCAAGTCACGCAGGCGCTGTTCAACGTGCCCTACCTGTACGACATGCGGCGCGCGACCGAGTACGAGGAATCGGCGAAACAGAAGCTCGAAGTGGCAAGGCAGGACCTGATCCTGCGCGTCGCGAACGCGTGCTTCGATCTGCTCAGCGCGCGCGAGAAACTGCAGTCGGCCGACGACGAAGTGAACGCGCTCACCCGGCTCGAAAGCGATACGCGACGCATGGCGCAGCTCGGGATGAAGACGATCGGCGATACGGCCGAAATCGAGGCGCGCCGCAGCCTCGCGCAATCCGACGAAGCCCTCGCGCAAACCGACGTCGACGCGCGCCGCGCGCGCTACGAGACGCTGCTCGGTTCGACGATCGATTTCTCGCGCTGGCCGCGGCTCGCGATGCGCGGCTCGTCGCCACGCATTCCGTCGGGCGAATACGCGCCGCAGGACAACCCGGCGTACCGGCAGGCGTATCGCGACGTCCAGGTCGCGCGGCTCGCCGCGAAGCGCGTCAGCGCCGAGCACTTGCCGACCGTCGACCTGTTCGCGTCGTATTCGCGCGGGCTCAACCCGAACCTGCGCGGGCTCACCGATCGCTCTGACTTCCATCAGAGCGCGATCGGCGTGCAGGTGACGATCCCGATCTTCTCCGGCGGCAGCGTGTACTACCGGCAGGTGGAGGCCGAGCACGTGACCGAGCAATACCGCAACCGGCTGCGCGAGGTCGAGGAGCAACTGGGCACCGATCATCGCGAGGCGCTATCCGCGCTCGAATCGGTCGGCAAGCGCATCCGCGCGCTGCAGCAGTCACTGCAGGCCGCGCGGCTCGCATACGATTCGTCGATGAAGGCGCATCAGGTCGGCTACAGCACGACGTACGAAACGCTGAACCTGCGGCGCGACATCTCGGGCATCCGGCAGAAGCTGTTCGACAGCTATCTCGACGCGCTGAAGCTGCAGTTGAAGCTGAAAAGCGTGCTGGGTACGCTCGACGAACAGTCGCTGATCGCGGTGGACAGCTTCCTCGAAAGCAACGCGGCGAACGACCGCAGTTAGGCTTCGGTTCGATGCGCATCGGCATGTCATAAAAGGTTGTATGCGCAACCTTGTTCACCAATGCCGATGCGCCGGCCTATCGATCCATCGAAACCAGCGAGATGCGGTACCGTCCCGTCGTTCGCGCAAACTTGCGTCCGCCCCCGCGCCATCGCCCGACGCAACGCACGATCCCGATCGCCCCCCGCGCCTGTCGCCGCTTGATCACGACGTGCAGGGGTATACGCGATGTTGCGTCCAAAAAAAACTTTGCCTAGAGTGCATCCCATCGATCCGGCGGACAAAGACGTCCCACGATCGTGCGAAGCGCGCGCCCGCTAGCCCGCGCTTCGCCGGCCCGACATCGGGCCACCCATCCGCATTCCCGTTATCCGACAGCGTTGTCGGATGAACGGACCGGCAAAGAAGCCCTTGCCTCGCTCGTCGAGGCAAGGGCTTTTTTTTGCCTTTCGAAAACGCACGTCTTCACCCGAACCAGGAGCACACCATGCGTCATGGCGATATTTCCAGCAGCAACGACGCCGTCGGCGTCGCCGTCGTCCAGTACAAGATGCCGCGCCTGCACACGCGCGCCGACGTGATCGCGAATGCCCGTGAAATCGCGGAGCGCGTGGTCGGCATCAAGCGCGGCCTGCCCGGCATGGACCTCATCGTGTTTCCCGAATACTCGACACACGGGATCATGTACGATGCGAAGGAGATGTACGACACGGCGTCGACGATCCCCGGCGAGGAAACCGACATCTTCGCGGCCGCGTGCCGCAAGGCCAACGTGTGGGGCGTGTTCTCGCTGACCGGCGAGCGTCACGAGGAGCACCCGAACAAGGCGCCGTACAACACGCTCGTGCTGATCAACAACCAGGGCGAGATCGTGCAGAAGTACCGCAAGATCATGCCGTGGGTGCCCGTCGAAGGCTGGTATCCGGGCGACTGCACGTATGTTGCCGAAGGGCCGAAGGGGCTCAAGATCAGCCTGATCATCTGCGACGACGGCAACTATCCGGAGATCTGGCGCGACTGCGTGATGCGCGGCGCCGAGCTCGTCGTGCGCTGCCAGGGCTACATGTACCCGGCGAAGGACCAGCAGGTGCTCGTGTCGAAGGCGATGGCGTTCATGAACAACTGCTATGTCGCGGTCGCGAATGCGTCCGGATTCGACGGCGTGTATTCGTATTTCGGCCACTCGGCGATCGTCGGCTTCGACGGCCGCACGCTCGGCGAATGCGGCGAGGAAGAAAACGGCGTGCAGTATGCGGAGCTGTCGGTGAGCCTGATCCGCGACGCGCGCCGCAACATGCAGTCGCAGAACCACCTGTACAAGCTGCTGCACCGCGGCTACACGGGCAAGATCGGTTCGGGCGAATCGCCGAACGGCGTCGCGCAATGCCCGTTCGAGTTCTACGCGAACTGGGTGAACGACCCGGACGGCACGCGCCAGGCCGTCGAGCGCCTCACGCGCGCGACGCCCGGCACGCCCGAATGCCCGATCGAAGGCATTCCGTCCGAAGCGCCCGCGCACCGCTGAGCCCGCGCCCCACCCGCCGTTCGCGCCGCGTGCGCGAACGGCCCCGTCTCACTCTGGATGGAGCCTTCATCATGCTCGGTGTCGCTCTCTTCTTCATCGGCGCGGTGCTGGTCGTCAACGGCGTCGCGCTCACCGGCCGCATCGAACCGCGCGACGCAGCCGGCCTGAACCTGCTCGTCGGGCTGCTCGCGCTGCTGATCAACCTTGCCGGCCTGGTTCAAGCATCGGCGCCGCCGCAGTATTTCTCGAGCGCGGGCGGGCTGCTGTTCGCGTTCACGTACCTGTATCTCGCCGCCGTCCAGTGGCGCGGGCTGCAAGGCGCGGGCCTCGGCTGGTATTGCCTGTTCGTCGCGATCAGCGCGCTCGTCTATGCGGGCACGTCGCACGACGTGCGTTTCGGCGCGATGTGGCTGCTGTGGTCGAGCCTGTGGTTCCTGTTCTTCGTCGCGCTCGGGCTGAAGCGGCGCGTGCGCTTCCTGCCCGGCTACACGATCGCGATCGGCGTCGGCACCTGCTGGCTGCCCGGCATGCTGATGATGACGGGGAGGTGGTAATGAGCGCACGCGATACGCCGCTGGCCACCGATCCGCTGGCCGGGCACCGCATCGCCGACGCGCCGTTCTACCAGCCGGCCGGCGCCGAGGCCGACTGGTTCGAGACGGCCTGCCGCCATCACCTGCCGGTCCTGCTGAAAGGGCCGACCGGTTGCGGCAAGACCCGTTTCGTCGAGTACATGGCATGGCGCATGGGCCTGCCGCTGATCCAGGTCGCGTGCAACGACGACACGTCGGCGGCCGACCTGACCGGCCGCCACCTGCTCGACGCCGACGGTACCTACTGGGCCGACGGGCCGCTCACGCTCGCCGCGCGGCATGGCGCGATCTGCTATCTCGACGAGATCGTCGAGGCGCGCCCCGACGCGACGGTCGTGATCCATCCGCTGACCGACTCGCGGCGCGTGCTGCCGCTCGACCGGCTCGGCGAGGTCGTGCATGCGCATCCGGATTTTCATCTGGTGATCTCGTACAACCCCGGCTATCACGGCGAACACCGGCGGCTGAAGCCGTCGACCAGGCAGCGTTTCGTCGCGATCGACTTCGGCTACCCGGATGCCGCGCATGAAGCCGACGTCGTCGTGCGCGAAAGCGGCGCCGACCGCGAAACCGCGCGCCGGCTCGTCGATCTCGCGCAGCGCACGCGCGCGTTGGCACAAGCGGGCAACGGGCTCGACGAAGGTGCATCGACGCGCCTGCTCGTGCACGCGGCCCGGCTGATCGTCGCGGGGCTTGCGCCGCTCGATGCGTGCCGGATCGCGATCAGCGACGCGGCGACCGACGACGCCGACACGCGCGCCGCGTTGCAGACGATGGCCGCCGCGCACTTCGCGACATGAGCGCACTGCAACTCGCCCGCTTCCTGCACGGGATGACCGCGCACGAGACCGACGTGCGGCTCGACGATGCGGCGCTGCGCACGACGCTCGGCCATGCCGCGCTGCGTGTGCCGCGCGCGTTGCCGCCCGATGCGCGCATCGCGGCGGCCGCGCACGCGCTGGCACACTGGCTGCATTCCCCGTCGGGCGAACCGGCCGACAAGCTGACGCCGATCGGCATCGCGATCGCCGGGCTGATCGAGGATGCGCGCGTCGAGGTGCTGCTCGCACGCACGTGGCCGGGGCTCGCGACCTTCTGGGCGCCCGCGTTCGCGCCGATCGACCGTGAAGGGCTCACGTTCGGCCGCCTGTGCGCGCGGCTCGCGAAAGCGCTGTTCGATCCGTCGTATCGCGACGGTAATCCATGGGTCGACAAGGGCGTGCAACTGTTCAACGAACACCGCGATGCGCTCGACGATTACCGCGCGTTCCGCACGATCGCATCGCGGCTCGCGAACGATCTCGGCCAGATGCGCGTGCGTTTCGAGCCCGACGACGGCGCATGGCTGCCCTATCGCGACGACAACGCGTGGCTGTGGGCGCAACCGGCCGCCGTAGCGTCCGAACAGACCGGCAACGAAGGCGTCGAGATGTCGGCCTCGACCGGCGGCCACAGCGACGAACCCGACGACGAACCGCCGCCCGCGCCCGATGCACCGCGCTACCCCGAGTGGAATTGCCACACGCAGCGCGAACGCCGCGACTGGACGACGATCGTCGAACGCGCGCCGGCCACGTCGGTGCCACCCGGCTCGCTTGCCGCGCTGATCGATGCCGACCGGCGCACGGCGAAGCGGGTGCCGTCTCCGCGTGCCGCCGAGCCGATGCGACGCGTCGGCCGCCAGCTCGATGGCGATGCGCTCGACGTCGACGCCGTGATCGCCGCACGTATCTCGCGCCGCGCCGGGCACGCGCCCGATCCGCGCGTATTCCGTCGCCGCGTGGCCCACGACGCGCGCGGGCCCGTGCTGATCCTGCTCGACCTGTCGGCGTCGACGGCCGCGCAGGTCGCCACGCTCGAAAAACGCGCGGCGTTCGTGCTCGGCGACCTGTTCGACCGGCAGCGGCGGCGCTGGGCCGTGCACGGCTACACGTCGGACGGCCGGCATCGCGTGTATTACGCGCGCTTCAAGGATTTCGGCGAAGCGTTCGACGCCAGCCGTCGTGCGACGTTGCTTTCGGCCGACGCCGGGATGAGCACGCGCACGGGTGCGGCACTACGCCATGCGCTAACGTTGCTGCGCCGCGAAGCCGCGAGCGCACGGGCCGCCGTGCTGATGATCGGCGACGGCGAAGCCGCCGACATCGACGTGTTCGACCCGCGCTACCTCGTCGAGGATGCGCGCCACGCGGCACGCCAGGGCCGGCAGCGCGGTGTCGCGATCGCCGGTTTGTCGTTCGGCGCGCCGCCCGGGTTGTCTACAATACTTGGCGTCGGCCCGAGCTGCGTCCACGCGGCGAACGGCGACGCCTTGCCGGCCGTCGTCGCGCACGCGGCCGGGCGCCTGACCGCGTGACGGCCCTACCCGGAAGAGACAGGAACGACCGAATGAACAGTGTGAAGGTTGGCGTATTGTTCTCGCAGAGCGGATGCACGTCGCACCTTGGCCAGAGCCAGTTGCGCGGCACGCTGCAGGCAATCGCCGAGATCAACGAGGCTGGCGGCGCGAACGGCTGCGAGATCGTGCCCGTCGTGCGCGATGCGTGCTCGGACCCGGCCGTCTACGCGCGGCTCGCCGAAGAGCTGATCGCCACCGAGCGCGTGAACGTGCTGTTCGGCGCGTACATGTCGAGCAGTCGCAAGGCGCTGATTCCGATCGTCGAGAAGTGGGACAAGCTGCTGTTCTACCCGACGCTCTACGAAGGCTTCGAGTTCTCGCCGAACGTGATCTACACGGGCGCGGCGCCCAACCAGAACAGCGTGCAGCTCGCCGCATTCATGACCGCGCAGTTCGGCGCGCGCGTGTATCTGGTCGGGTCCGACTACATCTATCCGTACGAGTCGAACCGCATCATGATCGATCTCGTCACGCAGCATCCGGAAGGCCAGATCCTCGGCGAGGTGTACATGCCGCTCGTCGCGTCCGAGCAGGATTTTGCGGCGGTGGTCGAGGACATCCGCGCGAAGGCGCCTGATTTCGTGTTCAGTACGCTGGTGGGCGACAGCACGGCCGCGTTCTACCGCGCGTATGCGCAAGCCGGCCTCGATGCGCGCAAGATGCCGATCGCGAGCCTGACGACCTCCGAGATCGAGCTCGGCCAGATGGGCGCGGCCGCGGCCGGCCACTATACGTCGTCGCCCTATTTCCAGACCATCGATTCGGACGTGAACCGGCGCTGCATCGCGCAGCTCAAGGCGCGCTTCGGCGACGACGCGAGCGCGTCCGCACCATGGGAAGCCGCGTATTTCCAGGTTCACCTGTTCGCCAACGCGCTCGCCCGTGCCGGCACCGACCAGCGTGACCGGCTCGTCGAACATCTCGCGGACGCGGAATTCGACGCGCCGCAGGGGCGCGTCAAGATCGACCGGCTCACGCAGCACACATGCCTCTACCCGCGCATCGGCTGCGCGACGGCCGACGGCAACTTCACGATCGTGCGCGAAGCGACGCGACGCGTGCATCCCGACCCGTACCTCGTCACGCATTCGCTCGGCGACCGCGTGCACGCGCCCGACGAACAGAAGGCGTAACCGACGATGCGCGCCCGCACCCCGATCCGCTCGACGCCGCGCCTGCTCGCCGAACTGCGCTCGCTCCGCGTGATGGTGTACTACCCGGACGACGACAACGGCCTGCTGCTCGTCGAGCAGCTGTCGCGCATCGGTTGCCCGACCGAGCAGCGCTGGCCGCCGCCCGCCGCGTTACCGGAGAGCGTCGACCTCGTGATACTCGCGGTCCGGCCCGACCTGCTGCACCTGTCGATCCCGTGGCTGGAAGACGACGCACGTCCGCCGCTCATCGCCGTCACGACCTACGAAAGCCCGACGATCCTCGAACTGATGCTGCGCATCGATGCGCAAAGCGCGGTGACGACGCCGGTGCGCTCGTTCGGCCTGTTGAGCGCGATGGCGCTCGCGTGTCACCAGAGCCGCCGGCACGACGAATACCGGCGCCGCATCGCGCAGCTCGAACAGCGCGTGATGTCCGCGCGCACGCTGCAGGAAGCGAAGACGTTGCTGATGCAGCACAACGCGATCAGCGAGGAAGAGGCCTATCAGCAGATCCGCTCGCAGGCGATGGAACGGCGCATCTCGATCAACCAGCTCGCCGAGCAGATCGTGCACGCGCATGCGCTGCTGAAGCGGTAACGCGGGCGCCATCGCCGCGATTGCCGCGATTGCCGCGCATCAGTCCGGCGGCGGCAATACGACCGTGTCTTCCGGCCCGAGCACGCGGCCGTCCTGCGATCGCAGCTCCAGCTTCCTGACCGGCAGCCCGCTCTTCCGGTCGACGAGCAGCACGTGCGCCTCGTCCGGTTCGAAGAAGAAATCCTCGCCCCACTGCCGCAGCGCGACGAGCAGCGGAAACAGGCCGCGCCCTTTCTCGGTCAGCACGTATTCGTGATGCGCGCCGCCGTCCGCGGCCGGCACGATGTCCATGATCCCGTGCGCGACCAGGTTGCGCAGACGCGCGGCCAGGATGTTCTTGGCCAGTCCGAGGTTCTTCTGGAATTCACCGAAGCGGCGCAACCCGTCGAACGCATCGCGCACGATCAGCAGCGACCACCAGTCGCCGATCGCGTCCAGCGGGCGGGCAACGCCGCAGGGGGAGTCTTCGTGCGTGGTTCGTCTGTTCATCGATGCATGAGCGATGCCGTTCCCCGAATGCGGGTGGAACGGCGGTCGGTTCGGTTGAAATGAATGGTTGCAATATAAAACTCGTTGCACGAAAGATCAATCACACCGGGCCCGACTGTTCACGTTCAACGAACGGAATGGTCGATTCGGGCCTGATTGGCACTTCAACTCCTACGTCCGGCCGATAAATTCCGGCACTGTTCCCTTCCGACGCATCATCACGCCCCCATGGCGCAGTCAATCTACGGTTGGCCGGACATTTTTTCAGTTGCAACTTGAAACCTAATATCCTACGCTTCGATTCGGTTTCAACTTGAAACCAAACTACCCGACTATCCGAAGGAGCGTTCGATGATCCGGCCCGATGCCACGTTCGATGGCACCTTTCCATTCGCCCCGCATTTCGACGACGCATCCGGCTTCCGGATGCATTACGTGGACGAAGGCCCGCACGACGGCGAAACCATCCTGTGCCTGCATGGCGAACCCACGTGGGGCTATCTGTTCCGTCATCTGATTGCGACGCTGAGTCCGACGCACCGCGTCGTCGTCCCCGATCACATGGGCTTTGGCAAAAGCGCGACGCCGCAGGGCCGCAGCTACTGGCTGCAGGACCATATCGACAACCTGGAACGTTTCGTTCTCGCGCGCGGCCTCGATCGCATCACGCTCGTGATGCACGACTTCGGCGGCCCGGTCGGCATGGGGCTTGCCGCGCGGCATCCGGATCGGATCCGGCGCATCGTGTCCGCGAACGGACCGACGCCGTTCGGCCAGCCCGATCTCGTCGAGCGCCTGACCGACAATGGCCGCGATGCGCCGTGGTTCCAGTGGATCATGCGCGCGGCGGCAGACGATACGCTGGAGACGGTGCTCGGCCAGCTCGGCTTCAACATCCTGAGCACGCTGAAGCTGAACGGGTTCGAAAATCACGCGATCATCGACGACACCTGGATCGCCGCATACGGGGCACCGTTCGCACAACCGGCCGACTGTCTCGGCGCGATCGGATGGGCCCGCGGGTTTGCCGCCGGCGCGCACCGGTTCGACGAGCCCGATGCGGCGGCGTTGCGCGCGATACGCGAAAAGCCCGCGCTCGCGATCTGGGGAGACGCCGATCGAACGCTCGGCGCCGAACACTTCCTGCCGCTCTTCACGGCACTGTTTCCGTCCGCGCCCGTCGAGCGGCTGGCGGGCGTGGGGCACTACTGCTTCGAGGATGCACCCGACGCCATCGCGGCGCGCATCGCCGAATTCATCCGAACGACCGGCTGAGTGCGTCCCGCAGCCGGCGCACGACACCCGGCTGCGGAACCCGGCGTGCGCGGCCACCTTCGCCACCGCGCACGCACCGCTTCACGTCAGTGGATGATCCGCGTCACGCCACGCCCACGCGGGTCGGCCATCGCTTCCGGCGTCTTGCCGTCGATCTTGATCACCTGGATGTCGCCGCTGAAATCCTGCCCCTTCAGCGTATAGCCGCGTGCCTCGATCTGCTTCGCGAGTTCGCCTTCGATCGGGTGGTACGGCTCCCAGAAGATCGTGTTCGGCGGCAGCAGCTGGTGATGGAAACGCATCGCGCCGACGGCCTCCTTCAACGGCATCTTGAAGTCGTAGATGTTGTTGATCACCTGGAAGATCGACGTGAAGATGCGCGAGCCGCCCGGCGTGCCGATCACGAGCGACACCTTGCCGTCCTTGGTCATGATCGTCGGCGACATCGACGACAACGGGCGCTTCTTCGGCTCGATCGCGTTCGCGTCGCTGCCGACCACGCCGAACATGTTCGCGACGCCCGGCTTCGCGGAGAAGTCGTCCATCTCGTCGTTCAGCACGATGCCCGTGCCATCGGCGATCACGCCCGAGCCGAAATAGCCGTTGATCGTGTAGGTGTTCGACACCGCGTTGCCCCACTTGTCGACCACCGAGAAGTGCGTCGTTTCAGCCTTCTCCGGCATCGTCGTGCCGAGGCCCGGCTGCACGCTCTTCGTATCCGACGGCTCCTTCGGGTTGACTTCGCCCGCGCGCTTCGCGATATACGCGTCGTCGGTCAACTGCGCGATCGGCACCTTGTAGAAATCGGGGTCGCCGAGATACTGCGCGCGATCGGCGAACACGCGCTTCTCGATTTCCGCGACGAGGTGGATGTACTGCGGCGAGTTGAGCTTCACGCCCTCGAAGTCCTGCTTGAGGTCGGCCTTCATCTTCAGCAGTTGCACGAGGCCGATGCCGCCCGAGCTCGGGGGCGGCGCGGTGATCACGTCATAGCCGTTCCACTTCGCCTGCACCGGCTGGCGCCACACCGCACGGTACTGCGCGAGATCCTCGGTGGTGATCAGCCCGTTGCCGTCACCGGTCTTCATCGATGCGGCGATCAGCTCGGCCGTCTTGCCCTTGTAGAAACCTTCCGCGCCGTCGTTCGCGATGCGCGTCAGCACGTCGGCGAGATCCGGCTGCTTGAAGTTCACGCCGGCCTTCAGCCCGGAGAAATACTTGTCGAAGTTGGTCTTGCCGCCGAACTCCTTCGATGCGTCGACGCCGCGCTGCGCGAGCTGTTCGTCGACGACGAAGCCGTCGCGCGCGTAGTGGATCGCCGGCGCGAGCACCTGCTTCCATTTCAGCTTGCCGAAGCGCTTCTGCGCTTCCCACATGCCCGCGACCGTGCCCGGCACGCCGACCGCGCGCGGGCCGTACAGGCTCATGCCCTTGACGACGTTGCCGTCCTTGTCGAGATACATGTCCTTCGTCGCGGCGAGCGGCGCACGCTCGCGGTAGTCGATGAAGTACGGCTTGCCGTCCTTGTAGATCGTCATGAAGCCGCCGCCGCCGATGTTGCCGGCTTCCGGATACGTGACGGCAAGCGTGAACGCGATTGCGACGGCCGCGTCGATCGCGTTGCCGCCTTCCTTGAAGATCCGCTCCGCGGCATCCGCGCTGTACTTGTCGGCGACCGCAACGGCCGAGCTCGTCAGGACTGCGGGCTGCGGCCCCTTCGCATAGACGGGCGCGTTCGGCAGGAAACCGATGCCGGCCACTGTCGCAAGCACGACAGCGGATGTTTTGAAGCGATTCAGCGTAGTCATTGCATGTCCCCCATGTGGATCTCCTTCAGGCAGGAAAAGCACCTGTTCCGCTCATGACCTCCGGCACGCCGACGGCCATCTCCGGTTTCGTAGTATAGGGGGACAAAAAGGGTCGAACACATGACGGGCAACGAAAGCGCATGCGTGATGTGCGTTCGGTCATGCCGCGGCTTTTCAACATGCATGCGGATCGGTCGAAATTGCACGCAGTGCGCGTCCATCGTGTCCGTCCGCCGTGTCCGTCCGCCGTGCCCATCATCACGCAGCGCACAAAAAAACCGAAAGTTGCGAACTGCGCGGAAGACGATGCGGTACGTGCAAAAAAATCTGCAAACGTCGCTCCCACTGCACGAGCCGATCTGCGAAGATAGCGCCCCGCTTTCGCGCCGCATCATTTTTTCTTGCACGCGCCGCTTCACGTTTCTTCGTCTCGCTTCCTATGGCATCACACAATGCACATCATGCGTCCGGCTTCGCCGCCGGCGTCGCCGCCGCTGTCCTCGTCGCACAAACCGGCGCCACGGGCCCGTGGCATGTGGGCATGTTCGCCGCATTCGCGGCGGGCGTCGCGGGCGGCACCGCGCCCGACTGGCTCGAAGTCGCATGGTGGCGCCGCAAGCGCCGCCTGTGGGTCACGCATCGCACCATCACGCACTGGGGCATCGGCTGGATCGCCCTGCTCGCGCTCGGATGGCACGGGCTCATCCATCAACCGCATCCGCTGTGGGCCGCGCCGCTGTTCGGCTTCGCGTGCGGCGGCGTGATGCACCTGCTCGCCGACTGGCCGAACCCGCTCGGCGTGCCGTGGATCTGGCGGCGTCACTCGCTCAACCTGTGGAACAGCGGGAGTTGCGACCTGATCGTCGTGGCCGCCGCATGGGGCGGCACGCTGTGGCTCGCGCAGTCGTTGTGCTCGCGAGCGCCGTTGCTCGAGCACTGGCTCGGCTGGCTGCATCGCGTTTAGTTGCAATTCGGCGCAATTCGGCACGCTATCGGCGTGCCAGCGCGCATGCAACTTTCCGTTCGTTGAAAGTGCGATGCGGGCCCCCATCTGAAGCTGAATCGCCGACACACCTGCCCGGCACGCACGCTCGACGTCTGGCACACTGACGATTCGATTCGTGCGCGCGCCCTCCGCGCGCTTGCACCCCATTTCAACGCTCCGATGGACGTCACCGCTACCCGCCTTGCCGCCAGTGCGCTCGACGTGTTCCACCCGGCCGTCGCCGCGTGGTTCCGCCGCACGTTCGCCGCACCCACCGGCGCGCAGGCGCTTGCGTGGCCGCACATCAAGGCCGGCCGCTCGACGCTGGTTGCCGCGCCCACCGGCTCCGGCAAGACGCTCACCGCGTTCCTGTGCGCGCTCGACGATCTGGTGCGCGATGCGCTGGCACACGACGGCACGTTGCCCGACGCGACCCTCGTCGTGTACGTGTCGCCGCTGAAGGCGCTGTCGAACGACATCCACGTGAACCTCGATGCGCCGCTGGCGGGCATCGCCGAATCGCTCGCGCAACTCGGCCTGCCGGTGCCGGCGATCCGCACCGCCGTGCGCACCGGCGACACGACGCAGGCCGAGCGCGCCGCGTTGCGCAAGCGCGCGCCGCACATCCTCGTGACGACACCCGAGTCGCTGTACGTGCTGCTGTCGTCCACGTCAGGGCGGCAGATGCTGTCGAACGTGCGCTCGGTCATCGTCGACGAAATCCATGCACTCGCGTCGTCCAAGCGCGGCAGCCATCTCGCGTTGTCGCTCGAACGTCTCGACGCGCTGGCCGGCCGCGCGCTGCCGCGTATCGGGCTGTCGGCGACACAGAAGCCGATCGACGCGGTCGCGCGCTTCCTGGTCGGCGGCCCGGCTGACGCGCCGCGCGACTGCACGATCGTCGACACGGGCCATACGCGCGAGCGCGACCTCGCGCTCGAACTGCCGAACGTGCCGCTCGAACCCGTGATGGCAACCGACGTGTGGGAACAGGTGTACGACCGCATCGCCGAGCTCGCGGCCGCGCATCGCACGACACTCGTGTTCGTCAACACGCGGCGCACTGCCGAGCGCATGGCGCGCCATCTCGCCGACCGGCTCGGCAAGGAAGCGATCGCCGCGCATCACGGCAGTCTCGCGAAAGAGCACCGCTTCGACGCCGAGCAGCGCCTGAAGCGCGGCGAACTGAAGCTGCTCGTCGCCACCGCATCGCTCGAACTCGGTATCGATATCGGCGACGTCGATCTCGTCTGCCAGGTCGGCTCGCCGCGCGGGATTGCGCCGTTCCTGCAGCGCGTCGGCCGCTCCGGGCATCATGTGGGCGGCATACCGAAGGGCCGGCTGTTCCCGCTGTCGCGCGACGAGCTCGTCGAATGCGCGGCGCTGCTCGATTGCGTGCAGCGCGGCGAGCTCGACACGCTGCGCATTCCCGAAGCGCCGCTCGACGTGCTCGCGCAGCAGATCGTCGCCGAAGTGGCATGCACGGAATGGCAGGAAGACGCGCTGTATGCGAGCGTCACGCGCGCGGCGCCGTACGCGCGGCTGACGCGCGAGCGCTTCGACGAAGTGATGAGGATGCTCGCCGAAGGCTTCACGAGCCGCCGCGGCGTGCGCGGCGCGTACCTGCATCGCGACGTGGTTGGCGGCACCGTGCGCGGGCGCCGCAACGCGATGATGACCGCGACCACGTCGGGCGGCACGATCCCCGACATGGCCGACTACGCGGTGCTGCTCGAACCGCAGGGCATCCAGGTCGGCACCGTCAACGAGGATTTCGCGATCGAGAGCCTCGCGGGCGACGTGTTCCAGCTGGGCAACCAGTCATACCGGATCATTCGCGTGGAAACGGGCCGCGTGCGTGTCGAGGACGCTCAAGGCCAGTCGCCGAACATTCCGTTCTGGCTGGGCGAGGCGCCGGGGCGTAGCGACGAGCTGTCGGCCGCGGTCGGCCGGCTGCGCGCACGGCTCGACGGACTGTTCGCCGACGGCGAGCGGCAAGGGCAAGCCGGAGGCGGTAAACGCACTGACGTCGATATCGACGGGAAGACGGCGGCTGGAGTCAAGGCGACGACCCAAGCCAAGACCAAGGGCGGTGCTAAATCGACGCGACGTGTTGAAGCCGAAGCCGAAGCCGAAGCCGAAGCCGAAGCCGAAGCCGAAGCCGAAGCCGAAGCCGAAGCCGAAGCCGAAGCCGAAGCCGAAGCCGAAGCCGCGATCAGTGTACGAAACGACGTCGCCCGTGCCGCCCCTGCCAGCCCGGCCGAAAGCCGCCTCATGCCGGCGTTGCACTGGCTCGTCGACGATCTGCGCCTGTCACCGGACGCCGCGCACCAGATCGCCGACTACCTCGCGCGCACGCGCGCCGCGCTCGGCGCGCTGCCGACGCAGGACACGCTCGTGATGGAGCGTTTCTTCGACGAATCGGGCGGCACGCAGCTCGTGATCCATTCGCCGTTCGGCAGCCGCATCAATCGCGCGTGGGGACTCGCGCTGCGCAAGCGCTTCTGCCGCAGCTTCAACTTCGAACTGCAGGCAGCCGCGACCGACGACGCGATCATCCTGTCGCTGTCGCTCGCGCACAGCTTCGCACTCGACGAAGTGTGGCGCTACCTGCGTTCGGCCAGCGCCGAGCACGTATTGATCCAGGCGCTGCTCGACGCACCGATGTTCGGCGTGCGCTGGCGCTGGAACGCGACGACCGCGCTCGCGCTGCCGCGCTTCACCGGCGGCAAGCGCACCGCGCCGCAACTGCAGCGGATGAAGAGCGAGGACCTGCTCGCGACCGTGTTCCCCGATCAGGTCGCGTGCCTCGAGAACATCGTCGGCGAGCGCGAGATCCCGCATCACCCGCTGGTCGACCAGACGCTCGACGACTGCCTGCACGACGCGATGGACACCGATGGCTGGCTTGCGCTGCTGCGCCGGATCGAAAGCGGTGCGATCGAACTCGTCGCGCGCGACCTGCCCGCACCGTCGCCGCTCGCGGCCGAGATCCTGAACGCGAAACCCTACGCATTCCTCGACGATGCACCGCTCGAGGAGCGCCGTACGCAGGCCGTGCAGTCGCGCCGCTGGAGCGATCCCGAATCGGCCGACGATCTCGGCGCGCTCGACACCGACGCGATCAATGCGGTACGCGACGAAGCATGGCCGCTCGTGCGCGACGCCGACGAAATGCACGACGCGCTGCTCACGCTCGCGTGTATCGCCGACAGCGAAGCACGCGTACAGGAAGGCTGGCCCGACCGGCTCGCGGAACTCGGCGAACGCCGCCGCGCCACGAAACTCGTCGCGCCGGGCGGCGCCGCACTGTGGGTGCCGGTCGAACGGCTCGTGTGCCTGCGTGCGCTGCATCCCGACGCGCGCATCGCACCAGCACTCAAGGTACCGGCCGCCTGCGCGCAGCCGTGGGAAGCGGATGCCGCGCTCGTCGACGTGATCCGCGCGCGGCTCACCGGCTTCGGCCCGCTTGCCCTCGACGCGATCGCGGCGCCGCTCGGCCTGCCGCCTGCGTCGATCGCGACCGCACTCGCGGCGCTGGAGCGCGAAGGCTATGTGATGCGCGGCCGCTTCACGCCGGGTACGACGACGGACGAATGGTGCGAACGCCATCTGCTTGCGCGCATTCATCGCTACACGGTGAAGCGGCTGCGTCGCGAGATCGAGCCGGTCGAGCGCGCCGATTTCATGCGCTTCCTGTTCCACTGGCAGCACCTGACGCCCGACACGCGCGGCACCGGCCGCGACGCACTCGCGGCCGTGGTCGAACAGCTCGAAGGCTACGAGGCCGCGGCAAGCGCATGGGAAGATGCGCTGCTGCCCGCACGGCTCACCGACTACACGGCGGGCGGGCTCGACGAGCTGTGCCGCTCCGGCAAGCTCGTGTGGACGCGCATCGGCGCGCCAGCGCGCGCGGCCGGCACGCCCGTGAAGACGACACCGATCGTACTGCTGCCGCGCCGCCACCTTTCCGCATGGCAGGCACTGCGCGCCCCCGATGCGCAACCGGCGCTTTCCGCGCGGGCCGCCCAGGTGCGCGACGCCCTCGCCGCGCACGGCGCGATGTTCTTCGACGCGCTGCTCGACGAGCTGCACATGCTGCCGGTCGAACTCGAACAGGCGCTCGGCGAACTCGTGTCCGCCGGACTCGTGAATGCGGACAGCTACGCGGGCTTGCGCGCGCTGCTCAAACCGGTCGTCAAGCGCAGCGCGACCTATGCGCCGCGCACGCGGCGCGGCGGCGCACTGATCGGCGGAATGGACGACGCGGGTCGCTGGGCACTCGTGCAACGCCACGCGCCGCCGGACGAGGCGCCGGCACCGAAACGCGGCCTGGCCGCGACCGACCCTGACGCGCTCGAACACATCGCGTGGACGCTGCTGCGCCGCTACGGCGTCGTGTTCTGGCGGCTGCTCGAACGCGAAGCCGACTGGCTGCCGAGCTGGCGCGAACTCGTGCGCGTGCTGCAGCGCCTCGAAGCACGCGGCGAAATTCGCGGCGGACGCTTCGTCGCAGGGATCGCGGGCGAACAGTTCGCGTTGCCCGAAGCGATCCCGATCCTGCGCGAACTACGGCGACAACCGGGCGACGGACAGTACGTGTGCGTGACGGGCGCCGATCCGTTGAATCTTGCCGGCACGCTGTTGCCCGGCGACAAGGTGCCGGCGCTGGCCGGCAATCGCGTGCTGTTCCGTGACGGCGTGCCCGTCGCATCGCTGGTTTCGGGGGCATTCCACTACGCACCCGAACTGTCGCCCGCCGCGCGCGAGGATGCCCGCCTGCGGCTCGCACGCCACCACTGACATCGGCTGACACGCCGCACCGCACCGACTACTGATCGCCGGGCCGCGTGGCCGCCGGCGTTCGGGTAGCATCGAACGATTTTCCGCGCGGACGCTCGCGCTCGAACACGACAAGACTTCCGGAGACTGCTGTCGATGCCCTCGCATGCCGACTCGCCCGCCGCTCATCACGCGGGCTCACTGACGATTTTCCAGGGCGCCGCGCTCTATATCGGCGCGGTGCTCGGCACCGGCGTGATCGCGCTGCCCGCGCTGGCCGCCGAAGTCGCGGGCCCGGCCTCGCTGCTCGCATGGGCCGCGCTCGTCGTGCTGTCCGGGCCGCTCGCGGCCACCTTCGCCGCACTCGGCGCACGCTATCCCGACGCAGGCGGTGTCTCGACCTACGCCCGGCGCGCATTCGGGCCGAAAGCCGCGGCGATCGTCGGCTGGTGCTTCTACTTCGCGGTACCGGCCGGCGCACCGGCCGCCGCGATGTTCGGCGGCGCCTACGTCGCGGCCGTCATTGGCGGCGGGCACACGACCGTCGTCGTCACGGCTGCCGCACTGATCGCGATCGTGTCGGCCGCGAATGCATTCGGCGTCACCGTATCGGGCCGCATGCAGCTCGTGTTGTCGGCGCTGCTGGTCACCTTGCTGCTCGCCGCGGTACTCGCCTCCGCGCCGCATGCGCGCACCGCGAACCTGCATCCGTTCGCCCCGCACGGCTGGCTCGCGGTCGGCCAGGCCGCCGCGCTGCTCGTGTGGAGTTTCGCCGGCTGGGAAGCGATCACGCATCTCGCAGCCGAATTCCGCCGGCCCGCGCACGACATGCCGCGCTCGGCCGGGATCGCGGTCGTGGTGGTCGGGTTCCTGTATCTGTCGGTCGCGGCCGCAAGCGTGATGGTGCTCGGGCCGTCCGCGGGCGCATCGGGTGCGCCGCTCGCCGAACTGATCGCGGGCGGCATCGGCGGTCATGCGCAGGTGCTGGCCGCCGTGGCCGCACTGCTGCTCACGCTCGGCACGATGAACGCGTATTTCGCGGGTGCGGCCAAGCTCGGCGCGGCGCTCGGGCGCGACGGCGCGTTGCCCGCGTGGCTCGCGCATGGCAGCCAGGTCGGCGGCGTCCCGCGCCACAGCCTCGGCGTGATCGCCGTGCTCGCAACCGTCGCACTGGCTGCGACGACGCTGTCGGACGTCGGGCCGAAGCCACTCGTGCTCGTTACGTCCGGATGCTTCGTGATGGTGTATGGACTCGGCGCGGCCGCCGCACTGAGACTGCTGCCGCGCGGCGGCATCGCTTACCGTTGTGCATGGATTTCGCTGGTCGCGGTCGCCGGGCTGTTCCTGACGACCGGCTGGTACATCCTGTGCCCGCTGCTGCTCGCGGGCGGCGCGCTGCTCTATCTGCGCGTGGCCGGGCCGCGTCAGTAACCCGGCAGGTGCGCGCGGGCCGACATTCGCCCGCTTGCGGCGACGCGCCCGCGCATCATCGCCGTACCGCGGGCCGGATTGCCGACCGTTCCGCCGCGCGCATCACGCGTCGCGGCGCGGACTCGGCCTTACGCCGTTTCTTCACACCCGTCAGGCGGGCACCAGCTCGAAGCTGAGCCGTTTGCCGAGCGCGGCGGCCGCGCTCGCGAGCGTCGCCAGCGTGAGGCTCGTGTCGGTTTCGTCGAGCAGACGGTTGAGCGCGGCGCGGCTGGTTTTCATCCGTGCGGCCATCGCGGTTTTCGTGATGTGCTGCGCCTTCATTTCCTGCCCGATCTGCCACGCGATCACGCGCTTGATTGCGGTGGCGGTGGCCGCTTCGAGATTGCCGTCCTCCTCGAGGAAGGTATCGAAATCGCTGCCGATATGCGGGTTGTTCGTGGTCGTCATGGGGTACTCCAGTGCATGGCGTTTCCGGCTGCTTGCCCGTCAGAGATGGCGCGCGTCAGCGCTTTCAGGCGCGCGACCGTGACATCGAGATCGTCCGACGGCGTGGCCCGCGACTGCTTGAAGAAACCATGCAGCAGGACCATCGTTTCGCCGACGACCGTAAACAGCACGCGGGCGCTCCGCCCCGGCAGCATCACGCGGATCTCCCATAGATCCCGCGCCATCTTCCGGACCAGCGGCATGCCGAGCGGCCAGCCGAGTTGCACGGTCTTGATCTCTTCGCCGATCGCCCTTCGCTCCGCTTGCCCGAGCGCCTTCAGCCATTCGCGCACCGGCTCGTTGCCACGGGCCGTCTGGAAGAACCGCACGCCGAGCGTGACCTGGATCTGCTGTCTCGTCATCGTCTTGACACCCATCGTACCAAAATCGGTACGATATGCCAAGCACCACGAGGCCGGCTACTGACCAGATGGCCAATCCGGCAGCCGGGAACAGGGTTGGGCCACGCTCGCCGCGCGGCCCGAGGGATCAATTGTCGCGACGAGCCGGCTTGCGCGCCGCGCGTGACGTCCCGCGTGCGCGCGTCTCGCCGAACCGCGACCGCGCGATGTCGCGCACGGCATCGATCAGCGTCCGCGCGACCGGCGACGGCTGCGCATCGGTACGCAGCACCAGCCCGACCGGCTCGTCGGTGCCGGCCGACGGCAGCGGCAGGCGTGCCAGCGCCCCGGCCGACAGGTCATATTCGGCCGCATAGAGCGGCACGAACCAGACCGCGTCGTTCTCGAGTGCGAGCGCGCGCGCGACCGATACCGACAACACCTCGATGAACGAATCCAGCGGCGGCGTACCGCAAGCGCCAAGCAATTGCTCGGCCGACTGGCGAATCAGCGTGCCGAACGGCGGCAGCACGACCGGATAGCGCGCAAGCTCGGCCGCCGGCGCCGCGCTCGACAGCAGCGGATGTCCGGCGCGCACGACGGCAACGAGCGGTTCGTTGTACAACTGCTCGAACGCGAGCCCGATCATCCGCTCCGGCTCCGACAGCCGCCCGATCGCGCACTCGATCGCGCCGGATTTCAGGCGCTCGAGCAGTTCGGCGTTCGCGGCCGTCGCGATCCGCACCACGACGCGTGGCCAGCGCTCGGCGAGCGCTTTCATCAATGCGGGCGCGAGCGACGCCGCGACGGTCGGCAGCATGCCGATTTCCAGCGTCGCCGCGGCAGCCCCACCCTCGCGCGCGAGCAGCCCGACGCCCTGCCGCAGCGCCAGCACGCACGCGTTCGCGTGCGGCATGAACAGCTGCGCGTCGCGGGTCGGCTGCGCACCCTGCCGGCCGCGCTCGAACAGCTTCACACCGAGGATCGCCTCCAGCTCGGCGATCGTCTTCGAGACGGCCGGCTGCGTGATCGACAGGCTTTCGGCCGCCTTCTGCACGCCGCCCAGCTGCGCGACCGCGAGAAAGCACTGCAGGTGCCGGAACTTGACGCGGCCGTCTGCGATACGGTTATTCATAACGGGTGGTTATGCGATTGACGATGAAATACCATTTTGCATAACTTTCCGGATAGCCCCAAGTACTCGACGATGTGTCACGCGTTGCGCCGCAGCGCCTGGAAGCCGGCCGGCTCCCACATCCGCTTCGCGATCAGCAAGCTGGTGCCGTGCTTCTGCGCGAGCGGCGCGGACGACGATTCCGCATGCAGCGCTGCCGCCTTGCTGCGCAGCCGGCGCAACTCCAGTTCGAGCTCCGCGGAAGCCGCCTCGGTCAGCATCCCCTGCGAGAACGTCATCGTCTCGCCTTCCCCGTCGAAGCGGCTGTCGAGGAAATCGCCGAGCGCGTGCGCATGGAAGTAACGGCGGATCGGCCCGCCCGGCAGCCAGTCGAAATCGCGCGCGACGCGCACGCGAATCCGGTCGCCCGGCAACAGCGCGACGACGTTCATCCGGTCGAGCATCAGCAGGTATTTCACGCACTCGGCCTTCGTCACCTGATAGGCCGACACGATGTCCTGCACGGTCCAGTAGTTGATCGCGCAGACGGCAACGAGCAGCAGCTTGTCGTCCGACACGAGCAGCGCCTCCTGCTGCTCGGTCAGTACGCGCAGCCTCGGCGCCGACGCGGACGCCTCCTGCACGAGCTCGGCCAGCGTATAGCCGAGCAGCTGAGATATCTCCACGACGCGCTCCAGCGTGAAGCGGCCGCTGGCAAACAGCCGCTTCACGCTGGTCTCGGAAACATCGAGCGCACGCGCGACGTCGCGGTAGGTCATGCCCTGCGCCTTCAACTGGCGCTTCAGCATTTCGATGAGTTGGGCGGTTTCGGTCATTTTGGTATCGAAAAATGATGCTCAAGGTCAGATATTAGGCTACCTGCGCACGCAGATGAACACTTTTGGATACTTGTCTGCATAATCCGCTCCGTGCTGTCACTGAACGACGGAGCCGAAATGACCACCCGAACCGAAACCGCTGCCTACGAATCGCATCACACCGCCCCGCGCGATGCCCGCGACACGGATCGCACGATGCCGCTCGCCACGGTCCGCACGCTGGCCGCCAGCGCGCACGTCGGAGATCTCGTGTTCATCCGCGTGCCGGGCCATGCGCCACGCGACACGGCCGGCACGACGGGCTCGACGGGTGCGTGGGCCAATCGCTTCGGCATCGTCGTCGACACATCGGGCGACGAGCCCGTGATCGCCGAATCCGCGTTTGCGTGGACGAAGCTCACCCCGCTGTCGCGCTTCGTCGCCCGTACCGACGGCGGGCGCATCGCACTGGCCCGTCGCGTCGCGGCACCGACCGCCGATGCGCAGCGCCAGATTCATTCAACGGCAGAACGGCGGATCGACGCGCTGCTCGGCAACCGCTTCACCCTGCGGACGCGGCGCGGCTTCTGCGCGGACTACGTGAGCGACGTGCTCGGTGCCGACCGGGACGCGACGCCGGCCGCACTGCTGCGCAGCGGCACGCTGTCACTCGAATTCGACGGAATCGTGTTCGATCCCGACCGTCAGGCATAACAGGCGCGCTCAGGGAGACCGGATAACAACAAGAACGACAACACAAAAAAGCAGCGACGGGCTGGCTGGAGGGCCGTGCACGGGGTCGTCACCGACGACGCGAAGCCCGATCGCTTTTTCCGCCGGACAGGCATCCTGTCCGGCGGAATTTTCATTGGCGCTCCAAACATAACGACTGGTTATACGATTCGCGAAAAAAGGTCATTTTGCATAACTTTCCGGATTGGCTAAAGTCGTGCCATCCCTTCGCGAAATACCTATCAGGAGACGCCCGATGGATTCCCCCACGATCCTCACGCCACGCGACTGGCCGTCGCATCCGGCCTATGTCCACCCCGAGTACCGCTCGTCCGTGAAGCGCGGCCCGACCCGCCCGCTGATCCCGCTGAAGGAGAAGTTCCGCGACCAGTACGCGCCCGTCTACGGCGCCGAAGATCTCGGCGCGCTCGACCATGACCTGACGAAGAACGCCGTGAAGAACGGCGAGCCGCTCGGCGAGCGCATGATCGTCACGGGCCGCGTGCTCGACGAAGGCGGCAAGCCCGTGCGCAACACGCTCGTCGAGGTGTGGCAGGCGAACGCGGCCGGCCGCTACGTACACAAGGTCGACCAGCACGACGCGCCGCTCGACCCGAACTTCCTCGGCGCAGGCCGCTGCCTGACCGACGACGAAGGCCGCTACCGCTTCCTGACGATCAAGCCCGGCGCGTATCCGTGGGGCAACCATCCGAACGCGTGGCGCCCGAATCACATCCATTTCTCGCTGTTCGGCGATTACTTCGGCTCGCGTCTCGTCACGCAGATGTACTTCCCCGGCGACCCGCTGCTCGCGTACGACCCGATCTTCCAGGGCACGCCCGAGGCCGCGCGCGATCGCCTGATCTCGCGCTTCTCGATGGACATTACCGAAGAAGGCTATGCGCTCGGCTACGAATTCGATATCGTGCTGCGCGGCCGCGACGCTACCCCGATGGAGCGCTGAACCATGACGACGCTGAAGCAAACCCCTTCGCAGACGGTCGGCCCGTACTTCGCGTACGGCCTGTGCCCGCAGCAATACGACTACGATCTGAAAAGCCTGTTCACGCCGACGATCGCCGCGGCTCACGCCGAAGGCGAGCACGTGCTGCTGGTCGGCCAGGTGTTCGACGGCGATGGCAACGTCGTCGGCGACGCGGTGCTCGAATTCACGCAGGTGGACGGCGCGGGCCGCTACCCCGCGTCGCGCGACGACATCGCGAAATCCGGCTTCACGGGCTTCGCGCGAGTCGGCACCGGCACCGATGCGCAGCAGCGCTTCGTCGTCGAGACGGTGAAGCCGGGCCGCCTCGCCGCGGACGAAGCGCCGCACATCAACGTGACCGTGATGATGCGCGGGATCCTCACCCATGCGTTCACGCGCGTGTACTTCGACGACGAAGCCGCCGCGAACGCGGCCGACCCCGTGCTGAACGCGGTGCCGGCCGAGCGCCGCGCGACGCTCGTCGCGAAACGCGACGCGCAGCCGGGCCGCCCGGTCGTCTACCGCTTCGACATCCGCATGCAGGGGCCGGACGAAACCGTGTTCTTCGACGTGTGACGCGCGTGCCGGCGCACGCCGGCTTCGCCCGCTACCGTACCGCCGCGTGGCGCGATACCAACAGGCATCGCGCCACGCGGCGTTTTTCATGCTTCGGCGCACCATTCGATGCTGCGGCGCATCCCGCCAGGTTTCGAGCACCAGCGCCCATAGCCAGCGGCTTCCGCTCCGCCATCGAACGCACGATTGGAACGCGTGCTGCTGCAACCGCACATGAGTCGTGAGCCGCGCGGGATTTCGTTTGCGCGTTATGCGGCGTATTCTTCGCTATCCACAACGTCTCAACGAGATTGAATCGGAATAGGCAACAATTACGCATGTAATGCGCGACACCACCCGGCAGGCTGTGCGCGCATTCTTTCTGACCGAGTGCCTTTAAACGCGTCTGACCGAAGTTGGCAGGCGCGTATTTTTTTGGCGGCAACCGGCGCACGGGCGTGGCGTGCGCCGATTCCTTCCGGTTAGCGCCGAATCTCCAGATAGCGGCTCGGCGTATCGCCCAGAATGCGGCGAAACGCCGACGTGAACGCGCTTGCGCTCGCGTACCCGAGATCGAGTGCGACGCGTGTCACCGGCTGCCCGTCGCTCAGGCGTGCGATCGCCGCGAGCATGCAGACCTGCTGGCGCCATGCGGCAAAACTCACGCCCGTCTGCGCGCGGAACTGCCGCGTGAACGTGCGGCGACTCACGCCTGCGTCGGCGGCGACCTGGTCGAGATCGGCCGCGATCGACGGCGACGCGAGCAAGTGCCGGCACACCTTCGCCAGCCGCGCGTCGGCCGGCAGCGGCGCGTGCAGCGACAGGCGCGGCATCGTCGCGATTTCGGCGACCAGCAGCGCCATCAGCTTGCCCGCGCGCCCGTCGACGTCGTACAGCGCCGGCAGGTCGATCGCATCGTCGATCAGTTGCCGCAGCAGCGCCGATACGCCATACACGCCGCACTGCTCGGGCAGGCCCGCTTCCTGCGCGGCATCGCCGGACACGAAGGTGTTCAGCATCGTGACCGGCCCGGTCATCGTCATTTCGTGGCGCACGCCGGCCGGCACCCAGCACGCACGCTGTGGCGGCACCAGCCAGCGCCCGTGCGGCGTCGACACGCTGATCGTGCCGCGCGACGCGAATGCGAATTGCCCGCGCCCGTGCGCGTGCTCCGGAAACGTCGTGCCCGCCGCATAGTCGTTGGCGGTCACCACCACGCTTCGCGGAATGTTTTCGTAGGGATCTAGCAGCGTATTTCTCACGGCCCGAATTCCATCATCAATGACCCGATATCGAAGGCGGGTCTCCTTCGCTCGATTTACGATCCGCTCCACCCTTGCGCGACCTGACGGCCGCAAGACCCGTCGGCCTGATCGGCCGGATTACCACTGCATCGGAGCGGACATGCCGAATACGTTTCATCGTGTGGGGGACGGCCCCCATCCTGTTCTCGTACTGCCCGGCTGGTTCGGCGACGCCCACGCATTCGAACCCGTCGAAGCGTGGCTGTCGCGTGAGCACTTCAGCTATGTATTCATGGATTACCGAGGTTACGGCCGCCTGCGCGACGCAGCAGGCGACTACACGATCGACGAGATCGCCACCGACGCGCTGGCACTGGCCGACGCGCTCGGTTTCGCGACCTTCAGCGTCGTCGGCCACTCGATGGGCGCGATGGCGGCCGAGAAAATCGCCGTCATGGCGCCCGAGCGCGTGCGCGCACTGGTGCCGATCACGCCCGTGCCGTGCGGCGGCCTGCCGTTCGACGCGGAGAAACGCGCGCTATTCGAGCGCGCCGCCGACCATGTCGCCGATCGCCGGACCATCATCGATCGCAGCACCGGCGGCCGGCTGCCCGCCGCCTGGGTCGAGTGGAAAGCGGCGTATTCGGCAGCCCGTTCGTCGCCGCCGGCGTTCGGCGCGTACTTCCGCGCGTGGGCCGATACGGATTTCAGCGACGAGATCGCGGGCATCCATCCGGTGAAAGTGCTGATCGGCGAGCACGATCCGGCGTTCGACGCGGCGCTGATGGCCCGCACGTACCTGCGGCGCTACCCGCTCGCCACCGTCGACGTGCTGCGCAATGCGGGCCACTACCCGATGAACGAGACGCCGCTCGCGCTGGTCGCGGCGATGGAAGCGTTCCTGCTCGCCATGACCGCGAGCCCTGCTGCCGTCCGTTGACCGGCCGCACGCCTGCGGCATCGTCAAGGCATACATCACCGCAGCATGAACGACATTGCCGACAGGCTGTTCAGCGTGCGCACCGCATGCTCGACCGAAGGCCCGTCGAAGCGCAGCGTCACCGCATCGACGCGCTCGAGCGACGGCAGCACGCAGAACAGGTCGGCCAGCGCCGCCGTCTGCACGCGCAGCGTGCACGCGGCCGGCGCGGGCCGATGGGCGCCCACGCGCACGCCTGCCGACAAAGCGTGCGCCACCGCTTCGCGCGCAGCCGTTGCGATCCGCGCACAGGACGCGGCGGGCGTGAGCGTATCGCCGCTCGATGCGCCACCGGCCGTCTTGATCGTCTCGAAATGCGCCTCCGGAAACAGCGGCTGCGTTTCCTCCGCGAACACGTCGTCGCCCGTGGCGAGCGCGACGTGCGCGCCGTATTCGCGTGCCAGCGCGCCGTACAGGCCGGCTTCGCCGAGCTCGACGCCATTCAGCCACACCTGCGTGAACGCGAAGCCGTTGATCGTGTGCGCGAGTACGCCGCGCGTCTGCGATTTCGCGTGATAGCCGATCATGAACACGAGATCGGGCTGCTGTTCGAGGCCCGCCATCATCCCGAGCGTGCGCGGCTTGCCGAGCACGACGCGCGCACGCGCATCGAGCCCGTCGGGCAGCAGGTTGCGAAAGCCGCCATGCGAATCGTTGACCCACACGGCCTGCGCGCCGCCCATGAACGCGCCTTCGATCGCCGCGTTCGCCTCGGCGGTCATCCAGCGGCGCGCCCGTTCGTATTCCGGATTGCCGGCGCGCGTCTGCTCGGTGGCGAATACGCCGGCGACGCCTTCGATATCGGTCGAAATCAGGATCTTCATGGCTGGGTAAAACGTCCTTCGTGGCCTTCGTTGAACAGGCGTTCGAGATCGGGCACCGCATCGCGCAGCGATTGCCGCATGTGGCCGTCGCGCCCCGCCACCGTCACGGCCTGCAGCAACGCATCGGCGATCGCGTGCTCGACGCTTTCGGCCGCGGCCATGAACAGCGGATCGAGCGCCGCATCGGCGACGAGAGCCGGCAGCGCGACGGTCGATGCGTCGTGCGCGATCGTGTATGCGGTGGAGAATGCAAGCGCGATGTCGCCGCTGCCGTGCCCGTAGACGGAGCCCGTGCGGGCCAGCCCCGCGCCCGCGCGGCGCGCGAGCCGCGACAGTTGTCGCGCGTCCAGCGGCGCATCGGTGGCCAGCAACAGGATGATCGAGCCCTGCTCGGGTGGAGCCGCGTGCGCGGCCTCGGCCGCACGCCGTTGCGCGACGATGCGCCCGAGCGGCACGCCGCCGAGCGTCAGCATCGGCAGCCGGCCGAAATTCGCGAGCACGAGCGCGCCGACCGTATAGGGCCGGCCGGCCGCGACGGCGACGCGCGACGCGGAACCGATCCCGCCCTTCAGGTCGAAGCACGACATCCCGCGCCCGGCGCCCACCGCGCCGCGTGCGACGTCACGCGACGCCGCGCGACACGCGTCGTCGTAATGTTCGGCCGTGACCGCGAACGCCTGGATATCGTTCAGATAGCCGTCATTGCACTCGAACACGAGCGGGTTGACGGTCGACCAGTCGCGGCCGACCTGCGGATTCGCCGCGATCGCCGCGCGGATCTGCGCCTGCGCAACCGCGCCGACGCCGAACGTATTGGTCAACGCGATCGGCGTATCGAGCATGCCGAGTTCGTCGACCTGCACGAGCCCGACGCTCTTGCCGAAACCGTTGATCACGGCAGCACCGGCGGGCACCTTGCTGCGGTACACGTCGCCCGGATGCGGCTTCACGACGGTCACGCCCGTCTGCACGTTGCCGGCATCGAGCGTGCAATGGCCGACCGTCACGCCCGGCACGTCGGCGATCGTGCCGCGCGGCCCGGCCGGCAGTGTCGCCGTCCACATCGGTACCATACGCATCAGCGGCGCTCCAGCTTCGGATCGAGCGCGTCGCGCAGCCCGTCGCCGAGCAGGTTGAACGCGAGCACGGTCAGGAAGATCGCGAGGCTCGGGAAGATCGCGATGTGCGGCGCCGTCACCATGTCCGCGCGCGCCTCGTTGAGCATCGCGCCCCACTCCGGCGTCGGCGGCTGCGCACCGAGCCCGAGGAACGACAGGCTCGCGGCCGTGATGATCGACGTACCGATCCGCATCGTGAAGTAGACGACGACCGACGACACGGTGCCCGGCAGGATGTGCCGCATGATGATCGTCCAGTCCGACGCGCCGATGCTGCGCGCGGCCTCGATATAGGTCATGTGCTTGAGCATCAGCGTGTTGCCGCGCACGAGCCGCGCGAACGCCGGGATGCTGAAGATCGCGACCGCGCAGATCACGTTAACCATCCCGTTGCCGAGGATCGCGACCACGCCGATCGCGAGCAGGATGCCCGGGAACGCGAACAGCACGTCGGCCACGCGCATCGTGATGCGGTCCCACCAGCCTTCGTAGTAGCCGGCGAGCAGCCCGAAGAACGTGCCGATCACCGCGCCGAGCGCGACCGAGAAGAAACCGGCCGCGAGCGAGATGCGCGTCCCCGTGATGATCCGGCTGAAGATGTCGCGGCCGAGCGAATCGACGCCGAACCAGTGCACGGCCGACGGCCCCGCGTTCAGCGCGTCGTAGTCGAAATAGTTCTCCGGATCGAACGGCACGATGTGCGGGCCGACGAACGCCAGCACGACGAGCGCCAGCACGAAGCCGCCCGCGACGAGCGCGACGGTCTGCTTGCGGAACTTGCGCCAGAATTCGCGCCACGGCGTGCGGATCGCGGTCGGTGCGGCCGGCGCCGCGGGCTGGACAGTCGCGTTCATGCGCGCCTCACTTGAACCGGATGGTCGGGTTGATGACCGCGTACAGCACGTCGACGGTCAGGTTGATCAGGATGAACTCGAGCGAAAACAGCAACACGATCGCCTGGATCACCGGGTAGTCGCGCATCGTCACCGCGTCGACGAGCAGGCGCCCGAGCCCCGGCCAGTTGAACACGACCTCGACGACGATCGAGCCGCCGAGCAGGAAGCCGAACTGCAGCCCCATCATCGTGACGACCGGGATCATCGCGTTGCGCAGGCAGTGCTTGAGCACCACCATCGGCTCGTGCACACCCTTCGCGCGCGCGGTGCGCACGAAATCCTCGTTCAGCACCTCGACGAACGACGCCCGCGTGAAGCGCGCCATCACGGCCGCGACCGCGGCGCCGAGCGTCAGCGACGGCAGCACGTAGCTCTTCCACGAGCCGTCCGGCACGACCGGCAGCCAGCCGAGCTTCACCGAGAAAATTTCCATCAGCAGCATGCCCAGCGCGAACGCCGGGAACGAGATGCCCGACACCGCGAGCGTCATGCCGAGGCGATCGGGCCAGCGGTTGCGCCACACCGCCGACGCGATGCCGATCGCCATCCCGAAGGCCGTCGCCCACGCCATGCTGACGAGCGTCAGCAGCAGCGTCGGCATGAAGCGCTCGCCGATCTCGGTCGAGACCGGCCGCTTGCTGCGGGTCGACAGGCCGAAATCGCCGTGCGCGATCTTCACGAAGAAGTTCACGAACTGCGCGGGCAGCGGCTGGTCGAGTCCGAGGTCGGTGCGCACCAGCGCGACCGTCGCATCGTCGGCTTCGGGCCCGGCCGCGAGCCGCGCCGGATCGCCCGGCAGCAGGTGGACGAACAGGAACACCAGCACCGCGACGATCGCGAGCGTGGGCAGCAGGCCGAACAGGCGTTTGACGAGAAAATTCAGCATGGGGCACCGATCGAATCAGCATGCCGGCGGCTTGCGCCGCCGGCACCGCGTGGCGGACGAACCGCCGTCATCACCACTGTCATTTCAGCGAGATTTCGTCGAAGTTGAACGAACCGTCCGGCATCACGTACGCACCCTGCAGCCGCTTGCTGCGCGCATACACGATCTTCTCCTGCACGAGGAAGATCCACGGCGCATCGGCCCAGATCTGCTTCTGCGCATCGGTGTAGAGCTCGGTCTTCTTCGCGCGGTCGACCGTCTCCAGTGCCTTCGAGAGATCGCCATCGACCGTGTCGTTCTTGTAGTACGCGGTGTTCAGGAGCTTCGGCGGCGCCGACGTGCCGGCGAGCAGCGGCGTGATCGCCCAGTTCGCCTCGCCGGTCGACGACGACCAGCCGAGGTAGTACATCCGCACCGGCGCCTTCGCCGGGTCCGGCGCGCTCTCGACCTTCGCGACGCGCTCGCCGGCCTCCAGCGCCTGCACCTGCACCTTCACGCCAACCTGCGCGAGTTGCTGCTGCACGAACTGGATCGCCTTCTGCGACGTCGAGTTGTTATACGCGGACCACAGCGTCGTCTCGAAGCCGTTCGGATAACCGGCCTCCTTCAGCAGCGCGCGCGCCTTCGCCGGGTCGTAAGGCCACGGGCCCAGCTTCGTCGCATAGTCGACACCCTGCGGCACCACGCCGGTGGACGGCGTCGCGAAGCCGGCGAACGCGACCTTCGCGAGCGCTTCCTTGTTCACCGCGTAGTTCAGCGCCTGGCGCACCTTCGGGTTGTCGAGCGGCTTCTGCTGCAGGTTCAGCGACACGTAGCGCTGCACGATCGACGGCCGCTCCACGACGTCGACCTTCGGGTTGCCCTTCAGGTCGGCCGCCTGCTCGAACGGGATGCGGAACGCGAAATCGGCTTCGCCCGTCTTGATCAGCGCCGCACGCGTGTTGTTGTCGACCACCGGCTTCCAGTCGATCGCGTCGATCTTCGGATAGCCCTTCTTCCAGTAGCCGGCGAACTTCTTCACCTTCAGGTCATCCGTCTGCTTCCATTCGACGAACTCGAACGGGCCGGTGCCGACCGGATGCAGCGCGATGTCGCGGCCCCACTTCTTCAGCGCGGCCGGCGAGATCATCACGGCCGACGGGTGCGCGAGCGTGTTGATCAACGCCGAGAACGGCTCGCGCAGCGTGATCTTCACCGTGTACGGATCGACCACTTCGGTCTTCTCGATCACGCGGAACATGTTGTAGCGCTTCAGGTGGTTCGCGGGATCGGTCACGCGGTCGAAGTTCGCCTTCACGGCCGCCGCGTTGAAATCGGTGCCGTCGTGGAACTTCACGCCCTGGCGCAGCTTGATCGTGTAGGTCTTCGCATCCGGGCTCGCGTCGTAGCTGGTCGCCAGCACGTTGACGAGCTTCATGTCCTTGTCGAAGCCGAACAGCCCCTGGTAGAACGACTTGACGACGGCTTGCGACACCGTGTCGTTCGCGTCGTACGGGTCCATCGTCGTGAACGTCGAATCCACCGCCATCACCGCGGTCTGCTGCGCGAACGCGGGCACCGCGGCCGACAGCGCGAACGCGCTCGCGGCGGTGGCGAACAGCGCGCGCGAGCGGAACATCGGAAATGAAAGCGACTTGCTCATGTGACCTGACTCCTGTGCATGATTCGGTAACGTGTGGTTGGATACGCGGAATGACTGCCCCCGCTCGGGAAAAAACCGTCTCTGCCTCGCGCGTGCGCAACTGCGATCCATCGCCGCCTCCGTGCGTTCAATACGCGCCGCCGACGCGGTGCGTTGCGACGTAATGATCGGGGCCGACCGCGACGAGCGGCGCGACGACCGGCTCGTCGCCGGCCGCGCGGATCGGGCTGGGAATCTCGTCCGCCGCGAGCTGGCGCGGCGCATGCCGGCGCGCGGGGTCGGCCACCGGCACCGCGCTCATCAGCTTCTTCGTGTAGGGATGTTGCGGCGCCTCGAACACCGCGCGGCGCGGGCCGATCTCGACGATCTGGCCGAGATACATCACCGCGACGCGATGGCTGATGCGCTCGACGACGGCCATGTCGTGCGAGATGAACAGGTATGCGACGCCGAGTTCGCGCTGCAGGTCGAGCATCAGGTTGACGATCTGCGCCTGCACCGACACGTCGAGCGCCGACACCGATTCGTCGGCGATCACGACCTTCGGGTTCAGCGCGAGCGCCCGTGCGATCGCGATCCGCTGGCGCTGGCCGCCCGAGAATTCATGCGGATAGCGGCGTGCGGCCTCGGGTGGCAGGCCGACCTTGTCGAGCAGCCAGTCGACGCGTGCCTGCGCTTCGCGGCCGCTCGCGACGCCGTGCACCAGCAACGGCTCCATAATCGAGAAGCCGACGGTCAGGCGCGGGTTCAGCGACGCGAACGGATCCTGGAAGATGAACTGGATGTTCCGGCGCAGCGCCTGCAGGTCCGGGCCTTTCAGTGCACTGATGTCGCGGCCGTCGAATTCGATCGAGCCGCTCTGCGATTCGACGAGGCGCAGCAGCGAGCGGCCGGTGGTCGACTTGCCGCAGCCCGATTCGCCGACCAGCGCGAGCGTCTCGCCCGCGCGCAATTCGAAGCTCACGCGCTCGACCGCATGCACGTATTGCGATACGCGGCCGAACACGCCGCTCTTCACCGGGAAGCGCGTCACGAGATCGCGCACGCGCAGGATCGGCGACGCAGACTGATCGACGGGCGGCTGCGCATCGTCGTTCGCCGCCGGTGCGGGCGCTGCTGCTGCCGCGCTTGCGCCCTCCACCTTCAGCAGCGGGAATTTTTCGGGTGCATCGGTGCCCTGCATCGAGCCGAGCTTCGGCACGGCCGCGAGCAGCGCGCGCGTGTAGCGATGCGCGGGCGCCGCGAAGATGCGATCCGATTCGCCCTCCTCGACCTTCTCGCCGCGATACATCACGAGCACGCGGTCGGCCACTTCGGCCACCACACCCATGTCGTGCGTGATGAAGATCACGCCCATGTTCATTTCGTCCTGCAGCCCGCGCACCAGTTGCAGGATCTGCGCCTGGATCGTCACGTCGAGCGCGGTGGTCGGCTCGTCGGCGATCAGCAGCGAAGGCCGGCACGACAGCGCCATCGCGATCATCACGCGCTGCCGCATCCCGCCCGACAGCTGGTGCGGATAGCGCGCGAACACGCGGCGTGCCTCCGGAATGCGCACGAGTTCAAGCAGCCGCAGCGTTTCCGCGCGCGCTTCCGACCTGCTTTTCGACTGATGCAGCGCGATCGCCTCGCTGATCTGGTCGCCGACCGTGAACACCGGGTTCAGCGACGTCATCGGCTCCTGGAAGATCATCGCGATGTCCGCGCCGCGAATGCCGCGCATCGTCGCGCCGCTGGCCTGCGCAAGATCGACGAGCGCGCCGCCGCGCCGGCGGAACGCGATCCGGCCGTTCGTGATCGCGCCGCCGCCGTGCTCGACGAGCCGCATCAGCGCGAGCGACGTGACCGACTTGCCCGAGCCCGATTCGCCGACGATCGCGAGCGTCTCGCCGCGATCGACATGAAACGACACGTTGCGCACCGCGTCGAACGTCGCGCCTTCCCGGCGGAACGTGACCGACAGGTCGTCGACGGCCACCACGCGCTGCTCGGGCAGCACCAGGCCGGACGGGTTACGGCTCGAAGTCATCGTGGTCTCCTCCTCGTGCGGTCCGCGATCAGGCCGTGTCGTCGTCTCGATAGATGCCGACCACCGGCGCTTCACCGACGCGCGCGTAGCCGCGGTACATCCCTTCAGTGTTGAACGGCATCGCGACGTTGCCCTGCGCGTCGACCGCGATGATCCCGCCCCGGCCCGCGAGGCGCGGCAGCTTGTTCATCACGACGTCGTGCGCGGCGTCGGCGAGCGACGCGCCGCGATACGCGATCTGCGCAGCCACATCATGCGCGGTCGCGAGCCGGATGAACATCTCGCCGGTGCCCGTCGACGATACCGCGCACGTTGCATCGTCCGCATAGCAGCCCGCGCCGATGATCGGCGAATCGCCGACACGCCCCGGCTGCTTGTTGGTGATGCCGCCCGTCGACGTCGCCGCCGCGATGTGGCCGTGCTGGTCGCATGCCACCGCGCCGACCGTGCCGTGCTTGCGGTCCGGATCGAGCGGTTCGGCCGGCTGCTGCTGCGATTCCGATGCGCCGAACGTGAACGTTGCCGCGTCGTGGTCGAGCATCACGCCCGCCGCTGCACGCGCCTTGACCCACTGCGCACGACGCGCCTCGGTGTCGAAGTAGCCCGGTTCCGCGAGTTCGAGCCCCTGCGCGGCCGCGAACGCATCGGCACCCTCACCGGCGAACAGCACGTGCTCGCTGGCTTCCATCACGCGTCGCGCGGCCAGCACCGGATTGCGCACGCGCGTCGCGCAGCAGATCGCGCCGGCGCCGAGCGTCGCGCCATCCATGACGGCCGCGTCGAGCTCGTGCTTGCCCTCGGCCGTATAGACCGAGCCGCGCCCGGCGTTGAACAGCGGACAGTCCTCGAGCATCCGCACCGCGACGGTGACGGCGTCGAGCGCGCTGCCGCCGTCGGTCAGCACCTGCTGCGCGGCCGTCAGGATCGCAGTCAGTTCGGCACGGTACTGACGTTCGGTGTCGGAATCCATCGCATCGCGCAGGATCGTGCCTGCGCCGCCGTGAATCGCAACGATCGCGGATGAAGTCATGTTTTTTTCGGACGGTGAGTAGAAGGGTTGGTGGCTGGCAGCGTCGCTTGCGGCTGCACGAGCCACGGCAGCAGGAATTCGGTCATCTCGGCGGCGGATTTCGCGGAGCGGTGCGTGCGCAGCGCGACCGCGTCGATCAGCGCCTCGATCATCGCGAGCACGGCTGCTTCCGACGTGGCCGCGAAGCGCCGTTCGGCCTTGACGTACAGGTTCAGCGACGCGATCGGCGCAAGCGGCGATTGCGGGCCGTCCGAGATACCCAGCACGCGTGCACCGCGCGCCGCCGCACGGCGGGCCAGCTCGATCGTGTCCGTCACGTAGCGCGGAAACGCGAGCGCGATCACGAGATCGCGCGAATCGGCCGTGTACAAACGCCGCGCCGCGTGCGACGGGCCGCCGAGCAGCGCAAGCGACTGCACGTTGTCGTGGCACACGGACAGCCCGTGCTCCATCAGCCCGGTGAGAAACGCGCTCGACCCCGCGCCGAGGATCAGCACCCGCCGCGCGCCGACGATCGCCTCGACCGCGGTTTCGACATCGGCCGCGTCCAGTTGCGCGCGCGTGTTCTCGATGTTCGCGATGGCCTGGTCGAAGACCGCGTCGATCCATGCGGCACCGCGCACGCCGGACTCCTGCTCCTGCGCGGAACGCAGCCGCTCGACCGGCCCGAGCGTCGCCTCGAAGCCGCGCACGAGCGCCGCGCGCATCGCCGGATAACCGTCGAAACCGAGCGCCTTCGCGAAGCGGTTCGCGGTCGCGATCGACGCATTCACGGCCTGCGCGAGTTCGTCGATGCGCATCGTCGCCGCGCGGAACGGATTCGCGAGCACGAACTCGCCCATGCGTCGGTGGATCGGCGTCATCAACGGCATCGCCGACGCGATCCGCTCGGCGATCGCGGGTTCGTCTTGACTGGCGTCGTGCGGAACGAGAGGCGTCATGCGAAGGGTTGTTGCAAGGATGATGAAAATGAATTTACACAATCCCGATCATGAAAAGAAATAAATTTTCATCAGGGTTGTTACGCCCCACCCCGTGCCCGTCGATCGCCCGATCGCTCGCACAGCCCCGCCGCACGGGCCTTTGGCACGCGATCGCCATGCGTCGTCACGCGCACTGCCAGTCCTCGCCCATCGGGAAAACCCCGAGCAAGTTCGTTCGAATGCATCGTCGGCGATTCGCAGCAGCTCATGCGATCGACGACGCATGGCCCGTTCGTCGGCAAGGCAGGGATCGCCGTCACCTTCCAATCCATCGCGGCTGCGCCTTCGGCGCACTGCCGCTGCCCCAGGCGACACGCCTTTCGCGTATGCCGCGCGTGCTGTCCGGGCGCCCGATACACGGCCGCCGCGGCTTTTCAAGCGCCTCGTCTGCTCGCCGCGCGAGCCGCGCGGGTTTTCTCGATCCCGCCAATACCTTACAATTCGTCAGGTTTATCCCTTCTGCATGCCCCCTTCTTGCAGTCCTGACACCGCGGTACACTCGACGCACGCCGTATCAGGGTCCGACGCGCGACGCGCGCGCCGGGCGGCGTCGCGCCTCGTTGCGCCCACAACTGGATGCCTGCCATGCCAGACTCCCGTCCCTTGCCCCGCACGACATTCAAGCCGCAAGTCGTCCTGCCCGCGCTCGCGGTCATCGGCGCGCTGCTCGTCGTGTGCGCGCTGCGCCCGAGCGAAGCCGGCGCGCTGTTCTCCGCCGGCCAGCAATGGGTCATCGCACGCTTCGACTGGTTCTACGTGCTCGCCATCACCGGCTTCCTCGTGTTCCTCGTGCTGATCGCCGCGAGCGACTTCGGCAACATCCGGCTCGGCCCCGACGACGCCGAACCCGAATTCAGTTTCGTGTCGTGGACAGCGATGCTGTTCGCGGCCGGCATGGGCATCGGCCTCATGTATTTCGGCGTCGGCGAGCCGATGCAGCACTTCCTGAAACCGCCGACCGTCGACCCCGGCACGCCCGCCGCCGCGCGCGAGGCGATGCTGATGACCTTCTTCCACTGGGGCTTCCACGCGTGGGCGATCTACGGGCTGATGGGGCTCGTGCTCGCGTACTTCGGCTTCCGCTACAACCTGCCGCTGACGCTGCGCTCGGGGCTGTATCCGGTGCTGCGCGAGCGCATCAACGGCTGGATCGGCCACACGGTCGACGCGTTCGCGCTGGTCGGCACGGTCGCCGGCATCGCGACGACGCTCGGCTACGGCGTGATGCAGATCAGCGCCGGCCTGCACACTGTCGTGGGCTGGGACACCAGCGGCAACGCGTTCCGCATCGGGCTCGTCGTGCTGGTCGTGATGCTCGCGGGTGCTTCCGCCGCGAGTGGCCTCGACAAGGGCGTGCGGCGGCTGTCCGAACTGAACCTGCTGCTCGCGTTCCTGTTGCTCGCGTTCGTGGTCGTCGCGGGCCCGACGTCGTTCCTGCTGCGCGCGCTCGGCGACAACATCGGCCAGTACCTGTCGCATCTCGTCGACCTGTCGTTCCGCACCTATGCATACGCGTCGCCGCGCGAGGAAGGCTGGTTCGGCGGCTGGACGATCCTCTACTGGGCGTGGTGGGTGTCGTGGTCGCCGTTCGTCGGCATGTTCATCGCACGCATCTCGCGCGGACGCACGATTCGCCAGTTCGTGATCGGCGTGCTGCTCGTGCCGACCGCATTCAATCTCGTGTGGATGACCGTGTTCGGCAACAGCGCGATCTGGCTCGATACGCACGGCGCGGCCGGCGCGCTCGCGCAGACGGCCACCAATGTCGACGCGCTGCTGTTCCGCTTCTTCGATTTCCTGCCGCTGTCGCAAGGGCTGTCGATCGTCGCGATCGTGCTGATCGCGGTGTTCTTCGTCACGTCCGCCGATTCGGGCGCGTTCGTGCTCGACCAGATCGCGACGCGCGGCAACGCGCACTCGCCCGTCTGGCAACGGCTGTTCTGGGCCGCGCTGCTTGGCGTGACAGCCGCGGTGCTGCTCGTCGCCGGTGGACTCGGCGCGTTGCAGGCGATGACGCTGATCGCCGCGCTGCCAGTTGCGATCATCATGATCGCGCTCTGCTACGGGCTGTGGCGCGGGCTCGCGGCCGACCGCGTGCACTATTCGCAGGACGTCGCGCCGGCAACAAGCTTCTGGACCGGCCAGCACTGGCGCCACCGCCTGACGCACATCCTGCGGCAGACGACCGAAGCCGAAGCGCGCCAGTTCATCACCGAGACGGTCGAGCCCGCGCTGCGCAAAGTCGCCGACGAGCTACGCGCGAGCGGCGTCGACGCGAACGTGCAGCGCGACAGCGACGACGCCATGCGGCTCACCGTGCCGACCGCCGACCACCGCGATTTCGTGTACGGCGTGCGCGTGACGGTGAAATCCGCGGCCGCGTTCCTGATGCGCGAGGCGGCCGAGCCGGAAGCGGCACGGACACACGTGTACGGGATCGTCACGTTCTTCGAGGACGGGCGGCTCGGCTACGACGTCGAATACCTGCGTGGCGACGAAGTGATCGCCGACGTGTTGCGCCAGTACGAGCGCTACGTGTCGCTCGCGGCCGACAAGCGCACGCATCTGCTGAGCCGCGCGCCGGGGCACGCGACGGAGGCCGAATGAACCTGCGTACTGCCGCGTTTGCTGCGCCGTGGCGGTCTGCCACGCCTGCCGGAGCCGCACGATGACCGGGCTTCTGCAAAGCCACGCATCCGACGTCATCGCGCTCGGCACGCTCGCCGTGCTCTACCTCGGCGGCGCCGGCATCGCGCTGTGGCGGATCCGGGCCGCGGCGCCGCGCGGCAAGGTCTACTGGGTCGTCTGCGCGGCGCTGCTCGCCGGCGGCGCCATCGCGATGGGCATCAACCTGTCGCCGATGCCGGACACCGGGGATATGCCGCCCGGGTTTGCGCTCGGCGTCGAGGCCGTTCTGCTCGGTCTCGTATTGGTCGCCGGCGGATGCGCGTGGCTGATGCTGCGCGCGCTGCGACGCTGACGCGCGTAAGTCGCGCGCCCCGGCTTCGTCCCGCACGAACGGCCATCCGCGGCGCGCACCGGCCGCCCCTTCCGTGATCCGCGTTGTTACCGCAACGCGTTACGCGGACGGTGCACGCGCCGTCACGAGCCAGCATGCCGCGTCGAAGCGCACATCGGCACCGGCGGCATATGGCTCGAACGCGGCACGCATCGTGTCGACCACGCGCCGCCGCGTAGCCTCGTCCACCTCCAGCAACGCAAGCCCGACCGGGCCCAGCCGCGTGATGTAGTCGTCCAGCGCGGACTCGGGCAGCGCGCACGCCAGATCGACCGGCTCGATCTCACTGTCCGCCCAGCCGCTGTCCGCCAGCACCGACGCGATCCGCTGCCGGTCGCCGAACGCGAACTGCCCCGGCGCGCCGGGTCGCCGTGCGGGCAGGTTCGGCAGCAACGGCGCGGCGGCCCGCTCGGCGATCGTCATGAACGGATTGTCGGCCGCGCTGCGCCACGCGACGAACCGCATCTGCGCATTCGGCCGCGCCGCATGCCGCAGATTCGCAAAGGCACGAACCGGATCGTCGAAGAACATCACGCCGAGGCGCGACACGATCAGGTCGACGCTCGCCGGCTCGAACGCGTGCATCTGCACATCCGCGCGCACGAAGCGGGCGCGAATGCCGCTGCGCTCGGCGCGCGCCTGCGCGGCGTCGATCATCCGCGCAGAGATATCGATGCCCATGCATTGCGCGTTCGCACCGAGCCGCCGCGCGAGCGCGAGCGTGACCGCGCCCGTGCCGCAGCCGACGTCGAGCACACTGCGCGCGGACGACGGGGCCACCGCATCCACCAGCAACTTCTCCAGCGGTTCGAACATCCGGTCGATCGGCGCCTGCGTATCGACCCACGCGCGCCCCGACGGGCCGTTCCACAGCGCGGATTGTTCATCGTTGGGACGGCTGCTTTCCATCGTCGATTCCCCTTCTGGTTCATTGATCGTGCACCGCACTGTGCTGCTTCAAGCCGGCTTGAGGTCAAGGCCCTCCGGCCGCGACGTGCGGTCGCAATGTCGACACCCGGCCCGCGTACGAGCCCCCGTCGCGCCCCGGTTTGTTCACATTTCTTACATTCGTGTTGCGTATCGTTGACGACTTTCCTACGGTGCCTCCCATGCGACGACTCCTCCCGCGCGCCCTGCTCGTGCGCTGCGCCCCCCTTGTTGCCCTCGCCGCGCTGTCCGCGTGCTCGAACCACATCGATTCGCCGGACGATCCGGCGAGCGCGTCGGTCAACGTCCAGGCCGCGTGGGTCGAGATCGGCGACACGAACCAGGCGATCGCGCGCGTGATCACGAACTACACGCCCGCGTCGGCCAGCGATCCGCTGTGCCCGCAACTGACCGTCGACGGCAAGCTGTCGCGCATGTCCCTGCGCGCGGGCGCCGCGACCATCGCCCTGCGGCCGACCGCCAGCGACCCGTCCGATTCGAAGCCGTCGAGCTTCCCGGTGTCGGTCTGCGAGGCAACGCTGCCGGCCGACGCGCAGGCGGCGAGCGTCGCGGGCCGCACGCTGCCGCTGCCGAAGGCGCAGCCGCAACGCATCGCGATCATCGCCGACACCGGCTGCCGCATGAAGAAAGCCGACAACGCATGGCAGGCGTGCAACGACGCGACGGTGTGGCCGCTCGACACGATCGCGGCCAGCGTCGCGAAGCTGTCGCCCGATCTGGTGATGCACATCGGCGACTACCACTATCGCGAGAACGCGTGCCCGCCGGACATCGCCGGCTGCAAGGACAGCCCGTGGGGCTATGGCTGGGATACGTGGCAGGCCGACCTGTTCCGCCCGGCCGCGCCGCTGCTCGCGAAGGCGCCGTGGGTCGTCGTGCGCGGCAACCACGAGGAATGCGCGCGCGCGGGCCAGGGCTGGTTCCGCTTCCTCGATCCGCGTCCGTATTCGGCCGCGCGCTCGTGCGACGATCCGGCCAACGACAACAACGCGAACTATTCGGAACCCTATGCGGTGTCGCTCGGCGGCGGCTCGCAAGTGATCGTGTTCGACACCGCGAAGGTCGGCCGCACGCCGCTCAAGACGACCGACGCGCAATTCGGCATCTACCAGAAGCAGTTCCAGACGGTTGCCGCGCTCGCATCGAAGGCCGGCATGACGACGACGATCTTCACGAACCATCATCCGATCCTCGCGTTCGCGCCGATCGCCGGCAGCACGCCCGCGCCGGGCAACCTCGCGTTGCAGTCGGTGATGTCGAGCCTCAACGCACAGGCGTACTACCCGCCCGGCGTGCACGTCGCGCTGCACGGGCACGTGCACGACTTCCAGGCGATCAACTTCTCGTCCGGGCATCCGGCGACGATCGTGTCCGGCAACGGCGGCGACAATCTCGACGTCGCGCTGCCCGACCCGTTCCCGGCCGGGCTGACGCCCGCACCGGGCGCCGTGATCGAGCGGCTGTCGCACAACAACAGCTTCGGCTTCCTGATCATGGAACGCCGCGCCGCCCCGGCGACCGGCTGGGTGTTCCACGCATATTCGGCAGCCGGCAAGCTGCTCGCGTCGTGCAATCAGTCGGGCACGACACTCGCTTGCGACAAGACGGGGTTCATTGCGCCGTGAGTGAAGGAGTTCGATGTGACGGCCGCGATGCACGCGGCCTGCAAACGCTGCGCACGCTGGCCACGGCGGCTGTGCTCGCCGGCCTGGCGCTTGCCGCTCACGGCGCGCCGGCCGAAACCGTCCTGCTTCCCGGTGCGCCGCCTTCGCGAGTCGTCGACACGATCGGCAACGGCACGCCGCAGGTGACGGGCAAGATCGATGCGGCGACCGCGCGCTTCGCGCCCGACCCGACGCTCGTCGCGCTCGGCCGCCGGATCTTCTTCGATCCGCGGTTGTCCGAGCCGCGCGGCATGTCGTGCGCGGGCTGCCACGACCCGGGCCGCGCGTTCGCGCCGACGCTGTCGGCCGCCTCGCTCGCGGGGCCCGGCGTGCCGGAAGGCAGCCGGCCCGGGCGCTTCAGCCAGCGCAACGCGCCGTCGCTGCTCTACGTGCGATACGTGCCGCGCCGCCACTTCTATCAGGACGACGACGCCCCCGCACCGTCACCGTTCGGCGGCCTGTTCAGCGACGGCCGCGCGGATACGCTCGCCGAGCAGATCCGCGGGCCACTGTTCGATCCGAACGAGATGAACAACCGGTCGCCGGCCGCGCTGCTGCGCAAGGTCGACGCGACCGAACTCGCGCCCGATCTCGTCGCACGCTTCGGCGCGCCGGTGCGGCGCGATCCCGAGCAACTGGTGCGCGCGCTCGGTCTGGCCGTCGAGGCCTACCTGCAGAGCGACGAGATGGCACCGTTCACGTCGCGCTTCGACGCGTTCCTGCGCACGCGCAAGCCACTCGCGCCAGCCGAGATGCGCGGCCTCGCACTGTTCCGCAATCCCGACAAGGGCAACTGCATGAGCTGCCATACGCTGTCGGAGACGTCGAGCCGCCCGGAGCGTTCGCTCTTCACCGATTTCGGCTACGACGCGATCGCGGTGCCGCGCAACCGCGCGCTGCCGGCGAACCGCGATCCGCGCCATTTCGACAACGGGCTGTGCGACACCGCACGGCGGCTGCGCTGGCCAGAACCGACGCAATGGTGCGGCTACCTGCGCACGCCGGGGCTGCGCAACGTCGCGGTCAAGCAGACGTTCATGCACAACGGCGTGTTCACGACGCTGCGCGACGCGGTCGCGTTCTACAACACGCGCTCGACCGACCCGGGCTTCTGGTATCACGGGGCCAGAACGTTCGACGACGTGCCGGCCGCCTACCGCGGCAACATCAACGTCAACTCGACGCCGATGAACCGCCGGCCGGGCACGTCGCCCGCGCTGAGCGACGCGGAAATCGACGATATCGTCGCGTTCCTCGGCACGTTGACCGACGCGCGCTATACGGGGGTTGCAGCCCACGCGGCGTCCGCTGCCCCGGCTGCCCGGATCACGCGAATCGCCACGCCGGCTCGTTGACCCTGGCCGAACGGCCAGCCGCACGCGCAACCGCTTGCGGCCGCCGCAAACACTGGTTATATTTACAGCACTGTATTTATGAACAGTGAGGCGCACGATGGAACATCTGGTCCGTATCGTCAACGAAGCCGATCGCCAAGTGCTGGCATGGCTCCGCGCCCAGGTCGGCGATGCCCGCGTCGAGCGCGCGGCTCGCCAGCTCGGGCATACGCGCAAGCCGTTTCCATCGGCCGTTTGCCGCTATCTGGGCATGAGCGCACCGGCCACGCTGCGGCAGGCCGAACGGCCCCGCGCCGCGCGCGATTTCTCGGTCGGTGATCGTTACCTGTCGCTGATCCGCCAGCACCTCGCCACGCACTCGGCCAGCCGATGAAATGGCGGCGGCTTGCCGCGTCGGTGGCTCGGATCGCCGGGGCGTTTGCGAATGCGCAAGCCCGGCCGGTTGCCACCGCGCTTACGTGGCCGCGGTGGCTTCCCGTACGAGGCGGCCGAGCGTTTCGAATGCCGCTTCGTGCGCCGCATCGAACACGCGCGTGCACGCGAGCCGGATATAGCCGTCGAAGCGGTCGGAATTCGAGAAGATCGAACCGGGCGCGATCCTGACCCCGTGCGCGAGCGCGGCGTCGAAAAGTGCCTCGGAGCGCACGCCGTCCGGCAACGCGATCCATAGCAGCATCCCGCCCGGCGGCTGGTTCATCCGCGTTCCGGCCGGGAAATGCCGCGCAATCGCGTCGATCGTCACGTCGCGCTGCACGCGCAACTGTTCGCGAAACCGGTGCAGATGGCGATCGAACGCGCCCGAACCGACGAATTCGGCCGCAACGGCCTGCAGCAACGCGGCGTTGTGCCGGCTGTGCGCGAACTTCAACATCTTCACGCGCGCGTGCCAGCGCCCCGCGCTTATCCAGCCCAGCCGCATCCCGGGGGCCAGCACCTTGTTGAACGACGGGCAGTAGATCACCGTGCCGTCGCGATCCCATGCCTTCACCGGCTTGACCGCCTGCGGCGCCTCGACGAGCTCGCGATAAGGCTCGTCCTCGATCACGGCCACGCCGTGGCGCGAACACAACGACGCGAGCGCGGCCTTGCGCTCGTCGGGCATCACGCAGCCGAGCGGGTTCTGCAGGTTCGGCACGACGACCACGGCCCGAATGTCCGGATACGCGGTCAGCGCCACTTCGAGCGCCTCGATCGACAGGCCGGTCGTCGGGCTGGCCGGGATTTCGAGCGCGCGCAGGCCGAGGCTTTCCAGTAACTGAATCAAGCCGAAGAACGCGGGCGATTCGATCGCGATCGTGTCGCCGGGGCGCGCCACCGCGCGCAACGCGAGATTCACGGCATCGACGCCGCCGCTCGTCGACATCACGTCGTCCGGCGTCACCGTCACGCCGTATGACAGCGCGCGCTTGGCCATCGTCTGGCGGAACTCGGGCGAACCGCCAACGGGCCCCGCATCGGTCAGCAAGGTAGGCTTGCGCCGCAACAGCCGGATCGCAAGCGCCTGCAGGCGCTCGGCCGGATACAGCGTGGCCAGCGCGGAAGCACCGCCGAGATTGAGCGCATCGGGCGCCGCGTTTGCGCGATCGATCACACGCGACACGCGTTCGTGCAGGCCCGCGAACGGCGGCTCGACGCGCAGCGGCGGCCCGTCGCTTTCCGGCAGTGTTGCGAGCGCGACCGCCGCGCGGCGCCGCACGAAGTAGCCTGAACGCGGCTTCGCCTCGCACCAGCCCGTATCCTCGAGCCGCCGGAACGCCTGGATCGCGGTCGACAGGCTCACGCCGTGCTGTGCCATGAACGCGCGCACCGACGGCATCCGGTCGCCGGGCGACAGCGTGCCGGCCGCGATGATGCGGCGGTAGTGCTCGGCGAGCCGTTCGTAAAGCGGCTCGCCGTCCATCGGCAAAGGTGGGCGGGATGATTCGGTGAAAAGCGTCATGCCGGCGATCGTGCCCGCGCGTCCGATCGCGCGCCAGATACAGATTCCGGGGAAACCCACCGATACAGCAGCGCATAATCGCCGTCTGCACCGCAACAGATTCCCGCCCCCTGAATCTGTCGTGCCGGTGCCCGTTTCCCTAACCTGATTGCACGCTGTCGCCTCGCCGTCGCAAGGCCGCGCAACCGGGAAAGGGAATCGCCATGCAAACGCATCACATCCGGCTCGACGCCGGGCAAAGCCACTTTGCGTGGTTCGACAAAGGCAGCCAGGTGATCGTGCTGGACGGTGCGCTCGCGGTCACGCTGCGCCACGGCGGGCTCGACTGGCTGCCCGACGCGCCGCAGCACATTCGCCGCTTGCTCGACGAAGGCGAATGCCTGACGTTCGAGACGGCTGGCCACGTCGCGCTGTCGGCCGGCGGCACGGGCGCGGTCAGCACGGCGGTCGTGGAGCCGGACGAACGGCCCGGCATGCTCGCGGCATGGCGTGCGGCTCTGCGCCGGTTGTCCGGACGGATCCGCGGCGGCCATCGCGTGGGCGAGCACTCCTGAAATGGCGATTTGACGCGTCACTGAAAAGCGTCAGGCTGCCACCGCCTCATCCAGCGGAGATCTGGCGCGACCCGGTTCGGCCGTGCGCATGCGGATCGACCGACCTCGCCCCCTTCAACCGCCGCAGCCCGCCTGGCACGCGGCGGTCACGACGTCACCGCACGCTCCTGCGACGTTCGACCCACTCGAATACCGCCATCCCTGCCAGCATCGCGACGACGAATACGATCCCCTTCGCCGACCCGAAGCCGATCGACACGACCGCGGGCCCCGGGCAGAACCCCGCGATCCCCCAGCCGATGCCGAACACGGCACTTCCGGCAACCAGCCGAACGGTGATCGCCCGCACTGCCGGCAACTGCATCGGCAAGCCGAGCCACGACCGCGTCCGGCGCTTCGCCCATGCGAACGCAAACACGGCCACGCCCATCGCGCCGGCCATCACGAACGCGAGCGACGGATCCCAGCGCCCCGTCAGGTCGAGAAAGCCGAGCACCTTCTGCGGATTGGCCATGCCCGACACGATAAGGCCGACGCCGAACAGCAGCCCCGCCAGAAACGCGAATCCTGCCTGCATGTCAGCCTCCCAGCACGTGCCGTCGCACGAAGACGGTCACGAAGCCTGCGGCCATGAAGACCACCGTCGCGACCACCGAACGCAGCGCACCGCGCGACATCCCGCACACGCCGTGGCCGCTCGTGCAGCCGCCCGCGTACCGCGTGCCGACGCCGACCAGCAGCCCGGCCGCCAGCAATTCGACCCAGCTGGCATCGATCTGCGGTGTCAGGCGGTTCCCGGCAAAGTACATCACGAGCGGTGCGGCGATCAGCCCGGCGACGAACGCGGCGCGCCAGTTGCGCTCGCCGGCGCGCGCCGTGAGCAGACCGCCGACGATGCCGCTGATGCCGGCAATCCGGCCGTTGAATGCGACGAGCCACGCGGCCGCGAGCCCGATCAGCACACCGCCGGCCAGCGACAGCCACGGCGTGAAATGAAGTGCATCAAGCTGCATCGCGCCGCCCCTTCGCGGCCGGGCCGCAGAACTGTTCGTACAGCACGCCCATCACCGCGATCGCGGCCGGGCTGTCGAGCGAATAGTGGATGTTCTTGCCGTCGCGGCGCGTGCGAACCAGCGCGTTGTCCCGCAACACGCCGAGCTGCTGCGACAGCGTCGGCTGGCGGATGTCCAGCGTGGTCTCGAGATCGCTCACGCACCGCTCGCCCTGGGACAGTTCGCATAGCAGCAGCAGCCGGTCGGGATTGGACAGCACCTTGAGCAGCGCGCAGGCCGATTCGGCAGCCGCGCGCATCTGGTCGGGTTCCGGCAACCCGGCGGAAAGATCGTCGTTCATCGGCGCAGGGAGACAATTAAAGGATCAATATTATATTAATTTATATAATGATGCTCCCAGCCGTTTGCCGGCAGAGGCAGGCTGCCTTGCACCGCCCCCTTCGCTCAGGCCTGCTCGCCCGCCATCGCCTTCGCGGCCGTCACGCGCGTCGAATCGGCACGGACCACACCGAGCGCCAGCACCGCGATCCCCGCGATCACGCACGGCGCCGCGACGACGGCAAACGCAGTCGACAACGGGACGCCCATCGCCAGCATCGCGCCGCCCGCCATCGATCCGACGACCGAGCCGCCGCGGCCGATCCCGTTCGCCCAGCTCACGCCGGTGGTGCGGCACTCGGTCGGATAGAACGCGGCCGACAGCGCATTCGCGCCAACCTGCGAACCCGACACGCAGAAGCCCGCCGCGAACACGGCGAGCGCGGCGCCCCACGGCGACGCGGCAAACATGCCGATCGCGGCGACGAATATGCCGGCCGCCGCGTAGCTGCAGGCCAGTACGCGATGCGGGTCGAAACGGTCCATCAACCCACCGAGGACGATCGCACCGAGCGTGCCGCCGACCTGGAACATCGCGGTGACGCGCGCGGCCGTCTGCAGCGTCGCGCCGGTCGTGCGCAGCAACGTCGGCAGCCAGCTCGACAGCAGGTAGATCACGAGCAGGCTCATGAAGAACGTGAGCCACAACAGCAGCGTGCCGCGCAGCAGGTCGGCGCCGAACAGGCGGCCGAGCGGCGATCCGGCCGACTTGCCGGCGGGCGCGATGAACGATGCGTTCAGAAGATGCAGATCCGGCGCAATGCGCCCCAGCATCGCAGCGATCCGTTCGCGCGACGCGCCTGTGTTGACGAGATAGCGCACCGATTCCGGCAGCCGCCACGCAAGCACCGGCAGCAGCAGCAACGGCGCGGCGCCGCCGACGACGAGCACCGCGTGCCAGCCGTGGTGTTCGATCAACGACGCAGCTGCGAGCCCGCCCAACGCGGAGCCGATCGTGAAGCCGCAGAACATCGTCGTCACCAGCAGCGAACGGCGCCGTGCCGGGCAGTATTCGGACGTCAGCGTGATCGCATTGGGCATCGCGCCACCGAGCCCGAGCCCGGTCACGAAGCGCCACGCGATCAGCTCGGTCAGGCCGCCCGCGCTCGCCGACGCGGCGCTCGCGATGCCGAAGCACGCCACGCAGGCGAGCAGCAGGCGCTTGCGGCCGAACCGGTCGCCGAACGGCCCGAACACGAGCGCGCCGGCCATCAGCCCGGCGAGTCCCGCGCCGAACACCGGTGCGAGTTGCGCGGGCGACAGGCCCCATTCCGCGCGGATGACGGGCGCGATGAATCCGATCGATGCGGTATCGAAACCGTCGATCGCGACGATCAGAAAGCACAGGACGACGATCGCGGCCTGAAACGGCGCAACGCGATGCCGGTCGATCCATTCGCTGACGTCGATGGACAGCGTATCGGCCATGATGGTGTCTCCTCCAGGAAGGCGATCGCGCGTCGTATCGTTGAAATGCGCGCCGCCGGAATCGGGCCAACCGCGCCGCGTTACGCGACGGAGGTCAGGCAATCCTCTGCGCGCCAACCGTGCAGCCAGTCGAGCGCGTCATAGAACTGCGCCTGCGTACGGCCGACCCAGAGCCCGTTGCGCACCTGCCGCTCGACGCCCTTCGCGTGATAGATCCGCCCCATCTCGCGCGCCGAATACAGCACGCGTGCGGTGCGTGGAATCCGCGCGCGCTCGTACAGCGCGAACGCGGCCTCGAAATCGCCATCGGTCCGGGCTACGGCCGCGCCGAGCGTCACCGCATCCTCGAGCGCCTGGCACGCGCCCTGCGCGATGTATTGCGTCATCGGATGCGCGGCGTCGCCGAGCACCGTCGCGCGGCCCGCGCTCCAGCATTCGACCGGATCGCGATCGGCGGTCGCCCAGCGCTTCCACGACGTCGGCCGGTCGAGCATCTGCTTCGGCAGCGGATGGACACCGTCGAAGTACGACAGCACTTCTTCCTTGCTGCCCTCGCGCACGCCCCAGGTTTCCTGGTCGCGGCTGTGGAACGTGACGACGAGGTTGTACTGCCGCCCGCCGCGCAATGGATAGTGGACGAGATGGCAATGCGGGCCGGCCCACACGACCGGCGCATTGATCTGCAGGTCCTGCGGCATGTTGTCGACGTCGACCACCGCGCGATACACGACGTGGCCCGTCACGCGATGCGCGTCGCCAATCAGCGCATGACGGATCGCGGATTTCACGCCGTCGCAGCCGATCACCGCATCGGCGCGATACCGTTCGCCGTGCTGGTCGGTCACGGTCACGCCGTTGCCGTCCTGCTCGAAACCGCACACCTGCGTGCTTGTCCGGAATTCGATCAGCGGATGATCCTTGACCGCCTCATAGATCGACAGGTGAATGTCCGCGCGATGAATCACCGCATACGGATTGCCGAAGCGCTCGCGGTACGCGGCGCCCGTATCGATGCGCGCGACCTCGCGTGCATCGATCGCGTCCATCAGCTGCAGCCAGTCGGTGAACACGGCCCGGCTGCGCGCGGCCTCGCCGACACCCAGCGCGTCGAGTGCGTTGAACGCGTTCGCCGCGAGCTGGATCCCCGCGCCGATCTCGCCGATCTGATCCGCCTGTTCGAGCAGCTTCACGCGAATGCCCTGGCGCGCGAGCGCGAGCGCCGTCGCGAGCCCGCCGATGCCGCCGCCGATCACCAGCACGCGCCGGCCGTTGTGTTGTGTCTCGCCCATGTCTGTCTCCTGCTATGTGTTACGCGACGTAATCCGGTTGCCGCTGTGGCTGTGCGGCCTCGAAAGCCGGCTCGCGCCGCGCGTGCTCGAAAACTGCGAGGCTGCGCGGATACGCGCTCAGGTCGCAATCCATCCGCAACGCGTTCGCGACCTGCGGCACGAGGCACACGTCGGCCAGCGTCGGCGTGTCGCCGAAGCACCACGGGCCTGTATCCGCACGCGCGAGCAGCCGCTCGACGCCGGCCATCCCTTCCGCGATCCAGTGCCGGTACCACGCGGTCTTCTGCTGCGGCGTGACCTTCAGTTCGCTGTCGAGATAGCGCAGCACGCGCAGGTTGTTGACCGGATGGATGTCGCAAGCGATCAGCGTCGCGAGTTCCAGCACGCGGGCGCGGTGCTGCGGTTCGAGCGGAATCAGCCGGGGTTCCGGATGCAGCTGGTCGAGGTAATCGAGGATCGCAAGCGACTGCCCGAGCCGGAAATCCCCGTCGACCAGCGCCGGCACCACTGCCGACGGGTTCACATTCGCGACGTAGGTCGCTTCGCGATGCTCGCCGGTGCGGATGTTCACCGGAAGCGTGTCGTACGACAGCCCTTTCAGCGCGAGCGCGATGCGCACCCGGTAGGACGTCGAACTGTTGAAGAAGCTATGCAGTTGCACGATGTCGCCTTTCCTGGAAGATGCGTCAGACCACACGCACGGTCAGTTCGCCGAGCCGTTCGACGCCGACCTTCATCACGTCACCCGCAACCACCGCGCCGACGCCTTCAGGTGTGCCCGTGAAGATCACGTCGCCCGGTTCGAGACGGAAGAACTTCGACAGGTCGGCCACCGTTTCCGCGACCGACCAGATCAGGTGCGACACGTCGCTCTTCTGCTTGGTCGCATCGTTGACGGTCAGCCACAGGCCACCCTGCTCGAAATGACCGACGTCGCTTGCCGGATGCACGGGCCCGATCGGTGCCGAGCGGTCGAATGCCTTGCCGATTTCCCACGGCCGGCCCATTTCGCGCATCTTCATCTGCAGGTCGCGACGCGTCATGTCGAGGCCGACCGCGTAGCCCCACACGTGTTCGAGCGCGCGCTCGAGCGGAATGTCCGCACCGCCCTTGCCAATCACCGCGACGAGTTCGGCTTCGTAGTGATAGTTCTGCGTCTGCGACGGATACGCGAGATCGAGCGTTTCGCCGTATGCGACCGGCACGATCGAATCGGCCGGCTTGCAGAAGAAGAACGGCGGCTCGCGATCGGGATCGAAGCCCATTTCGCGCGCATGGGCCGCGTAATTACGGCCGACGCAATAGACGCGGCGAACCGCAAATTGGGCATCACTGCCGGCAACGGGCAGCGCCACGGGCGCTTCGGGCGGGAAAACGAAAGTCATGAATGGCTCCAGCATCAATACGAATGAAGGGGCGCGCCGCGGTGACGGCGCACGGAAAACGGGAAACGGGAAACGGCAAACGAATCGTCGAAACCGGCCGGCGTCAGTCGCGCGCTTCGCGCAGCAGGTTCAGCGCGGACAGCACGGGCCGGTCGGAATAGCTGAACAGCACGCTGTCGGACGACGCCGACAGCCGCACGGGCACCCACGACGGCGCGACGAAAATATCGTGCGGCTCGAATTCGAAGGCGTTGCCGCCGATGTGCGCGGTGCCGCTGCCTTCGGCGACGCAGTAGATCGTCGCGTCGGTGCTGCGATACGTGCGGCCGTCGAAACCGGCGGGCAGGAACTGCATGAAGGTGGCGATCGTCGGCATCGGCCAGCCACCCGTCGCGGGGTTCACATAGCGCAGCTTCACGCCGTCCCACGCGTCGAGCTCGCCGTTCCGGTACAGCGCGTCGAGCGCCTCGCGGGTACGCGCATACGGATAGCTGAAGATCGGCGACGTCGGATCGCTCGCGCGATGCCGCACCGGCACCATGTTGTGGCCGAAGCGCGCGAAGCTGTCGCCTTCCGGGCGGCTGATCGGCTGCACGGCTTCCGGGTAGTTCTCCGCGAAGCCCGCGTCGAGGTTTGCGAGCAGCGGAATGTCGAGCCCGTCGAGCCACACGACCGGCTCGCCGCCCGCTTCCTCCGACGGGTTGCCGTGGTCGTGCCACGCCCACGACGGCGTGATGATGAAGTCGCCCGGATGCATCGTCGTGCGCTCGCCGTTCACGGCAGTCCACGCGCCGCACCCTTCGACGATGAAGCGCAGCGCCGACTGCGTATGCCGGTGGCTCGGCGCGATCTCGCCCGGCAGGATCAGTTGCAGCCCCGCGTACAGGGTCGGCGTCATGCTCGACTTGCCCGGCAACCCCGGGTTCTCCAGCACCAGCACGCGACGCACGGCTTCCTCCGCGCTGATCACGCTGCCGGCCTGCATCACGAGGTCGCGCACCTGTGCGTACTTCCAGATCGCGGCCTGCGCGGCCGGCTGCGGGGATTTCGGCACGAGGTTGTGCAGCGATTCCCACAGCGGCGCCAGGCGTTGCTCGGCGATCCGTGCGTAGTAGGCGGCGCGCGACGCGTCCGGATGGGTCGTCATGATGTCTCCTGGGAGTCGGCCGATCGGCGTCGGCGCTATGTCGGGGCGAGGACCATGAAGCAGTCCGTTAGCTGATTTATATTCGACCAAGACATACCCGGTAAAATGGTCAAATCATCTGATCCATATGATTCTGGATATACCTACTCGCGACGAGGCATGCAATGGACTGGACCCACCGGCTGCGACTGCGGCATCTGCAGGTACTGTTGAGCCTTGCCGGCACCGGCAATCTGAGCCAGTCGGCGGTGGCGCTCGCGACCACGCAGCCCGCGCTGTCGAAATGGCTGAAGGAACTGGAAGAGGATGTCGGGCTGCCGCTGTTCGAGCGGCATGCGCGCGGCCTGCGACCGACGCCCTACGGTGAAGCGCTGATCGAGCATGCGCGTCGCGTCGAAGCGCAGCTCGACGTCGCGCGCGACGACATGGCCGCGCTGCGGGAAGGCGGCAGCGGCCTCGTGACGATCGGCACGTCGGGCGTCGCGGCGGCCGACACGGTGCCGCTCGCGGTGTCGCAACTGCTGAAACGCATGCCGCGCGCGCAGGTTCGGATGACCGAAAGCACGATGAACCAGCTGATGCCGCAGCTCGCACGCAGCGAACTGGATATCGTCGTGGGCCGTTCGGGGTCGACATCCGTCGATCCGCTGCTCCACGCCGAAGCGCTGTATGTCGATCCGGTCGTGTTCGTCGCACGGCCCGACCATGCGCTCGCCGGCGCGGCGTCGGTCGGCTGGGACGACGTGCTCGCCTATTCGTGGATCGTGTGGCCGTCGGGCACGCCCGTGCACAACGCGCTGGAGGCCGCGCTGACGGCCGCCGGCCGCGTGCGGCCGCCACACTGCGTCGAATCGAATTCGTCGATCCTCAACCTCACGCTGCTGAACAACACCGACCTGCTCGGCGTCGCGTCGCACCGCGCTGCGCAGCGCTTCGCGCAACTGAACGCGATCCGGATCCTGCCGATGCAGCTCGAAGGCCAGGGCGCGGTGTCGATGTACTGGCACCCCGACAGCGCGAATCGCGCGGCCGTGGCCGCGACGATCGAGTGCCTGCGGGCCTGTGCGGCCCCGCAGGTTGGTGGATGGGAGAAAGTGAAGGCGGATTGAAAGTGGCTCGGCCCGGCGTCAACCGGGCCGAGCCACCACGACGCCGCGATGCATCACATCACGCACCGTCGCAGGATGCCGTGCCGTCCAGCATCAGCGTGCCGACCCGCGCGGGCACGAGCGGCGTGCGCGGCACCGGCGGTGTCCAGCCGAACAGTGCCTGTGCGGCCGCGCCGCACACGCGGCCCTGACACGCGCCCATCCCGCAACGGGACTGCAGTTTCGCGGCCGTCCAGCCCGGCGCTTGCGCGACTGTATCGAAACGCACGTCTTCGCAGCGACACAGCAGCGTATCGGGCCGAGCAAGCCGGCGGATCGGCTCACGGATCGCGAAGCGCTCGCGCACGGCATCGGCAAACGCCTGCCAGTGCACACGTTGCTTAACCAGCGCAGCCAACGGCGCCGTCTGCCCGGTCGCCGCCAAACCGGCGATCTCGCCTTCGACCATCGCCAGTTCGCTGCCGCCGACGCCCGTACACTCGCCAGCCGCGAAAACCCCGTCACGGCTCGTGCGCTGGTGCGCGTCGACCGCCACCGCGCCGTTGTCGACCCGGCAGCCGAGATGACTCGGCAGCACGGTATTCGGCACGAGGCCGAAGCCGCACGCGAGCCGGTCGCAGTCGACGTCGAACTCGCGGTCGCCCTGACGAATCCGCACGCGTTCGAGCCGCTTGTCGCCGAACGCTTCGACGACATGCGCATCGGGCCGATAGGCGGCCGTGACGAGTTTCGCGGCCTGCGCGAGCTTCGACGGCCAGCGCCACAGCCCCGCGCCGAAACCGGCCACGTCGCCCCATGCAGCCTGTTCGAGCACGTGCGACACGCGTGCGCCGGCCTGACGGGCCGTCGCGGCACTCGCCAGCAGCAGCGGACCGCTGCCCGCGATCACCGTGCGCTGCCCGCGCACGTCGAGGCCGTACTTGATCAGCGCCTGCAAGCCGCCCGCACCGGTGACACCCGGCAGCGTCCAGCCCGGAAACGGCAGCAGCAGCTCGCGGGCGCCGCAGCAGAGAATCAGCGTATGGAAATCGAGCAGCAGCCCGCGCTCGTCGTCTTCGAGCAGCAGCGTGCCCGGCTGCGTTTCGGCGACGATGCGCGTTGCCGCGAGATGCGTGACGTTCGGCTGCCGCAATACGGCGAGCCGCTCGGCGGCGGCCGGCGTCGGCGTCGCCGATGCGCCTTGCCGCCAGATCTGCCCGCCCGCGCGCGGGTTGTCATCGACGATCGCGACCGTCGCACCGCTTTGCGCGGCGGCCCGCGCGGCCGACAGCCCGGCCGGGCCCGCACCGACGATCGCGACGTCGACGCTCAGTCGTTCCTGTTTCATCGCGTGCGCTCCACCTGCATCCCGTCGCGGCACAGCGTCTGGCAAGCCAGCCGGCGGCGGCCGTCGATCGTCATCCTGCACTCCTGGCAGATGCCCATCCCGCAAAACGGCGCACGCGCCGCACCCGTGCACGACACGCGCGTCGTGTCGTCGCCGCTCGCCGCGACGGCAGCCGCGACGGTCGCGCCGTCGGCCACCGTCAGCGCGCGGCCGTCCAGATGAATGATCATGTCAGCCTCCGCCGGGCCGCCCCAACGGGGCTGACCGCCCCCGCGGGGAGCGCCGTGCATGGAACCGGCGTAAGCGCTGAAGCGCCAACTCCGGTCGACAGCGAACGAAGTGAGCGTGGGGGTCGTTTCATGTCAGCGCTCCGGCTACAAGGGACGCGCTCAGGAAGCGTCCCGGCAAATACGGTTCGATATCGATGGGCGGCCGTTCGCCGGCCATCAGCGCAGCGACGAGCCGCGCGCTGCCCGGTGCGGTCGTCACGCCGAGCCCTTCATGGCCGACCGCGAGCCACACGCCCGGCCGCGCCGGATGCTCACCGAGCAGCGGCAATCCGTCAGGGCTCGCAGAACGGAACCCCGTCCATGAACGGATGCCGTTCAGGTCGGCCAGATCGGGCAGATAACCCACCGCGCGGCGCAGCATGCGCGCCAGCACGGGCGGCTCGACTTGCGCGTCCTCGGTGTCGAACTGGCGCGACGAGCCGATCAGCAGTTGGCCGGTCGGCCGCGGCTGCACGTTGAACGCGACCGACGTGCCGTCGCTCGCATGCGCGCTCGCCGCATAGCCCAGCTCGACGAGCTGGTGCGACACCTGGCCCGGATAGCGGTCGGTGATCAGCAGATGGCCCTTTTTCGGGCGCAGCGGCAGCTCGGGCAGCAGCGTGCGTGCCGCCACGCCGTTCGCGACGAGCACCCGCTCCGCGCGCAGCGTGTCGCCGCTCGCAAGCGTCACGCTCGGGCCATCGACCGCGACGGCCCGGTCCCGCCGCAACGTGATGCGCGGCGCGCGCTGCAGCAGCCAGTTCGCGGTGACGGGCGCATAGAGGATCGCATCGCCGGGAATCTTCAGCGCACCGCCCAGGCCCGTGCGCAGCATCGGCTCCAGTTGCGCGAGCGTCGCCGCGTCGATCAGTTCGCCCGCCACGCCGTGCGCGGCCAGCGTCGCCTGCTTCGCGCGCGCCAGATCCATTTCGTGCGCATCGGCCGCGAGCCACAGCGTGCCGCAGTTGCGGTACGCGCACCCTTCGGGCATCTCGCCGCTCAACGCGCGCCACAGTTCGATCGAATAATGGCTGAGCGCGAGTTCGGCCGCGTTGTCGTCCATCGCGACGAGGTGCCCCATGCCCGCGCCGGTTGCCCCGCCGCTCGCGTCGTCGACGACGAGCACGCGCAGCCCGCGCTGCGCGAGTTCGTGCGCGCACGCCGCACCGACGATGCCGGCGCCGATCACGACGACATCCGTCTTCGCGTCGCTCACGGCGCAATACCCCAGCCGAACGGATCGTCTTCCTCGATCAGCAGCGTCGCTTCCGCGCTCAGGTGCGCGCTGCCGCGGATCGTCGGCACGATGCCGCCTTCGGCCTGCTCGTAACTCGCCTGGAACACGCTGCCGATCACGCTCGCCTGCCGCCACACCGCGCCCGGCGCGAGCTTGCCGTCGGCCGCGAGGCAAGCGAGCTTCGCGCTCGTGCCGGTGCCGCACGGAGAACGGTCGTATGCGAGACCCGGGCACAGCACGAAGCTGCGGCTGTCGTGCTCGGGATCGTCGGCGAACAGCTCGATGTGATCGATCTCGCCGCCGTTCGCGCCGGTGATGCCCGCGCGTTCGAGCCCTTCGCGCACGGCCGACGCGTATGCGGTGAGCGCCGCGACGTTGTCGCCGGCGACACGCTGCCCATGGTCGCTGATCAGGAAGAACCAGTTGCCGCCCCACGCGATGTCGCCTTTCACGGGGCCGTAACCCGGCACGTCGAGCGCGACGCCCTTCGCATGGCGATAAGCGGGCACGTTGCGCACGCTGACCGACAGATCGTCGTGCAGCGTCGCCTCGACGGTGCCGACGGGCGTTTCGATCCGGTGCACGCCCGGCGCGATGCGCCCCATATGGTGCAGCGTGCGCACGACGCCGATCGTGCCGTGCCCGCACATCCCGAGATAGCCACTATTGTTGAAGAAGATCACGCCGGCCGCCGCGTCGGGCGATACGGGTTCGCACAGCAGCGCGCCGACCAGCACGTCGCTGCCGCGCGGTTCGAGAATGCAGGCGGTGCGGTAACGGTCGTGCTCGCGCGCGAGCACGTCGCGGCGCTCGGCCATCGTGCCGCTGCCGAGTGCGGGGAAACCGGACACGACGAGCCGAGTGGGTTCGCCGCCCGTGTGCGAATCGATGATCTGGATGCGCTTCATCATGAGCCGTCCGAAGTGGGGAAAGGAGCATAGCTTCCTCCGTCGCGCGTCCGTCCGCTTGTGGCTTTTCGATGAGGACGACGACGAAATCGGCATAGTGCGACGCGCCCTTCCCGCGCCGTCCGGTCGCTGTGCCGATTTCGTCATTTTGCTCCGCGATACGACTCAAGCGTGATGGGCATTTGCGCGGCGATACTGGTTGCACACCGACACCTCGTCGGCCGACCGATACAAACACGTAGGAGATTGAAGTGAGCCGAAACGCCATTCAGTGGACCGGGGTTTTCCCGGCTGTCAGCACCCAGTTCAAAGCGGACTTTTCCCTCGACATCGACGCCACGCACCGCGTGGTCAAGAACCTGGTGAACGACGGCGTGTCGGGCCTCGTGGTCTGCGGCACGGTCGGCGAAAACACGTCGCTGTCGACGAGCGAGAAGCTGCAGGTGATCGAAGCCGCACGCGACGCGGCCGGCGGCAAGATTCCGGTGATCGCCGGCATCGCCGAATTCACGACCGAATTCGCGCGCAATACCGTGCGTGAAGCCCAGCGCGTCGGCGTCGACGGCGTGATGGTGATGCCCGCACTCGTCTACTCGGCGAAACCGCACGAAACCGCCGCGCACTTCCGCGCGGTCGCAACCAGCACCGACCTGCCGGTGATGGTCTACAACAACCCGCCGATCTACAAGAACGACGTGACGCCCGACGTGCTGATCGCGCTGCAGGATTGCGAGAACATCGTCTGCTTCAAGGATTCGTCGGGCGATACGCGCCGCTTCATCGACCTGCGCAACGCGGTCGGCGATCGCTTCGTGCTGTTCGCGGGCCTCGACGACGTCGTGGTCGAGAGCATCGCCGTCGGCGCCGAAGGCTGGGTGTCGGGCATGTCGAACGCGTTCCCGAAGGAAGGCGAAACGCTGTTCCGTCTCGCGAAGCAGAAGCGTTTCGACGAAGCGCTCGCGCTGTATCGCTGGTTCATGCCGCTGCTGCACCTCGACGCACGCCCCGACCTCGTGCAGTGCATCAAGCTGTGCGAAGAGCTGGTCGGTCGCGGCAGCGCGATCACGCGTCCGCCGCGCCTCGCGCTGCAGGGCGACACGCTCGCGGAAGTGAAGGCCATCGTCACGAAGGCGCTCGAAACGCGCCCGGCGCTGCCCGACGTCGGTCTCTGATCGACTCCCCCTGCGGCGGCGCGCGGGCTTCCCGCCTGCGCGCCGCCGTCTCCGGTCCGGCATGGCCCGCGGGCCCGTTCGCACCGGCGCCAGCCCGCGCCGCACGTGAACGCCCCGCAGCCCGCCCCGGTCGTTCGAACCGGGCGACGCCGGCCGGCAGGCATGCGCCGCTGCTCCGTCGGAGCGCGGCGCACCTCAAGCCTGTGCCGATATTCCCCCTAGGAGACAAGCCCATGCCAGGCCAAGGCAACGCTCACCCGTCTGTCCCGCTTTCCCGTTCCGCGCACCCCGACGCGGGTCACGGCAAGTTCAAGAAACAGCTGTCGCTGACCGATCTCACGTTCATCGGTCTCGGCGCCATTTTCGGTTCGGGGTGGCTGTTCGCCGCGAGTCACGTGTCGACGATCGCGGGCCCGGCCGGCATCTTCTCGTGGCTGCTCGGCGGCTTCGCGGTGCTGCTGCTCGGCATCGTCTACTGCGAACTCGGCGCCGCGCTGCCGCGCGCGGGCGGCGTGGTCCGCTACCCGGTGTTCTCGCACGGCCCGCTGCTCGGCTACCTGATGGGCTTCATCACGTTGATCGCCTTTTCGAGCCTGATCGCGATCGAAGTCGTCGCCGCGCGCCAGTATGCGGCCGCGTGGTTTCCGGGCCTGACCGTCGAAGGATCGAGCGACCCGACCACGCTCGGCTGGCTCGTGCAGGCCGCGCTGCTGTGCTTCTTCTTTTACCTGAACTATTCGAGCGTGAAGACGTTCGCGAAGGCGAACAACATCATCAGCATCTTCAAGTTCATCGTGCCGCTGGCGGTGATCGCGGTGCTGTTCACGTTCTTCAAGCCCGCGAACCTGACGATCCAGGGCTTCGCGCCGTTCGGCATGCCGGGCATCGAGATGGCCGTGTCCGCGGGTGGCATCATCTTCGCGTACCTCGGACTCACGCCGATCGTGTCGGTCGCGAGCGAAGTGCGCAATCCGCAGCGCACGATCCCGATCGCGCTGATCCTGTCGATCCTGCTGTCGACGCTGATCTACGTGCTGCTGCAGCTCGCATTCATCGGCAGCATCCCCACCGACATGCTCGCCGCCGGCTGGCATGACGTGAGCAAGGCGTTCTCGCTGCCGTACCGCGACATCGCACTGGCACTCGGCGTCGGCTGGCTCGCGGTGATGGTCGTCGCCGACGCGATGATCTCGCCGAGCGGCTGCGGCAACATCTACATGAACGCGACGCCGCGCGTCGTCTACGGCTGGGCGAAGACGGGCACCTTCTTCAAGGTGTTCACGCGCGTCGACGAAGCGTCGGGCATTCCGCGCGCGGGCCTGTGGCTCACGTTCGGCCTCGCGATCTTCTGGACGCTGCCGTTCCCGTCGTGGGAAGCGCTGATCAACATCGTGTCGGCCGCGCTGGTGCTGAGCTATGCGGTCGCGCCGGTATCGGTCGCCGCACTCCGCCGCACCGCGCCCGACCTGCCGCGGCCGTTCCGCGCGGTCGCGTTCGGCGTCACCGGCCCCGCGTCGTTCGTGATCGCCGCGCTGATCGTCTACTGGTCGGGCTGGAGCACGGTGTCCTGGCTGCTCGGCCTGCAGATCGTGATGTTCGTCATCTATCTCGCGTGCCGCCGCTGGGTGCCGACCGCGCACCTGAGCCTTGCCGAGCAAGTGCGTTCGTCCGCGTGGCTGATCGCGTTCTATGCCGCGATGATCGTGCTGTCGTATCTCGGCGGCTTCGGTGGCACGGGCCAGCTCGCGCATCCGTACGACACGTTCGTCGTCGCGGCCGTCGCGCTCGTCATCTACTACTGGGGTGCGAATACCGGCGTACGCGCCGACAAGCTGCAACTCGACGACGACGAAGACTGACGCACTCGTTCCGTTTCCCATGATCCCTTCGGCCGGGCGCCCCACGCCCGGCCCCTGCTTTTTCCGAGGAAAACCATGCAACTCACAGGTCAACTGCTGATCGGCCCGTCCGCCGTCGCCGGACAGAACGGCACCCTCCAAGCGATCGCCGCCACCACCGGCGAACGGCTCGAACCCGCCTTCGGCGGCGCGAGCCTGCACGACCTGGAGACGGCCTGCGCGCTCGCCGACGACGCATTCGACACCTATCGCGAAACGTCGCTCGAGGCCCGCGCCGCGTTTCTCGACGCGATCGGCCGCCACATCATGGCGCTCGGCGACGACCTGATCGAGCGCTGCGTCATCGAAACCGGCCTGCCGCGTGCCCGCATCGAAGGCGAGCGCGGCCGCACGGTCGGCCAGCTCGCGCTGTTCGCGTCACTCGTGCGCGACGGCGGCTTTCTCGACGCGCGGATCGATCCGGCGCGCCCCGAGCGCAAGCCGCTGCCGCGCGTCGACCTGCGCCTGCGCAACGTCGCGGTCGGGCCCGTCGCCGTGTTCGGCGCGTCGAACTTCCCGCTCGCGTTCTCGGTCGCCGGCGGCGATACGGCCTCGGCGCTCGCGGCCGGCTGCCCGGTGATCGTCAAGGCGCATTCGGCACACCCGGGCACGTCGGAACTCGTCGGCCGCGCGATCCAGCAGGCCGCGCGCGAATGCGGGATGCCGGCCGGCGTGTTCTCGCTGCTGTTCGACGCGTCGCGCGAGATCGGCCAAGCGCTCGTCGCCGATCCGCGCATCAAGGCCGTCGGCTTCACCGGCTCGCGCCGCGGTGGCGTCGCGCTGATGCACATCGCGGCCGCGCGCCCCGAGCCGATTCCCGTCTATGCGGAAATGAGCTCGATCAATCCCGTGCTGCTGTGTCCCGCCGCGCTCGACGCGCGCCACGATGCGATCGCGCCGCAGTTCGTTGCATCGCTCACGCTCGGCGCCGGCCAGTTCTGCACGAACCCGGGCCTCGTGCTCGCCGTCGACGGGCCCGCGCTGCGCGCGTTCGAGGAAACGGCCGCCGCTGCGGTGCGTGCAGCGCCCGCGCAAACCATGCTGACGCCGCACATCCACGCCAGCTACGAGCAAGGCGTCGCGGCGCTGCGCGATCACGCGGCCGTCGAGTTGCTCGCGCAAGGCGCCGAAGGCAACGGTCTGCAGGCCCGCGCGGCGCTGCTCGCGACCTCGGCCGACGCTTTCATCACGCATCCCGAGTTGCGCGACGAAGTGTTCGGCCCCGCGTCGCTGATCGTGCGTTGCCCGAACGCCGACACGCTGCATCGCGTGCTGAAGTCGCTCGAAGGCCAGTTGACGATCGCCGCGCATCTCTCCGACGGCGACGCCGCACTGTTCGCCGCGCTGCGCCCGATGCTCGAGCGCAAGGCCGGCCGCATTCTCGTCAACGGCTTCGGCACGGGCGTCGAGGTCGGCCACGCAATGGTGCACGGCGGCCCGTTCCCGGCCACGTCCGACACGCGCACGACGTCGGTCGGCGCGCGCGCTATCGAGCGCTTCCTGCGCCCCGTGTCGTACCAGGACCTGCCGGACGCGCTGCTGCCGGACGCGATCCGCAACGGCAATCCGCTGAACGTACCGCAACGCATCGACGGCGTGCCCGCGCCGCGGGAGGCGTGACATGTCCGCATCCACCGACGAAATCGTTCTCTCGCTCGATGAAGTCCACGCGCTCGCGCTGCGCGTGCTGACGCACAACGGGATGTCCGACGCGCATGCACGGGCCATCGCCAGCGTGATCACGCAGGGCCAGCGCGACGAATGCCATTCGCACGGCGTGTACCGGTTGCTCGTCTGCGTGCGTTCGCTGAAGAAGGGCAAGGTCGATCCGCAAGCCGTGCCGACATTGCGCCGGCTGTCGTCGTCGATCGTCTCGGTCGACGCGCATCGCGGCTTTTCGCTGCTGAGCTTCGAAACGGGCCTGCCCGTGCTCGTCGAGATGACGAAGCAGCACGGCATCGCCGCCATGACGATCAACCATTGCTACCACTTCTCCGCGCTGTGGCCGGAAGTCGAGGCGATCGCGGCCGAGGGGCTGGTCGGCATCGCGATGAACCCGAGCCATAGCTGGGTTGCGCCGGAAGGCGGCAAGGAGCCGGTGTTCGGCACGAACCCGATCGCATTCGCATGGCCGCGCCCCGGTGGCATGCCGTTCGTGTTCGATTTCGCGACGAGCGCGATCGCGCGCGGCGACATCGAGCTGCATGCGAAGCAAGGCAAGGCGATCCCGCCGGAATGGGCGATCGACGCCGAAGGCCGGCCGACCACCGATCCGAAGGCCGCGCTGCAAGGCGCGATGCGCACGTTCGGCGGCCACAAGGGCTCGGCGCTCGCGGCGATGGTCGAACTGCTCGGCGGCGCGCTGATCGGCGACATGACGAGCCGGGAATCGATGGACTTCGACGAAGGCGTCGGCGCGACGCCGTGCCACGGCGAACTCGTGATCGCGTTCGACCCGAAGGTGTTCCTCGGTGACGATCTCGACACGGGGCTCGCCCGCGGCGAGCGGATGTTCGAATCGATCGTCGCGCAAGGTGCACGGCTGCCGTCGCAACGGCGCTTCGACGCCCGCGCGCGCAGCATCGCGAACGGCGTGCGGATTCCGAAGGCGCTGTACGACGAGATCCTGACACTGCTCGACTGATCGCGAAGCGCGGGGCCGGATTGCGCATTCATTGGCGATCGACACGCGATCCGGCCTTCTCCCGGGCCGGTCGCGTAGGTGACCCTCAAGTGCCCGAGCGTTCCGCGCCAGGCATGCCGCCCGCGCCGGTTGCCGGCCCCATGAGCGCCACACCCGCGGCGGCTGTGGGATAATCGTCCGGTTTGCCCAGGGCGCAGCTCAAGAGGTTGTTCGCACGGGCGCGAGAGAGGCCTTTATTCCCGTGCCTCCACCCTTTTCCCGCGATATTTCTTCAGCAACGACAATGCCCACTTACCGTTCCAAAACCTCCACCGCTGGCCGCAACATGGCAGGTGCGCGTTCGCTCTGGCGCGCCACCGGCATGAAAGACGACGATTTCTCGAAGCCGATCATCGCGGTCGTCAACTCGTTCACCCAGTTCGTACCCGGGCACGTGCACCTGAAGGATCTCGGCCAGCTCGTCGCGCGCGAGATCGAGGCTGCCGGCGGCGTCGCGAAGGAATTCAACACGATCGCGGTCGACGACGGCATCGCGATGGGCCACGACGGCATGCTGTATTCGCTGCCGAGCCGCGACATCATCGCCGACTCGGTCGAATACATGGTGAACGCGCACTGCGCGGACGCAATGGTGTGCATCTCGAACTGCGACAAGATCACGCCGGGGATGCTGATGGCCGCGATGCGCCTCAACATTCCGGTGATCTTCGTGTCGGGCGGCCCGATGGAAGCAGGCAAGACGCGCCTCGCGAACCCGGTCACCAAGGCGATCGAAGTGAAGAAGCTCGATCTCGTCGACGCGATGGTGATCGCGGTCGACCCGTCGTATTCGGACGCCGAAGTTGCCGAAGTCGAGCGCTCGGCCTGCCCGACCTGCGGTTCGTGCTCGGGCATGTTCACCGCGAACTCGATGAACTGCCTGACCGAAGCGCTCGGCCTGTCGCTGCCCGGCAACGGCACGGTGGTGGCTACGCACGCCGATCGCGAGCAACTGTTCAAGCGCGCCGGCCGTCGCATCGTCGAACTCACCCGCCAGCACTACGAGCAGGACGACGAACGCGTGCTGCCGCGCTCGGTGGGCTTCAAGGCGTTCGAGAACGCGATGACGCTCGACATCGCGATGGGTGGTTCGACCAACACGATCCTGCACCTGCTGGCGATCGCGCAAGAAGCCGGCATCGACTTCACGATGAAGGACATCGACCGCCTGTCGCGCGTCGTGCCGCAGCTGTGCAAGGTCGCGCCGAACACGAACAAGTACCACATCGAGGACGTGCACCGCGCAGGCGGCATCATGGCGATCCTCGGCGAACTCGACCGCGCCGGCAAGCTGCACACCGACGTGCCGACCGTGCACACGCCGTCGCTGAAGGATGCGCTCGACCAGTGGGACATCGTCCGCACGCAGGACGACGCGGTCCGCACGTTCTACCAGGCCGGCCCGGCCGGCATCCCGACGCAGGTCGCATTCAGCCAGAACACGCGCTGGCCGAGCCTCGACGTCGATCGCGCCGAAGGCTGCATCCGCTCGTACGAGCATGCGTTCTCGAAGGAAGGCGGCCTCGCCGTGCTGACGGGCAACATCGCGGTCGACGGCTGCGTGGTGAAGACGGCCGGGGTCGACGAGAGCATCCTCGTGTTCGAAGGCACGGCGCACGTGACCGAATCGCAGGATGAAGCGGTCGAAAACATCCTGAACGACAAGGTCAAGGCCGGCGACGTGGTGATCGTGCGCTACGAAGGCCCGAAGGGCGGCCCCGGCATGCAGGAAATGCTCTACCCGACCAGCTACATCAAGTCGAAGGGGCTCGGCAAGGCATGCGCGCTGCTGACGGACGGCCGTTTCTCGGGCGGCACGTCGGGCCTGTCGATCGGCCACTGCTCGCCGGAAGCGGCAGCGGGCGGCGCGATCGGCCTCGTGCGCGACGGCGACAAGATCCGTATCGACATCCCGAACCGCACGATCGACGTGCTGGTGTCGGACGAGGAACTGGCGCGTCGCCGCGAAGCGCAGAACGCGAAGGGCTGGAAGCCGGCGCAACCGCGTCCGCGCAAGGTGTCGGCTGCGCTGAAGGCCTACGCGAAGCTGGTCATGTCCGCCGACAAGGGTGCCGTGCGCGACCTGTCGCTGCTCGACGACTGACAGGGGCAGCCCGACCGGCTGATTGCAACGCGCAGCCGGTCGGGCTGCGGGCAGGACAACCGCCCGCTCGCCCGATCGAGAAGCCGCTCTCCGGAGCGGCTTTTTTTCGTCCGGCGCCAACCGAATGCGCCGGCATCGTCAGTGACGGAATTCTTCCGGGCCGCCGCCTCCTCCACCGCCGCCGCCGCCACCACCGTGGCTTCCGCCGCCGTTCCCGCCGCCTTGTGGCCGCGCGCCGCCGTAGCCACCGCCACCACCGCCCGGGTGCACCTGCGCCGGCATCGTGCGGACCTCGCCGCCCGGTGCAGGCGGCGGACGCATGACAGCCGGCGGCGGCGCTGCCGGACGTTCACGAACGGCTGCACCCGGCATCGGCGCAGGCGCAGCCGGTGGCGGCGTGCGGATTGCGCCGTTCCAGCCGCCACGCGCAGCGGACGGCCGTGTGTCATGCACGGACGGCGGACCGCCCGGTGTGACCTGCACCGCCCCGCCCGGTTGCGGGCGTCCCTGTCCCGGCGGTACGCCGCCGGGGCCGAGCCGCGGTTCCGCGCGGTGTTCCCACCGATCGCGGTCATGGAACCACGGCCGGTGACGATAGTAGCGATCCCAGTACGCGCCGATCGCGAACCCGGTGATCGGCACGCCGATGATCGCGCCATATTCGAGCAGCGGCGCGTAACCGCCCTGATACGGATAGTCGATCAGTTGCGCGTCGATCCAGCCGCGCACGCCCGGCAGCGCGACGTCGCACCACGAGTAGTCGCTCAGGCAGCCGAACACGTCCAGCGCGGTGCCCGGCGGAATCTGCGCGACGACCGGATAGTCGGGCGCCGGCCCGGCGAACAGTTCGGCCGGCGCGTTCGTGTAGCCGGTGCTCTGCGCCTGCGCAATGCCCGGCGCGGCCGCGAGGCCGAGCAGGACGACGCACAGACTTCGGATAATCGTGTTCCTCATGATGCTCTCCCGCGCGGTGCCGCCGCGCGCCGGTCAATGCCGATGCCCGCCCCAGCCGCCACCCCAGTGGCCGCCGCCCCACGGACGATGCCCGTACCCGCCGCGTCCACGCCAGCCGCCGCCCCAGCCGCCCCAGAAGCCGACCGAGATTGCCGGCGCGCCCCAGCCATACCAGCCCGGGTAATACGCGGGGGGATAGTATGGATACGGATAGGGATAGGGATACGGCGGCGGGTAGGCCGGCGCGACGTAGACGGGCGCCGAATCGGCTTCGGGCGGCGCGACCGGCGCCGCCGTCGGGCCCGGCGCGGTGGTGCCCGGCGTAGCCGGCGTGACGGGTAGCTCGCGCTGCGTCAGCGTGGCCGGTGCCGGCGCGTAGTATGGAGCGTAGCCATACGGGCTCGTGTAATAACAGCCGCCGAGGGTCAGCGTCGTCAATGCGAATACCGCACACCTCGCGGCAGGAATCGGGGTCATGTCTTGCTCCGGCAGAATCCGCGCGTCGCCGCCGGGCGCGCGCCTGACTCTAGCTTACGTCCCCTGCAGATTTCCGCTCGGTATGATCGGTTACTTTTTGTTTCCTGCACCGGACGGGCGCGCAGGCATGCCGCGTGCTGGCACGTCTGCCGTGCCCGCGTTGAAGTTCGCACAAATGCCCACAACTTGAACGATGTCAGGCTGGCCGGCGCGGACGGGGGTTCGCGAGCAACCGGCGGCCCGAAACCCGCGGACTTCGGCCCGCCCCGACAGGAACGCGGCTCACGCCGCCATCGACATGACTACGCCACGCCCCACTCCCCGGGCGGACACGCCGCTCGATCCGATCATCCAGTTGCTGGCGCTCGCCAGCGAACAGGGTTATCTGACCCACGCCGACCTCGTCGACGCGCTGCCGCCCGATAGCGACAGCCCCGACGCGCTCGACGTCGTGCGCGCCGCGCTCGCCGACATCGGCATTGCCGTGCTCGACGAGCCGGCCGCGCCTGCGCCGTTCGCCGGCACGGCGCCTGTCGACGTCGATCACGATGCGCTCGACGAAGGCCGCGCGATGCTCAGCGACCTCGCACGCGGCACGAGCGCGTCGACCGATCCGCTCGCGCTCTACCTGCGGCGCATGCAGGCCGTGCCGCTGCTCACGCGCGAAGGCGAGATCGTGCTGGCCCGCGAGATCGAAACGGGCCGCCACCAGATCCTGCACGCGCTCGCCGGCCATCCGGCGGCGGTCGACGCGCTGCTTGCGCGTCACCGCGCAACGGCGACGACCGGCGCCACCGGATCGTCCGATGACGACACCGGCGACATGCCCACGCCAGCCAGCTACGACGCGCTGCAGGCGGCCGTCGCGGCCTTGCGCGGCGCGTTGCACGCGCACGGCTTTCGCTCGGCCGAATACCGTGACGCGCGCAACCACGTAGCCGGCCTGCTCGGCTCGCTCGCGTGGGTCGCGCCGGCCGTCGACGACGCGAACCGCGTCGTGCGCACGCTCGCGTCCGCGCCGCACGGCACCGCGGCGGGCGACGCCGCCTGCTTCGACACGGTCGCGCGGCGGGCACTCGCAGCCGCGCTCACCGACGGCCAGCAGAAGGTGCGCGACGCCACGCGCGCGATGCTCGAAGCGAACCTGCGGCTCGTGCTGTCGATCGCGCGCAAGTACATGAACCGCGGCGTCGACCTGCCCGATCTCGTGCAGGACGGCAGCCTCGGCCTGATGCGCGCGATCGAGAAATTCGAATACCGGCGCGGGTTCAAGTTCTCGACCTATGCGACGTGGTGGATCCGCCAGGCGATCGCGCGCGCGGTCGCGGATCGCGCACGCACGATCCGCGTGCCCGTGCACGTTGGCGACCAGTACCAGCGTGTGCAGCGGCATGCGCTGCGCTTTCGTCAGCGCACGGGCCGGCGCGCAACGCCAGCTGAACTCGCGGCTGAAACCGGCCTCGACGAGAACAAGCTGCGCGCGGTGCTCGCGCTGCCTGCCGAGCCCGTGTCGCTCGACGCGCCGCTGCCCGACGCGGACACCGGCCTGGTGGAATTGATCGAGGACCAGGCGTCGGCCAGCCCGTTCGAGCAACTGGCCGACACGCGCATGCGCGAGTGCGTGAGGTCGCTGCTCCGGTCGGTCACGCCGGCCGAGGCCGACGTGCTGCGCCGGCGGTTCGGCCTCGGCGGCGCCGAGCCCGATACCTACGACGCGATCGCGCAGGACGCGGGCATGTCGCGCGAACGCGTGCGGCAGATCGAGAAACGGGCGCTCGCCGCGTTGCGCACGGCCGCCGAGGCCGAGAACGCGCAGTCGTTCCTCGACGCGTGATCGCGTCACGCGACGCACGGTCGTGCCACGCTCCGGCACGACCGTGCGCTTCGCACCTGTGCTACGTTTGCCGTTGACGTGCATCAAGTTTTCTTCATCGCGTGTCGCGACAATGATGAAAAGCCGACCGGCGCATCGTTCGCCGTGTCCATTCCGTTTGTGCTTCCCCGGGTCCCTCGCCATGCAGACGAGTGCCAGCCAAACGTACGAGGAAAACCGGCATATCGCGGCCTGCCTGCGCGAGGCGGCGCAGCGGCTGGCTGACCAGGGCGCGAATCCGTATCGGGTCGCCGCGTACCGCGTGTCGGCCGGGACGGTCGATGCGCTCGACCTCGACATCCGCGCGGTGTTCGAGTCCGGCGGCGTCGATGCGCTCCGCACGCTGCCCGAGATCGGCACGGGCGTCGCGCAGGCGATCGCCGAGTTGCTGGTGACGGGGCGCTGGCGCCAGCTCGACCGGCTGTGCGGCGACGCCGAGCGCACGTCGGCGTTCGAAGCGGTGCCGGGCATCGGCCACGCGCTCGCGCTGCGCATTCACGACCTGCTGCATATCGATACGCTCGAGGAGCTCGAACGCGCGGCCCGCAACGGCCAGCTCGAAACGATCTCGGGTGTCGGCCCGCGACGCGCGGCCGGCATCCGCACCGCACTCGACGACGTGCTGAGCCGCCGCCGGCGCTGGCAAGGCCGCGTGCAGGACGCCGGCCCCGGCACGGAGCCGCCTGTCGAACTGCTGCTCTACATCGACCGTCTGTATCGCAACAAGGCCGCCGCCGGCGCGTTGCCGACGCCCGGCGTTGCGCAACGCGCAATCGCGCACCGGCGGCTGAACGCGGACGGTTACATGCCGCTGCCCGTGATGCACATGACCAAGGGCGGCTGGCATTTCACCGCGCTGTGCCTGCATGCCGCGATGCGCACGCCGGAGGCTTCCCGCCCGACGGACTGGGTCTCGCTCTATTTCTACGACGCCGTTCAGTGCGAGCATCAGCGCACCGTCTTCACCGAAACGTACGGCTCGCTAGTAGGCAAGCGCATCGTGCGCGGGCGCGAGCAGGAATGCCGCGTGTATTACGCGGGCTGAGTCAGTCGTCGCCGGTTTCGTCGACGTCGAACGCGACATCGAGCACCGACGCGATCTCGCGGCAGGCATGGGGGAGCGTGCGTGAGCGGCGGCCGGCACGGTCCACCCCGATATCGAACCAGGTCGAATACGCGTTGTAATCGGTAGCGCGCTCGCGCTTCGGCACGTCGAACCAGAACGTCACCATGTAGTCGCCGTTCCAGCGAACCGGCATCACATGCGTGAACCGCAGTCTCGTGATTGCGCCGTGGCGGAACCGGAAGCTGTCGTCACCGACGCGGAACCCCGACCACGCGCCGTCGTTCGACACGAACACGGTCAGCGTTTCGTCCGGTGGCACGGCCGACAGGCCCTCTGCCGGGGCAAGGTCGGCCGTCGACACCATTGCCGCGGCCGAACCATCGCGCCCCGACTCGACATCCACGTACGCTTCGATCGCCCGCTTCGTCTTGTCGTAGAAACGGCGCGTGACCTCGGGCCGCGCGGCGTCGGCAATCAGGACCAGTTGCTTGAATCGTGTCTGCTCGCCGAATCGAAGCGGCACATCGGGAATGTCATCGGGCTCGTCAGCCGGTTCGTCCTCCGGACTATCGGTCGATACCGGCGATGCGGTCGTCTCAGGCTGCCCGACAGCCCCACGCCGCCGCTTCACCCATGCGGTTCCCCACGTCAGCAGCGCGGTCTGCGTCGCCAGCACGCCGGCCAGTGTCGCGCACCCGGCGAGAAACCCGTAATGCGGCCCGACCTTCGATGCCGCATACGCGGCAGGAAGCACATACAGCACAAGTAAAAACCACACGCGGCAACCCCGTTGTTCTTGTTGGCGACGTCCGTTACGGAATGGTGCGGCGCGCCACCCTGCCGCCGAACTGCCACTCCAACCCGCCGATGCACGCTCGCCGCCTACGCGCCTTCCGCCTTCGTGCGGCGCACCGGATGGCGATGCGCGGCAATGCGCAGCAGCTTCTGGAACGAAGGGCATTCGAGATGGTTCGATGCCGGGCACACGGCCGCATGCCGCAACGCATCGCGCACGGCGCCGAGACGGCGGATCGTGCGGTCGAGCTCGTCAGCCTTGCCGTCGAGCTTCGCGCGATCGATCGCAGGCAGGCCGTCCGTGCCGACCATCGCGAGGATGTCGTCGAGCGAAAAACCGGCCTCGCGGCCCAGCGCAATCAGCGCCAGGCGCTCCAGCACCGACTCGTCGTATTGCCGGCGCAGCCCGTGGCGGCCGGTCGGGACGATCAGCCCCTTTTCCTCGTAGTAGCGCAGCGTCGACGCGGGCAATCCCGAGCGTCGCGCTACCTCCGCAATGTCCAGCCGGCTCATGCTTGACCTCAAGTGAACTTGAAGTTGCAAGATAGTCGCTCGACTCCATAAAGACAAGCGCTGACTGCCATGAACCCGCTGAAACCACGCTGTATTCCGCTGCGCCGCGCGGCCCTTTCCCTTCTCCGTGGAGGGTCGCGATGAGCCTGCACGACCTCCTTCTCAACCTGTTGCTGATCGGCACGGGCGCCACGCTCGTGATGGATCTGTGGACATTGTTCCGGCGGCGTGCATTCGGCATTCCGTCGCTCGACTATGCGCTGGTCGGCCGCTGGATCGGTCACATGATTCAAGGCCGGTTCCGGCACGTGTCGATCGGCGCCGCGGCGCCCGTGCCGGGTGAGCGAGCGCTCGGCTGGATCGCGCATTACGCGATCGGCATCGCGTTCGCGGCACTGCCCGTCGCGATCGCGGGCACGGAATGGATCGGCACGCCGACGCCGCTCCCCGCGCTCGTCGCCGGCCTCGCCAGCGTGGTCGCGCCGTTCTTCGTGATGCAGCCCGCGTTCGGCTTCGGCATCGCGGCGTCGCGCACGCCGAACCCGGGCGTCGCGCGGCGGCGCAGTCTCGTCACGCATCTGTCGTACGGTGTGGGGCTTTATCTGGCGGCGTTCACGCTAGCGGCGCTGGTCCGTTGAGCCCATGGCGTCGCTCAAAAAGCCGTAACGGGTAGCATCGGTTCAACCGGCCGACGTCGACGCCCACGCAAGCGCTTCGTCGAGCGCGACGCGCGCACCGCACGAAGGCCGCGCCGGGCATCAGCGCCGACGCATCGACGATGACGATGCCCAGTCAGGCATGCGGGCAAACGCAGCGTGCTTGCACGCCGCCTCCCAGTGTTCCCGCTGTTTTCAAACCACTCATCCAGGCTGCCCGAACGGCGGCCTGCATCACTCGCCGCCGCAGTCGATCAGGTTGTGCCGCACGCGCCCGAGCAGCCGCACCAGCGTATCGCGCTCGTCGGGCGTGAAGCCGCGCAGCCCGTCGTCGGCGACGGTGTCACCCACTTCAAGCATCTGCGGAAAAATCTCCCGCGACTTGTCGGTCAGCCGGATCACGAATGCGCGGCGATCGTCATCGTTCGCTATGCGCTCGATCCAGCCATAGCTTTCCATCCGGTCGAGCAACCGCGTGAGCGAGATCGGCGCGATCTCGAGCCATTCGGCCAGCCTCGCCTGATTCATCTCGCCCTTCCACGTCAGGTACGCGAGCACGCGGCTCTGCGCGCGCGTCAACCCGATGCGCTTCGCGCGCCGGTCGAACAGACGTCCGTTCAGGCGGGCGACGTCGGCGATCAGATAGCCGATCCGGTTCTCGTAAGTCTTGTCCATCAGCGGATTATAGGGTCAAGCCTGGAACGGCCCGCGGCTCGCAGCCCGGCGATAAGCGGATATATAATAAGCCTACTTATAATTACCGCCACGCAGGATCGCCGCCCACGGCGACCGCCCCACGGAGACACCCGCTTGAACCCCGCCGCCGACGCCCCCGCCTCGCCCGCCCTGAACCGGCCGATGCTGACCCTGTCGATCATGCTCGCCACGCTGATCCAGACCCTCGACAGCACGATCGCGAACGTCGCACTCCCTCACATGCAAGGCACGCTGTCCGCGTCGCAGGACGAGATCACGTGGGTGCTGACCTCCTATATCGTCGCCGCAGCGATCGCGACACCGCTTACCGGCTGGCTGTCCGACCGGCTCAGCGTGAAGCGGCTGCTGATCGTGTCGATCGCGGGCTTCACGGTCGCGTCGGCGCTGTGCGGGCTGGCCGAGACGCTCGTGCAGATCGTCGGCGCGCGTCTGCTGCAGGGCGTGTTCGGCGCCGCGCTGGTGCCGCTGTCACAGTCGATCCTGCTCGACATCAATCCGCGCGAGAAACAAGGCCAGGCGATGGCGATCTGGGGGATGGGCGTGATGGTCGGCCCGATCCTCGGCCCGACGCTCGGCGGCTGGCTCACCGACAGCTACAACTGGCGCTGGGTGTTCTTCATCAACGTGCCGATCGGCGCGTTCGCGCTCGCCGGCGTGATGACCTTCCTGCCCGCGCGCGCGCCGCGCCCGCACGTGAAGTTCGACGCGTTCGGCTTCGCGACGCTGGCGCTCGCGATCGGCGCATTCCAGGCGATGCTCGACCGCGGCGAACAGCTCGACTGGTTCGGCTCGTACGAGATCCGCATCGAAGCGCTCGTCGCGGCGCTCAGCTTCGCGTTCTTTCTCACGCATACCGCGACCGTCGGCAAGGCGTCGTTCTTCAAGTCGGAACTGCTGCGCGACCCCAACTTCGCGACGGGCACGCTGTTCATCTTCGTGGTCGGCGCGGTGCTGTACGCGACGCGTGCGCTGCTGCCGCCGATGCTGCAGAACCTGATGGGCTACCCGGTCGCGACGACGGGCCTCGTCACCGCGCCGAGCGGCGCCGGCACGATGATCGCGATGCTGTTCGTCGGAAGGCTGCTGAAATACGTGGACGCGCGGATGCTGCTGCTTGCGGGGCTGTCGATTTCCGCGCTCGCGCTCTGGCAGATGATGCAGTACACGGTCGTGCTGTCCGAAGCGGACATCGTGTGGCCCGGCGTGGTGCAGGGCTTCGGGCTCGGGCTCGTGTTCGTGCCGCTGAGCGCACTGTCGTTCTCGACGCTGCCGCCCGACCTGCGCGCGGACGGCACGGCCACCTACAGCCTGATGCGCAACATCGGCAGCAGTATCGGCATCTCGATCGTGCAGACGCTGATGACGCGCAACACGCAAGTCGCGCATGCGGACCTCGCGACCCACATCACGCCGTTCAACCCGGCCGTGCAGGCGATGGCCGGCAGCCGCCTCGACATCGCGCTGCTCGATCGCACGATCAACCAGCAGGCGTCGATGATCGCGTACCTGAACGACTTCAAGCTGATGTTCGTCGCGACGCTGCTGATGATTCCGCTGTTGCTGCTGATCCGCCCGCCGCAGAAGGCGGCCAGCGTCGACGTCGCGCATGCGGCGATGGACTGACGATCCGACCGGTCGACGGACGGATACGCGCACCGCATCGCGCACCGCCTGCCGCGCGCATCTCACGCGCGGCAGGCGTGCTGCGTCAGGCCTTCATCGTGCCCGTGCGCACGTAGCGCTCGTGCCACGACAGCGCCTCGGCGAGCAGGTGCGGCGTGTGCTTGCCGAAGCTTTCGCGCGACGCGCGCTCGAAGTAATCCTCGAGCATCGGCCGATAGTCGGGATGCGCGCAGGTCGCGATGACCTTGCGGGCACGCTGCTTCGGCGACAGGCCGCGCAGGTCCGCGAGGCCCTGCTCGGTGACGACCACCGCGACGTCGTGCTCGGTATGGTCGACGTGGCTCGCCATCGGCACGATCCGCGAGATCGCGCCGCCCTTCGCGGTACTCGCCGACATGAAGCACGACAGGTAGCCGTTGCGCGCGAAGTCGCCCGAGCCGCCGATGCCGTTCTGGATCTTCGTGCCCATCACGTGCGTCGAGTTCACGTTGCCGTAGATGTCGGCCTCGATCATCCCGTTCATCGCGATGCAGCCGAGCCGGCGCACGAGCTCCGGATGGTTGCTGATCTCCTGCGGGCGCAGCACGATCTTCTCGCGGAACGTCGCGATTTCGTCGGCGAAGCGCTGCACGGCGGCCGGGCTCAGCGACAGCGCGGTGGCCGACGCGAAGCTCAGCGTGCCGTCCTGCAGCAGGTCGAGCATGCCGTCCTGGATCACTTCGGTGTACGCGGTCAGGTTCGAAAAGCCGGCCGAGCTGAGCTCCGCGAGCACCGCGTTCGTGATGTTGCCGACGCCCGACTGCAGCGGCAGCAGGTTTTCCGGCAGGCGGCCGCGCTTCACTTCATGGCGCAGGAAGTCGATCAGTTGATGCGCGATCTGCTTCGACGTCGCGTCCGGCGCGGAGAACGCGTTGCTGCGGTCCGGCGCATCGGTCTCGACGATCGCGACGATCTTGTCGGCCGGGCAACGCAGGTACGGCTCGCCGATCCGGTCGTCGCTCTTCGTCAGCGGAATCGGCTTGCGGTGCGGCGGCAGCGCGGTACCGTAATAGACGTCGTGCATCCCGTCGAGGCCGAGCGGCTGGCGCGAGTTGACCTCGAGGATCACGTGCTTCGCGCGTTCGAGCCAGGTCTTGTTGTTGCCGATCGACGCGGACGGAATCAGCAGCCCGTCCTCGCGGATGCCCGCGACTTCGACGATCGCGACATCGAGATCGCCGTACAGGCCGAACCATGCGTACTGCGCGACGTGGCTCAGGTGGACGTCCTGGTAGTCGACTTCGCCGCCGTTGATCTTGTCGCGCAGCGTCGGGTCGGACTGGTACGGCAGGCGCATCGAGATGCCGTTGGTGCGGGCGAGCGCGCCGTCGAGTTCCGGCGCGGTCGACGCGCCCGTCAGCACGTTGATCCGGAAGTCCTCGCCGCGCGTGTGCGCCGCGTCGATGTGGGCGGCAAGCGCGGCCGGCACGGCCTTCGGATAACCGGATCCGGTGAAGCCGCTCATGGCGACGGTCATGCCGGGACGGATCAGCGCGGCGGCTTCGTCGGCAGTGCGGACGAGCGAACGCAGGGCGGGAGCGAGGATGCGTGATGAAGACATGGCTGGTTTTGACGCTTGGGTCTGTCGTTGACGTCGCGGGGGGTGTCTCCTGAGCGACATGAAGCCCTTGGGGCCGCGAGGGGCGGCCGGCACCACAGGCACGATCGGAGTATCGCAGAGGCGATCGCCGCGAAATGTCCGCCAAATGAAAAAGATCCTTGCCGGATTTGCCGGGTATCGAACGACCGTTCTGTGACAGGCGCTCCGTTTGAATCGGATGCACGCGAAAGGCGCGCGAAAGCATCGAGCAGGAAAACCACTCGACGATCGCCAACGCTCACGCGTCAATCGTCGGATTTTGACGTCCATTTGCCGCCTTCCGATCGGCAATGCACGACACCCGTCCGGCGCGGCCAATTGTCACCCGATGCGGCGCATTCCGACCTGACGCATATCAAGCTCGCACGCGCCGCGCGACGCGCGCCGGAAAGCGCGAAAAGTACCGCCACACCGGCCTGAGAGGCCCGCCAGTCCTTGACAGCCGCCCGATGCGAACCACACTGGAATCTGGATCGCGCAGCTCGGTTTGGCCACCCTTTCGCGCATGCGCTTTTCGGCCGGCCAATCGCCGCAAGACGCGGTAACACTCCGTCATGTCAGGACATTGATTGAATAAAAAGCAACAAATTACAATTCCGTATATATTTCGCCGATGGACCAAAGAAAAAACGCCACACGTTCCGAACCGCCCCTGCCACGCACCTGGGATGCGCGGCTGGCGCGCTCGCTTGTCCGACCGCTCGTCGACACGCCTGTCACTCCGAATCACCTCACCACCGTTCGTCTGCTGATCGGCCTCGCCGGCGCCTGGTGCCTCGCGCACGGCGGCTTCGGCTGGAGCAATGCAGGCGCGTTCCTGATCGTGCTGTCGAACTTCGTCGACCACACCGATGGCGAACTCGCGCGCATCAGCGGCAAGACGAGCAAGATCGGTCATTTTTACGACCTCGCGGCGGACGCACTCGTCACGGTCGCGCTGTTCGTCAGCATGGGCCTCGGCATCGTCGCCCAGGGCGGCCAGATGGCCGCGTCGCCGGTGCTGCTCGGCGCGGTGGCCGGTGCCGCCGTTGCGCTGATCTTCTTCCTGCGCATGCGAATCGAATCGTTCGCCGGCAAGGCCGGCACCAAGCAGGCATTCGCCGGCGGCTTCGAGACCGAAGACGTGCTGTACCTGCTGCCGCTCGTGACGCTGTTCGACGGCGTCGAGCCGTTCCTGCTCGCGGCGTCGATCGGCGCCCCGCTGTTCGCCGCGTGGGTCGTGATCGACTGGTGGCGCATCGTCCGGCGCGGCAATGTTCCGCAGAATTCCACTGAAATCCAGGCTTCCAAATGACTCCTAGCACGCGCGACGACTCCGTGCTGAGCCCGGCACGCCCCGCGCCTGTGCGCGCCGCGTCCGACCCCGATCGCACCGTGGCCGACTGCGTCGGCCACCTCGACCTCGAGCAAGTGCGCAACGACTACACGCGCCAGGGCTCGTTCCTGTACCTCGACGCATTCCTGCCGGCCGACGCGCACGCGAAGCTGGCCGACGCCGCCCGCGCGATGCAGGCCGGCCTGAACCGCAATTACCTGCCCGGCCATAAGCAAGGCGGCAGCGTGAGCCGTCATACGATCGACGAGCAGGCGCCGTACATCGCCGAACTGTATCGCTCGAAGGCACTCATCTCCTTCCTCGAGAAGGTCACGGGCGACAAGCTGATGCTGTCGCCGGACGACGATCCGCACGCGTACGCGCTGTATTACTACACGAAGCCCGGCGACCACATCGGCTGGCACTACGACACGTCGTACTACGACGGCCGCCGCTACACGCTGCTGATCGGCGTGATCGACGAATCGTCGTGCCGGCTCGACTACGAGCTGCACACCCGCAATCCGGACGTCGCCGACGAACCGGGCTCCGTGCAGATCGCCGACGGCGGCATCGTGCTGTTCGACGGCGACAAGCTGCGCCACCGCATCACGCCACTCGGCCAGAACGAGATGCGCGTGTCGCTCACCTTCGAATACGTGACGAACCCCGGCATGCGGCCGTGGAAGCGCTTCATCTCGAACATGAAGGACGCGATCGCGTATTTCGGTTTCCGCCAGGTGTTCAAGCAACTGGCGACGCGACGCACGACCGGGTCATGACACGCGCCGGCCTCATCCTGCTGTCCCTCGGGACCGCACTCTTCGTCGCACTCCTGGCTTGGCAGGGCGTCGGCGCCGTCGCGTCCACGTTCCTCGCGGCCGGCTGGGGGCTCGCGCTCGTCGCGGCGTTCCACGTCGTGCCGCTCGTGATCGACGCGATGGCGATCTCCGTGATGTTCCGCCCCGGCCAGCCGGGCGCCGAGCTCGGCAACGCGCTGCGTGCGCGCTGGGTCGGCGAATCGGTGAACAGCCTGCTGCCCGCCGGGCAGATCGGCGGCCCCGTGCTGATGGTGCGCCACCTCGCGCAGCGTGGCACGCGGATGGCCGACGCGGCGGCGGCCGTCACCGTCAGCACGACGATGCAGGCGCTCGCGCAGATGGCGTTCGCGCTGATCGGCATCGCCGCGTTCAGCCTGTATGCAACGCATGAATCGGTCGCGCACCTGCGCACGCCCGCGCTGATCGCCACCGGCGTGCTCGGCGCCCTCGCCGCGCTGTTTTACGTCGCGCAGCGGCGCGGGCTGTTCGGCCGCGGCCTGCGCCTCGCGTCGAAGCTGCTCGGCCCGCGCGACTGGTCGTCGCTGGCCACCCGCGCCGACGCAATCGACGACGCGGTCGGCGCGCTGTACCGCGATCGTGCGAAGGTCGCGAAGACCTTCGCATTGAGTCTCGTCGGCTGGATCGTCGGCACCGCGGAAGTGTGGCTCGCGCTGCATTTCCTCGGGCACCCGGTGAGCTGGCTCGACGCGCTGCTGCTCGAGAGCGTCGGCCAGGCCATTCGTGGCGCGGCCTTCGCGATCCCGGGCTCGCTCGGCGCGCAGGAAGGCGGTTACCTGCTGCTCGCGCCGCTGGTCGGACTGCCGCCCGACGCGGCGCTCGCGCTGTCGCTTGCGAAACGCGCGCGCGAACTCGCGCTCGGCCTGCCCGGCCTGCTCTATCTGCATTTCAGTGAAAGAAACTGGCAGCGGCGCCGTGCGCCGCAGCCGCTCGCCGACTGATCGTTCAGATCCGCCGGCTTTTTGGTTGGAGAACCCATGCGAGCCATCATTCTTGCGGCAGGCCTCGGCTTGCGCCTGCAACAACCGCCCGAGGCGCAGTTCCCGAAGTGCCTGCTGCGCTTCGACGACGTTTCGCTGCTCGAGCGGCATCTGCGCGTGCTCGATGCCGCGGGCGTCGACGAGATCGTGCTCGGGCTGGGCTTCCAGCACGAGAAGGTCGAGCAGGAATTGAAGCGCCTCGGCCGCCAGGCCGAGATCGTGATCAACGACCGCTACGACCTCGGCAGCGTGCTGACCGTGCATACCGTCGCCGATGCGATGACGCGCGGCGGCGACGTGCTGCTGATGGACGCCGACGTGCTGTATGACGAGAACATCCTGCACGCGCTGGTGGCCGATTCCGACAAGGCGGTCGACCGCCTGCTGATCGATCGCGACTTCGAAGCCGGCGACGAGCCCGTCAAGCTGTGCCTGAAGAACGGCGTGCCGGTCGAGCTGCGCAAGCAGCTCGCGGTCGACCTCGAGTACGACACGATCGGCGAATCGGTCGGCTTCTTCCGCTTCACCGAAGGCACCGCGCGCCGCCTCGCGACGATCGTCGCGGGCTACGTCGACAGCGGCCGCGCGAACATGCCGCACGAGGAAGCCGTGCGCGACCTGCTGCTCGAAGGCGGTCATTCGTTCGACGTCGCCGACGTCACCGGCTCGCCGTGGATCGAGATCGACTTCCCGAACGACGTCAACCGCGCCACGCAAGAAATCCTCCCCCTGATTCAACGTACCACCGCAGGAGTCGCACGATGAACGCACGCGAACCCAACTTCACCGAATCGCGCAGCGCACGCCTGCGCCGCATGCTCGTCAGCAGCGACCTCGAATTCCTGATGGAAGCGCACAACGGCCTGTCCGCGCGGATCGTCCGCGAGGCCGGCTTCAAGGGCATCTGGGCATCGGGCCTCGCGATCTCCGCGCAGTTCGGCGTGCGTGACAACAACGAGGCGAGCTGGACCCAGGTCGTCGACGTGCTCGAATTCATGGCCGACGCGAGCGACCTGCCGATCCTGCTCGACGGCGACACCGGCTACGGCAACTTCAACAACGTGCGCCGCCTCGTCAAGAAGCTCGAGCAGCGCGGCATCGCCGGCGTCTGTATCGAGGACAAGCAGTTTCCGAAGACGAACAGCTTCATCGGCGGCGAGCGCCAGCCGCTCGCGGAAATCGACGAGTTCTGCGGCAAGATCAAGGCCGGCAAGGATTCGCAGACCGATCCCGACTTCTCGATCGTCGCGCGCGTCGAGGCGCTGATCGCAGGCTGGGGGATGGACGAGGCGCTGCGCCGCGCGAACGCGTATGCGGAAGCCGGCGCCGACGCGATCCTGATCCACAGCAAGCTGTCGCGCCCGGACGAGATCCTGCAGTTCGCGCGCGAATGGAGCGGCAAGGCGCCGCTCGTGATCGTGCCGACCAAGTATTACAGCACGCCGACCGATGTGTTCCGCCAGGCCGGCATCAGCACCGTGATCTGGGCGAACCACCTGATCCGCGCATCGGCATCCGCGATGCAGGCGACCGCTCGCGAGATCCACGAGAGCGAAACGCTGATCAACGTCGAGGACCGCGTCGCATCGGTCAACGAGATCTTCCGCCTGCAGGACGCCGACGAATACTCGGCCGCAGAGCGTATCTACCTGTCGTCGTCGTCGCGCGCGTCGAACGCGGCGATCGTGCTCGCCGCGAGCCGTGGCAAGGGCCTCGAAGCCGTGACCGAAGACAAGCCGAAGGTCATGCTGCCGGTCGCCGGCAAGCCGCTGCTGCGCTGGCTCGTCGACGGCTTCAAGACCCACGGCGTGAACGACATCACCGTGGTCGGCGGCTATCGTGCCGACGCGATCGACACGTCGGGCATCAAGCTCGTCGTCAACGAACGCCACGCGCAAACGGGTGAACTCGCGTCGCTCGCGTGCGCGGCTGAACGCCTGACCGGCGACACCGTGATCTCGTACGGCGACCTGCTGTTCCGCAGCTACATCGTGCGCGACCTCGCGGAGAGCGAGGCCGAGTTCAGCGTGGTGGTCGATTCGTCGCTCACGGAGACCAACCAGAGCGTGCGCGATTTCGCGCTCTGCTCGGCTGAGGACGATCGCGGCCTGTTCGGCCAGAAGACGTACCTGCAACGCGTCTCGAGCGATGTCGCCGCAGGCACGCCGCACGGCCGCTGGATCGGCCTGCTGAACGTGCGCGGCGCCGGTGTCGACCGCCTGAAGGCAATGCTCGTCACGCTGCAGGCGCGTCCTGATTTCGACACGCTCGACATCCCGTCGTTGCTCAACGAACTGATCGCCGCCGGCGAGAAGATCGAGGTGCAGTACGTGCACGGCCACTGGCGCGGCGTCAACGATCTCGAAGACTTCCGCCGCGCAGGCGACTTCGCGCACGGCCAGACGCCGCTGTCCGAACCGGGCGCCGGCAACGGGGGCGCGCAATGATCGAAGCGGCCCAGTTCGTCGAGGCCGCGCGCGAGCGCGGTTTCGACTGGTACGCGGGCGTGCCCTGCTCGTACCTGACGCCGTTCATCAATTACGTGCTGCAGGACCCGACGCTGCATTACGTGTCGGCCGCGAACGAAGGCGACGCGGTCGCGCTGATCGCGGGCGCGACGCTCGGCGGCAAGCGCGGCATTGCGATGATGCAGAACTCGGGGCTCGGCAACGCGGTGAGCCCGCTCACGTCGCTGACCTGGACGTTCCGCCTGCCGCAACTGCTGATCGTCACGTGGCGCGGTCAGCCGGGCGTGGCCGACGAGCCGCAGCACGCGCTGATGGGCCCGATCACGCCCGCGATGCTCGACACGATGGAGATCCCGTGGGAGACGTTCCCGACCGACCCCGAACAGGTCGGCCCGGCACTCGACCGCGCGATCGCGCACATGGACGCGACGGGCCGCCCGTACGCGCTCGTGATGCAGAAAGGCAGCGTCGCGCCGTATGAACTGAAGGCCAACCCGGCCGCGAAACCGCGCGCGCATGTCGCCGCGCAAGCGTCGTCGCGCGCCGCGTCGGCCGAAGCCTGGCCGACCCGCCAGGCCGCGCTGCAGCGCGTGATTGCGCACACGCCGGTCGATTCGACCGTCGTGCTCGCGTCGACCGGCTTCTGCGGCCGCGAACTCTACGCAATCGACGATCGCCCGAACCAGCTGTACATGGTCGGCTCGATGGGCTGCGTGACGCCGCTCGCGCTCGGCCTCGCGCTCGCGCGCCCCGACCTGCGCGTGGTCGCGGTCGACGGCGACGGCGCCGCGCTGATGCGCATGGGCGTGTTCGCGACGCTCGGCACCTACGGCCCGGCCAACCTCACGCACGTGCTGCTCGACAATGGCGCACACGAATCGACGGGTGGCCAGGCGACGGTGTCGCAACATGTTTCGTTCGCGGGTGTTGCCGCCGCGTGCGGGTATGCGTCGGCGGTCGAAGGCGACACGCTCGACGTGCTCGATACGGCGCTTGCTTCGTCGGCCGATGGCGCGCAGTTCGTGCGTGTCGCGATCCGCACCGGCGTGCCCGACGGCCTGCCCCGCCCGACCGTCACACCGGTCGAGGTCAAGACCCGTCTGATGCGGCACATCGGCGCCGCGCAGACCGAAGCCCACGTTGAAGGAGCCCATTGATGCTGCTGCTGAACCCCGGCCCGGTCACGCTCACCGAACGCGTGCGCCGCAGCCTGCTGCAACCCGACCTGTGCCATCGCGAAAGCGAATTCTTCGATCTGCAGGATGAAGCGCGTCAGCGTCTCGTCGCCGCGTATGAACTCGATCCGGCCGAGTGGACGGCCGTGCTGATGACCGGTTCGGGTACGGCCGCGGTCGAAAGCATGATCGCGGCGCTCGTGCCGAAGGATGGCAAGCTGCTCGTGATCGAGAACGGCGTCTATGGTGAGCGGATCACGCAGATCGCGACGCAGTACGGGATCGCGCATGACGTGCTGAAGCATGAGTGGATGCAGGCACCTGATCTCGCAGAGATCGGTGCGCGACTCGATGCGGGCGGTTACTCGCACGTCGCCGTGATTCATCACGAAACGACGACGGGCCGGCTGAACGATCTCGGGGCGATTGCCGACGTGTGCCGTGCGCGCGGCGTGAAAATGCTCGTCGACGGCGTCAGCAGCTTCGGCGCGGAAGCGATCGACTTCGCCGGCGGCGACATCGACGCGGTTGCCGCGACTGCGAACAAGTGCCTGCACGGCGTGCCGGGCGCAGCGTTCGTGATCGTGCGCCGCAGCGCGCTCGCGAAGGCGGCGAGCCGTACTTACTACCTCGATCTCGGCCGTCTCGCGAAGCTGCAGGATCAGCGGAATACGCCGTTCACGCCTTCCGTGCATGCGTATTACGCGCTCGTCGAGGCGCTGCGCGAGTTCGATGAGGCGGGTGGCTGGCGTGCGCGGCATGCACATTACAAGGCGCTCGCCGATCAGGCACAGGCCGGGCTCGCAGCGCGCGGGATGCCGCTGGTGCTGCCGGAAGGTGAATCGTCGGTTGTTCTTCGTGCTTATCGGTTGCCGCAGGGTGTGACGTACGAAACGCTGCACGACGGGTTGAAGGCACGTGGCTTCGTGATCTACGCGGGGCAAGGCGGGTTGTCGAAGGAGCTGTTCCGGATTTCGACGATGGGCGCGATCCAGGCGGCCGATGTCGATCGGTTGCTGGAGGGGTTTACAGCGCTGACGCAGTAAGCGCCTGACATCTTCGTCTACGAAAGGCCCGCAAGGGCCTTTTTTATTTTTCGTGGATTGCTCGGAAACAGCGGGAAATGCCGCCTCGACGCGGCCGTTGAAACCGGGCAACGCTCGAGCGCAACGAGCGCCTCGGCAACGGTCGAAGGCAAGCGCTAATCCGCCCCGATCACCACCACCGATCCGGCCCAGCCATTCGCTCCTTCGGTGGAGATAACGAGCAGGTCGCCCGTGCCGGGCGCGGCAACAACGCGCTCACCGCCCGCTGCCCAGATCGCACTACGACCCGCCGACTCCCAACCACCGGTGACGCCGCCATGGTTGGCCATCAGTACGACCATATTGTGGTTGGCCGCATAGCCTGCCAACAGCCCGGTATCGTACGGGTAGCCGTTGTCGGTAATGAGCGCGCTCGCCGCGTATACCCGCGCGCCCGAATCTGCCGCGTTCGCCGCGTGGGTGGCATGCGAGAAATCGGCGCAGATGGCCAGCGCGATCGAATTCCCGTCGACGATCACCGCCGGGCCTCCATTTCCCGCTGCAAACACAACGTCTTCGCCGGGATGCAAATGCTGCTTGGTGTGCGCGTGTATGCCATGAACGCCAAGGGTGAACGCGCCGATGAACACTTCCGGTTGACCTTCACGCGTCAGAGGCGCCCCAACAACGATGGTCATGCCCAGTCGCTGCGCGGCGGCCAGCAACGGCAGGAGCCGTGGGTCCTCGCATCGCATTGCGAGTTGACGGCCAAGCTGCTGCTCGTATCCCGTCAAGGACATTTCGGGAAATACCAGATACTTGACGCCGTGTTCCGCGGCCGCGTGGACGAAGGTCAAATGCCGAGCCACGTTGGCTTCAATGTCTCCTGCTTTGGCGCTGAACTGCGCGGCGGCGATCGTGAATGTGTCCATGAGAGATAGAGTCGGGGGTTCGCGTAGGCGTCTCGCAGTATCGAGGTCTTGTTTCGAACCAACTACAATGGATACTTATTGATCTATTGAATTTTGTTATGTCGCCGCGGGATATCGAAATCTTTCGAGCACTGATGACCGCCGGTACGACAGCCCGCGCAGCCGAGTTGCTGGGGATCAGCCAGCCTGCGGTCAGCCAGGCCATTCAGCGGGTCGAGTCATTTGCCGCCGTGCGGCTGTTTGAGCGCGTTCGCGGACGCATGATCCCGACGAACGAGGCGAATGTCCTGATGACCTCGATCGAGCGATACTTCGTCGGCTTTGAAACCGTTGAGCACGTCATTCGCAGTCTGGGCTCGTACAAGCAGGGACGACTCGTGATTGCCTGCTTCCCCGCCCTGGGGAACTGTTTTCTGCCGCGCGCCATCGCCGGGTTTCATCGCGACTCGCCCGGCATTCAGCTGTCGTTGCAAGTCATGAGTTCCCGAGAGGTGCATCAGCAAGTTCAATCCGGCGTAGCCGACATCGGCCTGATGGCTAGCGAGATGCCGACTGCCGGTCTCGAGCATTCGGTATTCAGCGCACTGCCTGGCGTCATCGCCATGGCGCCCGATCATCCGCTGGCTCAACGGTCGGTCGTTACACCGGCGGATCTTCAATCCGATCACTTCATTTCACTGAACGCGGAGGATGTCACACGACGCGCGCTGGAAGCAGCACTGGCACATGAAGGGATCACGCTACGCACGATCGTCGAAACGCCCTACTCGATCAGTGCCTGCGAGTTCGCGCGCAGTGGCATCGGACTGGCGTTCGTTCATCCCGTCGCGGCCATCGACTTCATTCCTCGTGGACTGGTCATCAGGCGTTTTTCGCTGGATGTTCCGTTCCAGGATCGAATCATTTTCCGCCCGGGCAAGCCCTTGTCCGAGCATACGAAATCGATTCTGAAACTGCTTCGGCTGCAACTGGACAAGGACTGCAAGCAGCTGCAGCTTGCTTTGAGGGCGAGGAAGGGTACGGGTCGTCACGCATGACCTGTTCATCACCCGCTGACCGGCCGCTCCCGATCGGCAAGCAACATCCACGGCATCCATGAAGAACCTTTTTTCATCGTGAACATGAGACTCCTCCGCTTCGCCCCGCTGCTGGCGCTCGCCACCGCCTCCGCCGTTCAGGCTGCCGACAACCAGGCGTGTGACGACGCAACCGTCGTTGCGGTCGCCCGCTGGGCTGGCGTCGCGAGCGCACGCGTCGCCGCACGCGACACGAACCGGCTCGTTGTCGCGTCCGCATGCAAGGTCATGCCGAATGCACCGGAAACGACGATCGCAGCCGTTGCATTCGATTCGCTTCCCAAAAGCAAGAACCCGGACGAAAGCAACAAGCTGCAGGTCGTCGCGCTGGTCGAAGGCGGCAAGGTCGTGGCGGCCGAACGGTCAGTGGTTCAGGAAGATGCAGTCACGGAAGTCGATGCAGACAGCTATCGCATTGATACCGCCCCCTACCGGCTGTCGCCTGACGTGCGTGCGTTCGGCGTCGTGTTCACGAGCAGCGCGCGCGGGCCGAGTTGTGCAGACGCCTACTCCGAGAACGAACTGACGCTGTGGATTCGCGACGGCGCCCGCATCCGTCCTGTATTCGGTACCAATCTCAAAGGCTGGGTCGCTGTCACCGGCCCCGTGTGCGAGCCCGACACCCGCGACCTGCATAGCGAGTCCGCACGGATGACGATTGCCGTCGAAAAGACATCGCACAACGGTTTCGCGGATCTGTCGATTACGGCGCACGTCGCCAATATGGAAAGCGACGACGACAAAGACTCAGGCACGGGAAAACGTACCGTGCGCACGATCGTCAAATACGACGGCAAGTCGTACGGAATCGATATGTTCCGCGACTTCTGGTATTCACCCGCTTCCAGGAAACGCTTCAAGTAAGACTGCGCCCCGCCCGCCTGCTCCATCGCCTTCGGCCCGATCTTCGCGCCACGGGTTCGCCGACCTGTCGATCACCGCGCGTGTCGATCCGCCGCAGCGCAAGGACAAGCGCCCGGTCCGCACGATCGTCCGCTACGACGGCAAGTCGTACGGCGTCGATATGTACCGGAACTTCTGGTATCCGCCTTCGATGCTCAAATGACGTGGCGGCCTACTCCGCCACCTTCGCTCCGATCGCCTCCCCCGACGCCGGCATCCGCAGCGCGTCGTCACGTACACGTCGCATCTCGCGCGCCGAATACCGATCCTTCAACCGCAGGAACGGTTTTTCAACGAGGAAGTAGCTGGCTGTCGCGGCCATCAGCGCCCACACGATGCCAAGCGGAAACGCATGCGGGACCTGTAGATCCGGATTCGCAAACGGCTGCTGCCACAGATAGAGGCTGAACGAGATCGTGCCGACGAACACGACCGGCCGCGCGCGCAACCATCGCGCGCACCAGAACTCATTGCGGAAATTCAGCACGACGATCACGATCGCGATCAATGCGGCCTCGAGCGTCACGCCATACGTCGCATTCCAGAACCCGCCGAGCCGATGTTCGGCGAGCGGCATGCCGATCAGCACGACAACGATGATCGCCGTCACGATGCGCGTCTCGCCACGCCACGTGCGAATCCACGCTTCGAGCCGTTCGCGGTTGAGCGACACATAGCAGCCGATCAGGATCGGATCGACGCCCGTGTGGAGCATCATTCCAAGTTGCCCGCGCAACGCGGGCGCAACGAAATACGTGACGGCGCGCACCAGCGGCACGATCAGGATCAGCACGGCCAGCCAGCGCGTGCCGCTGCGGCGCATCCCATACACGAACAGCAGCGGCCAGAACCAGTAGAACTGTTCCTCGAGCGCGAGCGACCAGAAATGGCCGAGATACCACGCGCCGTCCGGATGCAGCGTGTTGTCGCCGGTCAGCCCGAACCACGCCGAGTAGTTCCACAGGTGCAGCGCCGCATACAGCCACTGCCGGCGGTCGACGTCGAACCAGCCGGCGAAGGCCACGATCGCGACCGCCGCGAGATAGACGTAGCAGGCCGGCCAGATCCGCAGCGCGCGGCGCACGTAGAACGACGTCAGCGCGATGCCGCCCGTGCGCGCGAACTCGGCGCGCAATACGTTGGTGATCAGGAAGCCGCTGAGGACGAAGAAGATCAGCACGCCGAGCCGGCCGTCGGCAATCAGCCGCAACGGCGCGTACCAGCCCGTGTAGCCGCCGGGCAGCACGTGCTCGGCGTGTCCGACTACAACCATCGCCACCGCGACGGCGCGCAACCCGGTCAACTGCGTGACGCGATGGTTCATCGGCTGGTTTCCGTTGGCACGGTGGATGGGCAGCAGACCGGCGCCCGCGCTTCGGCACGCCGATATGCCGCCGGGATTTTGTATGAAAAATATCGGAATGAAATTGCTTCAAAAATCCCCGGGCCGATACGGGCGGCCGCGCACGCCACCACGAGCCAACGTCCGGGGCGGCGAATGGGCATAATGACTAGCCATTCCCGGCGGCGGCCGGTCCGATGCCAACACAACGATTTTTGCGGCGGTGCAGTATCCGCAGTCCCCCGCCCGCTCATCGGCCCGCGCGTCGTCCGCCTCCTGTCGACCCTTACCCGGAGCCTGCCTGTGTACCCACCGATCGAACCCTACGCCCACGGCCATCTCGACACCGGCGACGGCCACCGCATCTACTGGGAGCGTTGCGGCAACCCGGCCGGCAAGCCCGCCGTGTTCCTGCACGGCGGCCCCGGCGCCGGCTGCAGCCCCGACCATCGCCGCCTGTTCGATCCGGAGCGCTACGACATCCTGCTGTTCGACCAGCGCGGCTGCGGGCGCTCGACGCCGCATGCAAGCCTCGAGAACAACACGACGTGGCATCTGGTCGCCGATATCGAACGCCTGCGCGAGATGGTCGGCGCGGAAAAGTGGCTCGTGTTCGGCGGCTCGTGGGGCAGCGCGCTGTCGATCGCGTACGCGGAAACGCACCCCGAGCGCGTGAGCGCGCTGGTCGTGCGCGGCATCTTCACGATGCGTCGCGCGGAATTGCTGTGGTACTACCAGGAAGGCGCATCGTGGCTGTTCCCCGACCTGTGGGAAGCCTTCCTTGCACCGATTCCGGAAGCCGAGCGCGGCGACCTGATGGCCGCCTACCATCGCCGGCTGACCGGTAATGACGAAGCCGCGAAGCTCGAAGCCGCCCGCGCGTGGAGCAGCTGGGAAGGCCGCACGATCACGCTGCTGCCCGACCCCGCCCTCGCCGCGCACTTCGCGGACGGGCACTATGCACTCGCGTTCGCACGGATCGAGAATCACTACTTCGTGAACAAGGGCTTCGTCGAAGAAGGCCAGCTGCTGCACGACGCGCATCGCCTCGCCGGCATTCCGGGTGTGATCGTGCAGGGTCGCTATGACGTCGCGACACCCGCGCGTACCGCATGGGATCTGTCGAAGGCATGGCCGGACGCGACGTTCGAGATCGTGCCCGGCGCCGGGCATGCGTACAACGAGCCGGGGATCCTCGAGGCGCTGATCGCGGCAACGGACCGGTTCGCCGCGTAGTCCATGTAATGCAACGCGGTGCGTGCGGCCGTGCCTGCCGGCACGCTCACGCACCGCCCGATCAAAGCGCGGTTTCGACGATCGTCCTGCCGCTGATTGCCCGCTCGACGAGTTGTTCGTCGCCGACCTTGCGGATCGCATCGTCGAGCAGTCCTTCCGGCGCCTCGGTCGCCACCTTCAGCAAGCCCGACAGGCCGCGCGCATCGAGCACTACCAGCGTCTCCATCGAATCCGCACGGCTCACGAGCACGCGGCGCAACGCCGGCCCCGCGCCGAAGCTCGCGCAGAGCGCAATCGTGTCGCTGCCGAGCGGGTAGTCGAAGTGCTTGATCATGGTCTGCCGCCGTTGCAAGGGAATGGCGATGCGCGACGGTGCGGCGCCGTAACGTCGGCGCACCCGCGCGTGCCGCCGGTGCCCCGGATCGAGTCCGATCCGTTCGCCGGCATGACCATGCTAGGCGTGCAGTATTAACGAAGACTTAAACCGCACTCGCGCGGGCACTCGGCATGCCGCATACGTTATGGCGCATCAAGCGGCTCCACCGTCACACCGACCTTCAGCTCCTGATCCGCACCGCCACCGCGGATCACGCCGCGCAGCGGTGTCACGTCGGCATAGTCGCGGCCGATCGACAGCATCACGTAGTCGTCGCCCGGCGCGCGATCGTTGGTCGGATCGAGTTGCAGCCAGCCGTTGTCCTCGGGCCACGCCGGGTCGTACACCTCGACCCACGCATGCGACGCGTCGGCGCCGATCAGCCGCGGCTGCCCGGGTGGCGGCTGCGTGAGCAGGTAGCCGCTCACGTAACGCGCGGCGAGCCCGAGCGAGCGCAGCGCGCCGATCATCACGTGCGCGAAATCCTGGCACACACCCTTGCGCAAGCGCAGCGCATCGAGCGCCGACGTCGTGATGTCGGTGCTGTTCGGCGTATACGCAAAATCGGCATGCACGCGCCGCATCAGCTCCCACGCGGCCTGCACGAGCGGCCGTTGCGGCGTGAAGCTCGCGGCCGCATACGCGGCGAGCTCGGGATCGCACGCGACGTGCGGCGACGTGAACACGAATTCGCTCGCCGCGTCGTAAGGCTGCCCCGCGCGGAACCGCAAGCGGTCGCGTACGGCTTCCCACGCCGTTGCCCGTTTCCCGTCGGGATGCGCGATGGCGGGCGGCGGCGCCCCGCGCGCACCGAGCGACCACACGGGCGGCGTCACGCGTACCGTGCTGCGGCTACGCACGAGCAGTGCATCGTGCGGCTGGTTCAACGCAAACGACGCGCGCGCGTTGCCGAATGCATCGATCTCGGTACCGACCGATTCCGGCGCGGGATCGATGTCGAGCGCGAACGACAGCACCTGCTGACGCGGCGTGACGAGCGGTTGCAGGCGCGCCTGATGCTGCGCCGATTCGACGCGCGCCGCGTAACGGTATTCGGTGTCGTGCGTGACGCGCAGCAACCGGCCGGGTGCAACGTCGGCCTTTGTAGCCGGCGCGATTGCTGATGCCGGTGCCGATGCGCTCCGCTCTTTCCCGGAACCGGGTGGCACTTTCGCCGCGCCTTTCGTCGTCACCATAACGTCCTGCCCGCCTCGCGCACGTGGCTGAAATAGCGCTCGCCGATCCGGTTCGACAGTTCCCAGACCGCCTTCGCCGTCGTATCGAGCGCATCGAGCAGCTTGTCGTGCCGGCCGCCGTCGCCGGTCTCGCACAGCTCGTGCAGCGACCACGCGGGGACGTCGGGAATCGTCTCGGCCAGCTCCGACAGCGCATAGCCTTCGCTGCGCTCGACCTTCGTCAACCGGCCGCGCAGCGCCTGCACGACCCAGCCGAGCGAACGCGGGTTGTCGGTATCGAGCACGACGAGCGACAGCAGCGGCGCGACGTCGAAGCCGCGCTGGAACCGCGAACGGAACGTGATCGTGCTGTCGAACAGCTCCAGCACGAGCTCGAAGCCATCCTGCCGATGCACGGCGCCTTCGTCGAACGCAGCCTTCAGCACGCTGCACAGGAAGTCCAGCCGGTCGATCTGCCGGCCGATCGACAGCAACCGCCAGCCGTCGTCGCGCGTCATGTTGTCGGTCTGCGCGCCGGTGATCGCGCCGAGCAGCAGGCCAAGGCGCTCCAGCAACTGCAGCGCCTCGTTGCCGATCTGCTCTTCGGCTTCCGGCAAGCCCGCACTGTCCGCGAACAGCTGGGTCGCGTCGTCGATCAACCGCCACTGGTCGCTCGACAGTCGTTCGCGGATCGCGGCGGCCGCACCACGCATCCCGAACAGGCACGACGCGATGCCCGACGTGCGATCCGCGCCGCGCGTCAGCGACGTCGCGAGCGCGTGCTGGAACGCACGCGGCGCATCGACGGCGTTCGGCGCATCGGCCGCGATCAGGCCCGTGTCGCGACACAGCGTGTCGAGCAGCTCCAGGTGCGCGGGGCTGTCGACGTCGTCCTCGCCGCGCAGCCGTTCGAGCGCGGCCCGCGCGAGCCGCATCAGGTTGGTCGCGCGCTCGGTATAACGGCCGAGCCAGAACAGGTTCTCGGCCGCGCGGCTCGCGATCGCGCGCGGCCGCTCGACGAGATCGTCGGGCCCGAGGTGCGTCTGCAGCAGCGTCGTCGAATCGACGATGCCTTCGGTCATCACCCAGGTATCGACGGTGCTGCCGCCGCGCGGCATCGGCGCGTTGAACAACGTGTCGCGCGTACCGACCCGCGACAGCCCGCCCGGCAGAAGCCGCCAGCGCTGCGCGCCGTCGGCGAGCGCGAACACGCGCATCAGCAGCGGCTTCGGCAGGATGCGCGCGCCGCCGTTGCCGTCGGGTGCGTCCTGGCGCGGCCAGGTCGGCGCCTGCGACAGCGGCAGGTCGGCCTGCACCGTGTAGTGCTCGGGCCGCGCGAGGATCCGCGCGCGCCACTCGGCCAGCTGCGCCTGCGTGAGCCGCGCGCCGATCACCGGCTCGAACGGGCCGCCGGCCTGCACGTCGGGTGGATAGGATGCCTTGACGATGCTGCGCGCGAGTTGCGGCAGCGCGTCGTCGCACGCGGCCGTCTCGCCACACCACCACGAATGCACGGCCGGCAGCGTCAGCGTTTCGCCGAGCAGCCCTTCCGCGAGACGCGGCATGAAGCCGAGCATCGCCGGCGATTCGAGGAAGCCCGAGCCCGGCGCGTTCGCGAGCAGCACGTTGCCCGCGCGCACGGCCTGCAGCAGCCCCGGCACGCCGAGCATCGAATCGGGCCGCAGTTCGAGCGGATCGAGCCACGCGTCGTCGACGCGTCGCAGGATGCCGTGCACGGGTTCGAGCCCGGCCAGCGTCTTCAGGAAGACGCGGTTGTCACGCGCGGTCAGGTCGCCGCCTTCGACGAGCGTGAGGCCGAGGTAGCGCGCGAGATACGCATGCTCGAAATACGTCGCGCTGTGCGGCCCCGGGGTGAGCAGCACGATCCGCGAATTCTTGCGGGCCGGGCTGAGCGACTGCATGCTCTGCAGCAGCGCGCGGTACGCGGACGCGAGCCGCTGCACGCGCAGCCCGCGAAACCCGCGCGGAAAGAGCCGCGACACGATCAGCCGGTTTTCGAGCAGGTAGCCGAGCCCCGCCGCGCCCTGTGTGTGCTGCGCGACGATCCGCCACTGCCCGTCCGGGCCGCGCGCGAGATCGAACGCGACGACGTGCAGCCAGGTATCGCCCGGCACGCGCGCGCCGCGCATCGCGCGCAGGTAGCCGGGATGTCCGGTGACGAGCGCGGGCGGCAGGAGCCCGCGCTCGAGGATCGTCTGCGGCCCGTACAGGTCGGCCAGCGTCGCGTTGAGCAGCCGCACGCGCTGCAGCACGCCGCGCTCGATCGCGACCCAGTCCTCGGGCGTGACGATCAGCGGCAGCAGGTCGAGCGACCACGGGCCGGCCGCGCCGTCGCCGGCGCGCTGCTCGTGCAGTTGATAGAACAGGCCGTTCTCGCGCATGCGCCGGTACAGCGCGTCGGCGCGGCGATCGAGGTCGGCCACGCCGTCGCTGCCGATCGCCGTGAAGAAACTGCGCCATGCGGGCGCGAGCGCAGGCGCGTTCAGGCCGGCCGCGCTGCCGCGCAGTTCGTCGTAGCGGCCGGCGGCGGCCGGCGCCGCGAGCGCGGCGGCCAGTTCAGCGGCGTCCGGCTGTGCGCCGGTATCGAAAAGCGTGGGCATCGCGTCGGGGGCGGCGAGATGATCGGTGTCAATGGGCGGCACGGTGTCGTTCCGTCGTCAGGGCGCGGCCGCGCACGCGCGCCACCGCACCGGCGGCAAGCTGCTGCGGCGCGCGGCCGCAATCTGCCCGCATCCTAGCATTCCGGCAGGGCCGCCAGCGACCGGAACCGCCGGGTATCGCGAACCGCGCATCGTCGTCCGTCCTGTCATCGTCCGGTCACGGCCGCCGCAGGTCGAGCGTGAACGGGAATTCGCGGCTCGGCGCGGCAGCCGCGACATCCATCCGCCCCGGCGTATGCCCCATCTCGACGAAGCGTGCGAGCCGGCGGCTTTCGGCTTCGTACGCATTGACCGGGAACGTCGCGTAGTTGCGCCCGCCCGGATGCGCGACGTGATAGCGGCAGCCGCCGAGCGAACGCTGCAGCCACGTATCGACGATGTCGAACGTGAGCGGCGCGTGCACGCCGAGGGTCGGATGCAGCGCGGACGGCGGCGACCACGCCTTGTAGCGCACGCCCGCAACGTACTCGCCGACGGTGCCGGTCGGCTGCAGCGGCAGCGCGCGGCCGTTGACCGTCACGACGTGCCGGTTGTCGTTCAACCCCGTCACGCGCACTTCGAGCCGTTCGACCGACGAATCGACGTAGCGCACGTTGCCGCCGGGCGCGCCCTCCTCGCCCATCACGTGCCACGGTTCCAGCGCGCCGCGCAGCGACAGCTGCATCCCGTTCACCGCGATCTGGCCGAACAGCGGGAAGCGGAATTCGAAGTGCGGCGCGAACCACGCCGGATCGAACGCGAAGCCGGCGTCGCGCAGTTCCGTCAGCACGTCGTCGAAATCCATCTGAAGAAACTCGGGCAGCATGAAGCGGTCATGCAGCGCGGTGCCCCAGCGCGTGAGCGGCGTGGTGTACGGCGCAGCCCAGAAACGGGCGACCAGCGCGCGCAGCAGCAGTTGCTGCACGATGCTCATCCGTGCATGCGGCGGCATCTCGAACGCGCGCAGTTCGAGCAGGCCGAGCCGGCCGGTCGACGAGTCGGGCGAATACAGCTTGTCGATACAGAACTCGCTGCGGTGCGTGTTGCCGGTCACGTCGATCAGCAGGTTGCGCAGCACGCGGTCGACGAGCCACGGCGGCATGTCCTGCCCGAACAGCAGCTTGTTGCGCTGAATCTCCGCGAACGCGATGTCGAGCTCGTAGAGCTGGTCGTTGCGCGCCTCGTCGACGCGCGGTGCCTGGCTCGTCGGCCCGATGAAGAGCCCCGAGAACAGGTAGGACAGCGACGGATGGTTGTGCCAGTACGCGATCAGGCTCGCCAGGAGATCCGGGCGGCGCAGGAACGGGCTGTCGGCCGGCGTCGCGCCGCCGAGCACGAAGTGATTGCCGCCGCCCGTGCCGACGTGGCGGCCGTCGACCATGAACTTCTCGCTGCACAGCCGCGACTGCCACGCGGCGTCGTACAGGAATTCGGTGTGATCGACCAGCTCGTCGAAGTTCGCGGCCGGATGGATGTTCACCTCGATCACGCCGGGATCGGGCGTCACCTGCAGCAGCTTCAGCCGCGCGTCGCGCGGCGGCGGATAGCCTTCGAGCACGAGCTTCACGCCGAGCGCGTGCGCGGTCAGCTCGATCGCGCCGAGCAGCTCCAGATAATCCTCGAGCGCGGCAAGCGGTGGCATGAACAGGTACAGGATGCCGTTGCGCACTTCGACGCACAGCGCGGTGCGCGTGATCCACGCAGCCGATTCGAAACGCTCGGGGAGGCGACTCGGGTCGCGCGCGGCAGGCCGCCCTTTTCCGGCCGTGCCGTCGTCGCGCCACTGCATCACGGTCTGCGCGGACGCCTCGCGATGCACGCCGGACAGGTAGCGCGGCGCATCGGCCGGGCCCGCATAGCGCGCACGAATGGCCGCCGCTGTCGGCAGCGCGTCACGCGGCGCGAACGGATCGCGTTCGACCAGGTACGGATGGTCGGCGCGGCTGGCCCACGGCAGCGAATCGAGCGGCAGCCGATAGCCCATCGGCGAATCGCCGGGCACGAGGTACATCCGCTCATCGCGGAAGAACCACGGGCCCGTTTCCCAGCGCGGACCGTCGAGGCCCGGCGCTTCATCGGCGCGCTTGACCGGCAGCACGTAGCCGACCACGCTGTCGAGCTGCTGCTCGAACACCTTGCGCAGCCGCGCGCGTTCGAGCTCGTCGTCGAGCCGCGAGTCGAACGGGTCGACGTTGACTGGCAGCCGGCGTTCGCGCCACAGGTAGTACCAGACGTCCTCGTAGCCGGGCCGGATGAATTCGCCGGTCAGGTTCAGCCGCGCGGCCAGCGCGTCGATGAAGCGCTTTGCATCGTCGGTCGTGTAGGCGGACGGCTCGCGCTCGTCGGCGAACAGCGACGGATCGTGCCACACCGGCTGGCCGTCCGCACGCCAGAAGATCGACAGCGCCCAGCGCGGCAATTGCTCGCCCGGATACCACTTGCCCTGCCCGAAATGCAGGAAGCCGCCGTCGCCGTATTCGGCGCGCAGCCGCTGCACGAGCTCGGTCGCGTAGCCGCGCTTGGTCGGGCCGAGCGCGTCGGTGTTCCATTCGGCGCCGTCGCGATCGTCGATCGACACGAAGGTCGGCTCGCCGCCCTGCGTGAGCCGCACGTCGCCGGCCGCCAGCGCGCCGTCGACCTGCGTGCCGAGCGCCAGCACCGCGCCCCATTGCGAATCCGTATACGGCTTGGTCACGCGCGGCGATTCGTACACGCGCGTCACGCTCATCTCGTGCTCGAACGACACCTCGCACTCGTCGATCAGCCCCTCGACCGGCGCGGCGCTGGTCGGCTGCGGCGTGCACGCCAGCGGAATGTGGCCTTCGCCGGCGAGCAGGCCCGAGGTCGGGTCGAAGCCGATCCAGCCGGCGCCCGGCAGGTAGACCTCGCACCACGCGTGCAGGTCGGTGAAGTCGACCGACGTGCCGCTCGGGCCGTCGAGCGACTTCACGTCGGGCGTGAGCTGGATCAGGTAGCCCGACACGAAACGCGCGGCGATGCCGAGATGGCGGCACAGCTGCACGAGCAGCCATGCGCTGTCGCGGCACGAGCCCGACGCGAGTTCGAGCGTCTCTTCGGGCGTCTGCACGCCCGGCTCCATCCGCACGAGATAGCCGATGTCGCGCTGCAGCTGCTGGTTCAACGCGACGAGGAAGTTCACGGTACCGGCCGGCGTGCGGTCGACGCCGTCGACATACGCGCGGAACAGCGGCGCCGCACTCGTCTGCGGGTCGCACACGAGATATGGCGCAAGCTCGGTCTTCAGCGCATCGTCATAGCTGAACGGGTATTGCTCCGCGCTCGCTTCCAGGAAGAAGTCGAACGGGTTGTACACCGACATCTCGGCGACGAGATCGATCGTGATCTCGAAGTGCTCGGTGCGCTCCGGAAACACGAGCCGCGCGAGATAGTTCGCGAACGGGTCCTGCTGCCAGTTGACGAAGTGCTGTACGGGCTCGACCGTCATCGAATACGCGAGGATCGGCGTCCGGCAGTGCGGCGCGGGCCGCAGCCGCACGACCTGCGGGCCGAGGTTGACGAGCCGGTCGTAGCGATAGCGGGTGGTGTGATGCAGCGCGACGTGGATGGACATGGGAGCTCGGTTCGGGTTGGGCCGGCCGCGCGCCGCGTCGCGCTCGATGCGACGCGGCGGCCCGGCCTGGCGGATTCGGCGAAAGCGCGCGCGAGGTCAGACGAGTTCCGGCGTCTGTACGACGCTGATCTCGACGCCGACGGCCGTCGCGCCGAGCCCCGTCACCGGCTGCGCGTCGCGATAGTCGAGGCCGACCGCGATGCGCACGTAGCGCTCGTCCGGGCAGCGATTCATGAACGGATCGAACCCGACCCAGCCGAGCCCTTCGACATAGGCCTCGGCCCATGCATGGCCGGCCGGCTGCTGCATCAGCCCGGCCGCTTGCGGCTGCGCGCCGAGCGCCGGCTGCGGCAGCCCCTGCGACTGCGCGGCATGCGACGCGCCGAGCACCTGCTGCATGCCCTCGCCGCTCTGCAGCGCGAGCGCTTCTTCCTCCTCGACGTCGCCCGCGTTCTGCTTCGCGTCGGCGATGCGCTGCATCGCGCTGTCGGCCAGCACGTAGCCCGAGATATAGCGCGCGGGGATCTTCAGCACGCGCGCGGCCGCGATGAACGCATGCGCATGGTCGCGGCTCGTGCCCTCGCCGCTTTGCAACGCGGTTTCCGCATCGACGGGCGCTTCAGCGGCCAGGTTCGGCGCATACGCGATGCGGTCGTGCACTTCCGTCATCAGCCAGTGCAGCGCATCGAGGCTGCGCGGCTCGATCGGCAGCGCCTGCGTGAGCGCACGCACGGTGTCGCCCGCCTTCGTGAGCGCGGTTTCGCGCTCGAAGATCCACGGCGGCGCATAGCCTTCAGGATTGCCGATAATGCCCGAGCGGTCCTGCGTCTCGACGACGCCGGCCGCGATGACGACGATCTCGGCCTTCGCGCCGCGGTCGTGCCGCACGAGGTCGATCCGGTTGCCGAGCCCGTCGGCATAGGACAGCGTCGGCTCGACGCCGTCGATCGTGACCTGCCACGCGCGCACCGTCTGCCCGGGGCCCGACTGCGGGCGCAGCCGCAGCCGTTGCAGGGCATGGGTGGCTTGATCGTCGAACTGATAACGCGAGATGTGTCGGATGGCGAGTCGCATGGCAAGTCTCAGTCGAAGTTGTAAGCCTGGGCGATTTCGAGCCCGAGGCTGTTGTTGCGGCCGATGAAGTCGGTCAGGAACTCGTGCAGGCCGCTCTTGAAGATCCGCTCGACCGAGGTGTCGGACAGCATCTGCAGGATCTTCGCGGCCGTGTCGTGACACGGATGTGTCACGCCGTAATCCTTCGCGAGCAGGTTCAGGCTCGACACGACGCGCCCGTAGCAATAGCGCAGCGAGCGCGGCATGCGGCCGTTCAGGATCAGGTAGTCGGCGATGTTCATCGGCTTGTATTGCACGTCGTACACCCAGCGGTACGAACGGTGCGCGGCGACGCAGCGCAGGATCGTCTCCCACTGGTAGTTGTCGAGGATCGTGCCGACGTGCGACACCGACGGCAGCAGCAGGTGGTATTTGACGTCGATGATCCTCGCGGTGTTGTCCGCGCGCTCGACGAACGCGCCGATCTGCGCGAAATCGAAGATCTCGTTGCGCAGCATCGTGCTGTAGAAACTGCCGAGGATCAGCGCGGTTTCGCGCTTCACCTGGTCGAGCACGGCCGGCAGTTCGCTCTCCGGCACCGGCTGCGCCAATGCGCGGCGCAACGCGAGCCACGCGCCGTTCACGCTCTCCCACGCCTCGCGCGTGAGCGCCGTGCGCACCATCCGCGCGTTCGAGCGCGCGGCCTCGATGCACGACAGCACGCTCGACGGGTTGTCGCGGTCGCGCAGCAGGTAGTCGGTCACGGTATCGGCCGCATACGCGTCGTATTTCTGCCGGTAGCCGTCGTCCGTGCCCGAGCTGACGAGCACCGACGACCATTCGGCCGGCGCGTCGGACGTGCGCGTAAGCGCCATCCGCAGCCCGGCATCGACGATGCGCGCGATGTTCTCCGCGCGCTCGATATAGCGGTACATCCAGTAGAGACCGCTTGCAGTACGTCCCAGAAGCATCTCGTGTCCACTCCGTCTTCGTTCGGTTGGCGCGCCGGTTCCGGCGCGCGCGGTCGCGTCCGGCTCAGTCGGCCAGCACCCAGGTGTCCTTGGTGCCGCCGCCCTGGCTCGAATTGACGACGAGCGATCCCTCCTTCAGCGCGACGCGCGTGAGCCCGCCCGGCGTGATGCGGATCCGGTCCGACACCAGCACGAACGGCCGCAGGTCGACGTGGCGCGGCGCGAGGCCGGCTTCGGTCAGGATCGGCGTCGTGGACAGCGCGAGTGTCGGCTGCGCGATGTAGTTCGCGGGGCGCGCGCGCAGTTTCGCGGAAAACGCCTCGAGCTCGGCCTTCGACGCGCACGGCCCGACCAGCATCCCGTAGCCGCCCGAGCCGTGCACTTCCTTCACGACCAGTTCGTCGAGATGGTCGAGCACGTACTTCAGGCTGTCGGCCTCGCCGCAGCGCCAGGTCGGCACGTTCTCCAGCAACGCCTTGCGGCCCGTGTAGAACTCGACGATCTCCGGCATGTACGAGTAGATCGCCTTGTCGTCGGCGATGCCGGTGCCGGGCGCGTTCGCGATCGTGATGTTGCCCGCGCGGTACACGTCCATGATCCCCGCGACGCCGAGCACCGAATCGGGGCGGAACGTGAGCGGATCGAGGAACGCGTCGTCGACGCGGCGGTACAGCACGTCGATCGGGCGGAACCCTTCGGTCGTGCGCATCGCGACGCGGCCGTCGATCACCTGCAGGTCGCTGCCCTCGACGAGATGCACGCCCATCTGGTCGGCGAGGAACGAATGTTCGTAGTACGCGGAATTGTGGATGCCGGGCGTGAGCACGGCGACGGTCGGGTTGTCGGCGTTGCCGCCTGGCGGGCACACGGCCGCGAGCGACTGGCGCAGCATCTGCGGATAGGTTTCGACCGGACGCACCTTCACCTGCTGGAACAGCTCGGGGAAGAGCTGCATCATCGTCTCGCGGTTTTCCAGCATGTACGACACGCCGGACGGCGTGCGCGCGTTGTCTTCCAGCACGTAGAACTCGTTCTCGCCGGTGCGCACGATGTCGACGCCGATGATGTGCGTGTAAACGTTTCCGGGCGGCCGGAAGTCGATCATCTCCGGAACGAACGCTTCGTTGTGCGCGATCAGGTGCTTCGGCACGATGCCCGCGCGCACGATTTCCTGGCGGTGATAGATGTCGTCGAGGAACGCGTTGAGCGCCATCACGCGCTGCTCGATGCCGAGCGACAGCCGGCTCCATTCCGCGCCCGAGATGATGCGCGGGACGATGTCGAACGGAATCAGCCGCTCGGCGGCCTCCGCGTCGCCGTAGACGGCGAACGTGATGCCCGTCTTGCGGAACACGCCTTCCGCGTCGTGGGCTTTCTGGGCGAGGCTCGCGGGATTCTGCGTGTCGAGCCACTGCTTCAGGCGCGCGTAGGGCGCCCTTACCATGTCGCCGGATTGCAGCATTTCATCGAATGGCTTCATCGATCTTTTCTCCATCGATCGTTTTCCCCGGCATTGCGCATGCCGGACCGGCGTAACGACTGCGTCGCAAGGAACGTGCCTTGCGCGATCCCCTCGATAATCCCCCCTTTTTGCGCCGCGCCAGGCACGCCTGCGCGGCATGACGCACCACGGCGGTGCAGCACCCGGTGCGACGGGCGACGACGGTGCGTCGCAGGCGCGCATGCCCCATGCTGCGCTGCGACTTTCAAACATAGTTCCCCCGCGTGTCACGAATGTGCAATCTGCACTGCACAAAAAACGGCCCGCCCGGGCACAGGAACGCGCCGCAACGCAAGGATGGGAAGGCGGGCCGGTACGCGCACGGCGCAACCGGCCCTGGGGGGAAGTACCGTCTGCGGCCGCGCCGGCAGTTCGACGCGATGAACTGTCCGGTTAGCCGGGTCCGGCACCTCAACGCTATGCAGCCGTAATCCCGCCGACAACGCCCATGCATATTTCGACTGACACCCATCGAAAAAAAACATCGGGTCGCCGCATGCGAGGCGCGGTACGCTAGAACGTTCGTGCAGCGAAGCGGCGCCGCCCTTCAGGCGCCCGACTATAAAAAGCGAAGATCGAAATGGAAGCAAAGTGGCTGGAAGATTTCCTGAGCCTTGCGGATACCAAGAGCTTTTCCCGGGCCGCGCGTAACCGGCACCTCACGCAATCGGCATTCAGCAGACGAATTGCCGCACTCGAAACCTGGATGGACGCGAAGCTGGTCGACCGGAGCATCAACCCGATCACGCTGACGCCGGCCGGCCAGATGTTCCGCGGGCTCGCCGCGGACATCCTGCGCAGCATGTATGCGGCGCGCAATCTCGTGAACGGCTACGACCAGTTCGCGGCCAGCGACCAGGTCGTGCGTTTCGCGGTCGCCCACACGCTCGTCTTCACGCTGTTTCCCGAATGGCTCAAGCAGCTCAACGGCGAGGTCGGCCACGTGACCGCGCGCGTCAACGCGGTGAACGTACCGGAAGGCGTGCAGCAGCTCGTCGAAGGTGAATGCGACCTGCTGCTCGGCTATCACCATCCGCAGTTGCCGATCGTGCTCGACCCGAACCACTTCCCGTTCGTCAGCCTCGGCGTCGAACGGATCCTGCCCGTGTCGACGCCCGATGCGCGCGGCAAGCCCGTGTTCCAGCTGCCGGGCACCCCCGATGCGCCGCTGCCGCTGCTCGCGTATTCGTCGGGCGCATTTCTCGGCAACATCGTCGAGATGCTGCTGCTGAATGCGACCGAGCCGTACGTGCTGCACCGGTGCTTCGAGACACACATGTCCGAGGCCTTGAAGGGCATGGTCGTGGCCGGGCACGGAATTGGCTGGCTGCCGGAAAGCTGCGTCGCGAAGGAACTCGCGGAAGGCACGCTCGTGTGCGCGGGCGCCGGCGACTGGATCACCGAGCTCGAAATCCGCTTGTACCGGTCGGCCCGCAAGCGCGGGCTCGCGGCCGAGCAACTGTGGACCTACATCATGAACCGGCCGCGCGCGGCGGTCGACGGTGCCGTCGGCGCGACCGAAGCAGCGGCCGCGCCGGCGATGCGCATCGCGCGGCGCAGCGCGGGCGGCAGCCGCTGATCTTCGCGTTCCAGTCGTGCCTGCCGACATCGCAGGCGTGGTTGCGGCGCGGTTGCCGTGTCGGATCATCGCGTACCCGCCCGCTTCCGCGTCGCGCCGCTTCGCGGCGAACGCGGCCGCCCTTTCAACGGCCATCAATCGGCAATCCCTGTCCAGCCCGAAAAATTACTGCACCAGACCCGCAATCAATACCAGACGAATCGCAAACGTTTGCATATTGACGTCCAATTTTCACGCCCGCCGTTTCACGATCCGGATATTCCACCTGATTATTCGGCGAGAAATACTCTGTTACACAACAAATCAAAAGTTTCGATTTTCCCGCGACAATCCAAAATATCAAAAACGTCGCACCCTCATTTCGAATTGCGCAACCTGTATCCCGCCCGTCATCAATTCACCGCGAACACAGCCGCAAAAATTCCTTTTGTCAGTCGTTACTTTTCGGCATGAACGTCGATACCTCCGACGTGATTCAAAGCGTGCGCGATCATTGCTACCGAAAATCAATATTCATATCTGGCAAGATCGACTTTCTTCTTCGGTAAGCGAGTCAGACAAATCCATCGCTATCCTATTTAAATAGGATATTTCGCCCCGTCCCATTCAGACCACACGCGGTTGTTGGTTCAAAAACCGTCGTGTATCAATAGCGTGTCGTAAAAAGAACGCTGGCAAATCTGACTCGGAATAAATGCGCGCCATTGATTCCGGACGGGAGGTTGCAATGTCTTCCTCGTTTCGACAGCATGCTCGCCCTTTCCTCAGCGCCATCATCTCCGCGCTCTGCATGAATGCGGTGGCCCAGACGCCCGCGTCCCAGCCACCCGCCCCCGCACCCGGTCCCGGCGCGGGCCGCTACGTCATCTCGTATATCTGCGGCGATGCGCGGATCGACGGTACCGCACCGCTTCCGCCCGACGGCCGTCCGTACAACCTGGGCGTGTCGTTTGCTTCGGCCCAGACGGGGCAGCCAATCGCCAACGTCCAGGTACGCCTGCGGCGACATGGTCGCGTACTCGTCGAATTCAACGCATCCGGATCCCGTTGCCTGTTCAGCGTGCCCGATGCGAGCTACCGGGTCGAAGGAACCTATCAGGGCGCGACCCAGTTCGCGATCGTCGAAACCGGCGCACTGACCACGCAGTTGAAATGGTGAACGCCACCTGACCCCACCCGATCGCGTCTTACATCGCAACGTATCGAATCGAGGAGCGTTGAATGACTCGTGCAGAACGACAGGACGACTCGCAGGCCCGCCCGCCGCAACCCTCCTGGGGCCCGGGCAAGAACGCGGCACTCAGCTTCGTCGCGTTCGCCGCGATCTTCGGCATCTTCGCGTACGCCGAACGGGACACGACGGTCGGCCATCCGAGCGTGACGCACGACATCTCCGGCGTGATCGGCACCGCCGTCGGGAAAACGCGCCAGGCGATCGTGACCATTGCGTCGCGCGCAACCGGCGCGTCCGGAGCCTCAGCCGCGCCCGGGCCGGCCCCGACACGTGTGCAGGACAGGCCGCTCACGCCGCCGCTGCAGGTAGCGTCGGCTTCGGCGGCACCCGAGATATCCACCGTGCCGCCCGTCACGCTCGCGGTCGAACCGGAAGCCGCACCGCAACCCGCGCCCCGTGCGGTCGCGAAACACCGGCGGTCGTCGCATGCGCCGCCCGTGACGCTCGCGGCCGGTACGCGTCCGGCACCGGCCTACGGTCGCGCCGCCACGCGGTACGGCGCCGCGCATCGCACGCCGCATGCCGACACGCTGGCAGGCACGAGCAGGCGCCTGGACTTCGCGCCCAGGCCTAGGCCGTATCGCACCGATACCGTGCACATGCAGACGGCAAGCGTCACGCACGCCGAACTGGAAAGTGCACGTGCGCTGGCGAAGGCGCGCTCGTGCGCCGTGATCGACGAATGGAACTGTGTGGAGCAGAACGCGAGCCGGGTGCTCGCGATCGACCCGAAGAACAGCGAATCGCGTGCGTTGCTTGGGCAAGCGGTCCGCAACCGGCTGTAAGCCGGATTCGCATCGCCGGGCACTCGCCGCCCGGCCGCGCGATGCGCGACGACGTGCGTCGTCAGGCGTGCGACCGATGTGATCGTTTCGAAAGGAGGACACCTCGTGGCCAACAATCGTCAACCACCATGCACGACCGTCGCTCCGTCCAACCGGCGGATCCTCCTGCATGCGCCGCTGGTGTTGCTGCTCGTCGCGTCCGGCCCCTGCTTCTCAGCCGACGGCGATGCGGAAACGGGCGGCGTCAACGCAATCGCCGGGACCCGCGACGCGCCGGATGCATCGCCGCGCGCGATGCAGCCAACGGTCGTGTCGATCCAGATTGCCGACGCTGCGAGCGCTCCGCCCCCTCATGCACCGACGCCAATCGCGCAGGCTTCGGATGCGTCGATGCAGATCGCGCAGGCGTCGAGCCCGCTGCAGCCAACCACGGTCGTGGTGGAACCGGACGCACCGAAATCGAGCGACCCGGTGCCGGACGCGCGATCGCCGGATACGCCGAAGACGCCGGCACCGGTCGCGCAAATGCCGGACGTGCCGATGCAGCTTGCGCAGGCCACGAACGCCCAACCGCCCGATGCGCCGACGCGCCCCGCGTCGACCACGTCCGACCCGTCTGCATCCCCTTCACCGGCGCCGATCGTGCCGTCTTCGGACACTCCGCCGAAGGTCGCACAAGCCGCGCCCGCCGCGCCGTCGAATGCGCCGACGCAAACCGCGCAGGCCTCCGGCACCCCGATGCCGAACGCGCCGGCCCCCGTTCCCCAGATGCCGGGTTCGCCACCGCCGTCGCCCCCGGCACCGAACGCGCAGGCGCCAGGCGCCCCGCTATCCGGCGAGCCGACACAACGATCGCAAGGACCCGACGTCGAAACGCCGAATGCCCAGGCGCCGAATCTCCGTACCGCCGACGTCGAGACCGTACGCAACGACGTATTCGGGCTCGCGGCGAGCGGCGGCGCGATCAAGGCGCTCGACGAAGCGAAGGCACGGCCCGATGCGTTCTCCGCCGTCGACATCGCGCAACTCGAAGAACTGGCGATTCGCCAGCAGGTGCGCGGCGGACGCGACAAGTCGCGCGCGATGACGAGCACCGATCGCTTCGACGGGATCGACAGCGCGCTGCGCGCGGCGGACGACCTCGACAAGCGGATGCCGGCCACGCCGGAGTACACGCCGGTCAGGACGGCGCTCGCGGGCGACCGCACGGTCGCCTACGCGGCGCGCGGCGACATGAAGACGGCCGTCGCGACGTTCGAGACCATTCCGTCCGACGCGGAGATCTCGATCGATGCGCTGTCCGCCGTTGGCGACGCCTACCTGTACCTGAGCGAGCCGGGCAAGGCCAACGCCGTGTACCAGCGCGCGCTGAAGCAGGCGACCGCGTCGCCGACGGACCGCGCGACCCGAGGCTTCCAGTACGGCGCACGCACGCGCCCGATCGAACTGCGCGAAGGACTGTTCTGGTCGTACGTCGACCAGGGACGCGCGGCGGACGCGAAGCAGGCGCTCGATGACATGGGTGCGTCGCTGCCGCCGGCCAAGGACGTGCGCAGCTACGGCCCGGAGGAAAGCGACTATCTGCGCTACTACCGGCTGCGCGCGCAATACCTGATCTACACCGGCCACGTCGACGAAGGGATCGCCGCGCTCGAGGAACTCGAGAAGCAGGTGCCGTTCAACGCGGAGATCCGTGCCGCGCACGCGGACGCGGTATCCGGCCAGTCGCATCCCCGCCAGGCGATCGCGATGTATCGCGCGTCGCTCACCGACCACCCGGACAGCGTCGAGATGCTGGCGGGCCTCGGCCGCGCGTCGCTCACGGCCGACGACTACGCGACCGCGAAGAGCGTCGACCAGACGCTGGACAACACGTTCCCGGACAGCGGTGCCGTGCGCGGCTTCAAGCGCGACTACAACGCGTACCGCAGCCCCGTCTTCACGACCGACCTGAACTACGAGCACGGCAACAGCGCACTGGCCGACAACAGCTTCACGTCGGACAGCTATGTGTATTCGCAACCGTTCGGCGATAACTGGCGCGTCTTCTCGCACACGTTCTTCGGCTATGCGCAGACCGACGCCGGCAACGTCAGCCGCACGCGTACGGGCGTCGGCGGCGACTACCGGCACGGACCGCTCACGGTGCAGGGCGAAGTCACGCGCTCGTTCGGCACGGACGGCCGAACCGGTGGCCGCGGGTCGATCGCGTACGCGCTGAACGACTACTGGACGGTCAGCGGCGCGCTCGACACCAACGACAACTCGCTGCCATGGAAGGCGTATGCCGCGCACATCTGGGGCCGCTCGGCGAACGTCTCGGTCGTCTATCGCCAGAACGACCGTCGCGAGGTCAAGCTGAGCTACGGCGTGAGCCGCTACAGCGATTCGAACCTGCACCAGGAGATCGCGGCGACCGCCACGCAGCGCGTGTACACGACCGCCAACCAGCAGGTCAACGTCTCGCTGGATCTCGGCACCGACAGCAACACGCGCCAGAACGCGCCCTACTTCAGCCCGGGCCGCGACTACGCGGCTGCGGCGACCGTCATGCACCAGCTGACCCTCTGGAAGAAGGGCGACATGGGGCTGCAGCAGCGCGTCTCGGTGTCCGGCGGCGTGTACAACGAGCGCGGTTTCGGCACCAGCCCCCTGTGGAGCGCGCGCCTCGAACACGCGTGGACGTTCAAGCACGACATCACGCTGACCTATGGCGTCGAGGTCAGCAGCCGCGCGTACGACGGCGAGCGCGAGCGCTCCGAAACCGGCTTCATGTCGGTCAACCTGCCGTTCTAGCAAGGAGATCGCGAATGCAAACCAGACGGACCTTCATGTGCGGATGCCTCGGCACGTTTGCCGCCTGTTCGTTGTTCCCGGGCGTGACGAACGCCAGGATGATCGACCTGCTGCCGCCGTCCGACCCGGCCGACGGCAAGACGTTTCGCGTGATCTGCATGCACGACGTGCGCGACAACCTGATGGCGTCGTTTTCGTCGACATCGGCGTCGGCGCTGGTCGATCCGTTCGCGGTCGATACCGGCACGCTGACCGCGATCTTCTCGTGGCTGCAGACCAACAACTACCACACCATCACGGTCAAGCAGATCGAGGAGTCGCGGCACGGCGGCAAGCCGCTGCCGCCGCGCGCGGTGCTGCTCACGTTCGACGACGGCTTTCGCAGCCACTACACGAAGGTGCTGCCGCTACTCGAGCGGTTCAAGTACCCGGCCGTGATGGGCATCGTCACCGCGTGGATCGATACCCCGCCGGATACGCCGATCCGCATCAGCGACAAGGTCCAGGTGCCGCGCGACTACTTCATGTCGTGGGACGACGTGAAGCAGGTCGGCCAGTCGCAGCTCGTCGAGCTCGGCTGCCACACGCACAACCTCCATCACGGCGCGGTCGCGAATCCGCAAGGCAACGAATTGCCGGCGACCACGTCGCACCTCTACCTGCAAGACGAGAAGCGCTATGAAACCGACGCCGAATTCGAAGCGCGCGTGCACAACGACCTGCAGACCTGCGTGCGGCAGATCCGCGAACATACCGGTATCGTCGCACGCTCGATGGTGTGGCCATACGGCGCGGAAAACCAGCCGGTGCGCCAGATATCGACGTCGCTCGGCATGGACATCCAGTTCAGCCTCGATGCCGGCCCGAATACGCCGGACGTGCCGCTGGACCGGCTGCGGCGGATCCTGATGATGTACGACGTCGACATCGGCGGGTTCGAGCGCTCGATGCGCGAGCCGGCGTCGAACCGCGGCGACGTCGACGTGCCCGAGCGCACCGTGCAGGTCGATCTGGACCAGGTCTACGATCCGGATCCCGCGCGGCAGGAAGCGAATCTCGGCAAGCTGATCGAACGCATCTACCGGATGCAGCCGAAATCGGTCTACCTGCAGGCGTTTGCGGACCCGAAAGGCACGGGCGTGGCCGAATCCGTGTATTTCCCGAACCGGCACCTGCCGATGCGCGCCGACCTGTTCTCGCGCGCCGCGTGGCAGCTCAACACGCGCTCCAACGTGCAGGTGTACGCCTGGATGCCGGTACTCGCGTTCCGGCCGCCGGCCGACAAGCAGCGCGGGCTCGAGGCCGTGAGTGCCTACGGTGGCGCGCCGGCCCGCGAGAACGGCACGCGCACGTTCCGGCTGAGCCCGTTCGATCCGGATGCGCGGCTGATGATCCAGCAGATCTACGAGGATCTCAGCAAGCACGCGTCGTTCAGCGGCATCCTGTTCAGCGACGACGCGGTGCTCGACGATTACGAGGATGCGGGCCGGCATGCGCTGCGCACCTATTCGCAGTGGGGGCTGCCGGCCGACGTCGGCAAGATCCGCGAGAACCCCGACCTGCTGAATCGCTGGACCCGGCATAAGTCGCGCTACCTGATCGACCTGACCCGCCAGCTCGAACAGATCGTGCTGGCCCACCAGAACGTGGGCGACGTGCTGACCGCGCGCAACATCTTCGCGATGCCGGTGCTCAAGCCCGAATCGGAAGCGTGGTACGCACAGAACTACGACGATTTCCTCGCCACCTACGACTACGTCGCGCTGATGGCGATGCCGTACATGGAGCAGGCGAAGGATCCCGACGGCTGGCTGGACCAGCTCGTGCGGGCCGTCCGGGCGAAGAAGCTCGGGCTGCCGCGCACCGTGTTCGAACTGCAGTCGTACGACTGGCACGCGCGCAAGGAGATCCCCGCCAGCACGCTGCTCGCACAGATGCGGCGGCTGCGCAGCGAGGGCGCGGTGAATTTCGGCTACTACCCGGACAACTTCCTGAACGGCCTGCCGGAACTCGACGCGATGCGCGACGTGATGTCGCTGAAGTCGCGCCTCGACCCGACATCGATCAACGCACTGATGCAGATGCAGAAAACGCAGGGGACGAAGACGCCATGACTACCCACAGCATCATCCAGCGCCTGCAGGATTTCGTCTTCTACTACCCGTTCTTCATGTCGTACCTGTGGATGATCGGCGGCGTCGTGCACTACTTCCTGCTCGAGGAAGGCCGCGAGCTGTCCACGCGGACGATTGCGTCGAGCGGGATCCCGAAGATCTCGATCGTCGTGCCCTGCTTCAATGAAGCCGCGAACGCGCGCAGCGTGATCGGCCACCTGAACGGGATGCAGTATCCGAACTACGACATCATCGCGGTCAACGACGGCAGCCAGGATCGCACCGGCGAGATCCTCAACGAGCTGGCCGTCGAGATCCCGCGGCTGCTCGTGATCCATCACGCGCGCAACGAAGGCAAGGCGGTCGGGCTCACGACCGCGGCGGCCGTGTCGAACGCGGAATACCTGCTGTGCATCGACGGCGATGCGCTGCTCGCGCACGATGCGATCGGCTGGATGCTCGAGCATTTCCTGACCGATCCGGGCGTGGGTGCCGTGACCGGCAACCCGCGCATCCGCACGCGCACGTCGCTGCTCGGCCGCATGCAGGTCGGCGAATTCTCGTCGATCGTCGGGCTGATCAAGCGCACGCAGCAGGTGTACGGCCGCATCTTCACGGTATCCGGCGTGATCACGATGTTCCGCAAGACCGCGCTCGCCGACGTCGGCTACTGGAGCTCGGACATGCTGACCGAGGACATCGACATCAGCTGGAAGCTGCAGTGCCGCGACTGGCGCGTCGTGTACGAGCCGCACGCACTGAGCTGGATCCTGATGCCCGAGACGCTGAAGGGCCTGTACCGGCAGCGGCTGCGCTGGTCGAAGGGTGGCATCCAGGTGCTGATGAAGTACGCGGGCACGCTCGCGCGGCCGACGCAGATGATGATGTGGCCGCTGTTCGCCGAGTATCTGATCGGCATCGCGTGGGCGTACTCGATGTCGTTCATCCTGCTGCTCGCGCTCATCGATGTCGTGTACCCGCTGCCGCGGAGCTGGCACGTATCGGTCGTGCCGCACTGGCACGGGATGCTGCTGGTCGCCACCTGCATCCTGCAATTGATCATCGGCAGCATGATCGATCGTCGTTACGACGAAAAACTCCTGATGTATTTCCTGGACACCGTCTGGTATCCCGTCGCCTTCTGGCTGATCAGCATGATCACCACCGTCGTCGCCCTGCCTGCCATCGTGCTGCGGGGCCGCGGCAAGCGGGCCGTATGGGTCAGCCCCGACCGAGGCATTCAACATGAAGAACGCACCGATTATTGACCTTTCCCTGCGCGCACCGCGCGACATGATCGCCGAACGAGGCCGCATCGTCGGGCTCGTGATGGTCGTCTGGTTCCGCCTCGTGCGGCCCGCGCTGGTGGGTGCCGTATGGGCATCGATCTGCATCTACACGTACCGCTACCTGTTGCCGTTCAACCCGGCCGAGATGCCGATCGAACAGATGGTGTTCTACGCGACCAGCATCGCGATCATCGCGGGCACCATCGTCACGTGGCTGATCGCCGGGCGCGTCGTGCATCCGCTGGCCTACCGGCTGCGCGTATCGAAGATGCTGCGGCGCTCGGCCAGCGCGAAGGTGCGCTCGGTACCGCCGACCGTGCTGGCCAGCGCCCGTCGGCGCGGCGCGCGGCGCACGACGCGCATTCTCGTCGCGTCGCACGACGCGAACGGCTCGATCTCGGGCATCGAATGGGTCGCCCACGCAGGGCCGCCGCCCCGCGAGTAGGTCAGTGGAGCCGCGCCGCCACGCACGGCACCGACCCGGTGCCGCGCGGCGCCGCTCCTTGTGCTGCGCTGCCGTGCGTTGCCGGCACGCCGGCAACCTTTTATGGACGAGGTGAATCATGTGCGGAATCGTCGGAGCAAGCGGCCTGAACAATCAGGTGCCGCAACTGGTCAATGCGCTGAGCCGGCTCGAATATCGCGGCTACGACTCGTGCGGCATCGCCGTGCAGGACGACGGCCGGCTGCGCAGCGAACGCACGCTGCGGCGCGTGACCGACCTGCAGGCCCGCGTGCTGACGCTGGGCCTCGAAGCGCAGACCTGCATCGCCCATACGCGCTGGGCAACCCACGGCGCGCCGTCGGAAATGAACGCGCATCCGATCATGTCCGGCGACACGATCGCGGTCGTGCACAACGGCATCATCGAGAACCACGACGCGCTGCGCGTGGAGCTGCGAGAGCGCGGCTACACGTTTCGCGGCCAGACCGACACCGAGGTGATCGCGCACCTGATCCACAGCCTCTACCGCGACGACCTGTTCGACGCGGTCGTGCGCGCGGTCAAGCGGCTGCATGGCGCGTACGCAATCGCGGTGCTGAGCGCACGCGAGCCGCAGCGTCTCGTCGCCGCGCGCGCCGGTTCGCCGCTCGTGATCGGCATCGGCGCCGAACAGAACTACCTCGCGTCGGACTGCGCGGCGCTCGGCGACCTGACCGACCGCTTCGTCTACCTGGAAGACGGCGACGTCGCGCTGCTCACGCCGGACCGCATCGCCGTGGTCGATTCGGGCGGGCACGAAGCGCAGCGCCCGCTGTGCCTGGTGAAGGCGCGCGACGGCGACGCCGCGCTCGGCCCGTACCAGCACTTCATGCAGAAGGAGATCTTCGAGCAGCCGAAGGCGATCGACAGCACGCTCGACGGCATCGACACGATCTCGCCGGCACTGTTCGACGCGACCGACGGCACGCGCGCAATGCTGTCGAGAGTGAGGAACGTGCTGCTGCTCGGCTGCGGCACCAGCTACTACGCGGGCCTGACCGCGAAATACTGGCTGGAGGCCATCGCGGGCGTGCCCGCCCAGGTGGAGATCGCCAGCGAATTCCGCTACCGCGATACGGTGGCCGATCCGCGCACGCTGGTCGTCGGCATTTCGCAATCGGGCGAGACGGCCGACACGATCGGCGCGATCGAGCGGGCGCGCGACATGGGCCAGCAACTGTCGATGGCGATCTGCAACGTGGCGACCAGCACGATCGCGCGCAACGCGCCGCTGCGGTTCCTGACGCGGGCCGGCATCGAGCTCGGCGTCGCGTCGACCAAGGCGTTCACGACGCAGCTCGTCGCGCTGTTCGTGCTGACGCTGACGCTCGCGCAGCTGCGCGGCCGGCTCGACGCGGCGCAGGTCGCGCTGCACCTGAAGCAGCTGCGCGCGCTGCCCGATCGCATCGGCCACGCACTCGCGCTCGAAACGCAGATCATGGGCTGGGCCGCCAGGTTCGCGCACACCGAGAACGCGCTGTTCCTCGGTCGCGGCATCCATTTCCCGATCGCGATGGAAGGCGCGCTAAAGCTCAAGGAGGTGTCGTACATCCACGCGGAAGGCTATGCGGCCGGCGAACTGAAGCACGGCCCGCTCGCGCTCGTCACGAGCGCGATGCCGGTCGTCACGATCGCGCCGGACGATCGCCTGTTCCAGAAGCTGAAATCCAACATGGCCGAAGTGCGCGCGCGCGGCGGGCGGCTCTACGTACTGGCCGGCGATCAGCTCGGGATCGACGCCGACCGCGACACGCACCTGATCCGTGTGCGCGAATCGGGCGACCTGCTGTCGCCGATCGTCAACGTGATCCCGCTGCAGCTGCTCGCGTATCACGTCGGCTGCGCGCGCGGCGCCGACGTCGACAAGCCGCGCAACCTCGCGAAATCGGTGACTGTCGAATGAGGCAGCGAGCACGCCCGGCACACGCGGTCGCGCAGTGCGTCGCGGCCGCGCTGTGCGGCGCATGCGGCATCGTCACGGCGCTGCCGGCTGCGTTCGCGGCCACGCCGGCCGTGCATACGGTCACCGTGCAGGCCGACCCGTCATCTCACCCGGCCGTCGATCCGCGCAGCTTCATGCACGGCATCGGCGTGGCCGACGCCGGCAACGGCAAGCGCTGGGTGTTCTTCAGCAGCTCGGGCATCGTCCCGCGCGGCGCGATGCGCAACGGCAACTGGCCGCATGACGTGTACGTCGGCGAATGGCTGCCCGGCAAGCCGCACCTGCTGCGCGTCCATACGTTCATCAGCCGCCCCGAGGCGCAGGAGCCCGTGTCGATCGCGCAGAACGCGCGCGGCGACATCTTCGTCACGTTCGAGGACGGCTGGAACGCGCCGCAGGAGGTCAGCCAGCGCTACGGCGTCTATCGCCGCGACCTGAAGCCGATCAAGCCCTACCCGAACGACGTCGAATCGGGCGGCCACTCGGGGCATGTCGCGACGGCGGCCGACCGCTTCGTCGTGTTCTATTCGGCCGACTGGATCGACGGCGGCGGCGTCGACAATCTCGGCACCGGCAACGGCGTCTACGTGAAAACCTACGACGCGGCCGGCCGCGTACTGAATCATGTCGAGGTCGCGCCGCACCGCCGCGAATGGTGGCCCGTGATCGCCGGTTCGCCACACACGGCGCTGCTGGTCTGGCAGAAGTTCATCGACGACAGCACCGACGCGAAGCTCGAGTACGCGCTGTTCGATCCGGTGACCGCGAAGCTCGATATGCTCGGCGAGTTGAACGACGCCATCCAGTATTACGTCTATTCCGCGGCCTACGTGCCGGCGATCGACCGCTTCATCGTCACCACGACGACCGCGAACGGTCGCGGCGTCGCGATGCTGATCGCTCCGGACGGCCAGCGTACCGCGACGCTCGAGTGCCTGCCGGCGACGGTACGCGAATCCAGTATCGGTGTCGCCGGAGCGCGTGCGTACGTACCGATCCGCGACGGGCGGCTCCTGACGCTCGCGCTGTCGCCGGCCGGCATCGCCGCGAGCGGCGCGCAGCCTTCGCCGATTCCGTGGGGCACGACCGGTATCGCCGGTTTCCCGGCGCGCGGCGACGCGATGCATTTCGTGTCGCTGACGCCGTCGGGCACGCGCGAAGCCGATTTCGAACCGGAGCATGAAACGCCGTTGGCGAAGAGCGAAGTGAATTGTTCGAGTCATTGACGGAGGCCCGGTAGCACGATCGCTGTGAACGTGGCGGGCCCGCATGCTCTCACCCCGGCCTGCCCGTCTCCTCGTCTCTGCCGCCTCTGCCGCCTCTGCCGCCTCTGCCGCCTCTGCCGTCTCTGCCGTCTCTGCCGTCTCTGCCGTCTCTGCCGCCTCTGCCGTCTCTGCCGTCTCTGCCGTCTCTGCCGTCTCTGCCGTCTCTGCCGTCTCTGCCGCCTCTGCCGTCTCTGCCGTCTCTGCCGTCTCTGCCGTCTCTGCCGTCTCTGCCGTCTCTGCCGCCTCTTCCGCCTCTTCCGCCTCTTCCGCCTCTTCCGCCTCTTCCGCTCCTTCCGCTCCTTCGTGCTCAAACCAGGCCGCGTGATGCCGCATCCTTCCTTCTCGCGGCCCGACCGCCAGGCGCGCTGCCGCCGGCCTGCCCGATCATGACCGCCGCCCCCATTCCGCGCAGCAGTCGCCAGCGCCACGCGTACCGGATAGACTGTCGCCCGATTCCTTCCATCGGCCGCGGCCTGCTCCGCCTGTCGCCGCCGGAACGCCCCTTCCCGGAGAACGAATGCTGAAGCGCCGGTGGTTTTCGCTTTTGCTGCTGACGGCATGCCTGATCGGACAACGCGCGTCGGCCCAGTCCGCGCTTGAACTCGAGACGGACGGCACGGCCCGCACCCTCACCCGGCAAACGCTGCTCGCGCGCCCCGATGCCACCGACATCCACGTGCCGCGCGACATCGCGTACGGCAAGCCCATGACCTTCCGTGCGGTGCCGTTCGCCGACCTGCTCGGCGACAAGCTGCCGGCCGACGGCGTGCTCGAAACCCGTGCCGCCGACGGCTTCGCCGCGCAGCTGCCGCTGGATCTCGTGCGCCGCCGCACGCCGGCCGGCGCCGTTCCGTGGCTCGCGATCGAGGATCCGGCGCATCCGTGGCCGAAGCTGCCCGGCAAACAGGTCAGCGCGGGGCCGTTCTATCTGGTCTGGCTCGGGCCGAAAGCATCGTCGGTGCGCGGCGAGCAATGGCCGTACCAGATCGTGCGCGTCACGATCGAATCGTCGCCGCTCGCGCGCTGGCCGTCGCTTGCCGTCGATGCCGCGCTGCCCGCCGATGATCCGGCACGCGCAGGCCAGCGCCTGTTCGTCACGCAATGCCTCGCGTGCCACCGCCTCGACGGCGCAGGCAGCAGCCATGCGGGCCCCGACCTGAACACGCCGATGAATCCGGTCGACTACTTCCAGCCTGCCGCGCTGCGCCGCTATATCCGTAATCCGGCGTCGGTGCGCGACTGGCCGGGCCGCAGCATGCCGGCGTTTCCGCCCGACCAGCTGAGCGACCGCGAACTCGACCAGATCGTCGCGTATCTCGCGTATATGGCGCGGCGCAAGGCTGGCCGGTAACGCGCGGCTGAATCGAATATTCAAGGAACGTTGATGAAGTCAGGCGACACGCTGTTCACCATCGCATCGATCGAGGCGGCGCAGACGCACCCGCTCCGGGCGATGATCCTGCTGAACGACGATCTGAACGCGTGCGAACTGGCCGGCGACCATGCGCCGACGACCCTGCACGTCGGCATACGCGATTCGTCGGGCATCGTCGCCGTTGCGTCGCTCTGCGAGGAGATGCGCGAAGACGACCCTGCGCGACCGGCATGGCGGCTTCGCGGAATGGCCGTCCACCCTGCCGTGCGTGGCATGGGCTTCGGGCGCGTGCTGGTGCAGGTCTGCGTGCGGCACGCGGAAGAACGTGGCGCCGCGCTCGTGTGGTGCACGGCACGCGAAACCGCGTACCGGTTCTATGAAAAGCTCGGCTTCGCGGCCAATGACGCGACGATCACGATGCCGGGGCGCACCGATATGGTGTTTTATGTGATGCGGCTCTATGTGGAGCGGATGCTCAGTGCGTCTTCAGACGGCTTTAAACCATTGAAATAATTATGTTTTTTGTGGATATACTGTCTACCATCGTCTCGCCAAAACTCGCTACAGCTACGATTTTGTGACGGTATACGGCCGTTTTCTGCCGTTCGTATACCGTCACGCCTCCGGCATCTAGACACTTCAGCACACTGAAACGGCAGCCGGCCGCGCCTGTATCGGGATCGGCGGCGCCTGTTTCTAAACCTCAGCGGCCGACACGATCTCTCTCGGCCTTGCTCAAAAGAGACCATGGACTACCAAGTCAGTTATGAACACAGCCTGAAAGGCGAGCCCGACGCATTCATCGTCCAGGTCCCCTCGCAGCTCGTGCACGACGTGCCCGCCAACATCTCTCGTGCGTTACTGCCCGAGTACATCACCGAGCGCATCCTCAAGCGCTCACCGACGATCGGACGGATTCGGAACCTGCGGATTCTCTAAAGGGCAGACCTCTTTCGTCGCTGCATACATACAACCGCGTACCTGGCTGCGAAGAAACGAGAACACGCATATTGCGAAGTCGAAAGCCAAGATGGAGAGGCGCAATGCAAATGAAGGCTGACTGGCACCTGTTGCAGTTTCTTGAAAGCTCCGAGAACCTTCGAAAGACAATCGAACGGCATCACGGATGGCGGCCGAGCGACACGCGGGCGCGTGAAATCGCAGCTTGCTTGCGTCAGGGACGCCTCTTTTATGAAACCGGCGCGGCATCACCGATCGACATTTCGCCCCTTCAGTTCTTCTACGGCATGGTCGCCTTCGCCAAGGCGCTCACTTTAGTCTGCGATCGAACTAAAGGGCTTTCGGCTCTGGTTCCTGGGCACGGCATCCAAGACGATTCTGCCGCTAACAGCCGTCTCGAGGAGCTAGCTGCTAGCATAGACGAACGCGGGACACTGGCAGAGTTCAACGATGTCGTTGCAAGCCGCAACCGCCTTTGCTACTTTGACGAAGAAAATCATCCCCAGTCTGTCGTCATTCCTTGTGTCGATTCGACTACGGTTTCCGGTCTTAGGTTTACATTCAAAGATACGTTGAGTCGAATACCCGGTCTGGAAACTCTCTATACCGCGACGGTCGGAGAATCTGCCAACACTACGCCAATCAATGTCGAGGCTCCAAACATTCATCGTAACAAATGGTCTATTCGAATTGACGACTTGAGACGTTACGAAGATAGAGACGGTCTTCGCGCTATCGTTGGCGAATTGCGCGGTCGATATCCATTTTTGACTGGTTGGCGGTTACTCGAAGCGCAGCGAGCTTGGGGCAAGTCGATAATTCAGTTTGTGAGCGTCACTCCGAACGGAGATGATTTGGCCGATGGCGTACTTTTCGCGGCAGGGGGCACATTTTTTGTACCGCCCGAGCTAGTCCACGAAGGGCGGTTTGACGATGTTGAGCATCACCTCGACCCGATAGCCGGCGGGTTCGGAGGAACGGTATCCGCAATCGCACCTTTGCATGGATTCAACCTATCGGAATACACGCTCCACTACGCCGCATTGTTCATGCTGAGCTCTGTCGTGAGATATCGGCCACAGACATGGATGCATGCGCTTTCACGTGCAGTCACACAAGAACGGCCGGCCGACGACTCAATGCTCGCCCTCGTCGAGTTGCTGCTCCGCATGAATCAATATCAGATACCAAACTTGGTGGCGGAACTCATCAATCCAGCCTAAGCCTCTGCTCCGAGGTCACAGAAAGCTGATCGAGTCTGTGACAGGCTGCGTTCGCATGTCATTGACAGTAGACTGTTGAGAGCGCGACAAAAGGCCAAACCAAAAAGACCGTCAACGTACGCCTAACCACGCACGGTCGTCGACGATTCCCCAGCATCAGTTAGCAAATTTTTGAACAAACGAACGAACGACGATATCATTCTGCTGACGCGATAACACGACATACGCTGTCGCGGTCGTAATCCAACCCATTTTACCCTCTAGAGAGGGTGGCACCATTACGGAAATGAGTGACTACTCCACCAAAGCCTATCGGGCATTCAAAAAATTCGTCGGCGAGCTGACAGCCTCTGCCGCAGGAATCCAGACTGCGGCAGAGCACGTTACAAAAATTCTCGCGTCCTCGGAAAGCGACGATCCATGGCGACATCTCGCCAAGCAATATGAGATAAAAGTCAACGGACTTGATTCTGATGCACTATTGCGAAGTAACTCTCGGCTCAACATTGTCAGCCTATACAGTGGCTTCGACCTGTTTCTATCTGACTTTCGCGCACAGTACCATGACATCAATCACAGCGACTGGAAAAAGAACGATAGCGATTCCCCGTTCGACGAAATCTATCGGAACTCAAGCAGCAATAAGAAAGATCTGGACGACCGACTTGGAGCGTCAAGGAAGGCAACCATTGACTACTACCGATATATACGCAACGCCGTGGTTCATCCAACCCAAGAGAACAAAGCACGCGCTAGATCTTTCTTTTTGAACAATACAGCACATCTCGATTCCGTTCGCGCCTTATATTCTATGCGGTCCGCGCCGAACTCCGATCAGGCGTTATCTTTTCACGACGTCAAGTTGCTGGCCCACCTACTGCTAGATGTTCTGCGAGAGGTTGACTTGGAGTTCGATCCTGGCGATGCAGTCTTGGCCACCCTACTAGATTCAAAACCCTTCAAGAAATTCAGGCAGGACGCCGTAAGGTACAAGAACGCACTCAAAGGGACTTTGAGAGAACAGTACGGAATCTCCGATCTTCGCGCAGATAGGGTTATAATGCTCCACTTAGGGCCCATGAGCTAACCGGTAAAGCGACCCCCTTCAAGGCAGCCTTCTCGCGGAGGACTGCCTTGAAGGGGTAGAACTCAGTTCGATTCTGAGATGGGCCGCCAACATCTCAATGGCAAGACACAGGTTTCTAGTGTCACCGCCCCCCTCACGTGCGTCCGATCTACCCCGAGGCGGGTCAATCGGTTTCGAGCTATCACATGCAGCTCCCTCGCCGCCGTCCATGGACGCTCGTGACGACTCACAACTGGCGACGGTATTTTTAACGGTACACAAGCCGCTTTTCGCTACCCTACTCATGTGGCACAAGCGTTTCCCACCAGACTCAACATAATTGCGCGATACATCGATCGGCATTCGCCGGTGGCCTGACGACGCAACCCGCGCGTTCGCGTCATCAGGCAGTGACCGGTGGGGCCTGGAGCAGACTCCCTCACCAGACCGCCGCCATCACGCCCAGGCTCAGGCTTCCTGCGCGCTCTGCAACACCGCATGCAACAGCACGTCTGCACCCGCCGCCGCCCACTCGGGCGTAATCGCTTCGGCTTCGTTGTGGCTCAGCCCGTCGACGCACGGCACGAAGATCATCCCCGTCGGCGCGACGCGCGCGACATAGCACGCGTCGTGCCCCGCACCGGACACGATATCCATGTGCGACAGCCCGAGCGCCTGTGCCGCGTCACGCACCGTGTCGATGCAACGCGGCGCGAACGGGATCGGCGCATACGTGAAGATCTGCTCGATCTGCGCGCCGAGGCCCGTTTCGTCAGCCACACGCGCCAGCTCCGCACGCAGCACCGCGTCGAGTTCGTCGAGCACCGCGTCGTCGGGATGACGGAATTCGACCGTGAAGAAGCAGCCGCCCGGCACCGTGTTGCGCGAGTTCGGCCGCGCCTCGATCATCCCGACCGTCGCGCGAGCATACGGCGCGTAACGGCGGCCGAGCACTTCGACGAACGAGATCATCCGCGCGGCGCCGACCAGCGCATCGCGGCGGAATTCCATCGGCGTCGTGCCCGCGTGCGCGTCGACACCCGTGAGCGTCACCTCGTACCAGCGCTGCCCCTGCCCGGCCGTCACGACGCCGATCGTCTTGCCGGCCCGCTCCAGAATCGCGCCCTGTTCGATATGCAGTTCGTACGCCGCATGCACCGGATAGCCACCAACGGGCTCGGCGCCCGCGTAGCCGATCCGCGCCAGTTCCTCGCCGATCGTCCTGCCTGCGCCGTCGGTACGCGACAGCCCGTATTCGAGCGTATAGACACCCGAGAACACACCGGCCGACACCATCGCCGGCGCGAAGCGCGAGCCTTCCTCGTTGGTCCAGATCACAACGTCGATCGGGCGCTCGGTCTCGATGCCCGCGTCGTTCAGCGCACGCACGACCTCGAGCCCGCCGAGCACGCCGTAGATGCCGTCGTAGCGGCCGCCCGTCGGCTGCGAATCGGCGTGCGAGCCGGTCAAGACCGGCGCGGCGTCGGGGTTGCGGCCCGCGCGGCGCGCGAACACGTTGCCCATCTGGTCCACCCGCACCGTGCAGCCAGCGTCTTGCGCCCATTGCACGAACAGGTCGCGCGACTCGCGATCGAGATCGGTCAGCGCAAGGCGGCAGACGCCGCCCTTCGGCGTCGCGCCGATCTGCGCCATCCGGTCGAGCGACGCCCACAGGCGGTCGCCATCGACGCGTGGCGCGCCAACGCTTGCCACCTTGGCATTCGCGTTGTCGTCACGCATCGCCGTTCTCCGGCGCGGCTTGCAGCGCGTAGCGGAAATCGCAGCGCTTGCCGCCCTGCATGATCGTGCTCGTGCGCGTGAGCGCGATGTCCGGCGCATAGCCCTGGATGAAATAGCTGTCGCGCGCGCAGCTCAGCAGATGCCCGATCTCGCCGAGCCCCGTCGCGTGATACATCTCCGCGTAGCTGCAGCGATGCACGTCGTAGTCGTAGTGCGCGTCGTCCGCGCGCCGCACCTCGACGTCGAGCGCATCGTCCTTCTCCCACAGCACCTGCAGCGCGATGAACGACTTCACGCTCGTGCCGCCAGGCTCCTGCGCGGCGAACGTGCGGCCGGCGTCGACCGCCGCGCCGCGCACGGCTTCCGCGATCACGGCCTGCGCGCGCTCGGCGCCGAACTCGCGCTTCATGATCTCGTAGATCGGCTTGATGATTTCCGCTTCGATGCGGCGGCGCGCGAGGATCCCGAGGCGCGTGTCCTCGGATGCGGCGGCGGGTGTCTGGGTCGCTTCGGTCATGGGGATCGTCTTGGTTTTTTAACGCTGTTTCGTTTACTTGGCCGCGGTGCGCGAGCCGCCGAGCACGTCGACGACGGTCCACTTGCCGCCGCGCACCTGATAGATCGTGAAGGCCGGATCCTTCAGGTTGCCTTCGGCATCGAAGGCGATCCGCCCCGTCACGCCGGGCCGGTCGATCGCACGCACCGCCGCGACCAGCTTCGCCGGCTGCGTCGTGCCGGCCTTCTGCGCAGCCGCGATCAGCGTGGCGGCCGCGTCGTACGCGAACGGCGCATGCAGTTCGATCGGGGCGTGAAAGCGTGCCTGGTATTGCGTGTCGAACGCCTTGCCGCCCGGCATCCGGTCGAGCGGCAGGCCCGGTTCGAGCGCCGTCACGCCGTCGCCGTCCTTGCCCGCAAGCGACAGGAAAGTCTGGCTCACGAAGCCGCCTGCGCCGAGCAGCGGCGCGTTCACGCCGAGCTGGCGCATCCGGCGCGAGATCGGCGCGGCCTGCGCGTCGAGGCCGCCGAAGAACACGAGATCCGCGCGCTTGCCCTTGATCGCGGTCAGCACGCCGCTGAAGTCGGTCGTCTTGTCGTTCACGTACTGGCGATCGACGATCGCGCCGCCGTTCGCCTGCACACCCTTGATGAACTGCTCGGCCAGCCCCGCGCCGAACGACGTGCGATCGTCGATCACCGCGATGCGCTTCGCCTTCAGCGTCTTCACCGCATACGCGCCGGTGAAATTGCCGCCCGCATCGTCGTGACCCATGATGCGGAAGGCCGTCGCATAGCCCTGCTGCGTGTATTGATGGCCGGTGGACGCCGGCGCGATCTGCGGGATCCCCGCATCGCGATAGACGCGCGACGCCGGCACGCTGCAGCCCGTGTTCCAGTGACCGACAACACCGATTACGTGCTTGTCGACGAGCTGCTGCGCAACCGCGACCGCCGTGCGCGGATCGGACTGGTCGTCGGCCGCAACGAGCTTGTAGACGACCGGCTTGCCGCCGATGGTCGGATGCTTCGCGTTCGCGTCGTCGATCGCGAGTTGCGCGCCGTTCTGCAGGTCCTTGCCGATCCGCGCGGACGGGCCGGTGAGCGGCGCGGCGAGACCGATCAGGATCGTCTGCGGTGCGGATTGCGCGAACGCGGGAACGGAGGCGACCAGGGCGGCCGCCGAGAAGGCGAGGCTGGCGTGGAGGAAAGCGATTTTCATGTGCGGGGATCGGTGAATCGGATCAAAACATGAAAAATATTAAATATTCATCACCCAAACCCCAAATACCCAATTGTTGGATGCTTATGCCGTTCTCGACACATTAACCTATATCACTGTAAATACAGGATATTTTCATGTTGCCGCTTGCCCTGACTTTTCGATAAAATTCGATACATGAAAAATATCGAACAATTGCCGCACGATCCACCGCTGCGCGCGGTGCGTGCGTTCGAAGCTTTCGCGCGTCTCGGGTCGGTCACCGCGGCGGCAGGCGAGCTCGACATCACGCCGTCGGCGGTCAGCCATCAGTTGCAGCTGCTCGAAGCGTTTATCCAGACGCCGCTGACCGTGCGCGAGGGCCGGCTGCTCGCGCTCACCGACGAAGGCCGCGACTACTACCGCTCGATCAGCGCCGCGTTCTCGGTGCTGCGCAGCGCGACGCGCTTCGTGCGCGACCGCTCGTCGCTGCGGCAGATCACCGTCAGCCTGATTCCGCTGCTCGGCATCGGCTGGTTCATTCCACGGCTGCACGCGTTCCTGGCGGACAACACGGACGTCGACGTGACGGTGCTGTATGCGCATCACCGCAACTACCGCAGCGATGCGTCGGACCTGTCGATCCGCTTCGGCACCGGCGACTGGCCCGGCTACCGCTGCGAGCGGCTGCTGCCGGGCGCGATGGTGCCGATGTGCAGCCCGTCGTTCCTGAAGCGCCACGGGCCGTTCCGCACGCCGGCCGATCTCTCGCGCGCACCGCTCGTGCACGACGAGGATCGCAGCACGTGGGTCAACTGGCTGCAGGGCGCGGGCGTGAAGCATGTGTCGCATGCAGTGGGGCCGATGTTCGAGGACGGCCAGCTCACGCTGAGCGCCGCGCGCGCTGATCTCGGCGCGGCGTTGCTGCGCGCGCCACTGGTCGAACGCGAGCTGGCGAATGGCGAGCTCGTGAAGCTGTTCGATCACGCGCTCGACGACGGACGCGATTACTACCTGTGCACGCGCGAGGACGCGGACATGCCGGATGGCGCGAGGCGGCTGGCGGCGTGGTTGAGGAAGATGGCGGGGATTTGAGCGGAGCGGGACGACGTCGCTCCGACAGCCGGCCGAATCGGGAAGCCGCATTCGCATCGGACGTGCCGCGTACTTGCACTTGGCCGACCGGATCGCCACGATGGCCGTGTCCCGTCACGGAGGTTGCAATGAACAGAATTCCGGTCGATCTATCAGATGACCAGCATGCGGCGTTGACCCGCATCGCCGCGCACCGGAACAGTTCCTCCGCCGAGATCATCCGGGACGCGATCGACGCCTACATCGCGCTGCGGAACCGGACACTTGCTGACAATGTGTTCGGCCTCTGGAAGGGGCGCAACGCCGTCGACCAGGAAGACTTGCGCTCGGAGTGGTGAACGCGCGCCCCGAACAACCTTCGGCGCCGCCTCGAGTCGCTCCACCCGCTGCTTTTGACTTTCGATGCAATTCGTCTCGCCGCATCTCCGCCCGGCTACCGCTCGTCCATACACCCACGCGTCAATTACCTCCCCCGCACGCCGCACCCAATCAAGGGCCGGAAGCAGATAGAAATTCTCGATGCCCCGGATTGAAACAAGCAATTTCACAAACTCAGGGTGAACCCGGATACTGGGAACACTTCATCAACACCACTGCAAAGGAACTCGCAAGATGCCGATCATCAACACCCAAATCAAGCCGTTCAAGGCAACCGCATACCACAACGGCGATTTCGTGCCCGTCTCGGAAGAGAACTTCAAGGGCAAGTGGTCCGTCGTCGTGTTCTACCCGGCCGACTTCACGTTCGTCTGCCCGACCGAGCTGGGCGACCTCGCCGACCGTTACGCGGAATTCCAGAAGCTGGGTGTCGAAATCTACGGCGTGTCGACCGACACGCACTTCACGCACAAGGCCTGGCACGACACGTCGGACACGATCGGCAAGATCAAGTACCCGATGATCGGCGACCCGACGCTCACGCTGTCGCGCAACTTCGACGTGCTGATCGAGGAAGAAGGGATGGCGCTGCGCGGCACGTTCGTGATCAACCCGGAAGGCGAGATCAAGCTGTGCGAAATCCACGACAACGGCATCGGCCGTGACGCAGGCGAACTGCTGCGCAAGGTGCAGGCTGCGCAATACATCGCGGCGCACCCGGGTGAAGTGTGCCCGGCCAAGTGGACGCCGGGTGCGGAAACGCTGACCCCGTCGCTCGACCTGATCGGCAAGATCTGACGATCGCTCCGCGCGCCTCGCACGAGGCGCGCGAGACGCCCGATGACGGGCCGCCGCAGCATGCGGCCCGCGCCCACCTCCGGCACGACGTGCCCGACCAGAATCATTAATACGGAATCCGAAACGCCATGCTCGACGCCAATCTCAAGAACCAACTGAAAGCGTACCTCGAAAAGATCACGCGCCCGATCGAACTCGTCGCCTCGCTCGACGACAGCGCGAAATCGCAGGAACTGCTGGCGCTGCTGAACGAGATTGCGTCGCTGACGGATCGCGTGACCGTGACCGAACGCCGCGACGACGCCGAGCGCAAGCCGTCGTTCTCGATCGGCGAGCCCGGCAAGCCGGCCGGCATCCGCTTCGCCGGCATCCCGATGGGCCACGAATTCACGTCGCTCGTGCTCGCGCTGCTGCAGACGGGCGGCCACCCGATCAAGCTCGACGACGACGTGATCGAACAGATCCGCGCGCTCGACGGCGACTACGCGTTCGAGACGTATTTCTCGCTGTCGTGCCAGAACTGCCCGGAAGTCGTGCAGGCGCTGAACGTGATGTCGCTGGTCAACCCGCGCATCCGTCACGTCGCGATCGACGGCGCGCTGTTCCAGGATGAAGTCGAGTCGCGCCAGATCATGGCCGTGCCGACGATGTTCCTGAACGGCACCTCGTTCGGCCAGGGCCGCAGCAGCGTGAAGGAAATCCTCGCGAAGCTCGATACCGGTGCGAGCGCACGTGCCGCGAAGTCGCTCGAGAACAAGCCGGTGTTCGATACGCTGATCGTCGGCGGCGGCCCGGCAGGCGCGGCGGCCGCGATCTACTCGGCGCGCAAGGGCATTGCGACGGGCGTCGTCGCCGAGCGTTTCGGCGGCCAGGTGCTCGACACGATGGCGATCGAGAACTTCGTGTCGGTGCAGGAAACCGAAGGGCCGAAGTTCGCGACCGCGCTCGAACAGCACGTGAAGCAGTACGACGTCGACATCATGGACGTGCAGCGCGCCGATGCGCTGATTCCCGGCGACGTGCACCAGATCCGCCTCGCGAACGGCGCGGTGCTGAAGGCGAAGACGATCGTCCTCGCGACCGGCGCGCGCTGGCGTGAAATCAACGTGCCGGGCGAGCGCGAATACCGCAACCGCGGTGTCGCTTACTGCCCGCACTGCGACGGCCCGCTGTTCAAGGGCAAGCGCGTCGCGGTGGTCGGCGGCGGCAACTCGGGTGTCGAGGCCGCGATCGACCTCGCCGGCATCGTGAAGGCCGTCACGCTGATCGAATACGGTGCGCAACTGCGTGCGGACGAAGTGCTGCAACGCAAGCTGCGCAGCCTGCCCAACGTGACGATCGTCACGCAGGCACAGACGACCGAGCTGACCGGCGACGGCAGCAAGCTGAACGGGCTCGTCTACAAGGATCTGCGCTCGGGCGACACGCAGCGCATCGATCTCGAAGGCGTGTTCGTGCAGATCGGCCTCGTGCCGAACACCGAATGGCTGAAAGGCACGGTCGAGCTGTCGAAGCACGGCGAGATCGTCGTCGATGCGCGTGGTGCAACGTCGGTGCCGGGCGTGTTCGCGGCCGGTGACGTGACGACGGTACCGTTCAAGCAGATCGTGATCGCGGTCGGTGAAGGCGCGAAGGCATCGCTCGGCGCGTTCGACCACCTGATCCGGCAGGACGTGGCACCGGTTGCCGCCGCGCAGCCGCAGGCCGAGGAAGCGGTCGCCGCGTAACGCGCGTCAGCCCGTCGGCACAACAGTTTGTCTCTCTTGGCCCCGCATGCTTTGGTCGGCGTGCGGGGCCCTTTTTATTCCGGAAGCGAGCGCAGTTACTTGGTCGTGGTCGGGCCGCTGTTCGCCGGCACCGGCGACGGTGCCGACTTGAAATTGCTCGACTCCCTGACCAGTTGCTCGGTCATCGCAGCGGCAACCGGATTCGCACCCGACGACGAACCGCCCTGCCGGTTCGAACCGCTGCTCGACGGCATCGACGACATCGACGGCGGCGGCAACGACGGGTCGAGCTTCGCCGACTCCCTCACGAGTGCGGCCGTCTCCGGCGTTTCGGATTTCGTTGCAGCGGGCGCTGCGGCCGCGTGACGTTCGAGGCCGTCGCGTTTGCGCGGCGCGCGCTGCGTGACCTGTGCGGACGCAGGAGCGGCCTGTTGCACCGGTTTGGCGGCCGGCGGCGGTGCCGGTGGGGTCGAATCCTGCGCATCGACGGTCACGACGTTGACCTTCGGCGGCGGTGCGCTCGGCTTCGCCTCCGGCTGCGGTTTGTCGCTGACAACCGGCACGGCAGGAGCAGACGCAGGCGGTGCGCTGACGCGCGCAGTGGCGGCCGGCGCAGAAGGCGCCGGTGCGGGTGGTGACGGCGCGACAGCCGCCTGTTTCGGCGCCATCGCGGCGGCCGGAGCCGGCGGCTCGATGGTGCCCTGCACGGCGTGATCGTTGCTTGCAGGCGCCATGGCCACGGGCGCGGCCGAATCGCCGATGCCGGCATCTTCGATCGCACGGTGATCCGCGCGCAGGAGCATCACATAGGCAGTGCCGGCCGCGGCTACCAGGAGCCCACCGGCGATCATCAAGGTCTTGCGGGTACTCGTCATGCTTGTTCACCGATCATGTCGACGTGAACAAGCCATCATACGCGGCGATCGGTCGTCGATCCCGCATGAATACATTTGGTTGCATTGTGCCGGGAACAGGTCGGCGCGGTGTTCATCAGACGTATCGCCGCCCTGCTCCGGCACTGTCGAAGCGCCGCCGTTACTCCGGAAACGGCAATTCGGTCTGCCCTTCCGCGCGCATGCCGAACGTGTTCAGCGTCATCGCGACGAGCGCGTAGTAGCCGAGCAATGCGACCAGATTCACGACGGTTTCGTGGCCGAAGCGTGCTTCCGCCTGCGCGAACGTCGCATCGCTCACGCGCCGCGTGTCGTACAGCTCGCTCGCGAACGCGTGGATCAGCGCATCGTCGTCCGACTCGAATGCAGGTGCGACGCCACGCCGGATCGCGTCGGCCGTCGCGGCCGGCACGCCTGCGTCGAGGGCGATCGGATGGTGGATGTGCCACTCGGCCTGCGAGCGCCAGCGCGCGGCCGTCACGAGAATCGCGAGTTCCGACAGGCGCAGCGGCAGGCCCGTGCGATAGCGGCAGAACGCGCCGAGCTTCTGCGCGTGCTGAGCCAGCTCGGGGCTCGCGATCCAGCCGAGAAACGGCCCGTTCAGGTTGCCGCGCGGGCCGCTGAGAATATCGGCCAGCACGGCCTTCTGCTCATCGGTGGCCGATGCGGGATCGAACGGAGGCAATCTGTTTGTCATGGCGATGTCCGAATAGGATTCGAGGAATGCGATCACGCGCCGGCCGACGCGAGCGCCGCGCCGATCGCGCCCGACAGCCGCTCGACGATCGTATCGATCTGCTGCGCGGTGCAGATGAAAGGCGGCGCGACCAGGATGTGATCACCGTGCACGCCGTCGATCGTCCCGCCCATCGGATACACCATCAAGCCGCGCTGCATCGCTTCGCGCTTGACCGCCGCGTGCAGCTTCAGCGCGGGATCGAACGTCGCCTTGCTGTCGCGATCGCGCACGAGCTCGACGCCGACGAACAGCCCGCGGCCGCGCACGTCGCCGATATGCGGATGCGCGCCGTAATGCTCGCGCAACGACGCGCGCAACTGCTCGCCGCGCGCCTTCACGTTGTCGAGCAGCTTCTCTTCGGCGATCACGCGCTGCACTTCGAGCGCCGCCGCGCAGGCGGTTGCATGGCCCAGGTACGTATGGCCGTGCTGGAAGAAACCCGAGCCGTCGACGATCGTCCGGTAGATGCGGTCACTGACGAGCGTCGCGCCGATCGGCTGGTAGCCTGCGCCAAGCCCTTTCGCGATCGTCAGCAGGTCAGGCGCAACGCCGTCTTCATCGCATGCGTACAGATAGCCCGTGCGCCCCATCCCCGACATGATCTCGTCGAGAATCAACAACACGCCGTACTTGTCGCACACCGCGCGAATCTTCTTCAGGTACGTGCGCACCGGCGGCACCGCACCGGCCGTTGCGCCCACCACCGTCTCCGCGACGAACGCCGCGACGTTGTCCGCGCCGAGTTCGACGATCTTCTGCTCGAGTTCGTCCGCGAGGCGTTGCGCATACGCTTCGTCGGTTTCGCCCGCCTGCTGGTCGCGGTACGCGAAGCACGGGCTCACGTGGTGCGCCTCGATCAGCAGCGGCAGGAACGGCTCGCGCCGCCACGCATTGCCGCCGATCGCGAGCGCGCCGAGCGTGTTGCCGTGATAGCTCTGGCGCCGCGCGATGAAATGGCGGCGCTGCGGCTCGCCCTTCTCGACGAAATACTGGCGCGCGAGCTTCAGCGCGGCCTCGACCGCCTCGGAGCCGCCCGACACGAAATACACGTGTTCGAGGCCGGCCGGCGCGGCGTCGACGAGCCGGTCGGCCAGTTCCTCGGCCACGTCGGTCGTGAAGAACGACGTATGCGCGTACGCCAGTTGCTGCGCCTGCCGCTTGATCGCGTCGATCACGCGCTGGTTGCTGTGGCCGAGACACGAAACGGCCGCGCCGCCACAGGCGTCGATATAACGCTTGCCGGTCGAGTCGATGATCTCGATGCCGTCGCCGGCGACGGCAACCGGCAAGGTGGCGCGCGGAGCGCGATGAAAAACGGTCGTCATGCGTTGCCTCATGGATCAGGACGCGTCGTGCGCGCGTCCGGACGGCACGATGCGCGTCGCGAAACGCTGCGTGCCGTGTTGGTGAAGGGTGAAGTCGATCGATGCCGCGCCGATCGCGAACACGGCCGTGGCCAGCGTGTTCTCATCGTCGGGGTCGGCCGGATCGTCGCGGTAGATCGGCAGCCCTTCCGGCGCGCGATCGCCGAGCACGCGCAGCAGCGCGGCTTCATCGATTGCGTCGATGCCGGGCGTCAGCGCGTCGACACGGCGCTGGCGGTCGGCCGACGATTGCGTGACGATCTGCGCTTGCGCATCGCAACCGGGGTGCACGAGATGGTTCGCATGCCCCGCGAGCCGCGCGACGTCGATCACCGAACAGCGCGCGACGCTCGCCTCGATGCTCAGCAGCCGCGCATCGCCGGTCGCGCCCAGCGTGTGATGAAAACCGCTTGCACGCGCGTGACCGCGCAGCACGTCGGCTGCCGCGTCGAGCGACGTTGCGTCGAGCACGGCGCGCGCGAGGATCATCCGCGGCACGCCCACTGCCGGCGTGCGGATCCGCAGGTTGTTGATCGCCTGCGCGATGCCCGCGCGGTTCGCGGCAAAGGTATGGCCCGGCAGCGAACCGGGGTAGTAGAAACTGATGAAGCCCGGCTTGCCCGCCGGCTGCACGTCGACGAGCAGGCAGCGCTCGCGCAGGTACGGATCGCCGTCCTCGTTGTGCGCGATCCAGCGCGTGCCATTCGCGTCGCGTGCGGCAAGCGTCGTGCAGCCGTCCGGTGCGTTGTGGATCAGCTCGCCGCGGCAGTTCCACAGAAAGATGTCCTCGGCCGGCCAGCCGACACCGGCCGCGATCCCGTCCAGTTCCGCGACGAGATCGGGGTACGCGGCCAGCGCGGCCTGCCGCAGCGAAGCGACGAACGGATGGCCGCGCCAGCGGCGCACGGCCTGCCACGCGCTGCTCTGCTGCATGTATTCATCGAACACCGGGCGGGCGAGCTCGCCGAGGCGCACGCCGATGTCGAACGGCGCGCCGGCGATGACGGGAGAAAGGGAAAGCGGCATGTCGGATGGTTCGGTTTCGTTCAGGACACGTGTTTCAGGAATTCCTTCAGGCGCGGGGTCGGCGGCCGGTCGATCAGGTCGACCGGATGGCCGTCCTCGGCAATCCCGCCCTGATCCATGAACAGCAGGCGCGTGCCGACCCGTTTCGCAAAGCCGATCTCGTGCGTGACGACGATCATCGTCATCCCTTCGGTAGCGAGATCCTGCATCACTTTCAGCACTTCGTGGCGCAATTCCGGATCGAGCGCCGAGGTCGGCTCGTCGAACAGCATCAGCCGCGGCCGGATCGCGAGCGCGCGCGCAATCGCAACGCGCTGCTGCTGGCCGCCCGACAACTCCGACGGGTAGTGATTCGCGCGCGATTCGAGTCCGACCTTGTCGAGTAGTGCCATCGCCTGGTCGCGCGCGTCGGCACGCGATGCGCCGCGCACCTGGATCGGCCCGAACATCACGTTCTCGAGCGCGGTCATCTGGGGAAACAGGTTGAACTGCTGGAACACCATGCCGGCTTCGAGCCGGATATTGCGGATCGTCGTCGCGTTGCCACGCACGCTCTGGCCGTCGACCAGCAGCTCGCCGCCGGTGATTTTCTCGAGCGCGTTGATACAGCGCAGCATCGTCGACTTGCCCGAGCCGGACGGGCCGATCACGACGACCACCTCGCCCGCGTCGATCTTCAGGTCGATATGCTTCAGCACCGGCACGTGGCCGAAGCTCTTCGACACGTTCTGGAATTCGATCATGCTCATAAGATTCTCATCCGCTTTTCGACGAGCCGCAGCGTCAACGTCATGGCGCCGGTCAGCAACAGGTAGATGACGGCCACGGCGGACCAGATCTCGACCGCCTGAAAATTGCCCGCGATGATTTCCTGCCCCTTGCGCGTCAGCTCTCCGACACCGATCACGATGAACAGCGACGTGTCCTTCAGGCTCACGATGCACTGGTTGCCGAGCGGCGGAATCAGGCGCCGGAACGCCAGCGGGCCGACCACCTTCAGCAGCACGCGCGGCATCGACAAGCCCATCGCGAGCCCTGCTTCCGTCAGCCCCTTCGGGATCGACAGCAGCGCGCCGCGCACCACTTCCGCGAGATACGCGCCGGAATTCACCGTGATCGCGATGATCGCGGCCGTCAGGCCGTCGATGCGGATATGCGCGAGCAGCGGCAACGCGAAATACAGGAACATCACCTGCACGACGATCGGCGTGCCGCGGATCAATTCAATATAGACCTGCGCAAGCACGTTCATCGCCTTCGGTCCGTATGCGCGGAACATGCCCGCGATCATCCCGACGATGAAGCCGCCCACCAGCCCGAAAAATGCGATGAACACCGTCAACCGGACCCCGTCCATCAAGTCCGGCAACGCCGCCCAGATCGCCGACCAATCGAAATTCACTTGTCGCTCCCCGTTCGATTCAAGACCGGCGCGGCCACCCGGCCGCGCGCTGTTGCGGCGTCACGCTCACAGCTTCGGCGGCTCGGCACCGAACCACTTCTTGTAGATCTGCGCGTAGCGGCCATCGGCCTTGATCTTCACGAGCGATGCGTTGACCTTCGGCACGAGCGGGCTGCCCTTCGGGAAACCCATCCCGTACTTGTCGCCGCTGACCGGCTGGCCCGCGACCTTCACCTTGCCCTTGCCCTCGTTGTTCACGAAGAACAGCACGTTCGGCGTGTCATGCATCGCCGCGTCGACCCGGCCGGCTTCGAGCGCGAGGTACGCCTGGTCGATGTTCGGGAACTGGCGGATCTCCTTCGGCTTCAGGTGCGCCTTGATCCAGTCGATCGTCGCGGTGCCTGTTTTCGCGGCGATCACCTTGCCGTTCAGGTCGTCGATCGACTTGATCGTCGTGTTGCCGGTCTGCACCATCGCCGCGAGGCCGCTGTCGTAGTACGGCGCGGAGAAGTCGATCGCCTTCTTGCGCTCTTCCTTGATCGTCATCCCCGACAGCGCGACGTCGATGTTCTGCGTCTGCAGCGCCGGGATCAGGCCCGCGAAATCCATCGGCTGGATCGTGTATTTCCAGCCCTGGTCCTTCGCGATCTCCGCCCACAGGTCGAGATCGAAGCCGACGTACTTGTCGCCCTGCTTGAACTCGAACGGCATGAACGACGTGTCGGTCCCGACGACAAGCGTCTTGGTGTCCGCGTGCGCGAGGCTTGCGCCGAGCGCGGCAACCACCGCGACGGCTTTCAGGAAGGAACGGCGACTCATGGTTTCTCTCCGCATGATTGAGCGATGTGACCGGCCAGCCGGCCGGCGGAACGACGACATCAAGCCGCACCGCAACATGCGATGTCGAATTAGACCTTAGTGCAACAAGTGTTGTCAATGGCGATACTACGACAACAAAAAAGTCCGCAACGGGTAAATGCATCGAGACAAACCCGGGGCACGTGGGACGGATAAGTCGGAGGAAAGGGCGTGAGGCCGTGGCGAAGCGGCCCGGCCGGATCGTGCCGAGCCGGCCGATGGCGGCGCTTGAGGAGCGGTTGGCGGTGACGGTGGGCTGGTCGGGCTGGTTTGCCGTCCCGGGCATCACGCGCGAGAGGAGAATGGCCGCGCAACCGCTCGGCGCCGAACGCCGCCGCCTGCGCGCTTGTCAGCTCGTTTGTCAGCCCGTTTGTCAGCCCGTTTGTCAGCGCGGATCGTCGGCGCTTCGACGCGCGGCACTGTGCCGAGGCGGCCGCCCCGTGCGATGCCGGCCACCGCCGGCGCGGCTCAACGCATGTTGCGGAATGCGCGCGCCCCCGCCGGCCGGCCGCGCGCCGATGCAGCATCGCTTACGCCGCCACCCCGCTCGCCTGATGCGACACGAGCCGCGCATACGCACCCTGCCGTGCCATCAGCTCCGCATGCCGGCCGGCCTCGATCACGCTGCCGTGCGCCATCACGAGGATCAGGTCGGCATTGCGCACGGTCGACAATCGGTGCGCGATGATGATCGACGTGCGCTGTGTCATCAGGTCTTCCAGCGCCGTGCGGATCTGCTGCTCGCTGATCGTGTCCAGATGGGACGTCGCTTCGTCGAGAATCAGCACCGGCGCATCCTTCAGGAATGCGCGCGCAATGGCGACACGCTGACGCTGGCCGCCCGATAGCTGCACGCCGCGCTCGCCGACGCGCGTCGCGAGCCCGTCCGGCAGCCGCGCGACGAAGTCGCCGAGCGCCGCATGATCGATCGCGCGCTGCACGTCCGCATCGGACGCGTCATTCGCGGCGAGCCGGATGTTCGCTTCGAGCGTGTCGTTGAACAGGTAGGTATCCTGCGCAACCAGCGCGATGTGCTGCCGCAGGTCGTCGAGCCGCAGGTCGCGCAGATCGACGCCACCGAGCGTCACGCGGCCCTGCTGCGGATCCCAGAAGCGCAGCAGCAGGCTCGCGACCGTCGACTTGCCGGCGCCCGACGCGCCGACCAGCGCGACCGTGCTGCCGCGCGGCACCTCGAAGCTCACGCGGTCGATCGCGGGCAGGCTGCGGCCCGGGTACGTGAAAGATGTGGCTTCGAAACGCACCGCCGGATTGGTCGGCATCGCAGCCGCGCCGTCCGTCACCGGCACGGGCTCCTTCTCCAGCGCACGCAGGCGGCGCGTCGACGCGATCGTGTCGGCGAGCTGACGCGCGACCTGACCGATTTCGGCCACCGGCATGAAGGCGGCCACCGCCACCAGCACCAGCAACGGCAACGACTCGCGCGGAAACCAGCCGCGTGCACACAGCAGCGCGCCGAGCGCCGCGACGACCAGCCCGCCGAGCCCGCTCGCGATTTCCAGCGCGGCACTTTGCGCCGACAGATCGTCGAGCAGCTTCGCACGCTGCTTGCGGTACGCATCGACTTCGGCCACGAACGCTTCGCGTCGGCGCGCGACGGCCTGGAACGCGGTCAGCTCCGCGAGCCCCTGGATCGTTTCGGTCAGATGCGCGCCAAGCTGGCCGAGCGCTTCGCGCGCGCCGGTGCCGAGCCGGTCGACATCGCGTCGCGCCAGCACCGGCGCGAGCCCGGCCCACAACAGGAACGGCAGCAGCACGAGCGCAAGCGGCCACGCGACTAACGCGAGCAGCACCAGCACGGCGGCCGGCACCAGCACCGCGACGAACGCGGGCGCCAGCGTGTGCGCGTAGAAATATTCGACCGTCTCGACGTCCTGCGTCGCGAGCGACACGAGATCGCCGGAACGGCGGCGCAGCAGCCCGGCCGGCGCGAGGCGTTCGAGCGTCGCGAACAGCGCGATGCGCATTTCCGCGAGCAGCCGGTACGCCATGTCGTGCGCGAGCCACGATTCGAGCCAGTGCAGCACGGCCGCCACCGGCGCGATCACGAGCAGCGCGGTGACGAGCGTCGCGCTCACGTGGCCGCCCGGTACCGCGCCGACCACCAGCGCGCCGATCACGCCGACGCCGATGAACGCGAGCACACGCCCGATCCCGAACAGCACCGTCAGCACGACCTTGCCCGTCCACGGACGCACGAAGCGCAGCAATGTCCGCAGGGTTTCCGGCCAGCCGATCTCCGCCGCATCGTCGTTGAGCGGCCGCACCTGCGGGCCCGACGACGCGCGCGCGGTCGCACCGGCCGTTGTTGCCACGCCGATCGATTCGGCCACCGCTTCCAGTTGCGGCCCCATCAGCCGGCGATACGGGCCGTCGCGCGCGATCAGCGCCGCGTGCGTGCCCTCGTCGACCACCTGTCCCTGGTCGAGCACCAGGATGCGGTCGGCGCCGATCACGCTGGACAGCCGGTGCGCGAGCACGAGCGTGGTCCGCCCGCGCGTGAGCCGGTCGAGCGCCTGCTGGATCAGTGCCTCGTTCTCCGCATCGACCGACGACAGCGCCTCGTCGAGCAGCAGGATCGGCGCATCGCGCAACAGCGCGCGGGCAATCGCGAGGCGCTGGCGCTGGCCGCCCGACAGCATCAGCCCGCGTTCGCCGATGCGCGTCGCGTAGCCATCGGGCAGCGCCGAGATGAAATCGTGCGCGTTGGCCGCGCGCGCGGCGGCGATCATGTCCGCGTCGCTCGCGTCGGGGCGGCCGAGCCGCAGGTTGTCGGCCACACTGCCGTCGAACAGCGTCGCATCCTGCGCGACGACCGCGATCATCTCGCGCACCTGGCCGGCATCGAGCGTGCGCACGTCATGGCCGCCGATGCGGATCGCGCCGCCCTGCGCATCGTGCTGGCGCAGCAGCAGGCGCACGATGGTCGACTTGCCCGCGCCGCTCGGCCCGACGATCGCCACCGTCTCGCCTTCGCGCACCGAGAAGCTCAGCGCCGCATGCGCGTCCGCGCGGCGCCCCGGATACGCGAAGCTGACGGCGTCGAACGCGATCTCCGGGCGCAGGCCCGTGACGCGCGGCGCATCGGCGGCCGGTGCGTGGCTATCCGCGCCGAGCAGCGCGTGGATCGCATTCGCCGCCGACTGGCCGATCATCCCCTGGTGCAACACGGAACGCAGGTCGCGCAGCGGCCGGAAGATTTCGCTGCCGGCCATCAGCACGATCAGCAGCGCCTCGAGGTTCATGTCGCCGTGCCGCACGCGCCACGCGCCGACCGCGATCGCGGCGGCCGCGCCGAGGCCGGTGCCGAGATCGGTGAAGAGCCGCGTCAGCAGGCCGAGCGCGAGTACCCAGAACGTGCTGTCGGACAGCGCGCGCGCCTTCGCGGCCAGCTTCGCGCCGAACGCCGTGCTTTGCCCGAACGCCTTCAGCGTCGGCAGCCCTTGCACCGCGTCGAGAAACTCCTCGCCGAATGCCTTGAAGGCGGCCGAGCGCGCGAGCGCCGCGCGCTTGTCGGCGCGATGCACGAGTTGCGGCAGCGCGAGCGTGACGAGCGCCGCGACCAGCAGGATCGCGGCCGTCGGCACGTCCCACCATGCGAGCACCGCGAAGATCATCACCGGCGCGCAGGCGGCGATCACGAGTTGCGGCAGATAGGTGCCGAAAAAGGTCTGCAACTGCTCGACGCCGTCGACGACGGCCAGCATCACGCCGCCCGTGCGTTCGCCGCTGAACCACGCGGGGCCGAGCGCGGCGATCCGGTCGAACAGCCGCGCGCGCAGCGTGGCCTGCACGCGCCCGGCCGTGTGCTGCGCGAGCACCGTGCGGCGATGGTCGAGCCATGCGCGCAGCAACACGCAGGCCGCCGTTGCAACGACGGCTTCGCCGATGCTGCGTGCCGGCGCGCCGGAAAAGACCAGCGCCAGCACGCGGCCGAGAAATACGAAGCGCAGGATCCCGACACCCATCGCGAGCAGCCCGAGCGCGACGGCCGCGGCGACCCGCCAGCGTAGTCCCGCCATCATTGCCCATAGTCGTCGGTCGAAATACATGAAGCCCTCCGGTAGTGTCCGATGATGTTTTTTCTTGACCGGATCGAGGCTACCCGCGCCTCCCGTGCGCGGCAAAAGATGATTTTTCAACGGGTGTTGAGTCAACTACAATACCCCGCATGTCGCACCTCCCTCCCCTCAGCGCATTGCGGGCTTTCGAGGCGGCCGTCCGCCTCGGCGGATTCGCGCGCGCGGCCGTCGAGCTGAACGTGTCGACGAGCGCGGTCAGCCACCAGATCCGCGCGCTCGAGGAATCGCTCGGCGCGCGGCTGCTCGAACGCAGCACGGGGCTCGGCGGCATCAGTCTCACGCCGGCCGGCGCACGCCTGCTGCCGGCCGTCAGCGATGCGCTGTCGCGGCTGACCGATGCCTGTGCCGAAATTCGCGGCACCGCGCAACGGCTGACGGTTTCCGCCAATGCGTCGTTTTCGTCAATGTGGCTTGCACGCCGCCTCGCGGAATTCTCGTCGAGCCATCCGGAAATACCGCTGCACGCCGTCGCGCTCGACGACGAACCCGATTTCGCGCGCCACGGCGTCGATCTGGCGATCGTCAACGTGCCGGCACACCGCCTGAAAACCGACGACGACGTGCTGCTGCAGGAAACCGTGTTCCCGGTCTGCAGCCCCGAGCTGCATCCGTTCGCGTCGGGGAACGTGTGCCGCTGCCGGCTGTTGCAGGAGATGAACGAATACACGCCCGAGATCGACTGGCGCAACTGGTCGGCAGAATTCGGCCTGCCGGGCGACTTCGAAACGAAGATCGTCCGCTACAGCAGTTTCAGCCAGGTGATCGGCGCGGCTGTCGGCGGCGCGGGCATCGCGCTCGGCCGCACGCCGCTGATCGAACCGGAACTGCGGAGCGGTCGCCTCGTGCCGTTGCGGCCGGGCCTCGAACGCGCCGCGTCGTGGCGCTTCGTGCTGCGCCGCAATCCGTCGACACGGCACCGGCTGCTCGATCCGCTGATCGACTTCCTGCACCGCGAAGCAGCTGCGGAAGCGGCAGCCGCACCGTTCGCCGGCCCGATCGTTGCGCCCGCATCCAACGACCGTCTCGTGCGCGGCACGGGCGGCGCGACCGGCAAGTAACGCGCCGGCCTCGCCCGCATGCGCCGCTTACGGCGCAGCGAAGAACAACGCGACCACGCACGCCATCCCGCCGAACCACACGAGCGAGCGCAGCGACGCCCAGTTCAGCAGGTACATCAGCATATAAACGATCCGGATCGCGACGAACGCCATCGCAAGCTGGTCGACGCGATGCACGTTCGCGCCGTTGTGCCACGCCACCACCAGCCCGGCCGTGAACAGCGCGAGCGCCTCCCACGCGTTCTGGTGCGCGGCCTGCGCGCGGGCGCGCCAGCCTTCGAGCTTCGCCAGGTAGTCGCGCGGCGTGCGGTTGTCGTAGCCCTTGCGGGCCTTCGCGAGAAACGTCATCGGGAACGGCAACAGCGCCGCGATGAACAGGCACAGCTGGGACGTCGTCATCAAAAGTCTCCTCCTTTATGATTACATTGATCAATGACAAGATCGCCGAGAGCTTAGCATTGGGGCAGACTGTTCGCGCACCGGTTTTCTAGACGGGAGACTCGGCTGCGAGGCCCGCCGACAGCCGCGGCCAGCCCGGTCAGACACCAAAATTTCCACCAAATCATCGACAAAAACGTTAATTAAAACTGGTCGAACACCAATAAGATAGCGCTCAACACTGGCTCGGCGCGTTGCCGCGCCAGCCTGCCGAACCCGCGCCGCCGCGCGCGCCGAACGACATCCGACCCGAGACATCGCCATGCCCCGTCCCATCGTCGCCCATATCCGCCCTGACGCCGTCCGCCACAACCTCGACTTCATCCGCCGCACCGCCGCGCAATCGCGCGTGTGGGGCGTGGTCAAGGCCAATGCCTACGGCCACGGCATCGAGCGGATCTACCCGGGCCTCGCGGCCGCCGACGGCATCGCGCTGCTCGATCTCGACGAAGCCGTGCGCGTGCGCGAGCTCGGCTGGGACAAGCCCGTGCTGCTGCTCGAAGGGATCTTCGAGCCGGCCGACGTCGAGCTGGCCGACCGTCACCGCCTGACGGTGGCCGTGCACTGCGACGAGCAGCTCGACCTGCTGATCGCGGCAAAGCCGCAGCAGCCGATCGACATCCAACTCAAGATGAACTCCGGGATGAACCGGCTCGGCTACCGGCCCGCTGCTTTCCGTGCCGCGTGGGAGCGCGCGGCCAGCGCGCCGTCGATCGGCAAGATCACGCTGATGATGCATTTCGCGAACGCCGACGAAGGCGAAGTCGACTGGCAGCTCGACCAGTTCGATGCAGCTACGGCCGGGATTCCGGGCGAGCGCTCGGCGTCGAACTCGGCAGCCGTGCTGTGGCATCCGCGCGCGCACCGCGACTGGGTGCGGCCCGGCACGATCCTGTACGGTGCATCGCCGACGGGTGCGTCGCGGGATATCGCCGACACGCCGCTGATGGCCGCGATGACGCTGACGAGCAAGATCATCGGCGTGCAGACGCTGTCGCCGGAGGAAACCGTCGGCTACGGCCGCCGCTTCACGGCCGACCGGCCGATGCGGATCGGCGTCGTCGCGTGCGGCTATGCGGACGGCTATCCGCGCCACGCACCGACCGGCACGCCGATCGCGGTGGACGGCGTGCTGACGCGCGTCGTCGGCCGCGTGTCGATGGACATGCTGACCGTCGACCTGACGCCGTGCCCGAACGCGGGCATCGGGTCGAGTGTCGAGCTGTGGGGCGACCAGGTGAAAGTGGATGATGTGGCGGAAGCCAGCGGCACGATCGGCTACGAGCTGATGTGCGCGCTCGCGCGCCGCGTGCCGGTCGTGATCGTGCCGCCCGGCGCGTCGAGCGAACAGCCGACGCTGCGCACCGGAAGCTACGGGCGCTGACCGGCGTCGATGCGGCGGCGCGCTATCGCGTCGCCTTGCATACCGGCTGATTTACGGGCCGCCTCGGGCGGCCCGTTTGCTTTCCCGTGTGCGGGAAAGGCGTGGGTGACGGCCCTTCCGCTCCGTCTGGAGAACTCATCCGGCGATGCACTACGAACGCCACGTGGGCTTGCGCTTCTCGAGGAACGCGTCGATCCCTTCGCCCGCATCCTCTTCCATCATGTTGCGCGCCATCACGTCGCCCGCATACGCATAGGCTTCGTCGAGCGACAACTCGCGCTGGCGATAGAACATCTGCTTGCCAACCCGCACCGCGGCCGGGCTCTTCGCGACGATCTCCGCGACCTTGCGTGCGACGGCCGCGTCGAGCGCGTCCTCGGGCACGGCCTCGTTGACGAGCCCCCACGCGGCGGCCGTCGCCGCATCGACGAAGCGCCCGGTCACGAGCATGTCGAACGCGCGCTTCGCCGTGACGTTGCGGCTCAATGCCACGGCCGGCGTCGAACAGAACAGCCCGACGTTGATGCCCGATACCGCGAAGCGCGCGGTATCGGCCGCAATCGCCAGGTCACACGCGGCGACGAGCTGGCAGCCGGCCGCCGTCGCAATGCCGTGCACGCGTGCGATCACCGGTACCGGCAACGCGCGCATCGCGAGCATCACGCGGCTGCACTGCGCGAACAGCGTGCGGTAGTAGTCGAGCTCGGGCTTGCTGCGCATCTGCCGCAGGTCGTGGCCCGCGCAGAACGCCTTGCCTTCGGCGGCCAGCACGACGCAGCGCACGTGCGGATCGGCCGCCAGCGTGTCGAACGCATCGTGCAGGCTGGCGAGCATCGCCTCGGACAATGCGTTGAATTGCTGCGGACGGTTCAGGCGCAGCGTGACGACGCCGTCGTGCTCGTCGCGCAACAGGATCGGCTCGGCAGTCTCTTGATCGGATTCCATGATGTTCCGCTCGATGGGGTTCGGCACGATTCGATGCGGCGCGAACGCGCGGCGTTGATGCACGCACGTTCACGGCACCGTGGAGATGAAATGGTCCTCCACATTCCGTGTGGCGTCCAGTCACGTGCCACTCGCGTTGCCCGCCGTCCGCGCGGCAAAGGCGGCGATCGCATAGGCGACGCAACCGACCGCCGCGATGGCCCACAACGCCTCGGTCAGATCCGGCAACAGTATCGTCGCAGCGCCTGCGATGGCCACGCCGAGCAGGCTGCCGGCCTGTCTCGCCGCGTTGAGAAATCCTGACGCGACGCCCGCCGCGTCCGCGGGCACCTGTTCGAGCACGGTCGCGATCATCGGCGCCACCGACAGCGCGGTTCCGGTGCCGAATGCGGCCATGGCCGCCCAGACCACCGGCCACGGCGCGCGCAGCGTGAGCGCAATCGCGATCGCAGGGATGGCCAGCGCCGCCACCCCAAGGCCGTTCGCCATCAGCCGGACCGGGCGGACGCGGCCATGCAGCTTGCCCGACAGCAGGTTGCCCAGCGACAAACTCAGCGCGAACGGCAGCAGCGTCAGCCCCGTCTGCCGCGCACTCATGCCGAAGCGTCCGTGCAGATACAGGCTCAGCACGAACAGCAAGCCGAAGTAGCCGACGTAGACGAGGCTGCCCATCAGGTTCATCGCGACGAAGATGTGATTGCGAAACCACGCCAGCGGCACCATCGGATTGCGCGCCCGCCGCTCGACGATGATCAGCACGACCGATGCGAGCCCGGCGACCAGCAACGCGCACCGGACGTCCGCAGCGCCAGCGCCGCGCGTCGGCAATTCGATCACGGCAAAACACAGTGCGCCGAGCGCCGTCGCACCGACACCCTGACCGGCCCAATCGAAGTGGCGCACATGCTGCGCGACCGATGCCCGCACGAGTGCCGCCGCCCCGGCAAAAGCGACCGCGCCGGTCGGTACGTTGATCAGGAATGCGCTGCGCCAGCCGAAATCGTCGACGAGGATGCCGCCCAGCACCGGTCCCACGGCGACGGCAACCGACGCGATGCCCGCCCAGACCGCAATCGCCCGCGCCCGCTCGGCGGGCACGTCGAAGGTGCTGCGCACGACCGCGAGCGACGCGGGCAAGAAGAGCGCGGCGCCGATGCCCTGCACGAAGCGCGCGGCCACGAGGATGGCCACGGACGCCGCGACGCCGCACGCCGCCGATGCGCCGACGAACAGCGCCAGCCCCGCGAGATACACGCGCTTCGCGCCGAACCGGTCGGACAGCGCGCCGCCCGCGAGAATCAGCGCAGCGAAGCTGAGCGTATACGCGTCGACGATCCAAGCGAGTTCGCCCAGCGTCGCGCCGAGGCTCGTGCGCATCGCGGGCAGCGCCACGTTGACGATCGTCGAATCGAGGACCGCCATGAACATGCCGATCGCGACAAGCGCCAGCGTGAAGCGTTGCTCGCGCACAGTCGGGTGGAACGTGGCCGTCATCGACACGGGGACGGATACCGGATTGCAATCGGACATGAAACCTCCAGACGGATGCCAAGAGTCTAGAAACGCTCCGAGATGCAGAAAAGTGGTAATTTCGCATTTTCATGATGCAAAGTTGCATCACCCCTTCCGTACACCACCCCTTCCGATGACACAGTCGACCCGCATGAACTGGGACAACGCCCGCTTCTTCCTGGCCCTGGCGCGCACCGGCACGCTGCGCAGCGCCGCGGCGCAACTGAACGTCGATCAGGCGACGGTGGGACGCCGGATCGCCGCGCTGGAAGATGAACTCTCGGCCCGCCTGTTTCTTCGAACGCCGACCCTCTATGTGCTGACGACCGCGGGCGAAGCCCTGCTCGAACCGGCCGAAACGATGGAACGGGCGTCACTCACGATCGAACGCCGCGTGATGGGGCTCGACGAGCAGTTGGCCGGGTCCGTGCGCATCGCCACGACCGACTCGCTCGGCAAGCGTTTCGTGGTGCCCGCGATCGCCCGCCTGCGACGCAGGCATGCAGGCATCGACGTCGTATGCGTGACATCGGCCGAAATCGCCAACCTCACGCGCCGTGATGCGGACCTCGCGATTCGCACGTTGCGGCCGGATTCGCCGGATCTGATCGTCAGGCGGCTCGGGCATCTCGAAACGGGCATCTATGCTTCGCGCCGCTATCTGGCCGAGCGAGGCGAACCGGTCGCGGGCAGCGCGTTCGACGGGCACGATCTGGTGATGTACCAGCAGCCGGTGGTGCCGACGATGTGGGACGCGCTGTGCGGCGAACCGACTTCGCGCGGCCGCGTGATGTTCCAGACATCGTCGACGATGATGCTGGTCGAGGCTGCGCTGGCGGGGCTCGGCATTGCAGAGCTGCCGTGCTTCCGCGCCGACGCGGAGCCGGAGCTGGTGCGTCTCATGACGCGGCGATGCAATCATTTCGACGTGTGGCTCGTCGCCCATGCCGATCTCTACAAGACCGCGCGCGTGCAGGCCGTGATCGAAGCCGTCGTCGACGAATTCGCAACCGCCGGGCCCTCTGCACGGTAGCGGGCCCGTGTGTCAGCGCGCGGCCGGCTTGCGCCCGCTGCGCCACGCACGCACGCCCGAGTGCGATCCGGCCAATACGAAGAGCGTGCCTGCAATGCCCAGCGTCATCGCCCCGCCCCACAGCGCGCCGAACGTATTCATCCTTGCGCTCATGTGCGGTTCGGCAGGCCGGTAGCGTACCTCGACCACCTCGCCGAGATGGACGTCGACCTCGCCGCCTTGCGGGTATTCGATGCGTTCGCCCGCGCGCGTCGTGAATGCGATGTCCGGATGATGCGGCCCGTAGTCCAGCCGGACCACACGCCCCGGCACGACGATCGATTCACGCATGAAATCCCGGGTCGACTGGAAATCGAAGACCGCAAAGACCAGCAGCATCGTGCCAGTCAACACGGCGAGGCCGCCTTTGAATACCTGCATGTCGGATGTCTGCGTCATGTTCGAAGCGCTTGACCGTCGATGATGGCGCCGCTTCAGCGCGGCCGATACTCGCCGTCGGCCGCCGACCAGCGAAACGTCTGGCGCCATTTGCCGCCGCGCTGGCGCAGCTGCAGGTCGTGGAAACCGTCCGTCGACGTCGGCAGCACGTTCAGCGTATTGCTCCCCTCGGTGATGTCGTGATCGCGCGTACCATCGCGATGCCAGTCGCCGGCGACATCCTCGTAGTACATCATCGGCTGCGCGAACACGAGGCGCAGCGTCTTGCCGTCGATCCGGAACAGGTACAACGCCTCGAACGATGCGCCGCCGCCCGAATAACCGGCCGACCAACCTGCCCGCACGCCGAATGCCGCATCGCCCGCCCGCAGCGCGTAGGGGGCGAGATCGAACCGCAACCACCGCTCGGGCCGTATTGCGACGTTCTCCGTCGCGGCGGGGTCGGGACTCTCGATATTCGTCTGGCTCCAGTCGATCGCCTGGTCGAGCGCCTGTTCGGTACGTGCGACGAGTTGCGGCGCACCATCCGCACCGCGCTCGAACACACCCAGCCAGACCAGCTCCTTCGTGTCATCGACACCGGGGTGGTGCTCATAGCCCTCACAATCGGTGGGCGCACCGAATTTCAGCACTTCGCGCGCGAGGCCGTCGGTCGGTGCCGCGCAGACGATCGCGACAAACGCACCGGAGCGCTGCGGCCACGGCTTCGCGCCGACCAGCACGACGCGCCCAAGCGGCTGGCCGGGCGCAAGCTGCGCGACCAGCGCCTCTTTCGTGAAGCCCGGCGGCAGGTGTACGCCAAAACCGTCCTGTTCGGGCGCGCCGCTCATGTCGCGCGCGTACGCGGCGCGTGCGTCGGGCGAACTGAACTTCCCGGGCACCTGGTCAAGCGAATGGGCGGTGCCCGCCGCGTGTGCGGCCAGACCCGCGCATGCGGTGCCGATCGCGATCAGCCACGGTTTCAAGCGGATGGTCATGCCGGAATGTCCTGTGTAGACACGAGGCAACCTGCAGCGATGTCGCGCACGCGAGCGTCCGCGCGGCAACGAGATCGGCCCAGGAGTCTCGTGATGGGTTTCATGATGTTCTGCTCGACGGGGTTCGTCAGGATTCGGCGCAGCGCCAGCGGTCACGCACGCTTGCGCCCGCTGCGCCACGCACGCACGCCCGACCGCAGTTGACTGACGCCGGCCAGGAAAAAACCGACGCCCATCCCGCCGATCATCAGTACGTCGCCCCAGATCGCGCCGAACGTATTCATCCGCGCGCTCATCCCGGGCTCGTCGGGCGTGTAGCGCACCTCGACGGTCGCGCCGTCCTGCACGCTGACCGCGCCGCCTTGCGGGTATTCGACCTGCTCGCCGGCGAGCGTCGTGAACGCGATCTCCGGATGATGCGGGCCCGCGTTCAGCTTGATGACGTGCCCCGGCACGACGACCGACGTCCGCAGGAATTCGCGCGTCCACTGCGCGTACAGCACGGTGCCGATCAGCATGCACGTGCCCGCGATGGTAAAGACGATGCCCTTCGCGATCAGCGTCTCCGTCTGCTGCGCGGCGGTGCGGCTGGATCCGGACACCATCGCGCTCCCCTTACTTGCGTGACTGGTAGAACGACACCTCGATCTTCGACTGCGTCTTGCAGCGGTACATCACGCCGCGCCCCGTTTCGTCGGTCACGCCTTCGTACAGGCCGTTGCAGCCCGTGACCTTGTATTGCGCGAACGGAATGCGCTTGCCGTCCTGCGGCCGGACCAGCACCGGGATGCGCCCCATCGGGCCGTCGCCGACCGTGCGGACGAGCACCATGCGCGCCGCATCGATCGGCGCGGCGGAACGCACGTAGACCGTACGCCCCTGCGCGTCGGTCGTGCCTTCGACTTCGAGTTCCTGGTTGTCCTGCGCCGCGCTCGTGTAAAGCGCGAATGCATAGTGCGTGTTCGGCAGCACCTGTTTCGTCGCGGGATCGTGCAGCACGAAATAGCACCCGTTGGCGCCCCTGCCGGCCGTCGCCTGTCCGTCGGCCTGCGTGGGGTTGCACGTGTACGACGAACCGCCGACGGCGGCCTGTTGTGCCGGCTGCTGCCCGGTGCCGGCGCACCCGCCTGCCAGCGCAGCCATCAGCATCACGCATGCGCCGCGCGCGGCGCGATCGATCTTGATTTTCATGGGAAGGTGTCCCGTTCCTGATTGTTGTGGATGCCGGGCGTGCCGCGCCTGTCGCGCCGCCACGCCGCCCTCGGCATCCGGCAGGATACGGTTATCGCGGCACGCTGTAAATTGCGCGCCCTGCCGGCCGCGCCGCGCGGCTACCCGCCGCTCGCGACGCGCGCGATCGTCTGCCGCAGCCAGATGTGCGCGGCGTCGCCGTGCCGGCGCGCGTGCCAGTACTGGGCAAACTCGAACGAATCGATCGGGAACGGCGGCTCGAACACGCGCAGGCGTACGTCGCCGCACACGCGATCGAGATTGCGGCGCGCGACGGTCAGCACGAGGTCGGTGCCGGCGATCAGGTCGTTCGCGACGCTCCAGAACGGCAGGATCACCGCGATGCGCCGCTCGTGCCTCAACCGCGCGAGCGCGCGATCGACTTCGTTGTCCATCCCGTCGCGCATCGCGACCAGCGCGTGCGGCCGCGCGAGCCAGGCGTCGAGCGCGAGTTCGCCGCGGCGCGGCAGGCGGCTCGCATCGGCCACGCACGCGAACGATTCGACGAACAGCGGTTGCGCATGCAGGTCGCGCTGCAACGCGGGCAGCACGCCGAGCGCGAGATCGACCTCGCCGTCCATCAACTGCATCCGCATCGCCTCGCGCGTGGCCTGCGACACGATCAGCTCGATGCCCGGCGCATCGGCGCGCAGCGTCTTCACGAGCGCCGGCAACACGATCCGCGCGCCGTAGTCGGACATCGCGATACGAAAGACGCGCGTGGCCGCGGAAGGATCGAATGCCTGCGGCTCGACCAGCGCGCCAAGCCGGCCCAGGACGTCGTTCAGCGGTTCGACCAGTTCGTTCGCGCGCGCGGTGAGCTCGAGCCGCCCCGCGCGCCGCACGAGCAACGGATCGCCGAAGATTTCGCGCAGGCGCGCGAGCGCATGGCTCACGGCCGGCTGGCTGCGGTGCAGCCGGACGGCCGTGCGCGAGATGTGTTTTTCGCTCAGCAGCGCGTGCAGCGTCACGAGCAGGTTCAGGTCGATGCGGGCCAGATTATTCATGAAAGGAATATGAAGCATCCGAAGAACGAATTTCCATTCGCGATCTTAATGGACAACAATCATTTCAACATCCTTTCACGACCGACCAAGATGACGACTTCCGTTTCCTTCGCCACCCTTCCGCTCGCCGCCGCGGCTTTCGTCGCCGGCGCGCTCGTGCCGCTGCAAGGCGGCAGCAATGCCGCACTCGGGCGCGCGCTCGGCCACCCGCTGTGGGCGAGCGTCGCGTCGCTGACGGTCAGCCTGCTCGCGGTGCTGCCCGTGCTGCTGGCCACCCGCGCGAACGCGCCGCTCGTCGGCGACGCGCTGCAGCGCCCGCTGTGGATGTGGCTCGGCGGCCTCGCGGGCGTGATCTACATCACGCTCGCGCTGATCCTGACGCCGCGGCTCGGCGCGACGACCTTCATCGTCTGCGTCGTCGCCGGCCAAACGCTCGCGTCGCTGCTGATCGACCACTACGGGCTGATGGGGCTCGCGCAGCGGCTCGCGACACCCGGCCGCATCGCGGGCGTCGCGCTGATCTTCGCGGGAATGATCGTCGTGCAATGGCAGACGCCCGCGCCACGCGCGCCGGCCGCACCCGGCGACGCGGCGGTCGCGCAACCGGAACCGCAGCGCTGAATGCGCGACCGGCAGCGGGCGCGCACCGGTGCCCGGTGCGTCAGCCCGCGAGCTTCTTCAGCGCGTCGAGCACCGCGTCGCCCTTGAACGGCTTCACGATCCAGCCCTTCACGCCGGCGGCCTTGCCGCGCTCCTTCATCGCCGGGCTGCTTTCGGTCGTCAGCATCACGACGTTGACGGTCGAGTTCGCCAGTTCGCCGCGAATCTTCTCGACCATCGTCAGGCCATCCATGTTCGGCATGTTCACGTCGCTGATCACGAGGCGCACGCCGGGCGTCGCCTTGAGCTTCGCGAGACCGTCCTTGCCGTCGACGGCCGTCGCGACGTCAAGCCCGTGATTGCGCAGGAAGCCCGCGACTTCGTCGCGCACCGTACCCGAATCGTCGACCACCAGAATCTTTGCCATGTCGTATTCCCCTTCCTTTCCTTGTTGCTGACTTCAACATTCAAAACAGTTCGAGTTCGCCCGATTCGACCATCGGCCCCACGTCCTGCACCGATTCGCGGAAATCCTCCGGCGACCAGCTGAGGCTGAACACGAAGCGCTGGTCGAGGCAGACGGAGCGCCCCGATGCCGGGTCGGTCATCCGGTACTTGAAGCAGAGCTGCGGGCAGTCGCCGCCGAACGAGATGAACTTCTGCTTGTGATTGACGACGAGCGGCACCTGCACCGGATGGCGCGCCAGTGCCTCGGCATCGCCGAGATAGCGGTTCTTGAACGCGCCCCACACGAGGTTGGTCAGCTCGCCGAGCACGCTGTTCACATCGCGGAAATCCGGCGCGCGGCCGGCGTCACGCGTGCCGCCGAGCATGTCGAGCAGCGGCTGCTCGCTCGTCTGCAGCAGCATGTAACCGCGGCACCACGCGCTTTCGAGCGCGATCAGGCTGAACACTTCGCCGAAGATGATCTGGTCGCGCACGATGCACGGCGTCTCGTGCTCGATCGTCATGCCCGGGAACAGGCTGTCGATGCGCGCCTCGGTGATCTCCGAGATGCCACGCACGAGCGCGTTCGGGTAATCGCGGCCGAACAGGTATTCGTCGATCGCGCGCTTGAGCGGCGTCATGTCGTCCGCGACGTAGGCCGCGCACGCGACGCGCGCGAGCGCCTCCGGCAACCCGTCGCGCGACGCGAGCGATTCGCGGCGCAGGATGATCGGCAGTTCGGGGCGCAGCGCATCGATCTGCGTCGCGATGATCGCGCTCTCGGCCGGCGAGCCACCGTAATCCTCGGCCAGCAGGATCGCGCCGAGGTCGATGTTCGAGCGCAGCACCTTCAGCAGCCGGTTGCGCCGCACGGTCAGGCCGACCAGGTTGTGCTCGTCGCAGAAACGCTTGATCGTATCGGCATGCGCGCGGCTGTCGTCGAGCACGAGCACCTTGCTGACAGGCTTGTCTAAGGTCATCTCAAGGGTTCCTAATGGTCGATCAGGGTCGGTCAGAACAGTTCAAGTTCGCCGCCGGTATCCACCGTGGCCGTTTCCGGCACATGGAAATCGACCGGCGCGTTCGCGCACACGCACAACGTCGCACCGACCCGCACGTCGCCGTCGAGCGTCAGGTCGTAGGCGGCCACGTGATTCGGTGCCAGCGCGGGCAGGTAGTCAATGCTCGATCCGCTCAGCAGATAAGGCGTCGACATTCCCAGGTCCGGAAATGATGCGGTCAGTGCCTGGTTGATCGCGCCGCAGCACAGGTTCGCGACTTCCATGAACGCTTCGGGTAGCGGCCGCTGGCTGCTCGTGCCCGCCGTCGCACCGGAAAAATGGCGGCGCGTCGCGTCGTCGTCGCTGAAGCGCAGCGCGAGCAGCAGGCGGAAATGCAGCGCCGAGATCGTCAGCACCGCGACATGCTCGGGCACCTTCGGCTTCGTGCGCGACTTCGCGAGCGCGTGATCCTGCCCGTCGTGTGCGTGGCCGGCGGCGGGCCGGATGTCGCACGCGCCGCCGGACGCGAGCCGCGTGCGCGCCGCGTCGAAGAAGATCCGTTCGAAGCCGGCTTTCGCCTGCGCGCTGATCACGCCGCACCTCCTTCGATCCGCGCGTGCAGTTGCCCGGCCAGCGTCTCGACGGTCGCGAGCGCGGCCGTGATCATCTTGCCGCCGGCCTGGATGTCCTGGAACGTCGCGGCCGTCACGAGATCGTTGCGGTTCAGGCTGTCGCGATAGCTGTTCGACAGCTGCTGCGAGCGCGCGGCCAGTCCGCGCACCTCGCTCGCGACGATCGAGAAGCCGCGCCCGGCCGTACCGGCGCGCGCGGCCTCGATCGACGCGTTCAGCGACACGATCGACACGTGCGCGACGATCGCCGACAGTTCCAGGTTCTTCGTGCGCATGTCCTGGTTCTGCGTGGTCAGCGAGATCATCTGCTCGTGCCAGCGCTCGAAGGTGCCCGCGAGCCCGCGCAGACGCGCGGCTTCGTCGGCGATCTTCATCGCGTGCTGCGCGAGCGCCGTTCGATCGGCCGACAGCGCCTGCATCGCGTCGCGCTGCGTGCCGGCCGCGGACGTCTCGCGCGCCAGCGCATCCTCGAGCTGCGCCTCGCGCTGCGTCCACGCGTCGGCCGCCTCCGCATGCGCCGACACCGCGTCGGCGACGCGCGCATCGGCTGCGTCGAGCGCGCCGCGCAACTGTTCCTTATCGCGCTCAAGCGTCGCGACGAGCCGCTTGCGCATCACACGAAACACGATCGCCGCCACGACTGCGACGACTGCACCGCCCGCCAGGGCGGCGGCCATCTGGATCATCCACGCCTGCACGATCACGTCGTCACTCCGCCGCGCCGACATCCGCGCTGCGCGCGCGCTCGTGTGCAACGCCCTGCGCGGCACCGTCGGCCGCGAAACGGGCCGGCAACGACACGATCGTCTCGAACGCGCGATACGGCGCGCCGACGCGATCGTCGGTGAAGCGCAGCGCGATGTCGCCGCCGTCGCGCTTCAGGAAGTTGCGCACCGCGTCCATGCCGACGCCGCGCCCCGACACTTCGGTCACGGCACTCGCGGTCGAGAAGCCCGGCCGGAAGATCAGCTCGGCCACCTCATCATCGGACAGCGCCGTGTCGGGGTCGGCATCGATCCAGCCGCGCTCGCGCGCGATGCCGCGAATCCGGTCGAGCGCGAGGCCGCGGCCGTCGTCGCTCAGCACGAACCACAGCTCGCCGCCGCCCACGCCGACCGCGATGTCGATCGTGCCGGACGCTGCCTTGCCGGCCGCGCGCCGCTCGTCGGACGATTCGATCCCGTGGTCCATCGAATTGCGCAGCAGGTGCATGAACACGTTCTTCAGCGTCGCGGCGATCTCGCTGCGCACGCGGTGGCCGTGGCTGTCGATATGCACGACGGGTGCCGGCTTGCCGAGTTCGGCCGCGAGCGACGGCAGCGACTCGATCACGCCGCCGAGCGCATCGCCGATGCCCTGCGTGCCGAGCTGGCCCAGCATGCGGCGCACGGCATCGCGTGCCGCGTGCCAGTCGGCCGCGTTCGCCGGATCGGCGCCGTCGAGCACGCGCAGGCTCTCGCTGATGTGCGCGCGTTCGACCATCAGGAAGTCGGCGCCCTGCACCGCTTCGCCGCTGCGGCCAAGCGTGACCGCGTTGATCATCGCGTAGTGCTCGACGGCCTCGCGCACGCGCGCCAGGTCGTCCATCAGCGCGTCGCGGTTCCACTCGGGGCCGCCGTCCGCGCGGCGCAGCGAGTCGTACGCCTGCTCCGCTTCATGGACGATGTTCGTCAGGTGCTGGAGGCTGTACGTGCGCGCATTGCCCTTGATCGTGTGCATGTTGCGGAACAGCGCCGCGACGATCGAGTGATCGGCGCGCTCGTGCTGGCGGATCATCCGTTCGTTCTCGCTGAGGAAGCCCTTCGCGCTGTGCACGAAGTCGTGGAACTTGTCCTGGCTGATCGACAAAATCTCGCCGATCATTTCGAGGCGGCGCTGCTGCTCGCCGGCCTGCGCGGTCAGCTCGCGAATCTCGGTCACGTCGCGCACGCACAGCATCAGGCGCGCGACCGTGTCGGTCTCGTCGGTGATCGCCGACCAGCTCAGGTCGAGCCACTTCTCGCGGCCGTCCGGCATCCGCTTCGCGACTTCGTTCACCAGCAGATGCTCGTTGAACTCGAAGTTCATGCTGTCTTCGCCGAGGCACGCGTGCACGGCCGCGTCGACCTGCGAGCGTGCGTCGGAACCGATGTTCGAGTCGTCGAACACGAGCGCCATCAGGTCGCGGCCCGCGATGTCGTTCGTCTCGAAGATGGTTTCGAGGTACGCGGAATACTCCGCATGCACGACGCCGCCTTCGACGACCGTCAGGATCCCCTGCTGCATGTTCTGCAGCATCGCCTGAATGTCGGCCGTCTTCTGCTTGAGCTGCGCGGCATTCTCCTGGATCTTCTCGATCATCCCGTTGAACGCGACGATCGAATGACCGATTTCGTCCATCCTGCCCACCGGCACGCGGCGCGTGAAATCCTGGCTCGTCGCGATCTCGCTCATCGCCGTCTGCATCCCGATCAGCGGGCGCGTGATCTGGCGATACAGCAGCAGGCCGAGCGCGGTCAGCAGCACGATCACCGTGCCGGCAACGCCCGCGATCGCGGTCGCCGTCGTCGACAGCATCCCGTTCAGCGCGCTGATCGCGTCGTCCTTCTGGCGGTTCTTCTCGACGCGCAGCGTGTCGACGATGCTCTCGAGTTCGTCGCGATACTGCGCGACGTTCGCGAACAGGTACGCCTGCGCCATCTCGGGCTTGCCGTCGGCCTTCATCTTCACGGTGTCGTCGATCGCCGCGAAGTAGTTCGTGGCGCTGTCCTTCGCCTGCGAGACGAGCCCGACCTGCGCCTGGCCGACCGCCGACTTCGCCTGCACGTCGAGTGCGGCGCGCAGCGCGGCCTGCTTCGCCTTCAGCTCGTCGCGCGCCTGCGCGGCGGTATTCGCGTCGGGCGCGTAGACGAGCGTCATCGTCGCGATCTGGATGTTCTTCACATCGGCAACGAGATCCGCGGACGCGAGCGCGCTCGGCACGATTCCCTGGGTGACCTGACGCACCTCGGACGCGCTCTTGCGCGTCTGGTACACGGCATAAATGCCGATCGCGGACAGCGCGAAAAACGTCAGGACGACTAGCAGCGTAATGCGGTGACGGATGGTCATGAGTACAGCTCCCCGCAGCGATCCGGCTTCGATCGCCGTTTGGTCTATTGAAAGAATGTGAGCGCCGAATTATCGGGGATGGTGTATGACGCTCCGATGACCGGAAATCAATCGTTCATTGATAAAAATGAAATGAACAATTGTGACGAAAGAACCCTAAAGTATTGCCGGAATCTGCCGTTAACCCACTGCCTCAAGGCTTCGATCGGCACTACGACGCGGGCGGAAAATCCGGAATACGGATATTTTCTTTTTATTTATTTAATCCGCGGATTAGCCGCAATCGGGCTTTCGTAAAACGTTTGCGCATTATCGGCGAATTCAGTCGAATTCGCGATTTTTTATTGCCGGAGAGTGATTCAACGGACTGATGAAAACGATACCGCCCGCCGCGGGGACGACGAGCGACGATAAAGCGCATCGCATCGTCGCCCCCTGGGCGGGCGTGACCGGCTGGCTACCGCTCAGTGGCTGCTGGCGCGAGTCGCCCCCAGCCCCGTTTCCGAACGCACCTGCTGCGCGGCGAACGCGCCCTTCTCCGCCTTCGCGCGCAGGCTCGTGTCGAGTACCGAGAACAGCCACACGCCCACGAAGCCGATCGTCATCGAGAACAACGCGGGCGACGTGTACGGGAACCAAGCCGAACCCTTCGGATAACCGAGCGTCGCCTCCCACACCGACGGCGACACGATGGTCAACCCCACCGACGAGATCAGCCCGAGGAACCCGCCGATGATCGCGCCACGCGTGGTGCAGCCCTTCCACATCATCGACAGGAACAGCACCGGGAAATTGGCCGACGCCGCCACGGCAAACGCCAGCGACACCATGAACGCGACGTTCTGCTTCTCGAACGCGATGCCCAGCAGCACGGCGATCACGCCGAGCACCAGCGTCGTGATACGCGACACCTTCAGCTCGTCCGCGCTGTTCGCGTTGCCGTTCTTGAAGACGGTCGCATAGAGGTCGTGCGACACGGCAGAGGCACCCGACAGCGTGAGCCCGGCGACCACCGCCAGAATCGTCGCGAAGGCCACGGCCGAGATGAAGCCGTAGAACACGTCGCCGCCCACCGTCTTGGCCACCAGCACCGCAGCCATGTTGGCCGTGCCCGCACCGCCCTTGATCACGCCCTTGGCAACGTCGGACAGTTCCGGATTGGTCAGCACCAGCGTGATTGCGCCGAAACCGATGATGAAGATCAGCACGTAGAAGTAGCCGATCCAGGTGGTGGCCCAGAACACGGATTTACGCGCTTCCTTCGCATCCGGCACCGTGAAGAAGCGCATCAGGATGTGCGGCAGGCCGGCGGTGCCGAACATCAGCGCCATGCCGAACGAGATGGCCGAGATCGGATCCTTGATGAACCCGCCCGGCGACATCACCGACAGCCCGATCCGCGTGGCGTCGTCCGGCGATTTGCCGGCATTGGCGGCGATCGCGGTCTTGACTTCCACGGCATGGGCGAACAGCGCCTCCGGGCTGAAGCCGTACTGCGCGAGCACCATGATCGCCATGAACGTCACGCCCGCGAGCAGCATGCACGCCTTGATGATCTGCACCCACGTGGTGGCCGTCATGCCGCCGAACAGCACATAGACCATCATCAGCGCGCCGACGATGACGACGGCCACCCAGTAGTCGAGACCGAACAGCAGCTTGATGAGCTGCCCCGCGCCGACCATCTGCGCGATCAGGTAGAACGCCACCACCACCAGCGTGCCGACCGCGGCGAAACTGCGGATCGGCCCCTGCTCGAAGCGGTAGCCGGCGACGTCGGCGAAGGTGAACTTGCCGAGGTTGCGCAGCCGCTCGGCCATCAGGAACGTGATGACCGGCCAGCCGACCAGGAAGCCGATCGAGTAGATCAGGCCGTCGTAACCCGACGTCATCACCGCCGCGGAAATGCCGAGGAAGGATGCCGCCGACATGTAGTCGCCCGAGATCGCCAGGCCGTTCTGGAACCCGGTAATGCCGCCGCCGGCCGTGTAGAAATCCGCCGCGGAACGCGTGCGCGACGCCGCCCACTTGGTGATCCACAACGTCCCTGCCACGAACAGCGCGAACAGGATGATGGCCGTGGTGTTGGTCGCCTGCTTGGCGGTCTGCCCGACATCGCCGCCGCCCGCGACGGCCACGCCGCACGCGCCCGCGGCCAGCAGCGCAACCAGCGTCATCGAAAGAGTCTTCTTCATTGGGCGACGTCCTGCAGGATGTCCTGCGTCAGTTGATCGTATTCGTTGTTTGCGCGACGCACATAGAGGCCGGTGATGACGACGGTGAACACGATCACCGCCATGCCGACGGGTACACCGACACTCGTCACGCCGGTGCTCACAGGCTTCGCGAGGAACGACTTGTCGAAAGCGATCAGTGCGATGTAGCCGTAGTAGACGATCAGCATCAGCACGGTCAGGCAGATACCGAGCGTATTGCGCCGCCGCTTGAGCAGCGCATACTTCGGATGCGCTTCGATTTTTTTCACCAACCCATCATGCATCGCCTGTCTCCTGGTTTGCTTTTTGAATGAGTGTGGCGATTCTGGACGGCGAAGCTGACTGCGTGCTTACTCGATCTTTCGAGGGCGCACTATGGTTTTCCCTAGCGATTCCGGGCGCGGGTGCCGTTGTCGCACGCGAGACGCCCTCATCCTGTACGCGACCGTGCGCGGGGCGCGTCGCAACGTCGACGTCGTTTCGGCGCAGCGATGCGGGTTAGTCCGGACGCAATATTTCGATAGTGCTCAATAACCGGATAGTCGAGCGCAGCGTCGATCACGGATCGAGCGCGCCGCCCGACCATCCCGCCGACGGACGCGAACCCGTCAGCTTCAGCGCGACGTCGCCCTGCGCGACCAGACGCTCGCGATTGCGCGTGACGATGCGTCCGGCCTGCGGCGCGACCAGCACGTGCTCGCTGCCGGGTACGCCCGGATGCGCGACGATCCGTGCGATGCGCTCGCCCGCATCGACTGTCGCTCCTAGTTCGCGTTCGTACACGAGCACGCCCGACACCGGTGCGAGCACCGTCTCCATGTGCGCGATCGGCACGGCTTCGCCATGCCAGTCGTGCGCGCCGACTGGCTCCGCAATCACGCCACGGCCGCGCAGGAACGCAAGCACGCCGTCGGCATCGCGCGCGGCGAGCGCATCCGATACGTCGGATTGCCCGCGCAGCTCGACGGTCGCGACGAGCCGTTCGCGCAGGCCGCCGTTGCGCGCCCAGTGCGCGGCGATCGCGCCTTCGAACGCGCCGTCGTCATCCTCGTCCCACAGAATCGCGACGTCGACGCCGAGCGCGGCCGCGAGATCGCGACTGGCCGGCCACAGATCGCGCTGCAGGTACAGGTACGGCAGCGCGTCGGAATCGGTATGCAGGTCGAGCACGATATCGGCGTCGCACGCGGCGTCGAACAGCGTGCGCTGCCAGGCGGCGAATGTCGTCGCGGGCCGGCGCGCGGCGGCCGATTCATGGAAATGCCGGTTGAAATTGCGGTGCGTCGCATCGTGGAAGCGACCGAGCAGGCGCCCTTGCCGGAACTGCGCAAGCCCGAGCGGGTTCGCCTGCGGCACCACCGTCACCGTGCCGCGCAGCATGCCGCGATCGTGCGCGGCGCACAGCTGCGGGAGCAAGCGGTGCAGCACGAGCATGCCGGCGATCTCGTCCGCATGCACGCCGGCCTGCAGATGCACGCGCGGCCCGTCACCGCCCGACAGCCGCCACGCGCGGATCGCGAGCGGCTGCCCGTTGTCGCCGGGCACCTGCCATGTCAGCGCCTCGATCATCGTCCGTCCTCCTTCGGGTTCCGCTTGCACATCACGACACTGCGTGCGAATCCGCGCCAAGGCTCGCGACGAATGCCGCAATGCGCTCGCATGCGTCGGCCAGCTTCGCATCGTCGACGACGAAGCCGAAGCGCACGAAGCCGGATGCGGTATCGCCGAACGCGCTCGCGTCGAGCAGCGCGACCTGCTTTGCGCGGAACAATCCCCACGTGAATGCGTGCGCGTCGAGCCCGGTGCCGCGCACGTCGACCATCATGAACATTCCGGCTTCCGGCAGCTGGCAACGCAGCCCCGGCACGTCGCGCAGGCGCGCGTAGGCCAGGTCGCGGCGGCGCCGGTACAGCTCGCGCATGTCCGCGACGATCGCGGCCTTGTTGTCGAGCGCGGTGACGGCCGCCTGCTGGATGAAGCCCGGCAGCCCGTACAGCATGCACAGCGCGAGCCGCTCCGCGTGCTCGATCAGTTCGGCCGGGCCGATCGCCCAGCCGACCCGCCAGCCGGGCATCGCATGCGATTTCGACAGGCTGCCGATCGTCACCGTGCGCGTGGCCATCCCCGGCAGCGACGCGATGCTGACCATGTCGCGCTCGAACGTCAGTTCCGCATAGACCTCGTCGGACACGACCCACAGATCGCGCTCGCACGCGAGCCGCGCGATGCGTTCGAGATCGGCGCGCGGCAGCACGACTCCGGTCGGGTTGCACGGCGTCGCGAAGAAGATCGCCTTCGTGCGCGGCGTCACGGCCGCTTCGAGCGCGTCGAAGTCGAGATGAAAACCGCGCGACGCATCGACCGGCACCGGCACGAGCGTCGCGCCCGACGCCCGCACGCTCGCTTCGTACGTCAGGTACATCGGCTCCGGCACGATCACCTCGTCGCCCGTCTCGCACAGGCACATCGCCATCGCGAACAGCGCATTCTGCGCGCCGGCCGTCACGATCACATGCTCGGCACCGACGGCCTGCCCGGACGCCCTCGCATGCTCCCGCGCGATCGCCGCGCGCAGCTCCGCACGGCCGCGCACCTCGCTGTAGTGCGTATCGCCGCCGCGCAGCGCGGTCACCGCGCACTCGACGATCACGTCGGGCGTCGGGAAATCCGGATCGCCCACGCTCAGGATGATCGCCGGTTCGCCAGCCGCAACGGCCGCCTGTGCCGCGTAATGAATGTCCCATGCAGTCGTGCGCTTGCCCTGCAGGCGGTCGACCAGCTTCGAATAGTTCATGCGTTCTCCGTCGCGCGGCGACCGGGCGGCCGCCGCATCTTCAAGGGTTCGTTCACCGCGGCATGCGTACCGGCACACGCCGTTCGAGCCGGCCAAACGCGCGTTCGATCACGAACGCGAGCACGACATAGATCACCGCGATCGCCAGCAGCGGCTCGTAGGTCCGCAGCGTCTGCGCGCGGATGTAGTTCGCGGCGCCGAGCACGTCCATCACCGCGACCGTCGACGCGAGCGCGGTCGATTTCAGCAGCATCACCGTCTCGCCCGCGAGCGTCGGCAGCAGGATCTGGATAGCACGCGGCAGCCACACGCGCCGCGCGATCATCGACGGGCGCATCCCCATCGCGCGCGCCGCCTCGATCTCGCCCTTCGGCACGCCGCGCAGGCCCGCGCGCAGCACCTCGCCGACATACGCGCCGACGCTGATCACCAGCGCGAACGCGACATACCAGAAGCCGTCGCGCAGGAACGGCCACAGCACGCTGTCGCGCAGCGCGGGCCAGCCGGCGAACAGCGAGCCGACGCCGTAGTAGATCAGGTAGATCTGCACGAGCAGCGGCGTGCCGCGTATCACTTCGGTAAAAGCCTTGCTGACGCGCGCGACGACCGGGTTGCCCGACAGCCGCGCGAACGCGACGACGATCGCGAGCGCGAAGCCGAACACGGCCGAGATGACGAGCAGCTTGACGGTGGTCAGCACGCCAAGCAGCAGCAGCGATCCGTAGGAAGACAGTACGCTCAGATCCATGACGTTGATCCGGTTCGGTCGAAAAATGCGTGAGAAACCCCGGCGCGGCTCACGATGCCGGCATCCAGCGGCCGAAACGCCGCTCGATCTCGCGGAACAGCATGCCGGACAGCGACGTGATCGCGAAATACACGGCGGCCACCATCAGGTAGTAGTGCATGTATTCGCGCGTCGAGCCGGCCGCCTGCTTCGCGGTGTAGAGGAGTTCGCTGTAGCCGACCACGCTGATCAGCGCGCTGTCCTTCACGAGGATCAGCCACAGATTCGCGAAGCCCGCCAGCGCGTATGGCGCCATCGCAGGCAGCGTCACGCGCCGGAACACGAGCCCCGGGCGCGCACCGAACGCGCGGCCGGCCTCGATCTGCCCGTACGGGATCGCGAGGATCGCGCCGCGGATGATCTCCGCCGCATACGCACCCTGCACGATGCCGAGCACGATCACCGCCGCCGCGAAACCGTTGACCGCGACGGGTCCGACGCCGATCGCCGTCATCAGCAAGTTGATCGCGTCGGTGCCCGCGTAGTAGAGCAGCAGAATCAGCAGCAGCTCGGGCACCGCGCGGCACAGCGTCGTGTAGCCCTGCGCGATCCGTTCGAGGGAGCGCACGCCGGACAGCTTCGCGGCTGCGCCCAGCAGCCCGAGCACGATGCCGACGAAGAACGCGCCGAACGAAATCTCGAGCGTCACGCCGGCGCCCTGCAGCAGTGCGACGCCCCAACCGTCCGGGTCCATGCCCAGGTAGCTCACCCATCCCCAACCGTCCATGCCGCCTCCTCGTCCGTGCGTGCGTACGCCGATATGCCCGTATCCGCGCGCTCAGTGCGGCCAGAGGTCGATCGGAAAATACTTCTTCGCGATCTGCGCGTACTTGCCCGATGCATGAAGCTGTTCGAGTGCGGCGTCCATCTGCTGCTTCAGCGGCGCATCGGCCTTGCGCATCCCCGCGCCGACGCCGTAGCCGAAGATCGCCGGGTCCATCTTCACGCTGCCGGGACCCTTCAGCTCGAACGCCGCGCCATCCTTCGACTTCAGGAAATCGAGAATGCCGAGCTGGTCGAGATACATCGTGTCGATCCGGCCCGCGACGAGGTCCGCGTTACAGTCGTCCTGCGTGTTGTACAGGCGCACCGTCGCACCTTTGCCGTACGCCATCTTGATGAACTCGGCGTTCGCGGTGGAACCCTGCACGCCGATCACCTTGTCCTTCAGGCCGTCCGGCGTGAGCGTGAGCTTCGCGTTCTTCGCGCCGACGAAGGTGCCCGGCGTCTCGTAGTACGGCCGCGAGAACGCGATCACCTTCTGGCGTTCCGGCGTGATCGACATCGAGTTGAAGATCACGTCGATCTTGTCGCTGAGCAATGCCGGGATGATGCCGTCCCACGCGACTTCCTTGATCTCGCACTTTGCCTTCATCTGGTCGCACAGCGCGCGGATCAGGTCGGCTTCGAAGCCGCTCCACTGCCCCGTCGGGCTCTTCATCAGGAACGGCGGATACGGTTCGGCGGCGACGCCGAAGCGCAGCACGCCCGACGACGCGTGCGCGGAACCGAGCGGCGCGAGTGCCGCGGCGACGATACTGAACAGGCACAGCAGACTGCGTACGACACGCTTCATGGTCGAACTCCTTGCGGGAAAGATTCGGATCGATCGGGCCGGCCCGCGCGTGCGGGCGGCTCCCGTGGTTCAGTGGTGTTGCCGGTGCGCGTTGACGAACTGGCGGCAGCGTTCGCTCTGCGGCGCGTCGAAGATCTCGGCCGGCGTGCCGCTCTCCTCGACGCGCCCCTGATGCAGGAACAGCACCTTGTTCGACACATCGCGTGCGAACGCCATTTCGTGCGTGACGAGAATCATCGTGCGGCCTTCGCACGCGAGATCGCGAATCACCTTCAGCACTTCGCCGACGCGTTCGGGATCGAGCGCGGAAGTCGGCTCGTCGAACAGCATCACCTTGGGCCGCATGGCCAGCGCGCGCGCAATCGCGACGCGCTGCTGCTGGCCGCCGGACAGGAATGCGGGATAGACGTTGCGCTTGTCGGCAAGGCCGACGCGTTCGAGCAGCTGCTCGGCGCGCGCGATCGCTTCGGCGCGCGGTTCGCGCAGCACATGCACGGGCATCTCGATCACGTTCTCGAGCACCGTGCGGTGCGCCCACAGGTTGAAGCTCTGGAACACCATGCCGAGCCGCGTGCGAATGCGCTCGACCTGGCGCGGATCGGTCGGCACCGTGCGACCCTTGCGGTCGACCTTCAGGCCGATCTCCTCGCCGTCGACCACGATGCGTCCGCGGGTCGGCGTTTCCAGCAGGTTGATGCAGCGAAGCAGCGTGCTCTTGCCCGAGCCGCTCGCGCCGATCAGCGAGATCACTTCGCCTTCGCGCGCGCTCAGCGACACGCCCTTCAACACCTCCAGCTCGCCGAACCGCTTGTGCAGGTCCATCACCTGCACGCGTTCCTCGACGGCCGCCTTCACGCTCTCCACCCGCGCCAACATGCTGTCTCCTGTGTCGAATTCTCACGCCCGTCCCGTGCGGGATCGCGGCGTCTTGTTGAATGGCCGACCAACCTCATGCGGAGTCGAGTATAGGCGCTGTTGAACGGTGGTTCAACAGATTTCAATAATCCGGAAGCAAGGGTTTTCGCGGGTTCCGCGCCGCTTTCGACGGTGTAATTGAACAAGCGTCCGACACTCCCCTATAATCGGTGCCATGACGATTCCGTAAGGTCACTCCGTGAAAAAGACTCCTGGCAGCGCACCGGTTCAGACCCGCGGCCGCGGTATCCGCGAAACGCCCGCGGTGCGGCAGCAATCGATCATCGACGCGACGATGCGCTGCATCGCGCGCTACAGCTATTCGGAAACCACGATCGACCGCATCTGTGCGGAAGCGAAGGTATCGCGCGGGCTGATCAACCATCACTTCCAGTCGAAAGACGAGCTGATGGCGCAGACCTACAAGCGGCTCGCATCCGACCTGCTCGACGTGTCGCGCGCGGCGGCCGCGAACGCGACCGGCCCCGAGGACAAGCTCGACGCGATCATCAAGGTGTGTTTTGCCGCGCCGGTGTTCGCGCCGAAGAACGTGAAGGTGTGGCTCGGCTTCTGGAGTGTCGCCCATAGCGATCCGGTGATCCGCAAGGCGCACAAGGAGCTGTATGCCGGCTACCGGCAGGCATTGAAGAAACTGTTCGACCAGATCGCGGAAGTGCGTGGCGGAACCGTCGACAGCGATCTCGCCGCGTTGACGCTGACGGCCGTGATCGACGGGTTCTGGCTCGAACTCGCGCGCGACCCGACGTCGTTTACCGCGGAAGACGCGCTGACGAGCTGCCTGCGCGTCGTCGATACGTTCCTGCCGCCGCCGAAGACGGCCCGCAAGCGCGCGTAGGACGCCGCGCCACAACGGCAGCATGGCTGCCGGATCGCCGCCGGCCATCCGGCGGCACCCACGACGGCCTCGCATTGCGAGGCCGTTCGTGTTCTCAGCGCGCGCGGATCTCGATCAGATACGGCGCATCGTGCGCCGCTGCTTCACCGAGTGCGCCAGCCAGCGACCCACCCTCCTCGACCCGCTGCGCGCCCCATCCATACGCCCGTGCGATCGCGACGAAATCCGGCGTATGCAGATCCACGCCGACCGGCTCGACGCCGCCGTCGACCATCGCGCGCTTGATTTCCCCGTATCCGCCGTTGTTCAGCAGCACGACGATCACACGCGCACGATGCTGCACCGCCGTGCCGAGCTCCGCGAGCGTGTACTGGAATCCGCCATCGCCGGCGATGCAGACCACCGGTCGCGACGCATCGCCGAGGCTCGCACCGACCGCCGCCGGCAGCCCGTAGCCGAGCGAGCCGAACCCGACCGACGCGTTGAACCAGCTGCGCGGGCGCGGCGCCGCAAAACCGACGTTGCCCGCGTAGACGATGCGTGTCGAATCCCCGACGATCGCCGCATCGGGCAGCGTGTCGCGCACGCTGTCGAGCAGCGCGAGATCGCGCCGCATTTCGTCGTTCAGTTCCTGTCGCGCCGCCGCACGGCACATCACCGCGCGTTCGACGCCGTCGCGATCCGCCTGCGCGTGCGTATCGCCGGGCCACACGCGCCGCAGCGCGCGCAGGGTTTCGCCGACGTCGCCGAGCAAAGGCAGCGCGGGCACCGCATTGCGGCACAGCTGCTGCGGATCGATGTCGATCCGCACGAGCGGCGCGGGCATCGAAAAACTGCGCGTCGCGTACAGGTCGTAGTCGGTCGGCCCGAGTTCGGTGCCGAGCGCGACGATCAGGTCGCTGTCGCGCATCAGTGCGCGCACCGCGTCGCTCGACGCCGACCACGCGATGCCGAGCGGATGCGCGGGCGGCAGCACGCCGCGCCCGTTGATCGTCATCACGACCGGTGCGTCGAGCGTTTCCGCGAGCCAGCGCACGTCGGCGGCCGCGTCGAGTGCGCCGCCGCCCGCGAGGATCAGCGGCGCGCGCGCGGCCGCCGCCTTCGCGCGCAGTGCGTCGATGCCGTCGGCCGACGCGGGGCCGGGCGCGATGCGCGGGGGCGCAGCCGGCACCGGCGGCAACGTGTCGGCCGGCGCCGCGAGCACGTCGAGCGGAATCTGGAGGTGAACCGGGCGCGGCCGGCCGCCCGAGAACACCGCGAACGCGCGCGCGATCGCCTGCGGCAGTGCGTCGGCGCGCGGCACCGTATAGCTGAACGCGGCGACGTTCTCCGCGAACGCGTGCTGGTCCGGCAGTTCGTGCAGATGGCCGTTGCCCGAACCGATATCGCCGGACGCGTTGACGCTCGAGATCACCAGCATCGGAATCGAATCCGCATACGCCTGCGCCATCGACGTCGCGATGTTCGTCATCCCGGGGCCGGTGATCACGAAGCACACGCCGGGCTTGCCGGTCGCGCGCGCATAGCCGTCCGCCATGAAGCCGAGGCCCTGCTCGTGGCGCGCGCTCACGTGACGCAGCCCGCTGCCGGCCAGGCCGCGATACAGCTCGATCGTATGCACGCCGGGAATGCCGAACACCGTATCGACGCCGTATGCGGCGAGCAGGTCGACGAGATACATGCCAACTGTTTTCATCAGAATTTGCTCCGAGAGACCCCGCCATTTCCCTCAAGGGGACTTCCTTCGAGGCGAATGGCGGGAAGGAAAGGAGTGCTGTTGACAGGCAGCTTCTTCCACGGGTTAGGATCACCGGCATGATCCTTGTCTACCGCTACCGCGTGAAGTCGCTCAACGGACTGCTCAACAAGCAGAGCCGTGCGGTGAACTACGTCTGGAACTTCTGCAATGACACACAGAAGCACGCGCTCAAGTGGAGCAAGAAGTGGCCGACGGGATTCGATCTGAACGTGCTGACGACGGGGAGCAGCAAGGCGCTCGGCATCCACTCCGGCACGATCAACGCAACCTGCGAGCAGTACGCGAAATCTCGCAGCCAGAGCCGACGTCCTTGCTTGCGCTATCGCGGCAGGAAATCGCTTGGTTGGGTGCCGCTGAAGGGCCGTGATTTGAAGCGTGAAGGCGACGCGTTCCGATTTGCCGGCAACACGTTCCGCGTGTTCAACAACCGCCCGCTTCCCGAGGGCAAGATCAAGGACGGAACCAATTTCGCGCAAGATGCGCGCGGCAACTGGTTTCTCAACATCGTGATCGAGATACCCGATGTTCAGGTGCGCCCGATTCGTTCGGGTGTCGGTATTGATCTTGGCCTGAAAGACTTCGCCACACTTTCGACCGGCGAAAAGCTGCCGAACGACCGGTTTGGTCGGCGTGCAGCCGAAAAGCTGGCGAAAGCCCAACGTGCGCGAAAGCACAAGCGGCACATTGCGAAGCTGCACGCGAAGGTGGCGAATGCCCGCGCCGACTTCCAGCACAAGCTCGCGCTCGATCTGGTGCGGCGATTCGATTACATCGCGGTTGGCAACGTATCTGCCGCCCAACTCGCCAAAACCAGGATGGCGAAGAGCATCTACGACGCATCCTGGTCGTCCTTCCGAAACAAGCTCCGCTACAAAGCGATCGCGCACGGGGCCACGTTCGAGGAAGTCGACGAAAGCGGTTCTACCCAGTCCTGTTCGGCGTGCGGGTCGAAAGACAGCACGACGCGGCCGAAAGGTATCGCAGGGCTGCGAATAAGAGAGTGGGTTTGCAGTGAATGTGGTGTCGCACATGATCGTGATATCAACGCTGCCCGAAACATTCTCCGATGCGGACGTGCATCGCCAGCTGTGGGAATCCTCCGCCTTTAGGCCTGAGGAGGACGTCAATTTGCTTCCATCGTTCAAGGTAGGTTTCCGGATCGCGTACCGGCCGGCGCGGCCGCCGTCAGTGCGCGAGCCCCGGCAGCAGTTCGCGCACGCCTTGCGCGAGCATCTGGAACGCGATCGCGGTCAGCACGATGCCCGACAGCCGCTCGACGAGCGTCCTGCCGATCTCGCCGAGCCGCCGGCACCACGATGCCGAGCACGCGTACGTGAGCCCGATCACGCCCGCATGCAGCACGCAGGCCGCGCTCAGCGCGAGCAGGTCGGACGGCGTGTGAAAGCGGGTCGCAGTCGTGATCACGAGCGACATCACCGCGCTGCCGATCGACAGCGGAAAGATCAGCGGCACCGCGATGTAGTTGCGCCACTGCGCATATTCGAGCCGCCGGTCGCCGCCGCTGCGTTCGTCGTTGGCCGTGCCGCGCATCATCGGGATCGACCACAGGCACAGCACGAGGCCGCCCGTCAGCGTCAGCGCGCCGAGCGTGAGGCCGAGCATACGCAGCAGGAACTGCCCGCCCCATACCGCGCCGACCATCAGCGCCGCGATCCACGCGAACAGCCTGAACGCGATCTGCCGCTGCGTCACGTCGGGAAAATGCCCGGTGACGGCCGCGTACATCGGGATCGCGACCGGCGGACAGAACAGCGTCAGCAGGCCGGTCAGGAACAGCAGCACGTCGCTCGACGTCAGGGTCATCGCTCGAACTCGGATGCGGTCGGAGGGTTGAGAGGCGCATCGGCATCGTGGCCGGGTGTCGCGGTCAGTCCTGCGCGGCTTCCTGCGGCGCGCGCTCGCGCGGCCGCATGTCGCCGTCGAAGTCGTCGAGCGTCGGAAACGCCATCGGTTCGAGCCGGTCGAGCTGCGCCAGATGCGCGTCGTAGCGGTCGAGCACGGCCGCGCGCTCGGCATCGCCGATATACGGCACGTGATAGCCGACGAACGACGGCAGCACGTCGAAGCCCGCGTAGCCGAGCGTGCCGCGCAGCACGTGGCGCAGCATCAGGTCGATTTCGCCGTGCACGCCGTCCGCACCGAACATGTAGTCGCGGCCGCCGCACGTATAGGCGAGCAACGCGCGCTTGCCGCGCATCCCGCCGCGATCGTAGAAGCGCACGCCGCCGTACACCTTGCCCGACACGAGCACGCGGTCGATCCAGCCCTTCATGATCGCCGGCACCGAGCACCAGAACAGCGGGAAGCTCAGGATCAGCAGGTCGCATGCGGCCAGCTTGTCGAGTTCCGCGGCGATGTCCGGCGCGATCGCATTCGCGGCGACGTTCTCGCGCTGCTCCAGCGCGTAGACGAGATAGTCGGGGTTCTTGCGCACGCCGAAATCGGCCGCGCTCGCAACCGGATTCCACTGCATCGCGTACAGGTCGGACACCGTCACGGTATGCCCCTGCGCTTCGAGCGTACTCACCGCGCGGTGCAGCATCGACGTGGTGAACGACTGCGGTTCGGGATGGGCGTGAACGATCAGGACTTTCATGATGGAATGCTTCTCCGCAACGTAACGTAATGGGGAAATCAGACGGACCCGGCTGCGCGCTTGCGCAGCAGCGACAGGCCGATCGCGACGCAGGTCGCGACGAGCAGCAGCGTGGACACCGACGCGATCGCCGGATCGACGTCCTCGCGCATCCCGTCCCACATCCGGCGCGGCAGCGTGTACACGCTCCGGCTCGAGATGAACAGCGTGACGACCAGTTCATCCCACGACAGGATGAACGCGAACACCGCCGCCGACAGCACGCCCGGCCGGATCGACGGCAGGATCACATAGCGCAGCGTCTGCGCGAGGTTCGCGCCGAGGCTGCGCGACGCCTGCTCGATCCGCAGGCCGACGGTCGCGAGCGACGCAGACACGGCCACCACCACGTAAGGCACCGACAGCACGATGTGCGACAGGATCACGGCCGGCAGGCTGTCGAGCATCCCGAGCTCGCCCCACAGCCGATAGAACGCGAGCGCCGATACGATCGGCGGCACGATCAGCGGAAACAGGATCACGCCGCGCACGAACTCGCCGCGCCGCGACGCGACCTTCCACAGCCCGATCGCGCACAGCGTGCCGAGCGTGACCGAGATCGCCGACGACACCAGCGCGATCAGCCCGCTTTGCAGAAAGCTCGACACCCAGCCGTCGTCGTCGAGCAGCACGCTGTAGTGCCGCAACGACAGCGCGCCGTCCGGCATCGACAGGTAGTCGCTCGGCGTCAGCGATACGGGCACCGACACGAGTAGCGGCAGCATCAGGAACAGGATCGCGGCCCACGCGACACCGACCACCAGCGCGCGCCCTGCGGTCATTCGGTTCTTCATCGGTTCGTCCTCCGTTCGAATCAGCGCGCGCCGAACAGCTCGCGCAGATCGACGAAACGCGCGAGCAGCGCGAGCGCGGCCAGGATCGACGCCAGCGGCAGCGACGCGAGCGCCGCCCCGCTGCCCCAGTTCACGAGCTGCAGGATCTGCGTGCTGATGTACTCGGCGATCATCACCGTGCGGCCGCCGCCGAGAATCACCGGCGTCACGTAGAAACCGAGCGAGAAGATGAACACGAGGATCGCCGCGCCGACGATGCCCGGCCGCGTCTGCGGGAAATACACCTTGCGGAACGTGACGAACGCACCCGCGCCGAGCCCCTGCGACGCACGCGCGAGCTGCGGGTCGATGCCCTTCATGTTCGCGTACAGCGGCAGCACCGCATACGGAATCATGAAGTGGATCATCCCGATCACGACGCCGATCTCGTTGCGCATCAGCGGCAGCGGCGCGTCGATCAGCCCGATGCGCATCAGCAGCGTGTTGACGAGCCCCTGCTCGCCGAGCAGGAACAGCCACGAGAACGCGCGCACCAGCACCGACGCCCAGAACGGCACGAGCAACCCGAACATCAGCGCCATCCGCTGACGCCGGCCGACATGCGCCATCGCATAGGCGATCGCGTAGCCGAGCGCGACCGAAAAGACCGTCGTGACCGCGCACACGCGCAGCGTCGTCCACAGCACGCGGTGCACGCCGTGGTTCTCCAGCAGCCGCGCATAGTTCTGCAGGCCGAGCTCCGGCACCGTGAAGCCGAGCCACAGCACGCGCACGAGCGGATAGACGTACAGCACGATCAGCACCGCGAGCAGCGGCACGACGAGCAGCCAGTAGCGGTCGGCCTTCGCACGGCCGAGCGGGACGGAGCCCGCGACGGGAGTAGACAGGGTATTCATGCGGTCACGCTCACGAGGCGGCGGCTCAGGACGACATCAGGTCGGTGTACTGCGCGAGCGTCGCTTCGTAGTGCTGCGCCCACCACTCGGGATTCACCTTGCACTGCTTCGCCCAGTTCTCCGGCGTGCCCGGGTTGTCGGCGCGCAGCGCCTGCGGCACCGCGGCCGTCGCGGCCGGCGTCACCGGCCCGTTGCCGAGCAGCGACAGCAGGCGCACCTGCGGCTCGACGCCCTGCACGAACTTGATGAACTGCCACACGGCGTCGCCCGACGGGTTGTTCTTCGGCACGCCCCACACGTCGCACGACGCGAGCCCCTGCTCCCACGTATAGCGGAACCAGCCGCTGCTTTCGCGCTGGATCACGTTCGCACGCGTATGCCAGATGCACGCCATGCTGACTTCACCGTTGCGCAGCAACTGCAGGCTGTCCGCGCCCGAGTCCCACAGCAGCACGTTCGACTTCAGCTCCTTCAGCTTCTTCAGCGCGCGCGGCACATCGATCGGGTAGACCTTGTCCTTGTTGACACCATCAGCCATCAGCGCGGCTTCGAGCGCGCCGCCCATCCACTTCCACAGCCCGCGCTTGCCCGGAAACTTGCCGACGTTCCAGAAATCGGCCCAGTTCTTCGGCGGATTCGCGCCGTACTTGCGCGCGTCGTAGACGAGCACGTAGCTCAGCAGGTACGACGGCACGCCGAAGTCCGATGCGAGCCCCGGCAGCGCGTTGCGGCCCACGACCGAGTAGTCGATCGGCCGCAGGAAGCCCTGCTTGCCGAGCTTGATCGCCGCGAAGCCGTCGAGGTCCATCACGTCCCAGATCACGTTCCGGTTCTCGACCATCGCCTTGATCTTGCCGTCCTCCGGCGACGAGTCGTAGCCCATCCTGATGCCGCTCGCCTTCGTGAACGGGTCCATGTACGCGGAGCGGAACGCCGAACGCGCTTCGCCGCCCCATGCACTCAGCACGATTTCCTTCGGGTTCGATGCCAGCGCGTCCTTCGCGCCGAGCGACAGCAGCGTCGGCGCGATGCCGGCTGCCGCGCACAGCCGCAGGAAATCGCGGCGGCGCTGCGAGGTCACGGGTTGGAGCTCGCGTGCTTGGTCGAGCAGGTCCTGCAGATGGCGGTTCGTCATGGTGTCTCCTCCAGGGCTGGGCAGCGCCCGCACGCATCTCGTCGTTTCCGGGCACCGGTGAATCGATCGGCGACGACGGCCTGCGCCGCGTCGCGCGGGATGCAGCGTTCGCCGCGTCAGTCGGCCGCGATCCGGCAGGTCGCGTCGCGCTCCCACTGCACGAACACGTCCATGCCGGTGCGCGGCGACGCGAGCCCGCGCCACGCGGGCACGTCCGCCGTCACGCAGCCGAGCGTCGACGTCTCGATTTCGAAGCGGTACGACGAACCGAAATAGCTCCAGTGACGGATGCGCCCCGCCACTTCGTTGTGCGCGCCGCCGCACGACGTCGCCGACACGGCGACCTTCTCGGGGCGCAGCGCGAACAGCAGCGTGTCGTCGGCCCGCGCGCCGCACGCGGGCGCCACGAACCGAGCATCGCCGACGCGATAATGCGTCGCCGCCGCATCGCCGCCGAGCGCGACGCCTTCGATGAAGTTGCTCTTGCCGAGGAAGTCCGCGACGAAGCGGTTGGCCGGTTGCTCGTAGAGCCCATCCGGCGTGCCGATCTGCTCGAGCCGGCCGTCGCGCATGATCGCAATCCGGTCCGACATTGACAGCGCCTCTTCCTGATCGTGCGTGACGAACAGGAACGTTGCGCCGAGCCGTTCGTGCAGCGCCTTCAGTTCGACCTGCACCTCGCCGCGCAGCTTGCGGTCGAGCGCGCCGAGCGGTTCGTCGAGCAGCACGAGATCGGGATCGAACACGAGTGCGCGTGCGATCGCGACGCGCTGCTGCTGACCACCCGACAACTGGCGCGGCAGGCGATCCGCGAGATGGCCGAGCCGCACGAGATCGAGCGCGGCCTTCACGCGCTTCACCGCGTCGGGCCCCTTCTGCTTGCGCACCATCAGCGGATACGCGACGTTCTGCTCGACCGTCATGTGAGGAAACAGCGCATAGCCCTGGAACACCATCCCGAAGTTGCGCTTCTCCGGCGGCAACGCGACGATGCTGCGGCCGCCCACGCGCAGGTCGCCGGTGGTCGGATGCTCGAAGCCCGCGACGATCGTCAGCAGCGTCGTCTTGCCGGAACCCGACGGCCCGAGGATCGTCAGGAATTCGCCGCGCGGAATCTCGATCGACGTTTCCCGCAGCGCATGCACGCTGCCGTAGCGCTTCGACACGCGATCGATCTGCAGGCCCGCGCCGTTCACGATGCGCGCGGCCGATGCCGTGCGCGCCGCCTCCGCTCCGTGCCTCCCCTCCTCCACACCTGCCGACGTCTCCATCACCGCGCTCATCGTGTGTCTCCTGGTCGACTCACAATTGGGTTGAACGTTCATTTAACAGAACTTATACTATGCCGAAATGCGGTCCGCAAGTAGCGGCGACCCTTGCCGGCTCTGACACACCCCGACACACAACAACCAGGAGACAGTGATCAGCATGAGCATCGAGGACATCCGAATCGAACGGCACGACGGCGTCGTGACCCTTCGACTGAACCGCCCGGCGAAGCGCAATTCGCTCGCGCGGCCGCATCTCGACTTTCTTCGCGAGACGCTTGAAGCGCTCGCGAACGATTCATCCGTACGCTGCGTCGTGCTGACCGGCACCGGCAGTGCGTTCTGTGCGGGCGCCGACGTCGACGAATGGGCCGAGGCCGAGCGCAACGGCGAACTCGATACCTACGGGTGGACCGAACGCGCGCACCGTTTCGTGCAGGCGCTTGCCGCATTTCCGCGCCCCACCGTCGCAGCGCTGAACGGCTCGACGGTCGGCGCGGGCACCGACATCGGCTTCGCGTGCGACTTCCGCATCGCGAGCACGGCCGCGACACTGCGCTGCGGGTATACGGGCATGGGCTACAGCCCCGACATGGGCGGAAGCTGGTTCCTGCCGCGCATCGCGCGCCCCGACGTCGCCCGCCGCTTCATCTTCCTGAACGAACGCTGGAGCGCGCAAGATGCGCTCGCGGCCGGACTGGTCTCCGAAGTCGTCGACGTCGATGCGTTCGCGGAGCACGTCACCGTGTTCGCCGCGCGGCTCGCGCAGGGGCCGAGCGTCGCGTTCGGCCATACCAAGGCGCTGCTCGCGCAGTCGCTCACACATACCCTCGCCGAGCAACTGCGCGGCGAGCTGGCAGCCGGCGTCGCTTGCGGTCACAGCGAGGACGGCCAGGAAGCGCTTCGCGCGTCGGTCGAAGGTCGCGCACCCCATTTTGTCGGGAGATGATTCATGGATTTTTCGCTGACCCAAGAGCAGGAAATGCTGGTGACGTCGCTGCGTCAGTTCGTCGAGAAGGAACTGCAGCCCCATGAATTCGCGGTCGATCGCGCGGACGACGTGCCGCCCGAGCTCGCCGATTCGATCCGCCGCAAGTCGCTCGAGCTCGGCTTCTACGCGTTCAACATGCCGGAAAGCGCCGGCGGGCCCGGTCTCGACTACGTGACGCAGGCGCTCGTCGAGCGCGAGCTCGGCCGCACGAGCTGGGCGCTGCACGTGTTCGTCGCGCGGCCCAGCAAGATCCTGATGGCGTGCAAGGGCGACCAGATCGAGCGCTACCTGAAGCCGGCCGTGCGCGGCGAGCGCGTCGACTGCTTCGCGCTGACCGAACCGGGTGCCGGCTCCGACGCGATGGGCATCCGCACGCGCGCGGTACGCGACGGTGACGACTACGTGATCAACGGCAGCAAGCACTTTATCAGCCACGCGGATACCGCCGACTTCGTGATCCTGTTCGCCGTCACCGGCGAGGAGGAAGTGCGCGGCCAGAAGCGCAAGCGCGTGACCTGCTTCCTGATCGACAAGGACACGCCGGGCATGACCGTGCGCCGCGGCCCGCACTGCACGAGCCTGCGCGGCTACCACCAGTCGGAGATCTTCCTGAGCGACTGCCGCGTGAGCGCCGCGCAGATCCTCGGTGAAGAGCATCGTGGCTTCGAGCTCGCAAACGACTGGCTCACCGCCGGCCGCGTGATGGTCGCCGCGAACAACATCGGCCGCGCGCAGCGCGCGTTCGAGATGGCCGCCGAATGGGCCGCGACGCGCCATCAGTTCGGCAAGCGCATCGGCGATTTCCAGGGCACGTCGTTCAAGCTCGCCGACATGCAGACCGAGATCCGCGCGGCGGAACTCGTCACGCTCTATACCGCGCAAAAGCTCGATTTGGGCACGATGACCGACGGTGACGCCGCGCTCGCGAAACTGCTGGCCACCGAAACGCTCGGTCGCGTGACCGATCACGCGGTGCAGATCTACGGCGGCATGGGGCTGATGGACGAACTGCCGATCGAGCGCTTCTGGCGCGATGCGCGCATCGAGCGCATCTGGGAAGGCACGTCCGAGATCCAGCGCCACATCCTGTCCAAGGAAATCCTCCGACGCTACAGCTGACGCGAATCGTCGCGCCGGCGCGCAAGCCGGCGCGCGTTCAGAAAGGACCATCATGACCTCTTCCCCTGAAGCCAGGGATCGCCGTGCCGCCGCCGCGGCCAACCTGCGCCGGCTGCTCGAGCCGGCCAGCATCGCGTTCGTCGGCGGACGCGGCATCGCGGGCGCCGTGCAGCGCTGTCGCGACTACGGCTTTGCCGGCGACATCTGGCTCGTCAATCCGAACCATGCCGAGATCGACGGCGTGCGCTGCCATGCGAGCGTCGCCGACCTGCCCGCCGCGCCCGATGCGGTGTTCGTCGCGGTCCCCGCGCGGCAGGCGATCGACGTCGTGCGCGCGCTCGCCGAACGCGGTGCCGGCGGCGCGATCGTGTACGCGTCGGGTTTCTCCGAAACGGGCGCCGACGGCGCCGGATTACAGCAGGCACTCGTCGACGCGGCCGGCGACATGGCCGTGCTCGGGCCGAACTGCTACGGGCTGATCAACGGCCTGAACGGCAGCGCGCTGTGGCCGGTCGCGCACGGCGCGCCGCGCGTCGAATCGGGCGTCGCGGTGATCACGCAAAGCGGCAACCTCGCGTACAACCTGTCGATGAGCGCACGCTCGGTGCCGTTCGCGTACCTGGCGAGCGTCGGCAACCAGGCGTCGGTCGACATCGCGCGCCTCGTCGATGCATTCGTCGACGATCCGCGCATCCGTGCGATCGGCGTCCATCTCGAAGGGCTGAAGGACGTGCGCGCCTTCAGCGAGGCCGCCGCCCGCGCGCTCGCGCGCGGCGTGCCGATCGTCGCACTGAAGAGCGGAACGTCGGCGCTCGGCGCGCAGCTCGCGATCAGCCACACGAGCTCGCTCGCGGGCTCGGACGCGCTGTACGACGCACTGTTCCGGCGGCTCGGCGTGATCCGCGTGAAGGACCCGGTCGGCCTCGTCGAAACGTTGAAGCTGCTCGCGATCGCTGGCATACCCGAACGCCGCACGCTCGCCGCGCTCGCGACATCGGGCGGTGACGCGGGGCTCGTCGCCGATCTCGGCGACACGCGCAACATCGCGTTCCCGCCGGTCGGTGACGCCGGGCGCGACGCGCTCGCCAACGTACTGCCCTCATACGCGACGATCGCGAACCCGCTCGATTTCACGACGACGCCGTGGGGCGACCCCGACAAGATGCGCGCGTGCTGCGACGCGCTGCTCGCCGACCGCCCCGGCGCGGCCGCGATGATTCTCGACTATCCGCAGGAAGCGACCGGAGAACGACCGCTGTGCGACATCGCGGCGAACGCGTTCGCGGCATCCGCACGCCAGCATGGCGTGGTCGGCGCGGTGATCTCGGTGTTTCCGGACCTCACGCCGCCCGATCACGCGGCACGCATGGCCGCGGCCGGCATCGCGCCGCTGCAGGGGCTCGCCGACGGGATCGACGCGATCGGCGCGGCGATGACCTACGGCGACACGCGCCGCCGCGTGCTCGACGCCGATGCGCTGAACGCGCTGCCGGTGCTGCGGGCCGGCAACGGCGGCGGCAGCGATGACGCCACGACGCTGCATGACGAATGGGCGAGCAAGCGGATGCTGGCCGCGCACGGGCTCGACGTGCCGTCGGCGGAATGCGTCGCGCCCGCCGATGCACCGGCCGCCGCGCAGCGGCTCGGGTTTCCGGTCTGCGTGAAAGTGGTCAGCGATCGCCTGCCGCACAAGACCGAGGCCGGCGCGGTCGCGCTGAAGCTCGCGTCGCCCGACGCCGTCGCCGCCGCGGTCGAGCGGATGACCGAACAGGTCGCGCACTACGCGCCGGACGTGCCCGTCGAGCGCATCCTCGTCGAGAAGATGGCCGACGCGCCGCTGCTCGAACTGATCGTCGGCGTGAAGCGCGAGCCGAATTTCGGTCTCGCGCTCGTGCTTGGCACCGGCGGCGTGCTGGTCGAACTGATCCGCGACACCGCGACGCTACTGTTGCCGGTGCGCGAAAACGACGTGCGCGACGCCTTGCTCGGGCTGAAGCTCGGCCCGCTGCTGACCGGCTATCGCGGACGGCCGAAGGCCGATCTCGATGCGGTGGTGGCGAACGTGATGGCGATTGCGCGCTTCGCGCAGGCGCACGCCGACACGCTCGTCGAACTCGACGTCAATCCGTTGCTGGTGATGGAGCGCGGCGCGGTGGCCGTCGATGCGCTGGTGAGGCTCGACGCCTGACACCCGCCGGCCCGCTCATGCATCGCCCGAGCGGGCCGGCGGCAACCGTGCGCGGCCGTGTGCGAGGTGCTGCGCCGCGGTTCGTTCAATGACGCTCGCCGATCGCGCCGCCCGTGCTCACGCAATCGTCGCCGGGCGCCTAGTGCAGCGCGGCAACGACGTCACCGTTCGACGCAGGCCCAGGCCGGGTCGACGGGGCCGGCCCTGCCCGGCCCATACAGGAGAAACGATCAGAAGTTGTGCCGCATGCCGATACGCGCGGCGGCCTGCGTGCGGCTCGTCGACGGTGTGAAGCTGTAGCCGATCACCGCATCGACGCCGTTCGACGCGCGCATCCAGTCGACGGCCGCATAGACGTCGGTGCGCTTGGACAGCGCGTAATGCGTGCCGAGCGCGACTTCGTGCCAGTGATGGCCTTCGAACGTCGTGTACTGGTAGCCCGCGACGAGCGACAGCGGCGCGGTCGCCTGGTACACGCCACCCGCCTCGTACACGCGCATCGTCGACGATTGCCCGTAGCCCTTGAACGTCGTGTTGCTGAAATCCGCGTTCAGCGTCAGCTTGCCGAGCGTGTACGACGCGCCGATCCCGAAGATCGACTGCGAGTCGATCGAGAACGGCGTCGAATCGTGCAGGTCGGTGACCGCGCCCGTGGCCGGATCGACGGTCGCAACCGTCTGTCCGAGCATCGTCGTCACGCCCATCTGCGCATACGGATCGAGCGCCGCGAGCCGGCGCGGCGCGTTGAGCCGCGTGTAGTTGCCGCCTGCCGAGAAATCGCCGTGCGTGTAGCTCGCGCCCAGGCTCCACGCACTGCCGTCGTGGAAGCTGCCAGCATCGTTGCTGAACGAATACATGCCGCCGACCACGAGCCCGTGGAAGCTGTTGCTGACGAACTTCACCGCATTCTGCAACCGGTCGCCGCTCTGGCGGTCGAAATCGCCGAGGTGCACGCCGTAGCCGCTGCCGAACGCGCTGACGTTGTAGTTCGCGGTGAAATCGAATGCGAAGTCGTACTGGTTGCCGAACGTCAGCGTGCCCCAGTCGTTGCCGAGCCCCACGTACGCCTGCCGCCCGAACATCGCGCCGCCCTGGTTCAGCTTGCCGGTGCCGAGCCGGAAACCGTTCTCGAGCTTGAACACGGCCTTGTTGCCGCCGCCGAGATCCTCGGTGCCCATCAGGCCGACGCGGTTGCCGTACGACACGCCGTCGTCGAACAGGTACGCATGCCCGCCGCCCGTATTGTTCACGTAGGTGATGCCGCCGTCGATGATCCCGTACAGCGATACGCTGCTCTGGGCGTGTGCATAGCCGTGGACCATCACCGACATCATGCCGGCCAGCAGGAAGCGCTTCTTCATTTTCGGTGTCTCCGGTTTCCGCGCGAGGCGGATCGATTTTTCGTTGTGCGTATCGTGCAGATGCGCCGCCCGCCCTGCTTCGCTTCGGCATCGCGGCGCTGGCGAGTATAGGTTTCGTTGAATGAATGTTCAATCTATAGAGAGGCGAATCGGCACCGGTGTTTACACGCATCGGCGATATCTTTATTGAAAAAACGTTCAACCCGTCATAACATCGACCGGCAGCCCCCGCGGACGACGTGCGGGCCCGTTCCGAACCTCGGAGTGCACTGGATGACGACCACCCTCAGCCCCGCCGCCGAGCCGCGCCTGCGCTCGGCCTACGAAGGACAGAAGTCGCGCCCGTACGACCCGGCCGCGCCGATCGCGACGCCGCTCGAACTGCATCGCTGCACCGTGCAGCCCGAGTGGGTCGACTACAACGGCCACATGAGCGAATCGTGCTATCTGCTCGTGTTCGGCGACAGCAGCGATGCGTTCTTCCGCTACTTCGGCATCGACGACGACTATCGCGAGGCCGGCTGCTCGATCTACTCGGCGGAAACGCACATCCGCCACCTGCGCGAAGCGATGCTCGGCGAACCGCTCAGGCTCACGGTACGGCTGCTCGACCTGGACGACCGGCGGCTGCACGTGTTCCATTCGATGCATCACGCGACGACGGGCGCGCAACTCGCGACCGGCGAGCAACTGCTGACCCACGTCGACATGCGCGCGAAGCGCTCCGCGCCGTTCCCTGCCGCGATGCGCCGGCATCTCGACGCGATTCACGCCGAACATGCGCGCGCGCCGCACGAGCCGCATGCGGGCCGCGCGATCGCGATCCGCCGCCTCACGCCCGCTTCACGCTGATCTCGCCGACCCACGACGGAGTGTTCCCATGCAGACGAACGACGCCTGGCGCACGCGCGCCGGCCAGCTCGACATCGATTCCCGCGCATTCGTGGACGGCACGTTCCGCGACGCGCACGACGGCGCCACCTTCGCGTGCACGAGCCCGATCGACGGCCGCACGCTCGCGCAGGTCGCGCATTGCCGGCAGGCCGACGCCGACCTCGCGGTCGCAGCCGCGCGGCGCGCGTTCGAAAGCGGTGCGTGGCGCGACGCGTCGCCGCGCGAACGCAAGCGCGTGCTGCTGCGCTGGGCCGCGCTGATCCGCGAGCACGCGGACGATCTCGCGCTGCTCGAAACGCTCGACACGGGCAAACCGATCGGCGATACGACCACGATCGACATCCCGTCCACCGCGTACTGCGCCGAGTGGTTCGCCGAAGCGATCGACAAGACGGGCGGCGAAGTCGCGCCGGCCGACGCGCATCTCGTCGGGCTCGTCACGCGCGAGCCGATCGGCGTGGTCGCGGCGGTCGTGCCGTGGAATTTCCCCGCGATGATCGCGATGTGGAAATGCGCGCCGGCGCTCGCGGCCGGCAACAGCGTCGTGCTGAAACCGTCGGAGAAATCGCCGCTCAGTGCGCTGCGGCTCGCCGCGCTGGCCACGCAAGCCGAGCTGCCTGCCGGTGTGCTGAACGTGCTGCCGGGCTTCGGCGATGCGGGCGAAGCGCTCGCGCGGCATCCGGACGTCGACTGCATCGCATTTACCGGCTCGACCGCGGTCGGCCACAAGGTCGCGCGCTGCGCGGCCGATTCGAACCTGAAGCGCGTGTGGCTCGAACTCGGCGGCAAGTCGCCGCAGATCGTGCTGCCCGATTGTCCGGACCTCGAACGCGCGGCGCGCACCGTCGCGCATGCGGTGTTCTACAACACCGGGCAGATGTGTACGGCGGGCTCCCGTTTGCTCGTCCATCGTGCGATCCGTGACGAACTCGTCGCGCGCGTGCTCGCGATCGCACCCGAGTACGCGCCCGGCGATCCGCTGTCGCCCACTACGCGCATGGGCAGCCTGATCGATGCCGCGCAGGTCGAGCGCGTGCTCGGCTACGTCGATGCGGGCCGCGACGAAGCGACGTTGCTCGCGGGCGGCAAGCGCGCACGCACCGGGAGCGGCGGCCAGTACGTCGAACCGACCGTGTTCGACTGCCCGCGTGCCGACGCGCGGATCGTACGCGAGGAGATTTTCGGGCCGGTGCTGGCGGTCACGGCGTTCGACGATCTCGATACGGCCATCGCGCACGCGAACGACACGCGCTACGGGCTCGCGGCATCGGTGTGGACGGCCAACCTGACGACCGCGCACGAAACCGCGCGCCGGCTGCGGGCCGGCACGGTGTGGGTGAACGGCTACGAGGAAACCGACGACATGAACTTCCCGTTCGGCGGCTTCAAGGAATCGGGCAACGGGCGCGACAACTCGCTGCACGCGCTGGAGAAATATACGGAGTTGAAGTCGACGGTGATTCGGTTGCGGTGAGGTCCGGGCGGCGCCCGCAGGACGAACCCGCTCCCGTTACCGCATGACCGCCAGGCGATCAGTTTTCACGCGGCTCGGCGAGCCAATCCTCGACCTGTAGCTCCGGGACTCGTGAAAACTCGCGCATGTTATGCGTGACAAGCACCAGACGCCGGGCGCGCGCCTGCCCTGCGATCAGCGCATCGTACGGACCGATCGGGGTTCCAGCCGCGGTCAGTTGCGCACGAATCGCTCCGGCATGCTGGGCATCTTCCGCATCGAACGACACCACCTCGAACTGAAGTGCCTCGACACGCGCTACGTTCGCTGCCGCTCTCTGGCTCTTGTATGCGCCGTAATAGAGCTCATGTGCGACGATCGCCGGCATGCCGAAATCCGCTGGCTGATACGTGCGCAGCCGGGCCAGCATGGCCGGCTCGCCTTTCATGATGGCGATTACCGCATTGGTATCCAGCAGAAATTTCATTCAAATACGTCCAGACCCGGGCGCTCCTGAGCGGCAGGCTCGGTCGTTGCGGCAGCCTCGAAATCGGCGTCGACCGGGCCGATCAGCGGCGTGAGCCACGCCCAGTCTTGCGGCACCGGTTCGAGAATGACGGATGACCCGTGGCGACGAATCCGTACCTCGGTCGTTTCGAAGCGGAAATCCTTCGGCAGACGGACAGCCTGCGATCCGCCATGCTTGAAAATCTTGGCAGTATCCATCCCCACCCCCACCACGTATCTACAAAATGTATCTATTTTAGCAACGATGCGTCCCGTTGACGAGTCATCCCATCGGCATATGGACAACAACCGGCCGGGTGCCGCGGAGCACCAGATTCATTCTCGCCAGGAAACAATCAATCGCCATCCAGCGATTCACCTCCCCGCCCGCACGCTCTAGACTGTCGCATCGCTCCCTTCCCGGACCCACGCAATGACCGACGTCCTGCCGCTGACCACCGATCCCGAGTCGGGCCTCCAGTACCAGCTCCGCCCGGCCGCCGGCCGCCCCGTTGCCCGCCTGTTGCTGCTGCATGGCGTCGGCGGCAACGAAACCAACCTGTTGAACCTGGCCGGCATCATCGATCCGCGCATCGAGATCGCATTCCTGCGCGGCCCGCTCACGTTCGGGCCCGGCCAGTACGCATGGTTTCCGGTGCGCTTCGGCCCGAACGGCCCCGAAATCGACGCGGCCCGCGCCGACGCAAGCCGCACCCAGCTGATCACGCTGCTGCGTGCCTTCCACGCCCGCGATGACGCGGACGCCGCCTTGCCGACCGTGATCGCCGGCTTCAGCCAGGGCGGCATCATGAGTGCGGGCGTCGGCCTCACGTCGCCGGACGATGTCGCTGCCTTCGCCGTGCTGTGCGGGCGCATCCTGCCTGAAATCGATCCGCTGATCGCGCCGCGCGCCGCACTTCGTCCGCTCCATGCACTGATCGTGCACGGCCGCTTCGACGACAAGCTACCCGTCGCGTGGGCCGACACCGCCGACGCGAAACTCACGGCGCTCGGCGTCGCTCACGATACGCGGCTGTACGCGGCCGGCCACGAACTGACCGCGGAGATGGCCGGCGATTTCAGCCGATGGGTCGGCGAACGCGCCGGATTGAACTGACTGTAACGGGGCGCCGGTCGCGAACGAGCCGGCGTGCCCGGCACGTACCGTCGTCAGGCGCCCCGTGCCGAATCGGCGACGGCGCGCGTAGCCGCAGATGCCCGCGCATCCGCCGCCTGCTCCCGCGCGGCACCGCGCTTCGCCAGCTTCCAGCCGACCACCAGCGCGAGCACGACGACCGGAATCGTCGCGATGGTCCACGTGCCGCCCGGATAGTCGAATGCCATCAGCACCAGCACGCCGACGAGGAAGGCCAGCGTGAGCCACGACGTGAACGGTGCGCCGGGCATCCGGAACGACACGGCTTTCAGCTCGCCGCGATCGACCGCGCGACGGAACAGGATCTGGCACATGACGATGAAGCCCCACGTCGTGATGATCCCGAGCGACGCCATGTTCAGCACGATCTCGAACGCCTGGGCCGGCACGATATAGTTCAGCGGCACGCCGATCGCATTGATCGCGACCGTGATCAGGATCCCGCCGTACGGCACGCCGCGCGCGTTCATCCGCGACACGAAGCGCGGCGCCGAGCCGCCCATCGCGAGCGAGCGCAGCACGCGCCCGGTCGAATAGAGGCCGGAGTTCAGGCTCGACAGCGCGGCGGTCAGCACGACAACGTTCATCACGGTGCCGACGTACGGCACGCCGAGCTTGCTGAAGAACGTCACGAACGGGCTTTCGTGCGCGCTGTATGCGGTCCACGGCAGCAGCATCGTCAACAGCACGACCGAGCCGACGTAGAACAGTGCAATCCGCCACATCACGCTGTTGATGGCTTTCGGCAAGACCTTGCGCGCATCGGCCGTCTCGCCCGCCGCGACGCCGACGAGCTCGATGCTCGCGTACGCGAACACGACGCCCTGCACGATCAGCACGGCCGGCAGGATGCCGTGCGGGAAGATCCCGCCGTGATCCGCGACGAGATGCAGCCCCGGCATCTGGCCCGCAACCGGATGGCCGCTCGCGAGAAACACGGCGCCGACCGCGAGGAACACCGCAAGCGTCCCCACCTTGACGATCGAGAACCAGAATTCCATCTCGCCGAACACCTTCACGCCGATCATGTTCATCACCGACACGATCCCGAGCGCGCCGAGCGCGAACACCCACTGCGGCACGTCCGTGAACACGGCCCAGTACTTCATGTAGATCGCGACCGCGGTGATGTCGACGATGCCGGTCGTCGCCCAGTTCAGGTAGTACATCCAGCCCGCGACGAACGACGCACGCTCGCCCATGAATTCCCGCGCGTACGACACGAAGCTGCCGCTGGTCGGCCGGTGCATCACGAGCTCGCCGAGCGCGCGCATGATCAGGAACGCGAACACGCCGCAGACGAGATACACGAGCGCGAGCGCGGGCCCCGCGTGCTGCAGGCGCCCGCCTGCACCGAGAAAGAGGCCGGTGCCGATCGCACCGCCCATCGCGATCATCTGCACGTGCCGCGGCTTCAACTGCTTCGCATAGCCGGCTTCGTGCGACGCGAACATCGCATCGGGGTCGGCATGACGGGAATCCGCGCCGCCGGCCGGATCGGCCGGGCGCTCGCTGCTGTGTTTCATCGTGAGTCTCCGTTGTTTCTTGATGTGTCGCGCCCCGCGCGGGGGACGCATCTGGACCTATCGCGCGCGGGCCACCGGCGGCATCTGCCGGTGCCGCGCCGCCGGCGTCAAAGCACGCGCGGACGGATCAGCGCTTCGGGCTGCAGCGCTTCTTCGACCTGCGCGTCGGTCATCCACTCGCGCTCCAGCACGACCTCGCGAATCGACTTGCCGGTCGCGTGCGCCTCGGCCGCCACCGCCGTCGCGCGCTTGTAGCCGATGTACGGATTCAGCGCAGTCGCGAGCGCGACCGAGCGCTCCATCGTTTCGCGCAGCCGCTCGGGATTCGCGGTGATCCCGCTCACGCAACGCTGCGCGAGCGTCGTGCACGCGGCAGTCAGATGGCTGAAACTGCGGAACAGCGCACTGGCGATCACCGGCTCGAACGCGTTGAGCTGAAGCTGTCCGGCCTCGGCCGCGAAGGTCACGGTCAGGTCGTTGCCGAACACCTCGAACGCAACCTGGTTGACGACTTCCGGGATCACCGGATTCACCTTGCCGGGCATGATCGACGAGCCGGCCTGCACGGGCGGCAGGTTGATCTCGCCGAACCCCGCGCGCGGGCCGCTCGACAGCAGCCGCAGGTCGTTGCAGATCTTCGACAGCTTCACCGCGATCCGCTTGAGCACGCCCGACACCTGCACGAACGCGCCGCAATCCTGCGTCGCCTCGATCAGGTTCGGCGCGGTGCTCAGGTCGAGACCGGTAATGCGCCGCAGCGCCGCGAGCGCCTTCTCCGCGTACTGCGGATGCGCGGTGATCCCCGTGCCGATCGCAGTCGCGCCGAGGTTGATCTCGCGAATCAGCCAGCCGGCTTCCTGCAAACGCGCAATGTCTTCCGTCAGCATCACCGCGTAGGTCGAGAACTCCTGGCCGAGCGTCATCGGCACCGCGTCCTGCAACTGCGTGCGGCCGAGCTTCAGCAAGCCGGCGAACGCGTCGGCCCGCTCCGCGAACGCATCGCGCAGGCGCGCCATCGCTTCGATCAGGTGCTCGACCGCGAAGCAGGTCGCGACGCGGATCGCGGTCGGATAAACGTCGTTGGTGCTCTGCGCAAGGTTCACGTGCTCGTTCGGATGCAGGTATTCGTACTGCCCGCGCGCGTACCCCATGATTTCAAGCGCGCGGTTGCAGATCACCTCGTTCGCGTTCATGTTGGTCGACGTGCCGGCCCCGCCCTGGATGATGTCGACGACGAACTGGTCGTGCAGGCGCCCTTCGCGGATCTCGACGCACGCGGCGGCGATCGCATCGCGGTACGGCTGCGGCAGCAGCCCGAGCTCGCAATTCGCGTCGGCCGCAGCCTCCTTCACGGCGGCGAGCGCCATCACGAGGTACGGCAGCGACGCAATGGTGCGGCCCGAAATGTCGAAATTCTCCTTCGCGCGCAGCGTATGGACGCCGTAGTACGCCTCGTTCGGAATACTTCGTTTACCTAAAAGATCCGCTTCGACGCGGAAGCCGTTTTCTGTCATCGTGCCCTCCTGGGTGTCTCGTGCCGCTCGTCGTTCGCCGCTTCCCAACGCGACGGGTTCGCATTCTATGCCTTTGCAAAAACAAGCTCGCTTCTGTATTATCGAAAGCGGTTTTGCGTGAGACGCAACAGCGAGAATCGAATGAAAAAAGGCGCGAAAGAATCCGGCATCGATCACATGGGCGCGATGCGCGCGTTCGTCAGAGTGGTCGAAACGGGGAGTTTTTCGGCGGTCGCGAAGGAGATGCACGTGTCGACATCCACCGTCGCGCGCAAGGTCACGGCGATCGAGGAGGCGCTTGGTGTCGCGCTGCTGCACCGCTCGACGCACAGCGTGACGCTCACCGAAGCCGGTCATATCTACCTGGAACGCGCCGTCACGCTAATCGCCGATCTCGACGACACCTTGCGCGTCGTCGCCGAACTGAATGCGCAACCGAGCGGCCCGCTGAAGCTCACCGCACCGGTGGCATTCGGCCGCCGCCATCTCGCGCCGCTGGTCGCGCCGTTTCTCGCACGCTACCCGACGATCCAGCTCGACGTGCGGCTCACCGACAACCACAACGATCTCGTGGCCGGCGGCTTCGATCTCGACATACACGAAGGCGAGAATTACCTGGACAACCTCGTCGTCCACCGCCTGTCGCGCAACGACAGCATCCTGTGCGCGACGCCCGGCTATCTCGACCGCTGCGGGCGCCCGTCCACGCCAGACGACCTCAAGCAACACAACTGCCTGCGCTACGTGCATCCGGAAGGCGATCCGCGCTGGGATCTCGTGAACGGCGACGCGCATCACAGCCTGCTGCCGGCCGGCAACCTCGTCACCGACCATTCGGAGCTGCTGCTCGAAGCGACCTGCGCGGGGCTCGGCATCGCCGAGTTCGAGATCTGGCTGGTGCGCGACCTGCTCGCGAGCGGCCGGCTCGAAGCCGTGCTGCCGCACTACCGGCTGCAGAACCGGCTGACGGGCGAATACATCTACATCGCGTATCTGGCGAACCGGCGCAGCTCGGCGAAGCTGCGCGTCTTGAAGGACTTTCTTGCGGAACACCTCGCGCATATCGGCGAGCTGTCGGAGCGGGAGCTGACGAAGATTCGCGGCGCGAGCGCGTAGCGCCTGCGCCTGCACGCCCCCTCACGCCGACCGGCAGGCCGGCGCGTGCGCGCCGCCGCGCACGGCCCGGGTCGCGGGCCGGCGGCAGCGGCGCAGCCGCACCGCTCAGGCCGGCTGCAATTCGAACGGGAACGTGGCGTGCCCGATCTCGACGCCCTGCGTGTTGAGCATCCGCGGCCGATGGAAGCCGGCCAGTTGTGCGCGCTGCGCGGCCGTGCCGATCTGCAGCCGCTCGAGGAGTTCGCTGACGACCATGTAGAGCACGTCGAGATTGCCATCCTCGATCTTCACCGAGATGCCGAGCGCACCATCGGCGCCCAACGCCCGCGTGCGCGCCGACGCCCGCACGCCGATCCCGTAGCACGCGTCAGCGCCGAGCTTGCCGACCACCTGCCCGTCGAACGCGTTCATCAGCACCGTGCAATAGCGCCCGTCGCCGGCAACCAGCTCCGGATAGGCCGTCATCGCACGATGAATGCGCGCCAGCGCACGAACGCGATCGGTGACAGCGCCACCGCCCGCTTCCACCGTATCCGCTCCATCGGCCAGCGATGCGTAGAGACGCGCGAGCCGATCCAGCGAAAACGCCGGCGTCGGCAGGTTGCACCCGTCGATGCCCCAGTCGACCTCGTCGTCGCGCAGCCCGCACGCATCGGCCACCACGTGCTTCACGCGCACCTGCATCGGATGCTCGGGCAGATGGTAATCGGCGATCGCGGCGCCGATCGCCTGCGCGCCGGCCAGCATCCCGACGTGCTTGCCCGAACAGTTGCTGCACACGCCGGTCGGCGTGTAGTCGCGCTTGATCCACGAGCGATACACCGCGTCCGACAACGGCGGATGGCCGCCGCAACGCAAATCCGATTCGTGCGCGGCGACCTTGGCGAGCATCGCGCGCGTGCGCTCGATATGCCGGTCCTCGCTGCTGTGCGACGCGCACATCAGCGCGATGTCCGCATCGTCGAAGCCGAAGCGTTCAGGCGCGCCCGTCTCGATCACCGACAACGCCTGGGCCGGTTTCGCCGCCGACCGCGCGAGCGTCATCCGGAACGGATCGCCGAATCGGGCCAGCAGCCTGCCGCGTGCATCGACCACCGCCACATGGGCAATGTGCGTGTTCTCGATCGCATGGCCTCGGTATGTGACGACTGCTGCGCGTTGGGTGTCCATCGTGTGTTGTCTCCTTGCTCGGGGCCTGCTTGCCGGGGCCCGTCCAACCGGTACGGCAGTGTATCGAGTCGCCGCCGCCGCGCACCGGCCGGGCGATGGAAAGCCGTGTTGCACGCGACGCAAAGGCGATCGCGCCCCCACGAGAACCTGACCGGATTAGTACAAAAACCATTCAATCGTTTACATATTTGGTACCAATCCGTACAATTGCGACCGCTAACGCGAATCATACGCATTTACATTGACGTTTCCGATGTCCTGCGCCTGCCCGGCCGGCGTCGAGAAAACGCACCCGTTCACCGAATCTTCCGCTGCTTCCCGATATGCCCGCCCAGTTCAAGACGAGGCCTCGTGCCCTCGTATCGGCACTGACCTGCTCCGTGTTCCTGACGCCGCTGCTTGCTTCCGCCGAAACCGCCCCTGCTCCTGCCTCCGCTGCCGCCGACCAGCCGGCCCCGTCCGCCGACGTGCAGGCGACGCTGCCGACGATCAACGTCAAGTCGTCCGCGCCGTCGGACATGCAGGTGAAGCGTTCGCCGTCGTACAAGTTCACCGCGCCGCTGCTCGATACGCCGCGCTCGGTCACGGTGATCCCCGAGCAACTGATCAAGGAAAAGAACGTCACGTCGTTCGCGGATGCGCTGCGCTCCGTGCCGGGCATCACGTTCCTCGGCGGCGATGCGGCGGCGAACCCGTCGGCCGACCGTCCGGTGATCCGCGGCTTCGAATCGCGCAACTCGATCTTCGTCGACGGGATGCGCGACTCGGGGCTGCAGAACCGCGAGACCTTCGCGGTCGAGCAGATCAGCGTGATCAAGGGCCCCGATTCGGTCTATGCGGGCCGCGGCTCGGTGGGCGGCAGCATCGACATCGTCACGAAGACGCCGAAGAACGACGACTTCATCAACAGCAGCATCGGCTTCGGCACCGACGGCTACAAGCGCGCGACGGTCGACGCGAACCGCAAGATCAACGACACGACGGCCGTGCGCCTGAACGTGATGGGGCACGACGCGAACCAGGCCGGCCGCAACGACGTGTACAACAAGCGCTGGGGCGTCGCGCCGTCGATCGTGTTCGGGCTGAACACGCCGACCACGGTCACGGTCAGCTACTACCACATGAACTCGTACGACATGCCGGACTTCAGCGTGCCGTTCCGTTCGACGGGCGGCACGCCGGTGCCGACCGATCGCGGGCAGTTCTTCGGGCTGAACACGCGCGACTACCGCTACGGGCAGACCGACACCGCCGAAGTACGCGTCGAGCACAAGATCAACGAAGACTGGAAGCTGAAGAACACCACGATGTTCGGCCGCTCGACGCTCGATTACGTCGCGACGAACCCGCAGATCCTCGCGTCGAACCCGAACATGCTGGGCCTGCAGGCGAAGAGCGGCAAGTACGCGCTCAACGGCTTCTCGAACCAGACCGAAGTGACCGGCAGCGCGAGCCTGTTCGGCATGAAGCACACGATGACGGCCGGCGTCGAGTTCAGCCATGAACAGGCGCGCTACGAGGGCTATCTCGTGTCGGATTCGGCCGGCAACAACATCCGCTCGGGCGGCCCCTGCTCGGTGGCCGGCAACTGCACGCCGCTCGCGGGCGGCTGGAACCCGAACATGCCGTGGACCGGCAGCATCGTGCTGAACGGCGACAAGGGCTTCCCCGGCCCGACAACGAACACGCGCACCGACACGGTATCCGCGTACATCTTCGATACCGTGAAGCTGTCCGAGCGCTGGCAGTTCAACACGGGGCTGCGCTTCGACCGCTACGACACGACCGGCAAGCAGGCCGGCGTCGCCGACCTGTCGAACACGTCGAACCTGTTCAGCTACCAGTTCGGCCTCGTGTTCAAGCCGGTGACCAACGTGAGCCTGTATGCGTCGTACGGCACGTCGTCAAACCCGCCGGGCTCGAACGGCGGCCTCGGCGGCGGCACCGACCAGATCACCGCGACGAACCAGGACCTCGCACCCGAACGCTCGCGCAACATCGAGATCGGCGCGAAGTGGGACGTGCTGCAGGATCAGCTGTCGCTGACGTCGGCGCTGTTCCAGACCGAGAAGACCAACGCGCGCGTCAGCGACGGCCTCGGTCACACGGTCAACGCCGGCAAGCAGCGCGTGCGCGGTTTCGAATTCGGCTTCGCGGGCAACGTGACGCCGAAGTGGCACGTGTTCGGCGGCTACTCGTACCTGAACGCGATCACGACCGACGCGGGCCCCGGCAGCCCGGGCGCATCGGGCCTGCCGATGGTGATGGTGCCGAAGCACAACTTCACGCTGTGGACCAGCTACGACGTGATGCCGAAGCTCACGCTCGGCGCCGGTGCGACGGTGATGAGCCAGACCTATGCGTCGGTATCCGCGACGACGAAGAAATGGACGCCCGGCTACGCGCGCTTCGACGCGGCCGCAACGTGGCGCGTGAACAAGACGATGGACGTGCAGCTCAACGTGCAGAACCTGTTCGACAAGAAGTATTACGCGAGCGCGTATCCGATCTACGCGACGTGGGCGCCGGGCCGTTCGGCGATGGTCACGCTCAACTTCTATCAGTAACGCGATTGACGGCGGGCGGGCGTGGTACGCCCCTCCCCGCCTCGCTCACCACGGCAGCGAATACGTCTTCACGTTCGTGAAGCTCTTCATCGCTTCCTGCACGCCTTCCTTGTACCCCAGCCCCGAATCCTTCACGCCGCCGAACGGCGTCACTTCGAGCCGGTAGCCCGGCACTTCGCGCACGTTCACGCTGCCGACTTCCAGCTCGGTGATGAAGCGCGTGATGCTGTCGAAGCGGTTCGTGCAGACCGACGACGACAGCGCATAGTCGGTGCTGTTCGACATCCGGATCGCTTCGTCGATGTCGCGGAAGCGCATGATCGGCGACACGGGGCCGAAGGTTTCGTATTTCACGAGCGGCATGTCGGGCGTCACGCGATCGATCACCGTCGGCGAATACAGCGCGCCGTTGCGAACGTTGCCGACCAGCAGCCGCGCACCGCGTGCAATCGCGTCGTTCACCTGCTGCTCGCAGAACTTCGCAGCCGCCTCGTCGATCACCGTGCCCATGTCCACCGACGGATCGGCCGGATTGCCGTACGACCACGCACGCGTTTTCTCGACTACGAGCTCAGTGAAGCGATCGGCCACCGACTCGTGCACGAGCATCCGCTTGATCGCAGTGCAACGCTGCCCCGAGTTCTTGTACGAGCCCGACACCGCGAGCGTGCTCGCTTCGTCGAGATCGGCGTCTTCCATCACGATGATCGGATCGTTGCCGCCGAGTTCGAGCACCGCGCGCCGGTAGCCCATCCGCGACGCGATCGACTTGCCGATCGATACGCCGCCCGTGAACGTGATGAGGTCGATCGCCGGGTTCGTGATCAGCTCGTCGCCAATCTCCTTCGGATCACCGGTGAGCACTTGCAGCATCTGTGGCGGCAGGCCGGCTTCGTACAGGATGTCCGCGAACAGGTAGCACGACAGCGGCACCTTCTCCGACGGCTTCACGACCATCCGGTTGTTGGTCGCGACCGACGGCACGATCTTGTGTGCGACCTGGTTCATCGGGTGGTTGAACGGCGTGATCGCGGAGATCACGCCGAGCAGCGGGTCGCGCTGCGTGTACACGCGGCGCTTCTTGCCGTGCGGTGTCAGGTCGCACGAGAAGATCTGCCCGTCGTCCTTCAACACTTCGCCGGCGCCGAACGTCAGCACGTCGGCCACGCGGCCCGCTTCGTAGGTCGAATCCTTGAGGCACAGGCCAGACTCGGCCGTGATCAGCGCTGCAATCTCGGCGGTGCGCGAGCGTACGATGTCGGCCGCACGGCGCAGGATCGCCGCGCGATCGTGGCGCGTGAGCGTCGGCCGGTACGCACGCGCGGCCGCAAACGCGCGCCGCACATCGTCCAGCGTCGCCTTCGGCACGGTGCCGACCAGCGAGCCGTCGTACGGGTTGCGCACGTCGATGACTGCGTCGCGCCACACGCGCTGCCCGTCGATACGCAACGCTTCGTGCCGCACGTCGGATGCGGGAATCGGCTTCAGGACCGTACTCATGTCGTCTCCGTCTGGGTGCAGCGTGGTCGTGGCCACGCTTTCGGTTACCGCCGCGCGGCCTGGCGCACCACGACCACTCCTTCGTATTCGAGGCAGCGGCACAGCGTCGACCACGCCGGCGTATCGGGCCACTCACGCGCGCCGGCGTCGATGCGAATCGGCCGCCCGAATTCGCGCGACGCGCACGCGAGCAGCGTGTGCGCGATGCCGCTGCGCCGGTACGCTGGTTCGACGTATAGCCGCGTGAGCGACGGCGATCGCTCCTCACCGTCACCATCGTCGTCGATGTCGAGTGCTCCGATCGCGTCGTCGTCGCGATACGCGACTGCCGTCGCACCTGCATCGTCGAACACGATGCGGATCACGCGCTCGCAGCGATCCCTGAACACGACGACATGCATGGCGTCCCTCTCCTTTGCATCACGCTGCAGGCGAACGCGATGCGCGCACGCCCTCCTGCGCCCACGTACCGGGGAGTTATCCGGATCGTCCGGGCGCGACGAGTTGAGTATCGTCTTGCCACGTCGGCGCGCAGTAGTGCCAGACGACACCATTCATTGAGTCCACATCCGCGGCGCAACGCGCGTATTCTCGCGACACCGCGCCCCTCGCGGGCCACGTGCACACCACGCGCACCGCCTCGCGTTTCCCGTACCGATCACAGGAGGAAGCATGTCGAGTCGTACCCCGACCGCCTTATGGGCCCAGCAGTTCCGGCGGTCGTCGGCGTCGAGCCTGCAGGACCAGATCCGGCGGATGCTCGTGGCCGCGATCCTCGACGGCCAGCTCGCCCCCGATGCCGCGCTGCCGTCGAGCCGCGAGCTCGCCGACCAGCTCGGCGTCGCGCGCAACACGGTCGTGCTCGCGTACCAGATGCTCGTCGAGGAGGGCTACCTGATCTCGCGCGAACGCAGCGGGCACTTCGTGAACCCGAAGATGCTCGAAGGCGTGCCCGGCTTCGCGCAGGTCCGGGCCGGCGCCCTGCCCGCCGGTGGCGACGACGTGCCCGGGCGCCCCGCCTGGGAGAAACGCATCACGCATCCGCCGTCGAGGCAGCGCAACATCGTGAAGCCCGCAAACTGGCAGCACTACGAATTTCCGTTCATCTACGGGCAGTTCGACCAGTCGCTGTTTCCGACTAACGACTGGCGCGAATGCTGCCTGAAGGCGCTGTCGGTGATGGAGATCCGCAACTGGGCGCCCGACCTGATCGAACGCGACGACGAATCGCTGATCCAGCAGATCCGCACACGCGTGCTGCCGCGGCGCGGCGTGTTCGCGATGCCCGACGAGATCGTCGTCACGAACGGCTGCCAGCAGGCGCTGTACCTGATCGCGGACCTGCTGTGCGGCAAGCACACGACGGTCGGTTTCGAGAACCCCGGCTATCCGGACGCGCGCAACATCTTCGAGAACCGCAACGCGCGGCTGCTGCCGCTGCCGGTCGACGGCCATGGCATCGCACCCGACACGCTCGGCGATACGCTCGCGCGCTGCGACTACGTGTACGTGACGCCGAGTCACCAGTGCCCGACCACCGCGACGATGCCGATCGAACGCCGCCGCGCGCTGCTCGATCACGCGCAGCAGCACGATTTCGTGATCATCGAGGACGACTACGAGAGCGAAAACACGTTCTCCGGCACGCCGCATCCGGCGTTGAAGAGCCTCGACACGGCCGACCGCGTGATCTACGTCGGCAGCCTGTCGAAGACGTTCGCGCCAGGGCTGCGGCTCGGCTACGTGGTCGGGCCGCGCGAGCTGATCCGCGAGTTGCGGGCGCTGCGGCGGCTGATGGTGCGCCATCCGGTTGCGTATATCCAGCGGGCGTTCGCGACCTTTCTCGCGCTCGGTCATCACGACGCGTTGCTGCGCCGGCTCGCGCATGCGTACAGCGAGCGCTCGCAGGCGCTGATGGCCGCGCTCGATGTGCATCTGCCGGAAGCGCGCCACGTGCGCGTGACGGGCGGCGCGTCGTGCTGGGTCGAGGGGCCGCCGTGGCTCGATGCGGCACGGCTCGCGGTGGATGCGCAGGCGGCCGGCATTCTGATCGAGCCGGGCGGCGTGTTCTTCATGAATGACGACAGCAACGCGCGTCGATGCTTCCGGATGGGGTTTTCCGCGATTCCGCTGGAGCGGATCGAGCCGGGGGTGCGGGCACTCGCGCAGTGTGTCCGGGCGCAGAGGCCCGATCAATGAGAGAGGCCCGCGATGTCGCGGGCCTCGTCAGAGTGGCATGTAACGTCAATGCCCGGCAGGTGTGGGGCTCGAGGTTGAGCAACAATGGTCCGGGCATCCCGGACCCACATTGACCTCCACACGCCGTCCGCTTTGATCAATCTCGGGAACCGGCTGGTAGATTCGACGGATAAATGCGCGCCGCCTGCCTTTGATCATGAACGGATCAAGCGCATTCGTGACGTTTTCAGCTCGTCGGTACGCCAACTGCTGCGCGTTCTTTTCGTCGATTCCGAGAGCCCGACAAGCCAGACAACATCGAGAATCGGAAAGCGATTGTGTAAATCGCTCGACCATGCTGACAACCGTGCCAGTTCGGTCCCGGGAATCTCGCTTGAATCACTTTCAAAGCGAACGTCGATGTATTGACCGGGAAGGTTTTGTGGCCCTTCGCACGCAAGCGCTGTCTGCGCAACGATCAACGCGAGCATGACAGCAGCCAGGAAGCTAGTCGCCATCGACGACGTAGCCGGCGATGCTTTCGGCATTGTTGATCGCCAAATCCGGATGTGCTCGCCCCCATGCGGGAAGGACCCGTGTGATGTTGCACGGCTTGCCGGTTGCCGTCCTGGTATCGAGGAATCGGCTTGCTTCGTGAATGATCACGGACACCTGCGAATCGGCGTGCGCGGACCACGGGCGCATCGTGCAAAACCGCGCCCCGATGAAGGGCATGTGCATTGCGGTGTCCGGTGCGCAGACATGGGCGGCTTCCCGATCGGTTCCAGGCGGATGCGGTGTACATCCCGTTGCCGGATCGGCAGCGCTGCCGGTGCGAACGACGCTGTGCTCGTTGAACGAACGGACGACATCCTGCACTTTCATCAAGCCGGCCAGAAGCCGTGTGCGCGTCTGCTCGTCGTCGCGACCGAACCACTTGAGCACACGGCCTTTCTCGGACTGCGGCCAGCCTTTCAGGGAAGCAATACGCGCGGCCAGCAGGCCGATGGCCAATACCTGCGCCTTCGCGAACATGACGCGGAACGCCAGGGGAGTCATGTTTTCGCAGATCGGTCGCATGTCAACGTCCACCAGACCCGGTGATCCTTCGGTGGTGTTCGTCGTTGTTCCCCCAACGGGGGTTCGACTCCCCGTCGCGTCGTTCCCCGCCCGAACGCTGCAGCGGTTGCGCGCCTTCCGTGCCCACCTGTCCGGCGCATTCCGCTGCGGCGCTCACGCCTCCCGCAGCACGTTGCCGGATCGATCCTCGCGCTGAGGTTGCCTGTTGCTCAAGGATCGCCGTGTCCGCTCGTCGCATCATGGTGGGTATCTCGGATGAAGTCGGGGTATGGGTTGTTTCGACGCAGCCTCGTGGATCGACCGTCGATTCACGGGCGCATCGTCGGTTGCAATGGTCGAACGCTTGTGCGATCGCGCCGGGTGGAACGCGAGCAATGGCCGCCCGGCCGAACAGCACACTAACCAAGGAAAGCGCTTGCGAATCAGAACATCCCCCGCGCCCGACCCCGCAAGGGCGAGCGTTTGATTTCGAATTTCTCAGACTATGAAACGCCGACTTGCGATTTGTCGGGCGCCCCGCGTCATTCCAATCGAACCGATTGATACACATCCCAAAACTGCTTCGCCTGACAAGCAATCGTCCTGCGCCATGGATGCGCATCGGCAATCGGAAAACCGTTATAGACCGTGACGGAGCACATCCTCTGCCGCCCACCCGCTACGCGTCCGGCGCTGGCCCAAGCGAAACCTCCCGACTGGCGCTACCGCCAAAAACGAGCGCTCACTAACGTGTCGATACCGCGTGCCGCATGCGCGCCAGAGCGCCTTGCGGCCGCCCACCATTCGACAGGAGACACGTTATGTCCGACACGCTCACCGCCCCCGTCACGGCCGCCACGCTCGCGGCATTTTCCGACGCATTCAACCGGCACGACGCCAATGCGTTGATGGGCTTCATGACCGAGGACTGCGTCTTCGACGCGGCCGGCGGCCCCGACATCCACGGCACGCGCTTCGTCGGCCGCGACGCGGTACGCGCCGCGTTCGAAGCCGTGTTCAAGACCTTCCCCGACGCGCACTGGGGTCACGGCCGCCACACCGTCGCGGGCGAGCGCGGCGTCTCCGAATGGGTGTTCACGGGTACGCACGCCGAAGGCTGGCGCATCGAGGCCGAAGGCTGCGACCTGTTCGAATTCCGCGACGGGCTGATCGCCGTCAAGCGCGCGTTCCGCAAGGAACGGCCGAAACAGCCGGCGTGAGCGCGCGCCTCGCGCGCCACCCGGGCCACCGCCCTCGCGCGCATTTTGAAACGAATCATTTCATTTCATTCCACATTCCATAACAGCGGGCGGAATGACTTGACCGGCTTTCCCCAGCAAATAGCATCTGGAACAAGACGTTCCGTTAATTGAACAATCGGAGACAACCCATGAGCGAACAATCCACTTCCCTGCGTGCATCGGCGAACGGTCCGCAGGACATGACGCCGTCCGAAGCCTTCGTCGAGACCCTCGCGGCCAACGGCGTGACCGACATGTTCGGCATCATGGGCTCCGCGTTCATGGACGCGATGGACATCTTCGCGCCGGCCGGCATCCGCCTGATCCCGGTCGTGCACGAACAGGGCGCGGGCCACATGGCCGACGGCTATGCGCGCGTGTCGGGCCGCCACGGCGTCGTGATCGGCCAGAACGGCCCCGGCATCAGCAACTGCGTGACCGCGATCGCGGCCGCGTACTGGGCACATAGTCCGGTGGTGATCGTCACGCCGGAAGCCGGCACGATGGGCATCGGCCTCGGCGGCTTCCAGGAAGCGAACCAGTTGCCGATGTTCCAGGAATTCACGAAGTACCAGGGTCACGTCACGCACCCGGCGCGGATGGCCGAATTCACCGCGCGCTGCTTCGACCGCGCGCAGGCCGAGATGGGCCCGACGCAGTTGAACATCCCGCGCGACTACTTCTACGGCAAGGTCAAGGTCGAGATTCCGCAACCGCGCCGGCTCGACCGCGGCGCCGGCGGCGAACAGAGCCTGGACGACGCGGCCGCACTGATCGCGCAGGCGAAGTTCCCGGTGATCATCTCGGGCGGCGGCGTCGTGATGGCCGACGCGATCGAGGAATGCAAGGCGCTCGCCGAACGGCTCGGCGCACCGGTCGTCAACAGCTACCTGCACAACGACTCGTTCCCGGCGAACCATCCGCTGTGGTGCGGCCCGCTCGGCTACCAGGGCTCGAAGGCCGCGATGAAACTGCTGTCGCGCGCCGACGTCGTGATCGCGCTCGGCTCGCGCCTCGGGCCGTTCGGCACGCTGCCGCAGCACGGGATGGACTACTGGCCGAAGGACGCGAAGATCATCCAGATCGACGCCGACCACAAGATGCTCGGCCTCGTGAAGAAGATCTCGGTCGGCATCTGCGGCGACGCGAAGGCCGCGGCGATCGCGCTCACGCAACGCCTCGACGGCCGCACGCTCGCGTGCGACGGTTCGCGCGGCGATCGCGCCGACCAGATCGCGACCGAGAAGGCCGCGTGGGAAAAGGAACTCGACGACTGGACGCACGAGCGCGACGCGTACAGCCTCGACATGATCGAGGAACAGAAGCACGAGAAGCCGTTCAGCGGCGGCCAGTACCTGCATCCGCGCCAGGTGCTGCGCGAGCTCGAGAAGGCGATGCCCGAGGACGTGATGGTGTCGACCGACATCGGCAACATCAACTCGGTCGCGAACAGCTACCTGCGCTTCAACAAGCCGCGCAGCTTTTTCGCGGCGATGAGCTGGGGCAACTGCGGCTATGCGTTCCCGACGATCATCGGCGCGAAGGTCGCCGCGCCGCACCGCCCGGCCGTGTCGTATGCGGGCGACGGCGCGTGGGGCATGAGCCTGATGGAAACGATGACCTGCGTGCGCCACAACATCCCGGTGACGGCCGTCGTGTTCCACAACCGTCAGTGGGGCGCGGAGAAGAAGAACCAGGTCGACTTCTACAACCGCCGTTTCGTCGCCGGTGAACTCGACAACCAGAGCTTCGCGGCGATCGCGCGTGCGATGGGTGCCGAAGGGATCACGGTCGACCGCCTCGAAGATGTGGGCCCGGCGCTCAAGCGCGCAATTGACATGCAGATGAACGAAGGCAAGACGACGATCATCGAGATCATGTGCACGCGTGAACTCGGCGATCCGTTCCGTCGCGATGCGCTGTCGAAGCCGGTTCGCATGCTCGACAAGTACAAGGACTACGTGTAACGCGGCGTCTCAGACGCACCCCGTTGCCGGTCGCGCGCCCCTCTCGCGCGGCCGGCCTTCCGGCCGGACGCCGTGCCCCGTGCGGGCCGCCGCATCCGGCCGTTTTTCCTTTCCTACCCGAGCGAACGATGAAAGCCCTCGACCGCATTCTCGAAGCCGCGCGCCGCCAGCCGATGCGCATCGCGCTGTGCGAAGCCGACGATCCGCGCGTGCTGCAGGCCGCCGCGCGCGCGACGCGTGACGGCATCGCCCGCATCGTGCTCGTCGGCAACCGTGCGGCGATCCACGCGACGGCCGCGCGCGACGCGATCGATCTCGACGGCATGACGCTCGTCGATCCGGCCACCGCCACGCCACGCGATGCCTATGCCGACACGCTGCATGCGCTGCGCAAGAGCAAAGGCATGACGGCCGATGCCGCGCGCGACGCGGTGCTCGACCCGCTCTGCCACGCGAACCTGATGGTGCGGCTCGGCGATGCGGACGGCTCGGTCGCGGGCGCCGTGCATGCGACGGCCGATGTCGTGCGCGCGGCGATCCAGCTGATCGGTGTCGATCCGGCGTTCCGGATCGTGTCGAGTTTCTTCCTGATGATGCTGTGCGAGCCGTTTCACACGATCAAGGGCGGACTGATCTTCTCCGACTGCGCACTCGTCGTCGATCCGGACGCCAATCAGCTCGCCGAGATCGCGATGGCCGCCGCCGACAGCGCGCACGCGCTGCTCGGCGAGGAACCGCGCGTCGCGATGCTGTCGTTCTCGACCAGCGGCAGCGCGCATCACGCGGCGGTCGACAAGGTGACGGCCGCGACCGCGCAGGTGCGCGAACTGCGCCCCGCGCTCGCGATCGACGGCGACGTGCAGCTCGACGCGGCGATCGTCGCGGAAATCGCCGAGCGCAAGATCGCGCATTCGCAGGTGGGCGGCCACGCGAACGTGCTCGTGTTCCCGAGCCTCGAAGCCGGCAACATCGGCTACAAGCTCGCCGAACGGATCGGCCGCGCGAAGGCCGTCGGCCCGCTGCTGCAAGGGCTGCGCCGGCCCGCGAACGACCTGTCGCGCGGCTGCAGCGCCGACGACGTGTATCACGTGATCGCGGCGACCACCGTGCAGGCGCAGGCGGCCGCGCAGCGCGCCGCAACCGGCGAGGCCGCACACGCATGACAGCCGACAAACTGGCGATCCTGATCGCGGTGATCGGCGCCGGCAGCTATTTCCAGACCGTCACCGGCTTCGGGCTCGGGATGATCGTGATGGGCGCGACGAGCGGCTTCGGCCTCGCGCCGCTCGCCACCGTCGCGACGCTGATGAGCGTCGTGTCGCTCGCGAACGGCGCGACCGCGCTGCCCGGCCGGCTGCATCACATCGACTGGCGCGCGGTGGGCGCGGCGACGCTCGGCATCCTGCCGTCGGTCGTCGCGGGCGTGCTGCTGCTCGAATGCCTGAGCCGCTCGGCGGCCGACCTGCTGCAGCTGATCCTCGGCGCGGTCGTGCTGTACGGCGGACTGAGCGCGGCGCTGCGCCCGGCGCCGCTCACCGAGCGCTCGGACAATCGCAGCTTCTTCGTCAGCGGCCTGTTCGGCGGCTTGCTGAGCGGGATGTTCGGTGTGTCCGGGCCGCCGCTGATCTTCCAGTTCTACCGGCAGCCGCTGACGCTCGTGCAGATCCGCTGTGCGCTGATCGTGCTGTTCACGACGACCTCGGCCACACGCGTGCTGTACAGCGCATGCGAAGGCCAGCTCGATCGCGACATCTGGGTGCTTGCAGCAATCGCCACACCGGTCGTGATGCTGACGACGGTCGCCGCGCGTCATTACCCGCCGCCACTGTCGCCGGTCGCGTTGCGCCGGCTTGCGTTCGGCGTACTGATGGCGATCGGCATCGGGCTGATCGCGACGTCGCTGCCGCCGCTGCTGCATCGCGCTTGATGTCGCGCAGCGTACACCGCGTCGAAGCGCCCTGTTCCCCGCAATCGATCCGGACTCGACGCGTACACGTTCGCCGTGTCCGCGCCGAATGCAGTCGCCCGCTTCATCGCCGCGCGCCGATCCAGCACGCGATTTCGACGAGCCGCTTCATGTCCGGCGCCGACGCGAGGTCGATCGCGAGCCGGTGCCGGTAGTACGGGCCGAGATCGAGCCCGACGCCGAGCCCGAGCACTTCGACGCGACCGGCCGCCTCCTGGCGCGCGACCACCTGCTTCAGGTGGTTGTCGAGGTAGAACGGATCGTTCGCGAGCGCCGTCGCGCCGTCCATCGGGCTGCCGTCCGAGATCACGACGAGGATCTTGCGCGCCTCCGGCCGCGCCGCGAGCCGCGCGCACGCCCAGTCGACCGCTTCGCCATCGACACCCTCACGGAACAGATCGGCCTTGAACAGCGCGGCAATGCCCGTGCGCGCATGCCGCCAGCGCGTGTCCGCGTCCTTGAACACCAGGTGGCCGGTTTCGTTGAGCCGGCCCGGATGGCGCGGCTTGCCGCGCGCGAGCCAGTCCTGCCGCGCGCGGCCGCCGTTCCAGGCGAGCGTCGTGAAGCCCAGCACTTCGGTCGCGAGACCAGCGGCGTCGCCCGCGCGGGCCAGCGTATCGACCATCAGCGCGACGCCGTCGATCCACGTCTTCATCGACCCCGAGCAGTCGATCAGGAACGCGAGCGCGCAGTCGGCATGCGGCCGCACGCGTTCGAGCCGGAACAGCCGCCGTTCGGCCGGCGAGCTGACGAGCTGCGCGAGCCGGCGGCCATCGAGGCGGCCGTGCTCCTCGCCGAACGACCAGCCATCGGCCTGCGGCACGACGAGCGCCGCGCGCAGCACGCGCGCGAGCCGCGTGACGTTGATCCGCTGCGCGGCGACCTGGCCGTCGAGCCGGTCGCGGTACTCGCGCAGCAGTGCCGCGCGGATCTGCGCGGCCGGCCGGAGCTCGCGGTCGTAGCGCGTCGTATATGCGCGGTAGACGGCGTCGCCGCCCTGCAGCACGACGCTGTCGCCCGTCTCCACGAGTGCCGGCATATCGATGCCCGTGTCGTCGAAATCGACCCAGAGCGAGAAGTTCGTCAGTGCGTCGCCCTGCTCGCGCGCGTCTTCCGTCTCCGTTTCGACGACGGCCGCACGCGCGTCGCGAATCATCGCAGCAATGCGCTTCGCGAGCGCCAGTGCGTGTTCCGCGAATGCGCGCTGATCGTGCCGGCAGCGCTTGAGCCCCGCAAGCTGCACACCGATCTCGGGCACGATCGCCGCGCGCGACGCTTCGATCAGGTCTTCCGTTTCTTCGAGCACCGGCCAGCCCGTCAGCCGCGACCATGCGATCTGCGCAACCGTGTACACGAGGATCCCGACATGCGTATCGGCCTGCCCCGACCGGTGGAACGCGCGCGACCAGGTGTCGAAACGATGGCGCAGGTTCTGCACGACGCCGCGCATGGCGGGCTGCGCCAGCGATTCGCAGCGCAGTTGCTCGAGCATTTCGAACAGCACGCGTTCGACCGGATCGTCGCCGGACAACGCGCGATGCAGGTCCGCATCCGAATGCAGGATGCGCAGCGCGGCGCCGTCGGCCGCGCCGCGCCACGACGCGAGATCGTCGTCGGCCGCCTGCGCGCGCAGGTGCGGCGCATGGATCGGCAGCGGCCGCAGGTCGCGGCACACGCGGCCCGCGCGGTAATGCAGTGCCGCGTCGCGTGTCAACGCGCGCACGGTCGACGCGCCCAGCGCTTCACGCGCCGATGCGCGCCGCGCGGCGTCGCGATCGGCGCTCACCGCCCCGCTCCCGGCTCGCCGCCGCCGGCGCGCGACACAACCGCCAGCTCCTCGCCGAAACAGCGCTGGTAATACTCGGCGACGACCGGCCGCTCAGCGTCGTCGCACTTGTTCAGGAACGTGAGCCGGAACGCGAGCGCCGGATCGCGGAAGATCTGGCAGTTCTCGGCCCAGTTGATCACCGTGCGCGGCGACATCAGCGTCGACAGGTCGCCGGTCGCGAAGCCGTTGCGCGTCAGCTCCGCGAGGCTCACCATCGATTCGAGCAGCGGGCGGCCCGCTTCGTCCGCGAGTTCCGGCACGCGCGCCCGCACGATGCCGATCTCCTCGTCGCGCGGCAGGTAGTCGAGCGTCGCGACCACGTTCCAGCGATCCATCTGCGCATGGTTGAGCATCTGCGTGCCGTGATAGAGCCCGTTCAGGTTGCCGAGCCCCACCGTGTTCGCGGTCGCGAACAACCGGAACGACGGATGCGGGTGGATCACGCGGTTCTGGTCGAGCAGCGTGAACTTGCCGTCGCGCTCCAGTATCCGCTGGATCACGAACATCACGTCCGGCCGCCCCGCGTCGTATTCGTCGAAAATCAGCGCGACCGGGCGCTGCAGCGCCCACGGCACGATCCCTTCCTGGAATTCGGTCACCTGCACGTCGTCACGCACGACGATCGCATCCTTGCCGACGAGGTCGAGCCGGCTGATATGGCCGTCGAGGTTCACGCGCACGCACGGCCAGTTCAGCCGTGCCGCGACCTGCTCGATATGCGTCGACTTGCCGGTGCCGTGCATCCCCTGCACAAGCACGCGGCGATTGCGCGCGAACCCCGCGAGGATCGCGAGCGTGACGTCCGGGTTGAAACGGTACGCGTCGTCGATATCGGGCACGTGATCGTCGCGCGTGCTGAACGCGGGCACCATCAGGTCCGAATCGAACCCGAACCGTTCGCGGACCGACACCATGCAGTCCGGCTTGTTCGCCACCCCATCCATTGCGTTGCGCTCCTGTCGTTGCGTATTGCGCAGGCGTCGATTGCGCCTGCGTCGATCCTGTTTATGGAACGATTCGTTCCGTTGCCGAAAATCCGTGCCGGATTGCATGGCCCCCCGCCCCGTGCGGCCGGCTCTCCAGGCCGTTCGGTACAATGGCCGCAGTCCAGTTTCCGGAACGCCTGCCATGCTGCCCGCGGATACGCCCACGCTGCGCGCCTTCGCGCTGCTCGAACATCTCGTCCAGGCCGGCGATGCCGTGTCGCTCGCCGATCTCGCCCGCGAAGTCGATATCCCGAAGGCGTCGCTCCACCGGATGCTCGCGTCGCTCGAAGCCGGCGGCCTCGTGATCCGCGAGCCGGGCCGCAAGAACGCATACGCGATCGGCCCGCGCCTCGCGCGGCTCGGCACCGGCGTGATGCTGCATGCGGGCGCGCGCCGGCTGCGCCACGCGATCCTCGAACGGCTCGTCGCCGATCTCGGCGAAACCTGCAACCTCACCGCACTGCACGACACGGCAGTCGTCTATCTCGACCGCGTCGAGGCCGACTGGCCGCTGCGGCTCGACCTGAAACCTGGCTCGCGCGTGCCCGCGCACTGCAGCGCCAGCGGCAAGCTGCTGCTCGCGCTGCTGCCGCGCGACGAACGCGCCGCGCTGGTGCGCGCGCTGGCACTGCCGCGCTACACGCCGAACACGATCTCGGATCCCGAACTGCTCGAAGCCGAACTCGACCGCACCGCACACAAGGGCGTCGCGATCGACAACGAGGAATTCGTCGCGGGCATCGTGTGCATCGCGGCACCGATCGTCGGCGACGACGGCACGTGTATCGCCGCGGTCGCCGTGCATGCGCCCGTGTCGCGCGCCCCGCTGTCGCGGCTGCTCGACCACGTGCCGCGTTTGCAGGAAGCGGCGCGCGCGCTGGCGGCGACGTTCTAGTTCCCGCACGGCGTGGCGGCGCCCACGCAACGTCACGATGCGCGCTGGTAGTAGATGTTCTGCGGATGCCGCGCATCCGCGAAGAAGAACCAGCGTTCCGCGACCAGCCCTGCATACTGGATCACGAATGCCGCGCCGAGCGCGACGGCCGCCGCGACCGACGTCGGCGCGAGCGCGCCCGCGCCGGTCAGCACGAACGGCACCGCGAATGCGCCGATCAGGAAGCCGGCCTTCACCGCGCGCAGCGTGCCGTTGCCCTGCCCGTGAAAGAACTCCCGCGTATTGAACGCGCTGGCCGTGAAGCCGCGCGACTTCTGCTCGACCTTCTCGTTGCGGATCCCGGTCGCGCTCTGCACGGTCGACTTCGGCCGCAGCCGCGCATTGCGTGCGAGCGACGCAAGCCGCGCCACGCAACCCGCGAGCGTCAGCACGCACGCGGCCACGGCGAGCCGGCCGACCAGCGCCGGCGCGAGCCACGCGGCGCAAGCCGTCGCCAGCGTGCAGCCCGACGCGCAGCCGAGCAGCATGAAGTTCACGAGCGTCAGCGGGCTCGCCCATTCCTGCAGGAACCGCAGGCACGCGTAGATCATTGCGGTGCACACGAACAGCGCAACGCTCGCGAGCGCGCCCGCCGCGCCGATCAGCAACGTGCCGGGCCAGCCGAACCGGTGTGCCGCGCCATACGCGAACGCGCACGCGAGAAACACCGGCAGTGCGATGCACTCACGCGACAGCCACGACGTGCGCCACATCGCGATCGCGCGCCATGCGCGTTCGGGGTGGCCGAGATGGAAAAACGACGCGAACAGGCCGAGCACGCCGAGCGCGACCGACAGCGCGGCGCCCGTCACGTAGAACGCGGCGGCCACGTCGATGCCGGCCAGCCGCGTGAGCGCTTCGACGATCACGAGCGTCAGCAGCAGGCCCTGTGCGGCGCCGCACAGCGTGGTGAGGAAAACGACCGAAAAGGCTGGGCGCATGGGAACTCCGTTTTTTCGTATGAGTGAAGGGCTGCGCGCTCAGCGCTGCGTCGCAAGCGACACGAGATCGATGTCGCCGCGCGACGCGCGGGCTTCGAACGACTCGTCTTCATCGACGCCGCCCGACGTGCTGCCGCATCCGCCGCTGCTCCCGCAACCACACGATGACTCGGTCTTTATGCGCGGCAGGTAATGGTTCGACGGGCGCGTGTCCCATTCGGGCATCAGCTGATAGCCGCCGCGTTCGCGGATTGCGCGCGACACCTCCGACTCCGGGTCGTGCACGTCGCCGAACAGCCGCGCCGACGTCGGGCACGCAAGCACGCACGCCGGTTTCCGGTCGCGCTCGGGCAGCGCCTGGTTGTCGATGCGGTCGGCGCACAGCGTGCACTTCGTCATCTCCTTGCGGCCTTCATCGAGCTCGCGTGCGCCGTACGGGCACGCCCATGCGCAGTACTTGCAGCCGATGCACTTGTCGTAGTCGACCAGCACGATCCCGTCCGACTTGCGCTTGTAGCTCGCGCCGGTCGGACAGACGGGCACGCACGGCGGATCCTCGCAGTGCAGGCACGATTTCGGGAAGTGGATCGTGTCGGTCATCGGGAACACGCCCGCTTCGTACGTCTGCACGCGGTTGAAGAACGTGCCGGACGGATCGTCGTCGTACGGGCGCAGGTCGGCGAGACTGCCGGCTTCACCCGACGTGTTCCATTCCTTGCAGCTAGTCACGCAGGCATGGCAGCCCACGCATACGTTCAGGTCGATGACGAGGGCCATCTGGGTCATGGTTGCGCTCCTTCGATCAGCGGTCGTCAGACTGAGGGCCGGCCGACGTCGCGCGCCGCAGCCGCGCGGCGAATGCGCCGGTTCCCGCGAAATACGCCTGCACGCGCTGCAGCACGCGCGGCGTGCCCGGCAGCGCGGGCATCGGCGCGAACTGCGGCAAGGTCGTCGCCGCATCGGCTTCGGCCGGATAGATCCGCACCTGCACGTCGTACCAGCCGGCCTGCCCCGTGATCGGATCTGAGTTCGACATCCGCGCACCACCGCGTGCCGCATCCGGCAGCTCGTCGGTAATCACGTGGTTCAACAGGAAGCCGCGCTGCGACTCGCCCGCTTGCGGCCCGAGGTTCCACGCACCGGCCGCCTTGCCGATCGCGTTCCAGGTCCACACGGTGCCGGGCTCGACGGCCTCGCTGTAGCGTGCGCGGCAACGCACCTTGCCCCACGGCGATTCGACGTAGATCCACGCGCCGTCGTCGATCTGCTGCGCGGCGGCCGTCACAGGGTTCACGAACAGGTGGTTCTCGCCGTGGATCTGCCGCAGCCACGCGTTCTGCGAATCCCACGAGTGGTACATCGCCATCGGCCGCTGCGTGATCGCCGCGAGCGGATAGCGGCCCGCATCGGTCAGCCCGCTTTCGAGCGAGCGATGCCAGAACGGCAGCGGATCGAAATAGCGTGCGATGCGCTCGCGCAGATGGTCGGGCGGCTGGCGGCCCGACGTGCGGCCCTGCGCGGCGAGCCGGAATTTCTGCATCACGTCCGAATAAAGCTGGATCACGATCGGCACGCCGAACTTGCGCATCCCGTTGTCGACCGCCCATTGCATGTATGGCCCATTGCAGTTGCGCATGTATTGCAGCGGCTCAGGCAGCCGGTGGTGGTATACGCAGTTGTTCTCCGCGTAGCGCTTCCACTGGTCGGGGTTCGGCTCGCCGACGACGGCCTTGTCACCGTCCTTGCCGCGCCAGCCGATCAGGAAGCCGGTGCCCGAATCGGGCGCGGTCTGGAAATTGATGACGAAATCCGGATAGTCGCGGTACTTGCGCTGCCCGTCCGCCGTCGTGAAGGCCGGAAACTTCAGCCGGCTCGCAAGCTCGATCAGCACTTCCTGGAACGGCTTGCATTCGCCGGTCGGCGGCACGACCGGCACACGCACCGAGTCGACCGGCCCGTCGAATTCGGAGATCGGCCGGTCGAGCACCGACATCACGTCGTGCCGTTCGAGGTAGGTCGTGTCGGGCAGGATCAGGTCGGCGAACGCCGTCATCTCCGATGCAAACGCATCGCAGACGACGAGGAACGGGATCCGGTACTCGCCGTCATCGCGCTTGTCGACCAGCATCTTGCGCACTTCCGTCGTGTTCATCGACGAATTCCACGCCATGTTGGCCATGAAGATCAGCAGCGTATCGATCGGATAGGGATCGCCGCGCCACGCATTGGTGATCACCGAATGCATCAGCCCGTGCACCGCGAGCGGGTATTCCCACGAGAATGCCTTGTCGAGCCGCGCGGGCGTGCCGTCCGGGTGGACGAACAGGTCCTCGGGGCCGGCGGGCCAGCCGAGCGGGCCGGTGGCGAGCGGCGTGTTCGGCTTGATCTGCGCCGGGTCGTTCGGCGGTTTCGCCGACGGCGGCACCGCGCGCGGATACGGCGCCTTGTGCCGGAAGCCGCCCGGCCGGTCGATCGTGCCGAGCAGCGACATCAGCACCGCGAGCGCGCGGATCGTCTGGAAGCCGTTCGAATGCGCGGCGAGCCCGCGCATCGCATGGAACGCGATCGGCACGCCCTTCACCGATGCGTGCGCCTTGCCCCACGAATCGGTCCAGTGCACCGGCAGCTCAATCGCGTGCTCACGCGCAACCGTCTCCATCTCGCGGGCCAGGCGGCGGATCGTGTCGGCCGCGATGCCGGTAATGTCGGCCGCCCATTCGGGCGTGCACTCGGCCACCTGTTCGCGCAGCAGTGTGAACGACGGCGCGACGGGCGTGCCGTCGTCGAGCGTATAGCGGCCATCGAGCGCCGGCTCCGCGCCTTTCGTGTGATGCAGCACCGCGCGGTTCGTCTTCGTGTCCCACCACATCCGGTTCTGCGGATACAGCGCGTTGACCTCCGGCGCGCCGGCGTCGCGCACGAACAGCCCGAACGTGTCGGCGCCGTCGCGCTGGTCGACCAGCTCGGCCGCGTTCGTGAAGCGCGACACGAATTCGAGGTCGAACGCATCGCGCGCGATCAGCTCGTGCATCAGCGCCATGAACAGCGCGCCATCGGTGCCGGGGCGAATCGGAATCCATTCGTCGGCGATCGCCGCGTAGCCGGTGCGCACCGGATTGATCGCGATGAAGCGGCCGCCCGCGCGCTTGAACTTGCCGAGCGCGATCTTCAGCGGATTCGAATGGTGGTCTTCCGCGGTGCCGATCATGAAGAACAGCTTCGCGTGGTCGAGATCGGGGCCGCCGAATTCCCAGAACGAGCCGCCGATCGTGTAGATCATCCCGGCCGCCATGTTCGCCGAGCAGAACCCGCCATGCGCCGCATAGTTCGGCGTACCGAACTGTTTCGCGAACAGGCCGGTGAGCGCCTGCATCTGGTCGCGGCCCGTGAACAGCGCGAAGCGCTTCGGGTCGGTGGCGCGCAGGTGCGCGAGACGCTTTTCGAGCACGTCGAACGCAACCTCCCACGACACCGGCTCGAACTGCGCGTCGCCGCGCTCGGCACCCGGCTTGCGCATCAGCGGCTGCGTGAGCCGAGCGGGCGAATACTGCTTCATGATTCCCGACGAACCTTTCGCGCAGATGACGCCCTGGTTCAGCGGATGCTCGGGATTGCCGTCGATATAGCGCACCTCGCCGTCGCGCAGGTGCACGCGGATGCCGCAGCGGCACGCGCACATGTAGCACGTCGTCGTCTTGATCTCGGCCTGCTCGTCGCGCTCGCGTGCCCGATGTTCCATCGTCTGTCCTCGTTCGCGGATGAGGGCGCACCCCGCCGGGGCGCGCCCGTGAATCGGTTCATCCATGCTATGCCGGCACGCGGCCGACATAAAGTCGCATCCTCTGATCGGTGCTATCGGTCGCCCCGATAGTTGCCCCGGCCATCCATCGGATCGGGCGGATAGCCGGATGCGCAAAGGCCCGGCGTGCGGGCCGGGCCTTTGGCGTCATGCGTGACCGGGCATTACCGCGGCGGATAGGCGAGCAGTTCGCTGTCGTCGAGATGCTCGCGGCGGCTGCGGCGCGTCAGCCCGTAGGCGACGACCAGCACGCCCAGGCTGGCGACGCCGAGCCACAACGGCTTGCGCTGGTCCGGGATGAACGCCATCGCGACGAGGATGCCGACCATGCCGATGATCGCGACCCAGGTGAGGTACGGATACGCCCACATCTTGACGCGCAGCTTGCTGGCGGCCACCGGGTCGAGACGCTTGCGCAGGCGCAGTTGCGAGAACGCGATCAGCACGTACACGAACAGCGCGACGGTGCCGTACGAGTTGACGAGGAACGCGAACACGGTATCGGGCGACACGTACGACATCACCACCGACACGTAGCCGAACACCGTGCCGAGCAGGATCGCGCGCACCGGCACGCCGCGCTTGTTGACCTTCGCGAGCGCGGCCGGCGCATCGCCGTGGCGGGTCAGCGCGAACAGCATCCGCGATGCCGCATAGAGCCCCGAGTTGAGCGCGGACAGCACGGCCGTCAGCACGATCGCGTTCATCACGTTGGCGGCGGCCGGCAGGCCCATCACTTCGAGCGCGCTCACATACGGCGTGGCCATCTGATGCGAATTCCACGGCACCAGCGCGACGACGAGCGCGACCGAGCCGACGTAGAACACCAGCACACGCGTGATCACCGAGTTGGTGGCCTTCGCAACCGCTTTCGCCGGTTCCTTGGCTTCGGCAGCCGCGATCGTGACGATTTCGGCACCGAAGTAGAAACCGGTCGCCGCGACCGCCCCGCTCATCACCGGCCCGATGCCGAGCGGCATGAAGCCGCCGTGGCCGAGCAGCGTCGGCAGCACGGACGTCGTGTGCATCGACGCGGGCCACAGGCCGAGCACGTAGAGGCCGCCGAGGAACAGGAACACGATGATCGCGCCGACCTTGATCGACGAGAACCAGAACTCGAACTCGCCGTAGCTGCCGACCGAGATCAGGTTCGTGAGCGTCAGCACGATCAGCAACGCCAGGCTGATGATCCACGCCGGCGTATCGGGCAGCCAGAACTGGATCAGCTTGGCGCCCGCCACCGCTTCGAGCGCGACGACGATCACCCAGAAATACCAGTACATCCAGCCGGTCAGGAAGCCCGCCATCTTGCCGGGGCCACGCCAGTTGCCGAACGCAAGCCGCGCGTATTCGTAGAACGAACCGACGGCCGGCATCGCGCACGCCATCTCGCCGAGCATCCGCATCACGAGCACGACGAGCCCGCCCGTGATCAGGAACGACAGGATCGCGGCCGGCCCGGTCTGCTGAATCACCACACCGCTGCCGACGAACAGCCCGGCACCGATCACGCCGCCAAGCGCGATCATCGTCATGTGGCGCTGCTTGAGTCCACACTTCAGGTCACTCTGATTCGAGGGTTGCATGTCTTCTCCATATCCAGTTGTCCGGACGCCGTCCGCGCGTCACCTTCGGGTGAGCGCGGGCGCCGCCGGCGACGGCGCGTGCAGGGGCGCCTGCAGCCCCGGCCGCACGGATTTCTGTTGCTTTTATTGTGTTGGACAGCCCGGTGCGGGTTGCGCCACGCCAGGCGATATGCACTGCGTTCAGGGCTTTTCGTCGTTCCTGAAGTACGACAGGTAGAGCATCCGCTGCCCGATGCGCCGGAATGGCGCGAACGGGTGGCCAGGCAGCGGCGACGTGAAGATCGGCAGCGTCTGGCGTGCGCCCTTCCCCGCGATCTGCTCGGCCAGCCGGCGGCCGGCCTGCTGCGAGTACGACACGCCGTTGCCGCCGTAGCCGAGCGCGTAGTACACCGACTGCCGCGGATCGGGCTGGCACACGCGCGGCATCATGTCGTGGCTGACGTCGACCCAGCCCCACCATGAGTAATCGATCTGCACGCCGCGCAGCGCGGGAAACTTGCGCGCCATCCCTTCCTTCAGCAATTCGAAGTGACGCGGGTTCGGTGCATCGTCACCGGTGATCGCGCTGCGGCTGCCGATCTGCAAGCGGCGATCGGGCAGGAACCGGTAGTAGAAGCGCAGCGTACGCGTATCGGTCAGCACCTGCGTTGTGCGGAAATTGCACGCGTCGATCTCCGCGTCGGTGAGCGGGCGCGTGACCATCGAGTTCGACAGGATCGGCATCACCTTGCTGCGCAGCGACGGATGCAGCGTCTGCGCGGTGTACGCGCCGGTCGCGATGCCGACCGCGCGGGCCCGCACGACGCCGCCCGGTGTGCGCAGGTGATGCACGCCGTCGATCGTCTCGAAGCCGAGCACGGGGCTGCTCGTATGCACCTTCGCGCCGGCGTCGCGCGCGAGGCGCAGGTAGCCGAACGCGAGCTTCAGCGCATGGATGCCGATGCCTTCCGGCTCGTGCAGCGCGCCGGCCGCCTCGTGGTCGTTGATGAATTCGCGGCGGAAGGTTTCCGCGCTCAGCAGCTCCGACGGATAGCCGAACACGTCCTTCCACACCTTCGCCTCGGCCGCGAGCTTCGCCATGATGCGCGGACGATGCGCGATCAGGAAATGGCCGCCCGGCTGCGGATCGCAGTCGATTTCCGACACGAGCGACTTGAAGTTGTCGAAGCCTTCGAGGATCTCGTCGTGCATCTTCAGCGCGACGTCCTTGCCCCAGCGCTCGATCCACTGCGAGCGCGACAGCCGGCCCGATGCGTTCTGCCCCTGCCCGCCGTTGCGGCTGCTGCAGCCCCAGCTCGTGCGGTTGGCTTCGAGCACGACAGCCTTGATACCGTGGTCCCGTGCGAGGCACAGCGCGGTCGCGAGGCCTGTGTAGCCGGCGCCGATGATCGCGACGTCGACATCGAGATCGCGCGTGACGGGGCCGTCGTCGGGCGGCGGGGTGCCGGCCGTCGCGACCCAGTAGGTCGGCGCGTACTGCTTGCCGCACCCGGGCCCCGGCGACACGAGCGGATCGTAGGTCGGGTCGTATCGCGTATCGTTCGACCGGCCGCCGGCGAAGCCGCTCGCGGTGCGTTCGATGGAAGGGGTCGACATGGTCAGCCCTCCGACGCAGGCTTGCCTGCCGCGCCGCAACGGGCGCACGAGGCGATTCGATGGACTGATGCGGGGCGCGCGCTCGCCGCGCGGGCGAATGCTGCCGACTGCCTGTTGGTCATGCCTGTCTCCTGATCGTTCTCTTCGTGTCGATCGTGTGCAGATGCTTCAATGCAGCGATCTGTCGAGGAAAGTGTAGGCAGGCCGTTTTTTCGCAGGTAGGGCCAGTGGACCAGATTCGCTTGGACCAGCGCGCGGGACGGCGAGCGGCGGGTAACAGGTGGATGGCGACGGTCGAACGGGATCAGCGGCACGGGTGCGACGCCGCCGGACGATCTGGACGCCGAATGGCTGGCAACAGCGGGCAGCCGGCAGACGGCGTCGGTCAACGAGGATCAACGGTGCGGGTGCAACGCCGCCGGACGGCCGGGACGCCGAACGGCGGGCGACAGCGGGCAGCCAGCAGACGGCGTCGGTCAACGAGAATCAACGGTGCGGGTGTAATGCCGCCGGACGGCCGGGGCGCCGAACGGCGGGCAACAGCGAGCGACCGGAAGACGGCCTCGGTCAACGAGGATCAACGGTGCGGGTGTAATGCCGCCGGACGGCCGGGACGCCGAACGGCGGGCAACAGCGGGCAGCCAGCAGACGGCGTCGGTCAACGAAGATCAACAGTGCGGGTGTAATGCCGCCGGACCGCCGGGACGCCGAACGGCGGGCGACAACGAGCGACCGGCAGACGGCCTCGGTGAGCGGCGGTGAGCGGCGGTCAGCGGCGGTCAGCGGCGGTCAGCGGCACAAGCATGACACCGCAAGAAGACCAAGGCGCCGCTACGGCCTCACGCCACGCCGCCCCACCCCCCCACCCCATCCGCCGCGCCCGCCGTCACATCGCACGCACCGCGACGCCGGCCACGCCGCCACGCTTCTCGATCGCCCGCGCGGACACGATCGACAGGAGTGCAGACAACATCACGTAAACCCCGACGAGCCACGGCGCCCCGCCGTTCACGCGCAGCAACGCGGTCGCGACGATCGGCGTGAGGCCGCTCGCGAAGATGCCCGACACCTGGTAGACGAACGAGATGCCCGTGTAACGCACGTTCGCGTCGAACAGCTCCGCGAACAGCGCAGCCTCCGGCCCGTACGCCATTGCATAGAAGATCCCGAACGGGATCACCAGCGCGAGCCACACGGCGAGCAGGTTCGACGATTGCGTCTGCAGCAGCCAGAACGCGGGCAGCACCGACAGCCCGCACAGCGTCGCGCCCCACCGGTACACGCGCGCGCGGCCGAGCCGGTCCGACAGGCTGCCGAACACGGGGATGAACCCGCACATCACGACCGCCGCGCTCATCACGCCGAGCAGCGCATCGCCGCGCGAGATCGACAGGTTGCGCGTCATGTAGCCGATCGAGAACACCGCGAACACGTTGAAGAACACGCCGTCGATATAGCGTGCGCCCATCCCGAGCAGGATCGCCTGCCGATAGTTTCCAAGCAGTTCGACGACCGGCAGCTTCGTATCGCGCCGCTGGCGCTTGAGCGCGACGAATTCGGGCGTATCGGCCACCCGCGTGCGGATGTAGAAGCCGACCGCGACGAGCAGCAGCGACGCCGCGAATGCGACGCGCCAACCCCAAGCGAGGAACGCGGCGTCCGGCAACGCGCGTGACAACGCCGCAACCACGCCGGCCGCGAGGCACAGCCCGATCGCGAGGCCGATCTGCGGCAGGCTCGCATACAGCCCGCGCCGGTGCGGCGGTGCGTACTCGTACGCCATCAGCACCGCGCCGCCCCACTCGCCGCCGAGGCCGATGCCCTGCAGCACGCGCAGCGTCAGCAGCAGCACCGGCGCCCACATGCCGATCTGCGCGTAGGTCGGCAGGAACGCGACGCCGGCCGTCGACACGCCCATGATCAGCATCGTCAGGATCAGCGCGGACTTGCGCCCGACGCGGTCGCCGAGATGGCCGAACAGCAAGCCGCCGAGCGGCCGCGTGACGAAGCCGACCGCGAACGTCGCATACGCGAGCATCGTCGACACGAACGCGTCGCCGGCCGGAAAGAACTGCTTGTCGAACACGATGCCGGCGACCACGCCGTACAGAAAAAAGTCGTACCACTCGACGGTCGCGCCGATCACGCTGGCCGCGGCCACGCGTCGGACGACCCGGGAATCGATTGCCATGCGAGCTTCTCCAGGTAAGGATGCGCCGCAACCTGCCCCGGCACCGTACCGGCGGGGCATCGATGAACGCGCGGCGGCCGTCCGGGCGCAGGAGCACGGGCCACGCGGGTGATGCGTGGCGAGGCCCTACGCGAGCGCCTCGGCGGCCGATGCAACGCCGCGGCCGCGATCGGCCGCGCGCGCGTCTTCAAGGATCATGTCGGATGCCTTCTCGGCGACCATCACGATCGGTACGTTGGTATTGCCCGATACGAGGGTTGGCATGATCGAGCAGTCGACCACGCGCAGCCCGCGCGTGCCGTACACGCGCAGCCGCTCGTCGACGACCGCGAGCGGATCGCTCGCGACGCCCATTTTCGCGGTGCCGGACGGATGGAAGATCGTCTGCCCGTATTCGCGGCAGAACTCGAGCAGCTCATCGTCCGTCTGCGCGTCCGCGCCCGGCCGGACCTCGCGCTTCATCAGCGGCGCCATCGGCTCGGCGGCTGCGACGCGCCGCGCGAAGCGCACGCCGGCCACCGTCGTGCGGCGGTCGCGTTCGGTGTCGAGATAGTTCGGCTGAATCGACGGCGCGTCGCGCGCGTCGTCGGTGCGGATGCGCACGGTGCCGCGCGATTCGGGCCGCAGCTGGCAGATCGAATACGTGCAGCCGGGAAACGGATGCACGCTGCCGCCCGCCGAATCGGCCGACAGCGTCGAGAAATGGAACTGGATGTCGGGCGTCGCCGATTCGTCCGGCAGCGCACGGCAGAACATGCCGCCCTGGTTGATGCCGATCGCGAGCGGGCCGCCGCGGAACAGCGCCCATTGCAGCCCCATCTTCGCGCGGCCGACCCACGAATGCAGTTCGTCGTTGGTCGTGATCGGCTTCGTCACTTCGTAGATCAGACGAATCTGCAGATGATCCTGCAGGTTCTCGCCGACGCCCTTGCGGTCGGCCACGACCGGAATCCCGTGCCGGTCCAGCAGCGCGGCTGGCCCGACGCCCGACACCTGCAGCAGTTGCGGCGACTGCAGCGCGCCGGCCGCGAGGATCACCTCGCGCAGCGCGCGCACCTCGTGCACCTTGCCGTGCTGCACGTAGCGCACGCCGGACGCCTGCGTGCCGTCGAACAGCACCTTCAGCGCCTGTGCATCGGTTTCGACATGCAGGTTCGGCCGTCCGCGCGCAGGCTTCAGGTAGGCCACTGCCGTCGAGCAGCGCAGCCCGTTGCGCGTGGTGAGCTGGTAATAGCCGACGCCCTCCTGGTCGCCCGTGTTGAAATCGTCGACCGTGCGCACGCCGAGCCGGTTCGACGCGGCGACGAACGCATCGACGAGTTCGTGCCGCTGCCGGATCGCGGACGCCCACAGCGGGCCGCCGGTGCCGCGCGTCGGCCCTTCGCCGAGCGTGTTGTGTTCGAGCCTGCGGAAATACGGCAGGCACTCGCGCCAGCTCCAGCCGCGATTGCCGAGCGCGGCCCAGTGGTCGTAGTCCTGCTGCTGCCCGCGCACGTAGATCAGCCCGTTGATCGAGCTGCAGCCGCCGAGCGTGCGGCCGCGCGGCCAGTACAGGCGGCGGTTGTGCATGTTCGGATCGGGATCGGTATGGAAGCCCCAGTTGTACACGGGGTGGAACATCGTCTTGCCATAGCCGATCGGCACGTGGATCCACATGTATTTGTCGGCGGGGCCGGCTTCCAGCAGGCACACCGTATGGCGTCCGCCGTCGGACAACCGGTTGGCGAGGACGCAACCGGCCGATCCCGCGCCGACCACGACATAGTCGAAGCTGCGTGTCATTCCGTGTCTCCGTTCCGGGGTATTGGAAAAATTCGGTATGTTTTGTCCAAATTTATTGAGCACACGAAACGCATACAAGCCGATTTATTGTCCACGCCGCGAATGTGGTACAAAAACCGTTCAATTCGTTTCATTTCCATCGCACACACCATCCCGGGACGCACGCCGATCCCGACGGAGGAGACACATGCGCGAAACCGCCCCCGCGCCGCCCGACGGCGCGCCTGCCGACGATGCGCGCGTCCTGCGCGCACTCGCGGTACTCGAAGCGCTCGCGTCGGCCGGCCAGCCGTACACGCTGTCGCAGCTCGCCGCACGGTTGCACATTCCAAAGGCGACGCTGCTGCGGCTGATCGAATCGCTAGAAACACGCGGCTACGTGATTCACATGCCCGACTCGCGGGGCCACGACCGCGGCATCGCACTCGGCCCGCGCGCTGCGCAGTTCGCGCTCGCGGCGCTGTCGAACAACACCTTCACACGCGGCTGCCGCTCGGTGCTGCGCTCGCTCGTCGACGTGCTCGGCGAAACCTGCAACCTCACCGCGCTCGACGGCGACACGGTGCTGTACGTCGAACGCGTCGAGACGACCGAGCCGCTGCGGCTCGAGATGCGGCCCGGCATGCGCGTGCCGCTGCATTGCACGGCGAGCGGCAAGCTGTTCCTGTCGCAGATGAACGCGCTGGAGCGCAACGCGATGCTCGCGCGGCTCACGCTGAAGAAGATGACCTACCGGACGCTGACCGATGCGCAGTTGCTGGCCGCCGAGCTCGACCGACTCGCCGCGCGCGGCGTCGGGATCGACAACGAGGAATTCGTGCGCGGGATGGTGGCTGTTGCGGTGCCGGTGAAGGATGCTGCGAGCGGCCGCGTGCTCGCGGCGCTTGCCGTGCATGCGCCGACCGCACGCGCGACGCTCAGCGATTTGCTCGAGAATGTGCCGAAGATGCGGGAAGCGGCGACGCGGCTCGCGCCGCTGCTGCATGCGGCGGATGGCGCGCCGCCAGGTTGACGAGGCTGCGCACGGTCATGCGGTCATGCAGTCATGCAGTCATGCGGTCATGCGGTCATGCGGTCACGCAGTCATGCAGTCATGCAGTCATGCAGTCATGCAGTCACGCAGTCACGCAGTCACGCAGTCACGCAGTCACGCAGTCACGCAGTCACGCAGTCACGCAAGGTGATAACGCAACCAGAAGGTTTCGCGGCATGCATTGTCGAACGTCAGCCGCGTCGGACCAATTGGCTGCGCATCGGGATGGCGAAGCACGTCGTAGTCGATCCAGCATTCGGCACACAGCAGATCGGACGGCGCGCGGTCCTGCTCGACCGAGCGACGCACGATCGCGCCGTTGTCGAAGCGGTATTCGGTTTCGTCGCGCGTGACCTCGACGTCGTCGTCGGTCCAGCGGTCGTGCGACGTCGCGTGAGACACGATCAACACCGGGCCCGCGAGCCCGTGGATCGCGGCAACGTAGGAAATAAGCTTGTCCATGGCGAGGCGGCGAACGAATGGATGGCCGCCTCGCGCAATACGCATGGAACGAGGCAACCCGAGCGCCGAGTATAGCCGTGCGCCGAAGACCTTGCCGCCGGCGGGGTTTCGCGCGCGACACCTCCCGCGCCAGCAACGCGAACGCTGCGAACCCGTGCACGCTCGCGCAGCCACGACCGTGGCATCGCGCGCGGTCCGCGCGCGACGCTCAACGATTGACGGGAGAACGTGCCGAAGCTGCGGGAAGCAGCGACGCGGCTCGCACCGCTGCTCCGCACGCCGGAAAATCGATCATGCGGACAACACCCCGCGCATGGCTGATCCCTGAGCAGCCTGTCTCGGCGCATTCGCGCCTCGGTTCGGCGACGAATCGCTCAGCCCCGCTCTTCACTCGGCATCGCGCAAATACGCTTGCAACATTTCAACGAGTTCATCCTGTGAATAGTGAAACTCGTCCCCTGCACTCATGCCGCGAATCGTATCGAGCAAGGTGTCGAGCCGTCGGTCACGGTACCGATATGCGCGGGCATCAAGCGCTGCGGTGTACACATATCGCGCACAAATGTCCGGGTCATAGGGTTGCGTTTCGATGAACGTCATGATTTCCGTCACCCATGCCCGTTTTTCGTCACGTTGATCCATCGGCAGCGCCTGCATGCACCCTCCGTCGTTCGGCTGCCGCGACACGCGGAAAGCCCGTCATGTCGCGGCACCCGTCGCGCTACGCCTCCAGCGCGAGCAACGCGAACGTCGCGAGCCAGTGCTCGCCCATGTAGTCGCCGGCCACGTGCGCGAGCGCGCTCGCGAGATGCCGGTCGGCCGCTTCGAGCAGCTTCGCGCGTCGCGCATCGCCTTCCGGCAGCGCGCCGGCCAACGCACGCTGGCACCACGCGCGGCTCAGGTTCAATCCGTCGAGGTGCGCGATCTTGCCGTCGCTGCGATCGCTGACCGTCGCCGGCTCGAACAGCGTCGCCGGCTCGCCGCGCGCGAGATCGGGCAGGAAGCGTGCGAACCAGCCGTCGAATTCGGCGGCCGGCAGCACGCGCCGCATCAGCTCAGCCTCCATCAGTGCCGGAGACAGGAATTCGTCACCCGACGGCTCCCACGCCTGGCACGCGACATCGTTCAGGTGCCAGCGCTTCGCGGTATCGACGATCAGCGCCGCGAGCCCGTCGCGCTGCGTTTCGCGCGCGAAGTCGAGCGTGAGCGAGAGTGCAAACGCGGTGTTGAAGTGCGTGCCGACGCGCAGCGGATAGGTCGCTTTCGGCAGGAAGGTTTCGAAGCGCGACACGAACAGATCAGTGAGCGGCGCCATCGTCTTCGCCCAGCGCGCGGCCTGCGGCAGCGCGCCCTTCAGCGCGAGCCGCTCCAACTGCGCCGACAGCGCGAGCAGCCACGCCCAGCCGTACGGCCGCTCGAAGCCGGCGTTGTGCGGCAGCGCGAGATACGCGCGCTCACCGGCGACGTTCGCATCGGTGAAGTGCGCATCGACGATCGCGATGATGCGTTCGGCCTCGGGCAAGGCCGGGTAGCGTTCGAGCACGCGCAGCACGAGCCAGTAGCCGTGTACGCACGAGTGCCAGTCGTAACTGCCGTAGAAGATCGGGTGCAGCGCGCGCGGCCCCTGCACGTCGTGCGGCCCTTCGAGCGAATGCGTGAGCTTGTTCGGATATTCGCGGGTCAGGTGCGCGAGCGCGAGCGACGCGAATGTCGAGGCGAGTTCGGGCGTGAGTCGGTCGGTCATGGGCATCTCGTCCATCGAGTCAGAAGCGGAATACGAACGCGTACATCAGCAGCGTGTTCACGGCGAGCAGCAGCACGGCCGTCGGCCACTGCGCCTTGATCACGCCATTCTTGTCCTTCAGTTCGAGCAGCGCCGCCGGCACGATGTTGAAGTTCGCGGCCATCGGCGTCATCAGCGTACCGCAGAATCCGCTCAGCATCCCGATCGCGCCGACGATCGCCGGGTTGCCGTGGAACTGGTGGACGATCAGCGGCAGGCCGATACCGGCCGTCATCACGGGGAACGCGGCGAAGCCGTTGCCCATGATCATCGTGAACAGCGCCATGCCGACCGTGTAGGCCGCGACCACCGCGAACGGCGAATCGATCGGCACCCAGTCCTTCACGAGCCCCGACACCACGCCGCCGACGCCCGCGACCGCGAACAGCGCGCCGAGCGCCGCGAGCATCTGCGGCAGGATCGCGGCCCAGCCGACCGCGTCCATCGTGTGGCGTGCCTCCTTCACCGCATGCACGGGCGAATCGCGCAGCATCGCAAGCGCGACGGCGAACGCGACGAGCGTGCCGAGCACGAGCGAGATCAGCGTCACGCTTTTCTGGTCGACGAACGGCACAAGCTTTAGCGCGAACGTGCCGATCAGCGTGACGACCGGAATCAGCAGCGCGGGCAGGAACAGCGTGTTGCCGAAACGCTGCGCGAGCGTTTCGCGCCGCACGGCCGCGGCTTCCCCGGCTTCATCGGACTTGCCGCGCCCGAGCTTGCCCGAACCGGCAATGACCGCGAGCGCGATCGCGAGGCAGCCCGTCACGAAATGCGGCAGCAGCGCGCCGAGCAGGAACGTGACCGCGTAGATCGCCCAGAACGCGAAATTGACGATGCGGCGCTGATTCGTGCGGTCCGTCAGGTTGAAGAATGCGAACGCGGTGAACATCAGCCCCGCGAGCGTGTACAGCGATTCGAGGCCGATCATCGCGCGCCCTCCTGCGGCACCAGGCCGAAGCCGCGCGCCAGCCGGCGGTCGAGCAGCGCGAGGCGCGCGCAGTGGATCAGCAGCGCGGCGATCGCGGTCGGGATCGCCCACACCGACAGGTGCAGCGGCTCGATGGAGATCCCGTTCTGTTCGAGAAAGCCCTTGATCAGCAGGATCGACTGGATCGCGATGAAGATGTCCTCGCCGAAGAACACGGCGACGTTGTCGGCGGCCGACGCATGCGCGCGGATCTGCTGGCGCACCGACTCGGGCAGCTCGCCATGCCGGTTGACGGCAGCGGCCTCGGCCATCGGCGCGATCAGCGGCCGCACCATCTGCGCATGGCCGCCGAGCGACGTGAGGCCGAGCGCGGCCGTCGCCTGGCGCAGCACGAAGTACAGCATCAGCACGCGGCCCGTGGTGGCCGCCTGCACGCGCGAGATCATGCGCTTCGCCTGCTCCTTGAGCCCGTTGCGCTCGAGCAGCGCGATCACCGGCAGCGTCAGCCAGATGAGCCCCATGTAGCGGTTTTCGGTGAACGCCTTGCCGAACGCGCTGACGATGTCGACGAGATTCAGCCCGCCCGCCAGCCCCGTCGCGAGCCCCGCGATCGTGACCACCAGCAGCGCATTGAAGCGCAGCGCAAAACCGATCACGACGATCGGCACCCCAATCAGCACCAGCATTGCTCCTCCTTGTAGCGGACGCGCGGCGCCTTGGCAACGCACCGCGCCTGCCCGGTTTCGACCGGACTCGGACGGCGCAATCTAACACGAGACTTTATCGATAAAAAGTCGACAATTTGCGGTCTCGGGTAAACGTTGAAGCGTGCGGATACCGTGCCCGGGCCATGTGTCGCCGGTGTTTCATCCCAGGAATCGGTGGCTAGCCCTCCGGCGCTTGCGCACCGGTCGCGGCACGCGGGTGCCCGCCCGGGGGGAGTGTGTGGCGGCCTGCCGCGCGTGGCGGAGCCCCGGTGCGCCGACTAAACTGGAAAGCATCGGCAACGGACGGGAGAGCCACCATGATTGACGTATTCCAGACCATCGGCAGCCGCGCGTTCTCCGCTCATCTGGCGAAGGACGGGATGGTGACGCTGATGGAGCAACGCCATGAGGTCGATCGCGTGACGCTCGCGACCGCGTATGCCGCGCTCGTCGAGGAGTCCGAGCAGGAAGCCGACCTGCTCGACGCGACGGTCGAAGGGATGATGCGCGCGCTGATCCAGGGGTACGCGCGCAGCCATTGACGGCTCGGCCGCGCCTCGGGTGCGCGGCCGGTTTCCGTCGTCGCCCGTTGAACCGGACGACGGCCTTGCGCGGGCGCTACGGGGCCGGCGTGCCGGCGCCCATGTCGAACCACCTGCCCGCGCGCAGTTGCCGGGAGTCGGCCTGCGTGAAGATCCTCAGCAGGTTCGCGACCGCACCGTTGCTGGCGCGGTCGAGTTCCGTCATGAACGCTTCGACTTCATCGCGGCCGGCAAACAGGATCGTGCTGAAATAGCGTTCGCGTTCCGCGTCGGACAGGTTCGTTGCACTCAGTTGGTACGGATGGTGAAGCGCCACGAACAGGAAGTAAAAGCGCTCGGCGTCGTCGCGCAGCACGCGCACCGCGTCGGGATCGACCGGAAAATCGTGGTAGAACGACGCGTGCCCGCTCTCGATGTAGATCCGGTACAGCAACCGGCCGTCGCGCTCGATCACGATCGGCGCGTGAGGGTCGCGGCTGACGAGCGTGGTGTCGGGCGCGGTCATTGCGAACGCCTCGCGCTAACCGCATCCGCACCTTTCAGAATTGCCTGCCCTCGTCCGTTTGTGAAAGCCATCTGTCGTGATTCCCCGTCTACATGAAAAAGTGCTGCGTGACGCCGCCGGTCGCAAACCAGCCGGTACTAGCGCCTGTCGTACACCAGGCGCAGCAGAAGATACACGGGATAGGCCATCGCCATGACGACCAGCGCGGCCTCGTGCCCCGACGCCGTTTCCGCGCACCGGCGCACGAACCGCTCGGAACCGAACAGTCCGATTGCAACCAGCAACGTGCCGCCGATCAGAAGCGCGGCGAGCAGCCCGATGCCCCACCCCGGCCAGTTGCCCGCGGGCGCGGCAGACAGGAAAAACGCGCTGCCACCCGCGAAGGCGGCACCGAGCGTCACCAGATAGCTTCGGCAATACGTGGCGCTGATGTCACGGTCCCGCTTTCCATACCCCATGTTGCGTGGCGGCCATTCTTATTGTCGAGGGCGCCACGGTAACATGTCCGCTTCGGCGGCCCGTGCCCTTTGCCAGCCTGAAACACCGCGCCGCCAGGGAGGAAACGCACGGAAACGGCGCAATGCGCAAATTTTTCGATTGCCGCCGTCCGCGCCGCATGCCAGCATGCGGGGCGTCGCCAACCGAAAAGAATGCCGTGCCGTCCGGCCGCCGATGCCGCCCGGCGGCGCCGAACAGGCAGCCCCTTCCATGAACCCGGCCCACCTCCAACATTACGAACCGACCGGAGAATTCCGCTTGTGAACATCGGCATCGTCAACGACCTCCCGCTTGCCGTCGAGGCGATGCGCCGTGCGATCGCGCGACGGCCCGAGCACCGTGTGCTGTGGGTCGCGACCGACGGCGCACAAGCCGTCGAGCTGTGCGCCGCGCAGCCGCCCGACATCGTGCTGATGGACCTGATCATGCCGAAATTCGACGGGATCGAAGCGACGCGGCGGATCATGCGATCCGAACGACCGTGCGCGATCCTGATCGTGACGAGCTGCATCGGCGCGAATGCGTGGCGCGTGTTCGAGGCGATGGGCGCCGGCGCGCTCGACGCGGTCGACACACCACGGCTCGGCGACGGCGCCGCCGGCGACACGACCCGACTGCTGCTCGCGAAGATCGACCAGATCGGCCGCGTGCTCGACGCACCCGGCGGCTCGCGCCTCGCCGGCACGCCCCCCCGCACCGGCGGCGGCCCGCTGGTCGCGATCGGCGCGTCGGCCGGCGGCCCCGGCGCGCTCGCGTCGATTCTCGGCAGCCTGCCGGCCGATTTCAATGCCCCGATCGTGATCGTCCAGCACGTCGACCGCGCGTTCGCCGAAGGCATGGCGCAATGGCTCGACGGCCAGACGCCGCTCGCCGTGCGCGTGGCGCGCGAAGGCGACCGCCCGCAGCCGGGTGTCGCGCTGCTGGCGGCGACCGACGACCACCTGCGCATCACACGCGCCGGCACGCTCGAATACACGCGCGAGCCGGCTGCCACGCCGTATCGCCCGTCGGTCGACGTCTTCTTCAACAGCCTGACCGAGCACTGGCCCGGCCGCGTGATCGGCGTGCTGCTCACGGGGATGGGCCGCGACGGCGCGATCGGCCTGAAGGCGCTGCGGATGAAGGGCTACCACACGATCGCGCAGGACGAGGCGACCAGTGCCGTGTACGGCATGCCGAAGGCGGCCGCGACGCTCGGCGCGGCGCGCGCGATCCTGCCGCTCGGGCGCATCGCGGGCGAGCTGGCGGCGCTCGCGCGGATCTGAGCCCGATGAGCATGCGCAACACCCATGCCGGCCCTCGCCCCAACCTGCATCGACCATGACCATTGACCTGACTCGCCCGCCAGGCGGCTCCTACACGCCGCCCGCCGACGTGCCGGCGATGGTGCTGCTGGTCGACGACCAGACGATCGTCGCGGAAGCCGTGCGGCGCGCGCTCATCGACGAGGAAGGGATCGATTTCCACTACTGCCCGCGCTCGGACGACGCGATGGCCACCGCGATCGAGACGCGGCCGACCGTGATCCTGCAGGACCTCGTGATGCCCGGCACCGACGGGCTGAGCCTCGTGAAAGCGTACCGGACGAATCCGGCGACGCGCGACGTGCCGATCATCGTGCTGTCGACGCAGGAAGAGCCCACGATCAAGAGCGCCGCGTTCGCGTCCGGCGCGAACGACTACCTCGTGAAGCTGCCCGACCGCATCGAGCTCGTCGCACGGGTGCGCTACCACTCGCGCTCGTACATGAACCTGCTGCAGCGCGACGAGGCCTATCGCGCGCTGCGGCAATCGCAGCAACAGTTGCTCGAAGCCAATCTCGAGCTGCGCCGCCTCACGCATTCGGACGGCCTGACCGGGCTGTCGAACCGGCGCTATCTCGACGAATACCTCGCCGCCGAATGGCGGCGCGGCACGCGCGAACGCAGCGAGCTGTCGCTGCTGATGATCGACGTCGACAATTTCAAGCTGTACAACGACACGTACGGCCACGTGTCGGGCGACAGCGTGCTCAAGCAGATCGCGTCGACCATCGAGCGTTGCCTCGGCCAGTCGGGCGATCTCGCCGCGCGTTTCGGCGGCGAGGAATTCGCGGTCGTGATGCCGGCGACGTCGCCCGGCGCCGCGCGGCTGCTCGGCGAGAAGATCCGCCTCGCGGTCGAGGCGCTGCGGCTGCGGCACGCGCATTCGTCGACGGGCAACACCGTGACGATCAGCATCGGCGGCGCGAGCATCGTGCCGATGCCCGGCCTGCCGACGACCCTGCTGATCGAAGCCGCCGACCGCGCGCTCTATCGCGCGAAGCACGAAGGCAAGAACCGCGTCGAGATCGATACAACGCCGACGACGCCCGGCTCCGGCGGCTTCGGCGTGCCTCGCATCGATTGAACGTCGAACACTGAACGCCGAACGCGCGCCGCGCTTACACGGCGCCGAGCCGGCGCGCGTAGTCGCGCGGATCCAGCGGGCGGCTGAACAGATAGCCCTGCTGCATGTCGCAGCCGATCTGCTGCAGGAACCACGACTGCGCCTGCGTCTCGACGCCTTCGGCCGTGACCTTCATCCCGAGCGAATGCGCCATCGCGACCACGGCCTGCGTGATCGCCACCGAGTCGTGATGATCGGGCACGCCCGATACGAACGAGCGGTCGACCTTCAGGTTGTGCAGCGGAAAGCGCTTCAGGTACGCGAGCGACGAATAGCCGGTGCCGAAATCGTCGACCGAGATCCGCACGTTCATGTCCGTGAGCGCCTCGAGCATCGGCAGCACGGTGTCCGTGTCATTCATCAGCAGTCCTTCGGTAATCTCGAGCTCGAGCGCGGACGGATCGAGCCGCGTCTGCGCGAGGCAGCGATCGACCGATTCGACGAGCCCTTCGTGGAACTGCCGCGGCGACAGGTTGACGGCCAGCATCAGGTCGGGTGCGATCGTGCGGCGCCATTCGGCCGCCTGCCGGCACGCGGTTTCGAGCACCCACTGGCCGATCGCGACGATCAACCCCGTATCTTCCGCGACCGGAATGAACTCCGCCGGCGACATCGGCCCGAGCTCGGGGCTCGTCCAGCGCAGCAACGCTTCGGCGCCGACCGTGCGGCCGCTGCGCGCGTCGACGACGGGCTGATACGCGAGCCGCAGCATGTCCGACGACAGCGCGCGCCGCAGCGACTGCTCGATCGCGAAGCGGCGCTGCAGCCGCAGGTTGAGCTGCGCGGTGAAGAACGTGAAGTGGTTGCGGCCGCGCTGCTTCGCGTCGTACATCGCCGAATCGGCGTTGCGCATCAGCGTGACGGCATCGTCGCCGTCGCGCGGCGCGACGCTGATCCCGATCGACACGCCGAGCCAGTATTCGTTGTTCGCGATTGCGAACGGCTTCGCGATCGCTTCGATCACCTCGCGCGCGAGCACCGCGAGCCGGTCGGGATCGTCGCAGTCCTCGACGAGGATCACGAACTCGTCGCCGCCGACCCGCGTCAGCGCGTACTGGCCGCCCCCACAGGCCGACAGCCGCGCCGCGACGCTGCGCAGCAGCGCGTCGCCGGCTTCGTGGCCGGCCGTGTCGTTGACCTTCTTGAAGCCGGCGAGATCGATGAACAGGATCGCGACGCGTGCGGGCCCGCCCGCCGCATCGTGTCCGCCGAACAGCTCGCGCATGCGGTCGCCGAGCCAGCGGCGGTTGTAGAGGCCCGTCAGCGCATCGCGCGTCGCCAGGTAGCGCAACTGTTGCTGCGCTTCGCGCACCGGGCCGATGTCGTTGAACGACACGAGCACCGAGTCGGCCTGCTTGTCGCCCGGTTTCACGATCGGCACCGCGTTGCCGCGCACCCAGATGACGTCGCCGTCTGCGAGCCCGAAGCCGACCGTGTAGTCGAGCAGCGGCGTGGCCGTCTCGAGCGCGCGCCGGCTCGGCCAGTCGTCGGGCGCGATCGGCGTGCCGTCCTCGTGCAGCTTGCGCAGGATCACCGTCGACAGCCGGCGGCCGACGAGGTCGCCCTTCACACGCATCATCCGGTTCGCACTCGGGTTGCTCGCGACCACGATACCGTCGCGCGACACGACGAGGATCCCTTCGTGCAGGCTGTTGACCACGAGGCGGTGATGTTCCTCGCTGCGCGCAAGCTGTCGCGCGATCCGGTCCTGGTGCACCGCGAGGCCGACGCTGTTGCCGATATCGCGCAACAGCGCGGTTTCCTCGTCGCCCGGCCGGCGGGGCGTGCGGTGATAGACGGCGAACGCGCCGAGCACGGCGCCGCTATCGTCGAGAAACGGTACCGACCAGCAGGCGCGCAAGCCCAGCGGCAACGCGATGGAACGGTAGTCGGCCCACAGGGGATCGGTTTCGATGTCTTCGACGGCGACCATCCGGCGCAGGTACATCGCCGTGCCGCACGAGCCGGCCGCAGGGCCGATCGACGCGCCTTCGATCGCCGCGCTGTACTTCGCGGGCAACGACGGCGCGGCGCCGACGTGCACGTGCACGCCGTCGATATCGAGCAGCAGGATCGTGCATGACGCACCGTCGCCGAGCAAAGCCTCGGCACGCCGGCAGACTTCGACCAACAGCTCCGGCAGCGGTGTGTTGCGCGTGATCAGCCTCAGCACGCTTTGCTCGGACGCAAGCACTTCCGCCGCGAGCCCGAGACTGTAACGAGAACTTTGCGGTTCGGTATTCAAGATGAATCCTGCCGTCTGTCCGATCGGGTCTGATGCGCCCGATTCGTTTTCGATCCTTCGTGCCGTTTTTCGCCCCGGGTTTACGCCGATACCCGGTGCGCCCCGTGAAGCGCGCGGTGCCAACGCGCGCCGAAATACATTTAACACCAATCCGTGACACGCCGGGGCATCCGCGCGCATCAGGGGTTACGCGCGGTCCGTGCGATGCTGGCTGCCGGCAGTCAGCTTGCCGAAAGACTGACACGCGGCGCGACGGCCCGGCGCAAGGCCGTTCGTGGCACACGCCGCGTTCGCAAACGATTCGTCAGATTGTGGCGGCGCCCCGGCACCGTTCGCGTTCACGCGACCGCGCCGGGATCCGCGCGCGTCACGGCCTTCAACGCGTCGATCGCGGCAGTAACCGACACGCTCGCGGGCGCCGCATACAGCGCGCCGACCGTTTCAGGCATCGTCGACAGCTTCAGCGGCAACCGGCCGATCCGCTCCCCAGCACGCTCGGCCAACTCGAACGCGCGGGCCGACTGCACGAACAGGCACGGCGACTGCTCGGCCACCGCGCGGTTGGTCTGCCATGACACCGATTCCATCAGCACGGACGGCGGCGCCAGGCCCGCCTTCGCGAACTCGGCGTCCAGCGCCAGGCGCGCGGGCGACCCGAGCGGCGGCGCGATCCACGGGAACGCGGCCGCGTCGCGCCAGCCGATCCGCGCACGCCTGAGCAGCGGATGGCGCGGCCCGCACACGACGATGATGTCGTCGCGGTACAGCGGCGCGACGTCGAGCCCCGCGCTCAGCGCCGACGCATCGAGCCGGCACACGAGCAGGTCGAGTTCGCGGCGCTGCGCCTGCGCGAGCATCCGGTCGAGCGTGTCCTCGCGCACGTTGAGCTGCACCGGACGGCCGGCTTCCCGCAGCCACACCAGTGCGCCCGGAATCAGTTGCGGCGCCATGTTCGGCAGCAGGCCGATCGTCACCGGGCGGCCGGTGCCGGTGCGCAACGCGTCGAACGCCGGCGCGACGCCGCGCATGTCGGTCAGCACGCGGCCGATGCACTCGAGCAGCGCATCGCCGTAGGCGGTCGGCGCGACGCGCCGCGACGTGCGCTCGAACAGCGGCAGGCCGAGCGATTCCTCGAGCTCGCGCAGCCATTTCGACAGCGCGGGCTGCGTGATCGACGCGGCCTCGGCCGTGCGCGCGAAGCTGCGCGTGCGCCCGAGCGTGTCGAGCGTTTCCATGTCGCGCACGCGCAGCCGCCGCAGCGCCTGCGCGATGCGCTGCTCGTGGGCCGGCGCGCCGGGCGGCGCGAGCGGTTGCTGCCGCGTGCGGCCGGCCGGGCCGCGTGGGTCGTGGGTCACGGACGCCTCCGTCATTCATGTTGCTCAGGTTATTGATCGACCCCGATCTTTCATCGATCGATACGCGATCCTGCCGCATAGTCGTCGGCATGGAAACCCCCGGCACGAGCCGGCACGATCTGGAGACAGCCGACGTGAAAGACGATCAGGACACCCCCGCCGCCGCCGAACCCACCGCGCGGCGCCAGTTCCTCAAGCTGGCCGGCGCGGCGGTCGCGGCGGCCGGCTTCGGCGCCGATGCGCTGGCCGCGAACCCGCCGCCGGCCGCACCGGTTGCCGCCGGTGCAGGCGTCGATCCCGCACCCGCGTTCCATGGCGCGACGACCGCGCCCGCCGCGCCGCCTGCCGGCTACAACATCCTGTTCATCCTGACCGACCAGGAGCGCCACTTCGACCGCTGGCCGATTCCGGTGCCGGGCCGCGAAGCGCTGCGCCGCGACGGCATCACGTTCATGCACCACCAGATCGCCGCATGCGTGTGCTCGCCGTCGCGCTCGACGGTCTACACGGGGCAGCACATCCAGCACACCGGCGTGCTCGACAACGCGGGCGTGCCCTGGCAGAAGGACATGTCGCCAGACGTGCGTACCGTCGGCCACATGCTGCGCGATGCCGGCTACTACGCCGCGTATCTCGGCAAGTGGCACCTGAGCGCGTCGATGCACGAAACCTCGAGCCCGTACACGGCTCCCGTGGCCGACTACAACCGCACGATCCGGTCGTACGGTTTCGACGACTATTTCGGCGTGGGCGACCTGATCGGGGCGGTGCGCGGCGGCTACCAGTACGACGGGATCACGGCCGAAGCCGCGGTCAGCTGGATGCGCAACCACGCGCCGCGTCTCGCGAAGGAAGGCAAGCCGTGGTTCCTCGCGGTGAATCTGGTGAACCCGCACGACGCGATGTTCGTGAACACCGACACGAACGGTTCGACGGTCCAGGACGCGAACCATCCGATGCTCGGCATCGCGCCGCCGCCGAACGACGCGCTGTATCGCACGTCGTGGCACGACGTGCCGCTCGCGGCATCGCGGCGGCAACCGTACGACGAGCCGGGACGGCCGCCCGCGCATGGAATGTTCAACGCCGCGCATGCGAACCTCGTCGGCCGCTATCCGTTCACCGACGAACGCGTGCGGATCTATCAGGACAACTACTTCAACTGCATCCGCGATTGCGACACGCACGTCGTGCGCCTGCTGCAATCGCTGCAGTCGCTCGGCCTCGACGAACGCACGATCGTCGTGATGACGGCCGACCACGGCGACCACGTCGGCGCGCACCAGCTCGTCGGCAAAGGTGCGACCGCGTACCAGCCGCAGAACCACGTGCCGCTCGTGATCCGCCATCCCGCGTATCCGGGCGGCATGCAGTGCGATGCGCTGACGTCGCACATCGACATCGCACCGACGCTGCTCGGGCTCACCGGCCTCGACGACGCGCGTCTCGCGTCGATCCGCGGCAGCGCGTTGAAGGGGCACGACCTCACGCGCTGGCTCACGAAGCCGGCCGACGCGAAGCGACACGCGGCGCGCGACGCGACGCTGTTCAACTACGCGATGCTGCTGTACTACGACAGCGAATGGATGCTGAAGGAACTCGGCACGCTGCGGCAGAAAGGCGTGCCCGAGGACGAGCTGTTGCGCCGCGCGCTGGCGCAGCAGCCGGATTTCCGGTTGCGCGGCACGATCCGCAGCGTGTTCGACGGCCGCTACCGGTTCACGCGCTATTTCTCGCCGCTCGAATTCAACCGGCCGACGACGATGGAGGACCTGTTCGCGCGCAACGACGTCGAGCTGTTCGACGTCGCGAGCGATCCGGGCGAGATGCGCAATCTGGCGATGGACCGGAACAGGCACGGCGAGCTGCTGCTCGCGATGAACGGCCGCCTGAACGACCTGATCGCGAGCGAAGTCGGCGACGACAGTCCCGACGTCATGCCGATCCGCGACGGCAAGGTACAGGTGCAGATCCGCAACCGGCATTGAAGGCGGCCGGCCGTCTTCCGGAACCGGCAAACATCGGACGATTCCGCGTCACGCGATCCCCTGCCGTGCGGTCGCGCCGTTCGATCGCACGCGGGGCGCCTCGTTTCATCGTCGTCCGGGACAGGTAAGTATCGAGTAAGCATGACGTCCTACAGTGTGCTGATTCTCCAGGGCGGATCAACGCGGCGAGCGCGCGCTTCGCCCGTATCCGGGCAACATCAAGGGAACAGGCATGCAGAACCGGCCAACGATGCGTTATGTGTGTGCGAAACACCCCGACGGACGCCGGTCCAACTGGCAACCGCCGGCGAGCTGGAAACGGCAGCTGGCGACACCGTCGCGCGGGGTCGTGGCGATCGATCATTACATCGCGGAAGCGTCGGAGCTGATCGATCTCGAGACGACCGAGCCGGTCTTCACGTTGCACTTGCAGATGCCGACCGGATTCGAAATGCGCACCGACAGCAACGGCTGGGCCGCGCACGTGATGCGCACGCCATTGACTTACGTGCCGCCCGGCTTCGGGTGTTCCAGCCGGTGGTCGAACGACATCGAGTGGCTCGCCGTCCACTTCGATGTGTCCTGGCTGGCCCGCTCAGGCCTGCTGCCCAGCACGCCGGCCGTGCCCCGCTTCGACGTGAGCGACGATCTGCTCGTGCAGATCATCAGGAGCATCCATGAAGATGCAGTCGCGGGCATGCCGTCGGGGCCGACCTACGTCGAAACCCTGGGTGCGGCCGCGCTCGGCCGTATGGCGTATCTCGAGTCGACGCGCAAGGCCCGGGAGTACACGCATGCTCAGGGAATGCGCCGGGCCGTCGAGTACATCCGCGACAATTTCCGCGATCCGCTGACGCTCGTGACGGTTGCCGAAGCGATCGACTATCCCGGCGACCTGTATTCGTTCATCCGGAACTTCAAGAAAGCCAACGGGGTGACGCCGCATCAGTACATCGTCGAAACCCGGCTGCAGGCCGCCCGCGACCTGATCGAACGCGGACGATGCGATGTGACCGAGGCCGCGCTCGCATGCGGCTTCTCGACCACGAGCCACTTTTCGGCCACGTTCCGCAAACGGTGGGGATGCTCGCCGTCCGGGCTCAAGCCGCGTGCCGCGAACGTCACGCGAGCGGCAGCGACAGGATCCACAGGCCGCTGACCGTCAGCACGATCGTCAGCACCAGCAACGGCAACTGGTTGCGCACCACGGTGCCGGCCAGCACGCGATGACGGACGGCGATTGCGTGTGTGACATATACGCTCAGCACATGGCCGGCGAGAATCAGCAGGACCTGCGCATGCCAGACGTAGCCGACGTTGATCAGGAGCGCGGTCGGCGCGACCTGCGCCGGTTCGATCGACAGCAGGTTCCAGCCGATGCCGAGCGGATCGGACAGCAGCGAAACGATCTGCCGCCCCTGGTCGATGAACAGCGTGAAGTAGTGACATACGTTGTAGAACAGCGCGATCGGCAACAGCAACAGGCAGAACTGCCGCGCGAACGCGTTGCCATCCAGCGCCGAACGCGATCCCGCCGCGCCGAGCGCGCAGAAGCCCCGAAACAGGCCATGGTAGGCCAGCCCGACCGCGGCAAAGGTGGCCCACTGCCCGGCGAGCACGAGGTCTCCCGCGATCGCGTAGTCGTTTTTCAGTGACGGAAACACCGCGACGATCAGCGGATAGATGCCGCGCCAGAAGAAGGTGTTCCAGACGGCCGTATCGCGCAGGCCGTCGTAGGCCGTCGACGACAGCATGAACGACAGGAAGATCACGACGCTGGTGTCGAATGGTGGTTCCGATGCCATGGCGGCGACCGGATTCCTCAACCTGACGCCGATCTCGCGCGCCGACACGCGGCGCCATTCGAGCGGCGACAGTCGTGCGCACAATCCGCACAGGATGCCGAACGCATCGAAATGCCTGAGCCACACGTCGCGGCCGAAACAGAACGAACCGGCCAGCGCACAGGCTGCGTAGCCGGCAAGAAACAGGCTGGCGTCCCGCGGCCTTGCCGCGCCGAACAGCTCCAGCGCGATGAGGGCCACATACGCGAGCAGCGCCGGATACGATGCCAGGCTCCGGGGGTAGCGATACCGGCCCCGGTCGATTGCCGGGACGGCGCGCGCCACGATCCGCAGCAGCAACGCAAACGGGTTCGTGAGCGCATAGAGGTCGCCGAACACCGCGCTGACATAGATCGACCCCAGATAGAACCAGAGCCAGAATCCCGACATGCTGAGGTTGACGAACGGGTTCTGGATGCCGGCGAGGCCCGACACGATCAGCAGGACGACGAAGCCCATGCTGGCGGCCTGCCCCGCTGCGAGCGCGACGGCCGGTATCCGCCCTTCCCGCCGCCATCGGATCGCCGGCGCGCGCGTGTCCGGCACGCGCGCGCCCGATGCGAACGCCAGGATCATGAAGGACACCACGAGCGTGCCGGTGGCCGCGTACGCATAGAGCCACAATGGCACCGGCAGGTAGTACGGAATATTCCACGCATGCGCATCGGCGCATGCCGGCGCGCACGCGAGGAGCGCCACCGCCGCCGGGGCCAGCCACGCGTTGCAGCGTGGGCCCGCGTTGTCGACGTGGGCCGTCGCGCCACGTGCACCGTATTCGAAGTCGTCGCGCATGTCAGTAATCGGAAGACGAAATCAGTCCCGTGACCTTCCAGCCGGCCCCGCTGCGCTGCTCCGACACCACGCCGATCGTGTCGTAAGGCGCATCGAGCAGCTTGATCAATGCGACGGCACGCTTGTTTCCGTCGGCCGAATCGGGCAGAGGAAACACCAGGAACGGCAGGATCGGCGACGGCTTGTCGCCCTCCACGATGAGCGGCAGCACCGCATCGTTTAGCGACTTGAAGACCGCGAACGAAGCGCGGTTGCGCAGGATCGCGCCGGCGCTTCCCGTCGGCTGCGAGGGCGTACCGATGGCGAGGTAGGCGCCGTGATCCCGCAAGCGCCAGCCGGTCAGTTGCTCGACCAGCGGGCCATCGGGCTTGCCGGTGCGGCCGGCAGCCAGCGCGGGCAGCCAGCGCTTGTCCACCGGCGACGTCGTGACCCAGTCGCTGAAGAAGCGCGCGTAGAAATCGGCGAGCCCCTTGTCGACGCCGGATTGCTCGGTCGGCGCGACCGGCTTCGGCACGTCGCGCCGGCCGTGCCAGCGAACCGCCTGCCACGCGGGGCCGTCCGGCAGGCTCGTGCCGTCGAGGAACGACGTGTCCTTCACGCCGTTCGCGACGAACCAGCCCGATTTCGCGTGCTTGGTTCGTGCATCGATGAAACCGGCAAGCATCGGCCGCACCTGCTCCCACGGCCGCGCGTTTCTCGACGCTCCATTGATATTCGGATAACGAATCATCTGGAGATAGGTCGACTTCGCCATCGCCTCCGTATCGACGGGCCAACGCCAGGTCATCTCGGCGGCGTGGCCGGACGGGCCACCGCGCTCGAGCGGCGCGGCCATCGCCAGGCCGGCGTCGCACTCGATGCCGTAGCGGCGCCAGTCGGGTACCGACGGCGTGCCTTGGTGCGCCCATGCGTCTTGCAACGCATGCAGCGCCCGACCGAACTCGCCCAGCATGAATCCCGCGTTGCGCCCTTCCGCGCGCCGCAGCGTAGCATCGACCAACGACCGCGAGGCCGGGCCGTCCGGCACCACGGCCCGGGCTGCGGCAGCGGCCGGCACCCGGGTCTCGCTCGGGTAGTGCGCCGCCTGGGTATCCTGCGCATCGGGCGCGAAGCGCGACAGGCAGGCAAACTGCAGCGGCGACGTCATGTATTCGATCGAGCCGGCATCCATCCGCTGGTCGGCAAGCGCGATCGCATCGGCCTCGCCGGACGCGAACCCCGCTTGCCGCGCAAGCCAGAACGTGAGACCGAAATGCACGTCCGCTTCGAACCCCGAGCATGTCAGCGGCATCGCGAGCGCCGCCAGCAAGGCCAGCGCGGCAACGCCCGGATTTCTCCGGGCGCGCCCTCGCGCGCCTGCCCTGCCGGTTGCAACCCTCTCACGCGATGCCCTGCGAGCAACCTGTCTGCCGTGCATCAATTGCCGATCTCCGTCGCTTTGGTGCTTTCAGGAAACGGCCACGCGCCGTTCTCGAACGACAGCACGAGCAGGCCGTTGTCCTGGCACGCCGTGGTCAGCAGATGGCGGTCGAAATCGAAATCGAGGCGCGACGCGCACCAGTCCGGGCCGCCCGGGCGGTACTGGCCGAACATCAGGTGCGCGGAACCGGCGCCGGGCGACTTGGCCGAAGGCGGGTTGTAGTACGCGATTTCCTTCGGCTTCGCCGGATCGCGAATGTCGAATACGCGCACGCCGGAGTTGAAGTAGCTGCACGCAAGCGCCGTCGCGTTCTCCCGATTGTCGACGCTGCAGTAGTGCGACCCGTACGTGAACGTGGAAAGGCCGAGAATGTCGGGAATCACCTTGCTGCAGTTCTGCACCGCATGCGTTTCGAGTCGCAGCTCGGATACGAGCTGCGGCGCGGCTTCGTTCGACATGTCGTAGATGTGCCCCATCGGGAACGGTGCCACGCCTGCATTGCACGCGGCCTTCACACCTGTCGCCCCCGGATCCTGGAGGCCGCCCGACCCGCCTTCGTCGACCTCGACCACATAAGGCTTGCCGCTCACGGCGAACGAGATCGTGTGCTGGGCCGCACTGCCGTCGCGCACCGGCACGGTCGCGACCCGGTGCATCTGCGCATTGGGGCGACGGCTCTGCACTTCGCTGGTGTCGATGACGAAGAACCCGTTGTCCCCGTTCGAGTTCGGGTTGTCCAGCGGCGGTGCGCCCGATCCGGTCGCCGCGCCCGTATTGCCGATACTGACGAAGTACGCACGGTTTCCGTCCTGGCTCACGGACAGCCCGTGCGGCAGCACCCCGAATCCCAGGTCGGCCATCGTGATCGCCGAGATCAGCTTCGGCCGCGTCGGTATCGTCAGGTCGACTGCATAGTAGGACTTCGAAAACGCACCGCCGATGTAGTACGTGAAGCCGTCCGGGGAAAAGCCGCCTTCGTGGCCCATGGGCCTGACACTCGGGAGAATGCCGCCGTCGGTTCCGGTGCCGATGGGCACGCTGGCGAGCAGCTGCGGGCGCGTGCAGTCGGTCGCCACGTCGTACAGATCGACTTCCGGGCCGCCAGCGCCGCCGAGCCCGTTATCGGCGGCGAGAATCCCCCGCGCGACGTTCACGCGCAGCGATTCCCACGGATCGATCATCGCCGTGGACGTCAGCGAACTCACCCGCACCGGCTTGGCCGGGTCCGTGATGTCGATCACCGGTACGCCAGGATTCACGCGCGGCGGCGCATCGGGGTTGTTGAACGCCGGGGTGGCGCCCATCGTCGCATGGTAAAAGCAGGTGTGCCCCTGCCGGTCGGTGTAGGTCGCCGCCGACCACGACGCGCCCTCGCCCTGCACCTGGCTGACTTGCTTCAGGTTGCAGTTGAAGCCCCCGAATCCGGACTGGCGCAGCGCGGCGGGCACCTGCCCTTGCAGCGCCGTCTCGGGCGTGTCGCCGGGGCTGCAGCCCGGCACGCGCGGCACGACGTAGTCCGCCACCGATACGGCAGGCGGCGGGCTCGTCACGTCGTTGTCGTCTCCGCCGCAGCCGGCGAGCATGAGTGTGCCGAGCGATATCGCGATCGCCAGGCGATTCAGTACCAGCATCTTTGCCTCCTCCTGTTTCGAACTTCGTTTCGAATGTCGTTTCGATCCGGTTTTATCGTTAGTTGTCCGGATATATCTCGATGACAGCCACCTCGATCTGCTCGCCGGTGCGGCTGTGAAAGTGCAGCGAAAAGCGCCCGGTGATCCCGACCGGGAGAATGTCCATCGACTGCTCGGTTCCGGACGTGCAGACCGCGAGCGCGCCCGGTATTTCATGCGCCATCAGCACACCGGCCTCTCGCGCATGCACCTTGATATGCGCCGGCATGCCTTCGCGAATCGCGATCACGGATCGTTGCCAGGGCACCTTGTCCCGATCGACCTCGACGGAAAAGACCTGTTGATCCGGCGGTCTCGTCGACGCGTGCGACAAATGTCGCGCGACACCGTAAGCCAGCACCAGCGCCGACACCGTCGCGATCAACGCGACGAGTCGACGCCGCTGCCGCAGATTCCCTTCCTCCATTGCGGCGCTCCGTTTCATCGGCACTGACGCCGCGCCGCATCTCGTGCCGGCGGCAGGCCGGCCATCCGCGCGGTCGTCAGCCGTTCGACGAATGGTAGTGAGCGACCCGATGCAGCGATATCTGCTTATTGCGGGTTGTCGGAAAATTGCGTCCGGAGTAACCCGAGCCAGGGCTGGCCGGGCCAGGTTGCGCGCCGGATTCGGGAATCGTCACACGCGAATCTCACGAGCCGACGACGCACGACGCACGACGCACGATGGGTGATGGGTGATGGGTGATGGGTGATGGGTGATGGGTGATGGGCGATGGGCGATGGGCGATGGGCGATGGGCGATGGGCGATGGGCGATGGGCGATGGGCGACGAGCGACGAGCGATTTGCGCACAACGATGCCCGGCGGTTTGATCTCACGAACCAACCGGTGCGACGGCCTCGATGCGATGAAGGAACGCAGCGGGACGCGCAGGCCGTGCAGCAGCACCGACCGCCTCCGCACCCCCGGCGGCGACACGCCGAACCCGGCAGCCGCGCGTCAATCCTTGCGGATGTGTTCGGCCAGGAAGTCGATCAACAGACGCACGCGCGGCAGCAGCCCGCGCCGCGACGGAAACACCGCGTGTATCACGCCGCCCTTCGGCGCCCATCCGGGCAGCACGTCGACCAGCGTGCCGTTGCGCAGGTCGTCCTCGACGACCATGCACGGCAGTTGCACGATGCCGACGCCGTGAATCGCCGCATCGCGCAGCGCATGCAGGTCGTCGGTAATGAAGCGCGGGTGATGACGCAATGGCACCTGCTCGTCGTTCGGCCCGACCAGTTGCCACACGTGATGGCGCGCCGGCCCCCAGTCGAGGCTCGGCACGCCGGCCAGTTCGGCAGGATCCGACGGCGCGGCGCGGCGCGCCCGTCCAGCCAGTGCGGCGCGGCCACCAGCCGCTGCGGGCTGTCGCCGAGGATGCGCATCACGAGATCGCTGTCCTCCAGCGGCGGAAAGCGCACGCGCAGCGCGAGATCGATCCCTTCGCTCAACAGGTCGACACGGCGATTCGTCGCCTCGAGATGCACCTGCACCTGCGGATGAATCGCCATGAAGCGCGCGATCAGTTCGCTCACCCGGTATTCGAGCAGCGCGGTCGGGCAGCTCACGCGGACGATGCCGCGCGGCTCCGCGTGCCGGCGCTCGATCACCTCGCGCGCCGCCTCGGCTTCGACCAGCACGGCGAGGCACCGCTCGTAAAATTCGCGCCCGGTCTCCGTCACCGTGAACCGGCGCGTCGTGCGCTGCAGCAGCCGCACGTCGTACTGCGCCTCCAGCGCCGCGATGCGCCGGCTCAGCGTCGATTTCGGGACGTCCAGCGCACGCCCCGCCTGCGTGAACCCGCCGTGTTCGACCACCTTCACGAAGTAGTAGAGGTCGTTCAGGTCATCCATGATTGTTCCACCTATAGAACACTGATGGCATTTTAAGGGACTGGAACGCCATTTGTTCCACGAATAGCATCTTGATTCGACGCGTGTCGAGGTCGTCGCAGTGGCCCGGACTGTTCCGGTCCGGGCCCTCTGCCACCCCGCCCCGGCCCGTCGGCACTCCCCATCACTTCCTGCACTGTCTCTGGAGGCAACCATGGCAAGCGAACCGATTCGCGACCCCGCGAACGACCACCTGCTCACCCCGCAGAATGCGGCGTTCATCGTCATCGATTACCAGCCGGTCCAGGTGAACTCCATCGCGTCGATGGATCGCCAGCTGCTGATCAACAACATCGTCGGCGCGTCGAAGGCAGCCGTCGCGTATGGCCTGCCGATCGTCCACTCGACCGTCAACGTGAAGACCGGCCTGAACAAGCCGCCGATCCCCCAACTGCGCGCGGCGCTGGAAGGCCATCCGACCTACGACCGCACGAGCATCAATTCGTGGGAAGACGTCGAGTTTCGCCAGGCCGTCGAGGCGACCGGCCGCAAGAAGCTGATCATGACCGCCCTGTGGACCGAAGCGTGCCTGACGTTCCCGGCGCTCGACGCGCTGAAGGCCGGCTACGAGGTGTACGTGGTCGTCGACGCGGTGGGCGGCACGTCGGTTGCCGCGCACGACGCGGCGCTGCGCCGCATCGAACAGGCCGGCGGCCAGATGATCAGCGTCGCGCAGCTGTTCTGCGAGCTGCAGCGCGACTGGGCGCGCAGCGCCACCGTGCCGGCCTTCATCGACCTGTTCATCGAAACCGGCGGCACGGCCGGCATCCAGTTCTCGTACGACAAGAGCTGACGGGCTCGCGCGGCCGCGGACGTTTCCGGCCGGCGCCGCGCACCCGCGCGCTGTCGGCCTCATCCGTTCCGCGCCACCCGGATCCCCCCGTGGCCGGTCAGGCCGCCTTTCCGTATCCGTGATTCAATGTCGATCGAACCGGCGCCGCGCAATCCGGCGGCACGGCGATTCGTAACCTCATCGATCGACCCTCACTGGATCACCATGACGAACCCTGCCGAAATCAAGGCGCTCGTTTTCGATGTCTTCGGAACGATCGTCGACTGGAGAGGCGGCGTGGCACGCGGCGCTGCCGCGTTCCTCGACCGCTATGCCCCCGCGCTCGACCCGCTCGAATTCGCCGATGCGTGGCGGGCCGAATATTCGCCGTCGATGGAGGAAATCCGCAGCGGGCGCCGCCGCTACGTGCGGCTCGACGTCCTGCACCGCGAGAACCTCGTCCGCACGCTCGACCGCTACGGGATCGTCGACGTGCCCGACGCCGACATCGATGCGCTCAACCTCGCGTGGCACAGCCTCGACCCGTGGCCCGACGCAGTCGCGGCGCTGCAACGGCTGAAGCGGCGCTTCATCATCGCACCGCTGTCGAACGGCAACATCCGGCTGATGGTCGACGTCGCGAAACGCGCGGGGCTGCCGTGGGATGCGATTCTCGGCGCCGAAGTCGTCCGCGCGTACAAGCCGTCGCCGCAGGTGTACAGCGACACCGTCGAGATTCTCGGCGTCGAACCGGCCGAGCTGTGCCTGGTCGCCGCGCACAACGGCGATCTCGCGGCCGCGCGCCGGCAGGGGCTGTCGACCGCGTTCGTGCTGAGGCCGACCGAACACGGGCCCGGCCAGACGACCGACCTGAAAGCCGACGACGCGTGGGACTTCGACGTCAAGGATCTGCACGAACTCGCGGACCGGCTGGGTTGCCCGGGTTGAGGCCGGGCTCGATGCGCGAGCGCAGCGCGCTGCCGGCCGCCCTGCAGGGCCGGCGGAGCGGTGCGTCGGGCGCGTCGCGCATAAAGTCAGACGACTGGTAGACTCCGCCCACCCTGTCCCGTCGCGGCCGCGTCCCCTATGTCGTCACCCCTGCGTCTTGTCGAAGGCAAACTGACCGCATTGCGCTTTCTCGAGCGCCCCGACCAAGGCAGTGCCGGAAGCCGTCAGGTGCCACCCGTCGACCCCGAAGCCCGCAAGAAATCGCTCGGCTACTGGTTCACGCACACCGCGGTGCCGATCCTTGCGGCGCTCACCGGTAACGGGGCCGCGGCCAATGCGCTGATGTTTCAGCAAGCCGACGAAGATTTCGTCCTCGCCCAGTTGAACGCCGCGGCCGACAAGGTCGAGCATCCGGCGACGTGGTCGTACGCGAACTTGCGCGAGACCAGGACCTTCTCGTCGGCAAACGCATACGTGATGGTCGGGAAGAACGGCAAGATCCTGTTCGCGAAGCTTCCGGTGGAAATCGAAATTGGCGGCAATACGTACCGAGGGTTCCTTGGCGGCCAGTGCTTCGACGTTGGCGACGACGTGGTTGCCGTGATCGATCGCCGCGGCCGCCTGTTCGCGCTGTCGTCTCCCGACCGGCAGCGCATGGTCATGGATCACGCGTGCGGCGACAAGGGGCTGGCCTGCCTCACACACGTTCTCTGGCTGGCGTGGAAATGGATGTTCATCGGCATGAACTGCTTTGTCATCCCGATGATGGCCCTGGTGCTATGGACCGGCGACGGCGGCTTCTCCGACCTGGATACCGATCTGGCCGTGTTGCTGGGCGGGCCGCTCGCGATCGGTGTCCTGCTCGCGCTGCTCGTGGGCGTGCGGCTGTCGTGGTCCGACTGGCTGCCGGCGTGGCGCACGTCGAGCATCCTGAAGGCGCTGGGCCGGCCGGATCTGTGCAAGGTCCATTTCTTCGAAACGCGCACCGAGGCCGAACGCAACGGCCAGGCGCGCGACACGGATATCGGGCAAATCTTTTACGCGCCCGCGCCCAAGGCCTAGCGCGCCGGCGCCATCGCGACCGCCTGCCCCTGCGCCGCCATCGCAAGGCGCCGCCAGTTGCGGGCCGCATACCGGTGCGCCTGCTGCAACGCGAGCCACAACCCGATCTGCCGAACCGGCCTGAAGAGGCCGCGCGCGCTGAACACGGTGCGCCGTTCGACGCGTGTCCTGCCGCCTTCGATTGGCGTCAGCGTGAATTCGTCCTCGAGCAGCCCGACCCAGTCGCGGCACCACACCGTCGACGCCACCATCCGGTAACGCAGCCGGCGATTCTCGTCGAGCACGAGGATCCGCTGGTCGATCGTGCCGCGATCGGTCGTGCACTGCCGCGTGTTGCCGATGGCCGGCACGCCTTCGAGCACGCGGCAACTGACCGGCTTCGGCACGCCGAGGCGGAACAGCAACGGCCGCGTGTCGTCCATCCGGGCATGGAGGAAATGCGGCCATACATGCTCGGGCCGGCAATCGAAGGTCCACTGCGAATGAATTTCCACGACCGTCTCCTGGCGGCTGTCGGTGCTGACATGATGGCACAACCGCGCCGCCACCTCCGTTACTTCACGACCGCGCGCCAGGCGGTTCGCGCGTAGATGAGCAGCAACGGCAGCAGCCCGAGCGCGAACAGCAGGCAGAGCGCCAGCACCCACACCGGCCACTGCTCCGGATTCCCGCGCGCCCAGTAGCGGTACGGCACGCTCAGGAAGCCGATTTCCATCAGCAGCGCGCCGAGCGGCACGAGCCCGTTCATCACCACCGCCACGCCGAAGCGGGCCGCGCCGTCGAGGTTCCGGCCGGCGCCGTACGCGGCGATCAGGTAGAGGAAGTACCCGATCATCGCGACCATCAGCCCGCCGCCGGCCAGCAGGCCGACACTGCGCACGCTGCGCTCGTGCAGCTGATTCGCGCCCTGCGGCAGCACGACATCGACGCGCTCGCCGATCTCCGGCACGCTGCCCGAGCGGATGTTGCCCGGCAGCACGACCCGCTGGCCATCCGGCATCACGGCTTCCAGGATCGACGTGTACTTGATGCACGGGTATTTATCGGTACGCCCGCTGCTGTCGCGACGCTCGCAGGTGTCCCACTCGGACTGGTAGGACACGACGGTCGCCTCGTATTTCGGTGACACCGCCAGGTCGTAGAGTTCGTCGCCGATCCAGTACGCGAACGGGAAGCACAGCGACACCAGGCAAAAGCACACGAGCCACCAGAACGCCACCGCGCCGCCCGATCCGCGCGTGCCGCCGTTCTGGCGGCGCACCATGCGCGACGCGAGCCAATACGCGGCCACGCCGAATACGGCCACACACACCACGAAAACCTTGCCCGCATGCGTCAAAGCCATCTGCGTTTCCCCCGATAACCCGGCCGGATCTTGGTCGGCCGTTTTTTCATACCGATCGGTCACTTCGTCGCCACTGCGACCGCCACGCCACCCGCTCCGCTATTCCGGTTCGCCGACGAATCTCAGCCTCCCCGATTCGCCCGACAGCAGCGCGCGATTCGCGTCCGCCGCCGCGCGCAGGTAATCCCACAGCGCGGTCACGCGCCGCAGCTTGCGCAGATCCTCGCGGCAGGTCAGCCAGAAGCAGCGCGTGACGACCACGTCGTCCGGCAGCACGGGCGCGAGCGCCGGCTGCGTGGCCGCCATGAAGCACGGCAGGATCGCCAGCCCGCCGCCCTGCAGCGCCGCGAAATACTGCGCGATCACGCTCGTCGTGCGCAGCCCGGCCGTGGCGCCCGGCACCGCGCGATCCAGGTACAGCAGCTCGTTGCTGAACGCGAGATCGTCGACGTAGCTGATGAACGCGTGCTGCGCGAGATCGTCCGTGCAGGTGATCGGATCGTGATTCGCGAGATAGTCGCGCGTCGCATAGAGCCGCAGCTGGTAGTCGCACAGCTTGGTGACCACGTAAGGCCCGCGCTCTGGCCGCTCGAGCGTGATCGCCAGGTCGGCCTCGCGCTTCGGCAGGTTGACGAAATGCGGCACCGGCAGCAGGTCGACCGTCACGTGCGGATGCTCGGCACGGAACTGCGCGAGCTGCGGCGCGAGGAAAAAGCACCCGAACCCTTCCGTCGACCCGATCCGCACATGGCCCGACAGCGCCTCGCCCGTATTCGCGACCTGGTCGCACGCGGACTGCACGGTCGTCTCCATCGCGTCCGCATACGCGACCAGCCGCTGCCCTTCGGCCGTCAGCGTGAAGCCGCCGGAGCGCGACTTGTCGAACAGCAGCGTGCCCATCGCGGCCTCGAGCGCGCGAATGCGCCGCGCGACGGTCGTGTAATCGACCCCCAGCCGCTTCGCGGCGCCGCTCGCGCGCTGCGTGCGCGCGACTTCGAGGAAAAAACGCAGGTCGTCCCAGTTCAGGTTGCCGGAAACCGGCTCGGTGGCATGTCGCATCGGCGAGGGAAAAAGGGGCTGGAGTCTCCGGGCCGGCCGTCGTTATGCATAAATGCATATCCAACCGGTTTCTTTATCGGTACATGATGAATCTGCGCATAACTATACTCGACCGTGACCTGCGGACCACGAGCCGCGGCACCCACCACGGAGACACCATGCAGACCCGATCCACCCTCGATGAGCATGCGACAGTCGCGGCGCCGGCGCCCGAGCGCACCGCGAAGCACTACCTGCTGGCCGGCTGGGCCAGCATGGCCGGCACCACGATCGAGTGGTACGACTTCTTCCTCTACGGCACGGCCGCCGCGCTCGTCTTCAACCGCATCTTCTTCCCGTCGCTGGACCCCGTCGTCGGCACGCTCGCCGCGTTCGGCACGTTCGCGGTCGGCTTCATCGGGCGGCCGATGGGCGGCATCGTGTTCGGCCACTTCGGCGACCGTATCGGCCGCAAGTCGATGCTGATGATCACGCTGCTGCTGATGGGCGTGCCGAGCATGATCATCGGGCTGATTCCGTCTTACGACAGCATCGGCTACTGGGCCGCCGCGCTGCTGATCGCGATGCGCTTCCTGCAGGGGATGGCCGTCGGCGGCGAATGGGGCGGCGCGGTGCTGATGGCCGTCGAACACGCGCCGAAGGGCCGCAAGGGGCTGTTCGGCAGCCTGCCGCAGACGGGTGTCGGGCTCGGCCTGATCCTGTCGTCGGTCGCGATGGCCGCGGTGGCCGCGCTGCCGGAAGCCGACATGCTGTCGTGGGGCTGGCGCGTGCCGTTCCTCGCGAGCATCGCGCTCGTCGGGCTCGGCTGGTTCATCCGCGCAAAAGTGCCCGAGTCGCCCGACTTCGAGAAGATGCAGCGCCAGGGCAAGGCCGAGAAGTCGCCGGTGACGGCCGCGCTGCGCCGCCATCCGCGCGAAGTGCTGACGATCGTCGGCGCACGCGCCGCCGAGAACACCTGGTTCTACATGGTCGTCACATTCGCGCTCGCTTACGCGACGCAGCAGCTGCATCTGCCGAAGGCCGAGATGCTCCACGCGATCACGGCCGGCGCGGCGCTGTCGCTCGTCACGATGCCGCTGTGCGGCCACCTGAGCGACAAGATCGGCCAGCGCCGGATGTTCGCGATCGGCCTCGTGCTGATGTGCGCGTTCGCCGCGCCGTTCTTCATGATGCTCGGCACGCAGCAGGTGTCGTACGCGTGGTGGGCGATCGTGCTCGGCCTCGGCGTCGTGTTCCCGATCCTCTATGCGCCGGAGTCGCTGCTGTTCGCGCAGCAGTTCCCGGCGGAAATCCGCTACAGCGGCATCTCGCTGTCGGTGCAGCTCGCCGGCGTGATCGGCGGCGGCTTCGCGCCGATGATCGCGACGTCGCTGCTCAAGGCCGGCGGCGGCCAGCCGCACTACGTGATCGCGTACCTCGTCGGCTTCGGCGTGTTCGCGCTCGTGTGTACCGCGCTGATGCGCCCGGCACGTGCCTGACGCGCCGGCCCGCATTCGATCGATTTCAGTTCGTCCTGCCGTCCGCCGCGCGCGCATGCGCGGCGGAGACGGGGCCCCTTTTTAGTTGCCACACCGTTTCCCGGAGAGTTCCATGAACGCCGCAGTTCCCCAGACCACCCTCGCCCTGCCCACCGCCAAGCTGCTGATCGACGGCGCATTCGTCGAATCGCAAAGCGCCGAATGGGGCGACATCGTCAACCCCGCGACGCAGGAAGTGATCGGCCGCGTGCCGTACGCGACGCTCGACGAGGTCGACGCCGCGATCGCGTCCGCGCAGCGCGCGTTCCAGACGTGGAAGACGACGCCGATCGGCGCGCGGCTGCGCATCATGCTGAAGTTCCAGGATCTCGTGCGCCGCAATCTCGAACGGATCGCGCACACGCTGACCGCCGAACAAGGCAAGACACTGCCCGACGCGCAGGGCGACATCTTCCGCGGTCTCGAAGTCGTCGAGCACGCGTGCTCGATCGGCACGCTGCAGCAAGGCGAATTCGCGGAGAACGTCGCGGGCGGCGTCGATACCTACACGCTGCGCCAGCCGATCGGCGTGTGCGCGGGCATCACGCCGTTCAACTTCCCCGGCATGATCCCGCTGTGGATGTTCCCGATGGCGATCGTGTGCGGCAACACGTTCGTGCTGAAGCCGTCGGAGCAGGACCCGCTGTCGACGATGCAGCTCGTCGAACTCGCCATCGAAGCCGGCGTGCCGCAGGGCGTGCTGAACGTCGTGCACGGCGGCAAGACGGTGGTCGACCGTCTCTGCACGCATCCGGACATCAAGGCGATCTCGTTCGTCGGCTCGACGCGCGTCGGCACGCACGTGTACAACCTCGGCAGCCAGCACGGCAAGCGCGTGCAGTCGATGATGGGCGCGAAGAACCACGCAGTCGTGCTGCCCGATGCGCACCGCGAGCAGTCGATCAACGCACTCGTCGGCGCGGGCTTCGGCGCGGCGGGCCAGCGCTGCATGGCGACGTCGGTTGTCGTGCTGGTCGGCAAGGCGCGCGACTGGCTGCCCGAACTCGTCGAGAAGGCGAAGGCGCTGAAGGTCAATGCGGGCGCGGAAGCCGGTACGGACGTCGGGCCTGTCGTGTCGAAGGCGGCGAAGGAACGCATCCTGTCGCTGATCGACGCGGGCGTGAAGGAAGGCGCGACGCTGTTGCTCGACGGCCGCGACGTGAAGGTGCCCGGCTACGAGCAGGGCAACTTCGTCGGCCCGACGATCTTCTCGGGCGTGACGACCGACATGTCGATCTACACGGAAGAAATCTTCGGGCCAGTGGTGGTCGTGCTCGAAGCCGACACGCTCGACGAAGCGATCGCGCTCGTCAACCGCAACCCGATGGGCAACGGCGTGGGGCTGTTCACGCAGAGCGGAGCGGCCGCGCGCAAGTTCCAGAGCGAGATCGACATCGGCCAGGTCGGCATCAACATCCCGATTCCGGTGCCGGTGCCCTACTTCAGCTTCACGGGCTCGCGCGGCTCGAAGCTCGGCGATCTCGGCCCGTACGGCAAGCAGGTCGTGCAGTTCTACACGCAGACGAAGACGGTCACCGCGCGCTGGTTCGACGACGACGCGACGGCCGGTGGTGTGAACACGACGATCGCGCTGCGCTGAGTGCGAAGCATGGGGCCGGACCAAGCGCTAAGGCGCCAAGTCCGGTCGGCCGCGAAGCATGGGACTGGACCAAGCGCTAAGGCGCCAAGTCCGGTCGGCCGCGAAGCATGGGGCCGCACTAAGCGCTAAAGCGCCAAGTCCGGTCGGCCGCGAAGCATGGGGCCGCACTAAGCGCTAAAGCGCCAAGTCCGGTCGACCGCGAAGCATGGGACCGCACTAAGCGCTAAAGCACCAAGTCCGGTCGACCGCGAAGCATGGGACTGGACCAAGCGCTAAAGCACCAAGTCCGGTCGACCGCAAAGCATGGGACCGGACTAGGTGCTGAAGCGCCAAGTCCGGTCGACCGCGAAGCATGGGACCGGACTAGGCGCTGAAGCGCCAAGTCCGGTCGACACGGAGACCTATACATGGAAATTGCATTCATCGGACTCGGCAACATGGGCGGCCCGATGGCCGCCAACCTGCTGAAAGCCGGCCACGCGCTGACAGTGTTCGACCTCGACGCGCACGCGGTCGAGGTCGCGGTACGCGCGGGCGCGACGGCCGCCAGCTCGCCGCGCGAAGCCGCCGCACAAGGCGCCATCGTGATCACGATGCTGCCGGCCGCGCAGCACGTGCGCGCGGTCTACCTCGGCGACGACGGCGTGCTGGCCGGCGCACGCGCCGGCGCGACGCTGATCGACTGCAGCACGATCGATCCCGGCACCGTGCGCGCGGTGGCCGACGCCGCCGCGCAGCGCGGCTTCCCGCTCGCCGACGCGCCCGTGTCGGGCGGCACCGGCGGCGCGCAGGCCGGCACGCTGACCTTCATGGTCGGCGCGGACGCCGCGCTGTTCGAGCGCATCCGCCCCGTGTTGCTCGCCATGGGCAAGAACGTCGTGCATTGCGGCGGCACGGGCACCGGGCAGATCGCGAAAATCTGCAACAACCTGCTGCTCGGGATCTCGATGATGGGCGTGTCGGAAGCGATGGCGCTCGGCGCCGCGCTCGGGATCGATCCGGCCGTGCTGGCCGGCATCATCAATACGTCGACCGGCCGCTGCTGGAGCTCGGACACGTACAACCCGTATCCGGGCGTGAGCGACACCGCGCCGGCCGCGCGCGGCTACGCGGGCGGCTTCGCGGCGAACCTGATGCTGAAGGATCTCGGGCTCGCGACCGAAGCGGCACGGAGCGCGCACCAGCCGGTGTGGATGGGCGCGCTTGCGCAGCAGCTCTATCAGTCGATGAGCCAGCAGGGGCTCGGCACGCTCGACTTCTCCGCGTGCGTGAAGCTGTACGAGGCGCAGCCGGCGTAACCGCCGCAGCCGACGCCGGACGTGCGCCGACCCGCGATGTGCCTGAACGGCATCGCGGGTCGTTTTGCGTGCGGGGAAGGAAAACGCGGCAGGCGGCGGCGCGTCAACGCCGCCGGTCGCTCAACCGCGCGGGTTCGACGCCGTCTCGAAGGTCGGATGGCACTCGAACGCGAGTTCGGAGCGCGCGCCGACACGGCTGCCGCTGGTCAGCGATTCCTGCTTCATGCTCGCGCGCATCCCGCGCTGCGTGCAGTAGTTGGTGGCTTCGTCGAAGGCCTTCGTATGGGCGTCGGCCCACGTCGTCGACACGCCGACCGTGCGCGTCGTCACGGTAAACACGTTCGGGTTCGACGTCGCGGTCACGTCGGAAGAGGTCGAACACGCGGCGAGCAAGCATGCAGCAGCCGCGACGGTCAACCATCGCAGGGTTCGAAAGGAAACTGGAGTGGACATGGGGGCAAGCGCGCGCCGTTCGACGCGCATTGAGCAACATAGGCGACAGTATGCCTGCTCGATCGCCGGAGATCATGCCCCTTTCAGTGAACACATTGTTTCGAATGGTTAAACGATGATGAAAATGGGGCAATATTTTCGCCCCGTTTCAGGGCCAGATGCCGCCAACGGGTAGTTTTGCCCTGTTGCCCTGCCGTATCGCCGCCCCGCCGCCCTACCGCCGCGCCGTATCGCCGTATCGCCGTATCGTCGTATCGTCGTATCGCCGCATCGCGTTCTCCGCCTGCAGATTAGTGGCGGATCCTTTCGGTGCTTCCACGAGGCTCCGCCGTGTCGGCTGCTTTCGGCGCATGGCGCGGATGTGCGCGGCAGGTCAGCCATGGGCCGACCGTCGAAACCATCCCCCAAGCCCGGCGCGTAGCCACGCGGGCACATCGCTTGCGTCATCGACGCGCCCGCCGATCCGGCGGACCGCATCCTTCCCTCAACCGGCGCTGCGCACCGCGCGCCCCTTCGCGCGGCGATCCCGCATCGCAAGCAGGTGCCATGCGTGCTGCATCGCATCTCCTTGCCTGGCCGGCGCGCGCCGGCATCAGGCTGTCGCCGCCGGTCCGGGAATCGCTACAACGGTCCTTGCAAATCTTTCATGTGCGCGGCAGAGCGCACGCACACCACCCGGGCGCTCGTGCCAGGCCGGCGGCACCCGTCACCCGTCACGCGAACGCCGCCCCCGCGCGCGGCCGGCGCGACGTCCACCGCCCTGGTCAGCCGAGGGTCAGCCGCCGCTCGCGCCGCCCGGCGCGGAGGCCGCGCCCGGCATGCTGGCGCCACCGCTTTCGCCGCCACTGCTGCCGGCCGCGCCGCCGCTGCCCGGCGTGCCCGACGGCGCGGCCGACATGCCGCCCGTGGCGCTCGTATCCGAGCTCGCGCCACCGCTGTCGCTGTCGCTCTTCTTCTGGCAACCCGCGCCTGCCGCCAGACCCGCAATCAGGATGCCGGCGAAGACGGCTCGCGATACATGACGAAATGAATAGCGCTGCATGGCACCTCCGCTGATGTCGATGTGGATGGAGCCCGCTGGCGAGCAATTCGCGTGCCGCGCGGCCGCCGCAGCCACCCGAATTCCATTCATTTTTCAAATGACGCCTAACCGAATATTTAATTTCCCATCATCGGGCCGGCCTTCCATACTCGCGAACAAATCCGAGACATAACGTCCACGGCGGCCGGGCCGGCGCAGCGTTCCCACGTTGCCGGTTTCGCGCCCCGAACATGGAAGGAGACAACGGCGTGCAACTGGAAGCCACCCACCGCCCGGGCATCGTGCTCGGCGCGGACGACGCATCGTATCGACCCGATTCGGCCGCGCGCGATGCGGCGCTGAGCCCGCGGCTGCACAATCCCGACCTCGCGCCGACCAAGGCCGAGGGCCGGACGTGGGGCCGCTACAGCATCTTCGCGCTGTGGACCAACGACGTGCACAACATCGCGAACTACTCGTTCGCCATCGGGCTGTTCGCGCTCGGCCTGTCGGGCTGGCAGATGCTCGCGTCGCTCGCGATCGGCGCGGTGCTGGTGTACTGCTTCATGAACCTCACCGGCTACATGGGCCAGAAGACCGGCGTGCCGTTCCCGGTGATCAGCCGGATGAGCTTCGGCATCTACGGTGCGCTGCTGCCCGCGATGATCCGCGCGGTGATCGCGATCGCATGGTTCGGTATCCAGACCTATCTCGCGTCGGTCGTGCTGCGCGTGCTGCTCACCGCGATCTGGCCGGGCCTAGCCGCCTTCGACCAGAATGCGATCTTCGGGCTGTCGACGCTCGGCTGGGTCACGTTCGTCGCGATCTGGCTCGTGCAGATCGGCATCCTCACGTTCGGAATGGAAATGGTCCGCAAGTACGAGGGGCTGGCCGGCCCGGTGATCCTCGTCACGACGCTGTCGCTCGCCGCGTGGATGGTCAGCCGCACCGGCGGCCATCTCGCGATGTCGATCGGCAAGCCGCTGACCGGCTTCAAGATGTGGACGGAGATCTTCGCGGGTGGCTCGCTGTGGCTCGCGATCTACGGCACGCTGGTGCTCAATTTCTGCGATTTCGCGCGTTCGTCGCCGAGCGCGAAGACGGTGCGCGTGGGCAACTTCTGGGGCCTGCCGGTGAACATCCTCGTGTTCGCGACGATCAGCTTCGTGCTCGCCGGTGCGCAGTTCAAGCTGAACGGCCACATCATCCACAGCCCGACGGAAATCATCGCGACGGTGCCGAACAAGCTGTTCCTCGTGCTCGGCTGCCTCGCGTTCCTGATCGTGACGGTCGCCGTGAACATCATGGCGAACTTCGTCGCGCCGGCCTTCGTGCTGACGAGCCTCGCGCCGCATCGCCTGTCGTTCCGCCGCGCGGGCCTGATCAGCGCGACGGTCGCCGTGCTGATCCTGCCGTGGAACCTGTACAACAGCCCGATCGTGATCGTCTACTTCCTGTCCGGCCTCGGCGCGCTGCTCGGCCCGCTGTACGGGATCATCACGGTCGACTACTGGCTCGTGCGCAAGCAGCGCGTGAACGTGCCCGACCTCTATACCGAAGCGCCGACCGGCACCTACTTCTACACGCGCGGCGTGAACCGCAAGGCGCTTGCGGCGCTCGTGCCGTCCGCGCTGATCTCGATCACGCTCGCCGTCGTGCCGGCCTTCAGCGCGATGACGCCGTTCTCGTGGCTGCTCGGCGCGGCCATCGCGGGCAGCGTGTACTGGCTGCTGGCCGATCGCAAACGGCACTACGAGGAGCGCTCGGGCGAACCCATCGCAGTCGCCTGCGCCCAACACTGAAACACATGCATACGGAGTCGCAATGAGGATCCTGGTAGTCAACGTCAACACGACCGAGTCGATCACCGACGCGATCGCCGCGCAGGCGCAGGCCGCCGCGTCGCCGGGCACGGAGATCGTCGGCCTGACGCCGCGCTTCGGCGCGGAGTCGGTCGAAGGCAACTTCGAGAGCTACCTTGCAGCGATCGCCGTGATGGATCGCGTGCTGAGCTACGACGAGCCGTACGACGCGGTGATCCAGGCCGGCTACGGCGAACACGGCCGCGAAGGTCTGCAGGAACTGCTGACGGTGCCCGTCGTCGACATCACCGAAGCGGCCGCAAGCATCGCGATGCTGCTCGGCCATCGCTACTCGGTCGTCACGACGCTCGACCGCACGGTGCCGCTGATCGAGGATCGCCTGAAGCTCGCCGGGCTCGACGCGCGCTGCGCGTCGGTGCGCGCGAGCGGCCTCGCGGTGCTCGAGCTCGAAGAGAACCCGGCCCGCGCGATCGAGTCGATCGTCGCCGAAGCGCAGCGCGCGGTGAAGGACGATCACGCGGAAGTGATCTGCCTCGGCTGCGGCGGGATGGCCGGCCTCGACCGGCAGATCGAGGAATGCACGGGCGTGCCGGTCGTCGACGGCGTATCGGCCGCGGTCGCGCTCGCCGAGTCGCTGGTGCGCCTGAAACTGAAAACGTCGAAGGTCCGCACGTACGCGCCGCCGCGCCCGAAGCGGATCGTCGGCTGGCCGGGCACCTTCGCCAAATGACGCACCGCCGGCCTACTGCTGCGTCGCGCTCGGGCGCCGGGTCGCCGGGAGGTCGTTCGGCATGCGGGACACGCTAGACCCGAACGCCCTGCCCCGCGACGTGTCCGACGCCGCGGGCGCGCTCGACGCGCTCGATGCACGGTTGATGCGCATCCTGCTCGTGCTGCTGACCGAGCGCACCGTGTCGCGTGCGGCCGTGCGCCTGAACATGTCGCAGCCGGCGACGAGCGCCGCGCTCAAGCGCCTGCGCACGCTGCTCGGCGATCCGCTGCTGGTGCGCAGCCGCTACGGGATGGTGCCGACCGAATTCGGCGCGCGGCTGATCGACCCGCTGCGCAACGCGCTGCGCGTGATCGACTTCATCCGCATCCAGCAACCGACGTTCGACGCGCGCACGTCGGTGCGCACCTACCGGATCGGCTGCCCCGACTACCTGAACGTGCTGTTCGTGCCGAAGCTCGTCGCGCTGTTCCGCGAACGTGCGCCGAACGCGCAGCTCGTGTTCCATCCGCTCGGCGACGGCTTCGACGACGAGCGCGCGCTCGCCGACGGCGAGCTCGACGTCGTGATCGACAATCGCCCGGCGCGCTCGTCGCGGTTCCGGCAGGACGACCTGTTCGACGATCGCGTCGTGTGCCTGATGCGTGCGACGCATCCGCTCGCACGGCGCGGCACGATGACGGCGGCCGATTTTGCCGAAGCGCCGCAGTTGTGCCCGACACCGTCGTGGCTCGAAGCATCCGGCGCGATCGACCGGCAGCTCGAACGCGTGGGTCTGCAGCGGCGGATCGTCGTCACGCTGCCGCACTTCGAACTCGCCGCGCATGCGCTCGTGCGCACCGACTTGCTGCTGACCACCACGTACCGGCTCGCACGGCACTATGCGAAGCTGCTGCCGCTCGCCGCGCTCGCGCTGCCGGCGGAGCCGCCGGACATCGTGTACCGGATGACCTGGAACGAATCGGGCGCGTGCGCCGACGGCGTGCGCTGGCTGCGCGGGTTAATCGCGGAAGCGACGCGCGCGTGGCTCGACGCGGAGGCCAGGCTGCCGGCTGTTGCGGCGGTGGCGGCCGACGCAGTCGCGAACGCGGACGCGCAAAACGGTACGCCAGCCGCGACCGATACGCCCGAACCCACACGACGCACGCGCCGCAGGCAGTCAACGCATTGCCATGCGTCGCATCCGCGGCGTGTCGCCCATGCGGCACGCGTCCATCGCCTCGCGACGAAGTCGCATTGACTGGCGCGATCGACAGGCACGACAACGGGCCAATACGTCAATACACGGCTCGGGCTACGTCGACACGCAGCCCGGCAAAACAGCCGACCCCGAACTGCTTGTCGACGTAGCCTGAGCTGCATATCCACCGGTCATTTCGCCTGTCGATCGCACCAGTCAATGCAAGGCGACTTCGTCGCGACGCGATTCGCAAGACGCGATACGCGATACGCGCTGCAGCGCCAGGCGCGTGATCGACCGCGCCTATCACGCGTGCCGTGCAAGCGCGAGCAGCACCGACAGCGACACGATCGACCCGAGCGTCGACAGCAGGATCGTGCGCGACGTCACCTGCGCTTCGCGCCCGTAGAACTCGGCCAGCATGTACGGCCCGGTGCCGGTCGGCAACGCGGCAAGCACGACGGCGATCTGCGCGAGCACCGGCGGCAGCGCGAACACGCGCACGCCGAGCCACCACGCGAGTGCAGGCTGCACGAACAGCTTCACCGCCGTCAGCGCAACACTGCCGCGCGGCGCCGCGCCGGACCCTTCCCGCTTCTCCGCGAGAAACAGCCCGAGGCTGACGAGCGCGCACGGGCTCGCGGCCGCGCCGAGCAGCTTCAGGAACGTGTCGACCGGCGCGCCGAGCGGCACCTGCGCGGCCGACACGCCGACACCGGCCAGCGGCGCAACGATCAGCGGGTTGCGCAGCAGCGCGCCGACCACCTTCCACATCAGCCTCAGCGGCGCGCGGTCGCGCTGCAGCCCGATCTCGATCAGCACGATCGCGCCGGCGAACAGCACGCACGCCACGAGAATGGTCGCGATCGTGGTCGGCGTGAGGCTGTCGGGGCCGAATGCGAGCAGGCACAGCGGGAAGCCGAGATAGCCGGTGTTCGGATACGACGCGGCAATCGCGTCGATGCTCGCATCGGCAAGCCCGCGCCCCGCGAACAGGCGCCACGCGAGGACTCCGGCGAACACGAGCGCACAGGTCAGCGCGAACGTGGCGACGAAGGCGGGCTGATAAAGCTGGTGCCACGATGCGTGCGCCATGATCTGGAACAGCAGCGCGGGCAGCGCGAGCCACACGACGAAGCGGTTCAGTTCCGAGGCCGCCGCCGGTCCGAGTACGCCGCGCCGGCGGCACAGGAACCCTGCCGCGATCAGCCCGAACACGGGCAACAGAATCTCGATCGTCGATGACATCTGGAATACGCTGCGTGAAACCGGGACGCGCCAGCTTAATGGTTCCGCCGGGTCGCGTCCAATGCGCGGCGCGTGCCACCCCGCGCGTCACGCGCCGTCGCGCATCGGTTGCGTAAGCAACTTGTAGGCAACGACGGCCGCGACGAGCGCCAGCACGCCGCTCACCGTCAGCGCATCGGCGAACCCGCTCGCGAACGCGACGGGCGCCGCCTGCGCGAGCGAACCGGCGGCCGACGGCGGCACGCGCTCGAGCGCCCGCGCCAGGTCGCCGGCCAGCAGGCTCGACATGAACGGCGCATCGGCGAACGCGCGCAAGCCGGGCGCGGCGGACAGCAGCCGGTCGAGCCGCGCCTGCGTGCTCGCCGCCAGCACCGCGCCGAGCACGCCGACGGCCGTCACGATCGCCGAGAAGCGCGTCGTCGTACTGATGCCCGACGCCATGCCCGTGCGGTTCGGCGGTACGCACGCCATGATCGCTTTCTGCGTGTCGCCGTTCATGATGCCCGCGCCGCAGCCCGTCACGAACATGCCGAGCGCGACGAGCCGGTAGTCGCCGCTGGCCGTCAGCGCCGCGGTCGCGAGGTTGCCCGCGCCGATCAGCGCGAGCCCGCCCGCCAGCACGCCGCCGGACGACACGCGCGCGGCGAGCGCCGCGCCGAGCGACGGCCCGGCGATCATCGCGAACGCGAACGGCAGCATCCCGAGCCCCGCGTCGATCGCCGACATCCCGAACGCGTTCTGCAGGTACAGCGGCAGGAACGTCATCATCACCTGCGCGCATGCCGCATAGCCGAACATCGCGAGCACGGCGCCGACGAAGCGCGGCTGGCGGAACAGCGCGAGATCGATCATCGGCCGCGCCTGCCAGCGCTCCGCGCCGAGGAACGCCGCGAACAGCGCGGCGGCGAGCGCGAGCCGGCCGAGCGTCGCGGCCGACAGCCAGCCGTGCGACGGTGCGCCGATCAGCGCCGCGATCGCGCACGCGAGCGCCGCGCCGAACAGCAGGCTGCCGGCCGCATCCACGCGTTTCGCGTGCGGATCGCGCGACTCGTCGATCGCGACGCGCGCGCCGGCCGCGAGCAGCACGCAGACGGGCAGGTTCAGCAGGAACACCCAGCGCCAGCCGATCCATTGCGTGATCGCGCCGCCGACGAGCGGCGCGATGGCCGTCGCGATCCCCATGCACATGCCCCAGATCGCCCACGCGCGCGCCCGTTCGCGCCCTTCCGGAAAACGGTTCGCGATCACGGCGAGCGCGGCCGTCAGCAGCAGCGCGGCGCCGCCGCCCTTCACTGCCCGCGCGGCGATCAGCCAGCCGGCCGACGGCGCAACGCCACAGCCGAGCGACGCGAGAAAGAACAGCGCGAGCCCCGCGAAGAGCATCCGCTTGCGCCCGAAGCGGTCGGCGAGCCCGCCGGCCGGCAGCAGGCATGCGGCGAACGCGGTCATGTACGCGCTCACGACCCATTCGATATCGGCGAAGCTCGCATGGAAACTGCGCGCGATGCTCGGCAGCGACACGGCGACGACGTTGGTGTCGAGCACGATCAGCGAGCAGGTCGCGGACGCGACGGCGAGTGTCGCGGCGGCCGGCAGGCGGGCGCCCGTGCGCAGGGCGGCAGCCGCGCCTGTGCGCGACGCCGGTGAAGGCTGGGACATCGGCTACTCCGGAACAGGATGAACGAACCGTATGCTAGGCTTGTCCCGTATTGCCTGTCATTGACACTCCGATGCTGTTTTATTGACGAAAATTGCAATCATGGATCGGCTCGAATTCCGTCACGTGCGCGCATTCCTGAGCGTCGCGCAGCACCTGCACTTCGCCCGCGCGGCCGAAGCGCTCGACATGGCGCCGCCCGCGCTCACACGGCAGATCCAGGAGGCCGAGCGCGTGCTCGGCGTGCGCCTCTTTCACCGGTCGCGCCGCGCGGTCACGCTGAGTGCGGCCGGCGAAGCCTATCTCGCCGAGGCCAGTGCCGCGGTCGAACACCTGCAGCGCGGCCGCGAACTCGCGGCATTGGCCGAGCGCGGCGAACTCGGCCGGATCGAGATCGGCTACGTGTCGTCGGCCGTCTATTCGGGCACGCTGCAGCGCACGGTCGGCGCATTTCGTGCCGCGCACCCGCGCATCGAGCTGAACCTGCGCGAAGTGCCGATGGACGACGTCGCGAACCAGCTCGACACGGGCCAGCTCGATCTTGCATACGTGCGCCCGCCGCTGCCGCTGCCCGGCGGCCTGCGGATCGTCACGCTGCAGCGCGACGTGTTCGTCGCGGCCGTGCCGGCCGGGTCGCGCTACGCGTCGCTGGCCACCCTTCGTGCGGCCGACCTCGCCGACGCGCGCTTCGCGGTGCCCGAACAGGAGCGCGGCACGCTCGAAGTCGCGCGCCGCGGCCGCTTCGCCCCGCTGATCGCCGCGCGCCCGGGCGGCCTGCTGGCGGTACTCGCGTGCGTGTCGGTGAACGGCTGGGTCGCGGTGATTCCCGATGCGCTCGCCGGCTGCGTGTCGCTGCCGGGTGTCGTGTACCGGCCGATCGCCGGCAAGCCGATCACGTCGGAACTGGCGCTCGTGCACCGGCGCTTCGAAAAGGCGCCGGCGGTGCGCGCGTTCCTGCGGACGGTTCCGGCCGCCGCGCAAGACCCTGCTTAAGACGCCAAACAAAACGCCCGCGTGCGGCGATGGCGGCCGTGCTGGCCGCTGCGGCGTGAATATGCATTGCACGATTCGATGTTTGTCGGCCGGAAACCGATTCCGTAACCTGCCCGGCAGCCGCGCCGCCTGCGCGCGGATCACCGAGGACACCCCGCCGATGAATCCATCCTCCGCCCCGGCGCGCCGCCGCGTGCTGCAGCGTCTTGCCGCCCTCGCCGCCGCGCCGCTTGCCGGCGGCATCGCCCTGCCCGCCGATGCGGCCGGCGCCGACTTGTCGGGCGTCACGCTCGTGCTCGGCGACCAGGCCGGCGGCCTGCGCGCGCTCGCCGAAGCCGCGCGCGTGCTCGACGGTACGCGTTACCGGTTCCGCTGGGCCAACTTCCAGGGTGCCGCGCCGCTGTTCGAGGCGCAACGTGCGGGGGCGATCGATCTCGCGCCGGCCGGCGACCTGCCCGTGCTGACGGCCGCGCTCGGCGACCCGTCGTTGCGGATCGTCGCGACGCGCGTCGGATCACCGGCGTCGCTCGGCATCGTCGTGCAGCCCGATTCGCCGGTCCGCACCGTCGCCGACCTGAAAGGGCAGACCGTCGTCGTATCGTCCGCGCGCGGCAGCATCTCGCAGTACCAGCTGTACGGCGCGCTGCACGAACACGGCCTCGCGCCGCGCGACGTCGACGTGCGCTTCGTGCTGCCCGTCGACGCGTTCGCCGCGTTCGAGGCGAAGCGGATCGGCATCTGGGCGACGTTCGACCCGTATTACGGGCATGCGGTACGGCGCGGCGCGCGCATCCTCCGCGACGGCAGCGGCATCAATTCCGGGCTGGCGTTCCTCACGTCGCCGGTCGAAACGCTCGACGATCGCGCCAAGCGCGCGGCGCTCGCGGACGTGCTGGCGCGGCTCGCCCGCGCGGGTCAATGGGCGCTCGCCCATCCGGCCGACTATGCGAACGTGTATGCGTCGCTCACGCGCCTGCCTCCCGATGCGGCCACCGACATCGTGCGCCGGGCCGCGCTCGCGCAGCGCAGCCTCAGCGGCGCCGACATCGACGTGCTGCAGCGGGTCGCCGACCGCGCGGCGGCCGACGCGATCCTGCCACGGCGCGTCGATGTCGCATCGATCGCGATCCGGAACGTGTCGGCCTGAACGATGCCGCGCGTAGCTGTGCTCAGCGTGGCCGCGCCATGTCGAGGTCCGGCACGTCGTCGCCGAACGTCGACGCGACGAGCGTGCGCATCGCGGCGACCAGCAGCGTCGGCCCCGACTGGTTGAACGTGCAGCGCTCGCCCGCGGCCGGCACGGCCCGGTGCAGTACGGCCCGCCACGCGCCGTGCCCGCCGTCGCGCTCGAATGCGGCGAACGGCACACGCTCGACGATCGGGCCGCCGTCCGTCCACGAGGTCGACGGTGCGAACGGCGTCGGCACCCCGCCCGCCGCGCGAATCGACGTACATCCGGATGCATCGGCACGCGGGGCGTCGTGGCCTTCCGCGACCGCGACCCAGTAATCCAGCGGCGCACCTGTCAGATCCTGGACTTGCATGACTGTCTCCGTGACCGTCGTCGTCAAGTCGACATGCTAACCGTTGCACGCGCGTCCGTTGCGTCTCCGATGACGCCACGGCGCCCTGCCAGCGTGCCGGCCATATTGCTGAAGCGTGACGCCCTGCGTCCTCCGCACGGGGCTGCCAGCCATCGGAACCCCGCCGCCGCGTCACGCAACGTCGACGTGCCCGTCTACGCATCCGCCGCACCGGCATCGATTCGTGCTACGAATCCCCGATTCCTGCCTACAATGTTCAGAACGCCAGTCGTCCGGCCTGCAACGGACGGCAACCGGATCCATACGGTGCAGCACAGGCCGGATCTCTCGGGGGACGTATGTCCGCGCACGCCAGAAAGCCACTGGTCTCGCTCGTCGTGCCGTTCCACGACGAGGACGAAGCAATCGACGTGTTCTTTGCAACAACACTGCCCATCCTCGAATCGGTCGAGTCGGTCCGTTTCGAGATCGTGTGCATCAACGACGGCAGCCGCGACGATACGCTCGGCAGGCTGATCGATGTCGCGGCGGGCGACGCGCGCGTGCGCATCGTCGATCTCACCCGGCGCTTCGGCAAGGAAGCCGCACTCACCGCCGGCATCGACGAAGCCGCCGGCACCGCGGTGATCCTGATCGATGCCGACCTGCAGGACCCACCCGCGCTGATCCCCGCGATGATCGAACGCTGGCTCGCCGGCGCCGAGGTCGTTGCCGCGAAGCGCACCGATCGCCTGTGCGACCCGCTGATGCAACGCGTGGCCGCCGCGCTCTACTACCGCGTGCACAACCGGCTCTCCGAAGTCGAGATGCCCGAAAACGTCGGCGATTTCCGGCTGATGGACCGCCAGGTCGTCGACGCGCTGCGCGCGCTGCCCGAGCGGCGGCGCTTCATGAAAGGCCTGTTCGCGTGGGTCGGCTATCGCACCGAGATCATCGAATACACGCGTGCGCCACGCAGCGGCGGTCGCTCCAAATTCTCCGGATGGCGGCGCTGGAACTTCGCACTCGAAGGCATCACGAGCTTCAGCACCGTGCCGCTGCGCGTGTGGACCTACATCGGCCTCGCGTTCGCCGCGCTGTCGTTCGTCTACGGCACATTCATCGTCATGCGCACGCTGCTGTTCGGCAATCCCGTGCACGGCTACGCGTCGCTGATCTCCGTGATGCTGTTCATCGGCGGCATCCAGCTGATCGGCATCGGCGTGATCGGCGAATACCTCGGCCGCATTTATCACGAGTCGAAGCAGCGCCCGGTCTATCTCGTGCGGCGGCGCTATCACGCGCAGCGGGACGCCGCCGCGCATCCGGCATCGAAGCTGCTGCAGTTTCCGCTCAAGCGCGCGCACGCGGCCCGCCGCCGGACGGCGATACCCGCAGCCGCCGGCCACGGTGCCGCGCGGAAAGCATCCGTCAAGTAACCGCGCGCACGACGCATGGATCTCATCCGGCAATCGATACGATCGGCGGACCAGCCCGTCCGCGCCTGGCTGACACCCCGGCGCGTCGTTGCGTACAGTGCGGTCGCGCTCGCGTGCTACGCGCTGTTCGTCGCCATCTGGGTCTCCGTCGTCCGTCACGCGCCCGCCACCGCGCTGTCGCGCCCGGGCCCCGATTACGCCGTGTTCTGGTCGGCGTCGTACGTGATGCTGCACGGCTCGCCGTGGCAAGCGTACGACTTGCCGACCTTCTCGCGGCTGGCTGCGGAACTGTTTCCGCAGTTCCGGCGCGAAGACCTCGTCGCGTGGCTGTACCCGCCCACCAACCTGCTGCTCGTGACGCCGCTGGCGTTGCTGCCGTATGCAGTCGGCTATCCACTGTTCGTCGCGTTCGGCGTCGTCGTGTTCGGATTCGCCGCCTCCCGCGTATCGGGCCTCGGCGCGATCCCCGGCGCCTCGCGCATCGGCGGGTTCGCGCTGGTCGCCGCCCCGTGCGTGTTCGTCACCGGGATGTTCGGGCAGAACGCGTTCCTGACCGCGTCGTGCGCGGCGCTGGCGGTCTGCTGGGCGGACCGTCGGCCCATGTGGGCCGGGCTCTGCATCGGCCTGCTGTCGGCCAAGCCGCAGATGGCGCTGCTGTTCCCGTTCGTGCTGGTCGCCACGCGCGCATGGCGCACGATCGCGTGGGCCGCGCTGGCCACCACCGCGTTCGCCGCGACGAGCGTCCTGATCTGCGGCATCGAGTCGCTACGCCTGTTCGTCGCCGGCACGGCGCTCGCGCGGTCGCTCCTCCTCGAGCAAGGTGTCGTGTTCTGGCTCGCGTCGCCGGCGCCGTTCGCCGCGTTCCGCCTCGCCGGCCTGCCGCCTGGCGTCGCGTATGCCGCGCAAGCGTGCATTGCGGCGCTGGCGATTGCGGTCGCCTGCCTCGTGTGGACGCGCTCGCGCGACATCCGCTTGCGCGCGGCGGTGCTGGCGGTCGCGACGCTCGCGGCGAACCCGTACGTGTGGCACTACGAACTCGCCTGGCTCGGCATCGCGATCGCGTGCATGCTGGCGATCGGCTGGCAGGACGGCTGGCTGCGCGGCGAGCAGACCGCGATCGCGCTCATGTGGCTGCTGCCGGCGGTCGAATACCTGAACCCCTGGCTGCACTGGCCGCAGATCGGCCCGGCCGTGACGCTGTTCGCGCTCCTCGTGCTGCTGCGCCGCGCCGGCCCGGGGGCTCAAAACGCGAGCCGCGGCGGCACGTATATGCCGTAGTACGGCCCGACGCCGGTCGCGACGCCGGTCATCTTCACGCCTGCGACGAAATGGCCCTGGATGTACTTGTACGAGCCGCCGAGCGACACGTCGATATGGAACGGCGCGAACGCGACGATCGGCACGCTGGTGCTGGTCGCGGTCTGCGTGACGACCGGCAGCACCACCGTCGTGCCGACCGGCACCGACGTATAGAGCGTCGCCTTCACCCCGGTCGCGAGGTTGATGCTGTCGCCGATGTTGAGCGTCGTCGGGTTGCCGGTCACCATCAGGCCGCCCATCGTCGTCGTGTCGGTCGCGGTCGACTGGAACGACGTCCACTGCCCGCCCATGCACAGCAGGCCGTAGGTCTGGCCGTTCGTGATCGAGAATTCGAACGGCTGGCCCGTCAGCGGATTGATCAGCGGCTGGTTGGTCGCCGCGTTCCAGTACAGGTTGTACACGCACTGGTCGATCGCGACCGGAAACAGCCCGCCTGCCCCGACCCCGCCCGGCGCCGCCAGCACCGCCACCGCGGTCGCACTATCGGATGCACCGGGGATCCCCAGCAGCCCGCCAAGCAGCAGCGGAATCGAGCCGCCGTTCACGCCGGGTGCGCGCGACACGGTGACCTGTACCGCCGGCACGTCGTACTGGCCGGGGGTGATGGTCGTCGGCTGCATGGATGCAGGGGTGCGCGTGACGTTCCAGTATCCGGTGGTCACCGTGCCGGTCGACAGCGCCGCGCCGGCCGCCGAGTTCTGCGCGATCACACCGTTCGCCGCCGGCGCGGCCTGCGACCAGTTCACCGCGCCGCCGCTCGGCGACATCATCGCATCGGCCCCCGCGAGCGCGGCCGCGTCGGCCGCGTTCTGCAACTGGTTGTTCACCGTGACCACCCACGCGATGTCGATCGCCAGCGCGCCGAACGACAGCAGCGGAATCAGGAACAGCAGGAAGAACAGCGCCACCGACCCGCGCTGCCGTGCGGAGTCGACGGACGGTGTGGCGGTCACGTCACTCATAGAGCATCACCGACGTCGCCGAGACCGTCACCGGGCCGGTGAGCGCGCTGAACGCGGAACCCAGCACGAGCCCCGAATACGTGTAGGTCACGGTCACCGTCAGCGCGGTGCCCGCCGTCGTGCCGTTCGCCTGCGTCACGGTCACCGCCGGTGTCGTCGCGGCACCGCCGGTGATCAGGCTGTTCTGCATCGCGTTCTGCGCAATGCTGGCGATCTGCGTCGTGGTCAGCATCGGCACGCGCAACATGACGCCGGCGCGCGCCGCCTCGCGGCTCGCGTTCGTGATGACGGCCTTGTCGCACAGGAGCAGGCTCGTATCGATGATGCCGATCAGCACCATCAGCAGGAACGGCAGCATCAGCACGAATTCGAGGGACACGACGCCGCGCGCATGGCGGGCGCCCGTCGCCCCGCGTGTCATTTTGCGGCCCCCGCACCCGGCGGCACGACGCCCGGCTCCAGCGCCGCGCCGGACAACGGCGGCGCGCGACCGGCCACCCCGGCGCCCCCGCGCGACGCAAGCCGCGCGCGCACCGCCTGGTAGAAGCGCAGGTTGTCGGCCACCGCCGACGCGGGCATGTCCGCCGCCAGCAGCTTCTTCGCCGAATCGGTGTTGCCGAGCACGCCGTACGCGAACGCGAGGTTCTGGCGCGCCTGCCACGGCGCGGACGGCAGCCCGGCGACGTCGAGCAGCACGTTCACGCCTTCCCGTGGCCGGTTGCTCAGCACGAGCGACAACCCGAGGTCGACACGCAGCCCCTGCGCGTCCGGATGCGCGCGCAGCGCGTCGCGATACACGACCTGCGCATCCGCATGACGCCCCTGCAGGTCGAGCACGGTGCCGAGCCCTTCCGCCGCGAGCGGATGGTTCGGTTGCGCGGCCAACAGATCGCGATAGCGCTGCGCGGCTTCGTCGAGGCGTCGCTGCCGCAACGCGACGCGCGCCAGCCCGAGCCGCGGGCCGAGCTCTGCCGGCGCCTGCCGCTGCGCTTCGTCGTACAGGATCCGCGCGCGCTCCAGGTCGCCGGCGCGGTAGTTGACGTCGCCGAGCCCCAGGCGCGCCGCAAGCGAATCGGGATGCTTCGCGAGCACCTTCTCGTACAGCGTCGACGCGAGATCGACGTTGCCGCCGGCGAGCGCGCTGTCGGCGATGCGCAATTCGGCCTGCGGATCGTCGCTCTTGTGCGACAGCACCGGCCGCGTCTGGATGCCCGGCGCACCGCAGCCGCCGGCCAGCACCGGCAGCACGGCCGCGAGCGCGAACGCACGTGCGACGGATCGTGTCATCTGAATACCTCAAGCAGGCGAATCGCCGCCGGGCCCGCCGCGATCAGGCAGACCGTCGGCAGGATGAACAGCATCATCGGCAGCGTGATCTTCGGCGCAAGCTTCGCGGCCCGTTCCTCGAGCGCGACGATCTGCTCGGTGCGCTCGGTGCGCGACAGCGTGCGCAGCGCCTGCGTGATCGGCGTGCCGAACCGCTGCGACTGCGTCAGCGTCGTCGCGAGTGAGCGCGCCGACGTGAAATCGACGCGCGTCGCGAAATGCGCGAGCGTCGCGGACACGTCGCCGCTCAGCGTCAGCTCGTCCGCGCACACGGTCAGCTCGTCCGCGAGCGGCGGGCAGATGCGCGCCAGTTCGTGCGCGACGCGCCGGATGCCCGACGCGAGGCTGTTGCCGGCCATCGTGCAGATCACCAGCAGGTCGAGCGCATCCGGAAAGCACGCGGCGATGATGCGCCGCCGCCGCCGGATCATCGCGCCGAGCACGTATTCCGGCACGATCACGCCGATCACGAACGCGGCGATCATCGCCAGCGCGCGGATCACGAAGTATTCGCCGAAGCGCGGAATCAGCGGGCTGAACACGATCGCGCCGCACGCGAACAGCACGCCGCAGCTCAGCTTGATCCCGATCATCACCGACACCGCGCGGCGTTCGCGAAAGCCCGCGCGCGTCAGCTGCAGGCCGAGTTTCACGCGCTGCATCGGGTCGAGCACCGGCAGCCGTTCGCCGAGCTGCGCGAGGCGGCGCGTCAGGTCCAGGCGGACGCCGCCCGGCTGCAGCCACCCCGCCACCGGTGCCGGCGGATGCTGCCCGGCGGCCAGCCGCACGCGCGCGGCGATTCGCTGGCGGGTACTGCCGCCGGGCGTGGCGAGCGCCACCGCGACACAGCCGAGCAACAACAGCAACTCGAGGCCACGGGCGGCCAGTATCGACATCGTCATCGCGCGGTATCCAGTTTCGAGATCTTGCGGATCACCAGCAGGCCGACCGTCAGCAACCCGGCGGCGAGCGTCAGCATCGTGTGCCCCGGGTGCGTCGTGAACAGCAGCATCACGTAGTCGCGGTTCACGAGGAACAGCGCGCCGATCATCACGAACGGCACCGCCGAAATGATGTTCGTCGTGATGCGCCCTTCGGCGGTCAGCGCGCGGGTCTTCAGGCGGATGTCGCGGCGCGTGCGGATGATGCTCGACAGCTCGTCGAGCGTTTCGCCGAGGCTGCCGCCGGTCTCGCGCTGCAGCAGCAGGTAGACGGTGAAGAACGAGAAGTCCGCGATCATCAGCCGATCCGCCGCGTGCGTCAGCACGTCCTTGAGATCCGCGCCGACACGCAGGCTGTCGCCCATCGAGCGAAACGTCGCGCGTACCGGCTCGGCCGCGCTGTCGCCGACCATGCTGATCGCCTGCGTGACCGGAATGCCCGCGCGCACGGCCCGCACGATCACGTCGATCGCGTCCGGGAACGCTTCGAGAAAACGAATCCGGAAGCGCTCCACCAGCGCACGGTAGCTGGCGCGCATCGCGACCAGCGGCAGCCCGGCGTAGATCAACGGACGCAGGAAGCCCGGCGGCCCGATCAGCTTCACCGCGACGATCGCCGCGATCGCACCGGCGATCGTGCTCGCGACGACGATCCTCACGCCGCCCTTGCCGCCGACCGCACGCACGCGCGTCACGCGGCGCTGCAGCCACGCGCGCAGGCGGCCTTGCCGGCGCTCGAGGTTGAACAGCGCGACACCGGGCGTGGCGGACGCTCGCCCGTCATGCCCGGCGAGCGACGGCGACAGCCGGCGCATCCGGGCGCGGATGCGCTGGGCCGGCGTGTGGCTCGCGCGATCGAACCACGACGACAGCGCGAGCCCGATCAAGAGGATCATCACGAACGCGCCCGCCGCGAACAGGTCGGCGGCCCTCATTGCCGGAACACCTCGGCGAGCGCATCCTCGACGCCGTAATACGCGGCGCGCGCCGCGAATCCCGGCCGCAATGGCGATGCGTCGAACACGCCCTTCACCGCGTCGCGCGTCGTATCGCCTTCCTGACGGAACACGAACAGGTCCTGCGTGATGACCACCTCGCCTTCCATCCCGACGATCTCGGTGATTCGCGTGACGCGCCGCACGCCGTCGCGCATTCGCTCGATCTGCACGAACAGGTGCACGGCGCTCGCGATCTGGCGCCGGATCGACAGCAACTGCAGGTTCGCGTTCGCCATCATGACCATGCTCTCGAGCCGGCTGACCGCATCGCGCGGCGAATTCGCGTGAATCGTCGTCATCGAGCCGTCGTGCCCCGTGTTCATCGCCTGCAGCACGTCGAACGCCTCGGGGCCGCGAATCTCGCCGAGGATGATGCGGTCGGGCCGCATGCGCAGTGCGTTGCGCACGAGATCGCGCTGGGAAATTCCGCCCAACCCCTCGGTATTTTCCGGCCGTGTTTCGAGGCTTACGACGTGCGGCTGCAGCAACTGCAGCTCGGCCGCATCCTCGATCGTCACGATCCGTTCGTGCTGCTCGATGTGCTGCGACAGCGCGTTGAGCAGTGTCGTCTTGCCCGAGCCGGTGCCGCCCGAGATCACGATGTTCAGCCGGCACGCGCACGCAACCTTCAGTACCTGCAGCATCGGAGGCGAGATGTTGCCCTGCTGCGCCATCCGCGCGAGCGTGATGTCGCGCTTCGCGAACTTGCGGATCGAGATCGACGTGCCGCGCATCGCGATCGGCGGCAGCACGACGTTCACGCGGCTGCCGTCGGCGAGGCGCGCATCGACCATCGGACTGCTCTCGTCGACGCGACGCCCCACCGCCGCCGCGATCCGCTGCGCGACGCTCGCCACGTGCGCGTCGTCGCGGAACTTCAGCGACGTGAGTTCGAGCCGGCCCGCGCGCTCGACGTAGACCTGGTCGGGCCCGTTGACGAGGATGTCGGTGACCGTGTCGTCGGCGAGCAGCGGCTCGATCGGCCCGACGCCGAACATGTCGTTCAGGATCGCATCGACGATCAGCACCTGCTCGCCGGCCGTGATCTTCAGCCGCTCGCGATCGACCGTGTGCGCGGCCACCTGCTCGATGCCGGCGCGCACTTCGTCACGCGTCTTCATCAGCGCCGCCGACATGTTCATCGACGCAAACACCGCGGTGCGGATCGCGTCGAACTTGCTCGACCGGATCAGCGCGTGGGTATCGGCGGCCACCGATGTGCGGGTCGGGGCCGGCGCAGACTCGGGCGAAGGTGCGTCCACCGGCGCCGGGGCAGGCTCGTTCGCCACGGCGGGCGTCACGGCCGGCACGGGGTCCGCCGGCGGCCGGTTGCGGGTACCGAACGTCACGATCCCTTCCTCCACTTGACGAGCCGCGCGTACCACGGCTCGGCGACGACCATCGGTTCGCCGGTGATGCCGTTCGCGAGCTGGCGGATCTGATCCAGGAAGCCGTTCCGCTTCGCGCCTTCGATCGGCTCGCCGAGATTCTCGGCAACGGCGAGCGTCTGCGGCTCGTGCGGCAGCTCGTGCAGCTTCGCGCCGCCGAACGCGTCCTCGAAATCGACCGGCTCGACGCGGCCCGCGACCGGCGCGAGCGGATTGTTCAGCACCATCGACAGCAGCCGCTCGCCGGGCAGCTCCCGCACGAAGCGCACGAGCCGCGCGGCTTCATAGGCGGCATGCACCGAACGGTCGACCACGACATGGACGAGATCGGACGCCGCGAGCGCGTCCTCGAGCAGCTTGCCCGCGCCGCTCCCGACGTCGAACAGCACGTAATGGAAGCGGTCCTTCAGCATGTCGACCAGGCGCGCGACGGCCTCGTCGACCAACGGCGCGTCGGCGCCATACGCCAGTTCGGCGGACAGCACGTGCAACCGGTCGCCCTTCGTCACGAACATGCGCTCGAACAACGCGTCGTCGGGACGCTGCCCCATGTTCAGCAATTCGATCAGCCCGTTGTTGCTGGACAGCCCGAACATCGAGTTCGCGCCGCCGCCATGCAGGTTCAGGTCGACGTAGGCCACGCGGCGGCGCTTCTCGCCCGCCAGGAAGCGCGCGAGGCTCACCGTGATCGTGGTCGCGCCGACGCCGCCGCGCGCGCCGACGAAGCTGACGACCTTGCCGGTGCGCGCCTGGACGACCGATTCCGTCGCGGTCAGCGCACGCCGCATCAGCTCGACGGTCAGCGGCTTGACGATGTAGTCCTGCACGCCGATGCCGAGCAGGTTGCGAAACAGCCCGACGTCGTTCTGCGTACCGATCGCGATGACCCGCACCGACGGATCGCACACGTCGGCGAGCCGCATCAGGTCCGACACCGGCAGCACCGAATCCGACACGTCGATGACGAGCTGGCGCGGTGAACGCTCGTACTGCTGCAGCAGCCGGATCGCATCGTCGCAGGTGCCCGCCTGCAGGTGGGTGCGCGTGATCGACAGCTCCTGCGCGACGCGGCGTATCACGTCCTCGCTGCCCGAATCGGCGACGACCGCGACGAGATCGGCCGCGCCCGCGGACACGGCGCGCCGGGCGTTCTGACGGTCGAGGAGGTTCATGGGCGGCATCGTGATGGCATCCGGGTCCGGTCAATGGCTGGGCGAGCCGGTCGTCAGCGTCTTGCCTGGCGTCGGCTGCTTCACGCGATCCTCGACGTAGCGGCGCACCGCGTCGGCCGCGGTCTGCGCGTCCGCGCCACCGTACGGTACGGGCGCGACGAGATCCTCCGGCCGCGCGAGCATTGCCGCGAGGTTCGAGTAGGTCGCGCAGCCGAACGGCATGCCGGGCCGCGCAAACCCCGCGTCGACGAGATGCGACGGCTGCATCAGCTTCGCGCAATCGGGCGGCACCGCATGCGTGCCGTCGAAGCCGATCGACCGCGCATCGGGCAGGTTGACCGGCGGCGGCGCCGACAGGCAGCCTGCGAGCACCAGCGGCAGCAGGGCGGCAACGGTCGATCGGGTTCGCATGTGCGCTCCTCCGGTTCAGTACACGAAGCCCGCGGCGCCGACGAGGCGCGGCGTGTCGCCCGACAGCAGGTCGAGCCCCAGGTTGTGCTGCACCGCGAACTCCAGGTCGCTGCTCGGCCGCGCGACGGTGTCGATCGCCTGCTCGAGCTGGCCGGGCCCGGCCGGCTGCACGATGTACGGCGTGACGATCACGACCACCTCGGTCTTGTTGTCCTGGAAGTTCTTCGACGAAAACAGCCGGCCGATGATCGGCAGCCGGCCGAGCCCCGGAATCTGCGACACGGTGTCGGCCGTCTGGCTCTGCAGCAGCCCGCCGATCGCGAAGCTCTGCCCGCTCGACAGCTCGACCGTCGTGTCGACGCGCCGCACCGTGAGCCCCGGCACCTTGACGCCGCCGGTCGTCACGCTGTTGTTCGCATCGACCTCGCTCACCTCCGGCCGCACCTTCAGGCTGATCCGGTTGTCGGCGAGCACGGTCGGCGTGAAGTCGAGCGACACGCCGAACGGCTTGAACTCGACCGTGATCGCGCCGGTCGACGAACCGGCCTGCGCCACCGGGATCGGAATCTCGCCGCCCGCGAGGAAGCTCGCGGTCTCGCCGGACATCGCCGTGAGGTTCGGTTCGGCGAGCATCGTGATCAAGCCCTCCTGGTCGAGTGCGTCGAGCACGACGTCGATCGACCAGCGCCCCGCGCGGAACCCGCCGAGCACCGAGAAGGCGCCCGTCGGCGACAGGTTGAACAGGCCGTTCGTCGGATCGAACAGCGTGCGTCCGTTGAACAGCCCGCCGACGAAGTTGCCGGCACCGCCCAGCGAACTCCAGTTGATGCCGAGCTGCTGCGTGATGTTGCGGCTCACCTCGGTCACCCGCACGCGCAGGTTCACCTGGATCGGGCGCGACAGCGTGAGCCGGTTGACGATCTTTTCCTTGTCGTGCAGGTACGGGGTGAGCGACTGCATCACGGCGTCCGCGTCGGCCGCGCTCGGCACCTTGCCCGACACCATCAGCGAGCCCGGCGCACCGGACACCGACAGCTTCAGCTGCGGAAAGCGGCTGTCGAGCACACCCTGCAGCGACGCCGTGTCGACCTGCACGATCACCGTCTTGCGCAGGATCGGACGATGGTTCGCGCCGAGTGCGATCAGCGTGGTCGTGCCCGCCTTCTTGCCGAACACGAATACGGTGCGCGGCGACGGCACCTGGATGTCCGCGATGGCCGGATCGGCGACGAACATCGCGGTCGCGGGCTCGGGCAGCGACAGCAGTTCTCCCTTGCCGGTCGCGATCGACAGCGCCGCGCCCGCGTCCGGCGACCGCGCGACCTGCGCGAATGCGCCCCCGGACGCAAAGACGCAGGCCAGGCACCAGAAAGCGATCCAACGAACCATGCGCACCATGCGTGTTCCCGTCAAATGCCGGCCGCCGGGCGGCCGGCCCGAATCGTCAATCCGTCACTGCGCCGCCACTCCTGCCGGCTGCGTAGTCGCATCCGCCGCGACATTGGCGCCGCCCGTCGTCGTGGGCATCGCGGGCATCGCGGGTATCGCCGGCCAGGCCGGCAGCCCGGACGGCAGCGGTGGCACGCCCGGCGTGCCGGTACCGCCGCCACGCGATCCGTCGTCGACCGACGAACCGCGATAGATCACGACCGCATTGCTCCGCCACGCCGGCCGCGCGCCCGTCTCCGGCCGGGCGGACGGTTCGCGTGCGACCTCGCGGGCCGCGCGCGACACGTCGCCGGCCCACACGGGCTGCGTATCGGGCTCCTGCTCGTCGCCGCCCGCCGGCTGCCGCCGGTCGCTCGTCGCGAAACTGCGCAGTGCGAGCGACAGCGAGCCGAGGCGTGTCGCCACCAGCACGACCTGCGCGGTACGCGGCGCGACCTCGAGCGTGACCGTGCGTGCGCGGGCCGTCGCGTCCGGCGCGCTTGCCGGCGCCTTCACGCGCTGGAATTCGGAACCGACCGCGAGCACGCGCGCGCGCCGCACCACCGTCTCCGCTTCGAACGTGCCGGGCGACGTCGCCGAGCCGCCGATCTGCTGCGTCAGCAGCACGTCGACGAAGTCGCCCGGCTGGATCAGCCCCGCGTTGCCCGACACGTCGTCGACCGGCACCGAGATCGCGCGCATGCCGGGCTGCAGCGCGGCCGCGAGAAAATCCGGCGCACCGGCCGGAATCACGTTCTCGACGCGAATCGGTGCGCCGGCACCGACGTGGCTGCGCAGCAGCGCACCTTTCAGGTCCGCGCCCGGCTGCGACTCGACGAACGCGCCAGCCGGCACCTGCGCGCGCGGCATGCGCTTCCACGCAAGATCGTTGTCGCGCAGCAGCAGCCCTTCCGGCAGATCGGCAGCCGCAACCCGCACACGCGCCTGATCCGTTTCGGCGGGCACCGACGGCGTCGACGCGGCGACGTACAGTTCGCGCAGCATGAACGCACCGATGCCGGCGGCAACGACGAGCACGGCCAGTCTCAGCGGTTTGGGCATGGCGGCGTGCGTCCCCCCGGCTAGGTCAGCGAAACCGTGTGTGGAAACGATACCCAGACGGCCAGCGTGCCGCCGAGCGCGAGCGCAACGCCGTACGGCACGCCGCGTGCGGCGACCGCGCGGACCGGCGCGGCGCGCCGCGGCCGTGACGCCAGCAACGCGAGGCCGCACAACGCACCACCCGCGCCGATGCCCGTCAGCACCGGAAACACCAGTGCCGGGCCGGCCCACAGGAATACCGCCGCCGCCAGCTTGACATCGCCTCCGCCGATCCAGCCCGCGTGGCGCATGCCGGCGAACAGCAGCAGCATCGCCGCGCCGGTCGCGACATGGCCGGCCAGCGGCGCGAACCCGTCGCGTGCGAGCGCCGCCGCGACGAAATACAGCGCCGCGAACGCCAGCACCACGCGATTGGACAGGCGCCGGTCGCGCAGATCCTGCGCGGCGAGCGAGGCCAGCAAGACCGTGGCCACCGACTGCACGAGCGTGAGCATGGGAGAGCCGTCCGTCGACACGCCCCGGCCGGATACGTTCTACCGCTGCGAATCCCGGTGTTCGTCGGTGGCGCGCGGGTTCAGGGGATCAGATCAGGCTCGTCACCTTGTTGATCAGCGTCGTGAACACGCTCGGCAAGCCGCCGCTGGTGCTGCTGAGGATCACGCCGACCGCCGCCAGCGCGACCACGACGATTCCGGCGAGCACCGCGTATTCAAGCGAGCTGACGCCACGTTCGTCACGCAGCAGGGACTTGACGTATTGCAGCATGGCAACCTCCGTGTAACGGGTCGGTGACCGACCGTTGAACGCAAAGACGCTCCGTTGCTCCGGTGGTTGCGCAGGGCATTCGCCCATTGCTATCCATGCGTGCGACCCTGGCACAAGGTCGTTCGCATCCCCCGGAATTCTCTCTCTCGATCACTGCAACACGCGGCGTGCAACGACGACATGGGTCGTTGCGTGTCTGCATCCGTGGGGCGGTATTCCCGCACGATGCAACCGCGCTGATTCGTCTAGGGTATAGACAATTTTTCAGGCGAATTCAAATTATTTGGCGTCGGAATGCATTTATGGATTCCACCCTGCAACGATGAAATCCATCCGTTCATTTGCGGTCATTTTTTCTCGACGCAGGTCGAATGGTTCGCCTATCGGAACAAACGTGGCGACGGTTGCATCGCGCGATTTACCGACCCTGTTTTCATTCGATTTATCGCATGCGGGGTCGATCCGCATGCGCGCATCTCGCCGCGCCCGGCCTGCCTTCCCGGCAAACATGACGGCCTCGCATCATGTTTCCCCCGCGACCCGCCCGCGCTTATCCACCCTGATTCGGCCAGTGATCCCCGCGTGAATCTACGCTCGCCTTCAGCGCGACTTTTCAATCTTCCATTGCCTGATTCCGCGGCCGGCTTCAATCGACTTGATTGGAATCCTGATTGAATGTCAGATGCATGTGAATGCCGTTCTCATCCGGATAGAACGAAACGCCCGGCGCGGCAACCCGCCAAGCGGCGATAAGCATAGTTCAAATCGTTGCTTGTCCGGCCCCGGGGCGCCATCGAGAATGCGTCGACGGGCTGCCGCCCGGCCTCGCTCCCCAACGTTCCGGATCCATCGATTCATGCTTCCACTGCGTCTGCTTCGATCGCTGCTGATCGCGTCCCTCATTGCGTTGCCGGCTGCCGCCGCGCACGCCGACAAGCCCGCCACCATCCGCATCGGCGTCGCCCAGCAAGGCGCCGGCGATCCGCCGACGTTCGGCGGATCGAGCGCCGCCACTGCGCAGTTGCAGCAGCTGGTCGAAAAGGAATTCGCGGCCGACGGCATCAAGGTGCAGTGGCTGTTCTTCAAGGGCGCGGGGCCGGCCGTCAACGAGGCGATCGCCAACAAGGCGCTCGACTTCGCATACCAGGGCGACCTGCCCGCCGTGCTCGCGCGTGCGAACGGAATCAAGACGCGCCTGCTGCTCGCCGCGAGCGTGCGCTCGGGCGTCAAGATCGCGGTGCCGCCCGACTCCACCATTCGCTCGATCAAGGATCTGAAGGACCGTCGCGTGTCGATCTTCCGCGGCACCAACCTGCAGCTCGTCGCCGACAACGCGCTCGCGAAAAACGGCCTCAATGAACGCGACCTGCGCGTGATCAACCTCGACGCCGCGAGCGCGCTCGCCGCACTCGCGTCGAAAGGCATCGACGCGTCGGTGGGCGACTACCAGCTGTACAAGCTGCGCGACGCCGGGCTCGCGAAGATCATCTACGAATCGCAGAACGACGGCCCGCAGCTCACGCGCCAGACCCACCTGCTCGTGCTCGACGATTTCGAGCGCGCGCATCCGGACATCGTGCAGCGTGTCGTCACCGCGCTCGTGAAGGGCGCTCAATGGTCGTCCGATGAAGCGAACCGCGATGCGCTGTTCAAGCTGTGGGCGAAGAGCGGCGTGCCGGTTTCGTCGTGGCAGGCCGACTATGCGAACCAGCGCCTGAAGGATCGCCTGTCGCCGCTGATCGATCCATTCGTCGTCGCGCGCTACAAGTCCGTCGCGCAGGATGCGCTGGCGCTGAAGCTGATCCGCCAGCCGGTCGACGTCGACGGCTGGTTCGAGCCGAAGTATGTCGACAATGCGCTGCGCACGCTGAAGCTCGAAAACTATTGGCAACGCTACGACGCGGCCGGCAAGCCCCTTTCCTGACCCGGACCCGCCCCCGATGAGCGACACCGCGTTTTCCATCCCGTCATCCGAGCGCCACGCGCTCGCCGCGTCGCCGCACCGTGCGGCGGGCGTAAAACGGTGGTCGTGGCGGCTCGCGCCGTGGCTGCTGCCCGCGCTGCTGTTCGCGCTGTGGAGCATCGGCAGCGCGCGCGGCTGGATCGCGCCGCAAATCCTGCCGCCACCCGAACGCGTGTTCGACGCGCTTGCCGATCTCGCGACGAGCGGCGATCTCGTGCGCCACACGCTGATCAGCCTGCAGCGCGTGCTGGTCGGCTTCGCGGCCGGCACGCTGCTCGGCTTCGCGACCGGCGTCGCACTCGGCCTGTCGCGCACGCTGGAAGCGTACGTCCTGCCCAGCTTCAATGCGCTCGTGCAGATTCCGGTGCTCGGCTGGCTGCCGTTCCTGCTGCTGCTCGTCGGCGTCGGCGAACCGCTCAAGTACCTGCTGATCGCGCATGCGGCGCTCGTCCCCGTCACGCTGAGCACGTTGCAAGGGTTTCGCCAGACACCGCCCGCGCTCGATGAAGTCGCCGGCGTGTTCGGCTACACGCGCCGGCAACGCATCGCGCACGTCGTGCTGCCTGCCGCGATCCCGACGCTCGCAACCGGCGTGCGGCTCGCGTTCACGAAATCGTGGCTCGCGCTCGTCGTCGTCGAGCTCGTCGCATCGTCCGAAGGGCTCGGCTACCTGATCGTGTACGGGCGGCAACTGTTCCAGCTCGATCTCGTGATGGCGGCCGTGATCGTCGTCGGGGCGGTCGGCCTGCTGATCAACCGGCTGCTCGACGCGCTCGAAGCGCGCCTGCGCCGCGGCGTGCCGTCGGCGTTCCGCGGCTGAACCGCCGGCCCTGCCCGCGCCACCGAAGGAGTCCCACCCTTGACGTATCCTGCTGCCGCGCCTGACGCCACCCCGCCTGCCTCTACGGCCACCCGCCGCCTGCGCGCGCCCGACTGGCGCGGCTTCGTGCTGCCGCTCGTCGCGTTCGCGCTGTGGTGGGCGATCGCCTCCGCCCACCTCGTGAGCAGCGGGCTGCTGGTCGGCCCGGCCGACGTGCTGCACACCGCGTGGGCGCAGGCGACGAGCGGTGCGCTCGGCCGCGCGCTATCCGCGTCGCTCGCACGTGAAGCCTGCGGTTTCGCGCTTGGTGCGACGGGCGGGCTGCTGCTCGGCGCCGCGCTCGGGCTGTCGCGCGTCGCCGCGCGGATGGTTGGCCCGAGCTTCGACACGTTCAAGCAGATCTCGCTGTTCGCATGGATTCCGCTGATTTCCGTGTGGTTCGGCCTCGGCGACGTCGCCAAGGTCGTGTTCCTGTCGCTCGCCGCGCTGCTGCCCGTCGCCGCGCACACCTGCGACGGCATTCACGCGGTGCCGCGCGCCTATGTCGACGTCGCCCGCGCGCTGCGCTACTCGCGGCTTCAGCTCGTCCGCCATGTGATCCTGCCGGCCGCGCTGCCGTCGATCTTCACCGGGCTGTATCTCGGCCTGATCTATTCGTGGCTCGCGACGCTCGGCGCCGAATACCTGCTGGTCGCCGGCAGCGGGATCGGCAACACGCTGATCGACGGCAGCGAGCAGTTCCGGATGGATCTCGTGCTGTTCGGGATCATCGTCGTCGGCGTGACCGGCTGGGCGCTGAACGCGATCGCACGGGCGATCGAACGCAAGGTGCTGGCCCGGCGCGGCGACCTGCCGCGCTGATCGACCGTTCCTTCCCCGCCACCCTCTTCCTCGCACCGCCATGACGACCCTCGCCTCCGATTCGCTCGACATCCTCCACGTCAGCAAGCATTACGCGCAACGCGGCGCTACGCTCGCCGTACTCGACGACGTGTCGCTGCACGTGCGCGCCGGCGAATTCGTCACGATCGTCGGCGCGAGCGGTTGCGGCAAGTCGACGCTGCTGCGGCTGATCGCCGGGCTCGACGCCGACTACGCGGGCGAGATCCGGGCCGGCGCCGAACGCGTGCGCGACACGTCGCTGCAGCGCGGGATCGTGTTCCAGGATCACCGGCTGTTCCCGTGGCTGACCGTCGCGCAGAACATCGAGGCCGCGCTGCGCAACGCGCCACTCGACGCGGCCGCGAAGCGGCGCGCGGTTGCCGATCACATCGCGCTGGTCGGGCTGAACGGTTTCGAGGATGCGTACCCGAACCAGCTGTCGGGCGGGATGGCGCAGCGCGTCGCGATCGCGCGCGGCCTCGTGAACCGCCCGCGCGTGCTGCTGCTCGACGAGCCGTTCGGCGCGCTCGACGCGCAGACGCGCGCGCGGATGCAGAACGAACTGCTGCGCATCTGGGAACAGGAGCGCATCACGATGATCCTCGTCACGCACGACGTCGACGAAGCCGTGTATCTCGGCGACCGCGTCGTGACGATGGCGCCGCGCCCGGGCCGCATCGAACGCATCGTCGAGGTCGCGTTACCGCGCCCGCGCCGGCGCGATTCGCCGGAATTCGCGCGGTTGCGCGACACCGTGCTCGCCGATTTCGACGACAGCGAACCGCCGGGCGACGATCGCCCGGGCGGCAAGCGCATCGACACGCCGCGCCCGCACCGGATCGGCGAGTGGCGGCTTGCGTGGTAGCACGCATGACGCGCCGGGTTGTTCAGCATGACGATGCATATCGATCGTCGCTGCGCACACGCTAAGGTTGTGACGATTCATCGGTTCCGATTGCGCGCGGTCCCTGCTTGAATGGAGACTCGACCGACCCGACTCCAGGAGACTCCCGATGTCCGAAGTCCAGCACGCCGCTCACCCGTCTTCGCATGCTTCGCACGCCGCGCCGCGCACGGCCGCCACTCCGCTCCAGCTTCGCCAGGTCGCCGGTCGGATCGGCGCCGAGATCGCCGGCGTGCGGCTGTCGGGCACGCTCGATGACGCGACGTTCGACGCGATCCAGGCCGCGCTGCTGCGCCACAAGGTGCTGTTCTTCCGCGGCCAGCACCATCTCGACGACACCGCGCAGGAAGCGTTCGCACGCCGCTTCGGCACGACCGTCGCGCACCCGACCGTGCCGTCCGTCGACGGCAGCGCACACCTGCTCGAACTCGATTCCGCGCACGGCGCGCGCGCCAATTCGTGGCACACCGACGTGACGTTCGTCGATGCGTACCCGAAGATCTCGATCCTGCGCGCGGTCGTGATTCCGCCGTTCGGCGGCGATACCGTGTGGGCCAACACGGCCGCCGCGTACACGAACCTGCCCGACCCGCTGCGCGCGCTCGCCGACACGTTGTGGGCGCTGCATACGAACGCGTACGACTACGCGTCGACGCACGTGCATGCCGACGATACGCAACTGAAGCGCTACCGCGAAGTGTTCACGTCGACCGTCTACGAAACCGAGCACCCGGTCGTGCGCGTCCATCCGGAAACCGGCGAACGCACGCTCGTGCTCGGGCATTTCGTGCAGCGGCTCAAGGGGCTGTCGGCGCAGGATTCCGCGCATCTGCTGCAGGTGTTCCACGAGCACGTGACGCGTCTCGAGAACACCGTGCGCTGGAACTGGCAGGAAGGCGACGTGGCGATCTGGGACAACCGCGCGACGCAGCACTACGCGATCAACGACTACGGCGATGCGCGCCGTGTCGTGCGCCGCGCGACCGTGCACGGCGACGTGCCGGTCGGCATCGACGGCCGCCAGAGCGTCGTGCTGAAGGGGCCGGGCGCGACGCTGCAATAACGCGCGCGTCCCGCGGCGGCGGCGCGCCGTGCGCGCCGCCGCGCCCGCCCCGCTTTCTGCTACCGGACACCGACCATGCCCTTCCCGCCACCGGACCGACGCCTGCACGCGCAACGATGTCGGCCCTCCATCCCGTTCACTTCCGCCAGGAGCGTCGCATGAGCGCCCTACTCGAACCCGTCTCCCAGCCGGTCGACGTGATCCCGCTGTCCGCCCATATCGGAGCGGAAATCCGCGGCGTCGACCTCACGCAACCGTTGACCACGCCGCAGATCGCGGCGATCCGCGCCGCGCTGCTGAAATGGCGCGTCATCTTCTTCCGCGAACAGTTCCTCACGCACGAGCAGCACGTCGCGTTCTCCGCGCAGTTCGGCGAGCCGACGGTCGGCCACCCGGTGTTCGGGCACGTCGACGGGCATCCGGCCGTCTATTCGGTCGCGAAGCATCGCAAGGCGACGCGCTTCGAAGGCGAGCCGGTGCGCCGGCCGTGGACCGGCTGGCACACCGACGTGACGGCCGCCGTGAACCCGCCGTGGGCGTCGATCCTGCGCGGCGTGACGATCCCGCCCTACGGCGGCGATACGCACTGGACCAACCTCGTGCGGGCGTACGACACCCTGTCCGCGCCGCTGCGCGGCTTCGTCGACGGCCTGCGCGGCATTCACCGCTTCACGCCGCCGGCCGGCGCGCGCGCCACCGGTGCGTTCGACGAGGCGGTCGAACGCCGCCCGCTCGTGACCGAGCATCCGCTCGTGCGCGTGCATCCTGAGACCGGCGAACGCGCGCTGTACGTGAGCCCGAGCTTCCTGAAATCGGTTGTCGGGCTGACACCGCGCGAGAGCCAGGCCCTGCTCGAACTGCTGTGGGAACACGTGACACGGCCGGAATTCACGATCCGCTTCAAGTGGGAACCGCGCAGCATCGCGTTCTGGGACAACCGCGCGACCGCCCACCTCGCGCCCGTCGACATCTTCGATCTCGACTTCGACCGCCAGCTTTATCGCACGACGCTCACCGGCGACGTGCCCGTCGGCCCTGACGGCAGGCCATCGGTCGCACTCGAAGGCTCGCCGGTCGAAGCCGCGGCGGCGGTCGCGCTCAACTGAACCGGCCCGACCTGACGAAAACCGGCGCGCACTGCATCGCGCCGGCCTTTCCCGCCGTCACACCACGCGGACGAAACCATCGTCCGCGTGGCGCTTCCTTCAATCCAGCCAGACCCCATCGAAGCGGTGCCCGCCAAGCGGCGAGAACGTCAGCCCGTGCACGCGCGTGGATACGGGCAGCGACACGATCGACGTCGCGATCGGCGTGAACGGCACCTGGTCCTTGAACACGACCTGCGCCTGTTCGTACAGCGCCGTGCGCTTCGCGACGTCCGCATTGGAACGCGCCGCGTCCACCAGCTTCTCGAAATCCTGGTTGCACCACTTCGCGAGGTTGCTGCCGTGCACCGCGTCGCAACCGAGCAGCGTGCCGAGCCAGTTGTCGGGATCGCCGTTGTCGCCCGACCAGCCGTACAGGATCGCGTCGTGCTGCCCGTCGTGCTTCGCGCGGCGGTTGTATTCGCCCCATTCGTAGCTGACGATCTTCGCTCGCACGCCGATCTTCGCCCAGTCCTGCTGGATCAGTTGCGCCATCAACTGCGCATTCGGGTTGTACGGGCGCTGCACCGGCATCGCCCACAGCGTCAGGTCGAAGCCGTTCGGGAACCCGGCCCGCGCGAGCAGCGCCTTCGCAGCGGCGGGATCGCGCGGCGCGTCCTTCAGGCGCGGGTTGTATGACCATTGCGACGGCGGCATCGGGTTCGTCGCGATCTTCGCGTCGCCGTTGAACACGGTCTTCACGATCGCCGACTTGTCGATCGCGATGTCGAGCGCGCGCCGCACGTCGACGCGGTCGAGCGGCGCATGCTGCGTGTTGTACGCGACGAAGCCGACGTTGAAGCCCATCCCCGAGAACAACGTCAGCTTCGGGTCGCGCCGCACCGTGTCGAGGTCGGCCGGCCGCGGGAACACCGATACCTGGCACTCGCCGGCCACCAGCTTCTGCAGGCGCGCGGCCGGATCGGGCGTGATCGCGAACACGAGATGGGCGAGCTTCACGTCGTCGGGCTTCCAGTAGTCGGGATTCCCGTCGTAGCGAATCAGCGCGTCCTTCTGGTACGTGCGCAGCAGGAACGGCCCGGTGCCGACCGGGAACTGGTTGATGTCGGCCTCGCGATGGCGCGCCGCGAGCTGCGATGCATACTCGGCCGACAGGATCGACGCGAACGCCATCGCGAGGTTGCGCACGAACACGACGTCGGGCGTCTTCAGCACGAAGCGCACCGTGTAGTCGTCGACCTTGTCGATACGCTCGACATTGCGGTCGAAACCGAGATCGCTGAAATACGGGAAGCTGACCGGATAGGCCTTGCGAAACGGATCGTCCGGGTCGAGCATCCGGCGGAACGTGAAGACGACATCGTCGGCCTGGAACGGCCGCGTCGGCTTGAACCACGCGGTGGTCTGGAATTTCACGCCGCGCCGCAGGTGGAACGTGATCGTGCGCTGGTCGGGCGACACGTCCCAGCTCGTCGCGAGCGCCGGTTCGAGATCGAGCGTGCCGCGCTTGAACTGCACGAGCCCGTTGTAGACCGGGTACGTGCTCGCATCGAAATCGGTGCTCGTCGTATGCTGGCCCGGATCGAAGCCGGCCGGGCTGCCTTCGGTGCAATACACGAGCGTCTTGCCGGCCGGCGCGGCGAGCGCCTGCGTGGCCGCGCCGGCGAACAGCAGCGACGCCGCGATGCAGCGCAGGGCGGCAGCGGCATGAGGGATGCCACGCGCGCGACGCGCAGCGGGCGAAACGAAAGCGTTCTTCATGGCGACGGAGATGAGAGAGGGCTGTCATGCAACTGACGACGGCCGATCTTCGCGCGTCGCTCGCCGATCGCTTACCAATTAATTTCGCGTTGCTTATCGCCGTGAATGCATCCCGCTGCCCGTGCATGAAAATGTCCATGCGAGCGCCAGGCGGCCTTCTCCCGCCGCTCTCTTCCGGCCCCCTGCAGATTCTCCCGAAATGGCGCATCGTAGCGGCTGGCACACGCCGGCTCGGGCGCGCCGGGATCCGCCCGGCGGCGCCGCTCCGCCGTTTCCTGGAGGACACACACGATGTCGATCCGCCCCGATACGTCTTCTCGTCCCGTGAAATCGCCGGGCCCCGATCATCCGATCACGGTCGAACCGCATCCGCAGCGCGTCGTGGTCAAGGTGGCAGGCCAGGTCGTCGCCGATACGCGCCGCGCGCTGGCGCTGCGCGAAGCCAGCTATCCGGCCGTGCTCTACATCCCGCGCGAGGATGCCGACATGACGCGGCTGCAACGCACCGATCACGCGACGTACTGCCCGTACAAGGGCGACGCCGCCTACTACTCGATTCCGGCCGGCGGCGAGCGAGCGATCAATGCCGTCTGGACCTATGAAGCGCCGTATCCGGCCGTCGATGCGATCCGCGGACACCTCGCGTTCTATCCGGATCGCGTCGATTCGATCGAGGAAAGCCCGGCCGGCTCCGATTGAGCCTCGCGGCAGCCGTGCGTCGCGCGCCGGGCGGCCGCGCGTGCGACGCCGCGATGTCGCCTGCTCGGCCCGCCGTGCCGGCGCGTTCCGGCCGGTTCCCGTGCGCGTCACCCGTCCGAACGACGCCACCGAGTCCGCCGCTGATTTGCATATGCGGATTCGTTGGTTGGCCGCCGGCCCGCGCGGCCGTATCGTCCTGAATCCGGCGCGGGCCGGCCCGTGGCGCGCAACGCCCGCATCGGGCCCCGCCCTGCGCCGACCGCGCCGCCTATCGCGCGGCCCGTGAACCCGCACGCAGGACGCCTCGATGAACGACACACCGCACGCAGACGTTGAACCGACACCGGCGAATCCGCAGCGCCGCCAGTGGCTGCAAGGCGCGGCCGCCGGACTGGCCGGGCTCGCGCTCGGCCCGCTCGCGGGCCTGCCGGCACACGCGCAAGACAGCGGCACACGGTTGCGCATCGGTTTCCAGAAATACGGCAACTTCGTCGTGCTCAAGGCACGCGGCACGCTGGAGAAGCGGCTCGCGAGCCAGGGCGTCACCGTGCAATGGCTCGAATTTCCGGCCGGCCCGCAGTTGCTCGAGGGCCTGAACGCGGGTGCGATCGACGTCGGCACGGTCGGCGAGACGCCGCCGATCTTCGCGCAGGCGGGCGGTGTCGATTTCGTCTACATCGGCAACGAGCCGCCCGCGCCGCAGGGCGAAGCGATCGTCGTGCTGCCCGATTCGCCGATCCGGAACGTCGCGCAGCTGCGCGGCAAGAAAGTCGCGTTCAACAAGGGTTCGAACGTCCACTACCTGCTCGTGAAGGCGCTCGAACACGCGGGCCTGACGTACGCCGACATCCAGCCGATCTACCTGACGCCCGCCGATGCGCGCGCCGCGTTCGTGCAGCGCAACGTCGATGCATGGGTGATCTGGGATCCGTACCTGGCCGCCGCCGAGCGGCAGATCGGCGCGCGCGTGATCGCGAACGGCGAAGGGCTCGTGCGCAATACGCAGTACTACCTCGCCGCACGCAAGTACGCGGCCGCTCACCCGCAGGTGCTGCGCGCGCTGCTCGACGAAGTCGACGCGGTCGATCGCTGGGCGCGCGACCATGTAGCGGAAGTCGCCACGCAACTGTCGCCGCTCGTCGGCCTCGACGCGCCGACGCTCGAAGTCGCGCTCAAGCGCGCCGGCTACGGCGTGCAGCCGATCACCGATGCGACGCTCGCGTATCAGCAGAACATCGCGGATGCGTTCAGCACGCTGAAGCTGATTCCGGGCAAGCTGTCGGTGGCGAGCGCTCGCTGATGCAAGGCGCGGCAAGCACGCGTCAGCGCACGGAAGCAGAGCCGATGCGCCGCCATTCGTCGTAGTCGGTGACGAGGCCCGCTTCGTCGACCGCGATATCGGCCGCATACGTACCGCTTTCGTAGCGGTACACGTGCGCCGCCGTGCGTGTATAACGCTGCTCGCCGCGCACGAATTCGAAATCCGGAAAGCGCAGCCAGGCGGTATGGATCACGGCCGCCTCGCCGACGGCCAGCCCGAGCCGCCGGATCGGCAGCGTATTCGTCGACGGGCTGAAACCGAGATCGAGGTCGGTCGCGCCCGCGAGCGCCGGTACGTCGACGCCGTCGATCGTCCACCGCCCCGCGTCGCACGCGATCGCCCACTGCCGCGGCGGCTGCGTGCCGCCCCACTGCGTGATGCGTGCCGAGCGCGTGCGCCAGTCGGCGCCGCATGCGATCGTGTAATCGATCCGAAACGGCGCGCCGTCGATCGCACCCGACACCGATCCCGACAGGTCGATTCCCGTTCGCGACTCGACGAGCCTGCACCATTCGGCCGCCTGCCACGTCTGCACGATCTGCCATGCGACGCAGCGCGTGCGCACCGCTTCATCCTGTTGCGTCATGTCGTCGTCTCCAGTCGATCGCACGGAAGCGGATTGTCGCGCATCGCGCCGGCGAACACACGCGGCATCGGCAGCCGATGGTCAGTATCGGCTCGCCGCCCACCTTCGGGCCGCCCTGCTTTGGTACCATCCGTCGATCGGCATCAACCGGAACCGGACAAGGGGCGCGACTTCATGGATTTGCTGGCGACGATGCGTATCTACGTCAGGGTCGTCGAGCGCGGCACGATGTCCGGCGCGGCGCGGGATCTCGACATGGGCCAGCCGGCCGTCAGCGAGCGCATCGAGCGACTCGAGAAGCATCTCGGCACGCGGCTCCTGTTGCGCAGTGCGCGCACCCTCGCGTGCACGGAAGAAGGCCGGATCTTCTACGCGCGCAGCAAGGAACTGCTCGAAGCGGCCGACGAAGCGGTCGCCTCGGTCTCGAAGACGGAAAACGCACTCGACGGCACGATCCGGCTCGCGGCGCCGCAATGCGTCGGCGAGGTCGTGCTGCCCGGCGTGCTGATGCATGTCCGCAGCGCGTATCCGGGCCTGCACATCGATCTGGTGTTGAACGACGACATCGTCGATCCGGTCACGGAAGGCGTCGACATCTCGATCCGCGTCGGCCAGCTCGGCGACGGCGGGTTCGTCGCGCATCCGGTCGGCGCGGTCGGCCGCCGGCTCGTCGCCGCGCCGTCGTATCTCGAGCGGCACGGCCCGATCGACACGACGGCCGAGCTCGCGAACCATCCGTTCATCCGCGTGAAAGGCGTCTTCGCCAGCGAACGGCTGCCGCTGCAGCACGAAGGCGACGCGCTCGAATACGTGCGCATCCGCACGATCATGACGACGAGCCACTGGCGCCCGATGTTCGACACGATCGTGGCCGGCGGCGGCATCGGCGTGGTCCAGCAGCCGGCCTGCGCCGACGCGCTCGCGGCCGGCACGCTCGTCGAGCTCCTGCCGCGGCATGCGATTCCCGACTTCGCGCTCAACGTGCTCGTGCACGCGCAGCGGCCGCTGCCGCCGCGCGTGCGGGCCGTCGTCGACCTGCTGAAGCAGGATCTCCCGCCGCTGCTGGCCCGCCCTGCCCGATAACGGCGGCGACCGCCGCCCTCGTCACGCTTGCAGCGACTTCCCCGGCTCCTTCACATGGGCGTCAACTTCCATCTGGTAGAAGCGCGCGCTGACGAAGCCGAACAGCGTCCAGCCGAGGAACACGCACAGGCCGCCGAGCATCAGCGCCTGCTCGCCCGAGCTGAACAGCGCATAGAAGCTGTACGCGGTGGCGACCATCGCAATCACGTTCGTCAGCAGCGCCTTCGCTGGCGGCACCTTCGCGACCTTCTGGATCGTGATCAGCGCGGCCATCGACATCACGTAGGGCACGAGGTTCGTGACGACCGCGAGATCGACGATCTTCTGGAACTGGCTGCTCAGCTCCGGGCTGATCGTCATCAGCGCCAGCGCGACCTGCGCGACCAGCAGGATCACCATCCCGACGATCGGCGTGCCGGTGCGCGTCGCCCGCGCGAACACCGGCAGGAAGTAGCCGACATCCGCCGAGCTCTTGAACACCTGCGCGACCGTGAACTGCCAGCCGAGCAGCGAGCCGATGCACGCGATCACCATCAGCGCGGTGACGATCGTGCCGACCGTCGGCGTGAACATCGTCGCGAACGCGATGCCGAACGGCGCGTTCGACTTCGCGAGAATCGCGTTGGGCACGATCCCCGCGATCACGTTGGTCGACACGATGTAGAAGATCGCCGATGCGATCGTGCCGCCGAGCACGGCGATCGGCACGTTGCGCTCAGGATTCTCGACGGCGTCCGAGTTCGCGCACGCCGATTCGAGCCCGAGGAACGCCCACAGCGTCACCGCGATCGAGCTGCTGACGGCCGGCCCGAGCGGCAGGTGGTTCGGATTCCATGCGGCGCCCCAGGTCGCGCCGCTGAACCAGAACCAGCCGATCAGCGACACGACGACGACCGGAATGATCACGCCCCACACGGTCACCGAGCCGATCCGGCCGGTGATGCGCGAGCCGCCGAAGTTCGCGACCGTCGTGAGCACGAGCAGGAAGATCGTCCACAGGCCCGTTTGCAGCGGCGACAGCGTCGCGTCGAACAGCACGGTGCCGTAGCCGACCGCCGTGACGCTGATCGCGACGTTGGCGATCACGAGCGACAGCCCGTACGTGTAGTTCGCCATGTAGTTGCCGGCCTTGCCGAACGCGTATTCCGCGTAGCCGCCCATCCCGCCCGGCTTGCGGCTCAGCATCCCGCAGCGGGCGAACGCATAGGCCAGCGCGAGCGAGCCGCCCGCCGTGACGATCCACGACAGCAGCGAGATCGTGCCGACCTGCGCGAGCTTCGACGGCAGCAGGATGATGCCGGAGCCCATCATGTTGACCGCCGTGAGGATAGTCAGCTGCCAGACATTCATCCGGTTCTTCGGCGCGGCCGCCGAGGCCGCGCCGGACATGCGCGCTGTGTTTTCCATGATGTCGATCCTTCGATGTGAGGCCGCCGGAGCGGCCGGTCGCATGTTTGTCCGTTCGTCCGGCCGGATGCTCAGGCCGTCAGGCAGTACACACGGTACGTGCCGTCTTCCACTTCCACGCCGTGCGTGTCGTGCGCGAAGCCCGGGAAGCGCCGGTCATATGCTTCGAGCGCCCTCAGGTAGCCGAGCACCGGGCCGCCGGCCGGCCCCGCGTTCTCGCCCGGCATCAGCAGCGGAATGCCCGGCGGATACGGCACGACGCCGGTGGCGACCGTGCGTCCGGCCAGCTCTTCGAGCGTGACCTGCTCGACACGGCCCTGCACCAGATGCTCGTACGCGCGTACCGGGCTCATCTCCGGCTTCGGCAGGATCGAGAAGGCTTCCGACATCAGCCGCGTCGTGCCGAGTTGCTCCATGGCCGCGAACATCGTGTCGGCCAGATCCTTCAGCCCCATGCCCGCATAGCGCGCGCCATGCTCCTTCGCAAGCGACGGAATCGCCATGTCGAGCGACAGGTTCGCGTCGTAGTCGCGCTTGAAATCGCACAGCGCGCTGACGAGCGAGCCCCACTTGCCCTTCGTGATGCCGATCGAGAACAGGAACAGGATCGTGAAGTCGGTCGTCTTCTCGACGACGATCCCGCGTGCATCGAGATACGCGGTCACGACGCTCGCCGGAATGCCGACCGGCATCAGGCCGCCGGCCGGCGCGACGCCCGGCGTGACGATCGACACCTTGATCGGATCGAGCATGCAGTAGCCGTCCTCGATATTGCCGAAGCCGTGCCATTGCGCGCCGGGGCGCAGCACCCAGCACGACGGGTCGCTCGCGAGCAGCTCGGGCGGTGCGTCGTGGAACGGCAGCGTGCGGCCCGTGCGCGTCTCGAGCACGGTGTCGGGCTGCCAGCATTCGAAGAACCAGTCGCCCTTCGCGCTGAACTCGCCGTTCATCCGCGCGATCATCTGCCGGAACGCGACGGCCTCCTCGATCGACTCGTGCGTGAGCGCCGCGCCGCCGGGGCCGTCCATCATCGCGGCCGCAACGTCGTTCGACGCGATGATCGCGTAGTTCGGCGACGTCGACGCGTGCATCATGAACGTTTCGTTGAACTGGCCATGCGGAATCGGGTTGCGGCCGTCGCGCACGTGGATGTACGACGCCTGCGACAGCGCGGTCAGCAGCTTGTGCGTCGACTGCGTCGCGAACACCGTCGGGCGGTCCGCACGATGGTCGCGCGGGTCGCCGTGCATCGCATGGCGATCGCGGTAGATCGGGTTGAAACGCGCGTAGCCGTACCAGGCTTCGTCGAAATGCAGCCGGTCGACGCTCGCGCCGAGCAGTTCCTCGACCCGCGCGACGTTGTAGCACAGGCCGTCGTACGTCGAGTTGGTGATGATCGCGTGCTTCGGCTGGCGGTCGGCGAGCCCGGCCGCGAGCGGGTTCGACGCGATCGCCTCGCGGATCGCCGTCTGCGTGAGGCGCTCCGACGCGATCGGCCCGATGATCCCGTAGCGGTTGCGCGTCGGCACGAGGTAAGTCGGGATCGCGCCCGACATCGTCATCGCATGCTCGGCCGACTTGTGGCAATTGCGATCGCACAGCGCGATCTGGTCGCGGCTCACGCTCGCCATCAGGATGATGCGGTTCGACGTCGACGAGCCGTTGGTCACGTGATACGTGCGATGCGCGCCGAACACGCGCGCCGCGTAGCGCTCGCTTTCGCCGATCGGGCCCGAGTGGTCGAGCAGCGAGCCGAGCTCGCCGACCGAGATCGACAGGTCGGAACGGAACAGCGCTTCGCCGAAGTATTCGAAGAACGCGCGGCCGACCGGCGATTTCAGGAAGCCCGTGCCGCCCGTGTGGCCGGGCGTATGCCACGAGTATTCGTAGACACGCGAGAATTTCGCGAGCGCGCCGAACATCGGCGGCAGCACGGTGGCGCGATAGCGTTCGATCGCCGCATGGATGCGCCCGCCGATGAAGTCGGCCGTATCTTCGAGCAGCCACACGAAATCGTCGACCTGGCCCATCACGGCGGACGGCACCGTCGATGCGACGCTGCGGTCGGCCAGCAGGAAGATCGGCACGTTGCCGTTGCGTTGCCGGATCGCGTCGACCACGGCCTCGGACGGGCCATGACCGTCCACACCGAGATCCCAGTCGAGCAGCACGCACTGGATCGACGGATCGGAACGGATCAGCATGATCGCGTCGTCGGCCGAGGTTGCCGTGAGCACGTCGATGTCGCGCTGCGCGAGCTCCGCGCTCAGCGTGCGGACCGCACGCCCGGTCGCCGATTCCTGGGTGATCTCGTCGTCGACCAAAAGCGCGCGCATGCCGAGACGGCGAATGCCACCGACGGACGTATTCATGTTGTTGCCCTCGTTGTTCCGATGCTTCGTTGGGGTGATGCATCTCACGAGCACGCGGACAGCAGGCCACGGGCGGCGGCGTGAGACGCTCGCAAATCCGATTTGATTCGCCATCCAATTCGGTGCCGACTATGCCATAGATGCCATTCGGTGAACAGCAGGCGATTCGGCGAAACTGGTGACTGTTTTCAAATAGTATTTCACGATTGGTTCATTTTTATGTGCATTGCAGCATGCCAATTCCTGATTATTTGATCATTCTCATCCAACACTGAGATTGTCGATTCCGGTCGATTGAATTCGCGTGGTTTTGTTGCTACGATCGGCTGCGCCGTGCATTGACCGATGGCGGCCGTGCCTCGCCGGACAAGGCTTCTTCGTGCGGCGCGCCATTCGGCATTCAGCATTCGCGGGAGCATTTCAATCGGCTGCAGCGCGTATCGGATTACGCGGATTATGCAGCCGTGCGAATGCGGCTCCCGCTTCCGCACATTTACGGGAGAGTTCGCGTGAGCCTGTTGAAAATCGCAGTCGAGCCGGCGCTGATTGGCGCCTTCCTCACCACGCATGAACAGGTCGATGTATTCCAGACCGATTTCACGAATATCGCGGCAATCGTCGTCGGAATCGATTCGGCGCAACAGGTACTGAAAACCGTCGAAAGAACCGGATTCGCGATTCCGTTTTTCGTCGCGGTCGAGCCCGACCAGGAAGTGCCGCCATCGATCCTGCCGAGCGCGAGCGGCGTGATCCAGCTCCGCCACGGCGGGCGCCACTACTACGGCCGGCAGATCTCCGCCGCCGCCGACATCTACAGCGAAAACCTGCTGCCGCCGTTCTTCAAGGTGATGCGCGAATACGTGCAGCGCGGCTACGTCGAGTTCGACTGCCCCGGCCACCAAGGCGGCCAGTTCTTCTCGAATCACCCGCTCGGCCGGATGTTCTTCGACTTCTTCGGCGAGACGATCTTTCGCGCCGACCTCTGCAACGCCGACGTCCGGCTCGGCGACCTGCTGATCCACGAAGGCCCCGCGCTGGAAGCGCAGCGCAATGCCGCGCGGATCTACAACGCGGACAAGACCTACTTCGTGCTGAACGGCACGTCGACGTCGAACAAGGTCGTCACGAGCGCGCTGCTCGCCCCCGATGATCTCGTGCTGTTCGACCGCAACAACCACAAGTCGGTGCATCTCGGCGCGCTGGTGCTGTCGGGCGCGCGGCCGGTCTACCTCGAAACCGCGCGCAACGCGTGGGGCCTCATCGGCGGCGTCGACAGCGCGGCGCTCGACGAAGCCCGCATTCGCGACGCGATCCGCGACGTCGCCCCGGAGCGCGCCGACCGGCCGCGCCCGTTCCGGCTCGCGGTGATCCAGCTCGGCACCTACGACGGCACGATCTACAACGCGCGCGAGATCGTCGACCGGATCGGCCACCTGTGCGACTACATCCTGTTCGATTCGGCGTGGGTCGGCTACGAGCAGTTCATCCCGATGATGCAGGACTGCTCGCCGCTGATGCTCACGCTCGGCCCCGACGATCCCGGCATCTTCGTCACGCAGTCGGTGCACAAGCAGCAGGCCGGCTTCTCGCAGACGTCGCAGATCCACAAGAAGGACAGCCACATCGAAGGCCAGAAGCGCTTCTGCGATCACCGGCGCTTCAACAACGCGTACATGATCCATGCGTCGACGAGCCCGTTCTACCCGATGTTCGCGGCGCTCGACGTGAACGCGCAGATGCATGCGGGCCCGGCCGGCAAGCGCCTGTGGCGCGACTGCGTCGCGCACGGCGTCGATGCGCGCAAGCTGCTGATGAAGACCTGCCGCCAGATCCGTCCGTTCGTGCCGCAGCAGATCGACGGCCGCCCGTGGGCCGACTACCCGACCGAGCAGATCGTCGACGACCTGCGCTTCTTCCGCTTCCACCCGGCCGATACGTGGCACGGCTTCGAAGGCTATGCGGACGACCAGTATTTCGTCGACCCGTGCAAGCTGCTGCTGACGACACCCGGCATCGATCGCGACACGCACGAATATGCGCCATTCGGCGCACCGGCGCCGATTCTGGCGCGCTACCTGCGCGAGCACGGCGTCGTGCCCGAGAAGGCCGACCTGTACACGATCCTGTTCCTGCTCACGCCGTCGGAAAGCTTCGGCAAGCTGCAGCATCTGGTCGCGCACCTCGCGCAGTTCGAGCGTCATCTCGACCAGGACACGCCGCTGCGCGAAGCGATTCCGTCATTGTGCGAAGCGTATCCGGAGCTGTACGGCAACATGCGCCTGCGGCAACTGTGCCAGCGGATGCACGACTTCTACCGCAGCCACGACATGAAGCATCTGCAGAAGCTGATGTTCCGGCGCGCGCAATTCCCGAAGCAGGCGATATCGCCGCAGGCCGCGAATGCCGAGTTGATCCGCAACAACGTCGAGCTCGTCACGCTCGATCGCATCGAAGGCCGGATCGCGACCGAAGGCGCGCTGCCCTACCCGCCCGGCATCTTCTGCGTGGTGCCCGGCGAAGTATGGGGCGGCCCGGCGCTCGACTACTTCCGCGCGCTCGAAGCCGGGATCAACGCGCTGCCGGGTTTCGAGCCGGAAATCCAGGGTGTCTATCTGGAAACCCGGCCGGACGGCACGAAGCAGGCTTCGGCGTATGTCGTGGCAACCGGCGCCGACGCGTCACGCGGGTAAGCCGGGTTGGCGGGCGGCCGCGCGCCGCTCGCGATCCTGAGCGCATCGCGAAACATCACGGGCGGCGCGACGCGCCCGCCCGCCGCGTCACCACGCCTGCCGGTAAATCTCCAGCGCATCGGCCTCCGTTACCTCGCGCGGGTTATTCACGAGCAGGCGCGTCTGCAGCATCGCATCCGACGCCATCCTCGGCAGGTCGCCCTCCCCGATGCCGACCTCGCGCAGCGTGCGTGGAATGCCCGTCGCGACGATCAGCCGGTCGATCTCGGCGATCAGCGCGTGCGTGCGCGCTTCGTCGCTGCCCGTCGCCGACGGCGCGACGATCGCCGCGAGTTCCGCATACAGCGGCGCGGCAGCCGGCGCGTTGAAACGCAGCACGTGCGACAGCACGAGTGCATTCGACAACCCGTGCGGCACATGGAAGATCCCGCCGACCGGATAGGCCAGCGCATGCACGGCCGCGACCGGCGCATTCGCGAACGCCTGCCCCGCGAACATCGCGCCGACCAGCATCGCCTCGCGCGCGTCGCGGTTGCCGCCGTCGTCGCACGCCGCGAGCAGGTTGCGCGACAGCAGCGTCAGCGCGTGCACGGCCAGCATGTCGGACACCGGGTTCTTCAGCCGCGCGGACGTGTACGCCTCGATCGCATGCACCATCGCGTCGATGCCCGTCGCGGCTGTTGCCGCGCGCGGCAGGCCGAGCGTGAGCTCGGCGTCGAGGATCGCGACGTCCGCGAACAGATGCGGCGACACGACGCCCATCTTGCGCGCCTCGCCGACCGTGACGATCGACACGGCCGTCACTTCGGAGCCCGTGCCAGCCGTCGTCGGCATCTGCACGAGCGGCAGCCGCGCGCTCGTGACCTTGTCGACGCCGTACATGTCGGCCAGCGCCTGCTGCCCCGGCGCGAGCACCGCGATCAGCTTCGCGACGTCCATCGACGATCCGCCGCCCAGGCCGAGCACGATCTCGGCATCGGCCGCGACGGCCCGTTCGGTCGCTTCCAGCACCACGTGCTCGGGCGGATCGGCGATCACGTCGTCGATCACGGTAACCTGCCAGCCATGTGCGGCGAGACTCTCCAGCGCGGGCGCAAGCACGCCGCTGCGATGCAGGAACGCGTCGGTGACGACACACAGCCGCACGAGCGCCGGAAAGCGCTCGCGCAACAGCGCGCCGAGCCGGCGCGCGGCGCCGAATTCGACGACCTGCGTCGGAACGGTACGGAATTGAAACGGGTTCATCGGGTGCCTCCCGGTGGCGTCGCCGTGCCGGTGTCCGGCTGCACCATGTAGCGCGACACGTCGCGGCGATCGAGCAACGGAATGATCGCGCCGATCCCGATCCGCTGGAAATGCGGCGTTTCCCGATGCACATCGAGGCCATCAGCATCCCGGTAGCGTTCGAGGATCACGATGTGGTCGGGATCCTCCGGCGACCGGAAATACCCATAGTCGAGATTCTTCGGCTCGGCGCGCGTGGCCGGCGCGAGCTCGGCGAGCAATTCGATCACGCGGTCGCCGTTGCCGGGTTTCGCGTAGTAATGCGCGATGACCTGAAGGTAGGGTTCGTTCATGTTGCGCTCCGGGTTCGACTGGGGGCCGTCACGACGGGGACGCACGCCAGGCGCGGCGAACCGGAGGGATTCGAACGCGACGGCACTACGCCGTGTCACTGGCGGGTCGTCGCATTGTATTGAATCGGCACGGCCTGCGCAGCGCCGCCACCGCGCCGCGAACAACCTCGCGGATCCTGCGCCCCGTTCACGGCCCCGAGGATCGCAACTGGCCGCTACCCGCCGCGCGATGTGCCGATGCGACGATCACCACTGCACCGTCCTCCCCAGATAGTCGAGATACTCGAGCCCCGGGCGCACCCGCTTCGCGATCAGCACGTTCACGAGACTCGGCACGCTTTCCTCGATCGTCAGGCGCGCATCGGGCCCGCCCAGCTCCGTGCGGACCCAGCCGGGCGCCATCAGCACCATCGCGCGCCGCGTATCGGCCTGGCGCACCGCGAAGCTGCGCATGAACTGGTTCAGCGCGGCCTTGCTGCCGCGATACACCTCGCGCATCCCGCTGACGTTGTTCGCGACGCTGCCCTGCCCCGACGACATCGCGCCGATCAGGCCGTCCGCGGCCACGAGATCCTGCAGCGTCTCGATCACGCGCATCGGCGCCAGCGCATTCGTGATCATCACGCGCACGAATTCGTCGGTCGTCACTTCGCCGATCGTTTCGGTCGGCTCGTTCGTCGTGCCCGCATTCACGAACAGCATGTCGAAGCGCCGGCCCGACAGTCGCTCGCGCAGCGCGGCCAGTTGCGTCGGCTCGCAGATGTCGAGCGTCTCGATGTCGAGCCGGCCGTCGAACCGATCGGCGAGGTCGTGCAGCTTCGTGCGCCCCGATCCTGCGCGAACGGTGCCCGTTACGTGCCAGCCTTTGTCCAGGAACGCGTCCGCCATCGCGAGCCCGAGGCCGCGCGAGGCCGCGACGAGCAGGATCGCGGGGACATTTCCGTTCGATTCGATTGATTGCATGGTTTCCGCCTTTGCCGGGATTCGTCATGCAGCCACTATAGGTGCGCACCACGACAGGCGCCAGACGCACCAAACTCAACGCTTAGTTGCATCAAACGCCATGCCAATCCGCGCAGAGGCGTATCCTGTCGCCATGGAAGACATCGACCTGAACCTCGTCACCGCGCTCGACGTGCTGCTGTCTGAAGGCAGCGTGACCGGCGCCGCGCGCCGGCTCGGCCTGAGCACGTCCGCGATGAGCCGCACGCTCACGCGGCTGCGGCTGTCCACCGGCGATCAGTTGCTCGTGCGCGCCGGGCGCAAGCTCGTGCCGACGCCTCACGCAGCCGCGTTGCGCGACCGCGTGCACGCGATCGCAAGCGATGCACGCGCGGTGCTGCAACCGGCGACGGCCGACGTGGACATGGCGACGCACGCGGCCACGTTCACCCTCCGCGCGGCCGCATCGTTCATGGAAATGCTGTCCGGCCCGGTGGTCGCCGCCCTCGGCGAAATCGCGCCGCAGGTGCGCATCCGCTTCGTCCCGAAGCCCGACCGCGATCCGCAAGCGCTGCGCGACGGCGCCGTCGACCTGGAAATCGGCAAGCGCGGCGACGATGCGCCCGAACTGCACACGCGCATGCTGTTTCACGACTGGCACGTCGCGGTGGCACGCACCGGGCATCCGCTGTTCGCATCCGGCAGGATCACACCTGCGCGTTATGCGGCCTGCCGTCACGTGATCGCGTCGCAGCTCGGCGATTTCGGCGGGCCGGCTGACGACTCGACCGACAAGGCCGGCTCGGGCCACACCGTGCACGTCGTCGTACCGGGCTACCCCGATGCGATGCGGGTCGCGGCCAGCACCGACCTGATCGCGCTCGTGCCGCGCTCGAGCCTCGGCAACGCTTTCTCGCCAGGGCTCACGGAGGCCCTCGGGCTGCGCCGCTTCGAGATCCCGGTGCCCTTGCCCGAGATCCTCGTGTCCGCGCTGTGGCACCCGCGCATGCACGGCGACCCCGTACATCAGCGCCTGCGCGATGCAGTCATCGCCGTCTGCCAGCGCGCGTATCCGGATGGCCGCGCGCCGCGCACACCGGTGCGCCGCACCGGCACGCGCGCGACAGGCTGACGCGCGGCTCAGACCAGCCGGCCGCCGCCGTCGATGTGCAGGATCTCGCCATTCATGAAGCCGTTGCCCAGCAGGAACGCGATCGCTTCCCCCACCTCATCGGCACGCCCCACTCGGCCGCCGGGCAGCGACGATGCCGCGCCCGCGAGGATCGTGTCGCGCATATCCGGGCCGAACGCGTCATACAGCGGCGTTTCGACGAAGCCCGGCGCGACGACGTTCACGCGAATCGGCTTCAATTCGAGCGCGAGCGACTGCGCCAGCGCCTCGACGCCGCGCACGGCGGCGGCAATGACGGACACGCCCTGCGCCGGACGATCCGACAGTTGCCCGCCGGTCAGCACGATCGAGCCGGTGGCGGGCATCAGCGGCAACGCGGCCCGGATCGCGTAGACCGGCCCGGCGATCCGCTCCTGCAGCGCGGCGAGCAGGTGATCGGGATCGGTCTCGTTCAGCTTGCCGGCAATGAACCGGCCGGCGGTGACGACCAGGTGATCGACGCGCGTGATCGTGTCGAAGACGGCCTGCACCGCATGCCGGTCCGCGATGTCGGCCACCGCGATGCGCGCGCCGCCGATCGCCTGCGCGGCGGCCTCGAGCTTCGCGCGGGTCCGGCCGACCAGCGTGACGCTGGCGCCGTTCGCCTTCGCGGCGGCCGCCGCCTCGAGGCCGATTCCGGAGCCCCCGCCGAATACCACCACGTGCGCACCGTCCAGTGCCGAAGATTGCGTTGCCTCGTTCATGTCGACTCCTCATCAGGGATTGAAGGTTCGCGAACGTTAGGTCATTCCCTAACGCATTGGAACATGGGAGACTTGAATAAGGTTCATGCCATAAAGGAATAAGATGGATTCGCTGCGAGCCATGCGCGTGTTCGTCCGCGCGATCGAGCTCGGCAATTTCTCGGCGGTCGCGCGCGAGGAAGGCACCGGCCAGCCGACGATCAGCAAGATCGTCGCCGCGTTCGAACAGGAACTGGGCGTGCGCCTGCTCGAACGCTCGACCACGAGCCTCGCGCCCACCGACGAAGGCCGCCGGTTCTACGATCGCTGCAAGCGCGTGATCGACGAATACGCGAGCGCGGTCGCCGAGGTGCGCGGGCAAACGGTGCGGCCGGTCGGCAAGCTGGTCGTCAATGCGCCGCTCGGGCTGGGCGAGCTGCGGCTGAACGCGCTCGTGCTCGAATTCCTCGCCGCGTGGCCGGAGATCGAGGTCGAGCTGCAATTGACCGACCGCGTGATCGATCTGGTCGAAGAAGGCGTCGATGTCGCCATCCGCCTCGGCCACCTGCTGCCGCCGGACGCCGTGGCGCGCCACATCGCGACGTCGCCGCGCCTGCTGGTCGCCACGCCGGGGTACGTGTCACGGGCACCGAAGCTCCGCCGGCCGGAAGATCTCGCCAGGCACGAATATGTCGGCTACGCACGCGCGGACATCGGCAACGAACTGACCTTCGCCCGCGGCGACGAGCAGGCCATCGTTCCGGTACACGGCCGGTATCGCGTGAACAGCTCGATGGCGCTGCGGCAATGCTTCCTGGCCGGGAACGCGGTGGGCAGCGGGCCGGCGTGGCTCGTTCAGGACCTGATCGACAGCGGGCAGCTCGTGCGGTTGCTGCCGAAGTGGGACATGGTGCCGCCGCATGCGCTGCACCTCGTCTATGCGTCGCGCCGCTATCTGCCGCTGCGGACCCGCACGTTCCTGCAGTTCATGGAGCGGCGGATTCCCGAACTGCCCGGGTTCCGGGCGACCACCGCCCCGGCCACCACCCCGACCGTGCCCGCCTCGCGTCGAGCCCGCTGACCGAAAGGCGCCGCGTTCACGGCCGCCCGGCTACCGATCCGCCACCGTTTTCCCGATTCGCCGAATCCCCGCTATTGCAGCGCCCCCGGCGGCGGCGCCGGGCCGTTCGGCTAAAATGCCGCACTTTCCACCTTGTCCGGCCCGCTCGCCATGCAACCCGCCTCCCCCGCCCAACCCGCCGTCCACGGCGCCGACGCCGCAGATTCGGCCCGCGACCTCGTCTACGGCCCGAACGACCGGCCGGCGCCGATGGTCGCCTTCGTCGCCGCGCTGCAGCACCTGCTGGCGATCATCGTGCCGATCGTCACGCCCGGCCTGCTGATCTGCCAGGCACTCGGCGTGTCCAGCCGGGATACGACCCTTATCGTGTCGATGTCGCTGGTGATTTCCGGCATCGCCACCTTCGTCCAGTGCAAGCGCTTCGGCCCGCTGGGCGCCGGCCTGCTGATCGTCCAGGGCACCAGCTTCAACTTCGTCGGCCCGCTGATCGCCGGCGGCAGCCTGATGGTCAAGCAAGGCACGCCGGTCGAAACCGTGATGGCCGCGATCTTCGGCGTCGTGATTGCCGGGTCGTTCGTCGAGATGGGCGTGTCGCGCATCCTGCCGTTCGTGAAGCGCCTGATCACGCCGCTCGTCACCGGCATCGTCGTGCTGCTGATCGGTCTCACGCTGATCAAGGTCGGCCTCATCAGCATGGGCGGCGGCTATGGCGCGATGGCCAAGGGCACGTTCGCGAGCGCGGAGAACCTGACGCTATCGGGCCTCGTGCTCGGCACGATCATCCTGCTGAACCGCGTGCCGATCGTGTGGGTGCGCAGCACCGCGCTCGTCATCGCGCTCGTCATCGGCTATCTCGCGGCCGCGTTCCTCGGCCGTCTCGACTTCACCGGCATGCACCAGGCCGCGCTGTTCCAGGTCCCGACGCCGCTGCACTTCGGCATCGGCTTCTCGTGGTCGCTGTTCGTGCCGATGCTGATCATCTACCTCGTCACGTCGCTCGAAGCGATCGGCGACGTCACGGCCACCAGCAAGATCTCGAACGAGCCGGTCGAAGGCCCGGTGTGGATGCAACGGATCAAGGGCGGCGTGCTCGTCAACGGCGCGAACTCGCTGCTGGCCGGCGTGTTCAACACGTTCCCGAGCTCGGTATTCGCGCAGAACAACGGCGTGATCCAGATCACCGGCGTCGCGAGCCGCTACGTCGGCATCTGGATCGCGGGGATGCTCGTGGTGCTCGGCCTGTTCCCGGTCGTCGCCGGTGTGCTGCAGGCCGTGCCGGAACCCGTGCTCGGCGGCGCGGCCATGGTGATGTTCGGTGCGGTGGCCGCATCGGGCATCAACATCCTCTCGGGCGTCCATCTCGATCGTCGCGCACTGCTGATCATCGCGGTGTCGCTCGCGCTCGGCCTCGGCGTGTCGCAGGTGCCGGACATCCTCAACAGCCTGCCGCACGCGCTGAAGAACGTGCTGGAATCGGGGGTGGCAACGGGCGGCATCTGCGCGCTCGTGATGAACTGGTTCCTGCCGGAAAAGAAGTAAGCGGATCAACCGCGCGACGCGCGGTGCGCCTGACGGGCCGCACCGCGTGTCGTGCCAGCCGGCACCCGCGGCTGCCGGTGCAGGCTGCGCGATCAACGCATCGCCAACCGGCCGATTCCGGTCACACCACCCGTCGCACCGATTGCGTGCCGCGCCGCGTCACCGTCAAAACCGCTCGTCCGCTATCGCCGGCATCACCAGTTCCCGTACGAACGCGGCATCGGACAAATGCAGCAGCGTACGCACGACGGCCACCACGTCGTGAACCGGCACCAGCCCGCCATCGCCGCGCGCCGCCGCCTCTTCTATCGGAACGGACAACGCATCGTCGGTATTCAGGTTGCCGAGTTGCAGGCACGTGACGGCCAGCCGGCTCCCTCTGAATCCTTCGCGCAACGCATCGGCCACGCCGTTCAGCGCGAACTTCGACGCGCCGAACGCGACTTCCGGCCGCCCGCTTTGCCGAAGCGCGGACGTGGAACCGGTCAGGATGACTTGAGGCTTGCGTGATTGCAGCAAGCGCGGCACCAGGCGCTTGAGCAGCAGCAGCGTGGCCGTGATGTTGACGTTCACCAGATCGACGATCGCATCGTCCGGCTCGTCCAGGAACGCGTAGCGGCCCGTGAAGGCTGTCGCCTCCCAGATACCCACGTTGCAGATCAGCACATCGAACGCGGACGGCGCGGCCTGCGCAATGTGCGCGGCGGCTTCGGCAGGCGACGCCATGTCGGCCTCGATCCACCGAAGCTCGACACCCGGCGGCAACGTCACTGCGTCCGGACGCGTGCGCGATACGCCGATAACGGTGTCGCCGGCGCGGCAGACGCCTTCAACGAGCGCACGGCCCAGCCCTCTGCTGGCGCCGACAATCATGATCCTCATGACGGGTTTCCCGATGGTTGTCGCGACGCGACGTTACCGGCGGCCGCATTTGAGCGCGCCGTATCGGGCTCCATGCGAGGCTTGCTCGCAGAGAAAGCGCGTACGGACAGTCCGGCGATCGTAACGTACCGCGGCGATGCAAGCGGCATACCCCCACCCCTCGCAAGGGCGTCCGGCCGGCTGGCACATGCCATGTGTCCCGCCCCCACCCTGCACGTTCGACGGGTCTCCGGACAAGCGGCCGCGTGTCGATGGCGATCAAACGTCAAACCCGGTCAGGCCGCCTTGGCCGATCGTTTTGTGCTGGTTAGAATCACGATATGCCCCAGATCCCCGCCCCCAACACCGCCCCCGAAACGAGCGCCGTCCCGGTCAAGGAACGCGCGACCATCGTCTGCTACCGCGGCGAACAGGTCCTGCTCGTCGCCCGCGCGGCGTCGCGCTGGGCCCTACCCGGCGGCACGATCAAGCGCGGGGAAACGCCGCTCGAAGCCGCGCATCGCGAGTTGTGCGAAGAAACGGGCATGACCGGCCAGCATCTCGTGTACTCGATGCAGTTCACCGGGCTCGCCAAGATCCATCACGTGTTCTTCGCGGAAGTCGACCCGGACCAGACGCCGCAAGCGAACAACGAGATCGAGAAATGCAAGTGGTTTCCGATCGACAGCGTCGACGGATTGCGCGCCAGCATTCCGACGAAGCGAATCGTCGAACTCGTTCACCAACACGAAATCACCAAGGCGTAGCGCGCGACGGACGAGCGCACGCGTGAGCCGGCGGCCGGCTCAAGTCGTTTTTCGTGGATCCGCGGACGCGCGAGCGCTCAGTGCGAACGCCTTCTTCGCAATTCGTGCGTGGAATAGACGACCAGGAAAATCCCCAGCATCGCGACACCGGATGCCATGAAGTCGTTCGCGCTTCCCGAGCTGTGCAGGGACTTCGGGAAAATACCGAGACTCAATCCAGCGATAGCAAGAAGCAATCCTGCAGCCACGCCCCAGATCGGTCCGGCAGTCTTTTCGATTTTATTTTTCATACAGCACCCGTCTACAGTCATTCCTTGGCAGGTATCGGTAAAAAGCTCCGCGCCTGCCGCCAGCATGCCCACTATAGCCGGGAAATAATTCACGGGGCTTCAGGGCTTGTACCGATCAAGTTTTCCCGTTCTCGGCCGCCCGCCCGCGCGCTGCGCCTGGCCGCCTATCGATTTCACGCCGTCGCCCCAGGCGTAATCGAGTGTAATTGAACCGCCCCTCCAAACTGCCTAATTTCCACCTGTACATTCGGCGCGCCGATGCAACCCGCTCGATCGCCCCGAAGGATCCGCGAGCTTTGCGCATCAACCCGGCACCTGTCCGGAATGGGGCATTTCAGAAAATCGGCACCTTAACCCGGCCTCCGATCCGCGGCAGGCAGTCGCGCCACACCGCGCGCGAATGCCTGCCGGACCCGATATAACACACCGCACGTTCTCAACCGGAGATGGAAATGATCAATATTCAGGACTCCCGAGTCATCAAGTACGACAACGACAAGAAGAGCGTCACTGTCTATCGCGATTTCACGAACACCAATCTCTGGTATATCGTGCCGAAGCCCCAGCTGGCCACCCAGACCGTCGACGGCATCACCCTCCCCGCTTTCTCGCTGACCGAGTTCAGGACGAACAGCGGCTCGGCCGGCACGGTGACGTTCACGGCCGAGCTCGTGATCGACCAGGAGGCCTACCAGGCCGTGAAGAACGTCCTGGGCCAGGGCATCGAATTCGGCCAGTTCGCGTGGAACGACGCCCAGGCTTTCCTGACGCTGACGCTCCCGTCCGGCCAGCCGGACACGCAGATCAACGTGACGCCGTCCAACTTCGGCAGCAACGCGGCGACGTTCATCATCGACCTGAAAACCGCCGCCGACGTCAAGACGATCCGCGACATCTTCGACACGGGCGTCGGCCTGTCGACCTGGTCGATCCAGTACGTCGCCACGACGCTGAGCCAGCTGCCGGCCGTCAAGGCCACCGTGACCTACGACTGCGCGATCGCCGCCAGCTACCAGAAGACCGTCCAGATCGACCGCAACGTCTGGGGCAGCGAGACCGGGCGGCGCACGACGATCCGTGAATACATGCAGAAGTCGGATTCCGGCAAGGTCAAGCTCGATTGGTCGGTGCAGCCGTCGGACGAGTTCCGGCAACGCGTCCATGACTGGGCGTTCACGACGCTCGAGGGGCTGGTCCAGGCAGCCGCGGACGACGTTGCGCGCCGCCTCGGCGCGAGCGCAGCCGACGATTTCAGCATCAACTCCATCGGCTCGTTCCAGCGCGTCTACGAGGAAAACGAGGTCATCGACTGGACGATCATGCCGCAGGGCTTCCTGCCGACCTTCGACAAGAGTGTCTGGAGCCGGCTGGACAAGACGGTCGACAACCGCACGCTGGACGTGGCCGTGACGATGTCGGCCGACCTGAAGAGCGCGGGCATCAAGAAGGTCACCGTGACCATCGATTATCCGGGCAAGGCTCAAGCGGAATCCAACGCATTCACGGCCACCACCGCCAATACGTGGTCCTACCATTCCAACGGCTTCTTCGACGCCGGCAAGAAATTCGTTTCGGAATACACGTACTGGTACCAGGTCGAGCCCGAAAGCGGCGATGCCTTCACGTCGCCGAAGCTCAAGAGCAGCAGCAACCAGCTTCAGATCTCCAACACCGACCTCGGCTACCAGCAAGCCGAGTTCATCTGCTCGAACATCGCGTTCGCGTCGGAAAACCCGAAGAACGAGGTCGACTTCGTGCTGATCGACTTCACGTACCTGCCGACCACCGACGGCAAGCTGTACGTCGATCAACGCAAGGTCATCAAGAACGGCGAGGCCGTGCAATTCAGGAGCCACAGCTATCAGCCGAGTGGCGCGGCCTATACATACACCGTCACCTACGTGCTGACGAACGGCAACATCATCGTCAACCAGCCGCAGTCGGTGTACCCGGTGGTGAACAGCAAGACCTTGACCGTCTACAGCGTGATCGGCGCCGCCGACTTCACGGTCACCGTCATGAACGACACGATCCCGGGGGGCAGTATCGCGCTGCCGTCCATCACCGGCATCTCGCTGTCGACCGACTACACGGACCAGCCGGACAGCCCGGACCACCAGACGCACAACTTCACCCAATTGAGGATCGAAGACTACTACACCAGTACCTGGGAATATCAGGCTGTCAAGCGAAGCACCTCGACCGTTCAGGTCGACGGCACGGTCTATTACCGCGACCGGAACAACACGCGCAAAACCGTGGCGGTCCGCAAGGTGCGTTACGGCAACCAGCCGATCTTCGCGTTGAACCTGTTCCCGGTCGAATTGCCGTTCACCGTGACCGTCGACCCGTCACTGGTCGACTGGAAAGCGTATGTCCAGGTCACGATAGATGTGTACCGCACGTCGAAATACGGCAAGACCGACATCGACTCCCAAACCTTCAAGCCCGTGACCCTCTCGAACGGCACCAAGGTCTTCCCGTCGCCCTACTACTACACCTTCTCGCGCGAAGTCGATGCGACGACGGAATTCCACTACGCGTTGACCTACTTCGAAATCGGGAGCGAACGCGGCATCCCCGGCCCGGCGGGCAATTACGACAGCAACATACTGACCCTGCCCCACGACGCGAAAGGCGGGACGAAGCCGGTCTACTCGGTACGGCTGCCGGCAAGCGACGTCGTGACCCGCAACCTCGACGAGACCGACGAGGCCGACGAGACCGACCTGGCCTGACCGCCATCCCGACCGACCAAGGCGCACGACCATGACGACCCTCACCTACACCGTCAAGCTGGCGACCGAATCCGGCTCCGCGTCACCTCCCGCCCCCCGGCGCGCGAGGCTGCTGCTCGAGTTCAAGGATCCGGTCAATTACACCTACCGGCAAACGACGCTCGTCCTCGACGCCGACACGCCACAGCGCACGTGGCAGGTCGACGCGACCGCGGCCGACACCGGGCAGGCGTTCTATTCCTCGGTGCTCGATTACGAGGCCAGCGAACAGGTCGTGCGCCCCCCGGTCGCCTTCATCGGCACCGAGGCCACCATCGGCGGACCGGCCGAGCCCGTCTCCGTCGTGGCGCTGCTCGACGCGCTCGACTGGAGCGCCGTCTCCTCGGTTCGGGTCACCGTCGGCGGGACGTCCCACACGTTCTCCCGCGAGCGGCCGTATGCGTGGTGGTTCGCGTTGCCCAGTCCCGGCATCGTCGAATGGACCGCCGACTACACGATGACGGACGACACCAAACGATCCGGCACGGGCGTCGCCACGCAAGGCGTCGCCGTCATCCCCGCGCCGCCGGCCGAGGTCAGCTTCTCGATCGTCGCGGCCGATTTCGACGCGTTCGCGGTCGCCGCCGTCGCGCTGCGCGTGACCGGCTACGACGGCGTGGTCAGGACCGCCGAACTCGACAAGACGCGGCCGAGCGTGACGCTTTCGCTGCCGTTCGCACCGCCGAAACAGGCGTGGTTCGTCTACGACTGGACGGTCACCTATACCGACGGCACGCCGGCGTGGATCGCGCCCGCCCGCTCGAGCGACGGCGCGCGGTCGATCGTGCTCGACGATCTCGGCCGCATCCTGCTGGCCAGCGACGAGATCGACTTCGAGGTGGTCGAGACCGTGACGCTGTCCTGGCAGTACAACAACACCCCCAAGACCGCCGAGCTGTCGCGCGCGCAGCGGTCGGTATTGCTGCGCCCCGGCCAGGACTACGATCGCGCGCGGCCGCTGGTTGTCGGCCTGACCTATGCACTGTCCAGCGGGTCGACGAACCTCGAGGGCGAGGCGGTGCCGCAGGGCCGCTTCGAGGTGCCCTATCCGCTCAGCACGCGGCTCGTGCGTGTCTTCGCGCCCGGCATGCTGACCACGCCGCCGCTTTACAGCACGATCAGGCTCACGTCGGTCCAGACGCTGGAGGTCGGTTCCGGCTGGCAGCTCCAGACCGGCTTGCAGCCGATCACCCTCACCCCGAGCGCGCCGACCTGGGAAACGCGCGTCGCCGCGGTCGATCCGGAGCGGGTCGCGCTGATCTTCGCGGGTTTGGCAACGCCCGATGGCGGCGGCAAGACAAAGCCGATCCCGCTCACCCGGTCGCCATTCGAGATGACGCCCGCAGGGCCGGAGATCACGCTCGCGACGGTCCAGGTATCCGCCCAGTCGGTCTCCTGGCAGCGCTACGTCCGCGTGGAAGCGACCTTGTGGACCGGCAGCGATGCGAAACGGGAGAACGAACAGACCATCGCCTTCGACCGCAACAGCGGCGATGCGTGGTGGGCCTACGTGCCGCCATCGGGAACCTACGGCCCGACGTTCCGTTGGTCGGCGACCTACTATCCGGCCGACGGCACGTCGCCGCTGCACAAGGCACCTGCGGCCAGCGACAACCCGACTCTGTCGCTGCCGCCGACCGTCTCCTGACCGCGGCCTTCACGCACGATCGCCCACCATGCCCATGGCCGAACTCCACCCGGCAGTGCAGCGCGCGCTGGCGCTGGCGTCCTCGTACGGGACGCCGGCACGCCGGGTCGCAGCGCCCGCGCCGGACGCCGCGCTGCGCCACCTGCTGCGCGACCGTTCACCGGCGGAACCTGCCGCGTGGAACGACAGCAAGCTGGGACGCAGCGGCTTTCCGGTGGAAATTTCCATCGCGTTCGGCCGCCCGGAACTGCGCTACACCGTCGAGCCCGCCGGCCCCGACATTCCGCCCGCACGCCGGTTGAGCCGCGCGGCCGCGGCCATCGCCGCGCTATCGGACGAATCGATCGAACCCGCGGATCTCGCGGCGATCGCGTCCTTCCAGGACAACGCGGCGCTCGCCTACGGCGCCTGGATCGGCGGCCGGCACGGCGACGGCAAGCCCCGTTTCAAGCTCTATGCGGAAGTGCCCGAGCGCGGTGCCGAGCACGCGCTGGCCTGGGGCACCCGCCATCTCGGCGACCTGTCCGGCATCGTCCGGCGCGGCGCGTGGCCCGTCATGGCCGGCTGGCAGCCCGCGGGCCGGCGGGCCGAGCTCTACCTCCGCACGCGCCGGCTGTTCCGCTCGGATGTGCCGCTGCTGATGGCGTCGGCGCGACTCGAGCACCGCGCCGACGAAGTCCTCGGTCTGCTGCAGGATGCCTGCTGCAGCGCCATCGAGGCCGCGCTGCCGGCGGCCGACTTCGGCGTCAGCATCGGCGCCGGCCCGGACGGCACGTCGACCTTCACGCTGTACGCGGTCGCCAACGACCTGTTCGGCGGCGACGGACGCATCCGCGAAACGGTGCTCCGTGTCGCCGCCGCCCGCGGATGGAATACGCACTTCTATCGCGCGCTGAGCGAACCGCTGGCCGATGCGAGCGGTTTCGTGACACGGCACGGGATGTTCGGCATCGTCGTGGCATCGGACCAGCCCGCGACCGTGGCCATCGGCCTGACGCCGGACCAGCCCGAGACGCTGTCATGAGCGCCACGCTGCCCACCCGCGCAGCCGGCGCATCGCTCGACGCGCTCATCGCCGCGCAACGGCCGAGCGGTGCGTTCCCGTCGAGCGTGACCGTCGGAGACCACCGCTACGCGGACGAGAATGCGTTCGTCACGGCCCTGGTCCTCGACGAGCTGGCGCGCCTGCCGGCCGGCCCGGCCGATCGCGCCATCGCCCGCGGCCTCGACTTCCTCGAACGCTGCGCATCGCCGACCTGCGCGGGCGCGTTTCATTTCTACCCGCCCGACCGCATGCCGTCCTGGCTGGGCGTCGACCTGCCGGCGGACGCCGACGACACCGCGCTCGCGCTGACGCTGCTCGCCCGGTTCGGGCGACGCAGCGCGGCCCAGGCCGTCGACGCGCTGGACCGCGCGCTGCATCCGTGGCGGCTGCACTACCGTCCGGAGTCCGTCGATCCGTGGGTTGCGCAGGGGGCATGCCGGACCTGGCTCGACCGCCGTGCGGTGCCCAATCCGGTGGATGCGTGCGTGAATGCGAACGTCGCGACGGCGCTGACCTCGCTTGGCTGCGCCGGCCACGCGGCCTGCCGCGCGGCGCGCGACACCGTGCTCGACGCCATCGCGTTCGTCGCGGAGAACCCCGCGCATCGCACCCGGCTGACCGCCTTCTACCCCGACCTGTGGGAACTGGTGCATGCGCTGCGCCGCGGCGCACGGCGCGGCGTGGCCGGTTTTGCACCCGCCGCCGCGCAGCTGGCCGGCATGCTCGCCCCGCATGCCGGCGCGCACGCCACCGTCTTCTCGTCCACCGACCGGCGCTGGCTCTGGACCGCGCCCCTGTTGCAAACGGCGCGCACGCTCACGCGCGACACGCCCTAGCCGTCACCGCCCAACCCTTCAACTGGAGAGATTCCATGCCTGGCGTTCATACCGTCCCGCCGTCCCTGTCCGCTTCGCTCTACGGCAACGCACCCGATCCGAAATCGGGCCTGCAGGTCAGCACCCGTCTGATGGAAAGCTACGAGATCATCGGCCCGGTCACCGGCGCGAGCGACATCTCGACGTTCCTCAATTCCGCCGGACGCCTCGATATCTATTCGTCCGGTACCGCGCAAAAGGTCTACCGGATCCGCGCGGACAACCAGTCGGACACCGGCTGGGCCGAAGCCGACCTCGGCGTCACCGCCAGCCAGGTCAGCCCCTACCTCGCGCGCAGCGACGATTACGACAACCCCAACCTCCTCGGCATCGGCACGAACGGCAAGCTGACGCTCAGCCAGTGGAAGGATGGCCGCTACGCGCAGGCCGACTGCCAGCCCGCCGGCGCCAAACGCCCGCTCAAGCAGATGCTGTCGACCCGGAATTTCGGCAACGTCTACGTCAACGTCGTGCTCGACAACGACGAAGTCGGCAGCAGCTACCTGAGGAAGGACGGCACCTGGGGGTCGACCGACTGGGTGCCGATCCGCAAGAGCCAGGACAGCACCGACAACGCCACCGTCAAGCGCATCGCGATGTGCGCGAACGATCCGGTGCAGCAGTCGCTGTTCGCCATCGGCCCGGACAACGCCGTGCTGTTCGCGCAGAGCGACTTCCGGTTCTCCTACTTCACGACGCTCGGCTACAAGAAGGCGATCGACCTCGCCGTCGTGTCCGATCAGGAGAAGCGCCTGAACATCTTCATCGTCGATACCGACTTCGGCATCTGGCAAAAGCGCGAGAAGAAGTACAGCTCGTCCGGCATCCAGTTCGACGACTGGGTGCTGGTCAGCAACGCGGCCCCGGTGACGTCGCTGCGGGCGGTCATCAACGCCGGCGGATTGCTCGAGATCTTCGCGATCGGCAAGGACCAGCGGCTCTACCATACGCGGCAGATCAGCAGCGGGCTCAACAAGGTGAGCTGGTCGAGCCTGTTCGAGCTCGGCAACCCGGTGCCCAACACGAAATTCACGGTCGGCCGCAACGCCGCCGGCTACTCGGAAGCGTATTCCGTGTCGTCGGACAGCAAGCTGTATCGTTTCTGGCAGGACCCGAAGACGACCCAGTGGACCAACGAGGAAATCCGCCTGCAGGGCTCCGGCGAGATGACGTCGGTACCGACCCATGCAACGGAAATCATCGTGCTCGACGACGCCGGCCAGCTCGCCGTCCATGCGCAGGTCGAGATCGATGCCGCGTCGATGGTGCCGCTGCGCATCAACGGCCTGTACTACCAGGCCAGCCCCGACTACACGATCCCGGTGCTGTCGGGCGGCGGCGGCAAGGTGGTGATCGAGCGCTTCACCAACAGCCTCGCGAGCCCGAGCTACCACATCCGCACCCAGTACATGCAGCCGGGCGAAGGCGTCACCGTGGAGCCGAACGGCGCCTTGCAGGAGAAGATGCACGCGGTCGACACCGATGCCGTCTGGAACGCGAAGACCGCCTCCGGCGCCTACCTGCTGACCGGGGAATTCCGGACCCGCGACAACGCCGAGAACATGGCGAAGATCATGCGGCAGTCGATGTCGTTCGGCATGCCGGCGAGCGCGGCGGCCCGGAGCCTGCGGTACCTCGGCGCCAACCGCTCCGTCGTCGGGCTGCGGCATACGGTGCGCGGCACCGCCGATCCGTTCGCGCTCGTGCCGGAGGACGTGCCCGCGCAGCACTGGCGGGTGTCGTTCACCGATACCGGCGTGCACTACGACGACCTGACCGCAGACCAGGCCGGCGCGTACCTGCTGCGTTCCCGCACACTGGCGTCGTCCGGCGATGCAACCCTGGCGAACGCCGGCTTCCTCGGCATCGACTGGGGCGATATCTGGAACGCGATCAAGAACGGCGTCGGCCGCATCGTCGACGGCCTGAAGGAATTCGTCGTGACGACCATCGTCGATCCGGTCACGCGCCTCGTGAACGAGATCAAGGTCGTCTTCAATTTCCTCATCGATGGCGTGACGTACCTGATCGACAAGACCATCAAGCTCTTCCAGCAGGCGTTCGACATCGTCGAGGGCATCTGGAACAAGCTCAAGGTGTTCTTCAAGGAACTGTACGAGTGGCTGGCCTTCTTCTTCTCGTGGGGCGACATCAAGCGGTCGGCGGAGGCGACCCGCCATACGTTCGACGCGACCTTCGACTATCTGCTCCTGGCGGTCGATGCGGTGAAAGGCCAGGTGGCGGCAGGCTTCGACCACCTGCAGACCGAGATCGACAAGGCCGTCAACACGTTCCTCGCGCAACTGGACCCGAAGCTCGCGATCGGCCAGTACGCAGAAAACGTCGATCAACCCGACCCGCGCATCGACGAGTCGACCAGCCACAACGTGCTGCTCAACGCATTTTCGGACAACTACAAGGCGACGCGCGTCCTGGCGCGGGGCGATGCGCTGGCTGCCGCCGCCGATCCGCTCCAGGACCTGTGCGAGAAGCTGAAGGACGTCGCCGACAACTTCGAGTTCGGTCAGGGCAAGAACGCGTTCCACGATGCCGCCACGTACTTCGAGCAAATCGGCCGCACCCCCGATCGCGTGCTCGACCTGCTGTTCGCCGGCACCGTCAAGGTGATGGAAGCCGTCACCCAGTTTGCACTGAGCGCGGCCAAAGGTCTGGTCCTGACGATTCTCGACCTGGTCGGCGACGTGATCGACGCGATCAAGGCCCTGTTCAACACGGAATGGGAGATCCCGTTCGTGTCGCAGCTTTACAAGCTGATCACCGGCTCGTCGCTGAGCTTCAAGGTGTGCGACCTGTTCTCGTACATCGTCGCGATCCCGGGCACGTTGCTGTACAAGCTGGTGAAACATGAAGCGCCGTTCCCCGACGCCGCGAGCGTGACCCGCTTCAAGTCGTCGTTCACCGCGCAGTGGCTGGCCGAGCAGAGCGGGATCGCGCCGAAGTCCGAAGTGTCGCTGATGGTCAGCGCCGAGCAGAAATCGGCGATCTCGATCTTCTTCGGCGTATCGGCGTCGGTCTGCATCTTTGCCGCGACCATTCTCGACACCATCGAGATCGCGTTGCAAACCGAAGAGGTCGAGGTCGAGGCAATCAGCACCGGCTCGCTGTTCATGGGCTTCGGCTCCGCATTCTTCAGCGTGCCGTGGATGATCGCGAGCGATGCGGGCGGTTTTTCGTGCAACGACGCCAAGGGGCTCAGCAACCTGCTGTGGCTGTTGAACACCGTCGTGGGCTACGGACGGGCCGGGGCGCTCAAGATCGCCGGCAAGAAGTACAAGATCCCCGCGGAAGTCGATCAGGTCACCGTCAACCTGTGGGGCTGCGCGCGGCTGGCCATGACGATCGTGTGGGCCGTGAAGAGCGGCGAGAAACTGGATGGCTTCGAGGCGGCGGAAGCATTCGTCGACACGATCACCAGCCAGGTGTTCCGCTTCCTGGGCGTCAAGACGGTGGTCGCCGCGACCGAGGGTATCTCGCTCCTCGCGTTGCTCGTCATCGTCGGCCTGGGCGGCATGACAACGACCGCGCTGCATCTGGCCGTGTCGCTGAAGTCCGACGAGGCCGTCGCGAAGCGCCTTCCCGCCCAGGCGCTGGCGTGACGCCGGTCGATCGTCGCGGCACGAGCCGGCATTGACGCGGCACCGTGCGGCGGTACTCGGGCAAGCTCGCCGGGCACCGCCGCACGACCGCCGTCGATGCGGTGCCGGGCCACCTGCTCGCTGCGCCCGGCGCATCAAAGAAACAGCAGCGCCTCGTTCAACTCCGGCTCGCGGCACGGCTCCCTGCGCCAGCCCAGCCGAACGGGAACCGAATAGAGCCGTGGCGCGCCGAAACGCGGCCAGAAATGGCACAGCCCCGGCGCGATCACCTGCACCACGGACAAACCGATGTCGGGCCGCGTCTTGTCGACGACGAGCACATCCATGCCGGCCGCCGCGATGCGTCCGACGCCATCCGCGATCGCCGCCGGCAACGACGCGGCGTCGATCGACGGCCACGTCGAGCGGGTCGTACACTGCACATCCGCCGCCGGATACAGGAATCCGGTATCCGGCAGCTTGTCGCGATCCCACGGGTGCGGGGCATCCGCCGCGACATCGAGCAACTGGTTCACTTCGGTCAGCGCCCGCTGCACCGCGATACGGCCGTCCGGATGGCAGCCGAAGCCGATCGAGAAGCGCCCGTCCTGCGGGTTTTCCGCCAGCGCGGCCACGGTCGGCACGCCCAGATCGGCGGTGATGTCGAGCGCCCACAAACGCCATCCGAACGTCGCGTATTCGCGCACGAGCGCATCGAAATACGGATCCTCGAAACTCGCGAGTTCGATGCCCGGGCGCGGCATCCGGTTGTACCACCAGATCGCGACCGCATCGCGCTCGATCAATTCGAGCATGCCTTGCAGGATCGCCTCGTCGACGCTCGATCCCGCCGCGCAGCCGTTGGGGTTGTGCACGCATGCGGCCGGCGCCTGCGCACGGTCGGGCGTTTCCGCATAGCAGTAGCTCAGCGGCACGAGATGGCGCCGGCCGGTCACGAGCGACCAGGCCGGCGTCCAGTCGATGACGTCGCGCGCCGTGAAGCGCGGCGGCACCTGCTTTCGCACATCGCGGGTCAACGCGTTGATCGCCTCGCGCGTGTCGAATTGCCGTTCGCTGAACTGCTGAAGGTCGTTCACGTGGATCGGGGCGGCGTCGCACGCCGGATCGGCGAGCAGGCTTTCCATGCTTCCCGTCAGCGTCGCCTCGTCGCCTTGATACACGCTGCTGAAACGCTCGAGCGCCTCGCATAGCGCGCTCGCACGCGCCTGCTCGTCGGTGCGGCCCTTGCCGGAGCAGATCCTGTCGAACCGGTTGCTGCCCGGCACCGCCGCCGGGCACACGAGAAAGCCCGATGCGTAGACCTTGCGCAGGCCCGCGTGCCGCTTCGGCATCGGATGCAGATACGCGATTGCGCCGCTGACCGGCGATATCAGGTGGGCATGACGCGCGAACACCTGTTGCGGATCGGCGGTGCGGTAGCCGCCGTCGGCGCGCGCCAGCGGCGCATCATCGGTCAGCCGCGGCGCCCGCGCCGCCTGTTCGCGCATCCATGCAGGATTGCCGCAGCACGGGCATTGCGGGCGCCGCAGCACGCGGTGCCGCTCGGCGGCCAGCGTGTCGATACGGTGCGCCACGAGATGGGTCTGCGCCCGTTCCGATGCCGCGGGATTGACGGCAATCTGCTCGACCGTCGCCGCCACGAGCGCCGCCGCGGCAGACGCCGCCGCACGCGACGCAGCATGGGGCACACGCGCCGCGTCGCCGCCGTGATGGCGCGCGAGCAGCGCCTCGACAGGCCGGTTGACGCGAATCCAGTAGCGCACGCATTCGATGCACGGCGCGTCGGCAAGCGCGCCGCTCCCGGCCAGCAACGGCCCGATCAGCGTCTGCACGCCGCCGGCCGTCACGATGAGCAACGCCCCGCCGCGCGCCGCAACGCGGGCGGCGCACGCGGCGAGATCGTCGCGGTCGTGCGTATCGGCGATCGCGACGGTCAGCCCGGCATCCGTCACGACGTCGATGCCGGCCATGTCGAGCGCGCGCCTGAGCGCCGTGTCGTCGGCGCCGAACCGCTCGACCGCGACGCGCAATTGCGCGACGTGCGTGCAGGCCGCGTCGCCGTCGAGCCCGGCGCGCTCGAAGAAGCCGCGTGCCGCATCGTCGTCGTGTGGCGCGTCAGCGCGCACGTACCCGCGACGCACCAGCTGATCGAGACGCGCGAGCACGTCCCATTCGCCGAACGCACCGGCGAGCGACGTCACGATCTCGGCGATCGTCATCCGCGCCCGCAAGCAGGCCGCGATTTGCACGAAGATCGCGCCGGGCAGCATCACGCGCTTGAATTCGTCGACGACGAACAGGGTCTCGGGCCCCGCATCGAGCACGAGCAAATGCGGTTTGAAGCGCAACACGCGCGAAAGGTCATCGAGCATCGTCGGGTTCCATGCGGCGGGTAAACGAACGTCGCGCGGCCCCGGGGCACTGCCTCGGGGCCGCGCGACGGCACACGGCGCGGCCGCGCCGCGTCAGCAGCAGGTGAACAGGTAGCTCGGCCCGGCGTCGCAGTAGGCCGCGAGTGCAACGGCCTCCTCGTCCAGGCTCGCGGGCTGCTCCGGTATGCCGACCGTCATCACGTTGCGCGGCAGGTTCCAGCTCCCGCTGCCGCTTCCGTGGTTCGTCCAGCCATGATTGCCGGACGTCTTGACGACCTCGATGTCGACGATCCACGGACACTGGTAACCGAAGTATTTCGCGAGCGTCTCCAGCGGCTTCTCCAGCAGCTCGCCCTTGAATTCCGGGTCCCGCCACGAGAGCGCGATGGCGCGCAGATAGACCTTCTGGAACTCCAGCATCGATTCGAGCGTCGGATTGGCGTTGTTGTTTGCCATGTCGGTTTCCCCGAGGTCATTCCATGATGGTGATGTGGTTCGCGTTGTAGGCGGCCAGCGCCTGCGCGAATTGCGCCTCGTCCGCCGGCGCGGGCGGCAGGTACAGCGTGAGCTTGTTTCTGCGGCCGGCCGTCCAGTCGCCGTTGACGGTCGGCGTCCACACCGACGATTTGGGCTGCACCTTCAGGTCGAGCCGGAACGGAAAGTGATAGTCGAAATGCTCGCGCAGCGCCTTGATCGGATCGGCCTCGAGTTCGTCGAGAAACGCCGGCGAATGCCACGCCAGCGCGATCGCCCGGATGACGGTGGCACGGTATTCGAGAAACTGTTCGTACGTCGGTAATCGAAGATCCTTGCTCATCTCTCTGTTCTCCTGATTGACGAATTGAACCACTTACGGCAACGACTGCAACAGCGCTCCGGCGAACCTGGCGATGCGGCCCATGCCCGCCGTTGTTGCAATTTCGACTGCGCGCCGGCACGCATCCAGCGCGGCCACGCCGCCGCATCGCGGATCGGCCAGGCGCAAGTACTCGCACTTCTTCAGCAGCAGTTGCGCTTCGTAATACCGCTCCCCGGTCGACTCGCACCACGCGAGGCATTCTTCGATCCGGGCGAGCGCGGCGCCGTAATCGCCGCGCGCGGCATCCAGCTCGGCCAGCAACGACGTGTAGTAGGTCAGCCCGAGCAATCCGCCCGACTGCCACTGCGCATCGAGATGCGCGACGACCCCCGCACGATCCCCCTGCGCCCACGCACGAATGATCGCCGCGTAGTGCCCGACCGCGCGCAACCGGTGGACCTCCGACAGCCGCAGGATCGCTTCCGACAGCGCGAGTGCCGCGTCGCGATCGCCCGCGAGCTGGTAGGTGCGCGCGAGGTACATCATCGTGACGCCGAGCGTCGGCAAATGATCGAGGCAGGTCGCGCAATACACCGCGTCGTGCGCCAACGCGAGCGCGGCCTGTGGATCGTCGTCCATGCACCAGCGCACGCTGGCCAGCGACGCCATCGTCCACGCGCGCGTATCGAGCCCGAGGATGCGCCGGTGATCCGCATCGCGCCGCACGTCGTAGCCTGCCAGCACCGCGTCGAACGCGGCGCGGGCGCGCGCATAGTGGCCGTCGACCCACAGGCTCATGCCGCGCATCGCGTCCGCCGCGACCTGAGCCCCGGCATCGCCGCGCTCGCTCGCGAGCGCATCGAGCCGCAAGCCGATCTCGCGCACGGTGGGACGGTCGCCCGCGACGTGGTAGTAGGTCGACAAGGTCCATAGCGCGCTGATCTCGAGCTCCGGGTCGTCGAGCGTCTGCATCTGCCGCAACAGCTGCTCCGCATGTTCGCGCACCTGCGGATTCGCCCAGCCGAACCGCGCCATCGTCGCGTGCGTCAACGTCGCACGGATGCGCGCGCTGTCATGTTCGCGTTGCGCGTAGTCGGCGTTGCCGAGCCAGTCGAACACGCACTGCCCATAGCGGATCGCATCGTCGTACCGCGAGCATGCGAGCGCGCGACGCGACGCGTCGATGCCATGGGCGATCGCGTCGGTCAGGCCTCCCGCACGCGCGAAGTGCCCGGCGACACCGAACGTGTGCGCACCGGCGCCGCGATCGGCTTCCGCGGTCAGCGCACGGCCGACACGCGCATGGTTGCCGCGCCGCACGGCGAGCGGCATCGATTCATAGGCCGCGTCGCGAATCAGCGCGTGGCGGAACGCATAGAACACACGATCGCGCCGGTGCTGCGCATACACGATCCGCTCTTCGAGCAGCAGCCGCAGGTGTGCGTCGAGCGTGGCCCGATCATGAGGCGATGCGTCGGCGAGCAGTTGCGCATCCACCTCGAGCCCGATGGTCGCGGCGAGCTGCGCGGTATCGCGCGCGTCGTCGATCCGGTCGAACGCGAGACCGAGCATGCCGCCCAGGCTGAGCGGAAGCGGACAGGGATCGGTGGCCCGCAGCCCCGCGAGCGAGCCGTCGGCGCCGCTCGCCGTCAGCTCGCGGGCGACGGCCTCGATGAACAGCGGGATGCCCGCCGTGCGGTGGGCCAACTGGTCGAGCCAGGCCGGATCGAACGCACCTCGCCCCAGATGCGCCAACATCAGGCGCTGCGCGTCGTCGCGCGGCAGGCGCCGCAGCATCAGACGTTCGGTCGCGCCGCGCCAGCGCTCCAGCCTGGTGGGGCGCGACGTGAACACGACAGCGAGCGCCGCGGCGCGCGGCGAGCGCTGCAGGTGCGCAAGAAAATCCTCGGTCGAGCGGTCGAGCCACTGGACGTCCTCGACGACGAGCAACACCGGCGCGCCGTTGCCGAGCGACACGATCAGTTGCTCGAGGACATCAAACAGCGCGTGCTGTTCGCGCGCGCTCGACCACAGGAACCCCTGCACATCGCAGGGCACCCCCAGCCAGGTCGCGAGCGCGGCGCGGGCGGCCGCATGATCGCATTCGAGCGGCGCGATCATCGCGTCGATCGCCGCGAGCGCGCCGCCGGCCTGGCTGTCGGCATCGATATGCCAGTGCGCGCCGATGAACCGCAGGATCGGAAACAGCGCATGATTCTCGCGCTCGGGCAGGCACCCGCAATGGGCGAACGCGTGGCCCTGGCCCCGCACGGCCTCGCACAGCTCGTGCACGAGGCGCGACTTGCCGATGCCGGCGTCGCCCACGACCAGCCGCGGCACGCCGTGCGGTGCCGGCTCGCCTCGCATCGCGCGGCGATACCGTGCGAGCGTCTCCTGCCATGCGCGCAACAGCGCGTCGAGTTCGCGCGCGCGGCCGACCATCGGCGCCCGCATGCCGGTGTCGAGCGAATCGAACGGCGTATCGGCGCGCCGCTCGCCGAGCAATTCGTGAACCGGCTGCGGCACGAGGCCCGCGCGCGCCAGCCGCATGGCGGTCGGCCGATGGTCGGCATGCCGTTCGAGTGCGAGCCGTGCATCGTCGCTGATCAGGATCTGCCCGGGTCCGGCCAGCCTCAGCAATCGCGACGCCGCGGCGGGCGTCGATACACCCGACATGTGCGATGCGTGCGCGAGCACCTGCCCGACGTGTATCGCGGCGGCCACTTCGACGCGCCAGCCTTCGCCGCCGCCGATGCCGCCCGCAGTCACCGGCACCGACAGCCGCGCGCGCTCGGCCATCCGAACCATGTCGAGCGCCGCGCGTGCCGCGCGGCGCTCGGGCCGGTCGATGTCGCCCTGCAAGCCGAAATGGAACAACAGCGTGTCGCCGAGCCGTCCGCCGGCGTGCCCGCCGTAGCCGACGGCGATGTCGGCGCACTTCGTCAGCCATTGCTCCTCGTAACCGTCGAGCAAATCGCCGTGATCGGGTCCCGCATGGCGCTGCCTGCCCTCCCCGGCGATCGTCACGCAGCAGCACAGCGTGGTGACCTGCCGGTACTCGTCGGCCGCTTCGATCGTCTCGCTGCGCGGTGCGAATGGGTGCTGATGCGCCCGCCGGCTTGCGCGGCTGGCCTCGAACCGGCCGACGAGCGCCGCGAAGTTGAGCGCGCGGAACTGCGCCGCGAGTTCGTCGGCCGATGCCGCGCGTTGCTCCAGATTCTTGTTCAGCGCGCGCCGCAATACCGAACCGAGCGGATGCGATGCGATCGAAGGCGGGAGCGCGACATCCACCGGGCTGAGCTGCTGATAGAGAATGTCGGCCACGCTGGCGCCGTGCATCACGACGTCCCCCGTCAGGCATTCGATCACGACCAGGCCCCACGCATACAGGTCGCTGCGCGGCGTGGGCGGCTCGTTGCGCAATTGCTCCGGTGCGCAATATGACGGTGAGCCGAGCACCTCGGTCGCCAGTGTTGCGGTCTGGCGCGCGATGTCTTGCGTGCCGGGCAGCAACGCGCCGATGCCGAAATCGAGGAGCTTCGCGTGCGGGCCGTCGTCGGCCATCGCAATCACGATGTTCTGCGGCTTCAGATCCCGATGCACGATGCCGCACCGATGCGCGGCCGCGAGCGCGTCGAGCACCTCCGTCATCAGCCGCCCCGTGTCGACCGCCGACAGTGGCCCTTCCGCCGCGAGCCGGTCGCGCAGGGTCCGGCCCTGCACCAGTTCGAATACCGCGAACAGCCGCCCGTCCGGTGCTTCCCCCTGATCCAGCAGCGCCACGATGTTCGGGTGCCGCAGCACTTCGCACAGGCTCGTCTCGCGCCGAAAGCGCGCACGCTGGTGCGCGCGCTCCGCCGCGGTCCGTCCGGCGTCGTCGCGCATCAGCTTGATCGCGACCGCTTGCCCCGTTTCACCGCAGGTCGCGCGAAACACCACCCCGTTGCCGCCTTCGCCGAGCAGCGGGCCGAGCCGGTAATGCCACTTGCCGGCCAGCACCGCGAAAGGCGCGACGGGCTGCCGCGATTCAGGCGTTCTCGGCTCGACGGGGGCGCGGGACACGATCGGCATCACAGCCGGCTCGTCCGCGTTCACGAGTAGTGGACGATCTGGCCCGGCGCCGGACGATGCGCGCCGATGCGCAGCTCGACGCCCGGCACCGACTGGCATTCGAGATGCTCGCCGCGCATGACGCGGAACGGCAAGTCGCCGAAGCGGACGCTGCCGCGCCGGCGCTCGACGAGCTGGCTCGCGTCGAGCCCCGGCAGCGCCGCAAACTGGCTCCGCGCGCGGTGAATCTGTACGTTGACATGGGACGTATCGATGCCGAGCATGTGCGCCAGCCGCCCGAGGTCGATCCAGCCTTGCGAGGCGGCGTCGTAGCCGGCCTGCATGTCGGCCGAGCGTGCGCGCGCGAGCGTGACGAGGCTGTAGTGATGGGCCCGCTCGCCGAGGTCGACCACGCCGCCGCGCACGTGCAGCAGCATGCGCACGTGCTCTTCGTTACGGCTGACGAAGAATTCGAGCAGTTGCGCCGGCGCGGCCGGATCGGCGGGCACGGCGAGCATCATCGTCGAGCCTCTGCTCACGAGCGCCACGCGCCACGTGAAGTCGCCGGTCGACACTTCATCGCCGTCGTGGAGCGCGCGAGCCGGAAGCGTGTCGTCGCACAGCCATTCGCCGACCGCCGACCGGACGATCGTGACCGGCCGCGCAGCGCGGGCCGGCAGGATCTGGCGCGGCGCGAGCACGATCGGCGGCGCGGCGCCTCGTATCGGCCACAGCGTATCGGCCGGATCGTCGAGCGCATGGACACGCCAGGGTGCGAGACCGTCCCGGCCGAACCGGATCACGTCGCCGGGTTGCAGCACCGCATGCTCGCCGTCGCGCAACGGAACGCCCGATACCAGCGTGCCGTTGCTGCTGTGATCGTGGAGCTCCCACTGCCCGCCGCTCCAGCGGATATGGGCATGGACGCGGGACACCGACGCATCCCGGATGACCGTGTCACAGCGCGCGGCATCGCGACCGAACACGTGATATGCGCGAAGCAGGCACGCTTCCCCGGAAGAACCGTTCTTGAGTATCGCCATGACCGCCCCGCGTCGGATTCGCCCGGATCATCGATGCGGTGACGCATCGACACTGCCGGGCAAGCGATTGATTCACCAATTGCGAACAATGTCGCCTGTTCGCCGCCTCGCCACCTGTTTTTGTCATCCGTCTGTCAAACCGTTGCTCGCCCGGCGCGTGTCATTTCGGTTAATTGAATTGTCGACCGCTTTGTTTTTTTGAACCGAGCAACCAGATGAAAATCCTGCCAAATAAAGTCACACACAGCAACTGGAATAATCAGTCCACGATTTCGGTTTGTAACGCCTTACATTTTCGACAGATTTCGAAAGAAAAATCAGCGGCCGAACGTCTCGTTGCACGCGGCGCATGGGGGTTCTCACGCCGCTGGACGGCCGTCCAGCTGGATGACGAGGCGGATTTGTAAAGCCGATGTCACAAAACATTCCCAATCGAAATACGCTCAGCAATCAGCTTGACAATTTCCGGAAATCACACAATCGCGCCGCGTTTTAATCAACGCATTAATTCACTTATTCATTTATCCAGGCATTTCGATTCGGCGCGCGGATCATCGATAAAGATGATGTCAACCGGAGAACTTCCGCACCGCACAATCAAGCCCCTTTATTATGCAATTGCTGAAATCCTGCTGCCCAAACCAGCCCCTTGGCAATTCGCGCCGCCCTTTTACTTCGAAATACCAATTTGAAAGATTTCGCGCCTGCTACTCGGGAGGGAGGGATGTCCCTGTCACGACCGGCGGCATCGCACCGCGTTGAAAAGGATCGACGGAGGAATCGACTTCGACATGGCAGGTCGCGTGCCCGTGCACGCGTCGATCACATCGATCGAGCGATACACGGCACGCCACCCGCAGCACTCACATCGCGGAAAACTGTTGCGGCGGAAGGCGGCCAACGCCAACCACCGCTCGTACAGACCCGCCAGACAAGACGCCCTGCAAGCCGCCTGACCAGCCAGCGTGTCATAGACACTCACGAGCCATTCAGCGCTTGGCGCCGCTCGAACCGCACAGGTGACAAGTCGCCCACGAAACCGCGCCGGCGAATGGCCTTGCCGAACATCTCCCTGCAGTTGAAGCCATCCCTAGTTGCCATCACCGCGACCGCTCCGTCTCCGCCACCGGCTCCAGCAGCGAATCGTCCTCTCCCGCGCCACGTTCGAAACGCCGCGCCAGCCGGTCGAAATACAGGTAGACGACGGGTGTCGTAAACAGCGTCAGCAGTTGCGACAGGATCAGCCCGCCGACGATCGCAATGCCCAGCGGCACGCGCAGCTCGGCGCCCGCGCCATGCCCGATCGCGAGCGGCAGCGCGCCGAACAGCGCGGCAAGCGTCGTCATCATGATCGGCCGGAAGCGCAGCACGCAGGCCTGGCGGATCGCCGCGACCGGCGCGAGGCCCTGTTCGCGTTCGGCCACCAGCGCGAAGTCGATCATCATGATCGCGTTCTTCTTGACGATGCCGATCAGCAGGATGATGCCGATCATGCCCATGATCGACAGGTCCTGCCTGAAGAGCTGCAGCGCAAGCAACGCCCCGACGCCCGCCGACGGCAGCGTCGAGATGATCGTCAGCGGATGGATCGGGTTCTCGTACAGCATCCCGAGCACGAGGTACACGACGACGAGCGCGGCGAGAATCAGGTACGGCTCGCTCGCGAGCGATGCCTGGAACGCCTGAGCCGTGCCCTGGAACGTGCCCGAGAGCGTGTCGGGCTTGGCCGCGGCCACCTCCGCCGCGCGAATGGCCGCGACCGCGTTGCCGAGCGATTGCCCCGGCGCGAGATTGAACGAGATCGTCACGGCCGGGAACAGTCCCTGGTGGTTGACCGAGATCGGCGACACATTGTTCTCGATGCTCACCAGCACGTTCATCGGCACAAGTTCGCTCGTCAGCGGAGACCGCACGTACAGGTGCGCGAGCGCGTCAGTCGTCAACTGGAAGGCCGGATCGACCTCCTCCACGACGTGATACTGGTTCAGCGACGTGAAGAGCGTCGCGATCTGGCGCTGGCCGAACGCGTCGTACAGCGTGTCGTCGATCGCCTGCGCGGTGATGCCGAAGCGCGACGCGGTGTTGCGGTCGATCACGATCGTCGCGCTCGTCGCCGACGCCTGCTGGTCGGACGTCACGTCGGTCAGTTGCGGCAGCATGGCAAAGCGCTTCGTCAGGCGCGGCGCCCACTGGTTCAGCTCCTGCACGTCCGCGTCCTGCAGCGTGTACTGGTATTGCGCGGCGCTGATCCGTCCGCCGACCTGGATGTCCTGCCTGACCTGCATCGACAGCGTGATTCCCGTCACCTTCGCCAGCTTCGGCCGCAACCGCGCAAGCACCTGCGCCGCACTCGCCGTGCGCACGCCGAACGGCTTCAGGTTGATCATCACGCGCCCCTGGCTCACGGTGGGATTCGGGCCGATCCAGTAATAGGTGTTGTCGACGGCCGGATCGGCCTCGACGATGCGGCCGAGCTGCTGCATCTTCTGCGCCATCGCCTGCGGCGAGATGTCCGGCGCGGCCTGCGCGACGCCCATGATCAGCCCGGAATCCTCCTGCGGGAAAAAGCCTTTCGGCATGGTGACGAACAGCGCAGCCGTCAGCGCGACGGTACCGATGGTCACCGCGAGCATCGTCCTGCGATGCGCGAGCGCCCAGTCGAGGCCGCGCTCGTAACGGCGTTCGACCGCGACGAACGCGACTTCGAGCCAGCGTTCGAGCGTGCGCAGCCGGCCGCCGTCCGAGCCCGGCGGGCGAATCAGCCAGCCGCACAGCATCGGCGTGACGGTCAGCGAGACCAGCGCCGACATCACGATCGCGACGCTCACCGTCACCGCGAATTCGCGGAACAGGCGGCCGACGATGCCACCCATCATCAGGATCGGGATGAACACGGCGATCAGCGAGATCGTCATCGACACGATCGTGAAACGCACCTCGCGCGCACCAAGCAACGCCGCGCGCATCTTCGGCACGCCCTCCTCGATGTGGCGCATCACGTTCTCGATCACGACGATCGCATCGTCGACGACGAAGCCGACCGCGATCGTGAGCCCCATCAGCGACAGGTTGTCGAGGCTGTAGTCGAGCAGATACATCACGCCGAACGTCGCGACCAGCGACAGCGGGATGGTGAGGCTCGGAATCACCGTGGCCCAGACGTTGCGCAGGAACGAGAAGATCACCATCACGACGAGCGCGATCGTCAGCATCAGCGTGAACTGCACGTCGTGCACCGACGCGTCGATCGTCTGCGTGCGGTCGCCGACCACCTGCACGTGCGCGGCCGCGGGCAGCGACGCCTCGAGCTGCGGCAGGCGCGTAGTGATATTGCGGATCGTCTGGACGACGTTGTAGCCCGGCTGCTTGTGCACGTCGATGATGATCGCGCGCTCGTGCTGCAGCCACGCGGCCTGCTGCGTGTCCTCCGCCGCCTCGACCACGGTGCCGAGATCGTCGAGCCGCACCGGTGCGCCGTTCTTGTAGGCCACGACCAGGTTGCGGTAGCTTGCCGCCGACGTGAGCTGGTCGGTCGCATTGAGCACGACCGAGCGGTCCGGGCCGTTGAGGTTGCCCTTCGGCGCATTGACGGTCTGCACGCCGACGATCGAGCGGACGTCCTCCAGCGTAAGCCCGCGCGCCGCGAGCTTGTCCGGGTCGAGGCGGATCCGCACCGACGGGCGCTGCTGCCCGTGGAAATCGACGAGGCCGACGCCGGGCATCTGCGAGATCTGCTGCGCGAGGAAGTTCTCCGCGTAGCTGTCGAGCTGCGTGAGCGTCAGCGACGGCGAAGTCAGCGCCAGCGACAGCAGCGTGAAGTCCGCCGGGTTGACCTTCTCGTAGGTCGGCGGATTCGGCAGGTTCTTCGGCAGCGTGCCGCCCGCCGCGTTGATCGCCGTCTGCACGTCCTGCGCCGCGCTGTTGATGTCGCGCGACAGATCGAACTGGATCGCGATCGAGGTCGTGCCGAGCGAGCTCGACGACGTCATCTGCGTGATGCCGGAGATGTTCGACAATTGCCGCTCGAGCGGCGTCGCGACCGAGGTCGCCATCGTGTCCGCGCTCGCGCCGGGTAGCTTCGCGACGACCTGGATGGTCGGGAAATCGACCTGCGGCAGCGGCGCGACGGGCAGCATGAAGTACGCGACGAGCCCGACGAGCAGGACCGCGACCGCGAGGAACGACGTCGCGATGCGTCGGCGGATGAACAGTTCGAGCAGGCTCATGACGACGCATCCAGCGTGGCGGGCGGCACGGGTGCCACGGCTTCATCGCGCGCGTCGACCCGCTTTGCCCCGACGGGCGTGCCGGGATTGAGGCGGCTCTGTCCTTCGAACACGACGAGATCGCCGGCAGCGACGCCGCTCGCGATCTCGATCATCCCGTCGACCGCCGCCCCCGTCCGCACCGCGCGCAGTCGCGCGGTGCCCGACGCATCGATCGCATAGAGCTGCGGGCCCGCCTGCGTGTTGACGATCGCACGGCTCGGCACCGCGAGCCGCTGACGGTCGGTGCGCAGCAGCACCTGCGCGGTGACGAGTTCGCCCGGCCACAGCTTGCGATCGGTGTTGGCGAACGCGCCCTTCAGCCGGATCTGGCCGGTCGTACGGTCGACCTGGCTGTCGATGAAGCTCAGCGTGCCCTGCGCGAGCGGCGCGCCGCCCGCGCGTGCCGTGACGGTCACCGGCAGCGGCGCGCCCTGCTGGCCGGCCAGCACGTCGGGCAGCACGTCCTGCGGCACCGAGAACTGCACGTCGATCGGCTCCATCTGCGTCACGGTCACGATACCCGTCGCGTCGCCCGGATGCACGATCGCGCCGAGGTCGGCCTCGCGCACGCCGACGCGCCCGGCAAACGGCGCCGTCAGCGTCGTGAAACCCAGTTGCAGGCGATCGTTCTGCACGATCGCCGCATCGGCCGCGACCGTCGCCGTCAGCGCCTTGACCTGCGCGCGCGCCGTATCGACGCTCTGCGTCGTCGCCGCGCCGATGCCGACGAGCTTCGAATAGCGGTCGAAATCGAGCCTGGCGTTCTCGAGGCTTGCCTGATCCTTGCCTTGCGTCGCCTCGGCCTGGTGCAACTGGGCAGTGAGCGGCCCCTGATCGAGCTGCGCGAGCAGCTGCCCGGCCTTGACGTCCTGTCCTTCCGCGAACAGCACACGCTGCAACTGGCCATCGACGCGAACCTTCACGTCGACGGCGTTGCGCGCCTGCACGGTGCCGACCGCGACGGCGCGGATCGGAAAATCGGCCAGCACAGGATGCCCGGCGACGACGGGCACGGCAGGCACGGCGGCATGGGCCGCGTGTTTCGGCCACTGCCACCAGACGATGAGCGCGAGCACGGCGGCGGCGCCGACGGCGAACCCCGGCGAAAGGCGGCGGCCGTGCCGCGGCGGTTGTTGCGGAGGAAGATCGGCAGCGTGATTCATGGCGCGATGGAATGGGATGAAGTGTCGGGCAACGGGGCGGGAACGGTCGCGCTGGCCACGGCCGGCGGCGGCTCCGTCACGCCGAAACCGCCGCCGAACGCGCGGAACAATCCGACGGAGGCCTGCAGCCGCGCGAGGCGCGTCTGCACGAGCGTGTCGTCGGACTGGTAGCGCGTGCGTTGCGTATCGAGCACGGTGAGGAAATCGACGGTGCCGCTGAGGTACTGCGCCTCGGCGAGCTGCGCGGCCTTGCCCGCTGCGTCGGCGGCCTCCTGGTCGGCCGTCTCGACCTGCTGCTGCTGCGACGCGGCGCTCAGCATGTCCTCGACGTCCTGCAGCGCGGTGACGATCGTCTGCCGGTAGTCGGCGACGCTCTTCGCGGACGCCGCCTCGGTCGCGTGCAGTTGCCCACGCAGCGCACCACCGTCGAAGATCGGCGCGGTCAGCGCCGCGGCCACGCTCGCGAACGGGCTCGACAGGAAATGCGACAGCGCACCGCTGCTCAGGCCGCCGTCAGCCGTCAGCACGAGGTTCGGAAAGAAGGCAGCGCGTGCCGCACCGACGTCGTAGTTGGCCGCCTGCAAGCGCGCTTCGGACGCACGAATGTCGGGGCGCGTGTCGAGCAGGCTGGCCGGCAGGTTCGGGCGCGGTTGCGGCACCGCGATGCCCGCGAGCGGCACCGCCGCGACGTCGAAGCCTTCCGGCACCGCGCCGACGAGGGTCGCGAGCAGATGGAGGTTCTGCCCGAGCTGCTGGCGCAGCGCCGGGATCGTCGCATCGAAGCTCGCCAGCGCGTTGCGCTGCTGCTGCACCTGCAGTTCGGTCGCGACACCCGCCGCCTGCTGGGCCTGCAGCAACGCAAGGATGCGCGCGGCATTCGCCGAGATCGACTGCGCGAGCGCCACGCGCTGCCGCAGGCTCTGCACCTGGAAATAGGTATCGACGATCGATGCGGTCAGGGTCAGCGCAACCGTGTCGCGGTCGAAGCCCGCGGCTTGCGCGAGCATGCCCGCCGCGTTCGCGTTGGCCGCGTTGCGGCCCCAGAAATCGATCTCGTAGCTCGCCTCCGCGAACAGGCTCTGGCTGCGGCTCGAACTTCCCGAGCCCGACGAACCGCTGCTGCCGCTGCGGTGATGACTACGGTCGAACGTACCGTTCAGCGATAGCGACGGATAGAGCGGCGCGCCGGCCTTCTCCGCGTTGGCACGCGCCTCGTCGACACAGGCAAGCGCCGACGCGAGCGAATAGTTGTGCTGCAGGCCGCGCTCGACGAGCGCATCGAGCGCGCTGTCGCCGTACGCGCGCCACCAGCCGCTCGCCACCGGCACGGTACCGGCGAGCGACGCCTGCGCGGCATCGTTCCACGCGGCGGGCGCGGCCTGGGCCGGCCGCTGGTAGGCAGGCACGAACGAACAACCTGCCAGCGCCAGCGAAACCGCCAGCAACGTGGCGGCGGCCTGGCCACGAAACGACAGGCGCGATGCGGCGCGCCGGGGCGGCGATCCGTTCGACCGAAGCATGAAGCAACTCCCTCGCGACTGAAATGCGGCGAGGATAGCGACGCGTTCCTGTCCGGCCTTTCGCTCGAAGATGAATTAAATTTCATGCGCGACGGCGTGCGCCGCGTGCCGGCTCAATCGCTCGCGCGCACCATGTAGCCTGCGCCGACGACGGTATGGATCAGCGGCTGCGCGAAATCGCGGTCGACCTTGCCGCGCAGCCGGTGCATGTGCATGTCGATCACGTTGCCGCGCGGCTCGAACTGGTAGTCCCAGGCCGCCTCGAGCAGCATGCTGCGCGTGACGACCTGCCCTGCATGGCGCATCAGGCACTCGAGCAGCAGGTATTCGCGATGCTGCAGCTGCAGGTCGCGGCCGCCTCGGCTCGCACGGCGCGTGCGGCGGTCGAGCGACAGGTCGGCCACCCGCAATTCGTCTTGCAGCCGCGAGCGGTCGGCTCGGCGGGCCAGCGCCTCGACGCGCGCCAGCAGCTCGGAGAACGCGTAGGGTTTGGCAAGGTAGTCGTCGCAGCCGGCGCGGATCCCGGCGACCCGCTCGCCCAGGCCCGCGATCGCGGACAGCATCAGCACCGGCGTCGCGCGATCGTGCTCGCGCAGGCGCCGCACCAGCTCGATGCCGTCGAGCCCCGGCAGCTTGCGATCGGTGACGATCACGTCGTAGATGCCCTCGCGCGCGAGCGCGAGCCCGAGCGCGCCGTCGCCCGCCGTATCCACGACGTGGCCGCTCTCGGTCAGGCCGCGCGCGATGAACTGCGCGCCGCGCGCGTCGTCTTCGACGATCAGGATCCGCATGCTGGAACGAATTAGGTTAAATTTATTTCATGTTGGCGCGAACCGGATGTTGGACAAGCCGGTACATACTGCCAGCGCCTAGTTTACGCTTCGCGCGCGGCCGGCGAGCCGATGCACCTTCCCTGGCGGATCCCAGATGCCCACACTCCTGGTCGTCGAAGACGATCATCAGACCCTCGACGAAATCGTCTCCGCGCTCACCGACTACGGCTGGGCGGTCGAATCCGCGCGGACCGGCCGCGACGGCCTCATGCTCGCGGTCGCGAAGCAGTACGACGCGATCGTGCTGGACCGGATGCTGCCCGGCGGCCTCGAGGGGCTCGGCATGCTCGCGGCGATCCGCAGCGCGGGCGTGACCACGCCCGTGCTGATCCTGAGCGCGCTGTCCGCGGTCGACGAGCGCGTGCGCGGCCTGCGCGTGGGCGGCGACGACTACCTGACGAAGCCGTTCGACTTCATCGAGCTGACCGCCCGCCTCGACGCGCTGATGCGCCGGCGCGACGCGCCCGCCAGCGCCGAGCACGCCTACCAGGTCGGGCCGCTGTCGCTCAACCTGCTGACGCGCGAAGTCACCTGCGCCGGGCGGCCGGTCGCGCTGCTGCCGCGCGAATACCTGCTGCTCGAATTCCTGATGCGGCATGCCGACCAGACTGTGAGCCGCACGATGCTGTTCGAGGCCGTCTGGGGCTATCGGCTCGACGAGCGCACCAACGTGATCGACGTGCATGTCAGCCGCCTGCGCAAGAAACTCGATCCGACCGGCGCGCTGTCGCTGATCCGGACGGTACGCGGCTCGGGATATACGCTCCGTGCAACTGACTGACCTCCACCGCACCACCAGCTTCCGGCTCGCGACGCTGTTCCTCGCGATGTTCGGCATCGTATCGCTCGTGCTGTTCGCGTACCTGTACATCGAGATCACCGGCTTCGAGACGGAGCGCGTCGACGACTGGCTCGTGCGCGAACACGCTGCGATCGTGCGCGACGCCAACGCCGACCTCGCCGCGCGCTTCATGCACCAGAGTCAGTTCGATCCGCGCCAGCAGCGGCCGTTCGGCCTGTTCGACGCGCAGGGCAAGCACGTCGCGGGCGGCTACATGGGCGACCGGCCGCCGATCCCGGTGTTCGACAAGCCTTTCTCGATGCGGCTGACCGTGAACGGGGAACACAGCGTTCCGGGCCGCTGCATCGCCACGCGGTTGCCGGACGGCCGCACCGCGATCCAATGCCAGAACACGCGCGAACTCGACCACTTCGACGAGGAACTGCTGCACGTACTCGCGACGGCCGGGCTGCTGATGCTGCTGACGGGGCTCGTCGGCGCGGCGTTCGTCGGCGTCGGTGCGGTGCGGCGGCTCGACGCCGTCACGCGATCGATCGAGGAGATCGTGTCCGGCAACCTGAGCCAGCGCCTGCCGGTCCATACGAAACACGACGACATGGGGCGGCTCGTGCATGTCGTCAACGGCATGCTCGACGAGATCGAGCGGCTGATGCACGAGGTCAAGGGCGTGTGCGACGCAATCGCACACGACCTGCGTACGCCGCTCACGCGCCTCCTCGCGGGGCTCGAACGTGCGCAGCGGCGCGCGCGCAGCGAGGCCGATTATCGCGCCGCAATCGACGACACGATCGCCGAGGCCGGCAGTATCCTGCACACCTTCAATGCGATGTTGCGCATCTCCGAGATCGAATCGCACGCGCGCCAGCAGAATTTTTCCGTCGTGGATCTCGCCACCGTCACCAACGATGTCGTCGAGTACTACGAACCGACTGCCGAGAACAAACGCATTACGCTCGACTATCGGCGCGTGTCGGATGTTTCGCTTGAATTGCGGGGCGACCGCAACCTGCTGTTCGAGGCATTGGCCAATCTCGTCGACAACGCGATCAAGTTCGCGCCGGACGGCGGTCACGTGTCGATCCAGCCGTTTCGCGATTCGACGGGCATCGGCATCACGATCGTCGACGACGGCCCGGGCATCGCACCGGATGAGCGGCAGGCGGTGCTACAGCGCTTCTATCGCGCGGAGACGAGCCGCCACACGGCGGGCAGCGGCCTCGGGCTCAGTCTTGCTGCCGCGATCGCGACGATGCACGGGATGACGCTGCGCTTCGATGACGTCGACGTCGGCTGCAGCGTCACATTGCATGCGCCACGTGCGCGCGCGGAAACCGGCCGCGCGCCGGACAGCGCGGCGCCGGTGTAGCCGGGCGGACCGACGTCCTGGTTTTCCAGCATCTTTCGATGCTCAGGCGTCAGGCAGACGCGCTTAGTGACCTATCCGTTGCCCTGCACTATATTTTCTTCAGGCAGCAGACTCTGATCATCGCTCGCACGGATCCGCCAGGTAAGACTCCCGCAATCGCAGATAGCCTCCTACCCACAATCCTGCCCATATTGAGCTCAGCGGCAATCCAATATCGGCCGCAACGCCCTGATGAGAAACGGCGGCCGAGCAGTTTCTCGCAAAAATTCAACAAAAAACTCTACCCTCACGGACTCGCCTGCATTCGGGACGCTCCCCACAAGCCGGTACGATGCTGGAATGCGATCCGGCGAGAGATACATTTATGTCAAGTCAAAATTCATGTCGAGCGTAGCCAAAGCTATGCCGGACCGCCAAACGTAGTGCTGTCACGGACGCAGCTCCGCAATCCGATCGGCTCGCCAACTGCCACGCCGGGCGAGAACCTCAATGATGCCGATCGCGCGCAGATCGAAGGCGTGCCCGAGAATCAGCGGCTCGTAAGCGCGGCATTCGCGCTACAGCAGGACACGTCCGAACGAAGCGCATCCCCCGACCCTCTCGGGCAACCCGCACGCTCGCCCCGATTGAAACGCCGTCCGTGCAGCTGTGCCAACGCCCCGTGGCCCGTCCCGGTGCCGCCTGCACGGTCGGCTCACGCCACTCGGTATATCTCGAATGCCAACACCAGAAGCGCGCTCTCCGCTGTGGACGGAGATGAAGCGCGCGACGCCCAAAATGCCGTGACGGGATAATAGACTGGCGTAGGCGCAGCGTCCCACGGCATGCGGTCGACCTCAATAGCGCTACCGCACCTCACGATATGCCTCGCCGACGAAATCACGGACCAGTTCGCTCTACGTCACACATTATTCGCGAGCGCACGCAGATCTTGTGCACAATCGCTGAGGACGTCCACCGAGAGCCTGGCGCGTCGCTCGATCAGGGTACGTACGAAGCGCATGTCGCGCCCGCGATTGAGCGTCACACCAGCCGTCACCACCCCGTCGCGCAATCCGAACAGCACGCACGCGGATCCGGAGAGATCACCACGCTCGATCCACTCGGAGGCTGTCATGTCGCCTGCGAACTGCAGGTTCACGCCACATTGATCGGTCCAGAACCACGGCATCTGCGGTAAGTCATCCGGCTCACCGAGCATCGCCGAGGCCGCACGCACGGCCTGTCGATTTGCGTTATCCCAACTTTCCCGACGCAGAGGCGGGCCACCGCGTGGGTCTACTTCGGCCGTATTGTCGCCTGCGGCGAAGATGTCCGGATGCGACGTCCGGCAGGCAGAGTCGACGAGAATCCCGCCGTCCGTGCACAGGCCGGCATCCCTCGCGAGCGCATCGTCCGGTTCGACGCCGATCCCGTAAACAACGACATCGCCGCGTACGGCGGTGCCATCTTCGAGCGTCAACACGAACCCATCGATGTTGCGCGCCGCGTCGAGCAGCTTCACTCCGGTCCACACATCCACGCCCCGCGCACGATGCAGCGCGAGCAAATGTGAACGCACCGGCAACGGCGCGCAGCGCGCCATCACGTCTGGTCCCTGCTCGATCACCGTCACCCGGGCCCCAAGCTCGATCGCGCTCGATGCGACTTCCATCCCGATCACGCCACCGCCAACGATCAACAGCCGCGTGCCGCCTTGAAGCGCTCGACGCAACGCATGCGCGTCGTCGAGTGTACGCAAGGTATGCACACCCGGGCCCAGACGGTCGAGCATCGGCAGCCTCCTGACCCGCGCCCCTGTCGCCAGCAACAACTTGCCGAATTCGAGCAGCGTCCCATCGGCAAACGTCAGCGTGCGCTGCGCCGGATCGATCGCCGTGACGCGGGTGCCGAGCCTGCGCTCGATCCTCTGGTCGGCGTAGAACGTCTCCGGACGAAGCGCAATGCACGCGCCATCCGGTTTCAGCAACACCTCTTTCGACAGCGGCGGTCGCTCGTAAGGCACATGCGGTTCATCGCCAATCAGCACGACAGGTCCGTCGAAGCCGCGCCGCCGGAGCTCGGCTGCCGCGGTCGTGCCCGCCTGCCCCGCGCCCACGATCACGCAGGCGGCCTCGCCGGCCGCACCACCTGCTTCACGGTCGAGCGACATCGAGGCCTCCAGCGACATGACGGATCCCGCGAATGCCGAGGCCTGCGTCGGCCTGGATCATCACGCCGGATAGCGTGCGATTGTTCGCACGCGATGCAAGCAGCACGAACGGTCCGGTGAAATCCGCCGGCGCCGGAAAAAACTGCAGCGGGAGAATACTGGCGATCGCCTCCGGGGTCCGCGTATCCATGATGCGCTGCTGCGACTGTCCAAGTGCGTCGGGGCCACGCAGGTCGCTCGCCATCCCGCACGGCCCGACGCCGTTCACGCGCACGTGCGGCGCAAGCTCGTACGCCAGCTCGCGAATCAGGCCGACCGCCGCATGCTTGCTCGCCGTATACAACGGACCGCCGCCGCCCGGATAGAACGCCGCGTTCGACAGCGTGAAAATCATACTGCCTTGCGATGCCACCAGCGCGTCTGCAGCCGCCTTCGCACCCAGCAGGTACCCTTTCACGTTGACCGCGAACAATTCGTCGAACCCGGCGTCGAGCCTTTCCGGTGACAGGCCCAGCAGGCCCGCGCCGTGATCCCACAGCGCGGCGTTGCCGACGAACGTATCGAGCTTGCCGAAACGCTCGACAGTCGCGTCGACCGCGCGCCGGTTGTCGTCGTACACGCGCACGTCGCCGCACACCACTTCGATATCCGCACCAAAGCGCGCACGCAATGCGGCGACTTTTTCCGCCGAACGTTCGAGCACGCCGACCCGCGCGCCTTCGGCGAGAAAGCGCTCGACGAGCGCGAGCCCGAGGCCCGACCCGCCGCCCGTGATCAGCGCGACTTCTCCATCGAGCCAGCTCATGCGAACTCCGGCTCGTCGACGTACAGCGCACCGGCGTCGACGACGACCGGGAACGTACGCAATGCGTCCGTCGCAGGCTGGCACAGCGCCGCACCGGTCTTCAGGCAAAAGCGCGCGGCATGCAATGGACATTCGACAGTCGCATCGTCTTCGACATAGCCGTCGGACATGGACGCGTTGCCGTGCGTGCAGCGATCGGACAGTGCGTAATACGTGCCCTGCACGCGAAACACCGCGATCGCGCCGTGTGCACCGTTCACGCGCGTCGCGTCGCCGTCGGCGAGCGCGTCGATGGGTCCTACGAGGATTCGAGCCATGATCAGAAAAGCACACTGAGGTTATGGGAAGACAGCACGGCCTGGTCGAGCACGATTTCTCGGCGGCATATGTGCCAATCGCCAACGTCGTCCGCACGACGCACGCGATCGCGGCGCGCCCCGACATAGAACGTCTCGTCGCGCTCCTTCTGCGAGCGGTACAGCAGATAGTTGACGTACACGTCGTATTCTCCGTGCGCGTCGGTCGGTTCGACCCGGACGTTCGCGATCAGATGCCGCGTGCGCGAAGGCGGCTCCTCAGCCCACGCCATGCCCGTCTCGAGCCGTGCGATGCGGCGCTCCAGCTGCGCCTTCGTGTCGTTGAAGATCCACGTGGTGGGCGGCTGAACGCCCTTGCGGCGGTCGCGCGTCTGGGCGTTGACGGTCGTGCGCATCGTGTACTGCACGTCGTTGCTCAGCAGCGCGAGCCAGTCGCGAAAGCGCCATGTATCGAGGCAGTCGGCCTCGCGATACAAGAACTGCGTAATGTCGTGATGCAGCGCCGCTGTCACGGGCACCCGTTCGATCGTGGCGGCGTCACTCATTTCAGCAGCTCCTGTTCATATTCGCGCGTCCGGCGCTCGACTTCGCCCCAGTTGTCAGACAGCAACAGGTCGGCCCAGCGGCGGTACATCCCGCGCGCCGCCGTTTCCGAGAAGATGTAGTTGGTAATGCCCGGAATGCCGTCCGTGCGCACACGCTCGCCGCCCAGGCCCATTTCGACGCAGAGCCGCGTCTTGCGCGCGCGGTTGCCGCGCAGCACTTTCTGCACCTCGACCCAGTTCTCCGAATCGTCCTGTTCGAGGAAGCCGGCCGGGCCGAACGCGCGTGTCGCGCTGCGCTCGAATGCGGCCTTCACTTCGTCCGACGCCTGCTTGTCCGCGATGCAGAACGCCCACACCTCGACCTGGTTCGGGCCGCGCGGATGCCACACGCGCAAGGTCGCGGTGCCGTTCAGCCAGGACATCGTCGGGAACAGGTTGTTGTGGCCCGCGAGACGGCGCGCGCGCACCGTCCCCAGGCGCGCCTCCGCTTCTTCATATGTATCGCGGAAATACTGGGACACTTCACCGTCGACCCATACGTTCGCGTCCGGCTCCTCGGTGAAAAAGAAGCCGCTGCCGTGGCCGGCCTGACCATACTGCAGGGCGTCCTTTGCGGTCTCCCACACGGGGCGCGCGGTCTGCCCCGCACCGAGGGCCTTGTCGCCGGCACCGGCCTTCACGCCGAGCACCTCGATCGCCGACGCGTGTGAGTACAACGCGTGATACTGGTCGCTCGCAAACTGCTCGGCCGGGAATTTCCAGTTGCAGTCGATCACCCATTTGTGCACGCCGCCCACGATCTCGGTGCCGCCTTCCCGGCGATCCAGCACGCCATCGAGATACCACGCCATGTCGCCCATATAGGCGTCGAGATCCGGCGCATCGGCGTCCCAGTTACCAAACACCAACCCCTTGTAGATCGCAACCCTTGTGACTTCCTGCAGCCCGAGATGCTGCTTGCAGAGGCCATGCGGAAACGCGCGCGCCTCAAGTGGCACGTCGATCAGCGCGCCGTCCGTGCCGTACGACCAGCCGTGATACGGGCACGTAAACGAGCGCGCATTGCCGGAGTCGGCGAAGCTCACCCGCATCGAGCGGTGCCGGCACTGGTTCAGGAATGCCTTCACCGAGCCGTCCTTTTGCCGCACGACGACAATGGGGTCCTCGCCCATGTACGTGTTGAAGAAATCACCGGCCTTCGGAATCTGGCTCACATGCGCGAGGAACAGCCAGCATCGTCCGAAGATGCGTTCGAGCTCCAGCGAGTAGATCGCCGGATCGGTATAGATCGACGACGCCACGCGGCCGTTGCGTGAGTCGACCAGTGCGTCGATGTCAAGCTTCTCTGTCATTTGCGTCTCCTCCGTGGCACCATCCGTTCCATACGGACAGGCACGCGAGGATGATCGTCGGTCGTGCGTTCGTTGTGAAATAGTTTGTTTGTTTGCCGTTAGACGTTTTGGCGATGACAGCCGAATGGAACTCCGACACTTACGATATTTTGTTGCCGTCGCCGACGAGCTGAACTTCACGCGCGCCGCGCAACGGCTGCACACCGCACAGCCGTCGCTGAGCCAACAGATTCGCGATCTCGAGGACGAGGTCGGCACGCGGCTGCTCGAGCGCTCGAAGCGTAAGGTCGAACTGACCGAAGCGGGCCACGTGTTCCTTGCGGAAGCGCGGCTGGTGCTCTCGCAGGCGGATCGCGCTGTCGAACGGGCTCGTCAAACGGGCCGGCGGCAAGCACTGACCGTGAGAATCGGATTTGTGCCGGCAGCGGAAGTGGCCATCTTTCCGGCGATCCTGCCAAAGCTGCGGATGCAGTGTCCGGGTGTGCACGTCGAACTGCGGAGCATGCCGACGATGGAACAGGAGGACGCGCTGCTGCGTGGCGACATCGACATCGCGTTCATGCGTCGGCCCGTGCAGGCGCCGAATCTGCATGCGGAAGTAGTGCTAACCGAACCGCTCGTCGTGCTGATGCAGGCCGATCACCCGCTCGCCGCGCATGCGCGCATCGCACCCGCGATGCTCGACGGCCAGGCGTTCATCCAGACCAATCCGGCCTACGCGGGGCAGCTGTACGACATCGTCGACCGGTACTTCACCGACCACGGGATCCACCCGGATGTCGTGCAGGTCGCGACGAACATCCTGCTGAACCTGAACCTCGTCGGGATGGGGCTCGGCGTTGCCCTGCTGCCGGCGTACGTCGCGGCGCTGGTTGGTGAATCGATGTGCTGCCGCGCGCTTGCCAGTCCACCGCCCCACATCGATCTGCTGATGGTCACGCGCGCGGAGCCGCATTCCCGGGAGCTGGGCGCCCTCGTGGACCTGATGCGCCGCGCAACCTTCAGCCGCCATGACTGAACACGATGCGCTGTCGGACGAAGATCGCGCCCAGCGCATTCGACGTGGCCGGATCGTGCGCAACTACGCAGGATCATGGGCGGCCGCGCGAAAGACGAGCCGGCATCATCCCGTTGAACCGGACCACAACGCCCCCGAGGGGGGCCGCCGCGGAAGCGGCCGGAAGCGACCGTTGTGATCCGAATCGAGGCCAACGCGACGATCCGGCCGACGCGCTAGCCCCGGATCGGTGAAATGCCGTTCGAAAGCAGCGCCCGCATCGCTGCACTCAATGCTGCAGAAAGTCGACCACCATCCGGTTGAACGCGTCCGCGTGCTCCCACTGCGCCCAGTGTCCGCACCGATTGAACACGTGCAACTGCGCGTTCTGCATCCCGGCGAGCAACCGCAGCCCGATATCCACCGGTACGAAACGATCGTCGCGCCCCCAGATGACGAGCGTCGGCGCCGCGATTTCGCCCAGCCGAGGACCATAGTCGGTGAACTGTTTCGGATTGGCCGCGAGGCTCTTCACGAAGTTCTCGAGGTGATCGCGCCGCGCGAGCATGTTGTCGAGGCGTGCTTTCATCAGCTCGTCCGTCAGCGCGCTCGGGTCATAGACGAACACGTTCATCATCCGTTTCAGGTTCTCGATCGTCGGCTCGCGATACAGCCCCTGCAACAGCTTGATGCCTTCGGTCGGCATCGGCGCGAAGTTGCTCGGGCCGCCGGTGCCGCCGCCCATCAGCACGAGTTTGCCCACGCGCCCGGGATTGCCAAGCGCGAACGCGACCGCGCTATGCCCGCCCATCGAGTTGCCGAGAATATGCACGCGCTCGATATCGAGCACGTCGAGCAGCCCCTTCAGCACGCGGCCGTTGAGTTCGGAACGCGAGGACGTGCAGACGATCGGATCGCTCTTGCTCCAGCCCGGGCAGTCCATCAGGATCACGCGATAGCCGGCCGCGACCAGCGGCTCGACGTTGCGGTTGAAGTTCGCCCAGCCGCTCGCGCCAGGACCCGAACCATGCAGCATCACGACCGTCTCGCCGGTCGGTCCGGCGCCCGTGTCGTTATAGTGGATCCGCAATTCGAGATCGCCGTCCTTCACGCGTGCAAACTGGCTCGTCGACGCTTCCGTGATCGGTGATGTAGTCGCAGTCATGATGATGTCCTTTCCGAAAAAATGAATGATCTCGATCGCGGGCCGCACTCGCGCGGCCCGCCCGAATCGCTACACGCGCTGCGGCTCGCCCGTGCGCTGGCGCGCAAACGCGCCCACCACCGTCAACGCCGCCATCGCGGCGATCACGATCAGCGGGATGCTCGCCGACACCAGCATCGACGGGCTCTGACCGAGCGCGAACAACTGCCCTGCCACCAGCGGCCCCAAAATCGAACCGAGCCGCCCCACCGCGACGGCCGCACCCACGCCCGTGCCGCGCACTTCGGTCGGATACGCATGGCCGGCCAGCGCATACAGCACCGACTGGCCGCCGACGAGGAACAGCCCGCACAGCAAACCGCCGATCGCCATCGACGTCGCGCCGCCCGCGCTCGCCAGCGTGGTCAGCGCGACAGCGACGCCGACATACATGCCGATCACCGTGCCGCGCCGTCCAAAGCGGTCCATCAACGTCGCGATCGCGACGGCCCCGATACCACCGCCGATGTTGAACATCATCAGCACGACGTTGGCCTGCACGCCTGTCAGTCCGCGCGACAGCACCATCGACGGCAGCCAGTTCATCAGGAAATACAACACGACCAGCGTGCCGAGATAGCTGATCCACAGCGCGATGGTCGTACGCGCGCGGCCGTGTCGCCACAGCGCGTCGCTCACGCCGGGCAGGCCGGCGACATGGCCCGCCACGGTCGACCGGGTCGCCACGAACTGCCGCGACTCGTGCAGGAACATGCCGAGCAGCGGCACCATGACGAGCGGCCCGAATCCGCCGACGTAAAACACGTGACGCCAATTCGCATCGCCCGCGCTCGCGATGCCGATTACCGCGGCGATCGCCGCGCCGAACGGCATCCCGCAGTACATCGCGCCGACCGCGGTGCCGCGCTGCCGCGGGCCCGCCGCTTCCGAGCACAGCGCGATCAGGTTCGGCATCGCGGCACCGAGCCCGCAGCCCGTCATCAGTCGCGCAACGAGCAGGCTCTCGAAGCTCCAGACCTGCGTCGTCGCGAGCGAGAACAGGCCAAACATCGCGACCGACCACATCAGCACGCGCTTGCGGCCGAACCGGTCGGCCAGCCGGCCGCCGAGCGCGGCGCCCGGCAGCAGGCCGAGCGCGCCCGCGCTGAACGCCCAGCCCATCTGCGCGACGGCGAGCGAAAACTCCTTCGCCATGCGCGGGCCGGCCACCCCCGCCGATTGCAGGTCCAGCCCTTCGAGCAACGCAATCGCGAGGCACAACATGATCGTCGCGTGTCCCGTGCGTCCATGTCGCGCGGTATCGCCTTCCGTTCGTGACGTATTCATTCAAAGTCTCCAATGATTGATAGGCAGGCCGCTCTTGCCGGCGGCTGGCATGTATCGAACCGCGTCGTGCGCGGTCCTGCCGTCCGTTCCTATGCGGCCTCGCCACGCTTCTTCAGATCGAGCGCGACGTCGACGATCATGTCTTCCTGGCCGCCCACCATGCGGCGCTTGCCCAGTTCGACGAGGATGTCCACGGTGCTGATGTCGTACTTCTTCGCGGCGGCTTCCGAGTGACGCAGGAAGCTCGAATACACGCCCGCATAGCCGAGCGCGAGCGTTTCGCGGTCGACGCGCACCGGACGATCCTGCAACGGTCGCACGATGTCGTCGGCGGCATCCATGAGCGTGTAGAGATCGGTGCCGTGGTTCCAGCCCATCCGCTCGGCCGCCGCGATGAACACTTCGAGCGGCGCATTGCCGGCGCCCGCCCCCATTCCTGCGAGCGACGCATCGATCCGGTCGCAGCCTTCCTCCACGGCGACGATCGAGTTCGCGACGCCGAGCGACAGGTTGTGGTGCGCGTGCATGCCGGTTTCCGTTTCGGGCTTCAGCACCGCCTTCACCGCACGGAACCGCTCGCGCACGTCCGACATCGTCAGCGCGCCGCCGGAATCGACGACGTAGATGCAGGTCGCGCCGTAGCTTTCCATCTTCTTCGCCTCGACGGCCAGATTCTCCGGCGTCGTCATGTGGCTCATCATCAGGAAGCCGACGGTGTCCATGCCGAGTTCGCGCGCATATTCGATGTGCTGCTTCGAGATATCCGCCTCGGTGCAGTGCGTCGCGACACGCACGATGCGCGCGCCGGCGTCGTAGGCAGCCTTCAGGTCGTGAATCGTGCCGATGCCCGGCAAGAGCAGCGTCGCGATCCTCGCGTGTTCGACGACGTCCGCTACCGCCTCGATCCATTCGAGATCGGTATGCGCGCCGAAGCCGTAGTTGAAGCTCGATCCTTGCAGGCCGTCGCCGTGCGCGACCTCGATGCTGTCCACCCTGGCGCGATCCAGCGCACGTGCGATGTCCTGCACGTTCGCGATCGAATACTGGTGCCGAATGGCGTGACTGCCGTCGCGCAGCGTCACGTCGGAGATATACAGTTTCTTGCTCATCGCCGTTTGCTCCTTACGCGCTCACGCGCGCCTGCGCCATGCGTTCGGCGGTCGCGAGCGCGGCGGAAGTCATGATGTCGAGATTGCCCGCGTAGGCAGGCAGGTAGTGCGCGGCGCCCTCCACTTCGACGAACACCGACGTTTTCAGGCCACTGAATGTTCCCAGCCCCGGAATACGGATCGGTGCGCTCGCCGGAATCTCGTCGAACTGCACCTTCTGCTTGAGCCGATAGCCAGGCACGTACGCGTGCACCTTCGCGACGGTGTCCTCGATCGACGCCTCGATCTCCGCGCGAGACGCGAGGTCGGACAGCGTATAGACCGTGTCGCGCATCATCAGCGGCGGCTCGGCCGGGTTCAGCACGATGATCGCCTTGCCCTTCGCGGCGCCACCGACCACCTCGATCGCCTTCGACGTCGTTTCGGTGAACTCGTCGATGTTCGCGCGCGTACCGGGCCCGGCCGACTTGCTGCTGATCGACGCGACGATTTCCGCGTAGTGAACCTTCGCAACGCGCGACACAGCTGCGACGATCGGAATCGTCGCCTGGCCACCGCACGTGACCATATTCACGTTCGGCGCGTTGATGTGTGCGTCAAGATTCACGACCGGCACGCAGTACGGGCCGATCGCGGCGGGCGTCAGATCGATCATGCGAATCGACGGCTTGAGCGTGCGCAGCAGCGCGGCGTTGCGAACGTGCGCGCCTGCGGACGTCGCGTCGAACACGAAATCGATCTGGTCGAATACCGGAAGACGCGTGAGCCCTTCGACGCCTTCGTGCGTGGTCGCGACACCCAGTCGCGCGGCGCGCGCGAGACCGTCCGAGTTCGCGTCGATACCGACCATCGCCGCCATTTCCAGATGCCTGCCGTGACGGAGGATCTTGATCATCAGGTCCGTGCCGATGTTGCCGGAGCCGATGATCGCCGCCTTGAGTTTTTCGGAAGCCATACGAGTTCCTGAGTTAAGCCGTGAAAGTTGCCCGGACGCTGCCGAGCCCGTCGATCTGCGCGACATAGGTGCCGGCCTCGCGGACGGCGACCATCGGACCGAGCGCGCCGGTCAGCACCACGTCGCCGGCGCGCAGCGGCGTGCCGAGCTGCACCATCCGGTCGGCCAGCCACACGGCAGCGTTGAGTGGATTGCCGAGGCAGGCGGCGCCACTGCCCTTCGACAGCACTTCGCCATCGCGGGCCAGTGTCATCGCGCAGCCCGTCAGATCAAGCCGGGAAAGCGGCACCGGACGGCTGCCGACCACGAAGCGCGCGCTCGATGCGTTGTCGGCGACTGTGTCGACGAAGCGGATGTCCCAGTCGCGGATGCGGCTGTCCACCACCTCGATCGCGGCGAGCGCATAAGCGCTCGCGCGCAGGATGTCGACGAACGTGTGCCGGTCTTGCGTGAGGTCGTGATCGAGCACGAGCGCGATCTCCGCTTCGACCTTGGGCTGGATCAGTTGCGCGAGCGAAATCGGCGCCCCGTCGCCGCAAGCCATGTTCGCGAACAACGCGCCGAAATCGGGCTGGTCGACACCCAGCTGTGCCTGCACCGCGAGCGACGTCAGGCCGATCTTGCGGCCGACGATGCGCTCGCCGTTCGCGACGCGCCGGTCGACGTTGGCCTGCTGCACCGCGTATGCCATCGTCATCGCGTCGAGCGGGATGCCGCCCGCGGCGGCCTCGCCGCGCAGCGGCGCGATCGTGCTGAGCGACGCCTCGGCTTCGCGCAGTCGCGTGGCCAGTGTCGTCACAAGGTTCGAATCGGACATCGAGGTCTCCTGGAGTTCTGTCACGCCAGCGCCGCGACGGCGGTCGACGGCGTGGCGTGCATGGTGGCGAAACCCGCGATCCATTCGGGAATCGCGCGGTAGTAGTCAAGTGACGCGTGGTACGGGCCATACGCGGCGAGCGCGGCGAATGCGGCGACCCACGTGCGGATCTCGTGCGCGGACTTGCCGCCGTCGCGCGTGATCGCGTCATTGGTCACGCCGTCCAGCGCTGTCAGTTCGCCAGATGCGAGTCTGGCAAGGAACGCGCGATCCCATTCGGGATTGAGCGGATGCAGCGGACTGTCGCCGGCGGCAAACGAACGGGCGGCGGCCACGGTACGCGCCTGGCGCGCCGCGCGCGACTCGGCCGACGGATTGCGACCGGCGATCAGCCGCTCCGCCACTTCGGCCGTCGCGCCGATCAGTTCCGGTACAGGTGGCTCGTGCGAGATGCCGCCCGAGCCGACCACCAGCACGCGGCGGTCGGTGCGCGCGAGCTGGCGACCGATCGCATCGCCCAGCAAACGCGCGCGGCGCAGCGTCGCCATCGGCGGCGCGACGGAGTTGATGAATACCGGGATCACCGGATAGCGATCGAGTCCGCCGGTGAGTACTTCGAGTGCCTGCGCGCAGCCGTGGTCGACCTGCATCCGGTACGACAGCGCAACATCGACGTCGGCGGCCAGCACGCTTTCCGCCAGCCCGTGCGCGAGATCGCCCGGCACCGGCAACGTGCCGGCCAGGCTCTTGAAATCACCGATCGCGTCGGCGCGTGCGCCGATGCAGAACGGCGGCATCATGTCGTAGAAGAATCCGTTGAAATGATCGGGGGCGAAAACGACGATCAGGTCAGGCTGGAAGCGCTCGACACGTTCACGCGCGGCTCGGCCGATGCGCTCGACTTCGGCAACCACGTCGGGCGCCGGATCGAAATAACCGTGCAGCGGCGTATGGGACAGACATTCGAGATGAATCGGCATACTCATGCTCCTGCCGTGTATGTGAGGACATCGCGATCGCACACCGGGCCCTGCGACGATGGCGCGACGTCGCCGTGCTCGTGCCGCGCGCCCCCCGTCATGCCGAGCTTTTCCGCTAACGCGACAATCGCCGAGGACACCTGCTGTGGCGCACATACGCCCGCAACGAAACGATCGGGACGCAGCAGCACGACCGACTCCGGCAGACGGGTGAACCAGTCCTTCAACCGGCCCGTCTCGTCCCCGATCGCGAGCACGTCCGAGGGCACGTCGTCGGCGTAAGCGAGCTGGGCGTCCGGCTTCGCGATCACGAAGCGGCCACCGATCCGCGCCCACAACGCACGCGCCTGCGGCGTCATGCCGAAGGTCGGATCCGCGCCCCAGCCCAGCAGGACGAAACCGGTGCCGATCGCGTCGTCGAGCAGCACGGTGCGGCCCTCGGGCAGCCGCACGCGGGGCTGGATGAACATGCGCCCGACCGGCGACGCGGCAAACGGATCGCGACCGTACGCGAGCCGGCCGATCAAGGAATCGCGCTTTTCGCTCATCAGGCCGAGCAGCCGGCCCGGTGCGGAATTGCCCGATCGTTCGAGCACGCGGGCAAGCCAGCCACGCCTGGGGGCATGCGCGGGCAGCAGTACCGCGCCCGCCTCGTAACGCGGCATCGGCTTGAAGCGCATTTCGACGAAGTAGCGCTTCACCGCCGGGAACAGGGTCAGCGCACGCACGAAGGTGTCGCGAAAGCGCGCGCCGAAACGTGTCGTCGGCGCGAATATATCGCCCGCCACTTCGGAAAGATGGATCATCGAACGCGCATGCGCGCGGCGCTCGACGGTATAGGTTTCGAGCAGCCGGCTGTCTGCCAGCCCCCGCGCGACCATCGCGAGCTTCCAGCCGAGATTGTTCGCGTCGCGGATTCCGCTGTTGTAACCCTGCCCCTGCCACACCGGCATGATGTGCGCGGCGTCACCCGCGAGCAGGATGCGGCCCACGTGAAACGTCGACGCGAGACGCGCATTGTGCGTATAGACGCGCTTGCGGATGTAGTCGACTGCATCCGGATCCGCAACCACCTTGCGCATCAGTGCAGCCATGCTCTCTGGTTTCGACAGTTCTTCCTCGGTCTCGCCCGGCATCACCATGAACTCGAAGCGGCGAATGCCGTGCGGCAGCGCCGCCGACACGTACGGCCGTTCGTGATCGCAATGCAGATAGATGTGCGGCGAGCCGATCGGGTCGTTGCGCACGTCCACGACGATCCACTGGTTCGGCTTCGTGCGCCCTTCGAACGGCACGTTCAGCACGCGGCGCACGAAGCTGTTTCCGCCGTCCGCGCCGACCATGTACGCCGCGCGCACGGTCCGGCGTTCACCGTCCGCATCGTCCACGTCGATGCTGACGCCGTCGGCGTCCTGCGTGAACGATGCAACGCTGTGTGCGAACAGCACCTGGACGTGCGGGAAACGCGCAAGGCCTTCGTGGAGCACGCGATCCGCGAGCGGCTGGATGAACGCGTTGCGGCGCGGCCAGCCGAATTCGTCAGTGCGCGGCTCGATCGATGCGAAGCAGTGACCGTCCTTCGTCACGAATCGCATCCAGTGATCGGGCGTCGTGTGCGGCACGAGTTCATCGACCAGGCCGATCGACTGGAACACGCGCAATGCTTCGTCATCCAGACCAATGGCGCGCGGGTAATCGATGATCCGTTCGAGCTTCTCGATCAGCGTGACACGCACGCCCTGAAGGCCCAGAATGTTGGCGATCATCAAGCCGACCGGGCCTGCGCCGATGATTGCGACGTCGGTGGAAAGCGGGTCGGGCCGGTCGCGATGCATGGCTGGACTGGGTGAGGGATTCATGTGTCTCCTTCCTCGTGCGACTCGGTGGTCGCTGCGTATGCTGATGGATTCCGGCCGGGGTACTTCGCGGGTTCCGTGGCGCGTCGCGTGGCGGCGGGATGGAGGCAAGTCTAGGGAGCTGCAGACGCGTGCTCAACAATTTCAACCAAATGTGCAAGGAATGCACGTCGTTGATTTTTAATACATTTTCCGATGAGCAAGTACGCAAATGTCCGAGGATTGTCGCGCGGCCTGCAGGTGCTGCAGGCCCTCAATGCGCTGGAGAACGGTCGCGCGACGAGCCAGCAGCTGAGCGAAGTCACGGGGCTGCACCGCACGACCGTGCGGCGGTTGCTAGAAACGCTGGTGGAAGGCGGATTCGTGCGGCGCAGCGAGTCGGACGACACGTTCCGACTGACGCTGCGTGTGCGCACGCTGAGCGAAGGGTTCACCGACGACGAACACATTGCAACGGTCGCGCCGCCGATCATGGCCACGTTGCTGCAGCGAATCGTGTGGCCGTCTGACCTGACGACGCCGGACGGCGATTCGATGATCATTCGCGAGACGACTCATCGGTTCAGCCCGCTGTCATTTCATCGTTCGATGGTCGGGCGCCGACTCCCCATGCTGCTGACGGCATCGGGCCGCATCTACTTCGCGTCGTGCCAGGACGCGGAGCGCGAGGATATTCTCGACCTGCTGCGCACCGGTGCTGGTGGTGAACAACAACAGCGGCTCGCGTCGGACGACGCATTCATCCGCAATCTCGTGCGGCGAACGCGCGCCGATGGTTTCGGATCGAACCATGGCGATTGGACCGAACAACGCAAAATCGGCTCGCTCGCCGTCGCGGTCAGCGCGCATGATCGAGTGATGGCGGCGCTGAACGTGATCTACCTCGAACACGCGATCAATCCAGCGGAGGCCGTGAAACGCTTTCTGCCTTCGCTGCAGCGCGCCGCACAGGAAATGACGAGCGCGCTCGATGCACCGGGGAATTAGCAGGTGGTGGTAGCTAGCCGATACGCCGCTATGACCCTAGGCCCGCAAGAATGTCGCAGATCACATCGGCGGAATTTGCTCGCCAGTGTGCCGGCCGGAGAGATTCGGCCCGCCGTAACGCGTGGACACAAAAAAGATTCCCTTGGCCTGATCGAGGCGCCGCCGCACAACAACCTCAGCACGACCTATAAGCGGTACGCACAAATCCGTTGCCCTCTCGTTTTGCAGCCCCTTCGTCTTGTGTTTTGGAATAGTCCACCAGCGGCCGCCAGCTTCCTCCGCCGCCTCGGTTCTCTCCATTGCGACGATCTCGCCGCCTCTCGTACCGGTCCAAAGATAGAGCGTCAACGCGTCAGCAACAGGCAAGCTGAAAATCGGCAATTAAAATCAGCGCTCTACAGGACGTCTTCGGAAGATATCGGAATGAGCTGGAAGCCTTGACTGGCGGAAGGCAGCAGGAGTCGAACCTACCCGGGAGTGTCTGACACCCCCAACCGGGTTTGAAGCCCGGCCGTACCACCGGATACGAATGCCTTCCGTGGGGAAAAAGCCAAAAGAACAACGAGCGCCTACGCCTGATTACCCGCCCAACCGCTGTCAGGCCGCAGGAAGTGAAGATCGCGGTGGAAGCGAGTATACCCAACCCGATCGAAGAACTCGAGAATCTGGATCGCGCGCTTGCGGCCGAGCCCCGTCGCGTCACGGAACGTCGCGGCATCGAGCCCGCCGCCGCGTGAAGGCGCGAGATGCGCGATCAGTTCCGTCAGCTCGCGCACGACGTCCGCGTGATAGAACAGGTCGCGCACGACCTGGTGCACGTCACCGCGCCGCGCGAGCTTGCGCAGCAAGGTCCGCACCGCGTCCTCGGCCGCGCCCGTGTCGCGGGCCAGGTCGCGCACCCACGGCGGATCGAAGCGCCCCGCAAGAAGCAGCGGCAGCAGTTGCCGCGCCAGCGCTTCCTCGCGCGGCTCGAGACTCACCGCATGCGATGGCAGGTGCAGCCACGGCCCGCTTCGCGCGACTTCGCCGCCGGCCACCAGCGCATCGACGAGCGCGCGCCACAGCGCATCGCCGGCGAGCGGCGCAGCCATCCGCCGCAGCCGTGCGGCGTCGAGCCCCTGCTCGTCGGGCATGCGCTCGTGATACGCACGCAGCGTATCGATCGCCCGGGTCTGCAACGCACGCCAGTGCGCATGCGCAATCACCGCGCCGTCGTTCGACGCGGCGTCGCGCTGCCCGATCGCGAGCGCGTCATCCGGCAACGCCAGCGCGTTCGGCGCAAACCCCGTCAGATGCGTGAGCATCGCGCGTGGAATGCCGAGCGGTGCCTGCGCGAGCAGCGCATCGAGACGGCCTGCGTCGAGCCATTCGGCCAGCGCGTCGAGCCACGCGCGGCGCTCGGGCGTCCGACGCTTGCGCGCCGGCCCGAACGGGTCGAGCACGCGGCCGCCGCCGACCGTGCGCGTCGCCTGCGGATTGCGGACGATGAACCGGTCGCCCGGCAACGCAAACACCGGCTCGTCGAACACAAGTTGCACGCGCATCCGCTGGCCAGGCGCGAGCGTGTCGCCGTCGAGCAGCGCGACATGCGCGACGCGATGCAGCGTGCCGAGATGCACGTGCAGCGGCGCCCAGTGCGTCAGCGTGAGCCCCGCATCCTCGAGCAGCGTCAGCTCGACGTCGAGACGCGGCGACGTCGCGACGAGCCGCGCATCGGCGACGGTGTCTCCCCGCTCGACATCGGCCTTGTCGACCCCGGCCAGATTCAGTGCGCAACGCTCGCCCGCGCGGCCGGTCTCGACAGGCCGGTTCTGCGCATGGATGCTGCGCACGCGCGCCGCGCCGCCCGTGCGCACGATCGCGAGCGTGTCGCCGGTCGCAACGCGGCCCGCGAACGCGGTGCCCGTCACGACGGTGCCCTGCCCCGCGAGCGTAAACACGCGATCGACCGCGAGCCGAAACAGCCCGTCGTCGCGGCGCGCGCGCCACGCGATCGCCGCGTCGGCCAGGTGACGCTTCAACGCGGCGACGCCCGGATCGTCCGCGGCCGTCGCGCGTGTTTCGAAGATCGGCACGCCGGCGAGCGTCGAGTCGTTCAGCCACGTGGCGATTTCGTCGCGCACTTCGGCCACGCGCGCGGCGTCGACGCGATCGCACTTCGTCAGCGCGACGGCGCCATGCGTGACGCCGAGCAGCTGCAGGATCGCGAGATGCTCGCGCGTCTGCGGCATCACGCCGTCGTCGGCGGCAATCACGAGCAGCGCGAAGTCGATCCCGCACGCGCCGGCCGCCATCGTATGAATCAGCTTCTCGTGGCCCGGCACGTCGATCAGGCCGAGCACATCGCCGTTGTCGAGCGGCGTATACGCGTAGCCGAGTTCGATCGAGATACCGCGCGCCTTCTCTTCCTTCAGGCGATCGGTATCGACGCCCGTCAGCGCACGCGCCAGCGTCGTCTTGCCGTGGTCGATGTGTCCGGCGGTACCAACGATCATGCTGCGTTCCCTGCGGGTGGCACGCACTGTGCGACGAGCACTGCCTCGTCAGCGGCTTCGAGGCAGCGCAGGTCGAGCCGCAGCGCGTTGTCGGCCACGCGGCCGATCACCGGGCGCGGCCATTCGCGCAGCCGTTTCTCGAGTTGCGCCAGCGCACGGCCGCCGCGCTTGCCGTCCGCCGTGCGCACGACGAGCCCGGCGCTCGGCAACTGGTCGACCGGCAGCGCGCCGCTGCCGATCTGGCTGAACATCGGCTCGACCGTCACGTCGAAACCGCTGCCGAGCGCGGCCTGCAGCGCCGGACGCACGCGTTCGGCGGCTTCGGCGATCTCGCGCTGCGGGCGCGTCAGCAGGCGCAGCGTCGTGAGCCGGTCACGCAGGAACTCGGGTGACTGGTAAAGCCGCAGCACGGGCTCGAGTGCCGCGAGCGTCAGCTTGCCGACGCGCAGCGCGCGCTTGAGCGGATGTTTCTTGATCTTCGCGATCAGCGCGCGATCGCCGACGATCAGGCCGGCCTGCGGCCCGCCGAGCAGCTTGTCGCCGCTGAACGTGACAACGTTTGCGCCGGCGGCGACGGTTTCCTGCACGGTCGTCTCGTGCGGCAGGCCCCATTGCGACAGGTCGGCGAGCGTGCCGCTGCCAAGATCGACGGCAACCGGCAGCCCGTGCTCGCGCGCGAGCGGCGCGAGTTCGGCGAGCGTCGCTTCCTTCGTGAAACCGCTGATCGCGTAATTGCTGCAGTGAACCTTCATCAGCAGCGCGGTGCGCGGGCCGATCGCGTCCGCGTAGTCGCGCAGGTGGGTGCGGTTGGTCGTGCCGACTTCGCGCAGCTTGGCGCCGGCGCGGCTCATGATGTCGGGAATACGGAATGCGCCGCCGATCTCGACCAGCTCGCCGCGCGACACGACGACTTCCTTTTTCGTCGCCAGCGCCGACAGCGCCAGCAGCACGGCCGCCGCATTGTTGTTGACGACGGTCGCCGCCTCGGCACCCGTCAGTTCGCACAGCAGATCGTCGATCAGGTCGTCGCGATCGCCGCGGCGGCCCGTGGCGAGGTCGAATTCGAGGTTGACCGGCCGCGTAAGCACGTCGACCACCGCGCGCACCGCGTCGTCGGGCAACAATGCGCGCCCGAGGTTCGTGTGCAGCACGGTGCCGGTCAGGTTGAACACGGCGCGCACCGCACCCGCGCTCTGCGCGGCCAGCGTGTGCGCGACGGCCGCGGCGATGCGCGGTTCGTCGAGCGGCTCGGCCGCTTCCGGATCGTGCTGCGCGGCGGACCGCCAGCGTTCCAGCTCGGCACGCACCGCGTTCAGCACGCGCGTGCGGCCGTAGTCGGCGAGCAGCGGTTGCAACGGCACCGACGACAGCACGCGCTCGACCGACGGTACGCGTGCCAGCACGGCATTCAGTTCATTCAAACCCGGTTCGGTCACGTCGTGGTGGCTCCAGTCTCATGCTTCGCAGTCGGCCGAAGCCGGCGCTCGCGCACCGCCTCCGGCCCCGTGTCGTCAATCCGCTTCCCGCGACACATCCGGCCACAGCAGCGGATTCGGCGAACTGCGCTGGTAGCCGGCCTCGTTCATCAGCAGGTCGAGCGTGAGACTCGCGAGATCGTCCGCCAGCGGCTCGAACTCGTAGTCCTTCTCCTGATAGCCGATCTTGCGATAGGTCTTGCATTCGTCGCACGATTCAGCCTTGACGGCTTCGCTGCCGCCCTCGATCCCGTGATACGCGATGCCCTTCGTCGAATCGCAGTGCGAGCACTTCGTGCGCACCATGTGCCACTCGGTCGTGCACAGCCCGCATTGCAGGAAACGGTAGCCCTGGTACTGTCCGCCAACCCGCACGACGCTCGCGACCGGATGCGTGCCGCACACGGGACACAGCCCCGGCTGGTCGAGATACGGGATGTCGGCCGGCGACACGCGGCTGGCGAGATCGGTCCAGACCACCTGCAGCGCGGCCATCAGGAACGGCGCGGTGGCCGGGTCGACTTCGGCGAAGCGCAGCGCGAGGATCGCGTCGGCCTGCGCGTCGAGTTCGGCGGGCGCCATCAGGCGCAGCCGGTCGAGCAGCTTCGCGAGTTGCGGGTTGACGAGCCCCGCGCCTTCGACGCGGTCGAGCAGTTCGTACAGCACGGCGCGCCAGCGCGGATCGCGCTGGCCGTCGAGCGCCGGCACGAGCGGCATCGAATGCTGCTGCGCGCGCGCGATCGCTTCCTTCGACGGCAGCGGCAGTTCGAGCGTTTGCAGTGTCGCGTGCTGCGCATCGGCGACGGTGGCCATCAGCCGCAGGTAGCCGCTGATCGGGTTCAGGTCGGCCAGCTTGCGCAGCCGCGCGGCGCGGGCCGAGAACGCGGTGGCGCGCTCCGGCAGGCGAAAGCGCGGGATGGCCGAATGATCGAGTGCCGAGATCTCGGTCGGTTCGAGAATGCGTTGTGTCACAGAAATGTCTTCCAAATAAACAAGCGCCGACAAGTCGGCGCTTCAGGCGGTTCCGACGGCTGACGGGCCGGCCCGCCGCGCTCGGCGAGCCGCCCCGCTCCGGTGCGTTACTTCACGCTTTCACGGAACCACTTCGGGTGATGCTTGCGAGCCCAGCCCAGCGTGACGGTGCCGCGCACCATCGCGCCGATCGAGCCCTTCACCCACAACGCCGCGTAAATGTGCACGATGATGCTCGCGATCAGCACGAAGGCCGCCACGGCATGCACGACAGCGGCCGCGCGGATCACCCCGATCGGGAAGTAGAACGAGAAGTAGCGCCGCCAGATCACGACTCCCGACAGCAGGAGCAGCAGCAGGCACGCCACCAGCGTAAAGAATAGCAGCTTCTGCCCGGCGTTATAGCGCCCGACCGGCGGCAGCTTGTCTTCCTGGTTGGTCAGCACGTCGCCGATCTGCTTGAGCCACTGCCGGTCGTCCGCGTCGAGCGCGTTGTGGTGCCAGAAGCGCACCACCAGGATCGCGAACGACACGAACATCACGAGGCCGACGAACGGATGCAGGATCCGCGTCCACTGGCCGCCGCCGAACAGCGCGGTCAGCCAGAACATCGACGGATGAAACAGCGCGAGCCCGGACAGCGCGAGCAGCACGAACGTGATCGCGGTGATCCAGTGGTTCGTGCGCTCGTTCGCCGAGTAGCGGACGATCAGGTTGGGGTCGTCGTGTTTCATTTCGCGTCCTCCTTGATGCGTCGCGCCTCGTCGCGCGCGGCCGATTCCTCTTCGTCGCTCACCTCGTTCGGACCCACCCGGACATAGTGGAAGAACCCGGCGAGCGCGGTCAGCGCGATACCGGCGACCGCGAGCGGTTTCGCGATCCCCTTCCACAGCTTCACCATCGGGCTGATCGACGGGTTGTCGGGCAGCCCGTGGTACAGCGACGGCTTGTCCGCGTGGTGCAGCACGTACATCACGTGCGTGCCGCCGACGCCCTGCGGATCGTACAGCCCCGCATGCTCGAAGCCGCGCTCCTTCAGGTCCTCGATCCGCTCGGCCGCGTGCTGCTTCATGTCCTCCTTGGTGCCGAACACGATCGCGCCCGTCGGGCAGGTCTTCACGCAGGCCGGTTCCTGGCCGACCGCGACGCGGTCGGAACAGAGCGTGCACTTGTACGCGCGATGATCCTTCTTCGAGATCCGCGGAACGTTGAACGGGCAACCGGTCACGCAATAGCCGCAACCGATGCAGTTCTCCTCGTGGAAATCGACGATCCCGTTGTTGTACTGCACGATCGCGCCCGGCGACGGACACGCCTTCAGGCAGCCCGGATCCTCGCAGTGCATGCAGCCGTCCTTGCGAATCAGCCACTCGAGGTCGCCCGCCGGGTTCTCGTATTCGGAGAACCGCATGACCGTCCACGAATGCTCGGTCAGGTCGGCCGGGTTGTCGTACACGCCGACGTTGGTGCCGACCTCGTCACGCAGGTCGTTCCACTCCATGCATGCCGTCTGGCATGCCTTGCAGCCGATGCACTTCGATACGTCGATCAGCTTCGCGACACTTCCGGTCACCGGTTCGCGCACCGTGGGCGGTGGCGTCGTGGTGGCCGAGACGCGCTTGATATCCAGCGATTGCAATGCCATCTCTTCCCCCTTACGCCTTTTCGACCTTCACCAGGAACGACTTGAATTCCGGTGTATAGGAGTTGCCGTCGCCCACGGACGGAGTCAGGGTATTGGCGAGATAGCCGGGCTTCGTCAGACCCTTGAAGCCCCAGTGCAACGGGACGCCGACCGTCTGGACCTTCTTGCCGTCGACCGTCAGCGGCTTGATCCGCTTCGTGACGAGGGCGACCGCGATGATGTAGCCGCGCTTGGACGACACCTTCACGCGCTCGCCATGCGCGACGCCGACTTCCTTCGCGAGGTCTTCGCCGATCTCGACGAATTGCTCGGGCTGGATGATCGAGTTCAGCCGCGCATGCTTGGTCCAGTAGTGGAAGTGCTCGGTCAGCCGGTACGTGGTCGCCACGTGCGGGAAGTCCGCCACCTTGCCGAACGACGCGCGGTCGTCCGGGAACACGCGGGCAGCCGGGTTGTTCAGCGCCTGCGGGTTGTTCGGGTGCAGCGGGTTCGCGTCGAGCGGCGTCTCGAACGGCTCGTAGTGCTCGGGGAACGGACCTTCGTTCATCCCCGCGCGGGCGAAGAAGCGCGCGACACCTTCCGGATTCATGATGAACGGCCCCATCCCGTTTTCCGGCGATTCGTCCGCCTTGAAGTCGGGAATGTCGGCCCCCTTCCACGCGCTGCCGTTCCAGCCGATCAGCATGCGGGTCGGGTCGAACGGCTTGCCGGCGACGTCGCACGAAGCGCGGTTGTACAGGATCCGCCGGTTCGCCGGCCACGCCCACGCCCAGTTCAGCGTCTGGCCGATGCCGGTCGGGTCGGCGTTGTCGCGCCGCCCCATCTGGTTGCCGGCCTGCGTCCATGCACCGCAGAAGATCCAGCAGCCGCTCGCGGTCGTGCCGTCGTCCTTCAACTGCGCAAACGCGGCCAGCTGCTCGCCCTTCTTCACGAGCGCCTTGGACGGATCCTTCGGGTCGGGCAGATCGGCGAGCGCCTTCCCGTTGAACTCCATTGCAAGCTCTTCGGGTGTCGGGCTTTCCGGGTTCGCATACGGCCAGGTCAGGTTGACGATCGGATCCGGATACTTGCCGCCGTCGGTCTGGTACATCTTGCGCATGCGCAGGAACAGCCCCGACATGATCTCGAGGTCGCTACGCGCCTCACCCGGCGGCTCCGCGCCCTTCCAGTGCCATTGCAGCACGCGGCTCGAACTCACGAGCGAACCGTTTTCCTCCGCAAAGCACGTGGTCGGCAGACGGAACACCTCGGTCTGGATCTTCGATGAATCGACGTCGTTGTAGTCGCCATGATGCTTCCAGAACTCGGACGTCTCGGTCGCGAGCGGATCCATGATCACGAGCCACTTCAGCTTCGCGAGGCCGGCTGCCGTCTTCACCTTCGACGGCGACGCCGCAAGCGGGTTGAAGCCCTGGCAGATGTAGCCGTTCATCTTGCCGGCATTCATCAGCTCGATCACCTGCAGCAGGTCGTACTGCTTGTCCAGCTTCGGCAGGTAGTCGTAGCCCCAGTTGTTCTCGGCGGTCGCCGCGTCGCCCCACCAGGACTTCATGAAGCTGACGTGGAAGGCCTTGTAGTTCTTCCAGTAGCTCAACTGGTTCGGCCGCAGCGGCAGCTGCACGCGCTTCTTGATGTAGCCGTCGAAATCCTGCTCGGACTGCATCGGCAGCGTCATGTAGCCCGGCAGCAGGTTCGACATCAGCCCGAGGTCGGTCAACCCCTGGATGTTCGAGTGGCCGCGCAGCGCGTTCATCCCGCCGCCGGCGATGCCGATGTTGCCGAGCAGCAGCTGCACCATCGCGCCGGTGCGAATCATCTGCGCGCCGATCGAGTGGTGGGTCCAGCCGAGCGCGTACAGGATCGTGCCGGCGCGGCCGGGAACGGCGGTGGTCGAGAGCATCTCGCACACCTTCAGGAATTTCTCCTTCGGCGTGCCGCAGGTCTGCTGGACCATGTCCGGCGTATAGCGCGCGTAGTGCTGCTTCAGCAGGTTGTACACGCAACGCGGATGCTGCAGCGTCGGGTCGACCTTCACGAAGCCGTCGTCGCCGCGCTCGTAGTCCCAGCTCGATTTGTCCGGGTACGCGTGCTTCTCCGCGTCGTAGCCGGAATAGATGCCGTCGTTGAACGCGAAATCCTCGCGCACGATGAACGAGAAGTCCGTGTAGTTCTTCACGTACTCATGCTGGATCTTGTCGTTCGTCAGCAGATAGTTGATGACGCCGCCCAGGAAGACGATGTCGGTGCCGGTACGGATCGGCGCGTAGTAGTCGGCCACCGAGGCCGTACGCGTAAAGCGCGGGTCGACGACGATCAGCCGCGCCTTGCGGTGCGCCTTCGCCTCCGTCACCCACTTGAAACCGCACGGATGGGCCTCGGCTGCATTGCCGCCCATCACGAGAATCACGTCCGCGTTCTTGATGTCGACCCAATGGTTCGTCATCGCTCCACGGCCAAACGTCGGGGCAAGACCTGCCACCGTCGGGCCATGTCAGACACGCGCCTGATTGTCGAATGCGAGCATCCCGAGACTGCGGATGGTCTTGTGCGTCAGGTAGCCGACCTCGTTGCTGCCCGCCGACGCGGCCAGCATGCCGGTGGTCAGCCAACGATTGACCTTCGCACCGTCTTCCGCCGTCTCGACGAAGTTCGCGTCGCGGTCGGCCTTCATCAGCTTCGCGATGCGGTCGAGCGCGTCATTCCACGAGATCGGTTCCCACTTGTCCGAGCCGGGCGCACGATACTCGGGGTGCGTCAGGCGGCTCGGGCTGTGGATGAAGTCGATCAGGCTCGCGCCCTTCGGGCACAGCGTGCCGCGATTGACGGGGTGATCCGGATCGCCCTCGATGTGGATGATGCTCGGCTGCGCATTCTTCGCGCCGTCTCCGAGGCTGTACATCAGGATGCCGCAACCCACTGAACAGTAAGGACAGGTGTTGCGCGTTTCGACTGTGCGCGCCAGCTTGTACTGTCGGACTTCGGCGAGCGCTTCGGATGGAGAGAAGCCCATCAGGGCTAGACTCGATCCGGCAAGCGACGTAGCCGTCACCTTCAGGAACTGGCGCCGGGACATTTGTAGCATGGCGGTCTCGGCGGTATTGTGGGGGTGGGGAAACTGAAAGGAATTATAGACAGTTCGCGCAACTATGTTCGAATCCTCGGATCAATACTGAATTGTCTGATTACCCACGATGATCCGCGTTCCGCGCGCAACCGAACCGTCATGAAACGACAGATCACCTCCGAAGCCACCCGTCTCGCGCAACAACAGGCCAACTGGGCCCTCACCGCGTTCAAGCGCTTCTCGTCCGACCGCTGCTCCGCGATGGCCGCGGGCATCGCATTTTTCTCCGCGTTCTCGCTCGCGCCGATGCTCGTGATGGTGATCGCGGTGGCCGGCTGGTTCTACGGCGACGATGCCGCGCGCGGCCAGGTGTTCGAACAGGCGCACCAGTTGATCGGCAACGACGCGGCGGCCAGCATCCAGACGATCGTGCAGAACGCGCACCGCGCGGGCGAGCGTGGCGGCCTCGCAACCTTGATCTCGTTCGCCGCGCTCGCGATCGGCGCGTCGGCCACCTTCGCGTCGCTCAGCGCCGCGCTCAGCGTGATCTGGCCGGCCACCGAAAGCCGCTGGTCGAGCATGCTCGGGCTCGTGCGCGTGCGGCTGATCTCGTTCGGGCTCGTGCTCGGCGTCGCGTTCCTGCTGATCGTATCGCTCGTGCTCGACACCGCGATCACGTTCGTCGGCACCTGGCTGCTCGGCAATTCGCCGTATGTGATCGTCACGAACCTCGTGCAGTTCTTCGTCGGCATTGCGGTGCTCGCGGCCGCGTTCGCGTCGTTGATGAAGTTCCTGCCCGATGCGCGCGTCGCATGGCGCGACGCCGCGATCGGCGGCATCGTGTCCGCGATCCTGTTTTCCGGCGGCAAGAAGCTGTTCGCGCTGTACCTCGCGCATGCGGGCACCGCCAGCGCATTCGGCGCGGCCGGATCGTTCGCGGTCCTGCTGATGTGGCTGTATTTCTCCGCGATCGTGCTGCTGCTCGGCGCGGAATTCGCGGCGGCGCGCGGCAACGCGCATCGGCTCGCCGGCACCACCGCACCGGCCGCTTCTGCGCAAGCCGATCGCCCCACCGATCGCCTGCGCGACGACTGACTCGCCCCTTTCGCCGCACCGCCGCACGACCCCGCACACCTGTCCGCCTCGTTGCAACCACGCTGCCCGCCACGCATCCGCGTGGCGTTGATGCGTTCTTTACATGACCGCGCAATCGCCGCCGCAATCGCAAACGTTTGCCAGCCTTTGTTTTTGTGCGCCAATACGCCGAAATCGGCGAGATGCTGCCGTGTGCATCACCTGTTGAAACAATCGCGCCGCAGCAATTGTCAACTATTTCAAAAATAGGAACAGTTGTTGATGTGCTTGATATATATGGACTTTTTCACGCTGTTACCTTTTCGAGACACTTTATTTTTTAAGCTTTCTTGCGTCTATGGCACTGAGCTATTCTCCAATCCGCAACAAATAACGATGAATCACTTGCGTGGAGAAACTCAACGATGAAGAAACTTGCTCTCTCGACCCTCTCGCTCGCCCTGCTGGGCGCCGCCGGCGCTGCTCAGGCACAGTCGAGCGTGACGCTGTACGGCGTGATCGACACGTCGATCACCTATGTTCACGGTAACGCAGGTCAAGGCAACAATTCGTGGTCGATGGGTAGCGGCAACCTGCAAGGCAGCCGTTTCGGCCTGAAGGGTTCCGAGGACCTCGGTGGCGGCCTGAAGGCGATCTTCCAGTTGGAAAACGGCTTCAACTCGGCATCGGGCGCACTGGGCCAGGGTGGTCGCATGTTCGGTCGCCAGGCATTCGTCGGCCTGCAAAGCAACCAGTACGGTACGGTCACGCTGGGTCGTCAATATGACCCGCTCGTCGACCTGGTTCAGGCAGTCACGGCTGACAACTACTTCGGCAGCGTGTTCGCCACGCCGGGCGACGTCGACAACAACGACAACAGCCTGCGCGTCAGCAACGCAGTGAAGTACACGTCGCCGGTCTGGGCAGGCCTGCAAGTCGAAGCCATGTACGCATTCGGCGGTGTTGCCGGCGCAACCGGCAGCGGCCAGACGTGGTCGGCAGCAGCAGCCTACAACAACGGCCCGCTCGGCCTGGCTGCTGGCTACTTCCACGCCAACAACTCGGCTCCGATCACCGCCGGCACGCGTTCCGGCTGGACCGGCTCGTCCGACGCAATCTTCGACGGCGATCCGGGCACGACGTTCATCAACAACGCATTCACGTCGTCGTCGTCGATCGGCATCGCACAAGTGGCCGGCCAGTACGCATTCGGCCCGGTGACGGTCGGCGCCGGCTACAGCAACGCACAGTACAAGTCGGATGGCAGCTCGGCGTTCGGCACGAACCAGAAGTACAACACCGGTCGCGGATTCGTGACGTACCAGGCATCGGCACCGCTGCTGCTGGGCCTCGGCTACATCTACACGAAGGGTAGCGGCGACAACAACGCCAAGTACCATCAGGTTTCGCTGGGCGCGGACTACTCGCTGTCGAAGCGCACGGACGTCTACCTGGTTGGCGCGTACCAGCACGCAAGCGGCAAGAACGCGGACGGCAGCGATGCGCAAGCGTCGATCGGCTCGTACGGTATCGCCGGCAAGAGCTCGCAAGAGCTGGTCGCACTCGGCCTGCGCCACAAGTTCTAAAAACGACGTACCCGGCGTGCATGGCGTCTCCGACGCCTTGCCGCCGAACTGGAAAGCCAGTCATCGGTTTCGGCCGTGGCTGGCTTTTTTTTCGTCCGTCGCCAGCGGGCCCACACGGCCTGCAGCGGCCGACGGTCGATTGCCGAACCGATGCACGTCCATCGGCCGGCAGCGGCGCCTGACGGCTGCCATGCGCCGGAAACGCGCTTTTCCGAGGCCGGGTTCCCTCGCTGTGTGCGCGCCGGACGACTACCATCCGCACTGTCGGTGCCACCGACCCGGCGCGACGGCCGTTCGCCCCGGCGTGTCGATTTCGACGGCCTTCATCCGTCGTATCGAGGTCGGCACGCGATGTGCGCCCCGGCCCATACAGACAGGAGATTCGCCATGACGATTCAGAAGATCACGCCCTTCCTCTGGTACGCGGCGGAAGCCGAAGAAGCCGCCGGCTTCTATGCGGGCATCTTTCCGGATTCGCGCGTCGTGCGCGTCACGGCGGTGCCCGGCACCGACGGCACGCGGATGGTCGAATTCGAGCTGTTCGGGCAGCCGTTCTTCGCGATGAGCCACCCGCGCACCGAGACGTTCAACCACACGATCTCGCTGCTGGTCAGCTGTGCCGACCAGGCGGAACTCGACCGCTACTGGAGCGCCCTGCTCGACAACGGCGGCACGGCCGACGCCTGCGGCTGGCTGAGAGACCGCTATGGCGTCTCGTGGCAGATCGTTCCGGAAGCGCTGATCCCGATGATGTCCGACCGGGACACGGTCAGGGCCGCGCGCGTGGCCGCCGCGATGATGCAGATGATCAAGCTCGACGACGCCGCGCTGAAGGCCGCCTATGCCGGTACGGCGGGCTGACGAAGCACGCCGCGCGGCGACAGCGCCTGCGCGATGACGCACCGGGTCACCGACCGGCGTCCGGCTCGACGGCATGCGTGTGCGGCTGCGGCTGCGTGAGCGCGTGTGTGTGTGTGTGCGGCTGCCGTGCAAGGGCCCGTGACCCTCATCGGTGTCGTCCGCAACGCGATCACGTTCGCGGCATCTGTCGCGACGTCGACAGCATCGATTCGACGGTCCGCCGCGCATGACCGATGAATGCGGCGAGGGGTTCGCCCGACAGGATCGCCGCGTCTTCCTCGCCGCCGAGATAGGCGGCGCGCGCAGCCGCTACAACCGGCCGGTACGTGTCCGGCAGGCGCGCCAGCACCCATGCCGCAGCGACGTCCTTGGGCGCGATCCTGCCGGTCGCGGCGCTGTACCAGATGCGCGTGAGCGCGAGCACCCACGTTGCACTCGTCACCGCGCCAGTTCGGTTCGGTATTCCATTGAGCAACGGTCGCCAGCAGCGCGGCGACAAAATCGTGCGCGGGCACCGGCTCGAGCAGCGCGGCGGCCGGCGGGCCGGCCAGCACGACACTGTGCTGTTGCACCTTCGTCAACAGGATCGCCAGATCGTGATCGACGAGCGCCGGCTCGACGATGCCGGCTTCGAGGTCGCGACGCAGCCACTCGCCGAACTGCAGTTCGCGCCGCGCCGGATGACGCCACGGCACGACTTCATCGTGCGCGACGACCGTCACTTCCAGTGCGCGCAAGCCACCGGCGCGACCGGGCGGCGACGATACCGCGAGCAGGTCGCGCATCAGCGCGCGCCGTGTCGAGTCGTCGGGCCGGGCCGACACCGTCACCAGCAGGTCGATGTCGCTGCGCGGCTTCAGTCCGCCATCGAGCGCCGATCCGAACAGGTGGATCGCCTTCAGCGTCGCGCCGAGATGCCGCTCGATCGTGTCGCACGCGGCGGCGACCTGCGCCGCGATTTCGTCGGGAATGGATTCAGTCACGATGCGTGTGTCTCGCGATGGTCGCGCAACAGGTGCAGCGAGCGCGACGGGTCGCGACGGATCGACCGCGAGCACGGTCGAGGACACCGTTCGTCATCGCGCGTGCGCGGCATGCCATCCCGCGTGCGTCACGCGTCGAACCGGGCATGCCGCCCTTGCGCGACTTCACGGTCGCTGCCGCGCGATTGGCGCAGCGCAATAAAAATCCCCGCACGCTTTCGCGTACGGGGATCGTCGGACATCGCAACGGCTGCCGACATGCATTCGGCGCCGTTGCGCGGCATTACGCTGCCGCGTCCTTCAGCTTCTTCAGCGCACGTGCCTTCACGCGCACGCTGGCCGGCTTTGCCGGGAACCAACGCTCTTCGCCCGTGAACGGATCCTTGCCGAAGCGCTTCTTCTTCGCCGGCACGACTTGTGCCGTGATCTTCAGCAGACCCGGCAGCGTGAACTCGCCCGCGCCCTTCTTGTGGACCGAGCCCAGCACGACGTTCTCGAGTGCGACGAGCACTGCCTTGACAGCCTTCACTTCGACAGCTGCGCGCTCAGCGATGTGCGTTGCGAGCGATGCCTTCGTGAACTTGTCCTTCAGCGGCGTCGGAGCAGCCGGTGCCGCCTTCGCGACAACCTTCTTGGCCACTACTTTCTTCGCGGGCGCAGCCTTTTTAGCAGCCACTTTCTTGGTGACCGGTGCGGCAGCCTTCTTGGCCACCTTTTTTGCGGAAGTCGCCATGTTTCTCCTACCAGGTGTGGTCGTTGGATACACGAAGCGTGCAACGCGCGCGCTTCAACGCCGGATTCTACAAGCGCCTTGACGCTTCGTGCAGTACTTTTATGCGTTTTCGCGGGGTTTCCCGCAGGTTTTTTTGCATGCGACCGATTTCATCGGCGCTTAAGCATCAAAAAACGCCTTCACGTAGGCACCCGAATGCGAATTACGTTCGATATTTGCGCACCTATACTGGGCTCGCTCAATGCCCGGATGCCGCCATGCGCGAAGCCAGATACGTCAAAGGACTCGACGGCCTGCGAGCCCTCGCCGTCATCCTCGTTTTCCTGTCCCACAAGGGCCATGTCCTTGCCGTCGACGTCGGCAAGCTTGGCGTGTGGACGTTTTTCCTCATCAGTGGATTCCTGATCGTCGGCGAGCTGCATCGCAACCGTCAGGCGGTTGAGTGCGGCACCATGACGCGCCGCCATGCGCTCGCGCTGTTCCTCGCGAAGCGCGCGCTGCGGATCTTTCCCGTGTATTACCTGCTGCTCGCCGCGCTCGCGATCGCGCACGCGCTGTTCTACCAGCGCGGCGTCAACCTCGGGCTCGCGTGGCACGCGGTGTTCCTGTCGAATTACTGGATCGGCGTCGTCAAGGACGGCTGGCCCGGCTCCACGTCGCACTTCTGGAGCCTCGCGGTTGAACAGCAGTTCTATCTGATCGCACCGCTCGCACTGCTCGCGGTGCCCGCCGCGCGACACGTCGCGCTCGGCATCGCGGCCGTCGCGGTGTGCGCGGTCGCGCATCTCGCGCTCTACCTGTCCGATGCGTCGCCGGTGCTGATCTATGCGTTTTCCCCGTGGAATTTCGCGCTGATCGCGCTCGGCGGTGTCGGCGCGATGGCGCTCGCCGATCGCGGCGCGGCTGCCGTGCGGCGAATGCCACCCGGCTGGCTCGGCGCGGCAGGCGTCGTATTCTTCCTCGTGCTGCCCGCGTGCACGGCGTTGCCCGACGCGATCGCGGGGCTCGCGGATCTCGGCCTGTCCGCATCGCTCGGCGCGCTGCTGCTGTGGATCGTCAGCGAACCCGAGCATCCCTTCGTGGCGCTGCTCGACTGGGCGCCGCTCGTCTATCTCGGCACGATCAGCTACGGCTTCTACCTGTTCCACAACCTGATTCCGGCACGCTTCGGTGTACTGCCCGCGCACGTCGCGCACGTCGCCATACCGGAAATCGTCCGCGAAGCGCTATCCGAGATGCTGCAATTCGCGCTCGCCGTGCTGCTCGCGCATCTGTCCTGGCGCTATCTTGAAAAGCGGCTGCTCGACTTCAAGAAGCCGGTCGCCGCGATGCTGGCCCGGTATTTCGTCGCACGGCCGGGCACGTCGGCGCGTTGAACGCCACACCGACGCGGCAACGATCGAACGGGAAAACCGCGATACCGGCCACGTCCGGACGCTGACGCGCGACGAGCGACGCGTCGCTTCGCGTCAGCTTCCAGCGCCGGCAGAACCGGTGCGGTCACGAACGTCGATGTGCATCGCGCAATTGAAGAACCGCCGATCCGGTGTCCCGGTCGCCTGCCGCGGCACCGGTTTCAGGCTTGACGCGCGTTCTTGTCAGAGCGCCCCACTCCACACGCGGCACAGCGCTCGAAGCGAACCCGCCACCGCAAACCCGCCGACGGCACGCACCTCGATCACGCATCCGGCACACGTACACGCAAAAAAGCCCCGGCGCGCGAGCGGCCGGGGCCAACGGAACAACCACCACCTGAAACAACGGAGCGCGCGGCTGCTTAGGCGACAGCAGCCAGCGCGGGCAAGCAGGTACGCAGGTAGGCCTCGAATTCGCGGCTCACTTCCGGATGCTGGAGCGCGAGCTCGACGGTGGCCTTGAGATAGCCGATCTTGCTGCCGCAGTCGAAGCGCGTGCCGAAGTAGCGATACGCGAGCACCTGCTCGTTCGCGAGCAGCGACTGGACCGCATCGGTCAGCTGCAGCTCGCCGCCGGCGCCCGGCTTGAGCTTGCGCAGGTGATCGAAGATCGTCGGCATGAACACGTAGCGGCCGACCACGCCGAGATTCGACGGCGCATCTTCCGGTGCGGGCTTCTCGATGATGCCCGACAGCTTGATGACGTCCTCTTCCCATTCGCGGCCTTCGACGACGCCGTAGGAACGGCTGTCCTCGCGCGCGATCGTCTCGACCCCGATCACCGAGCTGTGATAGTGGTCGAACACGTCGACGAGCTGCTTCAGCACCGGCTGTTCGCCGTGCAGCAGGTCGTCGGCGAGGATCACCGCGAACGGCTCGCCATGCACCAGCTTCTCTGCGCACAGCACCGCATGGCCGAGGCCGAGCGCTTCCGGCTGGCGCACGTAGAAGCAGTTGACGTTGCTCGGCTTGATGCCGCGCACGAGCTCGAGCAGCTTATCCTTGCCGCGCGCCTCGAGCTCGGCCTCGATCTCGTAGGACTTGTCGAAATGATCCTCGATCGCGCGCTTGCTGCGCCCGGTGACGAAGATCATCTCGGTGATACCGGCGTTGATCGCTTCCTCGACCGCGTACTGAATCAGCGGCTTGTCGACGACGGGCAACATTTCCTTCGGGCTCGCCTTCGTTGCCGGGAGGAACCGCGTGCCGAGACCGGCAACGGGGAACACGGCCTTGGTGACTTTCAACATGTTCGCATCCTGATTGCGTTGACTGCGCCGCGTCGACCAGCGACCCGGCGCGATTGTGTTCCGAACGGCATATCGAGAATCGACGGTACTGCCAATTCGACTCCGCTCATTTTCGATATGGACTGATTGCCCAATGATTCCGGAAAAAATATAATCCCTTCAACCCGGTCGATATTGCCGAACCGAGTGCCGAAGCAGAAACAAATTACCGATTTTCCAGATACAAATTCTTACGATTCGAATTCCTCGATATAGGGCACGCCGCCCCGTTCGAGACCCGGGCGAATCGGTTCGTTCTTCAGCGCCTCGCGGTACGCCGACAGCACGGCCATGACCAGCAGTACTGCAGCGCTCGCGATCCAATGCATGTCCATCTTGCCGCTCCTTGCATCAATCAACTGGAGCTTCAAACTATCAGAAAAAAATCGGCAAATAATTGACCCGCCTCGCGAAACCGCTTTCTGAACGCGATAAAACCATGATGTGGAATTCCGATATTTCCCGGCGAGATTTTTTTATTCATTGATCGAATTCTTGCGCATTACGATTGGATGAAACTTCCCGTCCATCCGTCGCAAGGAATCGAATCGCATGCAAGCTTTCAGCGGATCGTCTCTGACCGCGCCGCCCGTCGCCGATCACAAGGAACACGTGATCGACGCGATGCGCGGCTTCGCGGCGCTGCTCGTCGCCTATTTCCACTGCCGCCAGGTCGTCTGGGTCGGCATGCAGAGCTTCCATCACGCTTACGGTCATGCACTCACCCCGAGCGCGATCGCCGGTTACCTGACCTTCCCGTTCGCGTGGGGCTCCGCCGGCGTGCCGATCTTCTTCGTGATCAGCGGCTACTGCATCCACCGCAACGCGGCGCTCAAGCTCTCGGCCAATCCCGCGTACCGGCTCGACGCGCCGAACTTCTGGGTGCGCCGGTTCGCACGCATCTACCCGGTGCTGCTCGCCGCGCTGCTGTTTACGCTCGCGCTCGACTCGGTCAGCCTGCAGATCGAGCCCGTCAGCCACAAGATCCGCGACGTCGGCCTCGTCGCGTTCCTCGTGAACCTGTTCTCGCTGCAGGGCGTCGCCGGCTACACGTACGGGTCGAACGGCGCGCTGTGGACGCTGTCGCTCGAAGTACAGTTCTACGCGATCTATCCGCTGCTGTTCGCGATCCGCCGGCGCATCGGCATGCCGGCGGTCGTGGCCGCGGTCGCGCTCGTCAACGTCGCGTCGGCGTGGCTGCTCGAACGGCACGACCTGCAGTTCTTCACGTCGTACTGGCTGTCCTGGACGATCGGTGCGTGGATCGCCGACGTGCGTGCGCAGCAGGCACGTGGCGGTGGCGCGGCCACCGTGCCGTCGCGCGCGTGGTACGGCGCGGCCGCCGTGCTGCTGGCTGCCGGTTGCGGCGCGTTCCATTTCGGCCAGTACGGCGCGTTCCAGCTTTGGTCGGCCGGCTTCGCATGCTTCCTGTACCGCGCGCTCGCCCGCCCGCCGCGCCCGACGCCGCCGCTGCGCGTGCTGAGCTGGTTCGGTGACTTCAGCTACTCGCTGTACCTGATCCACCTGCCGCTGTTCGTCTGCCTCGGCTCGGTGCTGTTCCAATCCGAGCTGCAGCTGTCGATCTGGCCGTCGTTCGCGTTCATGGCCGCCGCGATCCCGGTCGCGTATGTGTTCTACCGGATGTTCGAACGGCCCGCGATGACGTGGTCGGCCAGCTTCAAGCCGGCCCGCCCCGCCCACGTCGTCACGCCGGCACCCGAACGGGCCGTCTGACCCGAAAGGTCCGCTTTCCCGAGCCCCCGTGCGGCGTCCCGCTGCGCGGGGGCTTTTTCATGGCCTGAGCGCGCTGGCACGTCGGGTTGGCGTGCGATGGGTAGCCTTCGGGTGTCGGGCCGCGCTACGGCCCGCATGAGCCGTCCTCGACCGACTTTCCACCACCGGGACTGCCTGGGCGCGGCCTTCTGGAGTCACCTTCTGGAGTCACCTTCTGTGTATCAGCCGATACTCGACCCGACGAACAGTGTCCGAGGCATTGCCGTCCGTTTCGTTCCTTGACGCATCCCGTCTTGAGGTCCGACGGGCCATCTTCAACGTTCAAAAGCAGCTTGCAAGGAAAAAGTGAGCCGCGAGACAGAACGAGAAATCATCGGACGTTGTCAGTCGAGTCAAATCCTGCCGGCTACACCTTCTGGCATCACCCTTTGGCATCACCTTCTGGCGTCACCTTCTGGCATCAGCTTCTGGCGTCGCCCTCTGGAATTACCTTCTGACGTCACCCTCTGTCATCACCAACCGCCCCCTTCCAACCGACGACCGGTCAAGCACGCGCCCTACACCGCACGCAACAACCTGCCCACCACCCACCCAACAAAGCCCCCCCCCGCGCGGAAAGACAAAGCCCCCACGCAGCGCACCGCCGCATGAGGGCCCGTTTCCCGCCGGCTCGCGCCGGCTACCGCTTCTTCGCCTTCGCGGCCTTCGCCGTATCCGCGAGGATCTTCTCGACCCGCTCCACGTAGGTTTCGGTGCCGAATCGGCGCACCGCCGTCGCGCGCCCGCTCGCGACGAGCCGTTCGCGCAGCGCGCCGTCGCGCTTCAGCGTATCCAGCGCATCGGCCAGCGCGGTCGCATCGCCCGGCGCGCAGAGCAGCCCGTTGTCGCCGTCCTCGATGATCTCGACGACGCCGCCCGCACGGGCCGCGACGACCGGCCGGCGCGCGAGCATCCCCTCGACGATCACGCGCCCGAACGGCTCCGGCGTGATCGACGTGTGCGCGACGACGTCGACCGCCGTCATGCAGGCGGCCACGTCGCGCTGGAACCCGAGGAAATGCACGCGAGCGTCCATCCCGTGCCGCGCGACATATTCGCGCAACTGCGCGGCGTATTCGTCCTCGCCGAACAGCGGCGCGCCGACCAGCACCACGTGCATGTCGGGATGCCGCGCGGCGGCCTCCAGCAGCACGTGCTGCCCCTTCCAGTGCGCGAGGCGGCTAAACGAGCCGACCAGCCACGCGTGCTCGGGCAACCCCAGCCGCGCGCGCAGCGCAGCCTGGCTGACGCCTTCCAGCGCATCGAACGGTTCGGCAGAAATGCCGTTGAACACGACGTCGACATGCTGCGGCGTGAAGCCCGTCAGCGTGCGAAACGCCTGCGCGGAAGCGTCGGAGTTCGCGATCACGCGCGTGACGCCAAGCCGTGCGCAGTACTTGATCGCCAGCAACTGCTTGCTGCCGAAATGGTCGGTGCTGACGATGTCGCGCAGGTGCCACACCACCGGCTTGCGCGCGAGCCGCCCGGCCAGTGCGGCGACCACCATCGCGCGCTGCGTGTTCGCGTAGATCACCTCGGCGCGGCGTGCACGGCGCGCGACGTCGCGCACCAGCCGCACGAGCTGTTTCACCGCGCCGACCGATACGCCGCCCTGCTTGCGCACACCCGCGAGCGCGCCCTGGTCGACCACGTCGACGCGCGCGCCGATCTCGTCGAGCGCCGCGCGGAACGGGCCGTCGTCGAACAGCAGCACGTCCGCGTTCGCGCGCATGTGCTTCATGATCTCGAGCAACGACAGCTCCGCACCGCCGAGCACGCCGCTCTGGTCGAGCACCAGCGTCGCCGGGCCGCGCGCGGCCGGCATCGGCGCGATGGCCGTGCCCCGCTGCGCGGTCGAGCCGGGCAGCGCGGCTTCCACATAATCAAGAAAGCGCCGGCGGAATTTATCGGCGGAAAACCGCTCCGCATTCGTACGGCAGGCATTCGGCGTGAAGCGCTGCGGCGCACGCTCGAAATCGTCGACGGCCGCGACGATCGCGTGCGGCGTCTGTTCGTCGAAAAAGAGCCCGGTCGGGTTCAGGTTCGATTGCGGGTCGAGCACGGTTTCGAGCGCGCCGCCCTTGCCGTACGCGATCACCGGCGTACCGCACGCCTGCGCCTCGACCACCGAGATCCCGAAATCCTCCTCGGCCGCGAACACGAACGCTTTCGCGCGCCGCATCCGGTCGTGCAGCACCGCGAACGGCTGGTAGCCCATGATCTCGACGTTCGGGCCGGCCTTCGCGCGGATCTTCTGCATCTCGGGGCCATCGCCGATCACGACGAGCTTGCGCTCGGGCGTGCGCGAGAACGCGTCGACGATCAGGTCGATCTTCTTGTACGGCACCATCCGCGACGCGGTCAGGTAGAAGTCCTCCTTTTCCGCGTTCAGCGAAAACGCGTCGACGTCGACCGGCGGGAAGATCACCGCCGCATCGCGGTGGTAGACCTTCTTGATGCGCCGCGCGATGAACGCGGAGTTCGCGACGAAACCGTCCACCGCGTTCGCGGTGCGCGTGTCCCAGTTGCGGATGTAATGCAGGATCATCCGCGCGAGCAGCGATTTCGGCCCGTGCGTGAGGTTCGACTGTTCCAGGTATTGGTGCTGCAGATCCCACGCATAGCGGATCGGCGAATGCACGTAGCTGATGTGCACCTGGTCCGGCCCCGTCAGCACGCCCTTCGCGACCGCGTGGCTGCTCGAGATCACCAGGTCGTACTCCGATACGTCGAGCTGCTCGATCGCGAGCGGCATCAGCGGCAGGTAGCTGCGGTACTTGGTGCGCGCGAACGGCAGCTTCTGGATGAACGACGTCGTCACCGGCTTGCCGCGCACGAACCCGCGATCGTCGAGGAAATCGACGAGGCTGAACAGGTCCGCGTCGGGAAAGCACGCGACGATCTGTTCGAGCACGCGCTCGGCGCCCGCATAGGTGACGAGCCAGTCGTGGACGATCGCCACGCGCAGCGTGCGCGACGCATGGCGCGCGCTGGCACGTTCGGCCGGCCCTGACCGGCGCAGCGCGGCGGCGTCGCCCGCTTCGGCCACGGCCGCATCGGCGGTGGCGAGATTCAATACGGCGTGTTCCGCCAGATCGCGATTCATACGGTTTTCCTCGCATTGAGACGGACAAACAGGTCGCGCACGAGCGCGCGCAGCCCCGGCGTCATCGTGAGCGACCACGCAACGTTCAGCAGCACCACGACCGCGCACATCCCGATCGACTCACCGAGCCCCGGCCACGCCTGCGCCAGAAACAGGCTCGCCAGCAGGAACGCGAGGTGCGCGAGCATGTCGAGCACGATCGCGCGCATCCGGATCGCCGACAGGTACAGCAGCACGCCGTAGTCGACGAGCGCGCGCGTCGCGACAACCACCGCCGCGCCGATCAGCCCGAAGTGATGGATGCCATACCACAGGCCGCCGACGAAGAACGGCATCTCGACGAGCCCGGCGAACGCCGCGCGGGCCGGGTTGACCTGCGACTGGATCAGGATCCGCGTGACGCTCGCCTGGCCGACGAGCCACACGCTGATCACCAGCACGCGGCCGACCGGCGCCGAATGCGCGGCGAGATCCGAGCCGACCCACAGCGTGAGGAACGGCGCGAGCGCGAAGATCGCGACGATGCCGACCGGCGTGAACACGCCGTTCAGGAATTCGAGCGACTGGCGCGCGAGCGTGTCCGCGTGGTCTCGACCGACGGCTGACAGGCGCGGGAACAACGTGCGCACGAGCGCATTCGGCAGCATGTTCAGGCGCGTGACGAGGTTCTGCGGCACCGTGTAGTAAGTGACGAACTTCGCGCCCATGCCGGCGCCGAGCATCACGCGGTCGAGCGTGTCGGCGATCATGCTCGTCGTGCTCGCGATCAGCATCCAGCCGCCGAAGTTGAACAGCCCTTTCGCGGTGCCCCACTGCGGCGGATCGATGCGCCGGATCCCGAGCACCTTGATGCTGGCGTGGCCGAGCATCACCGCCGCGACCAGGCGCGCGACGACCGCCGCGGCGAGCACCGTCTGCAGGTTCGGCGCGATCCACCACGCGGCGGCGAGCGGCAGCAGCTGGAACAGGAACGTGCCGATCGTCTGGTTCGTGTTGAACACGCCGAAGCGTTCGGCGCCGTTGATCGCGCCGGCGAACACCCACGACACGTTCGCCAGCGGAATCGCGAGCGCGAGCCACGGCAGCGCGAGATACACCTCGTGCTGCATCGCCGCCGACACCTTCGTGAAGTACGCGGTGTAGATGAACGCGCCGAAATAGATCAGCAGCCCGCCCACGATGCCGGTGCCGAGGTTCAGCCAGAACGCGCTCCAGAACACGCGCGCGCTTTCGTCGGCGTTGCCGCTCGCGAGTGCCTTCGAGATATGGTTCTGCGCGGCCATGCTCATCCCGAGATCGAGGATCCCGAAATAGCCGATCAGCGTCCACACGAGGCTGACGACGCCGTAGCGTTCGACGCCGAGCGCGTGGATATAGGCGGGCACCGTCACCAGCGACACGAAGGTCGGCAGGATCAGCCCGATGAAGTTGATCGAAACGTTCTTGAGTATGCCTTTGTCCATGCTTCTGCCTTGTGTGACGTCGCTCGTCACGGTTTCCAGCGATACATCAGCACCTTGCCGCGCGCGTCTTCCTCGACGAACACGAGGTATTCGCCGTTCTCGCGCCGGAATGCGCTGATGCCGAAGGGCACGTCGACCCAGCCGGATGCCTTGCCGACTTCGGCGCCCGGGCTCATCACGCCCACTTCCTTGCCGGTTTCCTTGTCGTACACGTGGATCTTGCCGACCGGCTCCACCCCGAACAGGTAGCGGCCCTCGGCCGTGAGCCCGATCAGGTCGAAGATCGGCTTCGCGTCGAGCTGCCACGGCAGCGCGACCTGGTAGCGCACGACCGGCGAGCCCGTCGACCATTTGTCGAAGCGGATCAGCACGCGGCCCACTTCCTTGTTGACGCCCGGCGCCGGCGGTGCGTCGGCCGTGTAGCCGGTCACGTACAGCGTGTCCGTCTGCGCGTCGTAGATCGAGCGGCGCAGTTGCGTGAACGGCTGCGGCATCGGGTAGGTCGTGACCTTGTCGTACGAGTAGATCGGGTTGCCGGCCTTGTCGACGCCGCCGTACTGGAAGCGGTGGATCCCGCGCACGTCGCTGGTGCGCCAGATGTCGCCCTTCGTGTCGACCCACCAGCCCCAGCCGCCCGCCTTTGCCTTGCCGGTCGTGTTGATCGTGAACTCGTCGGCATCCAGCCGGCCGTTGCCGTTCGCATCGCGCCACAGCCAGTCGCCGCCCGGCGGCTTGTTCGGCACGTTGTCGACCGGCCGCGCACGGCCCGCGATCAGGCCGGACGGAATCGCGACTTCGCCGTCGCGCTTCGCGTCGAAGCGGTAGATCTTCAGGTGATCGGCGTACATGTCGGTCAGGTACAGGAACGTGCGGCCGTCGAGGCGACGCGCGATCGGCATGCCGGGCCACTGGTCCGTATGGAACACCGGGTCGTCCGGATACTTGAAGCGGTTCGACAGGAAGCCGACGTATTTCCAGTCCTGGCCCGGCGGCTTCGACAGGTCGAGCTCGAAGCGCTTGTTGCCCGTGTACACGCTGTTCGGCCGCGCCGGGTCGAGCCATGCACCATCGACGAACAGCAGCCCCTGCACCTGCCAGCGTGGCTTGCCGTCCGGCGTGTAGCTGTCGAGCACCGCGCCGAGCCCTGCGCCGATAGTGCCGTGACGCGGCCCGATGCCGTTCATCGACACATAAATATTGCCCGCACGGTCGACGCCGACACCCGTCAGCCCGTTGAAACGCTGCGGCCCCGGCCGGCCCGGCACCGGGCCCGCGAAGATGCCGCCGCGCTCGCCGAGCGTGCCCGACTGCGCATAACCCTTGCCGCCTTTCGAGAAGATCAGGATCTGCTGGCGCGGCCCGTTGTCCGCGATCAGCACGCGCCCTTTCGCGTCGACGGCCACGTCCACCGCGTCGGTGCCTTCCGGCAGCGCGGGCGCGTCGTCGAGCGTGCGGCCGTCCGCGCGCACGTGCACCAGATGCGCGGGACCGTTGATCGTGTCCGTGAGCAGCCACAGCGTGCCGTCGCCCGCAAGCGCGATGCGGCCCGGCTCGTGCGCGCTCCACGTGCCCTTCTGCTGCATCGTCTCCGCGTCGTACACGTCCACCGCGTCACGCGACGGATTCGTCGCGAACAGCGTCTTGTCGTCGGCCGCGAGGCCGCCGACTTCCGCCTTCTGCTCGCCCACTTCCGAGCGCGCAGGAGCCGCCACCTCGTTCATCATCATGAAGCTCGCGGCCATCCGCGCGCGGCCGGCATCGGCACGTCCGCCGGCTGCCACCTGCGGCGCCGCGCGGAATGGCGCGGGCTGCTTCATGTCGCCGATCGTGCGGCGCGAAATGCCGAACCACTGCTTGCCCTTGTCCGGCCAGATGCCGGGCGACTGCAGGTGGCCGCGCTCGTTGCCGACCCCGATCGCGACGTACACGTATTTGCTGTTCACGGCGATCGCGCTGCCGCCGAGGTTGCCCCAGCCGTGCGTGCCACCGGCGAAGCCGAGCATCTTCCCGTCCTGGTAGACGCTCGCCTCGGCCCCGCTCTCGTCCCACGGCGCATTCGTATACACCTTGCCGTCAGGCGTCACCGCGATCGCGCGGATGTCGATCTGCGTCCAGCTGCCGTCGCCATAGCCGAACGTGTTGCCGATCCACGACGTCGTCGCGGGCAACACCGTTTCGGCCGGTGCGGCGCTCGCCAGCAGCGCCGCGCCTACCGTCATGCCTACCAGAATCAGACGTCGCAATGCGCTTCTCCAGACTCGATGCGAAAGCGACCGGGACCGCGGCGCATGGCCGCCCGACCGTCCTGTCGCTAAATGGGTTTCAAACGTCGCGATGCAGGTTACAAGCAAAAATAATCACAAGAAATTTGGAAATATTTGGGGATGTTTCCGACTGAAATATCGAACCGGAACAGGTACGAAAAGACACTCGAAAACGGCAATAACGACCGCTTTTCACTTTCCAGCCTGTAGAAAATGCCGCTTCGCGCCGCCTGCCGGGGCTGCCCTGGCCGCAACCTTTCATTTCGCGACCGGAATAATCGGCATTTGAATCTTTTCCATCAGATAAATGACGCGCGTTTTTTTGCCGATTTCTTTTCCCTAGAATCGATTTCGATTCGATATTTCATTTAATGGCATGCATTACGTTCATGTTTACGCATCGGATGTGCGACACGCCCCGGCTCACGCCGCGCGTCGCGAAGGAGCGGCGCGATGACGGGCATCTCGCGACCCGCGGACCTCACCCCGCCGCAACACGGCCGCATCGTGCAGCTCGACGGGCTGCGCGCGATCGCGGTGGGCGCCGTGTTCCTGCAGCACGCGCTGAAGGCGCCGCTCTGGATGGGTGTCGACCTGTTCTTCGTGCTGAGCGGCCTGCTGATCACCGGCATCCTGCTCGATCGCAAGGCGCGCGGGCAGTCGTACTTCAGCCACTTCTACGCACGCCGGGTGCGTCGCATCCTGCCGCCGTACGTGCTGCTGCTGGTGGTGTCGACGCTCCTGTTCGGCGCGAGCTGGCTGCCGCACTGGCCGTGGTTCGCGTTCTTCTCGACCAATATCGGGCTGTCGCTCGGCAGCATCGGCCATGACAGCCTGAACGTGCTGTGGTCGCTCGCGGTCGAGGAGCAGTTTTATATCTTCTGGCCGTTCGTCGTGCTGTGGTGTTCGGAGCGCGCGCTGCTGTGGATCGCCGCCGCGCTGATCGTCGCCGCGCCCGTGCTGCGCGCGATCGCGACGCCGTGGTTCGACTCGTTCTGGCCGATCTACTACCTGACGCCGTTCCGGATGGACCTGCTCGCCGCGGGCGCGCTGCTCGCGATCGTGCTGCGCCGCGACCGGCGCGCGCTGGAGCCGTTCTACCCGCTCGCGATCGTCGGCGCGCTCGTGTCGCTCGCGATCCTCGGCTGGCTGCACCTGTCGTTCCCGCGCTTTCGCGCCGCGAACACGCCGCTGTCGAATGCCGCGCTCTACAGCATCTCGCTGCTGCTGTGCACGTCGATCGTCGTGATCGCCCTGCGCGGCCGCGGCATCGTGCAGCGCGTGCTGACGAATCCGATGCTCGTCTACGTAGGCACCGTCAGCTACACCGTGTACCTGATCCACCTCAGCGTGCTGTACGCGCTGTGGCCGCTGCACCTGAACCGCTTCGTCACGGCCGCGCTGGCGCTCGCGATCACGCTCGCGTACGCCACCGCGAGCTGGTACGGCTTCGAACGGCGCCTGACGCGCGGCCCCGCGCGCCGCGCGCTGCCGGCCGCCGCCAGCACGACCGCCTGAATTTCATCATCCATCGTTTCTACCAGGACAAAGTCATGAGCCAAACTCGCAAGAAGGCCATCATTACCGGGATTTCGGGGCAGGACGGCGCCTACCTGACCAAGCTGCTGCTCGACAAGGGCTACGAGGTCACCGGCACCTACCGCCGCACCAGCTCGGTGAATTTCTGGCGCATCGCCGAGCTCGGCGTCGACACGCACCCGAATCTCACGCTCGTCGAGCACGACCTGACCGACGCCGGTTCGAGCCTGCGCCTGCTCGAGCGCGTGCAGCCGGACGAGCTGTACAACCTGGCCGCGCAGAGCTTCGTCGGCGTGTCGTTCGACCAGCCGGCGACGACCGCCGAAGTGACCGGCATCGGCCCGCTGAACCTGCTCGAAGCGATCCGTGTCGTAAGCCCGAAGACGCGCTTCTACCAGGCCTCGACCTCCGAGATGTTCGGCAAGGTGCAGTCGATTCCGCAGACGGAAGCGACCTCGTTCTATCCGCGCAGCCCGTACGGTGTCGCGAAGCTGTATGCGCACTGGATGACGGTGAACTACCGCGAGTCGTACGGCCTGTTCGGCAGCAGCGGCATCCTGTTCAACCACGAGTCGCCGCTGCGCGGCCGCGAGTTCGTCACGCGCAAGATCACCGACACCATCGCGAAGATCAAGCTCGGCAAGGCGACCCGCCTCGAGCTCGGCAACCTCGACGCGAAGCGCGACTGGGGCTTCGCGCTCGAATACGTCGAAGGCATGTGGCGCATGCTGCAGGCCAACGAACCCGACACCTACGTGCTCGCGACCAACCGTACCGAGACCGTGCGCGATTTCGTGCGGATGGCGTTCGCGGCCGCGGGCTACCAGATCGAATGGACCGGCAAGGGCGAGCAGGAGCGCGGCCTCGACGCATCGAACGGCAACGTGCTCGTGGAAGTGAACCCGAAGTTCTACCGCCCTGCCGAGGTCGACCTGCTGATCGGCTGCGCCGACAAGGCGAAAAGCAAACTCGGCTGGGAACCGAAGACGACGCTCGAACAACTTTGCCAGATGATGGTCGAAGCGGATTTGACGCGGAATCAACACCATGACACGTTCTGAAGCCGGGCGCCCGTCGCGCCGTGCGTTCGTCACGGGCCTGACGGGCTTCACGGGCCGCTACATGGCCGAGCGCCTGCAGGCGGCCGGCTATGACGTCTGGGGCACGGTCGCGCCTGGCGTGGCGCAGCCCGACGATCCGGCCTTCGCGCACTGCACGCTGCTGCCGGTCGATCTGCTCGACGCCGAGGCCATGCGCGCGGCCGCCGCCGACGCCCGGCCCGATGCGGTCGTGCATCTCGCCGCACGCGCGCATGTCGCGCAGGACGAGCCGTCGCCAACCTACGCGGTCAATATCGTCGGCACGCGCAACCTGCTCGCCGCGCTTGCGGGCCTCGACCGCCGCCCGTCGGCCGTGCTGCTCGCCAGCAGCGCTAACATCTACGGCAATTCGACGGCAGGCGTGCTCGACGAAACCGTCGCGCCCGCCCCGGCGAACGACTACGCGGTCAGCAAGCTCGCGATGGAATACGCGGCGAAGCTGTGGGCCGACCGGCTGCCGATCGTGATCGCGCGGCCGTTCAACTACACGGGCGTCGGCCAGAGCGATGCGTACCTGCTGCCGAAGCTCGTCGCGCACTACGCGCGCAACGCACCGCGGATCTCGCTCGGCAATCTCGACGTGAGCCGCGATTTCTCCGACGTGCGCGACGTGACGGCCGCGTACCTGAAGCTGGTCGAAGCCGCGCCGGCCGGCGAGACGTTCAACGTCTGTTCGGAGCACGCGTATTCGCTGAAGGAAGTGCTGGCGATGCTGTCGCGCATCGCCGGTTACGTGATCGACGTGACGATCGATCCGCGTTTCGTGCGGCACAACGAGGTGAAGCACCTGAGCGGGTCGCGCGACAAGCTGCGGCGCGCGGTGGGCGAGCTGCCCGTCACGCCGCTCGATGAAACGCTGCGATGGATGGTGGAGGCGATGCGCAACGACGCGCACGCGGGCGAGCATCGCGCCGGGTAAGCCGGGCGATTTGCCTCCACACCAAAACAAAGGGCCGTTCGCGCAAGCGAACGGCCCTTTGTCCATGTATCACGTCAAATCACGTCACGACATGCGTGACGTGCCGCGCTCAGCCTTCGAGGCCGCGTGCGAGATCCTTGCGCAGGTCGCCCGCATCCTCCAAGCCGACCGACAAGCGGATCAACCCTTCGCTGACCCCTGCTGCCGCACGCGCTTCCGGCGTGATGCGGCCGTGCGTGGTCGTCGCCGGATGGGTGATCGTCGTGCGCGTATCACCGAGGTTGCCGGTGATCGAGATCAGCTTCGTGTTGTCGATCACGCGCCACGCGTTCGCACGCTGCTGTTCGGGCGTGTCGCCCTTCAGCTCGAACGACAGGATCGCCCCGCCCGCCTTCTGCTGACGCTTCGCGAGTTCGTGCTGCGGGTGCGACTCGAGGCCCGGATGAAACACGCGCGCGACGGCCGGATGCGAATCGAGCCAGCGCGCGATCTCCAGCGCGTTCGCCGATTGCTTCTCGACGCGCAGCGACAGCGTCTCCATCCCCTTCAGCAGCACCCACGCGTTGAACGCCGACAGCGTCGGGCCCGCGCTGCGCACGAACGGGAACACCTTGCCCATGATGAATTCCTTCGAGCCAACCAGCGCGCCGCCGAGCACGCGGCCCTGGCCGTCGAGGAACTTGGTGGCCGAGTGCATCACGACATCCGCGCCAAGCTTCAGCGGCTGCTGCAGCACCGGGCTGCAGAAACAGTTGTCGACGACGAACAGCGCATTCGATGCCTTCGCGATCTTGCCGATCGCCTCGATGTCGGCGAGTTCGGTCAGCGGATTCGACGGCGTCTCGAGGAAGAACATCTTCGTTTCCGGCCGCACGGCTTCCTGCCATGCGTTCAGGTCGGTCGGGTCGACGAAGGTCGTCGTGATCCCGAACTTGCTGAAGATCTGCGAGAACATCCCGAGCGTCGAGCCGAACAGGCTGCGCGAGCTGACGAGGTGGTCGCCGGCCTGCAGCGCGGCCATCACGACCGACATGATCGCGGCCATCCCCGACGCCGTCGCGATGCATGCCTCGCCGCCCTCGAGCGCCGCGAGACGCTCCTGGAACATGGTGACGGTCGGGTTCGTGAAGCGCGAATAGGTGAAGTAGTCTTCCGAGTTCGCGAAGCGCTCGGCCGCGTCGGCCGCGCTCTGGAAGCAAAAGCTCGACGTAAGGAACAGCGCTTCCGAGTGCTCGTTGAAGTCGCTGCGCAGCGTGCCCGCGCGCACGGCAAGCGTGTCGAAGTTGAGGGAGTCGTCCATGTTCCGTTTTCCGTATTCGATGGCCGCGCGGATGGCGCGAACCCAGTCAAAACCAGGCCAAAACAAAAAGCCCGCTATGCGTCGGCATCAGCGGGCTTCGGTGCGGTACGACAGCGATCGACTCGGGCCGGTTGCCACCGGCCTTCGCTTTAGCTGTTTTGGGAAGTCGCCCCGCGTCCGCAAGCTGATATCAAATCGACGCAAGGCCACATCCTATCACGCCTCGTCAGAAGCGTGTGCCGGTGTCACTCGACCGACAGCTGCAGGTTCATCTGCGAGCGTTCGGTGTCGCCAGCCGTATCGCGATCGGCCTGCGATGCCGGCGTGAGACGCGCGCGCTCGATCGCATCGAGATACTCGGGCGTCACGTCGCCGGTGATGTAATTGCCGTCGAAGCACGACGCCTCGAAGCCTTCGAGCTTCGGGTTGATGTCGCGCACCGCGCGGCGCAGGTCGTCGACGTCCTGGTAGATCAGGTGGTCGGCGCCGATGATCTTCGCGACTTCTTCATCGGTGCGGCCATGCGCGACGAGCTCGCCACGCGTCGGCATGTCGATGCCGTACACGTTCGGGAACTTCACGGGCGGCGCAGCCGACGCGAAGATCACCGACTTCGCGCCTGCATCGCGCGCCATCTGCACGATTTCATGCGAGGTCGTGCCACGCACGATCGAATCGTCGACGATCAGCACGTGCTTGTCCTTGAACTCGATGCTCATCGCATTGAGCTTCTGGCGCACCGACTTCTTGCGCACGGCCTGCCCCGGCATGATGAAGGTACGGCCGACGTAGCGGTTCTTGAAGAAGCCTTCGCGATACTCGACGCCGAGCTTCGCGGCGACCTGCATCGCAGCCGGGCGCGACGAATCGGGAATCGGCATCACGACGTCGATCGGCACGTTCGGCAGCTCGCGCTTGATCTTCTCGGCGAGATAGTCGCCCATGCGCAGGCGCACGTTGTAGACCGGCACGCCGTCGAGGCACGAATCCGGACGCGCGAGGTACACGTATTCGAACATGCACGGGTTCAGCGTCGGCTGCTCCGCGCACTGCTGGCTGTGGAAGTTGCCGGCCGGGTCGATGAAGATCGCTTCGCCCGGCTGCACGTCGCGGACGAATTCGAAACCGATGCCTTCGACGGCCACCGATTCCGACGCGACCATCCACTCGGTGCCGTGTTCGGTTTCGAGCTTGCCGATGCACAGCGGGCGGATGCCGAACGGATCGCGGAACGCGAGCAGGCCGTAGCCGGCGATCAGCGACACGATCGCGTACGAGCCCTGCAGGCGGCGATGCACGCCCGCGACGGCCTTGAACACCGACGCCGGATCGAGCTCGAGGCCCGTGGTCGACAGTTGCAGCTCGTGCGCGAACACGTTGAGCAGCACTTCGCTGTCGGAATTGGTGTTGAGATGCCGGCGGTCGATCCGGAACATCTCGTCCTTCAGCTGCTGCCAGTTCGTCAGGTTGCCGTTGTGCGCGAGGATGATCCCGAACGGCGCGTTCACGTAGAACGGTTGCGCCTCGGCTTCGCTCGACGCCGAGCCGGCCGTCGGGTAGCGCACCTGGCCGATGCCGTAGGTACCGGGAAGGCTGCGCATGTTGCGCGTGCGGAACACGTCGCGCACCATGCCGTTCGCCTTGTACATGTGGAAATTGTTGCCGTCCGCCGTCGCGATGCCCGCCGCGTCCTGACCGCGATGCTGCAGCAGCAGCAGGCTGTCATAGATCAGCTGGTTGACCGGGGATTGGGAGATAACGCCTACGATGCCGCACATGGCATGTCCTTCAGAATGACAAAATCGGTTCCGTCCTGCCCGGCCGCGTCGTCACACGCGTACGTACTGGGCCATGCCGTCGGGCAGGAGCTGCTTCAGCTCGTGCACGCCCTGCTCGGCGAAAGGACGCAATAGCGCATTGCGCCAGAAATCCTGTTTGGGCAGCTCGGTCAGCCCGGCCGCCGCGACCAGCAGCACCACCAGCACGCAGCCGCGGACGAGCCCGAACATCATGCCCAGCGAGCGGTCGACGCCGCCCAGGCCACTCGCCTGCGCGATCCGCGACAGCAGCGCGTTCGCAACACCGGCGACCAGCACCACGCCGATCACGATCAACGCGAAAGCGATCACCCACTGCGTCAGCGCGCCACCCGGCCAGTTCGCCGGGATATATGGCACGACCAGTCCGACGTAGCGGCCCGCGATCACGATCGCCGCGATCCAGCCGATCAGCCCGAAAATCTCGGACACGAAGCCGCGCCACGCACCGCGCAACGCAGACAACACGATCACCGCCAATACAGCGTAGTCGAAAGCCGTCAGCATCGTGCGTTACTGCGTCAGACCGGCTTCGCGCACCTTCGCGATCGCGGCGGAAGCCGCCGCGCGATCCGCGAACGGTCCCGCACGCAACAGTGTAGCCGTGCTGCCGTCCGCCTGCTTGCGATGCTCGACATATGCGGGCACGCCCGCCGATTTCAACTTGGTGGCCCACGAACGGGCCGTCGCGTCGTCCTTGAACGACCCGAGCTGCACCGCGAAGCGCGCACCGGCCGGCGACGACGGCGACGATGCATCGCCGCTGTCCGGGCTCGCGGCGTCGACATTCGCGACGGCCGCGGGCGCGGGTACAGGCTTCGGCGCAGCCGGCTTCGCCACCGGGGCAGCCGGTTTCGGCGCGGGCTTCGGCGGCGTCACGCTCGCCGTGGTCGTGGTATCGGGTTTCGCGGCCGGCTTGTCGGCGCCCTTCGGCTCCGGAGCCGGCGCAGCCGCAACGGCGACATCGGATGCCGGCGGTTCGTCGTGCGCGACGCCCGCCTGCACGTCGGAGGCGTCATCGTCACGCGGTGCGACCGCCTGGTGCGCGGGCCGGTTCGGAATGTCGATTGCGATGTCGTCCGTTACCGGCTTCGGGTGCGAGTCGAGCACCATCGGCAGCACGATCACGGCGGCGACGACGAGCGCGATCGCGCCGACGAGGCGACGGCGTGCGCGTTGCTTTTCTGGAAGGGTCGGATCGAGGAGCAGGGCGTCCGATTCCGGACGCTCCGTGCGGCGCGAGCGTCGCTCGACGCGTTCAGTGCGCTCCGTGCGCACGTTCCGGGAGGTCCCGGTGCGACCGCCGCGCCGCTGGGGCGCGTCGTCGTCTTTTTTGCCGAACGAGAAAATTCCCATGAATGGCTGAGTCCGAAACTGCCCGTCAGTCAGTGTTGCTGCGATTTACGGTAGGCCAGCACGCCGGCAACCGTATGGAAACTGCCGAAAACCACGATTCTATCATTCTCGGATGCTCTTTTTAGTGCATCGCGAAACGCTTCGGCGGGCGACGTGTAACGCGTGACGCTCGAATCGGCCCCCTCCTCCACGCCGGCCTTGCGCAGCGCGGCTTCGAGCTGCTCCGCGGAGGCCGCGCGCGGCAGCGGCAGGTCGGTCACGCACCAGTGGTCGATCTCGCCCTTCAGGTGCTGCAGCACGCCGTCGATGTCCTTGTCGTGCATCGCGCCGAACACCGCGTAGGTGTACGGGAAGAAGCCCATGTTGCCGAGGTTCTGCTCGAGCACGGCCGATGCATGCGGGTTGTGCGCGACGTCGAGCACGATCGCCGGCTTGCCCGGCAGCACCTGGAAGCGCCCCGGCAACTCGACGTTCGCGAGTCCGAGCCGGATGTCCTGCGCGGACACCGGCAGCACCGGGCGCAGCGCTTCGAGCGCGGCGAGCGCGGCCGATGCATTGATCAGCTGATTCGCGCCGCGCAGCGCCGGATACGCGAGCGACGGATAGCGCTTCTCGCGGCCGAGGTAGCTCCACTGCTGGCGCTCGGCGCCTGCCTGCGCCTCGTAGCGGAAATCGCGGCCGACGAGCCACAGATCCGCGCCGATCGCTTCCGCATGGTCGATCAGCGTCTGCGGCGCGGCCGGATCGCCGCACACCGCCGGCTTGCCCGGACGGAAGATCCCGGCCTTCTCGAATGCGATCTTCTCGCGCGTGTCGCCGAGATACTCGGTGTGATCGATGTCGATGCTCGTGATGATCGCGCAGTCGGTGTCGATGATGTTGACCGCGTCGAGCCGGCCGCCGAGGCCGACTTCGAGGATCACCGCATCGAGCCCGCGCGACGCGAACAGGTGCAGGATCGCGAGCGTCGTGAATTCGAAATACGTGAGCGACACCGGCTCGGGCAGCGACGTGCGCGCGGCTTCGATGGCCTCGAAGTGCGGCAGCAGTTCATCGTCGGTGACGTTCTGCCCGTTCACGCGCGCGCGCTCGTTGAATTCGAGCAGGTGCGGCGACGTGTGGCAGCCGACCTTGTAGCCGGCGCGCACGAGGATCGTCTCGAGGAACGCGCAGGTCGAGCCCTTGCCGTTCGTGCCGCCGACGGTGATGACGGGGCATGCGAATTCGAGCTGCAGCGCCGCCTTGACCTGCCCGATGCGGGTCAGGCCCATGTCGATGCCGACCGGGTGCGCGCGTTCGAGATGCGAAAGCCACGCGTCGAGAGTGGGAAAAGTGCTCATCGGTTCAAATCTGGATCGGGACCGCCACTACGCCAAAAAACGAAGCGCGCCGCCTGACGCTGAAGCCAGGCGACGCGCAGTATTCACGACCTTGCGCCGGTCAAGCCAGCGCGTCGGCCGGCTGACGCTGCAGCAGCGCGAGCAGTTGCGCGATCTCGTCGCGCAACTTGCGGCGGTCGACGATCATGTCGATCGCGCCCGTCTTCAGCAGGAATTCGGCGCGCTGGAAGCCTTCCGGCAGCTTCTCGCGAACCGTCTGCTCGATCACGCGCGGGCCGGCGAAGCCGATCAGCGCCTTCGGTTCGGCGATCACGACGTCGCCGAGGAATGCAAAGCTCGCCGACACGCCACCCATCGTCGGGTCGGTCAGCACCGAGATGAACGGCAGCTTGGCTTCGGCCAGCTTGGTCAGCATCGCGGTGGTTTTCGCCATCTGCATCAGCGACAGCAGGCTTTCCTGCATCCGCGCACCGCCGGAAGCGGTGAAGCAGATGAACGGCACTTGCTGTTCGAGCGCGTTCTGCGCGCCGCGTGCAAAGCGCTCGCCGACCACCGAGCCCATCGAGCCGCCCATGAACGAGAACTCGAAGCAGGCTGCGACCACCGGCAGCGTGTGGATCGCACCACCCATCACGACCATCGCGTCGGTTTCGCCCGTGTCCTCCATCGCTTCCTTCAGACGATCGGGATACTTGCGGCTGTCCTTGAACTTCAGCGTGTCGACCGGCACGATTTCCTGGCCGATCTCGTAGCGGCCTTCCGGATCGAGCAGCCCGTCGAGACGCTCACGCGCACCGATGCGCATGTGGTGATCGCACTTCGGGCACACGTGCAGGTTCGCGTCCACGTCGTTGCGGTACAGCACGGCCTCGCAGGACGGGCACTTGACCCACAGGCCTTCCGGAATGCCCTTGCGGCTTTTCGGGTCGGTCTGCTTGATCTTCGGCGGCAACAGTTTGTCGAGCCAGCTCATCGTATGGTTTCCTGTTCCGTGGCGGGCCGGGCCGACTGGCCCGCTCCCGCTTCCTGTGTTGTGTTTATCGCGCCGTCTTGCCCGCGCCGTCCAGGGCGGCGCGCAGCTCGGCAATGAAAGTCTTCAGCGCGGTGGCCGCTCCCTCCGGCGCAGCGCTTTCGAGCAGCTGCACGAGGCGGCTGCCGATCACGACGGCGTCCGACACTTCGGCCACCGCGCGCGCCGTTTCGGCGTCGCGGATACCGAAGCCGACACCTACCGGAACCGGCACGCGCGACTTGATGGCCGGGATTTTACCCGCAATGCTCGAAACATCCAGATTTCCTGCGCCGGTCACGCCCTTGAGCGACACGTAATACACGTAGCCGCTCGCGATCTTGCCGACGTCGGCGATGCGTTCGTCGGTCGACGTGGGTGCGAGCAGGAAGATCGGATCGATCTGCGCGGCGCGCATTTTCTCGGCGAACACGCCCGCCTCTTCCGGCGGGTAGTCGACGACGAGCACGCCGTCGACCCCGGCCGCCTGGGCTTCGGCCGCGAACGTGTCGACGCCCATCCGCTCGATCGGGTTCGCATAGCCCATCAGCACGACGGGGGTTTTGGGGTCGGTTTCGCGAAAGCGCTTCACGTCGGCGAGCACGCTCTTCAGCGTGACGCCACGCGCGAGCGCGCGTTCCGACGAGCGCTGGATCACGGGGCCGTCGGCCATCGGGTCCGAGAACGGCACGCCGAGTTCGATCACGTCCGCGCCGCCTTCGGCGAGCGCGTGCATGAATTCGACGGTCTTGGCCGGATCGGGGTCGCCGGCCGTGATGAACGGGATCAGGCCCTTACGGCCTTGTTCGGCGAGTGCGGCGAAGGTCTGTTGGATACGATTCATGGCAATTTTCCTTTGTCGACCGGAGTTAGCGCTTTAGCGCTTACTCCGGTCCCATGCAAAGCAGCGATCGGCAACACGGGCGGCGCGATTCACGCGCACGCCGGCGCGGCGAGCGCGTTCACGCGCTCATGCGCGATCGCGCAATAACTTTCGTTGATCTCGTAGCCGACGAAGTCGCGCCCCTGCCGTGCGCAGGCCACCGCGGTCGTGCCGCTGCCCATGAACGGATCGAGCACGCGGCCGCCCGGCGGGCAGCTTGCGAGCACCATCCGCTCGATGATTTCCAGCGGCTTCTGGGTCGGATGATCGACGCGCTCCGCGTGCTGCCGGTGCAGGCGCGAAACCGACCAGACGTCCTTCGGGTTGTAGCCCATCTCCAGCCACTTGCTGCCTTCGAACAGCTTGCGCGAGCGGGCCTTCTTCGTGTCGGCGTCGTACGGGATGCGGACCGGATCGAGATCGAAGTAATACGCCCTGGAAACCGCGAAAAAGCCGATGTTGTCGTGCACCGACGTGAAACGGCGCGTCGTGCCGCCCATGCTCGGCACACGCCGGTCCCAGATGATCTCGTTGACCATCGTGAGTTGCGTCTTCAGGAAACTGAAGATTTCCGGCGCGTACTGCCACGTGCAGAAGATATACATCGACCCGCTCGGCTTCAGCTTCGGAATCGCGAGCTCGAGCCACTCGCGCGTCCACGCGAGAAAGTCGTCGCCCGAACGCTTGTCCGAGTCGTTGCCGTAGTCCTTGCCGAGCCCGTACGGCGGATCGGCGACGATCAGGTCGATCGACGCATCCGGCAGGTGCGCGGCATGGGTCAGGAAATCGCGGTTATGCAGTTCGATACCGGACGGCAGCGCGCGCGGCTCGGCAGCGGCGGGCTGAACCGCCGCCGCCTCGCTCGCGGCACCGCCGCCCGGTTCTTCGATCAGGTCACGCATCGGTCGGGGTCAGAGCTCGATGCCCGATCGCTCGGCGACCGTGTGCATGTCCTTGTCGCCGCGGCCCGACAGGTTGACGAGCAGAATCTTGTCCTTCGGCAACGTCGGCGCGAGCTTCACGCCATATGCAATCGCGTGGCTCGATTCGAGCGCGGGAATGATCCCCTCGATCCGGCAGCAGTCGTGGAACGCCTTCAGCGCTTCCTCGTCGGTGATGCCGACGTACTGCGCGCGGCCGCTGTCCTTCAGCCACGCATGCTCGGGGCCGACGCCCGGATAGTCGAGGCCCGCCGACACCGAATGCGTCTCGATGATCTGGCCGTTGTCGTCCTGCAGCAGGTACGTGCGATTGCCGTGCAGCACGCCCGGGCTGCCGGCGATCAGCGACGCCGCGTGATGGCCCGTGTCGAGGCCGTCGCCGGCCGCTTCGACGCCGATCAGCTGCACCGAGGTGTCGTCGATGTACGGATAGAAGATGCCCATCGCGTTCGAACCGCCGCCCACGCAGGCGATCACCGCGTCGGGCTGGCGGCCGGTCATTTCCGGCATCTGCACCTTGCACTCGTCGCCGATCACGCGCTGGAAGTCGCGCACCATCATCGGGTACGGGTGCGGGCCCGCGACCGTGCCGATGATGTAGAACGTGTTCTCGATGTTCGTGACCCAGTCGCGCATCGCTTCGTTCAGCGCGTCCTTCAGCGTGCGCGAACCCGATTCGACCGGCACGACCGTCGCGCCGAGCAGCTTCATCCGGTAGACGTTCGCGGCCTGGCGGCGCACGTCTTCCGAACCCATGTAGACGACGCACTCCATCCCGAAGCGCGCGCAGATCGTCGCGGTCGCGACACCGTGCTGGCCGGCGCCCGTCTCGGCGATCACGCGCTTCTTGCCCATGCGCTTCGCGAGCAGCGCCTGGCCGATCACGTTGTTGATCTTGTGCGCGCCCGTGTGGTTCAGGTCTTCGCGCTTCAGGTAGATCTGCGCGCCGCCGAGCGTTTCGCTCCAGCGCTGCGCGTGATAGATCGGCGACGGACGCCCGACGAAATGCTTCAGCTCGCGCTCGAATTCGGCGACGAAATCGGGATCGTTCTGGAATTTTTCATACGCCGCGCGCAGCTCGTCCAGCGCGTGAATCAGCGTCTCGGCGACGAACGTGCCGCCATACGGGCCGAAGTGGCCGCGGTCATCAGGAAGGTTGTACATGGTGTCTCTCTCGATCGGTCGGTGCACCCCGCTTTCGGCGCTGCACCGGCTTGCATCACCCGGCGTCCGCTTCGCGCACCGCGCGTACGAACGCCGCCATCCGGGCGTGATCCTTCACGCCCTTCGCGCCCTCCACTTCGATGCCACTCGAGACATCGACAGCAAACGGGCGCAACTGGCGAATCGCATCACCGACGTTTTGCGCGCTCAAGCCACCACTCAAAACGGCCCGATGCGCGAGCTCTGCGGGAATAAGAGACCAATCGAAGACCTTGCCGCTACCACCGTAATCCGGCACCAGGGTGTCGAACAGGAGGCCGCGCGCTTTCGAATAATGAAGACCCGATTCTACCAAATCGGCCGATTGCGTCGAGGGGCCGACGCGCACCGCACGCAACCACGGCAGGCGTGCCGCGCGGCCAAGCGCGTCGCACTGCTCGGGCGTCTCGTCGCCATGAAACTGCAGCAGCGTGAGCGGCACGTCGCGCACGACGGCCTCGAGCTCCGCTTCGGTCGCATTCACGAACAAACCGACCACCGACACGAACGGCGGCGCGAGGCGTGCCAGCTCGGCCGCCTGCGCGATCGTCACCGCGCGCGGGCTCTTCGGGTAGAACACGAGGCCGATCGCATCGGCGCCGAGCGCGGCCGCGTGCAGCACGTCCTCGGGCTTCGACAGCCCGCACAGCTTGATGCGCGTGCGCGGCGGCAAGCCGGCCGCGGCGGGAATCGTAGGAGACACGGCGTGATCCGTCATGATTGCGGGTCCAGATCGGCCCAGACGCTGCTCCACGGCACACTGCCGAGCTGCGCGGGCGGGACGGCGAATTCCGCCGGGTAGCCGACGTGGGCGAGATACAGCCCGTCGGCCATGAACGTGGGCGCCGCAAGTTTGCGGTCGCGCCCGGCCAGCACGTCGGCCAGCCAGTCGGCCGGATAGCGGCCACGACCGACCGCGACGAGGCAGCCCATCAGGTTGCGCACCATGTGGTGCAGGAACGCGTTGGCGCGGAAGCGGAAATGAAGGAAATGACCCACGCGCCGCACGTCGATCTGGTACAGGTGTTTGACCGGCGTCTTCGACTGGCATTCCGACGAGCGGAACGACGAGAAGTCGTGCTCGCCGATCAGGTGCGCGGCGGCAGCACGCATCGCATCGTCGTCGAGCGGCGTATGGATCCAGCCCGCGCGCCCCGCCAGCATCGGCGAGCGCACGGGATGCACGTACAGCGTGTAGTAATACGTGCGTTCGAAGGCCGAGAAGCGCGCGTGGAACGTGTCCGGCATCGGCTTCGCCCATTGCACCGACACGGTCGGCGGCAGGAACGCATTGGTGCCGCGCACCCACGAGAACACCTCGCGATCGAGGTCGGTATCGAAGTGCACGACCTGCCCGAGCCCGTGCACGCCCGTGTCGGTCCGCCCGGCCACGGTCGTATGCAGCGGCACGCGCGCGAACTCGGCCAGCGCGTGCTCGAGCCGATCCTGCACGGTCTTGCCGTGCGGCTGCGCCTGCCAGCCGCAGAACGCCGCGCCGTCGTACTGAATGCCGAGCGCGATCCGCATCACGCCTCGTCCGCCAGTTTCGCGAGCAGCGCGCGCGCATCATCGCGCGTCGCGGCGTCGTTCGCGTCGACCACTTCCTGCAGCAGCGTCCGCGCGCCGGACAGGTCGCCCAGCTCGACGTATTCGGCCGCGAGGTCGAGCTTGTTGCGCGCGATACGGGCGAGCTCGTCCGGCGTCAGCGCCGGCAATGCGGCGCCCGGCGCGGACGGCAGGTCGAGATCGAAATCGAGCTTGAGCGCACCGAACTGCGCGCCGCCGAGCGGCGGCAGCGACGACGTCGCGAACGGGCTGCCCGCGTGGCCGGCAGGCGTCGCCGCGTCCGGATCCCAATCGAACTCGTCGTCCTGGTCGGCCGGATGTTCCGGGGCCGGATCGGTCGCGCCAATCGGCAGGTGCCGGGCGGCTTGACCGTTAGTTGCGATTTTATCGGTGTCAGACTGCCCTGCCCGTGCAGCGGGCGCGTCCGCCGCCGACTCGTCGGACGTGCGCGGCGGCAGCGGCATGTCGAGGCTGCTGAGCGCGCTGATCGCGTTCTGCATCAGCGCCGCGTGCTGCGCTTCGGTTGGCGCGGGTGCGAACGGCGTCTCGGCAGGCTTGTCCGCCAGCTTTTCGGCCGCGATCTTCTCTACCGGCTCGGCATCGTGCGGATCCGGAGCCGCCTCGCTCGCGGGCGGAACGGCGGCATGCGCGGCCGGCAATTCGGGCAGCTCGTCATGCGGCTTCGCCGCTTCCGGCTCCGGCGACCCATCCGTATCGAGCGGCTCGACCGTCTCCGCCGCCGCAGCAGTCGCCGCGGCAAGGTTCAAGTCGGAAGCCGCGTCACGCGCGACCGGCATTTCGGGCCGGATCGGCAGTTCCGGTTCGACGGTCGGCGCGACTTCGGCTTCTGCAGCCGCGGCACCGCCCGCTACGGACGCGGCAGCCGCCGCACCCGTGCCCGGCTCTTCCGTGCGCCGGCCTTTCCGGCGCTTGCGCCACGCGAACCCCGCCGCAAGGACGATCACGGCCGCACCGGCTACCGCGGCCGGACGCCAGTCCATCTGCTCGGTACTGCGAGCAGGCGCCGCCTCCGGTGCCACCGGTTGCGCAGGCGCCGATACCGATGCCGGCTGCACCGCGCTGGCGGCAACGCCGGACGCGGCTTCGCCTGCCGTCGGCGCGGCAGCGGATGCGCCCGCCTCGTTCGCGGCCGGACGCGGCGCGGCGGGCGCGCGTGCCGGGGACGGAGCCGGCGCAACCTCGTTCGTGGTGGCCGGCTTGCCGATGCCATGCTTCTGCAATTCCATCAGCACGCGGTTCTTCAGCGCCAGCAGCTGCTGCAGGCTCGACGGCCGCGGCTGCGACGCACCCGTGGCAGGTGCCGCGCCGGCCGGTTGGTTCGTGCCCGCAACCTGGCTGCCCGTCGCAGGCGGGATCGCGGCACCGCTCGCGGACGACGGCACCGACTGGATCGTGCCGCTCCACACATGTGGCCCGCTTGCACCGGCAGCGGGCGCTGCCGGCTGCATGCTTTCGACGGCCGATGCGCCGTGCGCAGCCGAAGCGCCGACCGATGCCGAAGCGCCAGCGGCCGCCGCGACACTCGCGCCGCTCACCGGCGCCGCGTGCATGGCCGGCGCCACCGGCGCGGATTGCACGGTCGACCCCGGATGCGGTGCGGACGCACCATGCTGCGCGACCGCCGTGCCGCCCGATGCCGCAGCGGGCGCGAACGCTGCCGTCGCACTCGATGCACCGGCTGCGCCGGCCGGCACGAGTGCCGCGCCGGTCGCGTCGAGCGCCGGCACGGCCAGTGTCGCGCCGACTTTCAGGCGGCTCGCGTCGTGCTTCATGAACGCCTGCGGATTGGCGTCGAACAGCGCGCGACCGGCGCGCGCGAGCACAACGGGATCGCGCGACTGCGTGGCCGCTTTTGCGATGTCGTTCAGCGACTGGCCCGGCTGGACCGTCACGGTAAGCGGCACTGCGCCGCCGGCAGCGGACGCCGGCAGTTCGCCGGTGCCGGCCGCCCAGGCCGATGCGGTTGCGCCGAGCGCCAGGATCACCAGCGCGCCACGCACGGCGCGCGACAGACGGGACAGACGCGGAAACAAGGAAATTCGGGACATCGTTGGCTCTATCGCCGCGCGCGGGCGCGGCTCGGATTCGCGGTTGAAAGCGTCAATAAAGTTGCCGCAGAAATGCAAAAGCGTCGCGTGGAACGCGACGCTTTCGGCGGGTCTGTGCGTCGTAACCGCGTAGTTTACTTCACGCGATCAGGTTCGGGCCGAATTCATCGCCGGCAGGTGCAACCGGTCGCGGTCGGGCGTCGACGCGCCCGGCGACCGGGCCGCACCGATGCCCGGGTACGCATGCTGCGGCACGCGCGCCCGATCGATCAAAAGCACGCCGCTCGCCATTGAAAAACCGCCCGACCGCATCGAACCCCAACGAATGCCGCAGCCTTTGCTCGCTCTCCGGGCGGCTTACACAACCCGTGCTCGATGCCGCGCCACGACCGGGTAATCCGGTACGGTTGCTCAACAATTCGCACGACCTGCCGTTAATGGATTAACAGCCGCCAATCAAAATAAATCCCGGCAACCATCAACTTCATTCAAATAAATTTCAATTGATCGATAAGAGGCCAATTCCCACCTCTTATCGTCGAATTGAGAATCAGCGCCGCGAAACCCAAGCCCAACAAGGCTCCCCGCCTTTACCCCCATCTCATTACTCATACGAAATCGATCATTTCAGCGGCAATTCAATTACATTACACAAAATTACACAGATCGAATAATTGCCGTCGCTACGATCGTCTTCAAACAAGAATCGGCGCAATTCGCCCCTCGCGCCCGCCTCTGCCGGAAAGGCGGCACGCGGTCGGCCGGGCTGACGCCGCGAGGTGCCAGGGAGGCATCGCGCAGTCGCACGACTGCATTTACTCATCAGCTCGTTACGGGGATCGAACATGGGCTATCAACAGGGTTTGAGCGGGTTGGCCGGCGCGGCGAACCATCTCGACGTGATCGGCAACAACATCGCGAATGCCAACACGGTTGGCTTCAAACAGGGGCGCGCGAACTTCGCCGACATGTACGCGAATTCGGTCGCGACGTCGACCAACACACAGATCGGCATCGGCACGCGGCTCACATCGGTGCAGCAACAATTCGGCCAGGGGACCATCAACACGACGAAGTCGTCGCTCGACATCGCGATCAACGGCAACGGCTTCTTCCAGATGTCGAACAACGGCGTGACGACGTACTCGCGTGACGGCGTATTCCATCGCGACAAGAGCGGCGCCATCGTCGACGCGCAAAACCGCAACCTGATGGGCTATGCAGCAGGCCCGGGCGGCGCGATCAACACCGCGGCGACCGTGCCGCTGCAGGCACCGACCAACAACCTCGCACCGCTGGCGACGACGAAGATCACCGGCCAGTTCAACCTGAACTCGCAGGACAAGGTGCCGGCCAAGACGCCGTTCAACGCGGGCGACAACGCCACGTACAACTACAATTCGTCGATCCAGGTGTACGACACGCTCGGCGGCGCGCAACAGGTGTCGATGTATTTCACGAAGAACACGGCCGGCACCTGGCAGGCCTACGCCGGCGTGCAGGGCCAGACGCCGACGAATCTCGGCACCGTCACGTTCGACGCATCGGGCCGGATCAGCTCGACGACGTCGGCCGCAACCGGCCAGCCGACGGCGAGCCTCGGCCAGTTCGCGTTCTCGATCCCCAACGCGTCGGGCGCCGCCAATCCGCAGAACCTGACGCTCGACCTGGGCGGCACGACGCAGTTCGGCGGGAAAAGCGGCGTGAACAATCTCGCGCAGGACGGCTTCGCGAGCGGCACGCTGACGACGTTCTCGATCGGCACCGACGGCAAGCTCACCGGCAATTACTCGAACGGCCAGAGCGCGGTGCTCGGCCTGATCGCGCTCGCGAACTTCAACAACCCGAACGGGCTCGAGAACATCGGCGGCAATCAGTATGTGGAAACCGCCTCGTCGGGCGTGCCGCAGATCTCCGCGCCGGGCAGCACGAACCACGGCACGCTGCAGGGGAGCGCGCTGGAAAACTCGAACGTCGACCTGACGACCGAGCTCGTGAACCTGATCAAGGCGCAGCGCGACTACCAGGCCAATGCGCAGACGATCAAGACCCAGCAGACCGTCGACCAGACGCTCCTGAACATGCGCTGACCCGCGCATGAAAAACGCGCCGCGCCAGCCTTGACAGGTTCAAGGCCGACGCGGCGCGCAATCTTGTGCAATGCGGCCCGCGTGTCGCGGGCCGGACATGCAGGCTTACTTGTCGAGCAGGATGCGCAGCATGCGGCGCAGCGGCTCGGCGGCGCCCCACAGCAGCTGGTCGCCGACCGTGAACGCCGACAGGTATTCGCCACCCATCGCGAGCTTGCGCAGGCGGCCGACCGGCACCGTCAGCGTGCCCGTGACGTTCGCCGGCGACAGGTCGCGCATCGACGCTTCACGCTCGTTCGGCACGACCTTCACCCAGTCGTTCGCCGATGCGAGGATGCCGTTGATCTCGTCGAGCGGCACGTCCTTGTTCAGCTTGATCGTCAGCGCCTGCGAGTGGCAGCGCATTGCGCCGATCCGCACGCACAGGCCGTCGACCGGGATCGAACCCGGCTCGCCCATGCCCGGCTTGCCGAGGATCTTGTTGGTTTCCGCGCCGCCCTTCCACTCTTCCTTCGACATCCCGTTGCCGAGATCCTTGTCGATCCACGGGATCAGCGAGCCGGCGAGCGGCACGCCGAAGTTGCTCGTCGGCATCGCATCGCTGTTCATCGCGGCCAGCACGCGGCGGTCGATGTCGAGGATCGCGGAAGCCGGATCGGCGAGTTGCTCCTTCACTGCGCCGTTCAGCGTGCCCATCTGCGACAGCAGCTCGCGCATGTTCTGCGCGCCCGCGCCCGATGCGGCCTGGTAGGTCATCGCCGTCATCCAGTCGACGAGGTTCTCGCGGAACAGGCCGCCGAGTGCCATCAGCATCAGGCTGACCGTGCAGTTGCCGCCGATGAAGTTCTTCTGGCCCTTGACGAGCGCGTCCTTGATCACGTCGAGGTTGACCGGATCGAGGATGATGACCGCGTCATCCTTCATTCGCAGCGACGATGCCGCATCGATCCAGTAGCCGTTCCAGCCGGCCGCGCGCAGCTTCGGGAACACGTCGTTCGTGTAGTCGCCGCCCTGGCACGTGATGATCACGTCGCACTTCTTCAGCTCGTCGACGTTGGTCGCGTCCTTGAGCGTAGTCTCGTTTTTCGCGAACGACGGCGCTTTGCCGCCCGTGTTGCTGGTGCTGAAAAACACCGGTTCGATCAGGTCGAAATCGCCCTCTTCCTGCATGCGCTGCATCAGGACGCTGCCGACCATGCCGCGCCAACCTACGAGACCTACGTTCATGACTAACCCTTTGATGGAGCTTCCCCGCCATTTCCGTCCCCGGTGTGACCGCGCGGGGAAATAGGCGGGCACGACGGACGATCAGCGTTTAATGATCGTTTTCGTGGTAATGGTTTTCGTGATGACGATGGCGCGCGCACCCGCACGGGCAATGTTGCCGTGGAGTTTCAAGACCGGGGAGATCAGGGAAAAATGCGCCATCGTTCGAGTCTACACAAAGCCGGTGGCCCGCACAACGGCCAACCGCATGCGAACCGGCCGATTTCGCGGCCCGTTCGCACCCTTTCTACATGATTGCGTTACAGCGCCGCGACCACCGCGTCGCCCATCGCCGTCGTGCCGACCTGCTTGCCGCCCGGCGTCGCGATGTCGCCCGTGCGGTAGCCCTGTTCGAGCACCGTTTTCACCGCGCGCTCGATGCGATCGGCCTGCTCCGCGCGATTCAGCGAATAGCGCAGCATCATCGCGGCCGACAGGATCGTCGCGAGCGGGTTTGCGATGCCCTTGCCCGCGATGTCCGGCGCCGAACCGTGCGACGGTTCGTACAGACCCTTGTTGTTCTTGTCGAGCGACGCCGACGGCAGCATGCCGATCGAGCCCGTCAGCATCGACGCTTCATCCGACAGGATGTCGCCGAACATGTTGCCGGTGACGATCACGTCGAACTGCTTCGGCGCCTTCGCGAGCTGCATCGCCGCGTTGTCGACATACATGTGCGACAGCTCGACGTCCGCGTATTCCTTCGACACGTCGATCATGATGTCGCGCCAGAACTGCGACGTTTCGAGCACGTTCGCCTTGTCGACCGACAGCAGCTTCTTCGCGCGCTTGCGGGCTGCCTGGAACGCGACGTGCGCGATGCGGCGCACTTCCGGTTCCGAATAGCGCATCGTGTCGAAGCCTTCGCGCTCGCCGGCGAACAGGCCGTCCGGTGCAGCGCGCACGCCGCGCGGCTGGCCGAAGTAGATGTCGCCGTTCAGTTCGCGCACGATCAGGATGTCGAGGCCCGCGACCAGCTCGGGCTTCAGCGGCGATGCATCGACGAGCTGCGGATAGCAGATCGCCGGGCGGAAGTTCGCGAACAGCTCGAGGTGCTTACGCAGCCCGAGGATCGCCTGCTCGGGGCGCAGCGCGCGCTCGAGCGAGTCGTACTTCCAGTCGCCCACGGCGCCGAACAGGATCGCATCGGCTTCCTTCGCGAGCTTCAGCGTCGCGTCGGGCAGCGGATGGCCGCTTGCCTCGTAGCCCGCGCCGCCGACCGGCGCCTGTTCGAGTTCGAACTTCTCGTCGAGTGCGTTCAGCACCTTCACGGCTTCATTGACGATTTCCGGACCGATGCCGTCGCCGGGCAGCACTGCAATCTTCATGCGAAATTCCTGACTGGGTAGGTTTTTATGGAGGCAGGCCGGCGAACGCGCCGCCGGCGCGCCCGCCCGAAAGGTGCTGTCAGCCGACCAGCTTGGTGTTGAGCCACGGCTGCTTCACGAGGCGCTCGGCCTCGAACTGGCGGATCTTGTCCGCGTGGCGCAGCGTGAGGCCGATGTCGTCGAAGCCGTTCAGCAGGCAGTACTTGCGGAACGCGGTGATCTCGAACGGATACTCGCGGCCGTCGCCCGTGCGCACGACCTGCGCGTCGAGATCGACCGTCACTTCGAAGCCGTTGAACGCGACCGTCTCGTTGAACAGGTGATCGACCTGCTGCTCGGTCAGCACGATCGGCAGCAGCCCGTTCTTGTAGCAGTTGTTGAAGAAAATATCAGCGAAGCTCGGCGCGATGATCGCGCGGAAGCCGTACTGCTGCAGCGCCCACGGCGCGTGCTCGCGCGAGCTGCCGCAGCCGAAGTTCTTGCGCGCGAGCAGCACCGATGCGCCCTGGTAGCGCGGCTGGTTCAGCACGAAGTCGGGATTCAGCGGACGCTTCGAGTTGTCCTGCCCCGGTTCGCCGTGGTCGAGATAACGCCACTCGTCGAACGCGTTCGGGCCGAACCCCGTGCGCTTGATCGATTTCAGGAACTGCTTCGGAATGATCGCGTCGGTGTCGACGTTTTCGCGATCGAGCGGCGCCACGACGCCGGTATGCACTGTGAATTTTTCCATGATCCGTCTATCCGGTTGAAGGGCCGGCGTTCAGCCGGCGCACATCGACAAATTCTCGGTGGGGGACGTCACTCCGCGGCGCGCTTCAGCGCGCTGCCGGCGGCGTTGACGTCCTGCCCGAAGCCCTGGACGGTATTGCAGCCCGCAAGACCGAAGCCCAGCCCTGCGAGCGCCAGCGCGGCAACCAGCCGCGCCACGAGTTTCGATGCCGTCACGCGTTACCCCAGCTGGCGAATGTCGACGAAATGGCCTTCGATCGCCGCGGCTGCCGCCATCGCGGGGCTGACGAGATGCGTGCGACCGCCCGCGCCCTGCCGGCCTTCGAAGTTGCGGTTCGACGTCGATGCGCAGCGCTCGCCCGGATCCAGACGATCGGCGTTCATCGCGAGGCACATCGAGCACCCCGGCTCGCGCCATTCGAAGCCAGCGTCCGTGAACACCTTGTCGAGCCCTTCGCGCTCGGCCTGCGCCTTCACGAGACCCGAGCCCGGCACGACCATCGCGAGCCGCACGTTCGATGCGACGCGACGGTTCAGCTTCTTCACGACATACGCGGCTGCACGGATGTCCTCGATGCGCGCGTTCGTGCACGAACCGATGAAGATCTTGTCGACCTTGATCGATTCGATCGGCGTGTTCGGCTCGAGCGCCATATAGGCCAGTGCACGCTCCATCGCGTCGCGCTTGACCGGATCCTTCTCGCGCTCCGGATCGGGCACGCGACCGTCGATCGACGTGACCATTTCCGGCGACGTACCCCACGTGACCTGCGGGACGATCTCGGCTGCGTTCAGCTCGACCACGCGATCGAACTGCGCACCTTCGTCCGACTTGAACTGGCGCCAGTATTCGACGGCCTGGTTCCATTCCGCGCCGGTCGGCACGAACGGACGGCCCTTCAGGTAATCGATCGTCGTGTCGTCCACCGCGACCATGCCCGCGCGTGCGCCGGCTTCGATCGCCATGTTGCAGACGGTCATGCGGCCTTCCATCGTCAGCGCGCGGATCGTCGAGCCGCCGAATTCGATCGCGTAGCCCGTGCCGCCGGCCGTGCCGATCTTGCCGATGATCGCGAGCACGATGTCCTTCGCGGTACAGCCGCGCGGCAGCGTGCCCTCGACCTTCACGAGCATGTTCTTGCTCTTCTTCTGCAGCAGGGTTTGCGTGGCGAGCACGTGCTCGACTTCCGACGTGCCGATGCCGTGTGCGAGTGCGCCGAACGCGCCGTGCGTCGACGTATGCGAATCGCCGCACACGATCGTCATGCCCGGCAGCGTCGCGCCCTGCTCCGGCCCGATGATGTGGACGATGCCCTGGCGCACGTCGTTCATCTTGAACTGCGTGATGCCGAACGCATCGCAGTTCGCGTCGAGCGTGTCGACCTGCAGCTTCGAGACGGGATCGGCGATGCCGTGGCTGCGATCGGTGGTCGGCACGTTGTGGTCCGACACGGCCAGGTTCGCGCTGATGCGCCACACCGGACGCTGCGCGATCTTCAGCCCTTCGAACGCCTGCGGGCTCGTGACTTCATGCAGCAGCTGACGGTCGATATAGAGCAGCGTCGTGCCGTCTTCCTCGGCGTGGACCACGTGGGTGTTCCACAGTTTGTCGTAGAGAGTCTGTGCCATGGGTATGCGGGGTCGTTGTGACTACAAGCCTTACGGATGCGGTCGATTATGCCACGCAGAACGCACCGCGGCGCAGGCCGGATGCGAAAAAACCCATTAAAAACAGTGGTTTGGCTGGTAGTGCCAATACCTGTATCGGCATTACCAGCCAAACCTGGTACGCGGGATCCGGCGCAGCGCGATCGTGAATCGCGAATCGCGCCACCCGGATCGCGCGCGCCGATGCCTCGCGGCGTCAGCCGTTCGGGTACTCGCGAGCGATCAGGTCGAGCCGCAGCATGCCGAGCTGCACGCCCGCATTGCTCAGCAGGTAGAGATCGCGCCGCCGCAAGGCCGGCATCTGCGCCGACGTGTCGTAGAGCGACGGCAGCGTCAGGCCGGCCGGCACGGCGGCCTGCATCCCCGCCGCAGTCGATACGCGCACGGCGATCGACGCCTGATCCGAATGCGTGACGACGCCGACCTTCCCCAACGCCGCGGCCGAGCCGGCCTGCTTGACGATCGCGGCGGCCACGCCGTCGGGTGTCGGGATCGGGCTGCCGGCAGCCAGCGCCGGGGTCGCGATCGACGTCACGCCGGCGGTCAGCCCGTACTTCGATGCGAGCACGCTCGCGACCTCCTGCTGCGCATAGATCGGCACGGAGATCTTCTGTCGAAGCTGGAACACGGCGTCGGCAATCGCCTCGTTCACGGGGCCCGGCACGGGCGTGGTGCCGGATGTTGCCGCGCGGCTGCCGAAGCCGAACGCGGCAATCGTGTTGATGGCGGCGGTGTCGACGGTCGGCGGCGTCCACGAGAAAAACGTGTCGAACAGGTAGCCGGTTTCGTCGGTGGCGGTCGCGCGGTCGTTCAGTTCGTTCGTCAGCTTGCCGAGCATCTGGCGCTGCAATTCCGCATCGGAAACGGGGGCGTCGCTCGCGAAAGCCGGGGCAACGGCCGCCCACGAGGCGGCGAGCAGCGAAGTGGAAGCCAGGAAATGGCGGCGGGTCGTCATGGTCATGAGAGTCGGGTGGAGAGCGAAAGGCGTCAGCCCTTCGGAAACGCCTGCATCGTCGCGGTCACCGCGCGGCCAAGCATCTGCGCATACATGTCGTGGACGAGATAGAGGCTGCGGTTGCGCGTCCACGGCTGGCCCGATTGCGGGTCGTACATCGTCGGGAGCGACACCTCGGCCACTGCGGCGGCCTTCATGCCCGCCTGCTGCGAAGTCTGGATGCAGCGCTTCGCATGGTCGCGATGGCCGACCACCGCGACGGTGCCCATCGCGGCCGCGCCACCCGCGCGCGACACGGCCACGGCCGCGACGCCGGCCGTGCTCAGGTACACGATCGAGCCGTCGCTCGCGATTACAGGCTCGACCGACGACAGCACGTCGGCGCCCATTCCATACTTCGACACCAGAAAGCGCGCGATCTCCCACTGCGCGTACACCTTCACCGGTTTCAACTGACGGATGCGATACACGGCATCCGCGAGCGCTTCGTTGACGGGCCCCGGGTCGGGCAGCGCGGACTGGTTGCCGCCGGTGCTCGACGTGTTGCCGCTTGCCGCGTTCGGGCGATTGCCGAAGCTGTACGCGACGATCGCACCGATCTGCGCGGCCGGCACTGTCGGCAGGTCCCACGTGAAGCCGACGTCGGTCAGCGCCGGCATGATCGCGTTGACCGTCGCCGCGTCGCCGAGCTGCGCGTTGAGCTTCGCGGACATCTGCGCGGCCAGCGCCGCATCGGTGACGGGTGCCGACGTGACATCGTCGCCACCGCCGCATGCGCTCAGCAACGGCGCCACGGCAACCGCGGGCGCGGCAGCCAGGAATTTTCTGCGTAATGAAGCCGACGGATTCAGATTCATGAGAAATACGAAATGATGCGAGCCACGCCGGCAGCCGATCGCGGCGTTGCAAATCGCGGGTTCACGGGAAACGACAACCTGACGCGTCGTGCGATCGAGCTGCGCGAGGGACGGCTGGATCGACGCTCGAATCGCATCGCGGCGCGTCTGTCGATTGACGATGCGGGATCGTAGTGGGCGTTTATTAAATCGCAGTGAACTTGTCGATCGAATACGAACGATCGTCACGCCGTTCCACTGATGGACAAATGCGTTTCATCCATGGCGAGCGCGTGCGGCCGTTGTTTCATCGGTGGCGAGCGACGGGATTCGCGAGCGTCGCCGGGCGCTGGGCGCCGCGCGCCGGATTTCGAGCTACGATGGCGCAACGCGCATTCCCCCGTCCCCACGACCCGGATCCGGAGCACACCGCCATGAAGCTCGGCCTGAACGAATCGCTCGCACGCCTCGACGAAGCAGGCACGCTGTTCACGACGCTGTTCCACCATGGCACGCTCGACGTCGAGCTGTACCGGCCGCGCATCGAGGACAAGCAGAAGCCGCATACGCGCGACGAGGTCTACGCGATCGCCACCGGCACCTCGCGCTTCGTCGTCGACGGACGCGCCTGCGAGGTCGCGGCCGGCGATGTGCTGTTCGTCCCCGCCCACGCCGAGCACCGCTTCGTCGGCTTCTCCGACGACTTCTCGACCTGGGTGTTCTTCTACGGCCCCGAGGGCGGCGAGCGCAACGCGTAGTGCGCGATGCGCGCGGCACTTTTCCGGTGATCGCCTAGACTGTCTATTCGCAGCGGGCGGCGCGCGACACGCGGTCGCCCGGTCGTCACGATGCCTGTGGCAGCCGGTTCAACGAACGGGAAAACAGCATGCGATACGAACTGTATTACTGGCCCGAGATCCAGGGCCGCGGCGAATATGTGCGGCTCGCGCTCGAAGCGGCCGAAGCCGACTATGTCGACGTCGCGCGCGAATCGGGGCGCGGCATGGGCGTGGCGGCAATGATGCGCATGATGGACGGCACGAAGGCCGAATGCGTGCCGTTCGCGCCGCCGTTCCTGAAGGCCGGCGACCTGGTGGTCGGGCAGACCGCGAACATCCTGCTGTTTCTCGGCGCGCGGCTCGGGCTCGCGCCCGACGACGAAGCCGGCCGGCTGTGGGTACACCAGCTTCAGCTGACCGTCGCCGATTTCGTCACCGAGATCCACGACACGCATCACCCGATCGCAAGCGGCCTCTACTACGAGGACCAGCAGGCGGAAGCCGCCGAGCGCGCAGCCGATTTCCTGGAAAACCGGCTGCCGAAATTCCTCGGTTACTTCGAACGCGTACTCGACCAGAATCCGCACAAGAGCGGCTACCTCGCCGGCAACGCACTCAGCTATGCGGACCTGTCGATGTTCCAGTTGATCGAGGGCCTGCGCTACGCGTTTCCGAAAGCGATGAAGCGCGCGGAGCGGAAGATCGCGGCGCTGGTCGTGCTGCACGACCGCGTCGCACTGCATCCGCCCGTCGCGCACTATCTCGAATCGGAACGCCGCATTCCGTTCAACGACATGGGCATCTTCCGGCACTATCCCGAGCTGGACAAGTAACGCCGGCCCGGCGTCCGCGCCGCTTCATACGCGGCGGCGGACGCCCCCTTCACGCGACGACCGGCGTCTCGTGCAGATGGCGCCACACGATCAGGCCATCCGCCTCGCGCCGGAATACGGCCGTCGAACGCCGCACCAAGCGCCGCCCCTGCGCATCGGTCTGCGTTTCGCGATAGCCGATCGTCGCACCATCGGACCACACGGCCAGCCCGCGCAACTCGTCGATGTCGATCGCCAGCCCGGGACGCGCGCCGTGTCCGTGTGAAAACAGCGCATCGACGCCCGCGTAATCGAGCACCGCGCCCGACATCGCGATCATCGAAAATCCCGGCGAGAAACGCGCCATCAGCGCCGCGAGCCGCTCGGGAGCAGCACGGCCGGACAACCAGCACTCGATGTCGGCAACGGTATCGACGACTTCCTTGAAATACGGATTCGGCAAAGTCATAAGGCTCTCAGGTTCTCAGGTTCTCAGGAGTGGGATGAAACGGGTTGCGCGGCCGGCGCAGGGTGCGCGGGAAGCCGCGCGATCAGGCCGAGCGGCAGCAACGTCAGCACGGCCGCCAGCCCGAAGCACCAGCGGTACGGCGCGAGCGACGGGCCGCCCGCGTCGAACCCCAGCAACGCATTGAGTGCGCTGCCGAGCACGGCCACGCCGACGCAAAAGCTCAACTGGCGGTTGATGTTCCACAGCGCACTCGCGTCGCCCATCCGGTCGGTCGGCACATCGACGAACGCCGCGCTTTGCGACGTGCTCGTGCACAGGCTCGCGCCGAACCCCATCGCCACGAATGCCGCGATGCGCACGGCTTCGACGCTGGCCCACGGCGTCGCGAGCAGGGCGATGCCGACGCAATCGATCGCGATGCCGCACGCGAATAGCGGCTTCGCGCCGTGGCGCGGAAAGCAGCGGCGCGTCGTCGCGATCGCGAAGAATGCCGCGATCGCCCATGGCAGCATCAGCGCGCCGGCATGCGCGGCGCTCAATCCGAGCGCGTTCTGCAGATAGAGCGACGCAACGAGGTTGACGCCCGTAAAGATGCCCGGCACGCACAGATAGACCACCACGCCGATCCGCAGCAGCGGCTGCGCGAGCAGGCGCAGGTCGACCACCGGCGACACGGCCCGACGCGCATGCGCCACATAGCCGGCACCTGCCGCGAGCGCGACGGCCAGCATCGCGAGCGGGAAACCCGCGCCGCCGGGCTGCCCCGCGGCGGTCAGCCCGAGCAGCAACGCGACGAGCGTTGCCGCACTCAGGCCGAGCCCCGGCCAGTCGAGCCGCGGCGGCCGGTCGCGCGCGCCGTCGCGCGGCAGCCACACGAACGCGAGCGCGCAGGTCGCGGCCGCGATCGGCAACATCGCGAAGAAGATCGCGCGCCACGACCCGCGATCGACGATAGCGCCGCCGATCGCCGGCGACAACGCGGGCACGAGCAGCGCGACCATCATCACGACCGACGTGAGCCGCGCCCGCGCCTGCGGCGGATACGCGCGATAGGCCATCGTCTGCCCGACCGGAATCAGCAGCCCGCCGCCGAGCCCCTGCACCAGCCGCCACGCGAGCAGCGCTTCGATCGACGGCGACGCGCCGACGCCGGCGCTGCCTAACCCGAACAGCAGCAGCGATGCGGCGAACACGCGCCGCTCTCCGCAGCGGCGCGCGAGCCACGTGCCGAACGGGATCACGACGGTCAGGCCGAGCACGTACGCGTTGCCGACCCACGCAAGCTGCGCGACCGACGCGTGCAGCTCGCGCTGCAACGCCGGATACGCGGCGTTCAGCATGAACATGTTCGCGAGATCGATCGCGAAACCGAGCAGGTAAACGGCGGCGATTCTGGAACGGTCGGGCATGGCGGCGGGAACATCACGAAACGCCGCAGTGTAGAAGCCGGCTCGCACATCGGTAAGCGGCCGGATTCGACGAGTCTCGTCGAATTTCTTTGACAATCGGATCATGCGGCGACCACGCCGCGCATCCGCTGCAACACACCGCACGCCGCACGCGGCCGCACATTCGGGTACCCTTCGAGCGATCCAACGCATAGACAGGACCCACGCCCCAACCATGGTGAGCCTCGATCGTTTCGCCGTCTTCCGTGCCGTGGTCGAAGCCGGTTCGTTCACGGCCGCCGCCACCGCGCTGAACCAGGCGCGGGCGGCCGTCAGTTTCAACATCAAGCAGCTCGAAGCGGAGCTCGGTGTCACGCTGCTCACGCGGACGACCCGGCGTGTCGAACTGACCGACGCCGGCGAGCGCTTCTACCAGCGCTGCCTGCGCGTGCTCGAAGAAGCGGAAGGCGCGATCGACGAGGTGCGCGGCGAGCATGGCGGCATGCACGGCGTCCTGCGCGTAACGTCGACGGTCGAGTATGCGGCGCGCGTCCTCGCGCCGATGCTGCATGTGTTCACCGCGCAGCATCCCGCGTTGCGCGTGCGGCTCGAAACGCATACGTCCCAGGCCGATCTCGTGCGCGACCGCTTCGACGTCGCGATCCGGCTCGGACGCGACGCGCACTTTCGCGACCTGCCCTATCGCGGCGTCTGCCTCGCCACCTACGACGTGCTCGCCGTGATGGCACCCGACCTGCCTGCGCAGGCCGGGTTGCCGCACCCGGCGTCGCCCGACGACCTGGCCCGCTTGCCGCAGCTCGGCCACAGCCGGCTCGAGCGGATCGCCGAATGGACGCTCACCGATCGTGCAGGCAACGAACATGCGTTTCGACCGGCCAGGAAGCCTCACATCGTCGTCGACAACGCATCGGTATTGAGCGAACTGGCGCGCCAGGGCAGCGGCGTCGCGCTGCTGCCCGAATGGCTCGTACGCGACGATCTCGAAAGCGGCACGCTGGTCGACGCGTTGCCCGCCTACCGGTTTCCGCAGCAGAACGTCTACGCGCTGTATGTCGCGACGCGGCACGTGCCGCAGAAAGTGCGCGCGTGGGTGGATTTCATGAAGGCGCAGTTGCGGCACGGGCACTGAGCGCCGTTTGCGTGCGTCGACGTGCGCAGGCCGCCGCATCGGAGCCGGCCGTACGATACAACCGGCTCCCGTAACCGCGCTTTCAGTGCCGGGCAGTCAGTGCGGCTGCCCGTGCTGCGTGACCGTCGCATCGACGGCCTCGACCGAGCGCGTCAGCCAGGGCCCGATGTCCATCTCCTCATAGCGCACGAGCCGGCTCTTGCGCGCACGGCGATACGCCCACCAGATCGCGACGAACAGCGGAATCCACACGTAGATCGACAGCACTTCCATCCAGTCGATGCGGGCCGCGAAGAACGCCTGGTAATCCTGCCCGAGCGAGATCACGATGCAGATCGCGATCGCGAACAGCGGCCCGAACGGAAACCATTTCGCGCGGTACGGCAGTTGATCGAGCCGGTAGCCCTGCTTCAGGAACCCCTTGCGGAACCGGTAATGGCAGACCGCGATGCCGAGCCACGCGATGAAGCCCGTGATGCCGACCGTATTCAGCAGCCACAGATAGATGCCCTGGTTGTTGGTCAGCGACGTGAGGAAGCACAGCCCGCCGACGGCCATCGTCGCGTACAGCGCGTTGCGCGGCACGCCGCCCGGCGACAGCGTCGCGAACATCGCCGGCGCGCGCCCTTCGGCGGCGAGGTTGTACAGCATCCGCGTGGCCGCGTAAGTGCCGGAATTGCCGGCCGACAGCACGGCCGTCAGGATCACGAGATTCATTGCACCGGCCGCGAGACGGAAGCCCGCGTGGCTGAACACCAGCGTGAACGGGCTCACGCCGATGTCGGTCACGTCGCTCTTCAACAGGTTCGGATCCGTGTACGGCACGAGCAGGCCGATCACGAAGATCGCGAACACGTAAAACAGCATGATTCGCCAGAAGATCTGCTTCACTGCGCGCGGGATCGTCTGGCGCGGATTCTCCGATTCGCCGGCCGTGATCCCGACCAGCTCGGTGCCGAGAAACGAGAAGCCCGCGATCAGCGCGACGCTCATCATCGCGTGCACGCCGCCGACGAACGGCGCGTCTCCCGTCGTGAAGTTGCGCAAGCCGACCGGATGCCCGTTCCCGATCAGGCCGGCGGCGATCAGCAACCCGGCCGCGATGAACGCGACCACGGTGACGACCTTGATCAGCGAGAACCAGTATTCCGATTCGCCGAATCCGCGCACCGACAGCGTATTGAGCAGGAAGATCAGCACGAGGAAGCCCGCGCCCCACCAGATGCCGGGTATGGTTGGAAACCAGTAGCGCATCACGATCTGCGCGGCGACCAGTTCGATCGCGATCGTCACCGCCCAGCTGTACCAGTAGGTCCAGCCGAGCGCGACGCCGAATCCTTCGTCGACGTACTTCTCGCCGTAGATCGCAAACGAGCCCGATACCGGCATCAGCGCGGCCATTTCGCCAAGGCCCGTGACGACGAAGTACACCATCAACCCGATCGCGATATACGCGGCGATCGCACCGCCCGGCCCCGCCTGCGCGACTGACGCGCCCGATGCGACGAACAGCCCCGTGCCGATCGAGCCGCCGATCGCGATCATCGCGATGTGGCGGCCCTGCAGACGGCGCTTCAGCGTCGTTCCGGACGGTGCGGCCGTCTCCACTGCCGCTTGCAAAGCATCCATAGTGTTCACCCTGATTGTGATTCGAGCCTGACGATTTGATTCGGAATGCAAATCGTCAGGCCCGGTCATTCCCGTCGAAACCGGCCCTTCCCGGCCGGCCGCCTCACACGACGCTGCGCTTGATCGCCTGCAGTTCGGCCGTCGTCACGATCTTCTCGATCCGGAACCGCGGGCTTTCCAGCCACACGTTCGCGATCCGCCGGTACTCGTCGAGATCCTCGCACGCGAGCCGCACGAGAAAATCGAACGTGCCGCTGACGAGCCAGCAATCGAGCACGGCCGGATTCGCGCGCATTTCGTCCTCGAACGGCGCCTGCGAACGCCCGTGGTCGGCCAGCGTGATCTGCGCGATCACGACGATCGGCTTGGTCGCGCGCGGCGCCTTGATCACCGCGCGGTACCCTTCGATCACGCCGAGCGCCTCGAGCCGCTCCACGCGCGCCTGGCAGGGCCGCGGCGTGAGATTCACGAGTTCCGACAGCTTCCGGTAGGAAATCCGCCCGTCGGTACGCAGGATGTCGAGGATCCGGAGATCGATCTTGTCGAGCTGCATCTTCTTGTCGGTCATCCGCGTTCGCTCCGGTCGGGTCGTGGCTGGTGCGCGGAACGTCTGCTGTTCCGCGCGGGGGCCACATTATCCGGCCGAAGCGGCCGCGCGCCAATCGGCTAGAACCGCAGCGACAGGCAGGTCAGCCCGCCGTCCATCTTGCGGAACTCGCTCGTGTCGATCACGTGCAGCGGCAGCCCGAGCGACGCGATCGCATCGTGCACGCGCGGGTAGCCGGCGGGCGTGATCAGCGTGCCGTTCACGCGCAGCGTGTTGCCCGCGTATTCGTCGGCGGCCGAGATCGCGATCCGGCGATAGTCGGCGAACGCCGGATGCGCGGCCAGCGCTTCGGTCACGAGCAGCGTGTCGTCGCCGAGCGCGTTGACGACCGACTTCAGGTGCAGGCCGGCGCCCACCGGCACCGCGACGACCGAGTAGCCGTAGCGCGACACGAGCCATTCGAAGGCGGCGATGCCTGCGGCGTCGGTGCGGCCCGTCAGGCCGATGTAGAAGCGCTTGCCGACCTGCATCACGTCGCCGCCGTCGAGACGGCCGTCCTGCATCGGCAGCAGGTCGCGATGCGCGGCGAGCGCCGCTTCGATGTGTACCGTCTCGCCACGCCGCGCGGGCGCACCGGGCCGCGTGATCACCGCGAATTCCGGCGTCACGACCGCGGTGTCCTCGACGAAGTGCGAATCGGGGAACGCCTCCAGCGGCGGCAACTCGGTCAGCTCGACGCCGAGCGTGCGCAACGCGTCGCAGTAAGCGTGGAACTGCGTGAGCGTCTTGTCGTAATCGGGCGCGCCGAGTTCGGCGGTGGTCAGGCCCGCGCCACAGGACGGCGCGGGGCGGCGAACGATCGCTTGCGTGAATTGCATCGACTCCTCCATGGTCAGCGCCACACCCGTGCTTCAACGGGGCGGCTGCGTTGTGTCCGGACCATTATCGGAAGCCAAATTGCGCAATTCGCGTCGATTTCGGCGGCGCCGACAGCCGATTGCGTCGAATTGCACGCGGCGCGCAGCGGATTCGGCAAACGGCCGCTCACTGCGCCGCGAGCGGCCGCCTTCGCATGCGGCGCGCCCGCTACCCGCCCGGCCCGAACCCCATCTGCGAACGGCCGAGCGCCGTGAGGTCGCCCTCCCCGCCGCGCCCGTCGAATTCGACCTCGAAATGATCGGCCGGAAAATCGGGCGGGCTCTCGCCGCGCAGGAACGCAGCCCGCTGGCGCTGCAGATACGCGTCGTTCTTCGCGCAACCGGGCGCGGCCGCAATGTACATCACGTTGCTGTCGCCATTGCCGCGATGCGCATCCTCGACCGCGTGCACGACGTCGCCATGCCAGAACACCGCGTCGCCCGGCTCCATGTGCGGGATCGGCACCAGTGCGTCGAGCAGCAGCGCGTGCCATTCGGGCCGGATCGACAGCGCGCGGCCCGGACGCGCGCCGCACAGGTCGTCATCGGCGACATCGTCCTGCAGCGCGCGCAGCACGACGTAGGCCATCGCGTTCGCGACCGGGATCAACTGCAGCGTGCCGTCGCCGGGCCCCTGCGGCGTCAGCGCGGTCCAGCCCTGGAACGTGCGGAACATCGAGCACACGGCCGGCGAAGGAATCTCCTCGACGTCCGGGCGGAACGCCGCATCGAACGGGTCGTAATCGCGCCAGCGGCCGGCCAGCACGTGACGGTAGACCTGGCGGAAATTCGCGCCGAGCCAGCGTTCGACGGAACCGCCGTCGACATGCGGCGACAGCCCGAGCGACGTCGAGCCGGGCGGGCGGCGACGAATCCGGTCCGCATAGGCCGGCACCTGTTCGGGATCGAAGTGCGTGCGCCCGCCTTCCGCGTGCCGCCAAAGGCGGTTCAGGAATACGCGCGCCTGGGTCAGCGCCAGAGACTGACGCGCAGCCACCTGCGGCTTCGACCAGTAGACGCCGTAGATCTGCGGCTTGCCCGAGGCGAGATTGCCGAAATAGCGGTCTTCGGCACGCGCATGCAGCCGCTCGGCGAAGCGGTTCGCGTCCAGGTAGGCGCCGATCTCGTCGTTCCAGTCGCGCGCCTGCTGCACACCGAATACGCCGCGGATCACGGCCGCGCCATGCGTGCGTATCGCCGCAATCGCGTGCGGATCGACGGTTCCGCCCGCGATATCCGCGAACGGCACCACCGGAATCACGTCACGGCCATGCGCATGCGCGCGGCGGATCGCGTCGACCTGCCGCGCGATATCGCCCTCCAGTTCGCGGAACGTGGCCGCATAACCGGGCAAATCGGTGCGCAGCCCCCTTTTCGCCGCGCGAATCGCGGCAGGCAGGTCGTCAATCGTCAGTTGCATCGTGGTCTCCTCGCTGACAGGTGTCGTGTGATGTGCTGTCAGCGTACGGCCGGTGCGCGACCGCGATTACCGCTATCCGGCCAACTATCGATACAATCCGGACAACCGTGCGTCACTCCGGACGATGGCAGACCACACACAGCTTGTTGCCGTCCGGATCGCGGAAATAGGCGCCGTAGTAGTCGCGGTGATAGTCCGGCCGCAGGCCCGGCGGCCCTTCGCAGGTGCCGCCGTGGCGCAGCGCGAGCGCGTGGCAGCGATCGACATGCGCGCGCGTCGGTGCAACGAACGCGATCGTGTGGCCATTGCCCGGTTCGGGCGCGCGGCCGTCGAGCGGCTAGCCGAAGAAGAACAGCGGCCGGTCGGCATCGGCCGGCATCCAGCCCGACCAGCCGTCCGGCTCGCGGAATTTCAGGCGCAGCCCGAGTTCCGCGAACAGCGGCGCATAGAAATCGTAGGCGCGCGCGGTGTCGGTCACACCCACGCAAACATGTGAAAACATCGCATCGCTCCGTCGTGACGAATGCTCACGATCATGCCACGGCGCGATGCCCGCCCTCGCCCGGAGGCCGCGATGAAACCGCAGTACGAGCACGTGACGTTCGCCCCCGGCTGTTCGATCCGCGTGTATCACCGCCAGCTCGCCCGCATTCCGTTCGAATGGCATCGCCATCCGGAATACGAACTGACGCTGACGCTCAACAGCCGCGGCCGGCGCTTCATCGGCGATCACGTCGCGCACTACACGGACGACGACCTGGTGCTCGTGCCGCCCAACCTGCCGCATACGTGGTCGTCGAACGCACGCATCGATCGCGAGGCACCCGAAGTCGCGCTCGTCATCTGGTTCGACGGCGACTGGGTGCGGCGGCTGGCCGACTGCTGCCCCGAATACGCGCCGCTGCGCTCGCTGCTGCGGCGTGCCGCACCGGGCCTGCGCTTCGACCCGGACGTGGCCCGCGCAATGCGCGCGCGGCTGCCGCAGTTGCTCGATCCGTCGCCGCGCACACGGCTCGCGGCCACGCTCGACACCCTCGCCGATCTCGCGGACGCCGGCGGCGAACCGCTCGCCACCGCGCACGCGTACGACCGGGCCGACGGCACGGCGCCGCCCGCCGACACGGCCGCCCCTGAAGCCGAACGCCTCGATCGCGTGCTCGACGCAATCGACCGGCACTTCCACGAACCGCTGCGCATCGACACGCTCGCCACCGCTGCGCACATGTCCGAACGCACGCTGCAGCGCCTGTTCGTCCGGCATCTCGGCGAAAGCGTCGGCCGCTACGTGCAGCGGTTGCGGCTCGCGCACGCGTGCCGTCATCTCGTCGGCACCGACTGGCCGATCGCGACCGTGGCTGCGCGCTGCGGCATTCCGAATGCCGCGAACTTCAACCGCCAGTTCCTCGCCGCGCGCGGGATGACGCCCGGCGCATACCGGCAGTTCTTCGCGCAGCACGGCCACGCGCCCGATGACAACGCACCCGCACTCGACACGCGCCCGCCGTCGCTCGAACACCGCGCCGGCACGGGCGAACCCCGGCCGCACAAATGAAAACACCCCGACGGGATGACCCGTCGGGGTGTCGAGGCGTTGCGATCGCCCGACGCGAGCGGCCTGCCGGCCGTTCGCGCCGCGCACGACTTAACGTGCGTTGAGCGGCTTCGCTTCGCGCGGCGTATCGCCGATGAACAGCTGACGCGGACGGCCGATCTTCTGTTCCGGATCGCCGATCATTTCGTTCCACTGTGCAATCCAGCCGACCGTACGTGCCATCGCGAAGATACACGTGAACATCGACGTCGGGATGCCCAGCGCGCGCTGAACGATGCCCGAGTAGAAGTCGACGTTCGGGTACAGCTTGCGCGACACGAAGTATTCGTCTTCCAGCGCGATCTTCTCGAGCTGCATCGCGAGCTTGAACAGCGGGTCGTCGTGCAGGCCCAGTTCATTCAGCACTTCGTAGCACGTTTCGCGCATCAGCTTCGCACGCGGGTCGTAGTTCTTGTACACGCGGTGACCGAAGCCCATCAGCTTCACGCCCGAATTCTTGTCCTTCACCTGCTTGATGAATTCGGGGATGTTGTCCGGCGAACCGATCTGCTCGAGCATGTTCAGCGCGGCTTCGTTCGCACCACCGTGCGCCGGGCCCCACAGACACGCGATACCGGCAGCGATACACGCGAACGGGTTCGCGCCCGACGAACCGGCCAGGCGGACGGTCGACGTCGATGCGTTCTGCTCGTGGTCGGCGTGCAGGATCAGGATGCGGTCGAGTGCGCGGACGAGCACGTCGTTGACCTTGTACTCTTCGCACGGGTTCGAGAACATCATGTGCATGAAGTTCGCGCTGTACGACAGTTCGTTCTTCGGATAGACGAACGGCTGGCCGATGCTGAACTTGTACGCCATCGCGACGAGCGTCGGCAGCTTCGCGATCATGCGGATCGCCGACACTTCACGGTGACGCGGATCGTTGATGTCGAGCGAGTCGTGGTAGAACGCGGACAGCGCGCCGACTGCGGCAACCAGCACCGCCATCGGGTGCGCGTCGCGGCGGAAGCCACGGAAGAAGAAGTGCATCTGCTCGTGCACCATCGTGTGCTTCGTGACGGTGTCGACGAATTCCTTCTTCTGCGCTGCGTTCGGCAGTTCACCCTTCAGCAGCAGATAGCAGCTTTCGAGGAAGTCCGCGTTTTGCGCGAGGTTGTCGATCGGGTAGCCGCGGTACAGCAGCTCACCCTTGTCGCCGTCGATGTACGTGATCGCCGAATTACAAGCTGCCGTCGACATGAAGCCCGGGTCGTATGTGAACTTGCCGGTCTGGCCGTACAGCTTGCGGATGTCGATTACGTCCGGGCCCAACGTGCCCTTGTAGATCGGCAGTTCGACGCTCGGCGAATTGTCGCTGAACGATAGCGTGGCTTTAACATCAGACGGAGTCATGGCACATCCTCAATCGAAATAAAGAAACGGGATTCGATAACGGGCGTAACGCGTTACACGTTGCGCAGCATCTCCAACAGCCGGTGAATGTCCGGGCTGTTTAGGTCGCCTTCTGGTTCCTTGCGCGCGAGGAGCAAGTCCATCAGGTCGTTGTCGCTCAGATCGAGCAGGCGCGACAACGCGCCTACGTCTGCATCGGTGAGGTCATGCTCGTATCTGCTGAAGAAACGCTCGAAAATGATGTCGTTCTCCAGCAGACCCCGCCGCGCACGCCAGCGGAGGCGTGCGCGACGGTGCGGGTCGGATTGATGCGAATCGTCGCTCATCTCGACCTTAAACCGCGCGGCGGACCATCAGTTCCTTGATCTTGCCGATCGCCTTCGTCGGGTTCAGGCCCTTCGGGCAAACGTCGACGCAGTTCATGATCGTGTGGCAACGGAACAGACGGTACGGGTCTTCCAGGTTGTCGAGACGCTCGCCGGTGGCCGTGTCGCGGCTATCCGCGATGAAGCGGTAAGCCTGCAGCAGGCCGGCCGGGCCGACGAACTTGTCCGGGTTCCACCAGAAGCTCGGGCACGACGTCGAGCAGCTCGCACACAGAATGCACTCGTACACGCCGTCGAGCTCGTCGCGTTCTTCCGGCGACTGGAGGCGTTCCTTCTCCGGCGGCGGCGCGTCGTTGATCAGGTACGGCTTGATCGAGTGGTACTGGTTGAAGAAGTGCGTCATGTCGACGATCAGGTCGCGCACGACGGGCAGGCCCGGCAGCGGACGCAGCACGATCTTCTGCGGCAGGTCGTTCAGGTTCGTGAGACACGCGAGACCGTTCTTGCCGTTGATGTTCATCGCGTCCGAACCGCACACGCCTTCACGGCACGAACGGCGGAACGACAGCGTCTCGTCCACTGCCTTCAGCTTGACCAGTGCGTCGAGCAGCATGCGCTCGTGCTGGAGCTCGAGCTCGTACGTCTGCATGCGCGGCGCTGCGTCCTTGTCCGGATCGTAGCGGTAGACTTCAAAAATGCGTTTTGCCATTTCGGATTCCTTTGACTCGGCTTAGAACGTGCGCGGCTTCGGCGGCACGGATTCGACCGTCAGCGGCTTCATTTGAACCGGCTTGTAGTCGAGGCGATCGCCTTCGCTGTACCACAGCGTGTGGCGCAGCCAGTTGTCGTCGTCGCGGTGTTCGTAGTCGCTGTGGGCGTGTGCGCCACGGCTTTCCTTACGTGCTTCCGCCGACACCATCGTTGCGCGAGCAACTTCGATCAGGTTCTCCAGCTCGAGCGCTTCGACGCGCGCGGTGTTGAACACCTTCGACTTGTCCTTCAGGTGGATGTTTTCCACGCGTGCCTTCAGGCCGGCCATCTCGTCGACGCCTTCCTTCAGCAGTTTCGACGTGCGGAACACGCCTGCGTGCTTCTGCATCGTCGAGCGGATGTCGTTCGCGATGTCCTGCGTGTATTCGCCCGAGGTCGACTTCTCGAGCTTCGCCAGGCGTGCCAGCGAGAATTCGCCTGCATCGGCCGGCAGCGGCTTGTGATCGCGCTGGTTCTTCACGTGCTCGACGATGTGGTTGCCGGCCGCACGGCCGAACACCACGAGGTCCAGCAGCGAGTTCGTGCCGAGGCGGTTCGCGCCGTGCACGGACACGCACGAGCATTCGCCCACTGCGTAGAAGCCGTTGACCGGATCCTTGTGACCGCCGCTCGACGTGCCGACGACCTGACCGTGGATGTTGGTCGGGATGCCGCCCATCTGGTAGTGGATCGTCGGGACGACCGGGATCGGTTCCTTGATCGCATCGACGTTCGCGAACTTCAGCGCGATTTCGCGGATCGACGGCAGACGCTTCATGATCGTCTCGGCGCCGATGTGCGACAGGTCGAGCAGCACGTGATCCTTGTTCGGACCCACGCCACGGCCTTCCTTGATTTCCTGGTCCATCGAACGCGACACGAAGTCACGCGGCGCCAGATCCTTCAGCGTCGGCGCGTAGCGCTCCATGAAACGCTCGCCGTTCGCGTTGCGCAGGATACCGCCTTCGCCGCGCACGCCTTCGGTGATCAGCACGCCCGCGCCGGCCACGCCGGTCGGGTGGAACTGCCAGAACTCCATGTCCTGCAGCGCGATGCCCGAACGCGCAGCCATGCCGAGGCCGTCGCCGGTGTTGATGAACGCGTTGGTCGATGCCGCGAAGATCCGGCCTGCGCCGCCCGTCGCGAACAGCGTGGTCTTGCCTTCCATGATGTAGACGTCACCCGTCTCCATCTCGAGGGCCGTCACGCCGAGCACGTCGCCTTCCGCGTCGCGGATCAGGTCGAGCGCCATCCATTCGACGAAGAACTGCGTCTTCGCTTCGACGTTCTGCTGGTACAGCGTGTGCAGCAGCGCGTGACCGGTACGGTCGGCGGCCGCGCAAGCGCGCTGGACCGGCTTCTCGCCGTAGTTCGCGGTGTGGCCGCCGAACGGGCGCTGGTAGATCGTGCCGTCCGCGTTACGGTCGAACGGCATGCCGAAGTGCTCGAGTTCGTACACGACGTTCGGCGCTTCACGGCACATGAATTCGATCGCGTCCTGGTCGCCGAGCCAGTCGGAGCCCTTGATCGTGTCGTAGAAGTGGAAGTGCCAGTTGTCTTCGCTCATGTTGCCGAGCGACGCGCCGATACCGCCCTGCGCGGCCACCGTGTGCGAACGGGTCGGGAACACCTTCGACAGCACGCCGACCGACAGGCCCGCGCGCGACAGTTGCAGCGCTGCGCGCAAGCCGGAGCCGCCCGCGCCGACGATCACCACGTCGAACTTGCGACGCGGGAGGTTAGATTTGATTGCAGCCATTCTTTACACTCTCCAGAGAATCTGCGCGGCGTAGCCCGCACATGCGAGCAGCCAGACGATGGTCAGCGATTGCAGCAGCAGGCGCACACCGACGGGCTTCACGTAGTCCATCCAGATGTCGCGCACGCCGACCCATGCGTGGTAGAAGAGGGAAAGCAGCATCACGAAGGTCGCGAGCTTCATCCATTGCGCGGCGAAGATCGAGGCCCAGCCTTCGTACGAGAAATCGTGCGCGCCGAAGAACAGGACGAGCAGGATGACCGTGTAGACCGCCATGATCGTGGCGGTGACGCGTTGCGCGAGCCAGTCGCGCAGGCCGTAGTGCGCGCCGACGACGAGGCGCTTCGAGCCGATTCGGTTATTGGCTGCCATTTTCTTAGAATGCTCCGAACAGTTTGAGTGCCATGGCGATCGTCAGGGCGATCGAGACGACAAAGACGACGACTGCCGTCCGCTTGCCGCCTTCCTTCGTGACGGCGTCATGGTTGACGTCCATCAGCAGGTGGCGAATGCCGGCGCAGAAATGGTGGAAGAAGGCCCACGACAGTGCGAGGACGATCAGCTTGACGATGATGTTGGAGAGGAAAGCCTTGAAGACTTCGAAGCTAAGCTCGGACGTGAGGCTCTGGTCGAAGAGGAACAGCAGGAACGGCAGGAACAAGAACAGCAGCGCGCCGCTGACTCGATGGAGAATCGACAATATCGCTGCCAGCGGCATGCGATATTTCATCGTGATATCGCCGAATCCGATGTTCCGGTATTCCGGCCTCGGCTTTCTTACTGCATCAGTCATGCTAGACCCCTACTATGTTGTCACACTAATCCGCGATTTTAGCGCCTTTTTATATCGCGCTGCAGCGAAAGTCTGCTCTGGATAGTTGCGCGAACAAGAACAAAAGGCGGCCCGAAACGTGCTTCGCGACCGTGGGGAACGCGAACGCACTCGGCTTGAGCCGATACACCGTCAACTCAAGTCATTCTGATAGTAGTACCCGGTTGTGACATACCAGCCGCGACGCACTTCCACCGGCCGGTCTCCGTATGTATAGGACACGCGCTCGACCGACAGCAAAGGAAAACCCGCCGGCACGTGCAGCAGGTCGGCTACCGCCGGCTCCGCCGCGACCGCGCGGATCTTTTCCGTCGCGCGGATCATCCGCGTGCCGAACTCGGTCTCGAACATCGCATAGAGCGGCCCCTTGTACTCGCTCAGCCGCTCGAACGTGAGCCCGCGGAACATCGCGCCCGGCAGCCAGATCTCGTCGACCACCGTCACTTCGTTCTCGAATTCCAGCAGGCGGCGCACCTGCACGACGGGATCGGCCGGTTTCAGGTCGAGCTGCCGCGCGATCTCGGCCGGCGCGCGCAGGCGCCGGCATTCGAGCAGGCGGCTCACGTGCGGATGCTCGGCACCGTCGTCGGCCAGGAGGCGCAGGAAGCGGAACTGCGCGCGATCCTCATTGTGCGTTGCAACAAAAGTGCCCTTGCCCTGCCGCCGGACCACGAGGTTTTCGGCGGCCAGCTCGTCGATCGCCTTGCGGACGGTGCCCTGGCTGACCTTGTAGCGGGCCGCGAGCTCCACCTCGCTCGGGATGATCTCGCCCGGCTTCCATTCACCGGTTTCGAGACTTTGCGTGATCAATGACTTAATCTGCTGGTATAACGGGCTGAACGTCGGCGACGGCGCCGCCGCAGGCGAAGATGCGGGATCGCTCGCGCCCGGCTGCCCTGGGCCGCCTGCGCCGGTCTGATTCGCGGTATTCGCCTGGTTCGATGTCATGGCGCGCATTTCATCACAATCCGCACTTTTAAGTCCACTCAATTTCCGCAAAACATCTGTCTTATATAAGACATATGATACCGTTTGACTTTGGGCCTGCCGGCTCCTACACTCCGGGTCGAGCAAGGGTTCGCGGGTGCAACAGCGCGTCCCCGGCTACGTGCCAAGGCCGTCTCCAGGTTCACCGCGTCTGCCATCGCGAGTCCTCCGCCCTGCTTCAATGCAACGCTACGCACAACGCGCATAGAATGGCGTTTTCGCGAGTGTCCAACGCTTCACCCGTCCTGGAGATTTTCAATGGCTAAGCCCGCAAAGCGTGTTGCCGTCACCGGCGCCGCAGGTCAAATCGCTTACTCCCTGCTGTTCCGCATCGCGAACGGCGACCTGCTCGGCAAGGACCAGCCGGTCATCCTGCAACTGCTCGACCTCCCGCAAGCCCAAGGCGCCGTCAAGGGCGTCGTGATGGAACTCGACGATTGCGCGTTCCCGCTGCTGTCGGGCGTCGTGATCACCGATGATCCGAAGGTTGCATTCAAGGATGCCGACGTCGCACTGCTGGTCGGCGCACGTCCGCGCTCGAAGGGCATGGAGCGCAAGGACCTGCTGTCGGCGAACGCCGAAATCTTCACGGTTCAGGGCGCTGCGCTGAACGAAGTCGCGAGCCGCGACGTGAAGGTGCTGGTCGTCGGCAACCCGGCGAACACGAACGCATACATCGCGATGAAGTCGGCACCGGATCTGCCGAAGAAGAACTTCACGGCCATGCTGCGCCTCGACCACAACCGCGCGCTGTCGCAACTCGCAGCGAAGTCGGGCAAGCCGGTCGCATCGATCGAGAAGCTCGCCGTGTGGGGCAACCACTCGCCGACGATGTACCCCGACTTCCGCTTCGCGACCGCCGAAGGCGAATCGCTGCTGAAGCTGATCAACGACGACGTGTGGAACCGCGACACGTTCATCCCGACCGTCGGCAAGCGCGGCGCGGCGATCATCGAAGCGCGCGGCCTGTCGTCGGCAGCGTCGGCAGCCAACGCGGCGATCGACCACGTGCGTGACTGGGTCCTCGGCACGAACGGCAAGTGGGTCACGATGGGCATCCCGTCGGACGGCTCGTACGGCATCCCCGAAGACATCATCTACGGCGTGCCGGTCGTTTGCGAAAACGGCGAGTACAAGCGTATCGAAGGCCTGGAAATCGACGCGTTCTCGCGCGAGAAGATGGACGGCACGCTGGCCGAGCTGCTCGAAGAGCGCGATGGCGTCGCCCACCTGCTGAAGAACTAAGCATCACGCGTATCGCCGGGCGGCCCTCGGGTAGCCCGGTTTCGGCCCGTGCCGGCATGCCGCCGGCCCGGCCGATCGATCCGATCCGCGCACGTTTTGCCGCCCGCGCCCGCCGCGCCCCGGCCCAGAACGCGCCCGAATCCGATTTTCTCCACGTTGACCCGCTTCCCTGACGTAGACGAGATGGCCGCGCTCACTCCTGCACAAGTGCTGTACGACGGGGCGTCCCCGCCCGCGATCCTGCCCTGCTGCGATCACTACGCGGGCAGCGAAAAGCTGATGCGCAAGTCGCTCGCGCTGCAGGCCGAAACGGGCCCCGTTTTCGACATCACGCTCGACTGCGAAGACGGCGCGGCCGTCGGCCAGGAAGCCGCGCACGCGGCACTCGTCGCCGAACTGCTCGGCAGCGCCGAGAACCGCTTCGGCCGCGTCGGCGTCCGTATCCACGACTTTTCCCACCCGCACTGGCGCGACGACGTGCGCATCGTGCTGCGTGCGTCGCGCGCTCCCGCCTACATCACGCTCCCGAAGATCGCGAGTGCCGCCGACGCAGCCGAAATGACCGCGTTCATCGAAGGCACGCGCCGCGAGCTCGGCATTACGCAGCCGATCCCGGTCGACGTGCTGGTCGAGACGCACGGCGCGCTCGCGCAGGCGGCCGCCCTCGCCGCGCTGCCGACGGTCGGCACGCTGAGCTTCGGGCTGATGGATTTCGTTTCCGCGCACCATGGCGCGATTCCCGATTCCGCGATGCGCTCGCCGGGCCAGTTCGAGCATCCGCTCGTGCGCCGCGCGAAGCTGGAAATCGCCGCGGCCTGCCACGCGCACGGCAAGACGCCGTCGCACAACGTGACGACCGAGGTGCGCGACATGAGCATCGTCGCCGGCGATGCACGCCGCGCGCGCGACGAATTCGCGTTCACGCGGATGTGGAGCATCCATCCCGCGCAGATCCGCCCGATCGTCGACGCATTCGCGCCGCGCACCGACGAAGTCGCGCTGGCCGCCGAGATCCTGCTGGCCGCGCAGGCCGCCGACTGGGGGCCGACGCGCCACGGTGATACGCTGCACGATCGCGCGAGCTACCGGTATTACTGGTCGGTGCTGCGCCGCGCGCAGGCCACCGGCCAGCCCGTACCGGCCGAGGCCGCGCCGCTGTTCGGGCCGGCCGCCGCAGGCAGCGCGCCGTAAGCGCGCGCCGCCGGCCGATACACGAGATTCATGCATTCGACGACGCGCGAACCGGATAGAGTTTTGCGAAACGACAAAAAACGTAACGGAGCCCGAAAACCTGATATGTATGCGGCCAAATAGGTGAAAATAGCGGCCGCTGCGCGCTTTCGGGGCGCGTGCAGTTTCAAACCGGCCGGCCGCTTCGATTGCCGGCCCTTGTCAACTGATTATCGAAAGGTTCTGACTCCATGAAGAAACTCCTGATCGCTACCGCTATCGGCGCCTTGTCCGCCACGATGCTGGTGTCGGCTCCGAGCGCGTTTGCCCAGGGTACGACTACGACGACCGCGAAGAAGGCAACGGCCAAGCGCCCGGCGCCGGCCAAGCGCATCATCCCGCGTAGCAAGAAGGCACAGGCACGTGCCGCAGCGAAGGTCGATCCGGTACCGGACGGCGCGGTCAAGTGGTCCTGCAAGGAAGGTCTGTCGTTCGACCTCGCCGGCGACATGAAGCGCGACCAGGTCGTCACGGTTCACTGGGCGAAGAAGAACTACAAGCTGCCGCGTCAAGCCACGACGACGGGCGCCGACACGTTCTACGATCCGGCAGCAGGCTTCAAGCTGATCGTGATCCCGACCAAGGCAATGCTGTTCTCGGACGCAAACGGCGGCGAGCGCCTCGCGGACGAATGCGTGACGCCGGAAATGACGCAAGGCACGCCGGCACCGACGCAGTCGAACGAGCTGAAGCCGGCAACGAACTAAGCGCGTTCCATCGGCCCCTCGATGTCCGCCCCGGTCTCCAACGTCCGCCCTGCTCCGGATACGGTACTCGTCGATATCGTCGACTACGTGCTGAACACCGGTCTCGACAGCGCGCTCGCGCTGGAGACGGCGCGTCATTGCCTGATCGACACGCTCGGATGTGGACTCGAGGCGCTGTCCTACCCTGCCTGCACCAAGCTGCTCGGCCCCGTCGTGCCCGGCACGATCGTGCCGAACGGCGCGAAGGTGCCCGGCACGTCCTTCCAGCTCGATCCCGTCCAGGCCGCGTTCGGCATCGGTGCGATGATCCGCTGGCTGGACTTCAACGACACCTGGCTCGCCGCCGAATGGGGTCATCCGTCCGACAATCTCGGCGGGATCCTGGCGACGGCCGACTGGCTCTCCCGCACGGCCGTCGCGGCCGGCCGGAAGCCGCTCCTGATGCGCGACGTACTGGTCGCGATGATCCAGGCCCACGAGATCCAGGGCTGCCTCGCCCTCGAGAATTCGTTCAACGCAGTCGGGCTCGACCACGTGCTGCTCGTAAAAGTCGCGTCGACGGCCGTCGTCGGCCGGCTGCTCGGGCTCACGCGCGACGAGCTGATCAACGCGGTGTCCAACGCGTTCGTCGACGGCCAGGCGCTGCGCACCTACCGCCACGCGCCGAACACCGGTTCGCGCAAATCATGGGCGGCCGGCGACGCGACCTCCCGCGCGGTGCGCCTCGCGCTGATCGCGAAAACGGGGGAAATGGGCTACCCGTCGGCGCTCACCGCCAGGACCTGGGGCTTCTACGACGTGCTGTTCGACGGCAAGCCGCTCCGCTTCCAGCGCCCGTACGGCACGTACGTGATGGAAAACGTGCTGTTCAAGATCGCGTTCCCCGCCGAATTCCACGCGCAAACGGCCGCCGAGGCCGCGCTGCAGCTGCACGCGCAGCTCGCCGCCGCGGGCCGCACGACCGACGAGATCAGCCGGATCACGATCCGCACGCACGCGGCCGCGATCCGCATCATCGACAAGCAGGGCCCGCTCGCCAATCCGGCCGACCGCGACCACTGCATCCAGTACATGGTCGCCGTGCCGCTGCTGTTCGGCCGGCTGACCGCGGCCGACTATGAAGATTCGGCCGCCGCCGATCCCCGCATCGACGCGCTGCGCGCGAAGACGGTATGCGTCGAGGATCCGCAGTTCACGAAGGATTACCACGACCCGGACAAGCGCTCGATCGCGAATGCACTGACGATCGAGTTCGCGGACGGATCGAAACTTGCCGAAGTGGCGGTCGAATACCCGCTCGGCCATCAGCGACGCCGCACCGAAGGCATCCCGCTCCTGGTCGAGAAGTTCAGGACCAACCTCGCCCGCCGCTTCCCGGCAAAGCAGCAACAAGCGATTCTCGACGTGTCGCTGGATCAGGCAAAGCTCGAAGCGATGCCGGTCGATCAGTACGTCGACTTGTATGTGATATAGCCGTCATCTACAGGACACGTTGTTTCCTAGCCTTAAACCCAGGAAAATCACCATGGCCCACAATCTCCACAAGACCCTCAAGGAATTCGACAGCGGTTCCGGCAAAGGCAAGTTCTACTCGCTGCCGCAGCTCGGCAAGGAACTGAAGACGAAGATCGAACGCCTGCCGGTGTCGATCCGTATCGTGCTCGAGTCTGTGCTGCGCAACTACGACGGCAAGAAGATCACCGAAGAGCACATCGAGCAGTTGGCGAACTGGAAGCCGACGGCCAAGCGCGTCGACGAGATTCCGTTCGTGGTGTCGCGCGTCGTGCTGCAGGACTTCACGGGTGTGCCGCTGCTCGCCGACATCGCGGCCATGCGCGGCGTCGCGGAGCGCACGGGCAAGAACCCGAAGAAGATCGAGCCGCTGGTCCCGGTCGATCTCGTCGTCGACCACTCGGTCCAGATCGACTACTTCCGCCAGAAGGACGCGCTCGACCTGAACATGAAACTGGAATTCCAGCGCAACAACGAGCGCTACCAGTTCATGAAGTGGGGCATGCAGGCATTCGACACGTTCAAGGTCGTGCCGCCGGGCGTCGGCATCGTCCACCAGGTGAACCTCGAATACCTCGCGCGTGGCGTCCACAAGAAGTCGGACGGCGGCGATACCGTGTACTACCCGGATACCCTCGTCGGCACCGACAGCCACACGACGATGATCAACGGCATCGGCGTGGTCGGCTGGGGCGTGGGCGGCATCGAGGCTGAAGCCGGCATGCTCGGCCAGCCGGTGTACTTCCTGACGCCTGACGTCGTCGGCGTCGAGCTGAAGGGCAAGCTGCGCGAAGGCGTGACGGCCACCGACCTGGTGCTGACCATCACCGAAATGCTGCGCAAGGAAAAGGTCGTCGGCAAGTTCGTCGAGTTCTTTGGCGCTGGCACGAAGTCGCTGTCGCTGCCGGACCGCGCGACGATCGGCAACATGGCGCCGGAATACGGCGCAACGATGGGCTTCTTCCCGGTCGACGAAAAGACGATCGACTACTTCGAAGGCACGGGCCGCACGAAGGCGGAAATCGCCGCGTTCGAAAACTACTTCAAGGCGCAGAAGCTGTTCGGTATCCCGAAGGCCGGCGACATCGACTACACGAAGGTCGTGACGCTGGATCTGGCAACGGTCGCTCCGTCGCTGGCCGGCCCGAAGCGCCCGCAGGACCGCATCGAGATCGGCAACGTCAAGTCGACGTTCACCGACCTGTTCTCGAAGCCGGTGGCAGACAACGGCTTCGCGAAGAAGGCGGACGATCTGGCCACGCAATACACGACGAGCAACGGCGTCGACGTGAAGAACGGCGACGTGCTGATCGCCGCGATCACGTCGTGCACGAACACGTCGAACCCGAGCGTGCTGCTGGCCGCTGGCCTGCTCGCGAAGAAGGCGGTCGAGGCCGGCCTCACGGTCGATCCGAAGATCAAGACCTCGCTCGCGCCGGGATCGCGCATCGTCACCGAGTACCTGACGAAGACGGGCCTGCTGCCCTACCTGTCGAAGCTCGGCTTCGAAGTCGCGGCCTATGGCTGCACGACCTGTATCGGCAACGCGGGCGACCTGACGCCGGAGCTGAACGAAGCGATCACGAAGAACGACATCGTCGCGGCAGCCGTGCTGTCGGGCAACCGTAACTTCGAAGCGCGTATCCACCCGAACATCCGCGCGAACTTCCTCGCGTCGCCGCCGCTGGTCGTCGCGTACGCGATCGCCGGCAACATCACGCGCGACCTGATGACCGAGCCGGTCGGCAAGGGCAAGGGCGGCCGCGATATCTATCTCGGCGACATCTGGCCGACGAGCGACGAAATCCACGCGCTGCTCAAGTTCGCGCTCGATCCGAAGAAGTTCGAGGACAACTACTCGAAGCTGACCAAGAAGGGCGACCTCTGGAGCAAGATCGAGGGCGAAACGGGCCAGGTCTACGACTGGCCGAAGTCGACGTACATCGCCGAGCCGCCGTTCTTCGGCAACGACTTCTCGATGGAACCGGCTGCATCGATCCCGACGGTCAAGGGCGCGCGCGCACTGGGCATCTTCGGTGACTCGGTCACGACCGACCACATCAGCCCGGCAGGCTCGATCAAGGAAGACTCGCCGGCAGGCAAGTGGCTGAAGGAAAACGGCGTGCAGAAGGCCGACTTCAACAGCTACGGCTCGCGCCGCGGCAACCACGACGTGATGATGCGCGGTACGTTCGCGAACGTCCGGATCAAGAACCTGATGATCCCGGCGAAGGAAGACGGCTCGCGCGTCGAAGGCGGCCTGACGATCCACCAGCCGAGCGGCGAACAGCAGTCGATCTACGACGCGGCCATGCAATATGTCGGCGCGGATACGCCGACGGTCGTGTTCGCGGGCGAAGAGTACGGCACGGGCTCGTCGCGCGACTGGGCCGCGAAGGGCACGCAACTGCTCGGCGTGAAGGCCGTGATCGCACGCAGCTTCGAGCGGATCCACCGCTCGAACCTGGTCGGCATGGGCGTGCTGCCGCTGCAGTTCAAGGGCGCGGACAGCATCCAGTCGCTCGGCATCACCGGCGAAGAGACGTACGACATCGAAGGCCTTGGCGACGACTTCAAGCCGCAGCAGGACGTCACGCTCGTGATCAACCGCAAGAACGGCGAATCGCAGCGCGTGCAGGTGCTGCTGCGCATCGATACGCCGATCGAAGTCGACTACTACAAGCACGGCGGTATCCTGCCGTTCGTGCTGCGCTCGCTGCTCGCAGCGTAAGCGCGCGGCTTTTGCAGGTGCCGCAGCCGCCTCGCGGTGGTTGCGGCCGATTTGGATGCCCGACCTCGTGTCGGGCTTTTTTTGCGGTCATCGCGAATGAATCGACGTCCCGCCGACGGGCCGCGCCACGCGCGGGACCGGCTACGTCGCGATTTGGGCCACCGTGTCACAATGGCGCCACCATCGCCCCCTACCGCGCCCCATGTTCCGTCCTGCCCTGCAACTCGCCGCAGTGCTTCTGTCCTTGATCACTGCCACGACAGCGCTGGCCGACGCTCAGTACTTCCACAAGTACTTTGCAGGCCGGATCGGTGACCGCTATGCGTTCACGATGGATCTCAAGAATACCGAAGGAAAGTTGACGGGAAGCTATCGCTACGCCGGCAAGCGCAACGCTATCGCGCTGAGCGGCAAGATTGATCCAGTGGGCACCTTTACGATGGACGAGATCGGGAGTGACGGTCAACACACCGGCACCTTCACAGGCAAGGTGACCGGCAACACGCTCGACGGAACCTGGACATCGGCCCGTGGCGACCGGCATTTGCCTGTCGACGCGCATCAGACGTCGGAAATCGTCATCGGCTCGAAACGCGAGATCCTCACGCACGCGATCGGCACTTACGTGCTCGACAACATCACCGGCTCCGGCGGAGCCAACGGCATGTGGGATTCATGGCGCGAGAAAGGCCGATGGAAATCAAACATATCGGTCATCTCGATGGCGCGTCGCGAGTTCTCGGACGTGAGCCTGACACGCAAGGACCTGCACCGGCTCGACAGCATGACGATCATCGTGGACCCATCGCTCGCGACGCGCGTGAGTGTCGAGGGCAAGGTGCTGCTGTCGATCCCGTACCGCGATGCAGGCATGCAATACGAGATCGGCCAGCCCCACGACAGCGCCGCGGAGAACGAGCTGAACACCCTGTCGCCTGCCACGACGGTGCATGACGAGCATCTCTACCTGCTCGCCCGCGACGCGATTGATTTCGTCCCGGCGATGTCGGGAAGCTATTTGCCCAACGACCGCCTGGACGTCGTGACCATCAGCTATGCCGTCGTTGACAAAACCTTCACCGTCTTCTTGCAGCAAGGCAACTGCTGTGGCGGCACCATGTTCACTTTCCGGCGCAAGGACCGATAACGGCGCCGCGCCACATCACGCCACCTTGCTGCTTCGCACCTTCGCACTGGCACCCGCCCGCGCGTTCTTCTTCAGATGCGTGCGGTTGTAGTCAATCGCCGCGCGTACGAGGTTCTTCAACGCCCGCTTGTCGATCCGGTCGCCTTCGAAAAAGTCGATCGCGCGCCGCGCGTTGCCGTCGAGACCGTCGTTGAACAGCTGGTCGGGATCGGGCAGCTGCGCGCCGTGCATGAAGGTCAGCTTCACCTTGCCCTTGTGCGCGTTCGCCACCGCGATCATCCCGTCGCATTCCCACACGGGGCTGCCCATCCATTTCCACTCCTCGACGATGCCCGCTTGCGCAGCGAGGATCGTCTGGCGCAGGTCGGCGAAGGTCTTGCCGCGCCAGTCCGCGATGCCGGCGATCAGCGCGTCGATACGCGCCGACGGCGTGAGGTCCGTTGTGCTCATGCGCGCGCCTCCGTGCCTTCGTCGGGGCGGGCCAGCACCTGTTCGAGCGCGTCGAAGAACCGGACCCAGCCGTGCTGTGCACCGCGATACGCCTGCTCCTGGTCCGTGCGGAAGCCGACCTGCTCCATCCGCAGGTGCGTGCCGGCCGGTGTCGGCGTGAGCGTCCATGTGACGACGCTTTCGAGGCCATACGCGGCCCACGTATAGGACAACTCCCGCGGCGGCTCGATCGTCAGCACCGTGCAGTCGACCGAACCCCAGTCCGCGCGGAAGCTGAAAGCGCGGCCCGCGACGGGCTCGAAGTCGCTCTTCATCAGCCACGCTTCGATCAGGTGCGGTTGCGTGAGCGCGCGCCAGATCTTCTCCGGCGGATGAGGCAGCTCCCGGTCGACAACGACGGAGCGCGTTTCAGTGGTGGCCTGGTTCATTACTGATCCATCCTTTTCAGAAGATCTTCGAGGGCATCGAACCGGTTCTGCCAGAAGCCGGCCATCTGGCTCGTCCAGTCGATCAGCGGGGCCAGCGCTTGAGGCTGTGCGCTGTAGTGCGTCTGCCGGCCTTCGTGACGGTCGCTCACGAGCCCGGCATGCTTCAGGACGCCGAGATGCTTCGAGACGGCCGGCTGCGAGACGCCCGCATGGGCCGTCAGCGCGGCAACCGTCAGCTCGCCGTCCGCGCACAGCCGCTCGAAGAGCGCGCGGCGGGTGGGATCGGCCAGCGTCCTGAAAAGCATGTCGTGTGCGTTCTGCATGTCCAAATCCATAACCCGATGGTTATGGATCGAAGAATATCCGCTGATCGACGCGCGTCAAGGCGGAATTTCACGAACGGCGTCGTGCGATCTTGCACGGGCCTGCCGTGCGCCGCGTCGGCACGCGCACGCCGCCGGATTCGAGCCTTTCCTCTAATTTGCAACCGCAGCATGCGATCCGAAAGCAGCCCGCAAGACTGTCGGAAGCACCGTTCCACAGTTCGGGAAACGTTTGCGATCGACCAGCCCCTTTTTTGTGCACGCACGAATCCATTCCTGCCATGCCGCTTCGTTTGACCACATAGTGCGACGCGGCACGCGGCAACGACCGGCCGCGCGCGATGCGTTCACGGGTCGATCCGCTCCGCGATCGCGCACGTTCCGGCGCCGCGACGAACGACTCGTGCGTGCGAACGTCGCGCCTTGCCGTGCCCTCGTGTCGCGAACCGGTTCCGTTCGCCACGGCCACGATTGCTTGTGCGGACGACGCAACGCATGCGCGTGGAAGCGCCGATGTCAGAACTGACAGCTATGGAAACTGGCAGCTACCCGAACCGCGGCGACGCCCTACGCTCGTCACCGCTCGCGACCCCACAAGGGTCGGGGGCTCCAGCAACGTCGTCTCTCCTAAAAAGGACTCCCGATGAAAAGGAACGCCTGGTTTGCCCTGCCCCTGCCGTCGCCCCGCCGCCTTGCGTGCGTGGCACCGCTCGTGTTCGCCGCCGCTGCGGCGCATGCGGCGACGGACTGGGTCGACACCCATACGAAGGCCTTTCTGACCGGCCCGCAGTTGATGGCGCGCAGCGCGGCGCCGTCGCTCGAACTCGCGTCCGGTGAAACGAGCAACGTCGTCGTCAGCCTGAAGCTGCGCAATGCCGCGCAGCTCAAGCAACTGGCGCGCGACGTGAACCGGCCGGGCAGCGCGCATTACCGCCAGTACCTCACGCATGCGCAGTTCCTCGCCAGCTACGCGCCGACCGACGCGCAGGTGAAGTCGGTCGTCGACTACCTGCACAAGAGCGGCTTCGTGAACGTCGAGGTCGCGCCGAACCGGTTGCTGGTATCCGCTCGCGGCACGGCCGGCACGGTGAAGGCCGCCTTCAACACGTCGCTCGTGCACTTCGACTACGCGGGCCGCTCGGGCTTCGCCAATACGTCGACCGCGCAGGTGCCGCGCGCGCTCGGCGACGTCGTCGGTTCGGTGCTCGGGCTGCAGAGCGTCGCACACGCGCGGCCGCTGCTGCGCATCGGCAACGTGTCGAAGCCGCAGGCGCTCGCGGCCGGCACCGCAACCGGCCACTATCCGAAGGAATTCCCGGGCCTCTACAACGCAACCGGCGTGCCGACCGCGGCCGGCGTGACCGTCGGCATCATCACGATCGGCGGCGTGTCGCAGACGCTGCAGGACCTGAAGCAGTTCACGTCGAGCAACGGCTACGGCGCGGTGTCGACGCAGACCGTCCAGACCAACGGCTCGGGCGGCAGCTACACCGACGACCAGGACGGCCAGGGCGAATGGGATCTCGACAGCCAGTCGATCGTCGGCTCGGCCGGCGGCCAGGTCGGCAAGCTCGTGTTCTACATGGCGGACCTCAGCGCCTCCGGCAACACGGGGCTCACGCAGGCGTTCAACCAGGCGGTGTCGGACAACACCGCAAAAGTGATCAACGTGTCGCTCGGCTGGTGCGAGACCGACGCGAACGCGGACGGCACGATCGACGCCGAGGAACAGATCTTCACGACCGCCGCGGCGCAAGGCCAGACGTTCTCGGTTTCGTCGGGCGACGAAGGCGTGTACGAGTGCAACAACCGCGGCTATCCGGACGGCGCGAACTACACGGTGTCGTGGCCGGCCTCGTCGCCGCACGTGCTCGCGATCGGCGGCACGACGCTCTATACGTCGTCGGCGGGCGCGTTCTCGAGCGAGACGGTGTGGAACGAAGGGCTCGATTCGAACGGCAAGCTGTGGGCGACCGGCGGCGGCGTCAGCACGATCCTGCCCGCGCCGTCGTGGCAGTCGGGCAGCAACCGCCAGTTGCCGGACGTCGCGTTCGACGCCGCGCAAAGCACCGGCGCGTACATCTACAACTACGGCCAGTTGCAGCAGATCGGCGGCACGAGCCTCGCCGCGCCGATCTTCACGGGCCTCTGGGCACGCCTGCTTGCAGCGAACGGCACGGGCCTCGGCTTCCCGGCCGGGAAGTTCTACGCCGACATTCCGTCGAACCCGTCGCTCGTGCGCTACGACGTGGTGTCGGGGAACAACGGCTATCAGGGGTATGGCTATAACGCAGGCACCGGCTGGGATTACACGACCGGCTTCGGCAGCCTGAACATCGCGAACCTCAACCAGCTGATCAAGTCGGGCGGGTTCTAAGCGAAGCGTGAAAACCGGCGCGCGGCGGTGGCAGGTCGCGCGCCGGCCGGCGGAAGACAGCATGAACGCGGATCGCCTCACGGCGACACCACTATCCACCGCGTCAATATCGGCATCACAAACATCCGTTGGATCAATTGCCTGGCGGATGCGACAGTGGGCATTCACCCAACCTGCGCTGCCCGCGATGTCGACAACCCACCTGCCTCCCCTCAGCCCGCCCCTTCACGACGGCCTGCCGACGCGACAGCGAATCGCGGCATTGATCGCCCTCTCGCTCGCGGTCGCGATGGCCAATCTCGATACGGCCATTACCAATACCGCGCTGCCGACCATCGGCAGAAGCATCGGCGCCGATCCTGCCTCGGTGATCTGGGTCGTCAATGCGTATCAGCTTGCGATGATCGCGACCTTGCTGCCGTTTGCGTCGCTCGGCGAGATATTCGGCCACCGGCGCATTTACATCGCCGGGCTGATCCTGTTCACCGCCAGCTCACTCGCGTGCGGCATCGCAGGGTCGCTTCCCGCGCTCGCCGCTTCGCGTGCGTTGCAAGGTATCGGCGCGGCTGCAATCATGAGCGTCAACACCGCGCTGATTCGTTTTGCGTACCCGGCCAGGCTGCTCGGCCGCGGCGTCGGGTTGAATGCGCTCGTCGTCGCCGTTTCGTTCACCGTCGGGCCGACCGTCGCGTCGGCCATCCTGTCGGTCACGTCATGGCACTGGCTGTTCCTGATCAACGTTCCTATCGGCCTGCTTTCCGTCGCATTGGCGGTTCGCACCCTGCCGATCACCGCTCGTGCCCGACATGACTTCGATATCGCCGCCGCCTTGCTGTGCGCCGGTTGCTTCGCACTGCTGATCCTTGGACTGGGAACGGTTTCGCACGACGGTCTGTCGCCGACGGTCATCGCCGAATGGATCGTCGCGGCAGCCTGCGGCTACACGCTGCTGAAGCGCCAGGCGCATCACCCCGCTCCGCTGCTCGCAGCCGACCTGTTTCGACGGCCGGTCTTCTCCCTGTCCGCCGCCACCTCGGTTTGCTCGTTTGCGACGCAGGGCCTCGCGTTCGTGTCACTGCCGTTCTTCCTGCAAGCCGGCCTCGGCAACAGTCAGGTCGACACGGGCTTCCTCATGACGCCGTGGCCTGTCGTGGTGGCCATCATGGCGCCCGTGGCCGGACGCCTGGCCGACCGATACCCGGCCGGCATCCTCGGCACCGTCGGCCTCTCGATCCTGTGCATCGGCATGGCATCGCTGGCCATGCTGCCGCCCGCGCCTTCGACGCTCGATATCGTGTGGCGGATGATGATGTGCGGCGCCGGATTCGGCTTCTTCCAGGCGCCGAACCTCAAGGCGCTGATGGGCAGTGCGCCGGCCGAGCGCAGCGGCGGCGCCAGCGGCATCGTCGCGACGGCCCGCCTGCTCGGACAGACGCTCGGTGCAGCGCTGGTGGCCTTGTGCTTTCACGTCGCCGGGGCCGGTGGCCCGATCGTCGCGTTGTGGGCCGGCAGCGTATTCGCACTGGCGGGCACGGTCATCAGCTGCCTCCGGCAATTGCCGCGCTGGCGACGCCCGTGACGCATCGACGGCGTTCAGCCCGCCGCGCGCTGTGCGCCGGGCAACCGCATCGGCCTCGCCGCCTCGCGAATCCTCTCCCTCAGCCAGATCTGCGCGGGAACGCCGTCGTGGCGCCGGTGCCAGTACATCGACCACTGGAAACCCGCTGACTCGAACGGCAGCGCCTTGAGCACCAGCCCGTCTTCCGCGAAACGTTCGGCCAGGCGCGCGGACATCACCGCGACCATCGACGAATGGCGCAACAGATGCGGCACGACCAGCCAGTGCGGGACATTGAGCACCACGTTCCGGGCGCGGCGCATTCCGGCGAGCGTGGCATCGACGTAACGCCCGTCGGTCGCACTGATGGACACCTTGAGATGCGGCAGGGAAAGGAACAGGTCGAGCGTCAACTCTTCAGCGGCACACGGATGGTCCCGCGCCATCACGCAGACCATGCGGTCGTCGAACAGCGGTGTCGCCTGCACCGCGCCCGCATGCTCCAGATCCATGCTGACCGCGACGTCGACGTCGTCGGCATCGAGCGCGGTCACGGTCTGCCCCGGCGACAGGTGCACCACGTCGAGCGTCACGCCGGGCGCCTGCTGTTCGAGCTGCGCGAGCAATGACGGCATCAGCAGATATTCGAGCACGTCGGACATCCTCAGCCGGAAGTGCCGGGTCGTCGTTGCCGGATCGAACGCGCCATCCGACTCGAGGAGCCGCTCTGCCTGGCGAAGCAGTTGTCTCAGTGGCGCTTCCAGTTCCAGCGCACGCGGCGTCGGCTCCATGCCCGTTGCATTGCGTATCAGCAACTCGTCGCGCATCAGCATCCGCAAACGCCCCAGCGCGCTGCTCATCGCCGACTGACTCAACCCCACCTTCGTCGCGGCACGCGTCACATGCTTCTCGGTCAGCAACGCATCGAGTGCGACCAACAGATTCAGATCAACGCTGCGCAAATTCATATGTGCTCGCGAATTCGACGTGAAATGCTACGTTGCACCCGACCGTGCGCTCGGTCAATCACGCCGGCCTGCCGCGCGCCACCGGCTACTCCGTCGCGCGCTTGCTTACGCGCGTCGACGCGGCCGGCACGCCGGCCCGATGCGACGGTGCAAAGAGCCGCAACCCGCTCGCGACGCTCGCGGCCCCGGCGAAGCCGGCACCGAGCATCAGCGCGAGCGTCGGCCCATGGCGCCCCGCGATGCCGAACGACAGCGCGACGAGCGCCGCGCCCGTCGCCTGCCCGATCAGCCGTGCGGTCGCGATGATCCCGCTCGCGCCGCCGCTGCGCTCGGGCGGTGCGCTCGACATCAGCGCCTTCAGGTTCGGCGACTGGAAGAAGCCGAAGCCGGCGCCGCACAGCATCATCCGCCAGCCGATGTCGACGACGCTCGGCGCCGCCGGCAACGCGGCGAGCGACACCATGCCCGCGCTCAGCAATGCAAGACCGATCGCGCCGAGCAGGCCCGGCGGATAGCGATCCGACAACCGGCCCGCGATCGGCGCGGCGAGCGCGACGATCACCGACCACGGCGTCATCAGGAACCCTGTTTCGACCGCGTCGCGATGCAGGACGGTTTCGAAATAGAACGGCAGCGACACGAACGCGAGCCCCTGCGCGGCGAACGCGCACACGGCGGTCAGCGCGGACAGCGTGAACACCGGCCGGCGAAACAGGTCGACCGGCAGCATCGGTGCCGGGTGCCCGGCCTGGCGGCGGATCAGCAGCCAGCCGAATGCGAGTGCGACCGCGGCCGCCGCGAACACGACGGAAAGCGGCCCGCGCTGCGCGAACTCGCCGAGCGCGAAGATCAGCGACGCGAACGTGATCACGTTGAACAAGGCAGCGACCGGATCGAACGCATGCTTGCCGCGCGCTGTCTGCGGCAGCGACGGAATCGCCACTGCGAGCGCGAACACACCGAGCGGCACGTTCACCGCAAACAGCCACGGCCACGCGGCGACCGACAGGATCAGCGATGCGATGGTGGGCCCCACCGCAAACGACACGCCGACCACGAGCGCGTTGAAGCCGACGCCGCGCCCGAGCCGGTGCGCGGGGAACAGCCCGCGGATCAGCGCGACGTTGACGCTCATGATCGCGCTCGCGCCGAAGCCCTGCACGATCCGCGCGGCCGTCAGCGTCGGCAGCGTCGATGCGAGCGAACAGCCGAGCGACGCGAGCGTGAACACCGCGAGCCCGGCGATATACACGCGCTTGTGGCCGACGATGTCGCCGAGCGACGCGAACGGCAACAGCGTCGCAACCATCGCGAGCTGGTAGGCGTTGATGATCCACACGGACGCGGCCGGCGACGCATGCAGGTCGGTGGCGATCGCGGGCAGCGCGGTATTCGCGATCGCGGTGTCGAGGGTCGCGAGCGCGACGGCCAGCAGCACCGCGGACATCGCACGCCAGTTGACGGCCGGCTCATGCGCGCCGGCGGGGGAAGCGAATTCGGACAAGATGAGGCTCGGCTGACGAGCGACGCGTTGCGCCGCGTCGCGGATTGGACTCGCGGCGGCGTTCCGGTCGCACCGCACGGAACGCGCGCCGCCGCGCCCCGTATTGTTGCAGAGCCGCATCGAACGTGCAGGCGGCTGCCTCGTCAGTCAGCGAAATGAAAGAAAGCGCGTTGCCGTGCAGGACGCGCGGCCACGCTGGCGCAGCAGGCGGGCCAGCCGGGTCAGCTCACCGCGCGCCGCGCATTGCGACCGCGCAACCATTCGAGCGCCAGCAGCAGGCTCGTCGAGAAGAGGATCAGGATCGTTGCGAGCGCAGCGATCGTCGGGCTGATGTTCTCGCGGATACCGGTGAACATCTGGCGCGGCAGCGTCGTCTGGTCCGCACCCGCGAGGAACAGCGTGACGACGACTTCGTCGAACGACGTCGCGAACGCGAACAATGCGCCCGACATCACGCCCGGCGCAATGACCGGCAGCGTCACACGGAAGAACGTCGACACCGGATTCGCGCCCAGCGACAGGCTGGCGCGCACGAGGTTCTGGTTGAAGCCCTGCAGCGTCGCGGCAACCGTCGTCACGACGAACGGCACGCCGAGCGCCGCGTGCGCGGCGATCAACCCCGTGTAGGTGTTCGCGAGCCCGAGCGGCGCGAAGAACAGGTACATGCCGACGCCGACCACGACCACCGGCACGATCATCGGCGACAGCAGCACGGCCATCAGCAGCCCCTTGCCGCGGAAGTCCGCCTTCGTGAGGCCGATCGCGGCGAGCGTGCCGAGCACCGTCGCGACGACGGTCGCCGACGGCGCGACGATGAAGCTGTTCTTCGCGGCCATCCGCCACTCGTCGGACGCGATCAGGTTCTCGTACCAGCGCATCGAGAAGCCCGGGATCGGATAGACGAGGAACGTGCTCGACGAAAACGACAGCGGCACGATCGCGAGCACCGGCAGGATCAGGTACAGCAGTGTCAGCACGACGAGCACGCGCAGCGCGACGTACCACGCGCGCTCGACGAACGACATGTGTGGCGCGAACAGCGGCCTGGCGAGTTTCATGGTCGGATTCCCCTTCCCGTTTCGTTGTGCGCTGCGTTCAGCCGAGGCTCACGTTCGTGCGCGTGAAGCGCCCGTACACCGCGTACAGCACGAGCGTCGCCGCGAGCAGCAGCCCGCCGAGCGCGCACGCCATGCCCCAGTTGATCGTCACGTTCGTGAAGTACGCAACGTAGTAGCTGACCATCTGGTCGTTCGGCCCGCCGAGCAGCGCGGGCGTGATGTAGTAGCCGATCGCGAGGATGAACACGAGCAGCGCGCCCGCGCCGACGCCCGGATAAGTCTGCGGCACGTACACGCGCCAGAACGCGGCGAACGGGTGGCTGCCGAGCGACACGGCCGCGCGCTGGTAGGTCGGCGGGATCGACTTCATCACGCTGTACAGCGGCAGGATCATGAACGGCAGCAGGATGTGCGTCATCGAGATGTACACGCCGACGCGGTTGAACAGCAGCGTCAGCGGATGCGAGATCAGCCCGCTGCCGATCAGCGCGGTGTTGATGAGCCCTTCGCTCTGCAGCAGCACGATCCACGCGGCGACGCGCACGAGCACCGACGTCCAGAACGGAATCAGCACGAGGATCATCACGAGGTTCGCGCGACGCTCCGACAGCGTCGAGATCCAGTACGCGAGCGGATAGCCGAGCAGCAGCGCGAACAGCGTGACGGCAACGCCGATCACGAACGTGCGGCCGAAGATCGCGAGATAGATCGACTGGTCGGGGTCGGCCTGCACGATGTGGCCGAAGCCGTCCTGCTTGTGGTCGAGCGCGGCGAGCAGGTAGAACGGCGACACCTGGCTGCCGTTCTTCGCGATCGACTGCCAGTACGCGACGTCGCCCCAGCGCGCGTCGAGCTCGACGATTTTCTCGCGCGTCTGGGCGGGCGTCAGCGCCGCGTCGTTGTCGCCCTTCAGCGGCATCGCGCGCGCCGTCTTCGCGACGAGCGAGCGATAGCCGGGAATCTCGGTGTTCAGGCGCCGCGCGAGCGCACCCATCGCCTCGCTGTCGGCCACCTTCGTCATGTCGGCCGCGAGCGCGACATATGCGGCGTCGGCCGGCGGTGCCTTGCGGTCCCAGCCCGACAGCGCGGCGATCGTGTTCGGCAACGCGGTCGCGATCTCCGGGTTCTGCACCGCGCGCGTGAGCAGCGTGCCGATCGGCACGACGAAAATCAGCAGCAGGAATATCGCGAGCGGCGCGACCAGCAGCAGCGCCATCGTGCGCTTGCGGGCTTCGGCGGCCTTCAGCTCGCGCTTGAGCGCGGCCGCCGACGGCGAGGAAGGCGCGATCGTCATCGTATTCAACGGTTCTCTCCGGCCGGGCATGATCCAGCGGAAGGCCGCGCGACACGATCGACGTGCCGCGCGGCCGGTTGCTTCAGGACACCTGAACGGCAGTTACTTCGTCGCCCATGCGGCGAAACGCTGCTCGAGCTCGTCGCTGTGGTCGGTCCAGAAGCCGATATCTTCCAGCACCGCGGTCTTGCCGTTCGCCGGCGAGTTCGGCAGGTTCGCGAGCGTCTTCGCGTCGAGCGACTTGATCGCCGCGATGTTCGCCGGGCCGTACGCGATGTGCTGCGCATAGCCCTGCTGCGGCTTCGGTGTCAGCGTGTACGCGATGTACTGCTCGGCCAGCGCCTTGTTCGGCGAGCCCTTCGGAATCGCCCAGTAGTCGAGGTCGTAGATGCTGCCGTTCCACACGACCTTCAGGTTCTTGCCTTCCTTCTGCGCGGCGTCGATGCGGCCGTTGTACGCGGTCGACATCACGACATCGCCGGCGACGAGGAACTGCGGCGGCTGCGCGCCCGCTTCCCACCACTGGATGTTCGGCTTCAGCTCGTCGAGCTTCTTGAACGCGCGGTCCTGGCCAGCCTTCGTGCCGAGCACCTTGTAGACGTCCTTCGGCGCGACGCCGTCGGCCATCAGCGCGAACTCGAGGTTATAGCGCGCGCCCTTGCGCATGCCGCGCTTGCCGGGGAATTTCTTCACGTTCCAGAAATCGGCCCAGCCGGTCGGTGCCGATTTCAGCTTGTCCGCGTTGTACGACAGCGCCGTCGACCACACGAAGAAGCCGACGCCGCACACCTGCGGCGATTCCGGAATCAGGTCGGACTTCTTCGCGATCTTCGACCAGTCGAGCTTCTCGTACAGCCCTTCGTCGCAGCCGCGATTCAGGTCGCCCGATTCGACTTCGACCACGTCCCAGTTGACGTGCTTCGCCTCGACCATCGCCTTCACTTTCGCCTGCTCGCCGTTGTATTCGACGGCCGTGACCTTGTTGCCGGTCGCCTTCTCGAACGGCTGGTTGAACGCGGCCTTCTGCGCGTCGCCGTTCGCGCCGCCGAAGTTGACGACCGTGAGTTCGGCAGCCGAAGCCGATGCGCCGACGACGGCGAGCGCCAGTGCCAGCGCGGTACGCCGCGCGGTAAAGCTTGCTCGGTTCATGGTGGTTCCTCTCCTCTCGTGGTGGAAGTGGGCAGTTGTTGTTGACGACGTGCTACGGAAAATCGGGGAAGCCCTGCTCACGCGAACACGCGCAGGTGTTCGGGTGCAAATGCGAGCGCGACCGGTGCGCCGGGCGAGAACGCATCGAGCGCGCCGGTGCCGAGCGGCACCTTCACGAAGCATTCGTCCTGGCCCGGCAGTGCGCAGCGCATGCGCACGTGGTCGCCGAAATAGATGAGGCTGCGCGCCTCGCCGCTCAACTGGTTGGCGGCCGAGCCGTTCGCGTGCCCGTTCGCACCGTGCGCGGCGAGGCTCATGCGTTCGGGGCGGATGCACGCGACGGCGGGCGCGCCCTCGGCCGCGTCGCCGATGCGGCGGCCGACGAGCTTCGTGCCGTCGTCGAGCCGGAATTCGCAGAATTCGCCGTCGACGCGCGCGATGGTGCCGCGCAGCCGGTTGCTGTCGCCGATGAAGTTCGCGACGAATTCGTTGCACGGCGATTCGTACAGGCGGTCGACGGTGTCGAGCTGCTGCACGATGCCCTTGTCGAACACCGCGACGCGATCGGACATCGTCAGCGCCTCGCCCTGGTCGTGCGTCACGTACACGAAGGTCACGCCGAGCTTTTCGTGCAGCGCCTTCAGTTCGTACTGCATGTGTTCGCGCAGCTGCTTGTCGAGCGCACCGAGCGGCTCGTCCATCAGCACCAGCTTCGGCTCGAACACGAGTGCACGCGCCAGCGCGATGCGCTGCTGCTGGCCGCCCGACAGCTGCGCCGGGTAGCGTTTCGCGAAGCGCTCCATCTGCACCATCTTCAGCGCGTGCGCGACGCGTTCCGCGCGCTCGGCCGCCGGCAGCTTGCGCACGGTCAGCGGATACGCGACGTTCTGCTCGACCGTCAGGTGTGGAAACAGCGCGTAGTTCTGGAACACCATGCCGATGTTGCGCTTGTGCGGCGGCACGTTGTTCAGCAGCTCGCCGTCGAGGCGGATCTCGCCGCCCGTCGGGAATTCGAAGCCGGCGAGCATCATCAGGCAGGTCGTCTTGCCTGAGCCCGACGGGCCGAGCAGCGTCAGGAATTCCCCGCGGTGGATATCGAGGTCGAGCGATTTGACGACCAGCGTCTCGCCGTCGTAGGTCTTCCGCACGCCGCGAAAGCTGACGATCACATCATCGGACTTCATCGTGGCTGTCCCCTTGCTTCGCGACAATTGATTTTGAGATGCGAATCACTATACGGCGCGCACGGTTCTACAATAGGGAACCATTTCAATATTCCGCGTGGGACCACTTTGGACACCGTGATCGTCGCCGACTGGCTCTCCGCCCGCCTCGACCGTAGTTCGCCCGAGCCGATGTACCGCCAGTTGCTGCAGTTGATGCAGCAGGCCATCCTGACCGGGGAATTGGGGCCAGGAACCAAGCTACCGAGTTCGCGCACGCTCGCGGCCGACCTGTCGATCGCGCGCAATACCGTGCTGCACGTGTACGACCAGCTGACCGCGGAAGGCTACGTGCTGACGACGACCGGCAGCGGCACCTATGTGGCCGACACGCGGCCGGACGCCGCCGCGATCCACGTGCCAGGCGCCGCGCCGCCGCCGTCGGCCGCCGACGAACCGCCGCTGCCCGATGCGCAGGGCAGCCTGTCGACGCGTGGCCGGCAACTGATCGAGCACGCGGGGGTGTCACGCCGCCAATGGGGCGCGTTCATGCCGGGCGTGCCGGACGTGTCGGAATTCCCGAGCCGGACGTGGAGCCGCCTGCAGGCGCGGTTGTGGAAGGAAGCGAACCCCGAACTGCTGACCTATGCGCCGGGCGGCGGCTACCGGCCGTTGCGGCGCGCGCTCGCCGATTACCTGCGCGTCGCGCGCTCGGTCAAATGCTCGCCGGACCAGGTGATCATCACGACGGGCATCCACCAGTCGATCGATCTCGCGGTGCGGCTGCTGTCCGACATCGGCGATCGCGCATGGGTCGAGGAGCCGTGCTACTGGGGCGTGCGCAGCGTCCTGCAGGCAGCCGGCCTCACCCTGACGCCGGTGCCTGTCGACCAGGAGGGGCTCGACCCGCGCGCCAGCGACATGCAGCATCCGCCGCGGCTCGTGCTCGTCACGCCGTCGCATCAGTACCCGCTCGGGATGGTGATGAGCCTCGCGCGGCGCCGGATGCTGCTCGAATATGCGCGCCAGCATCGCTGCTGGATCATCGAGGACGACTACGACAGCGAATTCCGCTACGGCAGCCGCCCGCTCGCGTCGCTGCAGGGGCTCGACGACGGCGGCCGCGTGATCTACGTCGGCAGCCTCGGCAAGATGCTGTTCCCGGGGCTGCGGATGGGCTACATGGTCGTGCCCGAGCATCTGGTCGACACGTTCCGCACCGGGTTATCGGAGTTGTACCGCGAAGGCCAGCTGATGCAGCAGGCCGTGCTCGCCGAATTCATCATGGACGGCCACCTGACTTCGCACGTCAGGCGGATGCGCACGCTGTACGGCGAGCGCCGGCAACTGATGATCGACGCGATCCGCGCGCGCTTCGGCGACGCGCTGCCCGTGATGGGCGACGAGGCCGGCCTGCATCTCGTGCTCGGCCTGCCCGACGCGTGCGACGATCGCGCGGTCACGCAGAGCGCGTTCGATGCGGGCGTGATCGTGCGCCCGCTCACCAGCTACTACAGCAGCCTCGACACCGCGCAGCGCGGCCTGCTGCTCGGCTATGCGTGCGTCGCGCATGAAGGCATCGTGCCCGCGTTCGACACGCTCGCGAATACCATCGAGCAACACCTGCCGCGGGACCTCACGCGCGCGGCATAGCGGCGGACACGCGCCGTACTGCCCGCGCTTTCCGCATTACCGCGCGCTGCCCGCCCCACGATCGAGCGAGGCCGCGCGCACGGCTTCGCCGGGCTTCGTGAACACGCGCTGCCGCAGCGCGGCGATCTGCGCATCGCGATCCTGCGGCGACAGGCCTGCCGATTCGATCTGCGCACGCTGCGCCGCGTAGTCCGCGTAGCGGCTCTGCCACGACGCGTCGTCCTGCTGCATCTGCGCGACACGCGCGGCCGCTTCGGGGCCGAGCGTCTGGGTCAGTTGCGCGCGCATCGCATCGGGCGTCGCCCCGCTCTTCTGCAATTGCGCGATCTGGTCGATCGCCGCGCGCTGCTGGTCGATGCGCTGCTGCTCGGCGCGTTCGTCGGCCGGCATCTGCTGTTCGAGCGCTGCAAGCCGCTCGGCCTTCTGCGCATCCGTCAGCGTGGGATCCTGCGCGATCTTCAGCCGCGCAAGGTCGTAGCGCTGCCGCCACTGCTCCGCACCGAAGAATGGCTGGCTCCAGTCGCCGAGCGTGCGGTATGCGATCGATGCACGCTGGTCGAGCGCGAGCTGCAGCGCGCCCAGGTCGGACTTCTCGACCGCGCCGGCGTCGCGCAGTTTCGCGAGTGCGTCGAGATACGCGCGATACCGGCGCCACACGTCGAGCGCCTCGGCCTGCGCGAAGGTGCCGTCGAGCTGCGCGGCAATCTCGCGAGCGACGAATGCATCGAGCGCGGCCGCGCTCAGGTCGCTCTGCGCGGTCAGGCAGTAGTCGAAGAAATCGCGCACCGCACGCGACTTCGCGAGATGGCCGCCGGCATCGAGCGGCAACCGGGGTGCGCTGGAGCCTGCCAACGACGGCGGCAGGCCCGCGCTTGCCGGCATCGCGGCCTGCGGCGGTGAAGCTGCCACGCCGCCCACCGCCGCCGCATCCGGAGAATCGCCGGCCGTGCCCGTTCCGCGATGCCAGCCCGCTCCGCTCCACATCGCGACACCGGCAATCGCCGCCAGCCCCACGACACCATAGACCACGGCGCGCCGCGCCAGCGGCGCGCGCCCTTCACGTGCCGTCATCGATTACACGCCCGCCAGCTTCAGCCGGTTCGCATGCGTGCGGATCACCGCGACCGGATCTTCCGCATATGCGCCGCGCACGCCGAGCAGCTGGTTGATCTCGTCGAGGTGGTTCCACTTGTAGCTCGTACTCAGCACCTTGCCGTACAGCGCGCTGCATTTCGACACGACCCCGTCGTTCTGCCCGGAGCCGCGGTTGATCATCACCGTGCCCGTGCCGAGCAGCGCGAGCGTGGACGGATCGAGTGCGTTCGCCGGATCGACGACCGGAATGGTGCTCGTGTCGGTCGCGCCCGTGACGCCGAACAGCGAGAGCGTCGGCTGGATCGCCGTGCCGGCCCACGAGTACAGCAGGTGCGTGTTGCCGCCAACGGTTTCCGTCGGCGCACCGGTCTGGCAACTGCCCGGCGCACCCAGGCCCGCGCTCGGATAGTTCTGGTTGTACGTGGCGGCCCGTGCGGTGGTCAGCGTCTGCAGCGCAGCGAGCGCATCCTGGTTCGTGTTGTTAGTGCTGCTCGTCAGGATTCCGAATACATTGACGAACGCGGCGATCACCGTTGACGAAAGCCCGGTCGGATCGTACGCAAGCACGTTCTGCACGAAGTCGGCGAACTCGGAGCCGCGATGCGGCGTGCCGATCGTCGTCACCGACGCGACAAGATCGGGCGCGACGGCCGCGACATAGCGCGATGTAAGCCCGCCCTGGCTGTGGCCGACGAGATTGACCTTGGTCGCGCCCGTCGCCGCAAGCACCGTCTTCACGTAAGCGAGCAACTGTTCGCCGCGCCCGTTCGGGCCATCATCGCTCTGGAAACCCGACAGATTCGCAACGTAGACAGTCGCGCCGTTCTGTTGCAGGTCTTCCTGGATACCGTACCAATACTCGAGCACGCCGGCGTATTTGTCGGTACCCGTCAGCCCGTGCACGAGGATGATCGGATAGCGCGTCGCCGCGTAGCCATCGGCGGGCGCGGTCGCCGCCATCGCCGCGCGCGTCGTCGCGAGCGTCATCACTGCGGTCGTCCCCGCGAACGGCGCGATGCTCATCGCGCATGCCACTGCCCCTGCCACCACCCTGGAACGCATCGTTCTGGCCATGCATGTTCTCCTGATTATTGTGCTGCCGGTGCGAATGAAGCCGGATCGACACACACTACGCGCCTCGAACGTCGCAACCACCGTGTGCGTCGAATGCGGGAGTGAATCACGACTCGCGAACGTTTGCGCCCTGACTAGATACGGTTCTCTAATCGGTTGACGCGCCCCGCCCGTTCAGGCGGGGCCGCGTTCCTGTGCGCGCATGCTGCAGCGCACACGCGCGATGCGTTACAGCTTCGCGCTCACGCGCACCCACGCGGTCCGGCCCGGCTCCATCACCGGCGAATTCGCCGGATAGCCGAAGCCCGCGTTGCCGGCAAGGTTCAGGTGTTCGGTGTAGGCCTTGTTCAGCACGTTGTCGACGCCGACCGAGATCTGCACGGTCTTGCTGACGTTGTACTGCGTATGCAGCGAGAGCACACCGAATCCGGCGCTCGGGCCGAAGTCCTTGCCGACCACGTTGCCCTCATTCAGTGCATAGCGATGCTGCGGCGCAACGATCCGCCACAGGCCGCCCGCCGACCACGCGCCACGCGTGTACTCGAGCCCGATGCGCGCCTCGAGCGGCGGCATCTGCGGCAGCGGATCGCCGCTTGCCACGTTACGCCCCCACGCATACGCGAGCGATGTCTCGACGCGCAATGGTGCAACCGGTTTCCACGACACGCCCGCTTCGCCGCCCATGATCTGCGCGTTGACGTTGGTCGCCTGCGTGGTCGGGCCCATCATGCCGGCCGCGTAGTTGAACAGGATGAAGTCCTGCACGTAGCCGGCGTAGGCCGACACCCATGCATCGAGCCGGTCGCTCCTGTATTGAGCACCGATGTCGAGCTGCGTGGTCTTCTCCGGCTGCACCGCCGAAAACGCGTTGACCGAACCGGCCGGCCCGCGCGTCGCGGAGAACAGCTCCCAGTAGTCGGGATAGCGCTCCGTATGGCCGACGCCCGCGTACCACGTGACGGGCAGCGATGCGAGATCGCGCTCGTAGCGCACGAAGCCGCTCGGCAGCACGCGCGTGCGATCGTCGTCGAAGGTCGGATTCGGCTTGCTCATCATCATGCCGCTCGTCGTCGAGCGCTTGTCGCGTGCGCTCGCATAGTCGACGCGCGCGCCGCCGATCACGCGCGACACGTCGCTCGCGTACCACGTCAGTTCGCCGAACACGCCCGCGTTCCACATCGTCGCCTGCGCATCCCACGGCTTGTCGCCGTAGTTCTGCCGCCCCATCGCCGAGCGCGAGTCGAGCCGGTTCGATTGCGCATCGACACCCGTCACGAGCTTGAAGTCGTCGGCGAAACGGAACGTCGCGGCCGCGCGTGCGCCGAACGTGCGGCGCCGCACTTCCGACGCCATCCGCATCGGCATGCTGCTGGTCGGGTCCGGTTGCCGCAACGTGTAGTTGTCCATCACGTGGTCGGCTTCGTTGTAGTACACGCGTGCCTCGATCCGGTCGAGCACGTCGCCGAGATGCTTCTTGTCGAACGACAGCCCGAACGTCTCGCGGCGGAAATGCGCGCCGTCCATCCCGCGCCCCGCGTAGCGCGCATAGCCGTCGCCGGTGCCGGCGGTCAGCTCGACGCGTGTGTGGTCGTCCGGCGTCCAGCCCAGCGCGGCATCGGCGTTCCACTTGTCCCACTGCGACGGCACGGTGTTGCCGTTACCGTCCTTGTAGTCCTGCGAATGCGCGTGGTTCGCGGTCACGCGGCCGTAGACGTCCGGTGTGCCGGCCGTCACGTCGAGGTTCTGGTCGTTGCGGCCGAACGACCCGCCGACCAGGCTGCCCTCGAAGCGCATGCCGGGCTTGTCGAAGCGCGGCGTCACGCGCTCGAACATCACGGTGCCGGCCGACGCGCCGGGCCCGTACAACACGGTCTGCGGCCCCTTCACGACCGTGACCTTGTCATAGCTTTCCGGTGCGATATACGACGTCGGCGCATCCATCCGGCCCGGACATGCGCCGAGCGTCGACATCCCGTTCGCCAGGATGTTCAGCCGCGAGCCGAACATCCCGCGCAACACGAGGTCGCCGTTGGTGCCGCCGCTGCGGATCGACGTGAAGCCGGGGATCGTTTTCAGATAATCCGCGCCGTCGCTGGCGGGCAGCGGCTGGCGTGGAGTCTTCGGATCCGTGACGACGACGAGCGGCGTCGTCAGCGGCGATGCGACGACTTCGATGGCCGGCAGCGGCGCGGCCGTATCGTCGGTCGGCGCGCTGGATGCGCGCGCCGTTTCGGCGGCCGCGGCGCTCGCGGCCAATGCGCCGACGGCCAGCGCGGGAACGGTGAGTTTCAGCACGCGCGGGATGCGCCGCGCACCGGCATTGCGTGACGCCCGCGGCGCACGCAACTGGAAAATGGTCATGATCGAAAGCCCGAGTGACGCCCTCCACGCGGCCGCGACGGGCCGCACGGATATCGGCGGTGAAAGAACGGAAACAGCGCGTCAGGCGCGCTCGGGCGGTGCGCGCGGATACGCGCGCGGATAGCGGTCGGCGCGCGCCACGATGGCAGGCGGCGCGACGGCGGAAACGGAAACAGCGGGAACGGAAGCGAGTGCCGCGGCGGCAGGCCCGCCGATCGCGGGGCTGTGCGCGAAGAAGCCGCAGTAGCCGCATGCATCGAGATGCAGCGCATGATCGTGCATGCGGCCCGCATCGGATGACGGATGCGCGCCATGCTCTGCACTGCAGACGATCGCGTCGGGCGTGGCCGCCTGCGCGACGCGCCACTGCGACACCAGCGGCGCCGCGATCGCGAACCAGATCGCGAGCACGCCAAGCCAGGCGGTCAGGTGACGATGTCGGGGCAGCATGCTCGGCAACGAGTAAGCGGAATGTAAAAACAGCCGAGATGTTACAGAATGTTTAACGCGATGACCAGCGCGGATGACGGTAAACGAACCGGGGGCGCATGGTTGTCAACGCAACCATGCGCCCCCGCCTGCCGCGTGCTTCGGCGCGTGCCGTTCAGGGCGCCATGCGCCGCAGCACGTCGTCGCGCCGGATGAAATGATGATAGAGCGCAGCCAGCGCGTGCAGGCCGATCACGAAGTAGAACGCGTTGCCGATCAGCTCGTGCGCTTCCTTGATCGTCGGCCGCAGCGCCTTGTCGGGGCCGAACAGCGTGAACGACAGGCCGAGCCAGTCGAGCGACACCGGCTTGCCGCCCAGGTTGATCATCATGATGCCGAGCAGCGGCTGCGCGATGATGAATACGTAGAGCGCGACATGGGCGAGCTTCGAGAGCCAGCGCAGCAGCGCCGCCTGCGGAATCGCCTCCGGCACGCGGCTGACGGCTCGCCACAGCACGCGCAGCACCGACAGCACGAGCACGAGCGTGCCCGCGGTGAGATGCACGTTCATCCAGAACACCCGGCTGTCGCTGCCTTTCGGCCCGCGGATCTCGATGGCCAGGTAGGCCAGCGCCACCAGCAGGAAGACGGCCCAGTGGAAGAAGATCGCGGGCGAGCTGTAGCGCGTCTGTTTCGCGAGGATGTTTCTCATGCTTCGTCTCGTGTTGTATGCGGGGATGGGCGCATGCGGCAACCGGCCTGCGCCCGGCAAAGCTGCCCCGATTGTAGCCGCACGTGCGCCCGGATTTGCACGACGCGGCGCAAATATCCGACGAATCGCCCACGCGCGTCACGGCAGCGTCATATGGAAAATCCGCATCGCGCGCCAGAACGGCTGTGGCACGATGGAGCTTTGGTGCGACGGCGCGCGGGCATCATGAGCAAGGCGTTCTTCGTTGCGGCCTATCGGCTGACCGCCGCGTTGCTCGCGGTATCCACCACGCTGCACAGTGTCGCCGACTACTGGCACCTGCCGGGCTTTCATCTCGGCAACTACCTCAGCTACTTCACGCAACTGAGCAGCCTCTACGCGGCCGTGATGCTCGCCGCCGGGCTCTGGCGCATCGCGCGCCCCGGCTCGGCCCGCTACGAATCGATGCGCGGCGCCGCGGTGCTGTACGTCCTGATCACCGCGATCGTCTACGAACTCCTGCTCGCTCGGCTCGATGCGCTGCGCCACGTCACGCCGGCGTTCAACAACTGGGTGCTGCACCGGATCGTGCCGCTCGTCATGCTGTGCGACTGGCTGTACGTGGAGCCGCGCTTGCCGATCCGGTGGCGCAGCGCGTTCGCGTGGCTCGGCTTTCCGGTCATCTATCTCGGCTATACGCTCGTGCGCGGCGCGCTGGAGAACTGGTATCCCTATCCGTTCGTCGATCCGCGGCCGCACGGCTACCTGCCGGTCGCGATCCAGTGTTCGCTGATTGCGATCGGCGCGGTGGCGCTCGCACTGGGCATTCGCTGGCTCGGCAATCACGCGAGACCGTCCGGTGCGGTGACGTTCTGGAAAGGATGAAGGCGGGAACGTGTGCGCCGCCCGGCGCACACGGAGTGAAGCGCGTCGTCAACCGCCGTTGCGCGGCAGGAAGTTCATCGGATCGACGACCTTGCCGTTCTGGCGGACTTCGAACTCGAACGTCGAACGGCCGCTTGCGTCGGTGCCCATTTCGGCGACCGGCTGGCCCTGGCGCACCGCGTCGCCTTCATTGACGAGCAGTTTGCCGTTGTGTCCGTAGGCCGTGATGAGCCCGCTCTCATGCTTCAGGATCACGAGCGGGCCGTAAGCCTTGACGCCGGACCCGGCGTAAACCACGCGCCCGGCGGCCGCGGCCCGCACCGAGTGGTCGGGCCCGGACGCGGCGATCACGATGCCGCGCGTCTTGCCGGCCGCGAACGGCGCCGCCACGACACCCGTGGCCGGCCACGCGAGCGAGCCCGGCTGCGCGGCCGCCGACGGCGGCTGCCCGAGCGACGTCGCGGCAGGCGGCGGCGCGACGCGCAGCACCTGGCCGGGATACACGGCATCGGTGGGCGCCATGTGGTTCCAGCTGGCCACGTCCTGCACGCGCTGCCCGTACGCATTCGCGACGCCCGCGAGCGTATCGCCCGGGTTCACGCGGTAATAGCCGGCGATCACGCCCGGCGTCGCGGCCGACGTGGGTGCCGACTGGCGCGCCGGCTGCCAGCTATCGGTCCACGGCGTCATCGTGCAGCCCGTCAGCGCGATGGCCGCGGCAACGAGCGCCGCCTGCGGCAGCCAGCGCGTCAGCGCATCGTGGATGGGAATAATTTCTCTCAAGGGTCCTCCCGGATTTGCGTCGCTGCGCCGCCCACCGCCCCCCGGCGCGCGACGCACGATGTCCGGCCAGAGGGCCGGACCAACCAGTATCCGACCGCTGTCGCGGCCGTCAGTTTCCATAGTGGAACGTCGGCGCGAATGGGCTCACCGGCCCCTTTTTCGCGTCGTCCCAATCGGCAAAGATACCATTTGTCGCGGTCAGGGCCGCGTCAGGTGCCGGATCCGGCAACAATCTTGCGTCGTCGCGCCGGCGTACCGGCGGCCTGCAAGCCACGCCGTGCGGGCCGTCGGGCGTGCCTGCCGCGGATCCGCCGCCCGCTTCGCCGCCCTCGCCTGCCATATCGATCCCGTCACATTCTCCGCTTCGATCGCCACCTATACTCGGTGATGCACTGCGCGATCCAACGACAACGAGGAGCATGACAATGAACAACGCGACGTTTCTTTCCGTGCAGCTCGACGCCGACGATTTCTCCGGTTCCAGCGGCCTGGTCGAATTGCTCAACCGGCACCTGCTGTTCGCGACCGATGTCGCCGAGGCGGCCGATGCGCTCGTCCAGTTGGCGAGCGTCGCGCATATGACCGGCGCCACGCGCCATAGCGTCGAGCTGCCGGTCCTCGCGATCGAGCGGCTGCGCGACGCGCTCGATACGTTGAGCGGCTATGACGAAACGTGGCTGCAGGTGCTGGAACCGGCCGAAGCGCTGTTCCGGGATATCGGGCGCGGCCGGCGCCCGCTGCACTGAACGGGCCGCTGGCGCGATACACGCGCCGCCAATGAAAACAGCCCGCCGTTCCGAATGCCGGAACGACGGGCTGTTTGTACTTCCAGGGTCGGATCAGGCCGCCGATGCGGCCGCACCATTAACGACCCTTGTAGATCGGGGCGTCGTCAGCGATACGCTTGACTTGCCAGTCGGTCTTGGCCTTGGCCGGTGCGCCGGATTCCTGCGCAGCGGCCGGTTGCGCGCCGTAGCCGGTCGTGTCGGCAGCGGCGACGTTCTGTTGCGGGTTCAGGCGGGCTTCAGCAGCCTGGATGCCTTCCGGGTAGTTCGTACGGTCGCTGCCCAGCTTGTAGCCGGCCTGTTGCACGGCGACCAGATCGGCCTTCACCTGTGCACGGGTGACGGGTGCATTCTGTTGGGCGAACGAGACGGCGGGAACGGCGAGGACGGCAGCTGCGGCGAACGTTGCGATCAGCGATTTCATGATTACCTCCGGGATTTTTTTTGCTCCGCCGCACACACCATGTCTGCAGCGATGGAACAGAGTTTAGTCCCGGCGTCCCCTAGGGAAAACCATGAAACAACGAAAACACTGTTTCCCCGGAGCCAACAATGTCGGCATCCGGGATCGAAAAACCCTACTCAAAGAATAGATTTTCGCAACAATGCTGTCCCCGCCAGCCGGTTACGACCAGTTCGCGTGGAAGCTGCCCGGCTTGTCGGTACGCTCGAACGTGTGCGCGCCGAAGAAATCTCGCTGCGCCTGCACGAGATTCGCCGGCAGCCGCTCGGAGCGGTAGCTGTCGAAGTACGCGACCGCCGACGCGAACGCCGGCACCGGCACGCCGGCCTTCACCGCGGCGACCACGACGTCGCGCAGCGATGCCTGGTAATTCGCGGCGATGTCCTTGAAGTACGGATCGAGCAGCAGGTTCGCGAGCGCCGAATCCTTCGCGTACGCGTCGGTGATCTTCTGCAGGAAGCGCGCGCGGATGATGCAGCCCGCACGGAAGATCTTTGCGATCGTCCCGAGATCGAGGTTCCAGCCGTATTCCTCGGACGCCGTGCGCAGTTGCGCGAAACCCTGCGCGTACGAGATCACCTTGCTCAGGTACAGCGCGCGGCGCACCGCTTCGACGAACGCGGCACGATCGCCGTCGAACGGCGCGGCGGCCGGGCCCGACAGGACCTTGCTGGCCGCGACGCGCTCGGTCTTCAGCGACGACAGCACGCGCGCGAACACCGATTCGGTGATCAGCGGCAGCGGCACGCCGAGATCCAGCGCATTCTGGCTCGTCCACTTGCCGGTGCCCTTCTGCGCGGCGCGATCGAGGATCACGTCGACCAGGTGCTTGCCGGTTTCCTCGTCCTTCTTGCCGAAGATCTTCGACGTGATCTCCATCAGGTAGCTGTCGAGTTCGCCCTGGTTCCACTCGGTGTACACCGCGCCGAGTTCGTCGTTGGTCAGGCCCGCGACGTCCTTCAGCACCGCATAGCTTTCGGCGATCAGCTGCATGTCGCCGTATTCGATGCCGTTGTGGACCATCTTCACGTAATGGCCCGCACCGTCCGGGCCCATGTACGCGACGCACGGCTCGCCGTCCGTCGGCGCCTTCGCGGCGATCTGCTTGAGGATCGGCTCCACGAGGTCGTAAGCGTCACGCTGGCCGCCGGGCATGATCGACGGGCCGCGCAGCGCGCCCTCTTCGCCGCCCGACACGCCGGTGCCGATGAAGTGCAGGCCCGATTGCGCGAGCTCCTGGTTGCGGCGGATCGTGTCGGTGAAATGCGTGTTGCCGCCGTCGATCAGCACGTCGCCCTTCTCGAGCAGCGGCTTGAGCGACGCGATCGTCGCATCGGTCGCCTCGCCGGCCTTCACCATCATCAGGATCCGGCGCGGCGTTTCGAGCGACGCGACGAACTCCTCGAGCGTATAGGTCGGCACCAGATTGCGGCCGGGGAATTCGGCGATCAGTTCGTCGGTTTTCTCGCGGCTGCGGTTGTACACCGACACCGCGTAACCGCGGCTCTCGATATTGAGTGCGAGATTGCGGCCCATCACCGCGAGCCCGATCACACCGATTGCTTGTTTGCCCATTAGTCAATTCTCCGGAAAAAACGGGGCGCGACCCGAGCCGGGTCGCGCGCACAGGCGAAAGGATAGTGGAAACCCGGCAGCGATGCGCGCTTCCGTGTCATTGCTCCGCGTGCGGCAGCCGCCGGAACACGACGCTCAGGTTGTTCGCCGGCATCTCGACCACCTCGATGCAGTCGAGGCCACGATCGAGGCCGAGCGCGACGACCGTCTCGAGATCGCGCACGCCCCACGACGGGTCGCGGCTGCGCAACTGCAGGTCGAAGGCTTCGTTCGACGGCGCCGTATGCCGGCCCTCGCGCCGATACGGCCCGTAGAGGAACAGCACGCCGCCCGGCCGCAGCAGGCGCGACGCGCCCGCGAACAGCGCGTCGGTGCAGGCCCACGGCGAGATGTGAATCATGTTGATGCAGACGATTGCATCGAGCGCGTCGACCGGCCACGACGCGTCGCGCACGTCGAACGCGAGCGGCCCGGCAACGTTGGCAAGGCCCGCATGGGCCACCCACGCGGCGATCGAACGCCGCGCCTGCGCATCGGGATCGCTCGGCTGCCAGTGCAGACCCGGCAGCGCCTGCGCGAAGTGGACTGCGTGCTGCCCCGTGCCGCTCGCGATTTCAAGCACGCGGCCGCTTGCCGGCAGCACGCGGCGCAAGACGTCGAGGATCGGCCCGCGATTGCGTTCGGCCGCCGGCGCCGACAGCCGCGCGGACGGATCGGGCGAAGTGGTCGGGCCGGTCACGATGCCTGCTCCGGTGCGTGGCCCGCGAGGCCCAGCCGCGCAGTCAGCGCGTCGAGCGCGGGCGCGCAGCGTGCTTCGACCTTCAGCGTCAGCATCTGATCGGCGCGCGTATGGCCGAGATTGAGCGCGGCGACCGGCTTGTGCTGCGCCTGCGCCCACACGCAGAAGCGGTAGCCGGAATACACCATCAGCGACGAGCCGACGACGAGCAGCGCATCGGCCGCATCGAGCGCCTGCGACGCGAGCGCCACGCGCTCGCGCGGCACGTTTTCGCCGAAGAACACGACCGCCGGCTTCAGCAGCCCGCCGCACGCGGGGCACGCCGGAATGCGGAACGTATCGAGCGCGGCCCATTCGAGGTGCGCGTCGCCATCCGCGGCCGGCTCGGCTTCCGCGCCCAGCAGTTCGGGATTGTCTGCCTCGAGCATGACCTGGATCGTCGCACGCGCATGATGCGCGCCGCAGCCGAGGCATGTGACGCCGTCGATGCCGCCGTGCAGCTCAATGACGTCGCCGCTGCCCGCGCGCTGGTGCAGGCCGTCGACGTTCTGCGTGACGAGACGCTCGATCCGCCCTGCGCTGCCGAGCCGCGCCAGCGCAACGTGCGACCCGTTCGGCTGCGCGCGGCCGACGACGGGCCAGCCGATCATGCTGCGTGCCCAGTAGCGCCGCCGCGCGGCATCGGAGCCGAGGAATTCGTGGAGCTGGATCGGCGGCGAGCGCATCCATTGGCCATTGCGATCGCGATAGCCGGGAATGCCGGAGTCGGTGCTGATGCCCGCGCCGGTCAGCACCAGCAGGCGCGGATGACGCTCGACGAACGCGTGCAGCGCATCGAGGGCGGCCGGATCGACGCCGGCGGTTGAAGGGTCGTGCAGGGCTTTGTCGTTCATGTTGGCAACGCGTGATCGAGCGCGCCGGCAAGCCGTGCGCCCGCACGGGCGGCCAGGCACGCCAGCACATGATACAGAACGCCGCGCGATCGGGCCGATGGCTCGCGTCGCAAACCGGCGCACAAAAAAAGACGCCCATCCGCCACTGGGCGATGGGCGCTTCAACAATTGATCCATCGGGGTAGTGGATCAACTGACAGCACAATTTCGCGGCGCCCGCCCTGCTACGGCTGGTGAACGCTTCCCCTGGACTACATGTGTTCCGCAATGTCGAATGCATCGATGCGCTGCCGGCTTTCCGGTGCGATCCGGTTCGGACCCGGCGCGCCGACGCGATGCACGGCGCGCGCACACCTACACCGCGCGACGACTCGCATTGCGCGCGGCAGCATGACGATCCGGGATCCGGGCCGGGCCATCCACAGGCATTCACGGTTCATCCCCGACGGCCGACCGGCACCAGTCGGCCTCGTGCGTCACACCTGCACGTCGTCGTTCAGAACGAACCCGATTGCTCGGATGGAACGGAAAGCCGCGCGCTCACGTCGCCTCGAAAAACGGCGAAACGAATAACCCGGCAGGTCGGCGATTCATGTTTGCAACATGACATGTTGCGATTCGGTCTGTTTTCATTCTCTTGTCCCCGTCTCCGATACGTCCGACCCACTGAAGCGATCGCCGGACCAACTGCGTCCGCGACCGCGCTCACGGCCTGCATAGATATGCAAGGAGCGCACCATGCTTCACGCCGCAAGGCCGCGCGGGCCGATACGGGGCCAGCGACAAGAATCGCGCACCGCCAAGAAGCGCGAACGTTTCGAAACTGAAACGCCTGCCGGCCGGCAACCGTCGACCGCGCGCCGTCACGCCGCACCGGCCCGGCTGACGCCAACGTCACGGCGTTGCATCGGCGCGCGATCGTCGATCGGCTTACAATCGCCCCACAGTGCGGCGTGCGCACGAAGGGACGCGCGGGCCCGCCCTGGCATTCCTCGCGCACCTCGCCGCCACCTGACCGGAGCCCCTGCCCCACGCATGCCTGACGCACACGACTGGCTGGAGATCGACTACCGCACGCTGTTCCGCCTGCATCCGGATCGCCGGATCGCACGCGAGAACGATCCCGACTGCTCGCCCGCGCCGCGCTTCTGGCTCGGCCGATGCGCGGATGGCAACCTGGCCGGCGTACGCGCCGACGTGCCCGCCGCTGTCGCAGACGAACTGGCGCGCCTGGCCGACAGCGAACCGCTGGTAGCCGATCGCACGCCCCCCGCGCATCTCGAACGCTATCTCGCGCTGCTCGCCCCGGTTCCGCACTGGAATATCGGCCTCGTCTACGCGCTGCCGCACGCACTCGGTTTCGACGCCGACGCACGCGTCGCGATGATCGACGGCGACAGCGATGCGGGCCGGCATCTGCTGCATGCGCTGTCCACGCACGGGTTGCCCGAAAGCCTGTGCTCGATGGGGTTTCGGAGCGCCGCCGATCTGTGGGCACCGTGGTGCGCGGCCGTCGTCGACGGAGAAGTCGCATCGGTCGCGTGCGCCGCGCGGTTGTCGGACGTCGGTGCCGAGCTCGGTCTCGCGACGGCCCCCGCGTTTCGGGGGCGCGGCCTCGCGGCGGCGGTAACCGCCGCGTGGTCGCGGCTGCCGTCGCTTCAGACGCGCACGCTGTTCTACAGCACCGACAGCGACAACCGCGCATCGCAACGCGTGGCGTCGCGCCTTGGCCTCACGCTGCGCGGCACGACGCTGCGGGTGACATAGCGCCGGGGCCGGCGCGACACCTCGACCCATTTCAACGAAAGGCGTCGATCACCTTCACGCGAAGCTCGGTTTCGTCGACGAAGCAGCTGTCGACCTCCACCAGCCCGAGCGTGCCGCCTGCATCGGGCTGCCGCGATTCGGCGCAGGCGGCATCCCGCGCCTTGAGCCAGCGGCGCTCGTCGTTGCGCAACTTCGCCCTGCCCGGCTCATCCAGGTTCGCCATCTTCGCCTTGTAGGCTGCATTCAACCGCTTGTCAGCCGCTTCGTATTTCAGCCGGAGGCAATTGCGGATGTCGGCCGTGTAGCCCGTTTCCTCGGCGGTCTTGCAGATAGCGGCGCGCTCCGCATCGTCCGCGAGCGCATCGGACGCAACCGCGAAGAGCGCCGCGCTCGCCGCCAGACCGATCGCGATGTGTTGAAGGACGTTCATCCGGATGCGTTGTTTTCAATGACCGAAGGCACCGATTATGCCCGGCCCGCTGCCCGCATGGCCCGCGTTGTCTCGACACCAACCGGTCACGCCCGACCCGTCACTGCGCATCCCGTGCCGCGCACCCGATGTGCAAACACGCTAGCATTCGGACACGCCACGTCGCGCGTTCGCTTTGCACCGCCGCCAAGGATTCCCCATGACTACGCCCGCCCCTGCCCAACCCGATGTCGCGCATCGCGTCTTTTCGGCCGGGCAGTTGTCGATCGGCCTCACGCTTCCGCTGCTTCGCACCGGCCATATCGTCGCCGACTTCGACGAGCAGCTCGAACTCGCGGCGCTGGCCGACACGCTCGGCTTTCGCGCGCTGTGGATTCGCGACGTGCCGCTGAACAGCGCCGACTACCCCGACCCGGTCGGCCACCTCGACCCGTGGGTCCTGCTCGGCGCACTGGCGTCACGCACGCGCCGGATCGCACTCGCCAGCGGCGCGATCGTGCTGCCGCTGCGTCATCCGCTGCATATCGCGAAAGGCGCGCTGTCGGTCGCGACGCTGTCGGGCGGACGCTTCATCCTCGGGCTCGGCTCCGGCGACCGGCCGCCCGAATATGCGGCGTTCGGCGTCGATGCGGAGACGCGGCGCGACCGCTACCGCACGCACTGGGACGTCGTCGCGGCCGCGCTCGGCATGCCATCGCGCGTCCTCCCCGACGAGGCGCCGCCCGATGCGCCCGAATTCACGCTGCTGCCGCGCGGCACCGACGCGGTGTCGATGCTGGCAGTCGGCTCGGGCGGGCAAAGCCTCGACTGGATCGCGCGTCACTCGATCGGCTGGATGACGTACCACCGCGATCCGGACACGCAGCGCGCACGCTATTCGATGTGGCGCGCGGCCGTCGACCGCCTCGCGTCGCCGGCCTTTCGCGCATTCGGCGTGTCGATGCGGCTCGACCTCGCCGCGGATCCCGATGCGCCAGCCACCGCATTGCCGCTCGGCTATGCAACCGGACGCCACGCATTGATCGACATCCTGCAGGACATGCGTGCGGCGGGCACGCATCACGTCACGCTGAATCCGGGTTCGGACCGTCCCGTGCGCGACGTCATCGAAGAAATCGCGGAACACGTTCTGCCGGTTTTTCACGACGGGCCAGCGTGATTCAGCAGGATTCCAGATTAATTACTCCGATGCGATGGGTGCGTCGCTCACCGTTACCGGCAAGCCGGCGTTACAAACGCCTTACACCCCGGTAATTGAAACGCTCCACCGTATCTGACTGCCTACAGTCCACGTCAGGCACATGACTGCGCAAACGCGCCGCAATCGCCCGCGGTGCGTCGTGTATGCCCGATTCGAATGATCGTCGACGGAACTATTCGGTTCCGACCGCGATCATGTTAACTTCCGTCCATCGTTCAGCCCGGCGGGCCGCGCGCCGATGCGCGCCCGCATGCCAACTCCATGCGACATTTCCTCCTAGGCTGGCTGCTTGCCGCCGTCGTCTCGGCCGCCCACGCGGCCACGCCCGCCCCGGCCGCCGCGTCGGCCGCTTCCGGCACCGCGCCCGCGCTGACGCCACAACAGGCGCAGCAGGCACTCAATGTGCTCGAAAATCCACGCGATCGCGCGCAGGTCGAAACGACCCTGCGTGCGATCGCGGCCGTCGGCGCGCTTGCCGCGCCAGCGGTCTCGGCAAGCGATGCGGCTGCGGCCAGCGGCGCGTCGGCTGCCGCGGCCCCGGCCGCGCTCACGTCGAACGGGCTCGCGTCGATGCTGGTCCGGCAGGGATCGCGCTGGACCACCGAAATCGGCGATGCGCTGAAGGAATCGCTGCGCTCGCTGCTCGATGTCGGCTCGGTCGGAAGCTGGTGGCATGACCGGCTGGTGCGCGCCGACGCGCGCGCGGATCTCGCGCACGCGCTCTCGATCATCATCGCGGTGCTCGTGCCCGCGCTCCTGGTCGAATGGTTCGCGAAGCGGCTGTTGCGACGTGCGCTGGCCGCAGTGGCTGCACGGCGCGCCGACACGTCGCGCCGCACTGCGCCCGAGACCGAGCCCGAGCCCGAGTCCGAGTCCGAGTCCGAGTCCGTTACGTCCGACTCCGCCACGCCCGACGACGACGACGACGCGCCGCCGGACACCCCCGACACCGCGCCCACCTCGTCGGAGGGTCGTGGCCACGCACGTCGCCACACCACGCTGCTGTACCGGATGCCGCGCGCGCTCGTCAGCCTTGCGCTGCGCGCGGTGCCGCTGCTCGTGTTCGTCGGCGTCGCGAGCCTGACGATGTCGGCGATCGGCGATGCGGGCAGCCCGATCGAATCCGCGCTCGAAGCACTGATCGACATCTACGTGATCTGCCGCCTCGTCACGATCGTCAGCCGGCTGTGCTTCCAGCCCGATGCACGGCAACTGCGGTTGCTGCACATCAGTGACGCATGGGCTGACTTCGCCCAACGTTCAATCGCGCGGATCGCGATCGTCGTCGGCGCCTGCACGGCGGCGGTCGAGGTCGCCGCGAACTTCGGTCTGAGCGACGCCGGTCACGTCGCGCTGCTGAAAGCCGTCGCACTCGTCGGGCACCTGATGGTCTCGGCGCTGATCCTGCAGTGCCGCCGGCCCGTCGCCGCGCGGATCCGTGAGGCCGGCGAGGGCCGTCCATCGTTCGCGATGATCGGCAACGCGCTCGCGGACGCATGGGCGCCCGTGTCGGTATTCATCGTGATGGCGCTGTGGTTCGTGTGGGCGCTCGACGTCCACAACGGCTACCGCGTGCTGATCACGCTCGGCGGCCGCTCGATCGCCGTGATGATCGGCATGCGGATGGTGTCGATCGTCGTGTTCGGTGCGCTCGCGCGGCTGTTCCAGGGCCACGACGAAGACCGCACGCTCGTCCATCTGCACGCCTACCGCTACTACCCGCTGCTGCGCCAGATCGTGTCGGGCGCGATCGGCATCGTGACCGTCGCGCTGCTGCTGCAGATCTGGGGCGTACCGATCTTTCGCGCGTTCGAAACCGGCACGATCGGCCACCGGCTCGCGTCGGCGCTGGTGACGATCGCGATTGCGGCCATCGTCGCACTCATCGTGTGGGAAGCCGCGAACATCGCGATCGAGCGCCGGCTGCAACGATGGACGCGCGAAGGCAATCTCATGCGTGCGGCGCGGCTGCGCACACTGCTGCCGATGCTGCGCTCGCTACTGTTCGTGATGATCGCGCTCGTCGTCGTGCTGACGGGCCTCAGCCAGCTCGGCGTGAACGTCGGCCCGCTGCTTGCCGGCGCCAGCATCTTCGGCGTCGCGCTCGGCTTCGGCTCGCAGAAGCTCGTGCAGGATTTCATCACCGGGATCTTCCTGCTGATGGAAAACGCGATGCAGGTCGGCGACTGGGTCACACTCGCCGGCGTGTCGGGCACCGTCGAGTACCTGTCGATCCGCACCGTGCGGCTGCGCGCCGGCGACGGGTCGCTGTACACGATCCCGTTCAGCTCGGTGACGACGGTCAACAACACGAATCGCGGGCTCGGCAATGCGGCCGTCAAGATCAGCATTGCCTACGGCGAGGATATCGATCGCGCGATCGCGACGCTGAAGGAGATCGGCGCCGCGTTGCGCGACGATCCGAAATACCGCGACGGCATCCTGTCGGACTTCAGCTACTGGGGTATCGACCAGGTCGACGGCGCGACGCTCGCGCTGGCCGGGCAGATGCAATGCACGGACTCGACGCGCTGGAGCGTGCAGCGTGAATTCAACCGGCGGATCGCGGAGACGTTCCGCGAACGCGGCATCCGGATCGCCAATCCGCAGCGCAGCGTCGTCGCGTATGCAGACGGATCGCGGCCCGTCGTCAATGGTGAAAACGACCGCAACAGCGATAACGGCCATGCCGCCGAAGCGACGGCCCGGCCGTCGTCGCCGGCCGAACCGGCGCGCAAGCCGGGTTGACCGGCCGGGGCTGACGGCGCGGCGCGTTCAGCACGCGGCGGGCTTGTTCACGCGCCGGGTGCTTTTCGCGGCAGGTGCTGACGCCTTCGCCTTCGCCGTGCGTTTCACCGCCACCCCCTGCCCGCGCTTCGAGCCGGCTTCAGGAGCGGCAGCCGCTACGTCGCGCTGCGCGTGCCATTGCGCGAGCAGCGTGCGCGTCTGTTCGGCGATCGTGTCGATCAGCAGTGCCGCGCGCTCGCCCTCGAATGCCTCCCATTCGAGCAACTGCAGCGCCGAACGCTGCGCGATGTGGAACACGGTGATCTGCCCGAACAGGCTCAGCGCGCGCAAGCGCGTGACCGGATCGTTGGCCGGCCGCCCCGAGATGCGGCCGATCAGTTCGGCGCTCACGTCGTTGAGCGGCTTGCGCATGCGCGTCATCAGGATTTCGCTCGCGCTCGCCGGCTCCTGGCCGCCTTGCTCGCGCGCGAAGAACATCCGCTGGTTCATCGTCTTCGGCGCCGTGAACATCCGGTCCGACAGCGCGCGCAGCAGCTCGACGAACGCGTCGATCAGCACGTCGACGTCCGCGTCCGCATCGAGCATCGCCCACGCATGGCCGACCGACGGTGCGAACACCTCCCAGCCGTGCTCCGCGATCGTCTCCACGCACGCGCGGTACACGCCTTCCTTGTTCTCGAAGTAGTACTGCAGCGCCGGCGCGTTCACGCCGGCCATCGCGGCGATCTCGCGTGTCGATGCACCCGCGAACCCGCGCTCGCCGAACAGTTCGATCGCCGCCTCGATGATCCGCTGGCGCGTTTCGTCGCCGCGGGCGTAGCCGCCCGCCGACGTACGGCGCAGCTTCTTCGCTTCGTTCATGCCTTCCTCGTCATTCGATCGACCGACATTCTACTTGACACAATTTTATCAACTGGAATAATTCTTCCACCTGGAATAAATTGGATGTCAGCATGTCGACGCTGCAAGACCCGCCACAGAAAGCAAATCGTCAGGAAACCGGAACAACTCCGCGCAACGGCAAGGTCGGATCGAAACGACGCATCCTGCTCGTCGCCGCCGTGCTCGCGGCCATCGGCGGCGCCGTCTGGCTCGGCCGCTGGTGGACGGTCGACCGCTTCATCGAAAGCACCAACGACGCGTATCTGCAGGCGGACAGCATGACCGCCGCGCCGAAGGTCGCCGGCTACGTGACCGATGTGTATGTGCGCGACAACCAGGCCGTGAAGGCCGGCGATCCGCTCGTGCGGCTCGACGTCCGCCAGTACCAGGTCGCGCTCGCGCAATCGCTGGCGACCGTCGACGCGCGCCGCGCGGATATCACGCGCGCCGAGGCCGACATCAGCCAGCAGCACGCGAATCTCGAACAGGCCGACGCGCAGGCAAAGGTGTCGCGGATCAACGCGCAGCACGCCAGCGACGAATACACGCGCTATGCGCCGCTCGCGGCGACCGGTGCGGAAACGCACGAACGCGTGGCCGACCTGAAGAGCACCCGCGATCAGGCGGCCGCGACGCTCGCCGCGAACCAAGCGTCGATCGCTGCCGCGCGCACGCAGATCGCGTCGTTCACCGCGCAGCTCCAGCAGGCACGCGCGCAGCTCGAAGCCGCGCAGGCCAGCGCCGCGCAGGCGCAGCTCGACCTCGACAACACGATCGTGCGCAGCACCCTCACCGGCCGCGTCGGCGATCGCACGGTGCGGGTCGGCCAATACGTGCAGCCCGGCACGCGCCTGCTGACCGTGGTGCCCGTCGACGCGATCTACCTCGTCGCGAACTTCAAGGAAACGCAGATCGGCAACATGCGCATCGGCCAACCCGTCGAACTGCACGTCGACGCATTGCCGGACGGCGCGTTGTCCGGCGTCGTCGACAGCTTCGCGCCCGGCACCGGCGCGCAGTTCGCGCTGCTGCCGCCCGAAAACGCGACCGGCAACTTCACGAAGATCGTCCAGCGCGTGCCGGTCCGCATCCGCCTCGCCGCGAACGCCCGCGCGCAGCGCATGCTGCTGCCGGGGCTGTCGGTGACGGTCGATGTCGATACCCGCTCGACCCGCGACGAGACGCACCATGGCTGAACCGTCCGCCACGATGCCGGTGCCACCGCACGAAGGGCGTGCAAGCGTGACCGACTGGATCGCGGTCGCGGCCGGCGCACTCGGCGCGCTGATGGCGACGCTCGACATCTCGATCACGAACTCCGCACTGCCGCAGATCCAGGGCGAAATCGGCGCGACCGGCACCGAAGGCACGTGGATCTCGACCGGCTACCTGATGTCGGAGATCGTGATGATCCCGCTCGCCGCATGGCTCACGCGCGTGTTCGGGCTGCGCAATTTCCTGCTGACGAACTCCGCGCTGTTCATCGCGTTCTCGATGATGTGCGGCTGGTCGCATTCGCTGCCGATGATGATCGCCGGCCGGATCGGCCAGGGCTTCACCGGCGGTGCGCTGATCCCGACCGCGCAGACCATCATCCGCACGCGGCTGCCGCTGTCGCAGTTGCCGGTCGGCATGACGCTGTTCGGCCTGATCGTGCTGCTCGGGCCGCTGTTCGGCCCCGTGCTCGGCGGCTGGCTTGCGGAGAACGTCAGCTGGAGCTGGTGCTTTTTCCTGAACCTGCCGGTGTGCCTGTTGCTGATGGCGCTGTTGATATTCGGGCTGCCGTCGGACCGCCCGCAATGGCACGCATTCTTGAACGCGGACTGGCTCGGGATCTTCGGCCTCGCAATCGGGCTGAGCTCGCTCACCGTCGTGCTCGAGGAAGGCCAGCGCGAACGCTGGTTCGAATCGCAGATGATCGTCATGCTGAGCCTGGTGTCGCTCGCCGGCATGATCCTGATCGCGTTGTCGCAGATCTTCGCGAAGCGGCCGATCATGCGGCTGTCGCTGATGCGCAACCCGCGCTATGCGAGCGTGATCGTGATCGTGTCCGCGGTCGGTGCCGGGCTGTACGGCGTGTCCTACCTGCTGCCGCAGTTCCTCGCGATCGTCGCCGGCTACAACGCGGAACAGGCGGGCGCAATCATGCTGCTGTCGGGGCTGCCTGCCTTTCTCGTGATGCCGATCCTGCCGCGCCTGCTCGGCAAGGTCGATTTCCGCATCCTCGTGATTGCGGGGCTGCTGCTGTTCTGCCTGAGTTGCATGCTCGACATCAGCCTGACCGCGCAAAGTGTCGGCCACGACTTCGTCTGGTCGCAGCTGATCCGCGGTGTCGCGCAGATGCTCGCGATGATGCCGCTCAACCAGGCATCGATGGCGGCCGTCGCGCGCGAAGACTCGGGCGACGCGGCCGGGCTCTACAACATGGCGCGCAATCTCGGCGGCTCGATCGGGCTCGCGATCATCGGTACCGTGATCGACCGGCGCACGACCTTCCATACGGCCGCACTACGCGAATCGGTGACGGCCAACTCGCTGATCGGGCAGGACCGGCTGTCGGCCTATGCGGCCAACTGGTTCGCGCACACCGGCGACCTCGCGTATTCGAACATGCGCGCGCTCGGGCAACTGGCGCAGCAGATCCAGATCCAGGCCGTCGTGATGACCTATTCCGAAACCTTTTATCTGCTGGGCCTCGCACTGCTCGCCTGCGTACCGCTCGCGCTGCTGTTGAGAACGCCTCGCGGGCCGCAGCCGATGTCGTCCGGCCACTGAACCGTCTTACGCGATGAAACCCTTCTCCCTGCCCCGTCGCCCTGCGCTCACGCTGTGCGCGGCCGCGTGCCTGCTCGCCGGCTGCACGGTCGGCCCCGATTATCGCGGCGCGCCCGCCGCGCCCGATGCACCGACCTTCGTGCGCGCGCCGGCCTCCGGCGTCGACACCACTGCCCCCGCGCCGAGCGCGTGGTGGCACGCGCTCAACGATCGCCAGCTCGACGACCTGATCACCGCCGCACTCGTGTACAACCCCGACCTGCACGCTGCGCAGGCACGCTTGCGCGCATCGCGCGCGCAGCTCTCGCAACAGCGCGCGGCGCAGTTGCCGAAATCGTCGGCCACCGTTGCCGCGATCCGCATGCGCGAGCCGGACGTCAGCGCGCTCGGTTCGCTGCTGCCGTCGAACGGCTCGAACCAGGCGGGCGGCACGTCGCCGTCGCTGGGCGGCTCGGGTCCGCTGCAGCTCTATTCGGCAGGCTTCGACGCAACCTGGGAAATCGACCTGTTCGGCGGCACGCGCCGCGCGGTCGAGGCCGCGTCCGCGCAGGCGGAAGCAGTCGACGCCGATCTCGCCGATACGCAGGTGTCGATCGCGGCCGAAGTCGCGAACGCGTATGTCGACCTGCGCGACCAGCAGCAGCGGCTGGCGCTGTCGCGGCGCACCGCCGAGTTGCAGCAACAGATGCTCGAACTCACGCAGCAGCGTCGCGCGCGCGGCGTTGCCGCCGATGTCGACATCGAACGCCTGACGACGCAAGTCGAAAACACGCGCGCATCGCTGATCCCGCTCGACGCGCAGGTGACGGAATCGCTCGACCGGCTCGCGATCCTGACGGGCCGCGCGCCGGGTGCGCTCGACGCAACACTGTCGACACCGGAGGCACTGCTGCCAACGCTACCCGGCAGCATCGCGATCGGCGATCCGGCCACGCTGCTGAAACAGCGCCCCGACATTCGCGCGGCCGAGCGCCGGCTCGCGTCGAGCAATGCGCAGATCGGCGAGCACGTCGCCGATTATTTCCCGAAGGTGACGCTGCTCGGCGATCTCGGCTTCAGCGCGACGGATCCGGGCCACCTGTTCCGCAAGCAGAACTTCACCTGGGTCGGTGCGCCCTACCTGCAATGGAACATTCTCGACTTCGGGCGCACGCGCGGCGCGGTGCGCGCGGCCGAAGCATCGCGCGACGAAGCGGAAGCGAACTATCAGAAGGCGGTGCTCGGTGCCTTGCAGGATGCCAACACGGCATTGCAGCGCTACGGGCACCAGCGCGAGCACGTCGTTGCGCTCACCAAGGTGCAGACGTCGGCCGTGCATTCCCGATCGCTGATGGACGAGCGCTATCGCGCAGGTGTCGCATCGATGATCGACCTGCTCGATACGCAACGCGAAGCGCTGTCCGCGCAGCAGAACGTGATTGCCGGGCAAGCCGAACTGATCAAGGACTACGTGTCGCTGCAGAAGAGCCTCGGGCTCGGCTGGCAGGCAAGTGCGGGGTGACGGTGAGTTCGTGCCGACCGCCGACATCTCGAATTCGCCACGCTGTTCAATCGATTCGAACTGATCCCGCGCCTCGTCGCACATGGTGCAAATCCGAATCATGTCGACCGGCGCGGCAAGATGCTGCTGCAGCTCGCGCAGTCGCACGACAACACGGAAGCTGTTGACGCGCTACGGCATGCCGGTGCCGGACATTAAAAAAGCAGGATTCCTGCTTATTTCCGGGAACGCGAGGGATAATGAAGCAATCTCTTGCGCCATCCGCAACGTCACGCGGACTCAGAAAAACTCGTCGAGCAGCCGGTAGAAAGCGATCCGATCCGGATCGGGATGTTCAATCCCGTATCGCGCGAAGAATGGCGTGACCCATTCGCCACCGAGATCCGCTTCGATATCACGCGCCGCCAGCGCCAGATCCTGATAGCGATCGGACACGCCGAGGCGTCCGCAGTCGATGAAGCCCGAGAAGCGACCGTCTTCGACCATGAAGTTGGGCAGACACGCGTCACCGTGCGTCACGACCCTGTCCTCGCTCGACGGCCGGCTCGCCTGAAGCCTGGCGAACAGTTCGTCGAGCGGTACGCCCGTATTCGCCTCGTCGAGGTTGCTCTCATCGACGCGCCCCGCGTGCATCCGCGCACGGGCACGCTCGATGCGAGACGCAGCGCCGTGATCGAACGGGCAGGTTGCCGGATCGAGCCGATGCAGCGCCCGCAGTACGTCGGCGATGATCGCGACCTTCGCCGCCGGCGCGAGCTGCGCGACTTCGAGATTTTCGCCGCGCACGGCACTCAGCAGCATCCACTCGCGCCCCGCCGCCGACGCCACGTCGAGCACCTGCGCACCCGGCAAGCCCGTCGTCGCCAGCCAGCGCAGTCGCGCCGCCTCGTCACGCAGTTCGCCCAGCGGCCCCGCCGGTTCGGTCTTGATGAACTGGCGCGATCCGTCGCGCGCATCGAGCCGGAACACCGCGGCATCCGACTGCCCTTCCGTCTGTCGCGTCCATCGGCCATCTGCCAGCGCGGCCTTCCAGGTCGCGGGCACTTCGATGCAAAACTTGTCGTTATCGATCACGTCAGGTTCGATCCTCGTTAAATGGGCCGACATGCGCAAGGTTAGACGCCTCGGCACTTCATGCCCCGCTTCCTGCTGCCCGCAAACTCGACTTTCGCCGCCGCGCCCCGGCGATTCGAGTCACGCCTCGAACACGATTGGCCCACTGCGCCCATTACGCGTCGAACCGGAAACGATCGGCAAATCGCATTCAGCATTACTTTCTTTGCCGGCCCCGAATATTACAAATTACTGCCAATATTTTCAAAAACATTGCATTTATTCGCTTTAATTTAGTTTCATATAATCAAAAAAAGTTTGACACCTCGCTTTCGTTCTTGATACCGTCCGATGCAAGCAATCTGACGAATTGCTCACTACGCAATCGCTTCCGCTCTACGTTTTTTCGCTTCCGCCGCACCGAAGTGCTCGCCGCCGGCTGTATCGTTCGCGCACCGGCACATGCAACATCCCGATGCATCTCATTGGACAACTGTCATCCGGCAGCAGGCCGAAGGATCGAACCAAATGAGCAGGACACCGAAACTGTTGCTCTAGCCATCCCGCCCGCGCCATTCCCGGCGCCGTTGCGCCGTTTCGCGGCGCAGCCTTCCCGTTACCGCGCTTTCCGTATTTCGCCTCCGGAGAAAAAACACCTTTCCGGATCGGGCGAAAGGCCCTGTCGCGTCCGCGCCATCCGCACGCGTGCGACAGAAATCGGCGGTGCATGATCCGCACCGCTGTCGACCGTTGTTGTTCGTGCCGTTCGATGTTCAACCGGAGGGGTAATTCAAATGAACCAGGTTGCAGACAAGAAACAAAAGCACAATCGCTTCGTCAAGCTCGCATTCGCCGCCGCCGCAGTTGCGTCGTTCGGCATCTCAACCGTCCACGCCGCGCCCGCGGCCGGCTGGACGGAAACGCGCACCAAGGGCTTCCTGCCGCTCGTGCAGCAGAGCGAAGCCGGCACGGCCGGTGCGCCTGCCGCGAGCACGGCCGCCGCTGCAGCGGCAGCTGTCGAGATGGCGCCGGGCGAATCGGTGGACATCGTGCTCGGTCTGAATCTGCGCAATGAAGCACAACTCGACCAATACCTGCACGACCTGCATACGCCTGGTTCATCGCATTACCGGCAGTTCCTCACACCGGCGCAGTTCGCCGCGCAATATGCGCCGACCGACCAGCAGGTCGCTTCGGTCGTCGCGCATCTGCGCAAGGCGGGCTTCGTGAACATCGTGGTCGCGCCGAACCGCCTGCTGGTATCCGCGTCCGGCACCGCGGCGACCATCCAGTCCGCGTTCCGCACGACGCTCAAGCGTTTCACGCGTAACGGCCGCAGCGTCTATGCGAATACCGATGCCGCGCAAGTGCCGAACGCGATCGGCGGCGTCGTGGGCGCGGTGCTCGGCCTGCAGAACGTCGAACTGATGCACACGGGCGCGGGCAGCCAGCCGCAAGGCAACACCAGCAACCTGACGATTCCGGCCGGTGCATCGGCAGTGCCGCACTACCCGACCGAATTTTCGTCGATCTACGGCGGCGACGGTACGCCGACGGCCTCGCAGACCACCGTCGGCATCATCTCCGAAGGCGACCTGTCGCAGACGGTGAGCGACCTCAATACGTTCGCCGCGAACAACAGCCTCGGCACGATCAGCAGCAGCATCGTGAAGACGGGCCCGTCCGGCAGCACGTACACCGACACCGACGGCACCGTCGAATGGAACCTCGACAGCCAGTCGATCGTCGGCGCGGCTGGCGGCAGCGTGAAGCAGGTCGTGTTCTACGTCGCACCGTCGATGACGCTCACGGCGATCACCGCCGCATACAACAAGGCCGTGACCGACAACGTCGCGAAGGTGATCAACGTGTCGCTCGGCGTGTGCGAATCGTCCGCGAACAGCACCGGCTCGCAGGCGACCGACGACACGATCTTCAAGCAGGCGATCGCGCAAGGGCAGACCTTCTCGGTATCCGCCGGCGACCACGGTGCGTACGAATGCGCGAGCGGCACACCGTCACGCTCGACCTACACGGTGAGCGAGCCGGCAACGTCGCCGTACGTGATCGCGGTGGGCGGCACGACGCTGTTCACGAATACGTCGACCAATGCGTACAACAGCGAGATCGTCTGGAACGATCCGAGCTGGCAGCCGGGCACCGTGTGGTCGACGGGCGGCGGGTACAGCAAGTACGAAGCCGCGCCGTCGTGGCAATCGTCGAGCCTCACGGGATCGACCAAGCGCGCACTGCCTGACGTCGGCTTCGACGCGGACCTGCGCACCGGCGCGATTCTCGTCGTGAACGGCCAGACGTCCGACACGCTGTGGGGCTCGGGCTACCTGAACAATGAAGGCGGGACGAGCCTTGCCGCGCCGATCTTCACGGGCATCTGGGCGCGCTTGCAGTCCGCGAACAACAATGCGCTCGGGTTCCCCGCGTCGAGCATCTACAAGTACTTCCCGAGCAACGCGGCGCTGCTGCATGACGTCACGTCCGGCAACAACGGCAGCGGCACCTACGGCTACAAGGCGAAGGCCGGCTGGGACGCGACGACGGGCTTCGGCAGCGTGAACATCTCGAAGCTGAACGCGTTCATCCAGAGCACGCCGGATTTCGCACGCTGATGCACCGATGACCGCCCCGGTTCGATGCGTGCGCCGTAGCGCACGCATCGAACCGGATGTGATCGTTTGAACGACCCGCGAGCGCTGCCAAGCTCTCGCGGTTTTTTTGCGTTCCGCGCAATCTCGCGGCGCAGCATCCGGCGCGACGACGCACTCGCCGACCTTGCAATCGTTGCGCGAACAACTTTCAGATCAATTACGCGAGCAGCGCCAGCCCGCTTACGGACTGCAAGGTACACACTGTTACACAACACCCGGACAACTTCCGCGCGTGTCACGCGTTTAACTGGATATATCGATTCGTCGCGGGACAACACCATGCGAACACGACCTTGCCGCCTGCCCCGGCCGATGACCCCGGGGCAGGCGCTGACGGTCGCGGCGCAGTGCTCAAGCCGATCGCGCAGCCCGCGTGCCTGCCAACGCCGACACAACACCGAACGAACAACATGAACAACACACGTGCACACCGCCCTGTCAGAACGCTGATCGCGTCGTCCCTCGTCGTGTCGCTGCTCGGCCTCTCGGCCTGCAACAAGAACGGCGACAACAGCACCGCCACACCGGCCAGCGACGCGAGCGCGGCCGCGGTGGCCCAGCCCGCTTCGACGCCGGTTGCCTACACGCCGCCGACCGCCGATCAGCTCTACCAGATGGTCGCGCCGGTCGCGCTGTTCCCCGACAAGCTCGTCGCGCTGGTGCTGGCGGGTGCAACGTACCCGGACCAGGTCACGGCCGCCAATAACTGGGTCATGCAGAATCCGTCGTTGAAAGGGCAGGCACTCGCAACCGCCGCCGATACGCAGCCGTGGGATCCGTCCGTCAAGGCCTTGACCGCGTTCCCCGCGGTGCTGTCGCAGATGGCGTCGAACCCGGCCTGGACCACGTCGCTCGGCCAGGCGTACTACAACGATCCGACCGACGTGATGAACGCGATCCAGGCGATGCGCCAGCGCGCGCAGACATCCGGCCATCTCCGCTCGGGCGGCCAGATGCGTGTCACGCAAGTCGCGCAGGCCGCACCGTCCGGCTATACGCCGGCCACCGACGCGCCCGTGGTCTACGCCGGGCCGGCCATCGTGCCGCCGCCCGCGCAGGCCATCGAGATCGAATCGGCCCAGCCCGACGTCGTCTATGTCCCGTCTTACAACCCGACGGTCGTCTACGGCGAGCCGGTTTCGTCCTACCCCGGCTACGTGTATCGGCCGCCTTCATACAGCACGGGTGAAGTCGTTGCCGCCAGCGTGATCACGTTCGGCGTCGGTATCGCCGTCGGCGCCGCGATCTTCGGCCACCACGACTGGGGCTGGCATGCATGGGGCATGAACTGGGGCGCGCCGCGTCCGGAAGGCCCCGGCTGGAACGGCGGCTGGCAGCGCCCGGCCGTGGTGTACAACCACACCACGTACGTGTCGAAGTCGACCACCGTGATCAACAACATCACCAATATCCGCAACACACGGATCACGAACAACTACGGCGGCAACGTCACCAACAACACGACGAACACGACGATCGAACGCAACACGATGCAGCCGGGCGCGACGCCGATGCGTGGACAGGTCATGGAGCAACGCCCGGGTGCCGTGCCGATGACGATGCCGCACTTCGGCGCGAACGATACGCGCCCCGGCGCGCGGCCGTCGCCCGACGCATTCGCGCAGAACCGTGCGAACGAACCGCATGCCGAAACACCGGCGCAACATGCACCCGGTGCGATGCGCGAGGAGCGGCAACAGGCAATGCAGCAGGAGCACGCTGCGCAGGAAAATCGCGCGGCCGCGCAGCAGCAGCAATTGCAGCAACAGCAGCGCAACGAGGCACTGCAGCAACGCGAGGAACTGCAACAGCGCAACGCGGCACAACAGCAGCAACGCGCGGAAATGCAGCAACACAACGCAGCGGAGCAACAGCAGCGCGAGGAGATGCAGCAACACAATGCGGCGCAGCAGCAGGAGCGCGAAGCCATGCAACAACGTAACGAAGCTCAGCAGCAACTGCATAAGGAGGCGCCGCCGCACAACGAAGCGCATCCTCAGGAACACGTGGCACCGCCGCCTCGGCAACCGGCCGCCGAGCACGCGCCCGCACCGCATCCGCGCCCTGCGGAGTCGCAACCGCCGCACGAGACGCATGAGCATCGCACCGAGTGAAACGCCCCCCGTCACGACGGCGCGACATTCGCGCTGTCGGCCGGCGAAGGTCGCGTCTCATTGCCATGCGAAAGCAACACGGCTCAAGACGCCGCGCGCGGCCGCTTTCCGCAAAAACGTGCGGCCTTGTCGCGCAACTCACTCGGCCCAGTTGCGGACGTAGTCCGGCACCGGCATGTTGCCGTCGGCATGAACCGGTGCGCCGCGCGTCGTCTTCAGCGGCAGGATCCCCGTCCAGACAGCGAGCGCGAGATCTTCGTCCTTGTCGGACGGCATTGAATCACTGACTTTCACGGCAGCTTCCTCGAGCGCAATCCGCAGCACGCTGGTCGCATTGAGTTCGTTCTCGTTGCCGGGCCGCGCGTCATGCTTGCGACCGGGCGCAATCTTGTCCATCAATACATCCAGCGCCATCAGCTTGTCCGCACTCCCCTCCACCCTCTCGAACCGCCCGTAGATCACCGCGGATCGGTAATTCATCGAATGGTTGAAGGCCGACCTGGCCAACACGAGACCGTCCAGCAACGTAATCGCGACGGAGGCCTGTGCGCCCGCCGACAGCGCCTTGATCATCCGGCTGCCGTTGGACCCGTGAATATAGAGGTAATCGCCCCGTCTCCAGTGCGCGGTCGGGATGCAGTGCGTGTCCTCGCCTGCACCGAACGCGATATGGCAGACGTAGGCCTCGTCCACGATGCGATGAAGCATCGTGCGATCGCGGTTCGCCAGTTCCGGCAGACGGCGAATGGTGGTGCGGGACGTGGGAGAGATGACGGTCTGGTCTTTCATGTTTCGTGTTCCTGTTCGCGTGCCCTTGCACACATCGAGTGGCCCGCGTTCCGACACCGCGCGGGCATCCACCCTGAATATATTTGTACTCCGAAGCTGATCGAATCGGATGCGTGCGACTTCCACGGCTGAGCCGACCTGTCGATCGGCCCATCGACAGTCGCTTGCCAAATCGATCAAATACGCGCGTGCCGCTATCCTGGACGATCGCCGGAAAACCCCCGCGCCGGCCGGCACCGCGAGAACGTGAACGATACGATGCGCGTCGAATCTTCAAAAGAACCAGCCCAACGAAAAATTCTGGAACCAGCCCATGGATCTCGCGCTGCTCATCTCATCGCTTTCCAGACAGGACGGCACGACCCGACACAGCCAGCAGGAAGCGCTCTACCGGAGCCTGCGCAACATGCTGCTGGACGGACACATTCCGTCCGGCACACGGCTCGTGTCGACGCGCGTGCTCGCGGCGGAGCTGGGCATCGCGCGCAATTCGGCCGTCTATGCGTACGAGCGTCTTGCCGAGGAGGGTTTCGTGGCGGCCACGCGCAACGGTACGATCACGCTATGGGATGGATGCGGCCGCTCGAGCGCCGGGCTCGAAAGCGGCCCGGCCCCGGTTCAATTGTCCGAGCGCGTGCACGGGCTGGAGAACGCCGATCCCGAACCCGAACGCATGCTGCCGTTCGTGCCCGGCCTTCCGTCGCTCGATGAATTCCCCGTTACCCAATGGCGCCGTTGCATCGAGCGCGCATGGAAAGTCATCAAGCCCGCGCAGCTCGCATACGGCCCGGTCGAAGGGCTGCCCGAATTGCGGCGCGCCGTGGCCGCCTACATCCGGGTCTCGCGAGGCGTGCGCTGCGAAACAGGCCAGGTATTCATCACCGACGGCACGCAAAGCAGCCTCGAACTATGCGCGCGCATGCTGGCGAATCCCGGTGAATTCGGCTGGCTCGAGAACCCCTGCTACAACGGCGCCCGAACCGCATTCCGGTCGACCGGCCTGGATCTCGTGCCGATCGAGGTCGACCACGAAGGGATGGCGCCGACCGATGAACAGTGGCGCACCCGGCCGCCCCGGCTGATCTATACGACACCATCGCATCAGTACCCGCTTGGCGCGCTGATGAGCCCCCGGCGGCGCGCGGCGCTCGTCGAGCATGCACGGACATGCGGCGCGTGGATCATCGAGGACGATTACGACAGCGAGTTCCGCCACGGCGGCCAGCCACTGCCCGCGATCCAGGGCCTGCATGCCGACGCACCGGTCTGCTATCTCGGCACCTTCAGCAAGACGATGTTTCCCGCTCTGCGGCTCGGCTTCATGGTGGTTCCGCCGGTTTTGGTCGAGCGCTTCACCCGAACGCTGCGCGAACTCGTCCATCGCGGCCACTCGGCCGACCAACTGGCGATGGCCGAATTCATCGACACCGGCCTTTTTGCGCGGCACCTGCGCAAGATGAGGATGCTGTACGCCGAGCGACGGAGCAGCCTCGAAGCGGCACTCGCCCGCCACCTCGGCACCGCGCTGAGCGTTCGGGACAGTCCGGGCGGCATGCATCTGTCGGCGGATCTCGCGATGCCGCTGCACGATACCGACGTCGCCCGCGCCGCAGCCGCGCATGGCCTGCTGCTTCAGCCGCTGAGCAGCTATCGGGTCGGCGACGGCCGGCCGTACAACGGCTTCGTGCTGGGATACGCCGGCCTGAACGATGCGACGATAGAGACCTCGACGATGCAGCTCGCGGCCGTCATCGAGCAGCACGGCCACACGCGTTGCTGAGCGTCTCGCGCGGCGTCGCCGCTCACAGTTGCGATTCGATCGGGAGCAGCCCGAGAAACCAGATTTCCATCCGCCGCGCGGCCGACACTTCCGGCTCGTGATCGAGCTCCGTGACCTTCCCGTCCGAATCGGTCTGAATCCACTTGAGCTGCCCTGTGCCCGCCGGATCGGTCCTCGGCTCGACCCGCCACGCAATTCGATCGAGCCGTGCTTCCAGATCGTTGGCCACCTGCGACGCAATCGCCGGACTCTCGCAGTAAACGCCGATTTCCGTATTGAGGTTCAGCGAGCGCGGATCGAGATTCATCGATCCGATGAAAATGCTCTTGTGGTCGAACACGTAGGTCTTCGCATGCAGCGATGCGCGCGACGACCCGATGATCACCTGCTTCGAAATGCTCTTGTCGCCCGACGGCCGCCGTTCGTACAGCCGCACGCCGGCCGCCACGAGATCGCTGCGGTATTGCCGGTAGCCCGCATGCACGGCCGCCACGTCGGTCGACGCTAGCGAGTTGGTCAGCACGGTTACGCGCACGCCGCGGGCCGTCAGCGCGCGCAACCGCTCGACGACCTCCTTGCCCGGCACGAAATACGGCGACACGATCAGCAGGTCATGCTCAGGCTGCAATGCGAGCGCCCGCAACTGCGGCATCAGGTGCCCGTCGCTGTCCTTCGGCGCGTGCGCGATCTTTGACGGATCGTCGTACAGCACCGTCGCGTGGCCCCACGACAGTTCCGTGCCAGCCCCGTGAACAATCTGGTCGAGCCGTTGCCTCGCCTCGAGTACGTACGGATTGTCCTCCATGGTCCTCAGGTAGTCGCGCAACCGTTCACGCTCGCGGTCCAGCCCGCCCGGCGCCGCATCGTGTCCGACCAGCGCATCGATCGGATACGCGTACGGGGAATTCCAGAACGTGTCGAATTCGGTCGAGATGTTTTTCACGACCGGGCCGTGGACGACGACATCGAGGTCGCCGAATTCCAGCATCGACGATGCGCCGAAATACTCGTCGCCGATATTGCGGCCGCCGATGATCGCTGCCTGGTTGTCCGCGATCATCGCCTTGTTGTGCATGCGCCGGTTGACGCGCGAGAACTCGAACACCGTGCCGATCTTCTTGAACCGGCGCGTAGCGACCGGATTGAACAGCCGGATCTCGATGTTCGGATGCGAACTGATCTCGAGCAGCTTGCGGTCGTCCGCGTTCGTGCCGAGATCGTCGAGCAGCGCACGGACGCGCACGCCGCGATCGGCCGCGCGAATGATCGCATCGGCCAGTTCGTGCCCGGTCAGGTCGTCGTGCCAGATGTAGTACTGAAGGTCGAGCGAGCGGTCCGCGCGATCGGCAAGCAACACGCGCGCATCCAGCGCGTCGACCGGATCGGTCAGCAGATGAAACGCGTCCTGCCCTGGATGCGTACTGGCCTGCTTCTGGAACGCGACACCCAGCCGCGTGTTGTCGGTATCGGTGTACGCATGTGTCGGCGCACGATCGGCCTGCGGCGGCAGGCTCGCGCATGCAACGAGCGCCAGCAACGAAAGAATCGCACCCCACGAACGCAGCATGGTCATGATTGCCGCCCCACTCCCGGCCGAAGTCTGTTTGTTCTCGCCGCCGGATGGATCGCGGGGCTGTCTGGTTTTCCTTCGGCCGCAACCGGTGTTGCGTGCGAAACGGCCGCGCTACAGCATACTTCGATTGACAGCGGAGCGGCACCGTCTCGGTACTTTCCTGATTCGGACGCTCGTCTCGCGTCCGCGCAAAGAAAAACCCGCGACGCATGAAGCCATCGCGGGTTTCGGCATGCTGCGCAAGTGCGCGCATGAAATCTGGTGGGCCCGGCGGGGTTCGAACCCGCGACCAATCGATTATGAGTCGACTGCTCTAACCGCTGAGCTACAAGCCCTGATGAGAAGCAAAGCGTGTCACACGCTGCCCCGACAAAGAAGCCGGGCCGGCATTGTAACAACAAAGGAGACAAACGCCACCGGCATCATGCAGATACCGGCGGCGTTCGCAGGAGAGACGCTGGAAATCAGTTCCCTTCGAGGAACGACTTCAGCTTGTCGGAACGGCTCGGGTGACGCAGCTTGCGCAGCGCCTTGGCCTCGATCTGACGGATCCGCTCGCGCGTGACGTCGAACTGCTTGCCGACTTCCTCGAGCGTGTGATCGGTGCTCATCTCGATACCGAAGCGCATCCGCAGCACCTTCGCCTCACGCGGCGTCAGCGAATCGAGCACGTCCTTCACGACATCGCGCATGCTCGCATGCAGCGCGGCATCCGCCGGCGCGACCGTGTTGTTGTCCTCGATGAAGTCGCCGAGATGGGAATCGTCGTCGTCACCGATCGGCGTTTCCATCGAGATCGGCTCCTTCGCGATCTTCATGATCTTGCGGATCTTGTCTTCCGGCATCTCCATCTTCTCGGCGAGCGTTGCCGGATCCGGCTCGAGACCGGTTTCCTGCAGGATCTGCCGCGAGATGCGGTTCATCTTGTTGATCGTCTCGATCATGTGAACCGGAATACGGATCGTGCGCGCCTGGTCAGCGATCGAGCGCGTGATGGCCTGGCGGATCCACCACGTCGCGTAGGTCGAGAACTTGTAGCCGCGACGGTATTCGAACTTGTCCACCGCCTTCATCAGGCCGATGTTGCCTTCCTGGATCAGGTCGAGGAACTGCAGGCCGCGGTTCGTGTACTTCTTCGCGATCGAGATCACGAGACGCAGGTTCGCCTCGGTCATTTCGCGCTTCGCCTGGCGTGCCTTCAGTTCGCCGGCCGCCATCTGGCGGTTGGTTTCCTTCAGGTCCTTCAGCGGCAGCACGACGCGTGCCTGCAGGTCGAGCAAGCGCTGCTGCTGTTCGCGGATCGCCGGCACGTTACGCGACAGCACCGCGCTGTACGAATGGCCTTCGGCCATGACCTTCTCGGACCAGTCGAGATCCGTCTCGCTGCCCGGGAAGCGCGCGATGAATTCCGAACGCGGCATGCCGCACTTGTCGACGACGATGTGCAGGATCTGACGCTCGACCTGACGCACTTCGTCCACCTGCGCACGCAGCGTGTCGCACAGGCGTTCGACGGTACGCGCGGTGAAGCGGATCGTCATCAGTTCGGTCTGGATCGTTTCCTGCGCCTTCAGGTAGGCCTTCGACTTGTAGCCTTCCTTTTCGAACGCGCGGCGCATCTTGTCGAACCACTCGCTGATCTGCGAGAACTTGTCGAGCGACGCACGCTTGAGGGCTTCGAGCTGGGCGGCGTTGGCCGATGCCTGGGCGGCACCGTCATCCTCCTCCTCTTCCTCTTCTTCCTCTTCCTCTTCGGCTTCCTCGTTCTCGTTCTCGATGGCTTCCGCTTCCTTCGCGGAGAAGCCGTCGGTATCGGCGGAGTCCGAAGCATTCGGATCGAGCAGGCCGTCGACGAGCTCGTCGACGCGGATCTCTTCGTTCGCGACGCGTTCAGCCATCGCGAGGATGTCGGCGATCGTCGTCGGGCACGCGGAGATGGCCATCACCATGTGGCGCAGGCCGTCCTCGATCCGCTTCGCGATCTCGATTTCGCCTTCTCGCGTGAGCAGTTCGACCGTGCCCATTTCACGCATGTACATCCGGACCGGATCGGTCGTGCGGCCGAATTCCGAATCGACGGTAGACAGCGCGACTTCCGCTTCCTCTTCGACTTCATCGTCCGACGACGCGGCGGGCGCGTTGTCGTTCAGGAGCAGCGTTTCCGCGTCCGGCGCCTGCTCGTAGACCGCCACGCCCATGTCGTTGAACGTGCCGATGATGCCTTCGAGGGCTTCGGTCTCGGTGAAGTTGTCCGGCAGGTGGTCGTTGATTTCGGCGTACGTGAGGAAGCCGCGCTCCTTGCCGAGCTTGATCAGCGCGCGCAGTTTCACGCGGCGCTCTTCGAGCTCCTCGGCCGTACCCGGCGTGCTCGTCGCGAACGCTTCCTTCAGTAGCGCCTTTTCCTTGGCGCGACGATCGCGCACCTTGGATTTGCCCGGTGCAGCCGCCGCTGCTGCTGCGGCGGGCTGCTCGTCGCTCTGATTTGCGTCGTCTTCGACGGATACTTCGTTCAGCTTTTTGGTCATGGAGTTCGCCGTACCGGCTATATCGACTCGCGGCTGCTGGACGACAGCCGGTTGAACCGTGGGTGCATGAGTAGTACGTACTGCCGTTTCGTCCGCGGCGGCAGTCGTGTCCCTTGCGCTTTTCGCACTTGCCCGCTTCGCCGCCGGCTTGGCCGGCCCGGAGTCGGGTCTGGCGGCAGCCCGTGTTCTGGCTGCCGACGCCGGCGCAGCCTGAGCAGTGCCGGCCGCGGTTTTCTTTCCTGCTGGGGCTGACGTGGCTGAAGACGTTGTCCTGGTGGAAGAAGCAGACTTGGCCGCTGTGACCTGCTTGGTCGGCTCCGTCGAGCCCTTGCCTGTTGCTTTCTTTCCGCCTGTCGTCTTTGCCATCGCGATTCTCGCCTCTGCTTAGAAAACAAACCGCTGGAAACCTTATATTATAGCACGCTGGGGAGCCCTCTCTAAGCTCCGCGGCCGCCTACAGCCCGAGCCGACGCTTCATGTCGGTTCGCTGCTGGTTCAATTCCGTCAATTCGGCCAATTCCTCGGGTGTGAAGGTGGATTGCCGCGCCAGCCTGTCAAGCCGGTCGCAGCAAGCGTCGTAACGCATCTTGAGCACCGCCGCCTGCAGTTCCTCCCCCGCGATCCGTTCCTGTTCACGCTGCCGCTCGGGCACCGTCTCGTCTTCCGGATTCTGTAACAGCAAGTCGCGGACGTTTTCATCATAGTCCAGAATTTCGCGGAAGATTTCCTCGTAAGTCGCTCCATTCGAGGACGTCCGCAGGACATCCGACAGCAGCCGGAACTCCGCGCCATCGCCCAGCGCGCGCGCATGATCGACCACTTCCGCGAACAGTTCGCCGATGCGCGGCAATGCACGCAGGGTCGCGAGCTGCTCGTCGTCGAGCTGCGACGCGATGCGCGGATGCATCACCAGCGTGCGCAACGCACGCTTTTCGCTGTCCGTCACGCGGCGCCGCTCGCTGCGCGGGGGCGCCTGGCGCGGCGGTGCCGCGATCCGCGTATCGACATCGGACAGCCCCGCGACCTCCTCGAACGGGATGTCGAGGCGATCGGCGAACATGTGCATGATCTGCGCGCGCAACGCGTTCGCGGGCAGCGCCTGCAACAACGGCTTCGCGTCAAACAGCGCCTTCGCGCGGCCTTCCGGCTGGTCGAGCGCCTTGCCGGAAATTGCTTCGTTCAGCAGAAATTGTGACAGCGGCATCGCGCGCTCGACCTGCTCGGAGAACGCTGCCTCGCCGAACTCGCGCACATAGCTGTCCGGATCGTGCTCGGCCGGCAGAAAAAGGAACCGGATCGTGCGGTTGTCGCCCGCATGCGGCAGGCAGGCTTCGAGCGCACGCCGGGCCGCCCGTCGCCCGGCCGAATCGCCGTCGAAACTGAAAATGACCGTATCGGTCTGGCGCAGCAGCTTCTGCACGTGAATCGGCGTGCACGCGGTGCCGAGCGTCGCGACCGCGTTCGGGAACCCGAGCTGCGCGAGGGCGACGACGTCCATGTAGCCTTCGACGACCAGCACGTACTTGCGCTCGCGAATCGCGAGCCGCGCCTCGAACAACCCGTACAGTTCGCTGCCTTTGTTGAACAGCGGGGTTTCGGGCGAGTTCAAATACTTCGGTTCGCCGCTGCCGAGCACGCGGCCGCCGAAGCCGATCACCTGCCCCTTCACGTTGCGGATCGGGAACATGATCCGCTCGCGGAACCGGTCGTAGCGGCGCGCGACGCCCTGCGCATCGGTCTTCTCGCTGACGATCACGAGCCCCGACTCGACGAGCGACTCGTCGCGATAGTCCGGGAACGCAGTTTCGAGGTTCTGCCAGCCATCCGGCGCATAGCCGAGCCCGAAGCGCGCGGCGATCTCGCCGGTCAGGCCCCGGTTCTTCAGGTACTGGATCGCGACGGTCGCACCGCGCAACTGCTTGCGGTAGTAGTCGCACGCGGCGGTCATCGCATCGGACAACGCGGTCGCGACCGATTTCGACACCGGCGCCGGATAGTCGCCGCCACCGCCTCCACCGCCGCCGCGCATCGACGGCTCGTGCGGCACGGTCAGCCCGACGGACTGCGCGAGGTCCTGCACGGCCTCCGGGAACGTGAGCCCCGCGTGCTCCATCAGGAAGCCGATCGCCGTGCCGTGCGCGCCGCAACCGAAGCAGTGATAGAACTGCTTGGTCGGGCTGACGGTAAACGACGGGCTCTTCTCGTTATGGAACGGGCACAGCCCCATGAAGTTGGCGCCGCCCTTCTTGAGCTGCACGTACTTGCCCACCACGTCGACGATATCGACGCGGTTCAGCAAATCCTGCAGGAACGAATGCGGAATCACCGTGGGATCGAGCGAAAAAAAGACAATACGACACCCCGGCGCACGCACGGCGCGCACCAGGGAAACAGGGGTTACTTCGTCAGCGCGGCCTTGACCAGCGCGGAGATGGCCGTCATGTCGGCACGGCCGGCGAGCTTGCCCTTCAGCACGCCCATCACCTTGCCCATGTCCTGCGGGCCGGCGGCGCCCGTCTGCGCGACCGCGGCCTGGACTTCGGCAGCCACCTCGGCCTCCGACAGCTGCTCGGGCATGTAACCGCCCAGCACGACCAGTTCGGCCTGCTCCTTCGCGACGAGATCGTCACGGCCGGCTGCCTGGAACTGGCTGATCGAATCCTTGCGCTGCTTGATCATCTTGTCGATCACGGCCGTGATGCCCGCGTCGTCGAGGGTGATCCGATCGTCGACTTCGCGCTGCTTGATCGCGGCCATCAGCAGGCGAATCGTTGCCAGGCGCTCGCTTTCCTTCGCGCGCATCGCGGCCTTCATGTCTTCGCTGATCTGCTCTTTCAAACTCATCTTTCACCCGGGAAGGAAACGTGAATTCGACGCCCGCGAACGGACGTCAACACAAAAACCCGCTTGGGACAATGTCTCAAGCGGGTTGCTCGAATCCGGCATCGGCGGCTCGCCTGATCGATTGCACGATCAGCTCGATCTTCCACGATCGCACGGAGTCGCCGGTGCGCCGCTCAGTGAACCGCGCGGCGCCCAATCGTTCAGTACAGCTTCTTCGGCAGCGTCTGGCTGCGGATACGCTTGTAATGACGCTTCACTGCAGCAGCCTTCTTGCGCTTGCGCTCCGCGGTCGGCTTCTCGAAAAACTCGCGCGCTCGAAGCTCGGTCAGCAGACCGTTCTTCTCGACCGTGCGCTTGAAGCGACGCATTGCAACTTCGAACGGCTCGTTCTCTTTAACGCGAATGATCGTCATGATCCGACACGAATAAAGGATTGCAGGGAAAGACTGCCGAGTATAGCAGAGCGATTGCCTGAAGGCACGGGGCCTGGTCCCACCAAACGGCGCCAGCCCGGCCCTGTCAAGCGCCGCGCGCATACTCCGCCGCAGCCTGCCCGGCCGCCGTGCCCGACGCCCACGCCCACTGGAAGTTGTAGCCGCCGAGCCAGCCCGTCACGTCCACCGCCTCGCCGACGAAGAAGAGCCCGGGCACGCGCGTACTCATCATCGTCGCCGACGACAGGTCGCGCGTATCGACCCCACCCTTCGTCACTTCGGCCTTCTTGTAGCCCTCGGTGCCGTTCGGCGTCAGCGTCCAGCCGGACAGCGCGTCGCCCACCTGGCGCAGCGTCTTGTCGGGCAGGTCCGCGAGCCGCGCGTCGGCCGCGACGCGATGCGTGTCGAGCCACGCATGCGCGAGGCGCGACGGCACCCAGTCCGCGAGCAGCGAACCGATCTGGCGCTTCGACGTGCGCTTCGCGTCGAGCAGGTCGGCCACCGCGTCGCGCTGCGGCAACAGATCGACGCGAATCGGGTCGCCAGGCTGCCAGTAACTCGAGATCTGCAGGATCCCGGGCCCGGACAGGCCACGATGGGTCAGCAGCAGGTCCTCGACGAATTCGCCGCCGCGCTTCTTGTCGCCGGTCGATACGCGCACTTCGAGCGATACGCCGGACAACGCCGCGAACGGCTCCCAGTCCTGCTGCGCGAACGTCAACGGCACGAGCGCAGGCCGCGTATCGATGAGCTTGTGGCCGAACTGCTTGGCCAGCCGGTAGCCGAAGTCGGTCGCACCGATCTTCGGGATCGACAGGCCACCGGTCGCGACGATCAGCGCGCGCGCACCGATCGTCCCCGCCTGCTGCGTGTCGAGCATGAAGCCGTCGGCCGGCGCGTGGCGCACCGTGTCGACGACGACCGGCCGGCGCCACGCGATGCCGCCCGCATCGCACTCGTGCTTCAGCACGTCGATGACCGCGTCGCTGCCGTGGTCGCAAAAGAGCTGGCCCTTGTGCTTTTCGTGCCAGGTCACATGATGACGCTTGAGCAGCCCGAGGAAATCGCGCGGCGTATAGCGCGCCAGCGCCGAGCGCGCGAAATGCGGATTCGACGACAGATAGTTGTCGGGGCCGGCGTACAGGTTCGTGAAGTTGCAGCGGCCGCCACCCGAGATGCGGATCTTCTCGGCGAGCCGCGGCGCGTGATCGATCAGCACGACGCGGCGGCCGAGCTGCCCGGCAACCGCGGCGCTCATCATCCCGGCAGCGCCCGCGCCGATCACGGCGATGTCATAAGTTTCCATGGCGCGGATTGTACCTGCCCGGCATCGGGCCCGGGCCGCCACCAGCGGCGGCAGGCCCTCGCCTGCTATAATTTCCGGTTACGTTGACCTTCCTGCGGCGCGTCCGATACGGCGCGCCCTGCCCGCACCCATGCTCGTTCTCGGCATCGAAAGCTCCTGTGACGAAACCGGCCTCGCGCTCTACGACACGCAGCGCGGCCTGCTCGCGCACGCGCTCCACTCGCAGATCGCCATGCACCGCGAATACGGCGGCGTCGTGCCCGAGCTCGCGTCGCGCGACCACATCCGCCGCGCGCTGCCGCTGCTCGAGGAAGTGATGGCGCAAAGCGGCACGCGCCGCGACGACATCGACGCGATCGCGTTCACGCAGGGCCCCGGCCTTGCCGGCGCGCTGCTGGTCGGCGCGAGCATCGCGAATGCGCTCGCGCTCGCCTGGAACAAGCCGACCGTCGGCATCCATCACCTCGAAGGCCACCTGCTGTCGCCGCTGCTCGTCGACGAGCCGCCGCCGTTCCCGTTCGTCGCACTGCTGGTGTCCGGCGGCCACACGCAACTGATGCGCGTGACCGACGTCGGCGTGTACGAGACGCTCGGCGAAACGCTCGACGATGCCGCGGGCGAAGCATTCGACAAGACGGCGAAGCTGATCGGCCTCGGCTACCCGGGCGGCCCGGAAGTATCGAAGCTCGCCGAAACCGGTACGCCGGGCGCGGTCGTGCTGCCACGCCCGATGCTGCATTCGGGCGACCTCGACTTCAGCTTCAGCGGCCTGAAGACGGCCGTGCTCACGCAGATGAAGAAGTTCGAAGCGGCGAAGCTGGAAGGCGAAGCGCTCGAACGCGCGAAGGCCGACCTCGCGCGCGGCTTCGTCGACGCGGCCGTCGACGTGCTCGTTGCCAAGTCGCTCGCCGCGCTGAAGAAGACGAAGCTCAAGCGCCTCGTGGTCGCGGGCGGCGTCGGCGCGAACCGCCAGTTGCGCGCCGCGCTGTCGGCCGCCGCGGCCAAGCGCGGTTTCGACGTGCACTACCCCGATCTCGCACTCTGCACCGACAACGGCGCGATGATCGCGCTCGCAGGCGCATTGCGGCTCGGCCGGTGGCCCGAGCAGGCGAATGCCGACTACGCATTCACGGTGAAGCCGCGCTGGGATCTCGCGTCGCTCGCACGCTGAGCCATGCGGCGCGACGCAACGTCGCACCGGTGTCAAGTCCTGGAATAGGTTGACAGTGTTCACCCGCTAAACGCCCGATGCACCGCATCGGGCGTTTTGTATTTGAGGGCGGCATGTGGCCGCTCGCAGTTGTAGATGTTCACCGACTGTTCGACCA